>NZ_RJKO01000017.1:0-1087 GCF_003751825.1 Rathayibacter sp. PhB186 | reverse complement strand
TGTAGTTCCCCGTGAGGTTGTGGACGCGTTCTGCGGGGGTTGATCCGCCGATTCCGGTGTGGGGTCGGTGGTGATTGTAGTGATGGAGCCAAGCGGCGTAGGTGGCGGATCGGGCGTCGTCTGAGTCGTAGGTGGTGGCGTAGGCCCATTCGGCGGCGAGGGTGCGGTTGAAGCGCTCGACCTTGCCGTTGGTTTGGGGCCGGTAGGGGCGGGTGAAGCGGTGGCGGATCGTGCCGAGCTCGGCGTTGAAGGCGTGAGATCGGTAGGCGGGGCCGTTGTCGGTCATGACCTGCTCGATGGTGATGCCGGCACGGGCGAAGAACGTGGTCGCGCGGCGCCAGAACTCGATGACGGTGTCGGTTCGTTCGTCGGCGAGGATCTCGGAGAACGCGAGTCTTGAGTGGTCATCGACCACGTGGTGCAGATAGCGGAAGCCGCGGGAGCCGGCCGCTCCGGCTCGTTTGGCGCGGGTTCTGTCGACGTGGGAGCTGCGGTCCTGCGCTGATCCTCGGCCGTGTGCTCGCCATCCGCCGCCGTCAGGGATTCGACCGAGTTTCTTGATGTCCATGTGCACCAGCTCGCCGGCCCGAGCCTTCTCGTAACGCACGGGAACGGGTCGTCGCACTGGCAGTCCGGTGGCGCGGTCCAGGTGCGCGAGCAGCGGCATTCGGAAGCGGGTGAGCACCCGACCGACCGTTGATCGAGGAACTCCAAGGTGGAACGAGATCCTGTGCGGACCCCAACCACGCGTGAAACGCAGACCGATGATGCGCCGCTCAAGGCGAGTCGCAAGCCGGTTCGGGCTGGTCACAGGCCGGGACGACCGGTCGGTCATCGGCAGACCGGATCGGTATCTCTCGGCCCACTTCGCGGCAGTCGCCGGTGAGCACTGGAACCTCTCCGCCGCCCGGCGCACCGGCCAGCCGTCGATAACGATCAGCCGAGCCAGACGTTCCCTGCCGGTCGGCGTGAAGGGGGCATTAGCGTGAGTCACGAAGACCTCCGGTGACGATGCGTGTGTGGTAACCCACATCGTCCCGGAGGTCTTCTTCTACGTCACCCGTTCACAACGTCCCGAGGAACTACA
>NZ_RJKO01000016.1:3550-5296 GCF_003751825.1 Rathayibacter sp. PhB186 | reverse complement strand
TTCAGGTGTGGAGGCGGGATGTGTCCGATTCTTGAGAACTCAACAGCGTGCACTATGTTCAATGCCAAATTTATAACCCCGTCCGGGTCTTGTGATCCGGTTGGGTTCCTTTGGAAATTGATGTCAGTAATGATGTCTTATTTGCTAGAGGTCAAACTTGAGTGCCTTCCTTTCGGGGTTGGTGTTCGTAATTTTTTTACGGAGAGTTTGATCCTGGCTCAGGACGAACGCTGGCGGCGTGCTTAACACATGCAAGTCGAACGATGAAGCCCAGCTTGCTGGGTGGATTAGTGGCGAACGGGTGAGTAACACGTGAGTAACCTGCCCTTGACTCTGGGATAAGCGCTGGAAACGGCGTCTAATACCGGATACGACCTGCCCCGGCATCGGGTGCGGGTGGAAAGTTTTTCGGTCAAGGATGGACTCGCGGCCTATCAGGTAGTTGGTGAGGTAATGGCTCACCAAGCCGACGACGGGTAGCCGGCCTGAGAGGGTGACCGGCCACACTGGGACTGAGACACGGCCCAGACTCCTACGGGAGGCAGCAGTGGGGAATATTGCACAATGGGCGAAAGCCTGATGCAGCAACGCCGCGTGGGGGATGACGGCCTTCGGGTTGTAAACCTCTTTTAGTAGGGAAGAAGGGCTTCGGCTTGACGGTACCTGCAGAAAAAGCACCGGCTAACTACGTGCCAGCAGCCGCGGTAATACGTAGGGTGCAAGCGTTGTCCGGAATTATTGGGCGTAAAGAGCTCGTAGGCGGTTTGTCGCGTCTGCTGTGAAAACCCGAGGCTCAACCTCGGGCCTGCAGTGGGTACGGGCAGACTAGAGTGCGGTAGGGGAGAATGGAATTCCTGGTGTAGCGGTGGAATGCGCAGATATCAGGAGGAACACCGATGGCGAAGGCAGTTCTCTGGGCCGTTACTGACGCTGAGGAGCGAAAGCGTGGGGAGCGAACAGGATTAGATACCCTGGTAGTCCACGCCGTAAACGTTGGGAACTAGATGTGGGGACCTTTCCACGGTCTCCGTGTCGCAGCTAACGCATTAAGTTCCCCGCCTGGGGAGTACGGCCGCAAGGCTAAAACTCAAAGGAATTGACGGGGGCCCGCACAAGCGGCGGAGCATGCGGATTAATTCGATGCAACGCGAAGAACCTTACCAAGGCTTGACATATACCGGAAACTTCCAGAAATGGTTGCCCCGCAAGGTCGGTATACAGGTGGTGCATGGTTGTCGTCAGCTCGTGTCGTGAGATGTTGGGTTAAGTCCCGCAACGAGCGCAACCCTCGTTCTATGTTGCCAGCACGTCATGGTGGGAACTCATAGGAGACTGCCGGGGTCAACTCGGAGGAAGGTGGGGATGACGTCAAATCATCATGCCCCTTATGTCTTGGGCTTCACGCATGCTACAATGGCCGGTACAAAGGGCTGCGATACCGTAAGGTGGAGCGAATCCCAAAAAGCCGGTCTCAGTTCGGATTGAGGTCTGCAACTCGACCTCATGAAGTCGGAGTCGCTAGTAATCGCAGATCAGCAACGCTGCGGTGAATACGTTCCCGGGCCTTGTACACACCGCCCGTCAAGTCATGAAAGTCGGTAACACCCGAAGCCAGTGGCCTAACCGCAAGGAGGGAGCTGTCGAAGGTGGGATCGGTGATTAGGACTAAGTCGTAACAAGGTAGCCGTACCGGAAGGTGCGGCTGGATCACCTCCTTTCTAAGGAGCATCTGGACACCATGCGTTT
>NZ_RJKO01000016.1:0-3456 GCF_003751825.1 Rathayibacter sp. PhB186 | reverse complement strand
CTGGATCTCGACTCTCCTGGATCCTTTTTCCACGCCTGGGTGTGTGGGGGAGGGATACCGCCCGTATTTTGAGAACTACACAGTGGACGCGAGCATCTTAGACTCGGGCAGCCTTTGCGGGTTGTTCGGGTCGACAAGATTCGCAAGGAGCAGCCTTCGGGTTGTGTTCTTGCAAATCATTGGATCTGCAACTTTTCGAGTTGTGGTTTCTTAAACTCATGTGATTTTCAAGTTTTTAAGAGCAAACGGTGAATGCCTTGGCATCTGGAGCCGAAGAAGGACGTCGTAATCTGCGATAAGCCTCGGGGAGCTGATAAACGAGCTGTGATCCGAGGATTTCCGAATGGGGAAACCCCGCCAGGCCCCTTGTGGTGACCTGGTGACTCCCGCCTGAATATATAGGGCGGGTAGAGGGAACGTGGGGAAGTGAAACATCTCAGTACCCACAGGAAGAGAAAACAACAGTGATTCCGTCAGTAGTGGCGAGCGAACGCGGAAGAGGCTAAACCGAATCATGTGTGATACCCGGCAGGGGTTGCATGGTCGGGGTTGTGGGACTTTTCGTTGTGTTCTGCCGAGCACTGAACGTTACAGCGCATCATAGACGAACAGGTTTGAATGCCTGGCCAGAGCGGGTGCGAGCCCCGTAGTCGAAATGGTGTTATGGCGTGAAGAGTATCCCAAGTAGCACGGGGCCCGAGAAATCCCGTGTGAATCTGTCAGGACCACCTGATAAGCCTAAATACTCCCAGATGACCGATAGCGGACAAGTACCGTGAGGGAAAGGTGAAAAGTACCCCGGGAGGGGAGTGAAATAGTACCTGAAACCGTTTGCTTACAAACCGTCGGAGCTCCCATGTTGGGGTGACGGCGTGCCTTTTGAAGAATGAGCCTGCGAGTTAGTGCTCTGTGGCGAGGTTAACCCGTGTGGGGCAGCCGTAGCGAAAGCGAGTCCGAATAGGGCGATTCAGTCGCAGGGTCTAGACCCGAAGCGAAGTGATCTATCCATGGCCAGGTTGAAGCGACGGTAAGACGTCGTGGAGGACCGAACCCACTTCAGTTGAAAATGGAGGGGATGAGCTGTGGATAGGGGTGAAAGGCCAATCAAACTTCGTGATAGCTGGTTCTCTCCGAAATGCATTTAGGTGCAGCGTTGCGTGTTTCTTGCCGGAGGTAGAGCTACTGGATGGCCGATGGGGCCCAAAAGCTTACTGACGTCAGCCAAACTCCGAATGCCGGTAAGTGAGAGCGCAGCAGTGAGACTGTGGGGGATAAGCTTCATAGTCGAGAGGGAAACAACCCAGACCACCAACTAAGGTCCCTAAGCGCGTGCTAAGTGGGAAAGGATGTGGAGTTGCACAGACAACCAGGAGGTTGGCTTAGAAGCAGCCACCCTTGAAAGAGTGCGTAATAGCTCACTGGTCAAGTGATTCCGCGCCGACAATGTAACGGGGCTCAAGCACGCCACCGAAGTTGTGGCATTGACATTAGTGGTAGGCCTTCGTGGTCCAGCCGTGTTGATGGGTAGGAGAGCGTCGTGTGGCGAGTGAAGCGGCGGTGTGAACCAGCCGTGGACGCCACACGAGTGAGAATGCAGGCATGAGTAGCGAAAGACGGGTGAGAAACCCGTCCTCCGGAAGACCAAGGGTTCCAGGGTCAAGCTAATCTTCCCTGGGTAAGTCGGGACCTAAGGCGAGGCCGACAGGCGTAGTCGATGGACAACGGGTTGATATTCCCGTACCGGCGAAGAACCGCCCAAGACAATCCAGTAGTGCTAAGTATCTGAATCCCTTTGATGGATCCCTTCGGGGTGAAGCGTTGGGCCTAGCGTACGACCCCGTGCTGGTGCGTTTAGCGTATTAACAGGTGTGACGCAGGAAGGTAGCCGAGCCGGGCGATGGTTGTCCCGGTCTAAGGATGTAGGGCGAACGATAGGCAAATCCGTCGTTCATATAGCCTGAGATCTGATGGGTAGACGCAAGTCGAAATCGGTGATCCTATGCTGCCAAGAAAAGCATCGACGCGAGGTTCTAGCTGCCCGTACCCCAAACCGACTCAGGTGGTCAGGTAGAGAATACTAAGGAGATCGAGAGAATCGTGGTTAAGGAACTCGGCAAAATGCCCCCGTAACTTCGGGAGAAGGGGGGCCTGAGGCGTGAACGGACTTGCTCCGGGAGCGTTCGATGGCCGCAGAGACCAGTGGGAAGCGACTGTTTACTAAAAACACAGGTCCGTGCTAAGTCGCAAGACGATGTATACGGACTGACGCCTGCCCGGTGCTGGAAGGTTAAGAGGAACGGTTAGCCGCAAGGCGAAGCTGAGAATTTAAGCCCCAGTAAACGGCGGTGGTAACTATAACCATCCTAAGGTAGCGAAATTCCTTGTCGGGTAAGTTCCGACCTGCACGAATGGCGTAACGACTTCCCAGCTGTCTCAACCGCGAACTCGGCGAAATTGCATTACGAGTAAAGATGCTCGTTACGCGCAGCAGGACGGAAAGACCCCGTGACCTTTACTATAGTTTGGTATTGGTGTTCGGTGTGGCTTGTGTAGGATAGGTGGGAGACTGTGAAGCGGGCACGCTAGTGTTCGTGGAGTCATTGTTGAAATACCACTCTGGTCACTCTGGATATCTAACTTCGGACCCTAATCGGGTTCAGGGACAGTGCCTGATGGGTAGTTTAACTGGGGCGGTTGCCTCCTAAAGAGTAACGGAGGCGCCCAAAGGTTCCCTCAACCTGGTTGGCAATCAGGTGTCGAGTGTAAGTGCACAAGGGAGCTTGACTGTGAGACTGACAAGTCGAGCAGGGACGAAAGTCGGGACTAGTGATCCGGCAGTGGCTTGTGGAAGCGCTGTCGCTCAACGGATAAAAGGTACCTCGGGGATAACAGGCTGATCTTGCCCAAGAGTCCATATCGACGGCATGGTTTGGCACCTCGATGTCGGCTCGTCGCATCCTGGGGCTGGAGTAGGTCCCAAGGGTTGGGCTGTTCGCCCATTAAAGCGGTACGCGAGCTGGGTTTAGAACGTCGTGAGACAGTTCGGTCCCTATCCGCTGCGCGCGCAGGAAATTTGAGAAGATCTATCCCTAGTACGAGAGGACCGGGATGGACGAACCTCTGGTGTGTCAGTTGTTCCGCCAGGAGCACCGCTGATTAGCTACGTTCGGAACGGATAACCGCTGAAAGCATCTAAGCGGGAAGCCGGCTTCGAGATGAGATTTCCATCCCTTCGGGGGAGAGGCTCCCAGCCAGACGACTGGGTTGATAGGCCGGATGTGGAAGACAGGACTAAAGACTGTCGGAGCTGACCGGTACTAATAAGCCGATAACTTGATAATCACTACACTCATACCGTTGTAAAGGCTGGTAGGAGTGGTCAGAGATTGCTTGCGTCCACTTTGTGGTTCCCAGAATACGGGCTCCATACCGCGGGTCGTGTTCGCAAAGACACGA
>NZ_RJKO01000015.1:0-14296 GCF_003751825.1 Rathayibacter sp. PhB186 | reverse complement strand
CCACCTCGCCGACGGCAAAACCAAGAAAGACATCCTCCGCCTCCTCAAACGAGCCCTCTGCCGCGAACTCTTCCCCCTCCTCTGCCGACCTTGACGAATAGAAGCTTCGAGATCCAGCCTCCAGGCGATCGCGGGTCTCCGAGGAGACATCACCTGGTTCGTATGGGGAAAGCCATGCTGATCGAGTAGCCCGCGCAGCGGGCGTATCGAGATCCACCGTCGTCGGAAGGCGAGTCTGCAGACCCGTCCTGCTGGTGATGGTGGGTCTCGATACGCCCCTGCGGGGCTACTCGACCAGCATGACGGGGCGCCGCCGCGTCCTTTCCCTCACACCACAGAGATGCGAAGCGGCTTCGCGCAGCATGAGGTGCGAGCCGCGCGAGCGTCCTACTTCTTGGCCTTGGCGGCGGCCTTGGCCGCCTGCTTCGTGGCGCGGACCTTGGCGAGGGACTCGGGCGAGACGATGTCGGCGACCGAGCGGAACGAGTCCTCCTCGCCGTAGGCGCCGGCGGCCTCGCGCCAGCCCGCGCCCTCGAAGCCGCGGCGCTTGCCGAGCAGGGCGACGAAGATGCGGGCCTTCTGGTCGCCGAATCCGGGCAGTGCCTTGAGGCGAGCGAGCACCTCGCGGCCGTCGGGGTCGTCGCGGGTCCAGATGGCCGAGGCGTCGCCGTCCCAGTCGTCGACGATCGCGCGGCAGAGGGTCTGCACCCGGCCGGCCATGTTCGCCGGGTAGCGGTGGATCGCCGGGGGCGTCCGGGACAGCTCCGAGAACCGGTCCTCGTCGAAGTCCGCGATCGCGGCCGCGTCGAAGGACGACCCCTCCTCGGCCAGGCGCTGCTCGAGCTTCAGCGGCCCCGAGAACGCCGTCTCCATCGCCACCTGCTGATCCAGCAGCATGCCGATCAGCAGGGCGAGCGGGTCGCGGGTGAGCAGCGCGTCGGCGTCGGCGTCGTCGGTGATGTGCAGGGCGGAGTCGGCGGTCATCCTCCAGGGATACCACGGACGGCGGGACCGCCGCCGAGCAGTGCCCGGACGGTGCGGTCGATCGTGCTCAGCGCGGCGGTCAGCTCGAGATCGCTCGCGCTGCCGTAGCCGAGGACCAGCGCCTCCTCCTCCGCGCGGTCGGCCAGGGCGTAGTCGTCGAGCGGAGCGACGAGGAGCCCCTCCGCCGTGAGCGCCGCCACCACCGCCCTCGCTGTGAGCGGCGCGGGCAGCCCGAGCACGACGTGCAGCCCGCCGTCGAGTCCGCGCGCCGAGCCCCAGTCGATCGCCTCGGAGAAGTCGCGGACCAGCCCGCGACGGTGCGCGTAGCGGCGCCGCGAGCGGGTGAGGTGCCGCCGGAAGCCGCCGCCCGCCATGAAGGCGGCGAGCGCCTCCTGCGTCGGGCCCGAGACGGAGGCGTCGCGCTCGGCGTCGACCTCCCGCACCGCCCCGTGCAGCCACGACGACGGCGGCAGCGCCAGGTACGCCACCCGCAGCCACGGCGACACGGTCTTCGAGAACGAGCCGACGTGCGCCACTCCCCCGCCGCCGTCGAGCGACGCGAGCGCCGGCAGCGGTGCGCCGACGTAGCGGAACTCGCTGTCGTAGTCGTCCTCGATCACCAGCAGCCGCTCCGTCGCCGCGCGGCGCACCAGCTCGAGCCGGGCCGCGAGCGCCAGGCGCCCTCCGGTCGGATACTGATGCGACGGAGTGACGACCACGACGTCCGCGCCGCTCGTCGCGAGCGCGTCCAGGTCGATGCCGTCCGCGTCGACCGGTACCCCGACGACCTCGTGGCCTTCCGCGCGCAGCCGCCGCCGCACCGCCGGGTAGCCCGGGTCCTCGACCGCGACCCGCACCGGACGGCCGAGCGCGGCGGCGGCCGCCCGCACCAGCAGAGCGACGGCGTCCGCGGTCCCGCTCGTCACGAGGACGTCCTCCGCCTCGACGTCGATCCCGCGCGAGCGCCGCAGCTGCTCGGCGATCCGCCTCCGCAGACCCGCGTGCCCCACTGCCGACGGCAGCTCCGAGGGCGGAGCCGAGAGCGCCGGCCGCCAGGCGGCTCGCCACTCCGGCCCGTCGAGATCACGCGTGTCCGGGCGCCCCGGCCGCAGATCCAGCCGGACCGTCGCCGGCATCACCGCCGGCTCCGCCCGCTCGACCCGGGACCGGATCGGCACGACCACCCCGTCGGCTGCCACCGTCACCGCTGCGCGCGGGTGCGCCACGAGGTAGCCCTCGCCGACCAGCTGGTCCACCGCGGCGACGACCGACCCGCGCGAGACCCCGAGCTGCTGCGCCAGCACTCGGCTGGACGGGATGGCGTCGCCGGCCCCGTAGCGCCCGTCGAGCACCGCCGCCCGCAGCGCCTCGGCCAGCCCGGAGCGGACCGCTCCGCGCTCCGGCGCCCGCAGCAGCAGCGGCACCTCGAGATCACCGGACGCCATGGACTCCCCCGTTCTGGACCACTCGACCCGTGGCTCCCTGGCATTCTCGCAGATCCAGTGCAGACGCGATCCTCGGACCATGGACACCCTCGACACCACCGACCGCACCCGCGTCACCCGGCTCCGCGACCGCCAGGTCCTCGACCGCGGCGCCCTGGACGCCCTGCTCGACGAAGCGCTGATCGCGCACGTCGCCGTCGTTCGCGAGGGGGCCGCGATCGTGCTGCCGATCCTCTTCGCCCGCGACGGCGACGACCTCCTCCTGCACGGCTCCAGCGGCGGCGGCCTCCTGCGCGAGGCCGCGCGCGGCTCGCTGCTCACCGTCGCCGTGACCCTCGTCGACGGCCTCGTCGTCGCCCGCTCCGCCTTCGACAGCTCGATGAACTACCGCTCCGCGATGATCCTCGGTCGAGCCGAGCCCGTCGAAGGCCCCAGCAAGGCCCGTGCCCTCGATCTGCTCACCGAGCGCTTCCTGCCCGGCCGCCCCGCCGAGACCCGCCCGAGCACCGCCCGCGAGATCGCCGCCACCCTCGTCCTCCGCCTGCCCCTCGCCGAGGCGAGCCTCAAGATCCGCGCCGCCGGCCCCTCCGACGACGACGCCCAGACCCCCGGCGTCTGGGCGGGCACCGTCCCCCTGGTCACCCGCACCCTCCCCGCGGCGCCGGCCCCCGGCTCCGCTCCCGAGCTGCCCGCGTCCGTGAACGCCTTCACCAGCACGGTCGACAGCACGGTGCCGCCCTTCCGCTGATCCCGCACCGTCCTGGGAGGACGAGCCTGCAGACCCGCCCCGCTGAGGACGGCGGGTCTCGATACGCCCCTCCGGGGCTGCTCGACCGGCATGGTTGCGGCTCTGCGGGGCCACTCGCCCAGCATGCCTGCGGCGCCGTCATGCTGATCGAGTAGCCCGCGCCGCGGGCGTATCGAGATCCACCCGAGTCAGAAGACGAGTCTGCAGATCCTCCCGGTTGACGACCGCGGGTCTCGATACGCCCCTCCGGGGCTGCTCGACCAGCATCGGGAGCCCTCAGCCGAGCACGAGGCGCGGGTGCGGTGCCTCGTCGCGGCTCCTGGCTCGGGTCTGGCGGGCGCGCCGCAGGCGCGCGGGAAGGAGCCGTGGCGAGGTACCGCACCCGCGCCGTCACGCAGTGACGCGCCGCCCCGGCCGCACGTGCACCGTCGCGAAGCGACGCGCCGAAGTGGACCCTACTTCGTGTCCTGCCTCGGGAACACGACCTTCTGCACCACGATGATCACCGACGCCGCCACGGGGATCGCCACGAGGGCCCCCAGCACACCCGCGAGCGTGCCGCCCGCGACCGCCGCGATGACGACGACGGCGCCGGGCACGGACACGGCGCGGTTCATGATCCGCGGGCTGAGGACGTACGCCTCGACCTGCATGTAGACGAGGTAGTAGATCGCCGCGACGAGCGCTGTCACCGGCGAGGCGAGCAGGCAGGCGAGCGAGATGATGACGGCGCCCGAGATCGTACCGACGAGCGGGATCAGCGAGCCGAGGAAGGCCACGCAGGCCAGCAGCGCCGGCACCGGGCCGCCGATGATCAGCAGCAGGATGAAGGTCAGCACGCCGTTGACCGCCGCGAGCGAGACCTGGCCCACGACGTAGCGGCCCACCGCGCCGGTGATCTCCTCGCCGACCTCGCGCGCCTTCGGGCGGTGGGAGGCGGGCGCGAAGCGGTAGGCGACCGACTTCATCGAGCGCAGCGAGGCGAGGAAGTAGAGGGTGAGGATCAGCACGATGATCGCGCCGGTCACGCCGCTCGCGATGCCGCTGCCGACCGCGAGGATGCCGCCGCCGAGCGAGAGCAGGTTGTTCGGGTTGCCGATGAAGCTCTGCACGTTGCCGATGAGCGAGTCGACGTCGACGACGCCGCTGAGCTGCCGCTCCAGGTCGAGCACCCACGGCTGCGAGGCGATGTCGGAGACGATCCGGGGAGCGCTCGTCACGAAGATGGTGAGCTGCTCGATCAGGATCGGGATGATGTAGAGGAGCAGCCCGGCGAAGATCAGCAGCACCGAGGCCAGCACGATCGTGATCGCCAGCGCGCGCGGGATCCTCTTGCTCTCCAGCCAGGAGACGAGCGGGTCGAGGCCGAGGGCGAAGAACAGCGCGACGAAGACATAGGTGAGCACCGTGCTCAGCGAGACGACGAGCCCGCCGACCACGAGGGCGACGAGCACGCCGAGACCGCCGAACAGGCCGATCCGGAACGAGCGGATGGTGAACTGCGGTCGCTCCGGGTCGCTCGACACCACGATGTCGGGTTCGACGACGGGCTGGGCCGGCGCGGCGGCACGCCGGCGGGAGCGGGCGAAGGCGCGCGGGGTGATCATGCGTCGAGCGTAGCGGGGCGCGGACGGCCGCCCGCGCCGCGGGAGAAGGCTTGACGGACGCGCGCGGGAGGGGTGGCCGGCCGCACGGCCGGCGGCCCGCTCAGTGCTCGGGATCGTGCTCGTCGACGGCGGCGTCGTCGCGGTGCAGCTCGGCGTGCCGGTCCCACTCGGCGAGCAGCTGCTCGATCGCCGCGTGGAAGCGGGCGGTCGCGGCTCCGGGGCTCGTGTCGCCGAAGTAGTGGGCGACCCAGCGCTCGAGGCGCTCGACCGCCGCCTCGTCGTGCTCGACGCTCTCGAGCCGGGCGACGATCGCGGCGGCGTCCTCGGCGCGCAGCCACTCCGCATCGCCGAGGTAGCCGGACTCGTCGACCTCGGCCGCCGGGCTGATCGGCCGGGTGACCAGCAGCGGGCGGCCGGTCGCGAGCCGGTCGTAGACCATGGCCGAGACGTCCAGCACCGCGATGTCGGCGGTGAGCTGCCAGCCGAGCTCGGCGGAGGTGTCGTGCACGTGCCGGGCCGCCGGATCCGCCGCGTTCGCCGCCGCGATCAGCGCGACGATCTCGCGGTCAGCCGCCCCGTAGGCCGGGTCCACGGCGCCGCTGCGCGGGTGCGGCCGGTAGACCAGGCGGTAGCCGGGGTCGGCCACCAGGGCGCGGGTGAGCGCGACGCCGTGGGTGCGGATCGAGCCGTAGCCGGCGGCGGGGCGGTCGCCCTCCCAGGTGGGCGCGTAGAGGACGACGCGGCGCCCGTCCGCGGGGTACGGGGTGCGGCCGGAGACGTGGTCGGCCTGCGGGCGGCCGATGGCGAGGGCGCGCTTGTCGAAGTCGAAGTCCCAGAGCACGCGGCGCAGGCGCGCGAGCGCGGCGTCGCCGGCGATGAAGCTGTAGTCGTACGCCTTGAACTGGTTGGTCGTCATGTACATCTTGTCGCTCTCGCCATGGTTGACGAAGACGTGCCAGCGGCGCCCGTAGCGCATCATCTGGAAGTTGCGCGCGTTCTGGTTGACGTAGAGGACGATCCGCAGCGGCTGCTCGTCGATGGCGGTCTCGAGGTCGGCGACGGAGCGCACGTGCGCGACCGGGATCGGGCTCTCGCGCAGCAGCGCCCGGGTGGCGGTGGCGTTCCGGGAGAGGAGGACGACCGGATGGGTCTTCGCTAGCTCCTGCAGCGGCGCGTACCACTGGCGCAGCTGGTAGAGGTTGATGTCGCCGTCGGCGAAGTAGACGCCGATCTCGAAGACGCCGGGTGTCAGCGGCGCGCGGTCCGCGAGCTCGCGGGCGACGTCGCGGCGGGCCCGCCGCGCGGTCAGCAGGTCGCCGGCCACTCCGCGCGCCAGCGTCGCGTCCCGGAGCAGGCGGGAGAGGACGGCGCGGGGTGCGGGTGTCATCGGACCAGGGTACAAGCCGGGTTTGAGCATGCTGATCGAGCAGCCGGAGCGGTGTCCACCATGCTGATCGAGTAGCCCGCGCAGCGGGCGTATCGAGATCCACCGCGGCCTGAAGGTCGGCTCTGCAGACCGGCGTCCGTGCGACGGTGGGTCTCGATACGCCCCTCCGGGGCTACTCGACCAGCATGGATGGCACCGCGTGCTGGGGGACGCCGGGTCTCGATACGCCCCTCCGGGGCTACTCGACCAGCATGTGATGGGCCCCTTCGGGGCTACTCGACCTGCAGGTGAGGGGCCGGGGTCACGCGCAGCCAGACGAACTGCAGGGGGGCGAGGCGGAAGCCCTCGCGGAGGTCGACGGCGATCTCGGTGACAAGGTCGACCGCCTCGGGGGCGAAGCCGCCGAAGCGCTCCGGCGCGACCTCCTGCGCCTCGTCGGAGACGTTGGCCAGGACGAGCACGGCCTCGCCGTCGCCGGGGCGCTGGTAGCCGAGCACGTGGTCGTTGACCGCGTCGAAGACCGTGAGCGCGTTGCCCGCGAAGAGGTCCGTCCGCTTGCGGATCGCGATCAGGTGCAGGAGCCCGCCGAAGATCTCGGCCGCGTCGGCGCCGGGGGTCTCGCGCTCGGCGTAGCGCTCCGCGGGCCGCCGCGGGCGGTTCACCCAGCGGGAGTCGCCCGCGGTGCTCGGGTCGTCCAGGTAGCCGTGGTCGTTCAGCTGTCCCACCTCGTCGCCGAGGTAGAGCAGCGGCAGACCGCCGGTGCTGAGGGCGATGGAGTGCGCGAGCAGCACCCGGTCGATCCCGTAGGGGTCGCCCGCCTCGACGCCCGCGAGCGAGGCCGTCGTCCCGGACACGCGCCGGTCGCCCGTGCGCGGGTTCTCCTGGAACGGCACGCCGCGCGCGAACGTCCCCTCGAATCGGTCGGTGTAGAAGTCGTTGAGGAAGCGCCGGTGCCCGGCCGCGTCGATGCCGAGCTCGGCGGCGTCCTCGTCGGCGAAGGTCCAGCCGATGTCGTCGTGCCCGCGGACGTAGTTGACCCACGCCGTTCCGGCCGGCAGCGCGTGCCGCCGCTCGAGCGCCTGGGCGAGCAGCCGGACGTCGCGGGTCGCGAGCGCCTCCCAGGTCAGCGCCATCTGCAGCGGGTTGTAGGAGAGCTGGCACTCCTCGAGGTCGATGTACTCGATCACCTCGTCGGGGTGCACGATCGCCTCGGACTTGAACAGCAGCGACGGCGCCGCGAGCCGGCAGACCTCGTTGAACGCGCGCAGCAGCACGTGCGCCTCGGGCTGCGACTCGCAGGTGGTGCCGAGCTCCTTCCAGATGAAGGCGACCGCGTCCATCCGCAGCGCGTCGACGCCCTGGTTGGCGAGGAAGAGCATCTCGCCGGCCATCGCGCGGAAGACCTCGGGGTTCGAGTAGTTGAGGTCCCACTGGTAGCGGTGGAAGGTCGCCCACACCCAGCGGCCGTCCTCGAGCTGCACGAAGGAGCCGGGGTGGTCGTCGGGGAAGATCTCGCGGGTGGTGCGCTCGAAGGCGTCCGGCTGCTCGCGGTCGGGGTAGATCCAGTAGTAGTCCTCGTAGCGCTGCTCGCCCGCGAGCGCCTTCCGCGCCCACTCGTGCTCGTTCGAGGTGTGGTTGAAGACGAAGTCGACGACCAGCGCGATGCCGTGCTCGCGCAGCTCGGCCGCGAGCAGGCGCAGGTCGTCCATGTCGCCGAGGTCCGGGCGCACGCGGCGGTAGCTGGACACCGCGTAGCCGCCGTCCGACTCCCCCTCCGGAGCGTCGAAGACCGGCATCAGGTGCAGGTAGTTGAGCCCGATCTGGCGGAAGTAGGGAATCTCGGCGCGCAGCCCCGCGAGGTCGCCGGCGAAGCGGTCGACGTAGCAGACTCCGCCGAGGGCCTTGTTGGAGAGGAACCAGTCCGGGTGCTGCCCGCGGGCACGATCGAGCGCGCGCAGATCCTCCGGGCGCTCCTGCCAGGAGGTCGCGGCGAGCTCGACCAGGGCGACGATCTGCTCGACGAGGTCGTCGCGATGCGCGTAGACCGCGGCGAGCAGGTCGACCAGCCGCGGGAGGCGGGCGTCCAGGCGCGACTGGAACTCGGGATCGGCGACCGGTCCGCCGAGGGCGTCCACGCGGGAGCGCACGTCCGCGATCAGGTCGTCGGGGGTGGGCACCGGCTCGGCCAGCACTGCACCGGGCAGAGCTGTCGAGGGGAGTTGCGTCGAATCGAACACCGTCGTCCTTCCGAGGGGCGTCCGCCCGGCGGGGGGCGGATTCCCCGATGCTAGACGATCGGGGGACGCCCGGCGACCGTCATGCGCAGCAGCGTCCGGCCTGCCAGAATGCGGCGCTCCCCGGGGTCGGCGGTCCAGCCCTCGCGCCAGCCGGCGAACCAGGCCCGGAGCGCCGGACGGTCGTTCCGCCAGCGCAGGCACTGGATCACGGTCCACGAGCCGACGTAGGCGAGCGCGAGCGGAGCCGGCAGCGAGCGGCGGGCGAGCCACACCCGGTTGCGAGCGTTCAGCCGGTAGTAGTCGGCGTGCCGGGTCGGCTGGATCACCGGGTGCTGGGCGACGAGCTCGCCCGCGTACCAGGTGCTGCGCCCGGTGTCCCAGACCCGCCAGGCCAGCTCGATGCCCTCGTGCGCGTAGAAGAAGGGAGCGGCCCAGCCGCCGGTCCGCTCGAAGACGTCGCGGCGCAGCACCACCGCGCCCTCCCAGACCGAGAAGACGGGTCCGGAGCGGCGCGGGTCGCCCTTGAGGATGCGCGGGGTCCAGCGCCGGGGCGCGGGCGTGCCGTCGATGCTGTCGACCCGCGGTTGCACCATGCCGATCCGGCGCGGCGAGGCGAGCAGCGCGATCGCGTCGCGGAGGAAGCTCGGCGACGGCACGCGCGCGTCGTCGTCGAGGAAGAACAGGTACTCCCCCGCGACGGCCGGCACGCCGGCGTTGCGACCGGCCGGGATGCCGAGGTTCTCCGGGAGAGCGAGCGCTCGGACGCCCTCGGGCAGTCCCTCGGGCGTCCAGCCGTTGCCGACGCAGACGACGTCGAGCTCGACGCCCTCCTGAGCGAGGACGCTCGCGAGCCCGGCCGCGAGGTCGTCGGGGCGCGTGCCCTGGGTCAGGACGACGACGCCGACGCGCGGCAGCCCGCCCGGCTCAGGAACGGACACGCTTGGACGCCATGATCGCGACGAAGTGGCCGACGAGCGCGAGGAGCGCGAGCGGCAGCAGCGCCGACACCAGCACCCGGTCGGCCGTTCCGGCGCCGACGACCAGCCCGACCAGGCTCGCGGCGAAGGCCAGCATGGTCAGCTCGACCGAGTGGTACAGCCGGTGGAACGGCAGGAACCGCGCGGCACGGCGCAGGCGCGCGAGAGCGGAGGAGGACGGCGTCGCCTCCCCCTTCGTGTCGGCGAGCTTCGTCAGTCCGGCGTTCGCCCGGGCGACGTGCACCATGTCGTTGAGCGCCTTGTTCAGCACGATCACGAGCGCGAGCGCGAGGCCGATCGAGGTCCAGAGGAAGTCCTCCGGAGCGTCGAAGGGGATACCGGCGGCGCGCAGTCCGAGCGCGATCGGGATCAGCGACTCCGTCGTGTAGTGACCGACCTTGTCGAGGAAGACACCGGCGGGCGACGAGGTGCGGCGCCAGCGCGCGACCTCGCCGTCGCAGCAGTCGACGAGCATCTGCAGCTGGCCGAGGATCAGCGCGAGGGCGGCGCCGGCGATCCCGGGGATCAGCAGCGCTGCGGCCGCGCTCCAGCCCACGAGGATCATCAGCCCGGTCACGCCGTTGGCCGAGATCGAGGTGCGCAGCAGCTGCATGGTCAGGTACGGCGAGAAGCGCCGCAGGTAGAGCGAGGCCGTCCAGTGCTCGGCGTTGCGCCGCCCGCGGACCTCGGGCGGCTGGGCGACCGCGCGGAGCTCGGCGATCGATCGCGGTCTGGCGGTCCTGGTCATGCGTCCCTCGCGGAGTCGGCGGCGGAGTCGGCCGCGGGGTGGTGGCGGTGCGCCGCGATGTTGCTGGTGAGGCCCGCGAAGCCGAGCACGAATCCGGTGCCCCAGGCCACGTGGATGGCGGGGATCACGACGAGGAACCACAGCATGGCGCGCGGTCCGTCGACGCGGGCGACGGCGATCGTGGCCGCCGCCACGAGGGCGACGTAGCCGACCGGGACGACGAGGCCGATCAGCAGCCAGGGCGCGGCGCCGAGCAGCGCCTGCAGCGCTCCGGCGACCCCGGCGAGCAGGCCGAGGGCGAGCAGCGCCACGAGGACGGGGGGTGCGAAGTAGCGGAGGGACCGCGAGGCCGGGAACAGCCGCGTCAGCTCGCCCCGCCACATCCCGGTGGAGAGGAACTGCCGCAGCAGCGCCCGCATCGACGGCCGGGGCCGGTAGGTGACGGTGAGCCGCGGGGTGAACCAGACGAGGCCGCCCGCCTCGCGCAGCCGGCGGTTGAGCTCCCAGTCCTGGCCGCGCTTGAAGCGCTCGTCGAAGAGCCCGGCGCGCTCGAGGGCGGAGCGGCGGAAGACGCCGAGGTACACGGTGTCGGCCGGGCCCTCCTCGCCGCCGACGTGGTGCGGCGTGCCGCCGAGGCCGATCCGCGAGCCGTACGCCCGGGCGACGGCGCGCTGGAACGGCGTCAGCCCCTCGGCCGCCATCACTCCGCCGACGTTCGCGGCGCCCGAGCGCTGCAGCGCCTCGACGGCGATCCGCGCGTAGTCCGGCGGGAGGACGGAGTGCGCGTCGACGCGGACGACGACGGGGTGCCCCGAGGCGCGGATCGCGGCGTTCAGCCCGGCGGGAGTCGAGCCGACGGCATTGGCCACGACGCGGATCCGCTCGTCGGCCGCGCTGAGCTCGGCGACGAGCCGCTCGGTGCCGTCGATGCTGGGCGCGAGCGCGAGGACGACGTCGAAGGGCCCGGTGTAGTCCTGAGCCAGCAGGGAGTCGACCGCCGCCCGCACGTGGGTGACCTCGTTGAGCACGGGCATCACGTAGGAGACGCCGGGCAGATCGGGGAGGTCGTCCGTCGGGGTCTCGGGCTGCATGGGTCCAGTTCGTGAGGCGGGGCCGGGCGTCCTGGCCGGACGCGGGCGCCCCACACTACCAGCGGGTCGCGCACCGCCCCGCGGACGCGGAGCAGCCCCCGGGGACGGATCCCCGGGGGCTGCCGCTCACTGCGGAAGAAGTCAGCTGGTGGCCATGGTGCCGAGCGTGACGTCGACCTCGAAGGTCTTGCCGCTGCGCACGTAGGTCAGCTTCACGTCGGCGTTCGCGGCCTGCGCGCGCACCTGGGCGGTGAGGTCCGAGGCGCTCGTGATCGGCGTCCCGGCCACTCCGGTGACGATGTCGCCCGCGGCCAGGCCGGCGGCCTGCGCGGCACCGCCGCTGGTCACCTCCTGGATCTTCGCGCCGAGGACGTCCTGGGTGGAGTCCGAGACGCTCGCGCCGAGCAGGCCGTGCGTGGCGGAGCCGTTCGCGATGATCTCCTTCGCGACGCGCTCGGCGATGGCACTCGGGATCGCGAAGCCGACGCCGATGTTGCCGGACTGCCCGCTCGAGCTCGAGGACTGCCCCGCGCTCGCGATCGCCACGTTGACGCCGATCAGCTCGCCGTCGCTGTCGAGCAGCGCGCCGCCCGAGTTGCCGGGGTTGATCGCCGCGTCCGTCTGGATGACGGGCAGCGAGATGGTGCTCGTGGCCGGCGTCTGCTGGGTCTGGCCGGGGATGTCGAAGTTGAACGGGCTCTCGGTGCTGCCGCTCGAGCTGTCGCCCGAGTCGTCGGGGGCGGCGGAGGAGGCGACCTGGATGCTCCGGTTGAGCGCGCTCACGATGCCGTCGGTGACGGTGCCGGAGAGGCCCAGCGGCGCGCCGATCGCGACGGCGGTGTCGCCGACGTTGACCTCGGTCGAGTCGGCGAAGGTCATCGGGACCAGGTCGGTCGCGTCGGCCAGCTTGATCACCGCGAGATCGAGTGTGGGGTCGGTGCCGACGATGGTCGCGGTGAAGATGCGGCCGTCCTGCGTGGTCACGGTGACCGCGCCGTCCGAGATCTGGCCGTCGAGGGTGACGACGTGGGTGTTGGTGAGGACGTAGCCGTCCTTCGAGAGCACGATGCCCGAGCCGGTGCCGGACGAGGAGCTGCCGGCGACGGCGATCGTGACGACGCTCGGGGTGGCCTTCGCGGCGACGGCGGTCGCGGTGGTCGCGTCCTCGGCGTTGTTCACCGTGATCGTCTGCGAGCCGCTCGAGGAGACGACGCGGGTGCCGGCTCCGTTCGAGGCGGACCAGAGGCCGAAGACGCCGGCCCCGGCGACTCCGCCGACGACCGCGCCGATGGCGAGGGCCGCGACGACGCCGACACCGGCGCGGCGCTTGGTCGCGGTGGGCGCGACCGGAGGCTGGCCGCCGCCGAACGAGCCCTGCTCGCCGATGGGCGGCTGCTCGGTGCTCTGCACGGTGTGCGCGGCGGGAGGGGCGAACTGGCCGTAGCGCGGGGTCGGCGGGACCGGCTGGGCCTGGTTCCCCTCCGCCGAGTTCGACGTGTAGGACGGGAGGGGCTCGGTGGGCCCGGTGGACGACGACGGCACTCCGGTGCCCGAGGGGTACGTGGGCTGTCCGGGGGTGTGCTCGCCGGAGATGGGCTGGTTCGCCTCGTGGCGGCGATCCTCCGGCGTGCGGGGATCCTCCGGCTGACGAGGACCGTCGTGACTCTCGGTCATGGGTGGTGCTCCTTCCAAGCGGGGATAGCTTGACCAGGGAACCTGTGCGTTCCTTATGACGCGCCTGCGAGCGGCACGCCAATGCCCGCCGGTGCGCCCGCGGGGCCCCAGCCGCCAGACTGGCGGGGTGAGCATCCACGGATCCTGGACCCGCGCCGCCGCCGGCGCCGGTCTTCTCGGCCCGAGCGGCGAGGTCGCCGCCACCGTCTTCAGCGAGATGAGCGCCCTCGCCGCGCGGACCGGGGCGATCAACCTCGGTCAGGGCTTCCCGGACGAGGACGGGCCGCAGGAGGTGCTCGAGGCGGCGCGCGCGGCCATCTCCGCGGGCCTCAACCAGTACCCGCCGGGGCCGGGCTTCCCGGTGCTCCGCGAGGCCGTCTCGGCGCACCAGCGGCGGTTCTACGACCTCGCCGTCGACCCGGACGGAGAGGTGCTGGTCACCACCGGCGCCACGGAGGCGCTGGCGGCGACACTGCTCGCGCTCCTCGAGCCCGGCGACGAGGTCGTCACCTTCACTCCGCACTACGACGCCTACGGCGCGCTGATCGCCCTGGCCGGCGGCGTACACCGCACGGTCCCGCTGCGGGGGACGGACCTCCGCGTCGACCACGAGGAGCTGGCGGCCGCCGTCACCGACCGGACCCGGGTCATCCTGGTCAACGACCCGCACAACCCGACCGGCTCGGTGCTGCCCGCCGAGACCCGGGAGCTGATCGTGCGGCTCGCACACCGGCACGACGCGCTGATCGTCACCGACGAGGTCTACGAGCACCTGCGCTTCGACGGCGGCCACGTGCCGATCGCGACGCTGCCCGGCGCCCGGGAGCGCACGCTCACCGTCTCCTCCGCGGGCAAGACCTTCAGCACCACCGGCTGGAAGATCGGCTGGATCACCGGGCCGCGCGCGCTGATCACCGCGGTGCTCGCGGTGAAGCAGTTCCTCACCTACGTCAGCGGGTCGCCGTTCCAGGGCGCGGTCGCCGTCGGCCTCGGGCTGCCCGACGCGTTCTTCACCGGCATCGCGGCGACCCTGGAGCGCAAGCGCGACGTGCTCTCCGCCGGGCTCGCGGCGGCCGGCTTCACGGTGTCGCCGTCGGCGGGGTCGTACTTCGTCGTCGCGGACGCGGCTCCGCTCGGCTGGGACGACGGGGTCGCCTTCTGCCGGGCGCTGCCCGGTCTCGCCGGGGTGGTGGCGGTGCCGGTCTCGGCGTTCTGCAGCACCGAGGACGCGGACGCCTACCGCTCGCTGGTGCGATTCGCGTTCTGCAAGCGCTTCGAGGTGCTGGACAGCGCGGCGGAGCGGCTAGCTGTAGTTCCCCGTGAGGTTGTGGACGCGTTCTGCGGGGGTTGATCCGCCGATTCCGGTGTGGGGTCGGTGGTGATTGTAGTGATGGAGCC
>NZ_RJKO01000014.1:0-24123 GCF_003751825.1 Rathayibacter sp. PhB186 | reverse complement strand
CGCTTGGCTCCATCACTACAATCACCACCGACCCCACACCGGAATCGGCGGATCAACCCCCGCAGAACGCGTCCACAACCTCACGGGGAACTACATCTAGCGGTCATGTCCGGAATCGGACGACCGGGGGCGACGCGGGGCGGTCGTCCTCCGGCGGGCCGGTGACGCGGCGGCCGTCGGAGACCGCTGCGCGATCACTGCAGGACGAGTCCGACCAGCGGGGGCAGGATCAGCGTCGCCAGGCCCACGAGGACGCCGTGCGCCCCGACACCCAGGGCGATCGCGGCGAGGATCCGCGGGCGTCCCTGCTGGACCACGCCGGCGACGCCGAGCCCGGTGGTGGTGGCGGCGAGGAGCAGCTGAACGAGGGCGATGCCCGTGAACAGCGCGCCGATGCTCGTCGCGTCGATGCCGTTGCCGTAGGCGAGCACCGGTAGCGCGGTGGTGACCCCGGCGAGCAGGATCTGCGTCAGCGTCTGGAGGACCGCGAGCAGGAAGCCGATCAGTCCGACCGTGTTGCGAGGACGACCCGGCGCGTCAGTGCGTGTCATCGTCGAAGCGTAGGGCGGAGCGGGCCCACGGGTCGATCCCCGGGGGCGAGGGCTGGTGCTCCCGGCCGCAGTCCCCCGATGCGGCCGAGAGCACCTCGGCACCGACGTCCGCGTCGGTCCACCCGCGGCGTCACCGGAGCCCCCACTCCTCGACCGCCCCTCCACAGTAGGTTTCCGGCGCTCTATTCGCCATCTGTCGTTTTGCGTCAGCGGGCCACTACCGCTCCTCCCTTCGTGCGCGCACACTGGGAGGAGGCCCGCGGAGAGCCTGCACGGTGAAGCGGCCTCCGGCGGGGCCGTGCTGCGAAGGAGCGTCCGATGATCGTGCGAGGTCCGCGATGAAGCCCGGTCGTGCGTGCGCTCTCGGCGGGGTGGCCGTCCTCCTCGCCGTCGGCATCGCGGGCTGCACGGCGCCGAATGCGGACGGAACCGCTCCGGACGGCACCGCTGCCAGCGGCACTGCGTCCGCCGGCACCGCGTCCGCCGGCCCCGTTCCGGGCGGCACCGCGAGCGCGACGACCACGCCCTCGGCGGTCGCCGAGGCGTGCGCGCTCGCCGCCACGTCCACCTTCGAGGTGCAGGACACGGTGACGGTGATCGTGGAGCTGACCGACGCGGGCACCGGCGCCTGCGTGCTGCAGGGCACTCCGGAGGCGACCTTCCTCGACGACGCCGGCGCCCCGGTGGACACCGTGGTCCAGGCGGGTTCCGGCGAGCAGTTCTCGGGGGAGCCGGTCACGGTCGAGCCGGGCGGGCACGCCTACCTCACGTTCCTCACCGACACCACCGGCTCGTGCGCGCCGACGGCCGCGACCGTCATGGTGCTCGCGGTCCCCGGCGCTCCGGGAACCACGCAGGTCGATCTCGGCTCGACGTCCTTCTGCCCGACCGCGGTCGACCTCCCGCCGCTGTCCTACCCCGTGACGCTGGAGCCCACGACGCTGGCCTGACCGCCGCCCGCGGCCGGCGTCAGACCGCCGCGAGGACCGCGCGGGCCGTCACCGCGTCGGTGACCAGCGCGTTGATCAGCGCGCCGCGGACCGCGCCGAGGATGCTCGGGGCCTTGTCGACGCCGACGGCCACGCCGACCGCGTGGGGGAGGGCGGCGAGGTCGGCGCGGGAGACGCGGACCATGCGCTCGCTGCCGGGGAACTCGACGGCCGAGCCGTCGGCGCGGAAGAAGTTGAGGCAGACGTCGCCGGCGGCCTCGTCGAAGAGGTGCCGGTCGCTGGGCAGGCCGGAGGAGAGCTCGTGGCGGGTGGCGGTCGGGGCGCCGATGCCGAGCAGGGCGCCCTTGGCGCTGCTCCAGAGGTCCATCACCTGGAGGAACGCGGGGTCGGCCTCGAGGCCGGAGCGCATCGCCGGGCTGGGCAGGGCCTGCGCGAAGAGGAAGCTGGAGCGGGCGCCGGTCGCGGCGGCGGCCATCCGGGTGATCTCGTTGGTCTGGAACCAGGACTGCGGCTCGGCCTGGCCGCCGACGGCGGGGACGATCGTCACTCCGGGCAGCGGCGGCAGCATCCCCGAGCTGGCCAGGTCGTGCACGGTGCGGCCGAGCGACATCAGCAGGGCGTCGCCGACGCCGAGCTGCATGTCGGCGAGGGCGGCGGCGACCGGGACGGCGAGGTCGCGGCCGAGGGTGGCGGCGTGCGTCACGGGGGCGAGGTACACGGCGTTCAGGCCGAGCGCCTCGCGGAGGGCGTCGGCGAGGCCGGTGTTCTCGTCGACGAAGGGGTCGATCACGCTGATCCGGACGAGGCCCAGGCGCCGGGCCTCCGCGATGAGGCGGCTGACGGTCGGCCGCGAGACGTCGAGCCGCGCGGCGATCTCGACCTGGGTCGCGTCCTCGAGGTAGTACATCCGCGCCGCCTGATAGACGACGTCGAGGGGGAACCTGACGGTGTCGGAGCGCCGGGGGGCGCTGGGCGGCGGAGTCACGTGCGTCATTGTGCCCTCTTCCTCGGCGTCGTGCAGGTCCCCTCCCCCTCCGCGAGATGCCACTTGTGAGCGCGACACGCCGTGAAAGGCGCTCACAAGTGGCATCTCGCGGAGAGGGGGGAGACGGGCGGGTTACTCGGAGAGGGTGAAGGGGGCCGTCATCTTGTCGACGTTGTCCTTCGTGATGAGGATGCAGTCGAAGGCCTGCTTCTCCTCCGAGGCGCCGGTCTCGCCGGTGCGGAGGAAGGAGTCGGCCTGCTGGACGGCCTCCTTCGCGAAGGTCGCGACGGGCTGGAGCACGGTGTACTGCAGCTCGCCGGCCTTGATGGCGTCGACCGCGTCGGGCGAGCCGTCGAAGCCGCCGACCTTGACCTGCTCGAGCTTGCCGGCCTCCTTCAGCGCCGCGATCGCGCCGAGCGCCATCTCGTCGTTGCCGGAGATCACGCCGGTCACGTCGGGGTTGGCCTGCAGGATCGACTGCATCTTGTCGTGGCCCTGCGTGCGGTCCCAGTTGCCGACCTGGTTCGCGACCTCGACGAGGCCGGGGTACTGCGAGATGACGGTCGCGTAGCCGTTGGAGCGGGTCTGCGCGTTGTTGTCGGAGGGGGATCCGAACAGCTCCGCGTAGTTCGCGGTGTCGCCGACGTCGGCGACCCACTGCTGCGCGCCGAGGGCCGCGCCCTGGGCGTTGTTGGAGACGAGCTGCGCCTTCGCGAGGCCGGTCTCGTTGATCTCGGCGTTCACCAGGATCACGGGGATGCCCGCCGCGTCGGCCTTCTTCACCGCGCCGACCGAGCCGGAGGCGTTGGCCGGGTCGAGGATGATCGCGACCGACTTGTTGGTGATCGCGGTGTCGATCAGGGTGCTCTCGGTGTTGGTGTCGCCCTTCGAGGCGCCCACATTGGCCGTGTAGCCGAGCGCCTCGGCCTCGGCCGACGCGACGTCGCCCTCGGTCTGCCAGTAGGGGTTGGCCGGGTCGTTGACGATGATCGAGATGAGGCCGCCCTCGGAGGCGCCGGGGGTGCCGGCGGCCTCTCCCGCGGTCCCCGCGTCGGAGGAGCATCCGGACAGGACGAGGGTGAGCCCCGCGCCCGCGGCGAGCACCGTTGCCAGCTTGCGGTTCATTGGTCTGTTCCTTTCACTGTGGTCCGATCGGCGGTGGCCGACCGAGGTCTTCTCTCGGGAGGCCGGCCTAGGCGGCCGGGGCGCCCGATGTCTGGGGGACGGGCGCCGGAGCACCCGCGTCGGAGGCGGGCCGCGGGCCGGAGCCGCCGCCGCCCTTGCGCGGCTTGCCGCGGTACTGCACCGCGTTCAGCAGGACCGCGAAGACGATCACCGCGCCGGTGAAGACGGTCTGCCAGTACGACGAGACGCCGATGATGACGAGGCCGTCGGAGAGGAAGCCGATGACGAACGCGCCGAGCAGCGTGCCGCGGACGGTGCCGACTCCGCCGGTGAGCGCCGCGCCGCCGATGACGACGGCGGCGATCGCGGTGAGCTCGTAGGAGCTGCCGGCCGTGGGGCTGGCGCTGGTGAGCTCGGAAGAGAGGATCAGCCCGGCGATCGAGGCGAACAGGCCCGAGAGCACGTAGACGCGGACCTTGACCCGCTTCACCGGCACGCCGGAGAGCTCCGAGGCGCGCTCGTTGCCGCCCGAGGCGTAGAGCCAGCGGCCGAACACGGTGCGGTTGAGCAGGAGGCTGACCACGATCGCGACGACGATCATGATCACGACGCCGATCGGCAGGCCGAGCAGCCGGTTGAAGCCGAGCCAGTCGAAGCCGGTGTTGCCGAGCTCGGGCTGCCCCGCGAGGTCGTTGTAGGTGAGGCCGTTGGTCATCAGCAGTCCGACGCCGCGGACGACGTAGAGCATGCCGAGGGTCGCGACGAACGGGGCGACCTTGAACCGCGCGACCAGGATCCCGTTGATCAGGCCGATCAGCGCGCCGGCCGCGCAGGAGAGCACGACCACGACCCAGAGCGCGGGGTAGAGGGTGCTCCCGCCGATCTGCACGCCCTGCATCAGGAAGCCGGCGATCACTCCCGAGAAGCCCAGCGTCGAGCCGACCGAGAGGTCGATGCCGCCGTTGAGGATCACCAGCAGCATGCCGATCGCGAGGATCGCGTAGACCGCCACGTGCGAGGACATCGTGAGGATGTTGCCGACGGTGAAGTAGTTGGGCGAGAGGATCGAGAACACGACGATGATCGCGATCAGCGCGAAGAACGCGCGCCCCTGCAGCAGCAGGCGTCCGAGGTCGAAACCGTCCTTGAAGAGCGCGGGGCGTCGCTGCCCGGTCGCGGTGGAGGTCATTGAGGGCTTCCGTTCCGTAGTGGTCACGAGATCACGGCCTCACCGGAGGCGGCCATGATGTCTTCTTTGGAGACGTCCGAGCCGAACTCGGCCGCGATCCGGCCTCGGCTCAGCACGATGATGCGGTGGGCGATGCTGAGGCACTCGCCGACCTCGGAGGTCGTGTAGACGACGGCCAGGCCGTCGCGGGCGCGCTCGGAGAGCAGCCGGAAGACCTCGGCCTTGGCGCCGATGTCGATGCCGCGGCTCGGCTCGTCGAGCAGGATCACGTCGGGCTGCGTGGCCAGCATCTTGCCGATGACGACCTTCTGCTGGTTGCCGCCGGAGAGCGAGCCGATCATCGCCTCGCCGCCGGCGGTCTTCACGTGCACGGTGCGGATCGAGTCGGTGACGAGGTCGACCTCGCGGCGGGGGGAGAGGAACAGCCCCTTCACGAAGGAGCCGATGCTCGCGAGCGAGAGGTTCCGGCCGACGGTCATGGTCTGCACCAGGCCGTCGCGCTGGCGGTCCTCGGGGACGAGGCCGAGGCCCGCGCCGATCCGCTCGGCGATCGACATCCCGGCCAGGTCGCGGCCGTTCTTCGAGATCGTGCCGGCGGTGACGGCGGTGCGGCCGGCGATCGCCTCGAGCAGCTCGGTGCGGCCGGCGCCCATCAGCCCGTAGAGGCAGACGATCTCGCCCTCGCGGACGTCGAGGTCGATGCGGTCGACCACGTCGCGACCGGGGATCGACGGATCCGCGACGCTCACGCCGCGCACCGAGAGGGCGACGTCGCCGAACGGGTAGCCGGTGGGCGGCGAGCCGAGGTCGAAGCCCTCGCCGACCATCGCGCGGACGACCCAGGCGAGGTCGATGTCGGCGGCGACGGCGGTCGCGGTGACCGAGCCGTCGCGGAGGACGACGGCGTGGTCGGTGATCTCCAGCGCCTCCTCCAGGTGGTGCGAGATGTAGACGATGGAGACGCCGCGGGCGGTGAGGTCGTGGATGACGGTGAAGAGCACCTCGACCTCGGCGGCGCTGAGCGCGCTGGTCGGCTCGTCCATGATCAGGATCCGCGCGTCGACGGAGAGGGCGCGGGCGATCTCGATCAGCTGCTGCTGGCCGAGCCGCAGGTCGGCGACGAGGGTCAGCGGATCGATGTCCTCGCCGAGCTCCTCGAGCACCGCGCGGGCCTGGCGCGCCTCCTCGGCGTAGTCGACGCCGGACGGGCCGGTGATCTCGCGGCCGAGGAAGATGTTGTCGCGCACCGAGAGGTTCGGGGCGAGGCTCAGCTCCTGGTGGATGATCGAGACGCCGTGCTCGCGGGCGTCGACGGTGTCCTCGAAGGCGACCGCGGTGCCGTTCAGCACGATCTCGCCCGACGTGGGCTGCTCCACGCCGGACAGGATCTTCATCAGCGTCGACTTGCCGGCGCCGTTCTCGCCGAAGAGGGTGGTGACCTGGCCGCGGTGCACCGAGAAGCCGACGCCCTTGAGCGCGCGGGTCGCGCCGTAGGTCTTGACCACGTCGACGGCCTCGAGGACGACCTCGCCGATGCCGGCGACCGGGGCCTCGGCGGTGCTCACTGGACCACCAGCTCGGACGGCGTGACGAGCCAGCCGGCCGGGTTGATCAGCTGGAACGCGCCGGTGACCTGGATCGTCTTCCCCTCGAGCGCCGTGGTGTCGACCGCGTTGAGCACGGTCGTCTTCAGCTGCTCGTTGAGGGCGCTCGCCGCATCCTGGTAGTCGATCTGGTTGGTGAACTGGCCGAACTCGACGGTGCCGGTGGCGTCGCGGAGGTCGGTGCCGTTGATCGCGGGGCCGGTCTGCACGCGGATCAGGACGTCGCCGGGGACGCCCTCGACGGTGACCGGGTAGATGCCGTTCTGGCCGGCGCCGACGGTGCCCGTGAAGGTGGTGGCGAACTCCGGGCCGGTGCCGCCGGGGACGCCGTACTGGCTCGCGGCGCCCGCGCTGTCGGCGGCGATCGCGGTGGCGAGGGTGGCGGCGTCGACCGCGCGGTCGGCGATGCCCTCCTGGATGACGGGGAAGTTCTCGGCGGCCCAGGACTCGGCCGAGAAGTCGGCGGGGCCGGCGCCCAGGTCGGAGTCGGCGCCGACGACCTTGGTGCTGAACGCCATCGCGGCGAGGACGACCACGACGACCGCGGCGAGGATCAGGCGCTTCCGGGAGGCGCCGATCGGGGGCCTGCTCGTGGTGGGAGGGAGTGCACGCGTCATCGCGGTGTCCGTTCGCTGGTCGGGAGTGCTGGTCGTGGTGGTGCTCGTGACGGCGTCCCCCGGGGGCGGCTCCGTCGCTGCGGGAGGTGGGCGAACCCGCCTCCGGAGAAGAAATTATGTTCAACACAGAATTTCCGCAAGGGCTGCGACGACATTGGCGGCGGATCGACCAGCCGCCGTCGAGAACAGAAATTCTGTTCTTGACAAGTGTTCTGGACGAGGTAGGTTCGGGAAGGCCGCGACGAAGCGGCCCCGCGAACCCCTCGGAGGCTTCCCATGACCATCACCACTCCTTCCCCGCAGACGGCCCCGCAGACGTCGCAGTCCGGCGGCTCCGACGTGCCCGAGTCCATGCGCGCCGTCGTCGTGCACGGCCCGGAGGACTACCGCCTCGAGACCGTGCCCGTGCCGGTCCCCGCCGCCGGCGAGCTGCTGCTGCGCGTCGACGCGGTCGGCGTCTGCGCGAGCGACCTGAAGTGCTACCACGGCGCCGCCAAGTTCTGGGGCGACGAGAACCGTCCCGCGTGGGCCGAGCGCGACCGCATCGCGGGCCACGAGTTCGTCGGCACCGTCGTGGCCGGCGACGACGCGGCGCTCGCCAAGCGCGGCGTCGCGCTGGGCGACCGCATCGCCTGCGAGCAGATCGTGCCCTGCTGGGAGTGCCGCTACTGCCTGATGGGCGCCTACTGGATGTGCGGACCGCACGACATGTTCGGCTTCAAGGGCTTCGACGGCGCGATGGCCGAGTACGTGCTGGTCCCGACCCGCGCGCTCACCCACCCCGTCAGCCGCGACCTCGCCCCGCAGGTCGCCGCGTTCAGCGAGCCGCTGTCCTGCGCCATGCACGCGGTCGAGCGCGGCAGCATCCAGTTCGACGACGTCGTGGTCATCGCCGGCGCCGGCCCGATCGGCCTCGGCGCGATCGCGGGCACCCGGCAGAAGAACCCGAAGATGGTCATCGCGCTCGACATGAGCGACGAGAAGCTCGCGCTCGCCACCAAGGCCGGCGCCGACCTCGTCATCAACATCACGAAGCAGGACGCGGTCGCCGTCGTCAAGGAGCTCACCGGCGGCTACGGCGCCGACGTCTACATCGAGGCCACCGGCCACCCGTCCGCGGTCTCGCAGGGCCTCAACATCCTGCGCAAGCTCGGCACCTACGTCGAGTACTCCGTCTTCGGCTCGAACGCCTCGGTCGACTGGTCGATCATCAGCGACGACAAGGAGCTCAACGTCCTCGGCGCCCACCTCGGCCCGAACTGCTGGCCCGCCGCGATCAAGCTGCTCGAGAGCGGCGTGCTGCCGATGGACGAGATCTGCACGCACCAGTTCCCGCTCGAGCAGTTCCAGGAGGCGCTCGACCTCGTCGCCGACAGCCAGGGCGGCTCGGTCAAGGTCTCGATCGTGCCGTCGCTGACCGAGGCGGTCGTCGCGGCCGACGCCCGGAGCTGACGGGCATGACGACGATCTACGACGACCCCGACGAGTTCGCCGAGGACCAGCTCGCCGGCTTCCTCTCCCTCTACGCGGACCGCCTGCGCGGCGTGCCGGGCGGAGTGGTCGCGCACCGCACCGCGGGCGCCGAGCCGCAGGTGGCGGTCGTCATCGGCGGCGGCTCCGGGCACTACCCGGCGTTCAGCGGCACGGTCGGCCCGGGTCTCGCGACCGGAGCGGTGGTGGGGAACATCTTCACCTCGCCCTCGGCGGCGCAGGCCTACTCGGTGGCGAAGGCGGCCGATCAGGGGCGCGGAGTGGTGTTCAGCTTCGGCAACTACGCCGGCGACACGATGAACTTCGGCATCGCGGCCGAGCGGCTGCGCAAGGAGGGGATCGACACCCGGATCGTCGTCGTCACGGACGACATCGCCTCGGCGGAGGAGATCGGGAAGCGCCGCGGGATCGCGGGCGACTTCCCGGTGTTCAAGGCGATGGGAGCGGCCGCCGCCGAGGGGCTGTCCCTCGACGAGGTCGAGCGGGTCGGGAACGCGAGCAACGCGGCGACCCGCACGCTCGGCGTCGCGTTCTCGGGCTGCACGATGCCCGGTGCCGCCGAGCCGCTGTTCAGCGTGCCCGAGGGACACCTCGGTCTCGGGCTCGGGATCCACGGCGAGCCCGGCATCCAGGACATCGAGCTGCTGCGCGCGGCGGAGCTGGCGGACCTGCTCGTCGACCGGCTGCTGGCGGACGTTCCCGAGGGTGCGGGGGCGGAGGGCGGCACGACGCGCGTCGCCCCGATCCTGAACGGGCTCGGCACCACGAAGTACGAGGAGCTCTTCCTGCTCTGGCGCCACGTCGCGCGCCGGCTGGAGGAGGCCGGGCTGCAGACCGTCGAGCCGGAGGTCGGCGAGCTGGTCACCAGCCTCGACATGGGCGGCGTCTCGCTGACGCTGCAGTGGCTCGACGACGAGCTCGAGCGCTTCTGGCGCGCCGACGCCTACACGCCGGCCTACCGCCGGGTCGCGGCGCCGGTCGCGGCGCTGCTGGCGCCCTCGGGCGAGGACGCCGCGGCGGGTGAGGAGGAGTCCGCTCCTTCCGCCACCGATGCGGCCGTGACGCTGGGCGGGACGGTCCGCGCGGCGCTCGCCCGGATGCACGAGCTGCTGCAGCGCGAGGAGGAGACCCTCGGGCGGATCGACGCGGTGGCGGGCGACGGCGATCACGGCCGCGGGATGCTCAAGGGCATCGGCGCGGCGACCCGGCGCCTCGACCGGATCGAGGAGCGCGCGGGCGGCGCCTGGCTGCTGTCCCGCGCGGGGCAGTCCTGGGCGGAGCAGGCCGGCGGCACCTCCGGGGTGCTCTGGGGCGCGGCGCTCGAGGCGCTCGGCGCCTCGCTGACCGACGGGTGCGAGGAGTACTCGGCGGCGGACGTCGTGGCCGGGGTCGACGCCTTCGCGGAGTCGATCGTGGATCTCGGGCGCGCGAGCGAGGGCGACAAGACCATGCTCGACGCGCTGCTGCCGTTCGCGCGGGTGCTGCGCGAGCGGGTGGCGGGCGGATCGTCGCTGGTCGAGGCGTGGCGGGAGGCGGCGGGCGTCGCCGTCGAGCGCGCCGCGGCGACCGCGGACCTGCGGCCGAAGGTCGGCCGCGCACGACCCCTGGCCGAGAAGAGCCTGGGCACACCGGACGCGGGCGCGACCTCGATGGGGATGATCCTGACCGCGGTCGGCGACGTCCTCGCGGAGCTCGCCGGTGCGGATGCCACCACGGAAGCCACTGCAGAAGGAGGAGCGGAATGACCACCACCTATCGGGTCGTCGTCGGATCGGACGACGCGGGCCACGACTACAAGGAGGCGCTGAAGGCCGACCTGCTGAAGGACGACCGCGTCTCGCTGGTGACCGACGTCGGCGTCGATGCGGAGAGCCACACCGACTACCCGGACATCGCGGTCACGGCCGCGCGGATGATCGCCGACGGGTCCGCGGACCGCGCGATCCTGGTCTGCGGCACGGGCCTGGGCGTCGCGATCGCGGCGAACAAGGTGCCGGGGGTGCGCGCGGTGACGGCGCACGACTCCTACTCGGTGGAGCGGTCGGTGCTCTCGAACAACGCGCAGGTGCTCTGCCTGGGCCAGCGCGTGGTCGGGCTCGAGGTGGCGCGGCGGATGGCGCGGGAGTGGCTCGGCTACGAGTTCGACCCGTCGAGCGCGTCGGCGGGCAAGGTCGCGGCGATCTGCGGGTACGACGGCAGCGCGCCGGCGGGCGTGGACGCCTAGAGATCAGCCGCCTGCCCCGAGGTCCCGGCTCCGCTGCGCCAGGCGGTGCACGGTGGCGCGGGTCTCGGGGTAGAGCCGGCGGAAGTCGGCGTACAGCCCGTCGTAGAGCGCGGCGACGGCCGGATCGGGCACGAGGGTCGTCGCCGCGGGGTTCCACTCCTCGATGTCGACCTCGGTGACGAGGCCCGCCGCGAGCACGGCCGAGCCGTAGGCCGCGCCGACCGAGACCGTGGGGATCACCTGCTCCAGGCCGCAGACGTCGCTGACGATCTGCGGCCAGAGCTCTGCGGCGACTCCGCCGCCCGCGCCGACGAGCGCCTCGACCCGGACGCCGTGCTCGCGGAGCACCTCGAGGTGGTGCCGGACGGCGAAGGCCGTGGCCTCGAGGACGGCGCGGTAGAGGTCGCCGCGGGTGGAGCCGACGCCGAGCCCGGCGATCACGCCGCGCGCGTCGGAGTCGGCGAACGGCGAGCGCTCGCCCGCGAAGTAGGGCAGCACGAGCAGCCCGCCGGCGCCCGGTCCGGACCGCGCGGCCTCGTCGAGCAGCTCGGCCCAGGAGGCGCCGGTCAGCCGGCGCAGCCAGTCGGTCACGGCGCCCGAGGTGGCCATGCCGCCGGCCGCGGTCGGCTCGCCCGGGGCGGCGCCGACGGTCGTCCACATCCCGCCGAGCGGGGTCGGGGCGGCCATCGGCGCGACCAGGAACATCGTCGTGCCGTACTGGAGGAACACCCGGCCGGGTCGCCGGCGCCCGGCGCTGAGGCTCTCGGCCCAGGCGTCGATGGTGCCGAAGACCACGGGCACGCCGGCCGGCAGCCCGGTCGCGGCGGCGGCATCGGGAGTGATGCGGCCGGCGGTCTCGCCGGGCCAGCCGAGGCGGGGGAGCTGCAGGCCGGGGGCGAGCAGGGCGGCCCACTCGTCGATCCACTCCTCGCGGGCGACGTCGTAGAGCGGCGTGCACTGGCTGGCCGAGTGGTGGTCGAGCACGTACTCGCCGGTGAGCAGCTCGACGATCCGCGAGGAGGGCATGGTGAAGCGGACGGCGCGGCGCCAGAGCTCCGGCTCGTGGCGGGCGACCCAGGCGAGCTTGACGCCGGCGGCCTGCGCCGAGAGCCCGGAGCCGGTGCGGGCGCGCATCGCCTCCTCGCCGCCGAGCAGCGCGGTGACCTCGTCGAGCATCCCGACGCTGCGGGTGTCGACGCCGTAGAGGATCGCGGGGCGGAGCTCATGTCCGGCCGCGTCGGTCAGGAGGACGCACGGGCCCATGCCGCTGACGCCGACCGCGACGACGACCCCGTGCGGCGCGGCGGCGGTCAGCTCGGCGACGAGGCTCCGGAACTCGGCCCACCAGACGCCGGAGTCCATCTCGACCCAGCCCTGCCGCGGCCGGTCCACGACGTGCGCACGGGCCGCCTCGGCGACCACCCGCCCGTCGAGGCCGACGAGGATCGCCTTCGTGCCGGACGTGCCGACGTCGACCCCGAGAACCACGTCCACGACTCGTCCTCCTGCTGGGCTGCACCGACCACCGACGCCCTCGAGCTTAGGGCGGCCGCCTGCGGCCCCCGGCATGGACGTGGAGTGCGCCGCCGAGGCGTCCTCGAACCGTCGAGGCGTCCCGCTGCTCCTGGACGTCTCGACCGTTCGAGGACGCCTCGGCCGGAGGGGGCGTCAGCGGGGCCGGCACTCCAGGCTGAGCCAGAGCTCGAAGCAGGCGCTGCGGGAGAGGGCGGTGGCGCCGATCGAGGCGCGGCCCATGCGGCCGGCGTCGGGGCCGAAGACGTCGAGGAGGAGGTCGCTCGCGGCGTTCGAGACCTCGTTGAGGCGCTCGAAGCCGGGCGGGCACAGCACGAAGCAGAGGCCGCGCGAGAGGGCGACGACCTCGTCGAGCGAGCCGAGGGCCGCGCGGATCATGCCGAGCGCGTTGACGGCGGTGTAGCGGGCCGCCTCCCGTGCCTGCTCGAGGGTGATGTCGACGCCGACCGCTCCCGGGTGCAGCAGGGCGCCGTCGCGCGACTCCGGGGTGATGCCGCTGAGCTCGAGCAGGTCGCCGGTGCGGTGGAACGCCCGCAGCGTGCTGCCGCCGTAGCGACCGCCGTAGGGCGGGTCGAGGTAGTCGGGGATCGCGAGGCCGAGCTCGCGGGCGCGCTGCTCGGCGGAGTGCTGCTCGGGCGAGTGCTCAGCGGCGGAGTGCTCAACGGCGGAGGGGCTCATACCGCCAGCGTATCCGGCAGTAGCCAGAATGGATACAACCTGCGTACGATGGGATCCATTAAGGGGTCGGCGGTACGGCGACCGCGAGAAGGGACCTGCAGATGACGATCGGCCTCACCGGTGGCGCCCCCGCCCGGACGTCCATCGATGTGGCCGCCGAGCGCGCTCGCACCGCCGGCACGGCCGGCCGGCACTACTTCAACGCGGCCGGCGCGGGCCTGATGACCGACTCGGTCCTCGAGACCGTCATCGCGCACCTCCGCCTCGAGCAGCGGATCGGCGGCTACGAGGCCGCGAACGCCGTCGCCGACCGGGTCGACGCCGCCTACGCCGCCGCCGCCGCGCTGCTCGGCGCCGACGCCGACGAGATCGCCTTCTTCGACAGCGCGACCAGCGGCCTCCGCGCGATCTTCGACGCCCTCCGCCTCGGCCCCGGCGACACCGTGCTCGCCCCGCGCTCGAGCTACGTCAGCCAGGCGCTGCGGCTGCTCGCGCTCGAGCGCTACGACGGCGTCCGCCTGACGCTCCTCCCCAACGACTCCAGCGGCGGCCTCGACATCGAGGCGCTCGAGAGCGCCCTCGCCACCGCGAGCGGCCGCACCGTGATCAGCGCCGTGCACGTCCCCACCTCCTCCGGACTCGTCGAGCCGGTCGCCGCGATCGGCGCGCTGGCCCGCCGCTACGGCGCGATCACGGTGCTCGACGCGACCCAGTCGGTCGGTCAGCTCGACATCGACGTCCGCGCGATCGACTGCGACGCCCTCGTCACCACCGGACGCAAGTTCCTCCGCGGGCCGCGCGGAACCGGGCTGGTCTTCCTCCGTCGCGGCCTGCTCGACGGCATCGGGGCCTGGGCGCCCGACGTGCGAGGCTCGCAGTGGACGAGCGAGCAGGAGTGGACGATGGACGGCACGGCGAGAGCCCTCGAGACCTGGGAGTCGTCGGTGGCCCTCCGCCTCGGACTCGGCGAGGCGCTGCGCGAGGCGCACGAGCGCGGCACGGCGGCGACCGAGGCGCACCTGGTGGCCCTCGGCGCCCGGCTGCGCACCGAGCTGTCCGCGATCGGCGGCGTCACCGTGGCGGATCCGCCCGTGTCGCCGTCCGGCATCGTGACCTTCACCGTCGACGGCGTCCCCGGCAAGACCGTCTCGGCGCGGCTGCGCGAGGCGGCCGTCGACTCGCTCGCGGTGCCCGCCTCGCACGCGCAGTGGGACCTCGGCGCGCGCGGCCTCGCGAGCGTCGTCCGGGTGTCGCCGCACGTCTACACCGACGAGTCGGACGTCGAGGCGCTGCTGACGGCGGTCGCGGGGGTGACCTCGTGACGGTCTCCGACGACACCGTCCACGATGCCATCGTCGTCGGCCTCGGGATCCACGGCTCCGCGACCGCCTACGAGCTCGCCCTGCGCGGGCGCAGTGTGGTGGGGATCGAGCAGTTCGGCCCCGGCCACGTCCGCGGCTCGTCGCACGGCGCGACCCGGATGATCCGCCGCGCCTACCCGAGCCCGGTCTGGAACGACCTGGTCGACCGCGCCTTCCGCGGTTGGGACCGCTGGTCCGCCGCGGCCGGGGCGCCGTTCGTGCACCCGACCGGCGGGCTCTACGCGCACCGCGGCGAGGCGGCGCTGCAGGGCGGGCGCAGCCGGCCGGTCGAGCGGCCCGACACGTCCTTCGCTCCGCCCGCCGACTACGGGGTCGTCCACGATCCCGACGCCGGCGTCGTCGAGGCCGCCCGCGCGCTGGCCTTCGCGCAGTCCGCCGCGACCGCCGCCGGCGCCGAGCTGCGCTTCGACGAGGAGGTGCTCGACTGGAGCGTCGGCACCGGCGACAGCGCGGGCGTCGTCACCGTCCGCACCTCCGCCGGCGAGCTGCGCGCGCGTCGGCTCGTCGTCTCCGGCGGCGCCTGGGTCGAGCGGCTGCTCCCCGAGACCACCGGCTTCTTCGAGGTGCAGCGGATCCTCACCCTCACCGTCCCGGCCGGCCAGAGCGCCGCGCAGCCGCCGGCGCTCGGCTGCTTCTCCGTCGATCTGCCGGACGGCCTGGTCTTCGGCCTGCCCGAGGCGGCCGGCTCCGGCGCCAAGATCGGCGTCGACGCGGGACCGGTCTGGGACCCGGCCGTGCCCGTCGCCCCGCCGACCGCGGCGGAGATCGCGCACCTCGAGAGCCTGCTCCGTCGCTTCGTCCCCGGGATCGACACGGCCGGCGGCGAGGCCGTCGCCTGCCTCTACACGATGACCCCCGACAAGCGCTTCGTCGTCGGCGCGCTGCCCGGCCGGCCCGAGGTGCTGGTCGCCGCGGCCTGCTCCGGCCACGGCTTCAAGTTCGGCCCCGCGATCGGCGAGGCGCTGGCCGACCTCGTCGACGGCGTCGACCGCCCCGACCTCGACTTCCTCAGCCCGGACCGGACGGTGACCGCATGACCCTCTCCCCGCCTCCCGCCCGCGTCGCCGTCGCGGCGCCGCACCCCGCGGCACTCGACGCCGCGGCGCGCGCCATCGCCGACGGCGGCGACGCGATCGACGCGGCTCTCGCCGCCGCGACCGCGCTCACGGTCGTCTACCCGCACCAGTGCGGACTCGGCGGCGACCTGATCGCGCTGGTCCGCCGCCCCGGCGAGGACGTCGTCGCGGTGGTCTCGGCCGGAGCCGCGCCCGCGGGCATCGACGTCGCGGCGCTCTCCCGCGAGGAGCGGATGCCGCGCCAGGGCCCGCAGACCGTCACCATCCCCGGCGCGGTCGCCGGCTGGCAGGCGATCGCCGGTCTGGGCGGTCGCCTCGGCCTCGACACCCCGCTCCGCCGGGCCGCGACGCTCGCCGCAGGGGGCTTCCCGATCTCCGCCGGCCTCGGCCGCGCGATCGCCCTGCGCCGTGACGAGCTGCTCGCCGACGAGGGCATGCGCAGCGTCTTCGGCGACGGCGACGGCGGGCTCCTCGGCGAGGGCGACCTGCTGGTGCAGCCCGCGCTCGCCGCCTCGCTGACCGAGCTCGTCGACGATCCCGGAGCGTTCTACCGCGGCCGGATCGCCGACTCCCTCGCCGCGCGCCTGGCCGCCCTCGGCGGTGCGCACACCCCCGCGGACTTCGCCGCGCACGAGGCCGAGCTGGTCGAGCCGGCCGCCTCCCGCGAGGGCGGCGTGCGCTGGTGGGTGGCTCCGCCGCCGAGCCAGGGCGTGGTGCTGCTCGGCGTCCTGCCCGAGGCGCTCTCCGGCGACACGGCGCAGCTCGTCGAGGCCGTCCGCGACGCGGCGCTCGTGCGGCAGTCCGCGCTCGGCGACCCGCGCGGCGGAGCGATCGACGTCGCCGCCATGCTCGACCCCCGCTCCCTCTCCCGCGGCTCCCTGCCGCGGGCCGGCCGCGCGCTCGGCGACACGGTCGCGGTCACCGCGGCCGACACCGACGGCACCGTCGTCACTCTGATCCAGAGCGTCTACCAGCTCTTCGGCTCCGGGATCCTCGACCCCGGCACCGGCATCGTCCTGCACAACCGCGGCTCCGCCTTCAGCACCGACTCCGCCCACCCCGGCCGTGTCGGCCCGGGCCTGCGCCCGCCGCACACCCTGCTGCCGGTCATCGCCGAGAGCGGGGACCTCCTGCTCGGCCTCGGCTGCCAGGGCGGCAGCGCCCAGCCGTGGATCCTCGCCCAGCTCGTGCGCGAGCTGCTCGATCCGGCCGCGGATCCCGCCGCCGTGCTCGAGCGGCCGCGCTTCGTCGTCGGGGCGCGGGATCTCGGGCACGAGGAGCTGACGCTGGTGGCGGAGCCGGGGGTCCCGGCTGCGGTCGCGGCGGCGCGAAAGCTCGGGCTTCCGGTCGCTGAATCGTCCGGGCCGATCGACGAGGCCGGGCACGTGCAGCTCGTGCGGCTGCATCGCGACGGGCGGCTCGACGCGGCCAGCGATCCGCGGGCCGACGGCCGCGCGATCGTCGCGGGGGCAGGCTGACCGCTCTCGACCGTCGCGGCCGGGAACCGCGCCCGCCTCGACGGACCGGCCCCGTCACTCCGCTCCTCTCTTCCTCCCTCTGAAGTCCCCCTCCTTCTGCACCTCTGACGCCCCGAACCGAAGGACCGCCGCCGCCATGAGCGCCCCCTCCACCAGTACCACGACCACCACTGCGCACTCCCTCGACCCCCTCGTCGCCGCCGAGATCGCGTCCTTCGTCGCCGCCGTCCGCGCGAGCGATCGGATCGGTGCCCGCCCGCGCTTCTGGGGCATCAGCCTCGACGAGGAGAAGGCCCGCGGCATCGCGCCCGGCGGCGCCCGCCCCGTCCGCCTGGTCGTGCTCGACCCGGACGCCCGCGCCGCCTGGGAGGTGCGCGGCTGGACCGCCGGCCCCGACAGCCCCGCGATCGTCGAGGTCTGGACCGACGTCGACCACCGCCGCCCCGGCGTCTCCAGCGACGAGGCGCGCCTGATCGCCCAGGCCGCCCGCAACTCGCCGCTGCTCACGGAGGCGCTCGCCCTCCGCGGCATCACCGACACCTCGCTGGTCTGGGTCGACCCGGAGTCGATCACCGGCTTCGTCCCCGACGACCTCGCCGACCGCCGGCTCAGCTGGGGCACGGTCTGGTACCGCGAGTTCCCCGAGGACAACGGCTACGCCCGCCCGGTCGCCGGCCTCGTGCCGATCCTCGACCTCGACACCCTCGAGGTGATCCGGATCGAGGACCACGGCGTGATCCCGATGGCGAGCGAGACCGGCGTCTACACCGCCGGCACCTGGGGCCCCGACCGCGAGGTGTCCCAGCTCGACATCGTGCAGGCCGACGGCCCGGGCTTCGCGATCGAGGGGCACCGCGTCGAGTGGCAGAACTGGTCGTTCCGGGTCGGCTTCAGCCACCGCGAGGGCCTCGTGCTGCACGAGCTGACCTACCGCGACGGCGACGTCGAGCGACCGGTGCTGGCGCGCGCCGCCGTGAACGAGATGTACGTCCCGTACCTCGACAGCGACCCGACCGCCTACCGCAAGAACTTCTTCGACTGGGGCGAGTACGGCGCCGGCCCGCTCACCGCGAGCCTCGAGCTCGGCTGCGACTGCCTCGGCGAGATCCGCTACTTCGACGTCGACTACCTCGACGGCCACGGCGAGCCGCAGACCATCGTCAACGGCATCTGCCTGCACGAGGAGGACGACTCGATCCTCTGGAAGCACGTGAACACCCGCACCGGCAGCGCCGAGGTGCGCCGCAGCCGCCGCCTGGTGATCTCCAGCTTCGCGACCGTCGCGAACTACGACTACGGCTTCTACTGGTCGCTGCACCAGGACGGCTCGGTCGAGCTCGAGGTGAAGCTGACCGGACTGATGTCGGTCAGCGGCATCGCCGACGGCGAGTCGCCGCGCTCGGGGCGGATGGTCGCGCCGAACGTGCAGGCGCCGATCCACCAGCACTACTTCGCGGTCCGCCTCGACACCGCGATCGACGGCCCGCTCAACCGCCTGGTCGAGGTGCACGCCGAGGCCGACCCCGACGAGACGACCAACCCCTACGGCAACGCCTGCCTCGCCGTCGAGACGCCGCTGGCCTCGGAGTCGGTGGCCGCCCGCCGCGCCGACCCGTCGCGCGCCCTGCACTGGCGGATCGAGAGCGAGTCGGCGCAGAACCGCTACGGCGAGGCGACCGCCTACCGCCTCGCACTGCAGAACACCGCGCAGCTCTACGCCCGCCCGGGCAGCGTCGTCGAGCGGAAGGCGCCCTTCGTCGGGCAGCACCTCTGGGCGAGCGCCTTCGACCCGGAGCAGCGCTTCATCGCCGGCGAGTACCCCAACCAGGGCGAGCTCGGCGACGACGGCGTGCACGTCTGGCAGCAGGCCGACCGCTCGCTCGAGAACGAGCGCCTCGTGCTCTGGCCGGTCCTCGGCGTGCACCACTTCCCGCGGCCGGAGCAGTGGCCGATCATGCCCGTCGACCGGATCAGCCTGCGGCTGGAGCCGGACGGCTTCTTCGACCGCAACCCGTCGCTCGACGTGCCGGCGTCGGAGTCGGCGCACTGCGCGCCGGGGGGCTCGGGCGATGCGCACGCGTGCCACACCGATGGAGCGTCGGACGCCCACGCCGGGCACGAGCACGCCGAGCAGCAGCACGGGCACGAGGGCGGCCGCTGATGGCGGGCCTGGCTGAGCACCTCGCCGACAGCTCGGCCGTCGCGCTCGCCGCGGCCGTCGCCTCCCGCGAGGTCTCGGCCGTCGAGGTGATGCGCGCGCACCTGGAGCGGATCGAGGAGCGGAACCCTGCCATTCGCGCCGTCGTCTCGCAGCAGCCCGACTCGGTCTCGCTCGCCGCCGCGGAGGCCGCCGACCGCCGTACCGCCGAGGCGCTCGCGGCCGGCGAGGCGCTGCCGCCGCTGCACGGCCTGCCGACCGCGGTGAAGGACCTGATGGACGTCGCCGGCTTCCCGACGACGAACGGCTCCGCCGCCTTCGCCGACGCCGCGCCCGCCGCGCACGACAGCGTCCTCGCCACGCTGCTGCGCGAGTCCGGCGCCCTGATCATCGGCAAGACCAACACCCCCGAGATGGGCCAGGGGGTGCTGACCTTCAACCCGGTCTTCGGCACCACCGTGAACCCGTGGGACCTCTCGCGGCACGCCGGCGGGTCGAGCGGAGGCGCAGCCGCCGCCCTCGCCGCGCGGATGCTGCCGATCGCCGACGGCTCCGACAGCGGCGGCAGCCTGCGCTACCCGGCCGCGTTCTGCAACGTCGTCGGCGTTCGGCCGAGCCCTGGCCGCGTGGCGAGCGGTCGCACCGGCAACGCCTGGACCCCGCACGGCGTGACCGGCCCGATGGCCCGCGACTCCGCCGACGCCGCCCTCTTCCTCGACGCGCTCTCGGTCGAGAAGAGCGTCTGGCCGCTGTCGTCGCTGCCGGTGCACGCGGCGCGCCCGGTCGCGGTCGACGGGCTGCGGATCGCCTGGAGCGACGACGCCGGCGGGCTGCCGATCGACCCCGACGTGCGCGCCGTGCACGCCGCGTTCGCCGCGCAGCTGTCCGGACTCGGCGCCGTGCTCGACGCGGACGAGCCCGACTTCGCCGGCGCCGACGAGGCCTGGGAGACCATCGAGACCTTCGAGTTCTTCCTCGGCGGCCGGCACGCCGTCGACGCGGGCGCCACCGGCTTCCGCCCCGACTACGTCCGCAACGTCGAGCAGGGCCGAGCGATGTCGGCGACGCAACTCGCCGACGCCTACGAGCGCCGCACCCGCCTCTTCCGCGACACCGCCCGCGTCCTCGAGACGCACGACGTGCTGATCCTGCCGGCGACCCCCGTCGTCGCGCCACCTGCGGAGCTCGAGTGGGTGCCGTCCGTCGACGGCCACGACTTCGACCGCTACTTCACCTGGCAGATGCTCGCCAACCGCCTGACGCTCACGGCCCACCCGGTCGTCGTCACCTCGGCCGGCTTCACCCCCGACGGCCTCCCCGTCGGCGTCCAGGTCGTCGGCCGCCACGGCCGCGAGGCCCAGCTGCTGGCGGTGACCCGCGCCCTGGAGGAGGCGACGGGCTGGATCGCCCGCGCCCCGTCGTTCTGACGCCGGGCCTGCATCCCTCCTCGACTCCCCAGAAGTTGCGGTAGTCGCGCGCCACTACCGCAACTTTCGGAGAGTCGCGGGGGCCGGGCGGCGACTCGCCGCGGCCGGCGAGGGGATCGGCGCGCACAACATCAGCCAGAACGGACCGGCCTCCCCTGACAGCGGAGGCCCTCCACTCTCAGCTGATGTTGTGCGGCTGCACTCCACGAGAGCGAGTTCGCGGAACCCGCGTGGGACGATACGGCTCGGCGGATGCGGTCTTCGGACCTCCGCATGCCGCGCGCGAGCTGACCGCGCTGCCGCGACCGATGTCCGCTCGAGAACGGAGCTGCCGTGACCGCCCTGCTCCTCCGCGGCGACGGCCGCTACGCCGATCCCTGGCACCCCTTCGCGGAGACCGCGGCCGCCCTGGCCGCGCTGCTCTCGGCGCGCGGGCACCAGGTCGAGATCCGCGGCGACGTCGACCAGGCGCTCGCCGATCTCGGCACCGGGCGCGCGCCGCTGCCGGACCTGCTCGTCGTCGACGTCGGCCAGCCGCGCGACGGCGGCGCGAGCCCGCTCGCCGAGGGGGCGGCGGCGCTCGCCCTGCTCGACCGGTCGGCGGTCCCGGTGCTCGGGATCCACGTCAGCTCCACGAGCTTCGGGGACTCCCCGGAGTGGGCGACGCTCCTCGGCGGACGCTGGGTCCGCGGCACGACCATGCACCCGGACTACGGACCCGCCCGCATCGCGATGGCCGCGGGCGCGCATCCGATCACCGCGGGCCTCGCCGACTTCGATGTGCAGGACGAGCGCTACTCCTGGCTCGAGGTCGCGGACGCCGCCCGCATCCTCGCGACGCACGAGCACGACGGCGAGCGGCACCCGATCGCCTGGGCGCTCGAGCGCGAGGGCGGCGGCCGCACCGTCTACGACGCGCTCGGCCACGACGCCGCGTCGTACTCCTCGGCCGGGCACGTGCGGCTGCTCACGGCAGCCCTCGACTGGCTCGAGGGCTGACCGCGGGTCACGCCTCAGAGGTCGACGCCGACCCCCGCGAGCTCCTCGACCTGGCGCCAGAGCCGGTCGGCCGCGTCCGCCGGGGGAGCGGCGGTCCGGGCCGGCGGCGCGACGAGCACGGGCGCTCCCCGCAGGCGGCCCCCCGGGGAGACGTACTCCCCGCCCTGCAGCTGAGGATCGGTGAGCGCCCGCACGGCCGACCAGGCGGCGGTGTCCTTGCCCTGCGCCCACGGCGTGTACGGATTGCGCTGGTAGGGGGCGGTCGAATCGCGGATCCCCTGCCGCTCCGGGGTCTTCGCATCGACGCCCACTCCGGGCCGCGTGACGATCGACGCGACCGGGACGCCCGCGACGCGCAGCCGGCGGTCGAGCTCGAAAGCCCAGATCTCGGTCGCCGTCTTGGCTTTCGTGTAGGCGCTGATGCCCACCCGCGGGACCCGGCGCAGGTCGTCCACCCGCATCGGGAACTGCTGCACGAACCCGGTCGACGTGTGCACGATCCGGCTCCGGCCGCCGTGCTCGGCCGCGGTGGCCGCGAGTGCGGGCAGCAGTCGCGCGACCAGTCGCGCATTGGCGGCGACGTGCGTGCCGAGCAGCAGCGGCAGCCCGTCCTCGGTGACCGCGCGCGGGTCCATGCTCATCGCGCCGCCGTTGAGCAGGATCCCGTCGAGGCGGGGCAGCGCGGCGAGCTCCACGGCGGTCCGATCGACGGAGGCGGACGAGCCGAGCTCGAGCACGACGGTCCGGACCCGGGCCTGCGGGACCACGCCGCGGAGGGTGTCCGCCGCCCGCCGGAGCTTGCCCGCCGAGCGCGACGCCAGGACGACGTCCGCGCCGGCGCCGGCCAGCTGCTCGGCGGCGAAGTAGCCGATGCCCGCGGTCGCACCGGTCACGACGACGGTGCGCCCGGTCTGGTCGGGGAGTCTGCCGGTGTCCCAGCTCGGGTGTTCGCTCGTCATGCGGTCCTCGTCTCTCGAAGCGGATGATCTATCCGCATCGGACGCTAGCACGAAACGGATGACTCATCCGCTTGCGTAGGATGGGGCGCATGCCAGTCCTCCGATCCGACGCCGCGCGGAGCCGCGCGCGCATCCTCGAGGTCGCGCGGACCCACGACCGGGGCACGCTGCGGCTGAACGAGGTCGCCCGCGAGGCCGGGGTCGGCGTCGCCACCGTCTACCGGCACTTCCCGACCGTCCACGCCCTCGTCGAGGCCCTCTCCGCCGACACCCTCGACGCGATGCTCGCCGTCTCGCGCCGCGCCGCCGCCCTGCCCGACCGCGGCGCCGCCCTCGCCGTCTACCTGCGCGAGGCGCTCGACCTCCAGCTGTCCGACGGCGGTCTCCAGGCGGTGCTGCTCTCGCCGGAGGACGAGGCCGAGTCCGTCCGCGCGGCCAAGCGCGAGATCTTCGAGTCCTTCGCGACCGTGCTCGCGGCGGCGCGCACCGCCGGCGCCGTCCGCCCCGACCTCACGATCGACCACCTCGAGCACCTCGTCTGCGGCATCGAGCACGCCGTCCGCCTCGGCTCTCCCGCCGACCGGGCGGTGCTGCTCGACGTGCTGCTCGACGGCCTGCGGCCGCGCGCCGCTCGGCAGCCGTGACCTGAGACCCGACCGACCAGAGGAGCCGCCGTGCGCCACATCCCCCGGATACGGCTCGACCGCCGCATCCCCGCCCCGCCGTTCGCCGATGCGGAGGCCTCGGCCGCGTTCCACCGCTCCCTCGCGATCCACCTGGCCGAGCTCGGCCGCGCCTCCGGGGGACCGCACCCGGAGACCCTCGCGGTGTGCGCGCTGGTGAGCGCCGGCCGCGCGGACGCATCGACGCTCCCGACTCCGCTCGTCCTGGCGACCGCGCTGCGCACCTTCTTCCCCGCCGGCTGGACGCCCGTCTCCGTCGTCGAGGCCGCGCGCGAGCTGCTGCCGTCGCAGGACCGGCACTGGTCCGTCGTCCGGGAGGACCGCCTCGCCTACGACGGCGACCCGCGCTGGTCGGCCCGCCGAGACTCCGCCGGCCGCTGGAGCGCCGAGTGGAACGAGCGCGGCGCCGCGAGCCCCGACGTCACCGCCGAGGACGACGACGAGATGGTGCTGCACCTGATGGCGCACCTCACCGATCCGTTCCCCTACCCCTACGCCTGGTCGGGCACCGACGAGGAGTCCGCCCGCCGCCGCGCCGACGCGGCCGAGGTCGCCCGGGTCTTCGCGCTCGAGCGGCGCCTGCCCTACCTCGCGAGCTGGGCGGAGGCTGAGCCCGGAGCCGAGCACGGGTAGGACCGGGGAGCGGTGGCGCGGCGCGTCGGGGCCCTCGAAGACGACCCGAGCTGGGTCTCCTCGGACAGAGCGCCTTGTTCGTGCGGGTGGATCCATGCTGATCGAGTAGCCCGCGGAGCGGGCGTATCGAGATCCACCGACGTCTGAGGATGGGTCTGCAGACCCGAACGCGTGACGACGGCGGGTCTCGATACGCCCCTGCGGGGCTACTCGACCAACATGGAGGGCAGTCACCGCTGCGCCCTGTTCATCCGGGCAAGTGCATGCTGATCGAGTAGCCCGCCGAGCGGGCGTATCGAGCGGAGGGGGCGCCTTCGGCGCCAGCGCAGGGCGGGGAAAGGATCTTGTGGCTGGCTCGTTGTGGTTGGACGATGGAGGGGT
>NZ_RJKO01000013.1:0-91885 GCF_003751825.1 Rathayibacter sp. PhB186 | reverse complement strand
CGCCCTCCGAACCCTCGCGACCCTCGGCTACGACGTCACCCTCACCCCCAGAACCGCGTGAAAGGTCACCATCCCTTTCCAAGTAGATCCACCGTCCGCAGGCGCGGGGTCTCGATACGTCCCCTGCGGCGGCTGCTCGACCAGCAGAGTGGGCCGACACTTCGGCAACAGCCGGACCAGCAGGCGAGGGCGTTCCCTGCGGGGGCGCTCTTCCATGCTGATCGAGTAGCCCGCTGCGCGGGCGTATCGAGATCCACCGTCCGCAGGCGCGCACTCTCGAGATCCACCATCCGGGGCCCCGCCGCCCCGCCCCGGTAGCCTGGACGCATGACCGACAGCCAGCACGTCCGCGCCCGTGAGAACACGTCCGGCCGCGACCTGACGTACCCGCCGCTGCCCGAGGCGCTCGTCGTCCCCGTCTACGACAACCACACGCACCTCGAGATCTCCGACGGCCTCGAGCCGCTCGACTACCGCGAGCAGCTCGACCGCGCCTCCACGGTCGGTGTCCGCGGCGTCGTGCAGGTCGGCACCGACGTCGAGACCAGCCGCTGGTCGGCCGAGCGCGCCGCCTCCGAGCCGCGCATGCTCGCCGCCGTCGCGATCCACCCCAACGAGGCGCCGGCGCTCGAGGAGCGCGGCGAGCTCGACGACGCCCTCGCCGTGATCGCCGAGCTGGCCACCCAGCCGCGCGTGCGCGCCGTCGGTGAGACCGGCCTCGACTTCTACCGCACCGGCGAGAGCGGCCGCGCCGCCCAGTTCCGCTCGTTCGAGGAGCACATCCGCATCGCGAAGGAGACCGGCACCGCGCTGCAGATCCACGACCGCGACGCGCACCGCGAGGTGATGGAGACCCTCCGCCGGGTCGGCGCCCCCGAGCGCACCGTCTTCCACTGCTTTTCCGGCGACGCCGAGATGGCGCGGATGTGCGCGGAGGAGGGCTGGTACCTCTCCTTCGCCGGCACCGTCTCGTTCAAGAACGCCGAGTCGCTGCGCGAGGCGCTGGTCGCCACTCCGCGGCACCTGATCCTCGTCGAGACCGACGCGCCGTACCTCACGCCGGAGCCGTTCCGCGGCCGCCCGAACGCGCCCTACCTGATCCCGCACACCCTCCGCTCGATGGCCGCGACGCTGGAGACCGACGTCGGCCACCTCGCCGCCACGATCGCCTCCAACACCGAGCAGGTCTACGGCGAGTGGGGCGGCGAGGTCGGCTCTGAGCCGTCGGAGCCGGTCGGGCAGCTGGCATGACCGGCCGGCACGCGGCGGAGGCGGCGGCCGAGGAGGTCGCGGTCCCGAAGCTGCTCGGACCCGCCGAGATCCGCGATCTCGCCCAGCTGCTCGACGTCACGCCGACGAAGAAGCTCGGCCAGAACTTCGTGCACGACGCCAACACCGTCCGCCGCATCGTCAAGCTCGCCCGCGTGGAGCGCGGCGAGAGCGTCGTCGAGATCGGCCCGGGCCTCGGCTCGCTCACCCTCGGCCTCCTCGAGGCCGGCGCCGGGGTCGTCGCCGTCGAGATCGACGGCCGGCTCGCGGAGCAGCTGCCCCGCACCGTCCAGCTGATGGCGCCCGCCGCCGACCTCACCGTGATCCGCGCGGACGCGATGAAGGTGCTCGAGCTGCCGGGCGAGCCCGTGCGGCTCGTCGCGAACCTCCCGTACAACATCTCGGTGCCGGTGCTGCTGCACTTCCTCGAGCACTTCCCGAGCATCCGCTCCGGCGTGGTGATGGTGCAGTCCGAGGTCGGCCTCCGCCTCGCGGCCGGCCCGGGCTCCAAGATCTACGGCGGCCCGAGCGTCAAGGCGTCCTGGTTCGGCTCGTTCACGACCGGCGGCACCGTGTCCCGGCAGATCTTCTGGCCGGTGCCCAACGTCGACAGCGTCCTCGTCTCGTTCGAGCGCGGCGAGGAGCCGGGCGACGAGACCCTGCGCCGCGCCGTCTTCGCGGTGGTCGACGCGGCGTTCGCGCAGCGGCGGAAGATGCTCCGCCAGTCGCTCGCCGCGCTCTTCGGCGACAGCACGGCCGCGATCGCCGCGCTCGAATCGGCCGGCGTGCCGCAGACGGCCCGCGGCGAGGAGCTCGACGTCGCGGCGTTCACCGCCCTCGGCCGGGCGCTCGACCCGGCGCGGGTGCCGGTGCGCGGCGGCGCGGTGCCGGCCGCCACGGGGGCTGAGGACGACGGCGAGAGCGCCGACGAGGATGCCGACGAGGCCGTCGACGAGAGCGCTCCCGCCGCGGACGAGCGCGGCTCCGCCACCCTGTAGCGTGGTCGCATGGCCCATCGCGCGACGACGTCGAACCGGGTCCACGCGCGAGCGCCAGGCAAGATCAACGTCTACCTGAAGGTCGGCGCCGTCCGCGAGGACGGCTACCACGAGCTCGCGACGGCGTTCCAGTCGCTGTCGCTCTATGAGGACGTCCGCGCGAGCGACGCCCCCGACTTCTCGGTCGAGTTCTCCGGCTCGATCGACACCCGCGGCCTCGCCGTCGACGGGTCGAACCTCGCGATCAAGGCGGCGCGGGCGCTCGCCCGGGCGACCGGCTACCGCGGCGGCGTGCACCTCGAGATCGAGAAGAACGTGCCGATCGCGGGCGGGATGGGCGGCGGCTCGGCCGACGCCGCCGCGACGCTGCTGGCCTGCGACGCGCTCTGGGGCACCGCCTGCACCCGCGAGCAGCTGCTCGGGATCGCCGCCGGGCTCGGCGCGGACGTCCCGTTCTCCTTCACCGGCGGCACCGCCATCGGCGTCGGCCGCGGCGACGAGCTGAGCCCCGCGCTCGCGAAGGGCCGCTTCGAGTGGGTGCTCGTGCTCTCGGAGCAGGGCCTGTCGACCCCCGAGGTCTACCGCGAGCTGGACCGCCACCGCGAGCGGCACCTGCACGACTTCCGGCCGATCTCCGCGACGCCGAGCATCGAGCCCAACGTGCTGCAGGCACTCCGGGCCGGCGACGCCGCGATGCTCGCCGATGCGATGCACAACGACCTCCAGGCGCCCGCCCTGCACCTGCAGCCCGGCCTCGCGCGGATCCTCGAGCGCGGCGAGGAGAGCGGCGCCCTCGGCGGCCTGGTCTCCGGCTCCGGCCCGACGGTCGCCTTCCTCCTGCCCGACGCCGACGCCGCGCTCGACCTGCAGCTCGAGCTGACGTCCGCCCGCCTGCGCGCCGTCCGCGTCTCCGGCCCGGTCCACGGCGCCCGCCTCCTCTCCACCTGAGGCATGCCGTCGGGGCATGCTGGTCGAGTAGCGGCGCAGCGGCCCACCCATGCTGGTCGAGTAGCCGCGGAGCGGCGTATCGAGACCCGCCCTGCTGGACACGGTGGATCTCGAGACGCCCTCTGCGGGGGCTGCTCGATCAGCATGTGCGGGGCACCGGCTTTCACCATGCTGGTCGAGTAGCCGCGGAGCGGCGTATCGAGACCCGCCCTGCTGGACACGGTGGATCTCGAGACGCCCTCTGCGGGGGCTGCTCGATCAGCATGTGCGGGGCACCGGCTTTCACCATGCTGGTCGAGTAGCCGCGCAGCGGCGTATCGAGACCTACCCGCCGTCCGCAGAGAACGCTCGATCTCGTGGCCTAGAGTGCCGCTCATGGCCCCCAGACGAGTAGCACTGTTCGCGATCCTCACCGGGCTCGTCTCGGCCGCCGTCACCCTCGCCACCGCCGAGCTCGTCGCCGTCTTCACGGGCGCCGGCGGCAGCCCTCTCGTCGCGGTCGGCGGCTTCGTGATCGACATCGTCCCGCCCGGCGTCAAGGACACGGTCATCGCCCTGTTCGGCACCGGGGACAAGCTCGTCCTCCTCGTCTCCCTCGGGATCGCGGTCGCCCTGCTCGCGATCGCCGCCGGGCTGCTCGAGTACCGCAAGACGCCGCTCGGCGTCCTGGTCCTCGCCGCCGTCGCGGGCCTCGGAGCCCTTGCGGCCGTCAGCCGGGAGGGCGCCTCCGGCATCGACGCCGCGCCGAGCGTCGTCGGCATGGTCGCCGGCGCGATGGTGCTGCGCGCCGCCTCCGCCCGCCTGCGCGCCTGGGACGAGGAGCCCGCCCAGGGCTCGACCGACCGCCGCTCCTTCCTCCGCCTGGTCGGCATCGCCGGCGCCGCCGCCGTCGTCGCGGGCGTGGGCGCGCGCGTCGTCACCGCCGCCGCCTCTGCCGTGACCGCGGTCCGCGAGGCCGTCGTCCTGCCGACCCCCGCCGCCACCGCCGCGCCGATCCCCGCGACCGGCGTCCTCGACAGCATCGAGGGCATCAGCTCCTACGTCACCTCGAACGACGACTTCTACCGGATCGACACCGCGCTCTCCGTGCCCAGCGTCGACCCGGCGGACTGGTCGCTGAAGATCACCGGCATGGTCGAGGAGGAGATCACCCTCACCTGGGACGAGCTCCTCGCCCTCCCGCTCGAGGAGCACCTCGTCACCCTCTCCTGCGTCTCGAACGAGGTCGGCGGCGACCTGATCGGCACCGCGCTCTGGCTCGGCTACCCGATCCGCGAGCTCCTCGCCCGTGCTCGCCCGACCGTCGGCGCCGACATGGTGCTCTCCCGCAGCATCGACGGCTTCACCGCCTCCAGCCCGCTCGAGGTGCTGACCGACGAGGGTCGCGCCAGCCTCCTCGCCGTCGGCATGAACGGCCAGCCGCTCCCGGTCGAGCACGGCTTCCCGGTGCGGATGGTCGTCCCGGGCCTCTACGGCTACGTCTCGGCGACAAAGTGGGTCACCGAGCTGAAGGTCACCACCTTCGAGGACGACGTCGCCTACTGGTCGACCCGCGGCTGGACCGAGCGCGGCCCGATCAAGGTCGAGTCCCGGATCGACGTCCCCCGCCAGGGCCAGGCCGTTCCGGCCGGCACGGTCGCGGTCGCGGGCGTCGCCTGGGCGCCGCACACCGGCATCTCGAAGGTCGAGGTCCAGATCGACGGCGGTGCCTGGCAGACCGCGCGCCTCGCCGAGGCCGTCACGGCCGACACCTGGATCCAGTGGGTCTACGAGTGGGACGCGATCGCCGGCGACCACGTCGTCCTGGTCCGCGCCACCGACTCGGAGGGCCTGGTGCAGACCCAGGACGAGGCGCCGCCCGCCCCCGACGGTGCGACCGGCTGGCACATGCGCACCGTGACGGTCGCCTGAGCGCACCGCGTCCGCCCGTGGGGATCCGCGGAGGCGGCCCCCGGTAAACTCGGCCCCTATGGCACATCTCCTGGGCGCTGAGTCGCTCCGCCTCGAGTACCCCACGCGGGTCATCTTCGACGACGTCTCCCTCGGCATCGAGGAGGGCGACCGCATCGGCATCGTCGGCCGGAACGGCGACGGCAAGTCCACCCTCCTCCGCCTGCTCGCCCAGCGCATCGAGCCGGACGGCGGCCGGGTCACCCACCGCCGCGGCGTCACGCTCGGCATGCTCGACCAGGCCGACACCGTCGACGAGGAGCTCACCGTCGCCCAGGCCGTCGTCGGCGGCCTCGAGGAGCACGAGTGGGCCGGGGACGCGCGCACCCGCGACGTCATCGCCGGCTTGCTGCGCGACGTCCCCTGGGACGGCGTCGTCGGCGCGCTCTCGGGCGGCCAGCGCCGCCGTGTCGCGCTGGCCAAGCTGCTCGTCGGCGACTGGGACGTCGTCTTCCTCGACGAGCCCACCAACCACCTCGACGTCGAGGGCATCGCCTGGCTCGCCGAGCACCTCAAGCGCCGCTGGGCCGCGACCTCGGGCGGCCTCGCGGTCGTCACCCACGACCGGTGGTTCCTCGACGAGATCTGCACCGCGACCTGGGAGGTGCACGACCGCCTGGTCGAGCCCTTCGAGGGCGGCTACGCGGCCTACATCCTGCAGCGCGTCGAGCGCGACCGGATGGCCTCGACCATGGAGTCGAAGCGGCAGAACCTGATGAAGAAGGAGCTGGCCTGGCTCCGCCGCGGCGCTCCGGCCCGCACCGCCAAGCCCAAGTTCCGCATCGACGCGGCGAACCAGCTGATCGAGAACGAGCCGCCCGTGCGCGACTCCGTCTCGCTGTCGCAGCTGGCCGTCTCGCGGCTCGGCAAGGACGTCGTCGACCTGCTCGACGTCACCGTCCGCTACGGCGAGCGGACCGTGCTCAATCGGATCGAGTGGCGGATCGCTCCCGGCGAGCGCACCGGCGTCCTCGGCGTGAACGGCGCCGGCAAGTCGACGCTCCTGGGTCTCGTGGCCGGCAGTGTGGAGCCGACCAGCGGCAAGGTCAAGCGCGGCACCACGGTCCGCGTCGCGATCCTCGACCAGCAGCTGCGCGAGCTGACCGAGGTGCAGCACCAGCCGGTCCGCGAGATCATCGCCGAGCAGCGCACCAGCTACTCGATCGGCGGCAAGGAGATGACGCCCGGGCAGCTGCTCGAGCGCCTCGGCTTCTCCAGCGCGCAGCTCTCGACGCCGGTGAAGGACCTCTCCGGTGGCCAGCGCCGCCGGCTGCAGCTGCTGCTGATCCTGCTCAGCGAGCCCAACGTGCTGATCCTCGACGAGCCCACCAACGACCTCGACACCGACATGCTCGCCGCGATCGAGGACCTGCTCGACTCCTGGCCGGGCACGCTCCTCGTCGTCTCGCACGACCGCTACCTGCTCGAGCGGGTCACCGACCAGCAGTACGCCGTGATGGACGGCGCGTTCCGCCACCTGCCCGGTGGTGTGGAGCAGTACCTCGACCTGCGCCGCGCGCTGGAGAAGGGCGCGCCCGCGGGCGGCTCGACGGGCGCATCCGCTCCGGCTCCGTCCGGTCTCGGCGGCGCCGAGCGGCGCACCGCCGAGAAGGAGGTGTCGGCGATCGACCGGCGCCTGCACAAGCTCACGCAGCTCTCCGCCGCGGTGCACGAGAAGATGGCCACCCACGACCCGGACGACTACGACGGCATCCTGGGCCTGAACGCGAAGCTGCGCGAGCACCAGGACGAGGCGGCCGGGCTCGAGCTGCGCTGGCTGGAGCTGTCGGAGCTGCTCGAGGGCTGAGCGCGGCGCAGAACATCAGCTGAGAAGGGGGTGCCTCCGCTGTGGGGGGAGGGACCCCCGTCTCAGCTGATGTTCTGCAGCGGAGTCAGCCGAAGTCGAGCGAGAGCTTGCGGAGCAGCTGCGCCAGCCGCTCCTGCTGCGCGTGCGTGAGGGCTCCGAGCAGCTCCTGCTCGGCGTCGACGAGCCGGGTGATCGCCGCGTCCACCCGGGACAGGCCCGACGGCGTCATCTGCACCAGCACGCCGCGGCCGTCGTTCGGATCGTCGAGGCGCTCGACGAGGTCGCGCTCGACCAGCCGGTCGATCCGGTTGGTCATCGTGCCGCTGGTGACCATCGTCGCCTGGAGCAGCTGCTTCGGGCTCATCCGGTAGGGCGCCCCTGCGCGGCGGAGGGCGGAGAGGACGTCGAACTCCCAGGTCTCGAGCTCCGAGCGGCCGAACGCGCTGCCGCGCGCCCGCTCCAGCTGCTTGGCGAGCCGGCGCATCCGGGAGAAGACCTGCAGGGGAGTGAAGTCGAGGTCGGGCCGCTCGCGCACCCAGGCGTCGACGATGCCGTCCACCTCGTCATTCGCGCTCACCCGTCCATTCTGGCGGGTGCGCGCCCCGGGAGTCGCCGGGAGCCGCTCGACGGGGACGCCACGGCGACGGCGGGTGCGGGCGGATGGCAGGATGGACGGCGCGCGAGAGCGCGGTCCGCCATGGTGTAACGGCAGCACGGCAGCCTTTGGAGCTGTCCGGTCCAGGTTCGAATCCTGGTGGCGGAGCTCGAGCACCGAGCACCGGTGCCGGACGGAGGAGCACGCGCACCATGGTCGACAGCACGCTCGCGGTGGTGATCCTGGCCGCTGGTCAGGGCACCCGGATGAAGTCCCGCACCCCCAAGGTCCTGCACCGCCTCGCCGGGCGCCCGCTGCTGGCGCACGTCCTCGACACGGCCGCCTCGCTCGACGCCGGCCACGTCGTCACCGTCGTCCGGCACGAGCGCGAGCGGGTCGCCGCCGCGGTCCTGGACCACACGCCCGCGGCCCTCGTCGTCGATCAGGACGAGGTGCCCGGCACCGGCCGTGCCGTGGAGCTCGGCCTCGCCGCACTGCCGGACGACTTCGACGGGACCGTCGTGGTGCTCAGCGCCGACGTCCCGCTGCTGGACGCCCCAACGCTGCGCCGCCTGGTCGACGAGCACCTCGCGGCGGCGAACGCCCTGACCATGCTCTCCTGCGTGCTCGAGGACCCGACCGGCTTCGGCCGGATCGTGCGCGGCGTCGACGGCGGCTTCGCCTCGATCGTGGAGCAGAAGGACGCGAGCGACGCCGAGCTCGCGCTCACCGAGACCAATGCCGGCGTCTACGCCTTCGAGGCCGCCGCCCTGCGCGCGGTGATCGGCGCCATCGGCACCGACAACGCGCAGCAGGAGAAGTACCTCACCGACGCCGCCGCCGCGCTGAAGGCCGCCGGCCGCGCCATCGAGGCCGTCCCCGTGCAGGACCGCTGGCTCGTCGCCGGCATCAACGACCGCGCCCAGCTCGCCGACGCCGCGCTCGAGCTGAACGCCCGCATCGTCCGCCGCTGGCAGCTCGAGGGCGTCACGATCCAGGACCCGGCCACCACCTGGATCGACGTCGACGCGGTCCTCTCACCCGACGTCGAGATCCTCCCCGGCACGCAGATCAAGGGGCCGACGGTCATCGCCTCCGGAGCGATCATCGGGCCGGACACGACGCTCGACTCCTGCGAGGTCGGCGAGGACGCGGTGATCAAGCGCTCGGACGCGACACTCGCGGTGATCGGCGCGCAGGCGCAGGTCGGCCCGTTCTCGTTCCTGCGCCCCGGCACCGTGCTCGGCGAGCGCGGCAAGATCGGCACCTACGTCGAGACCAAGAACGCGACGATCGGCGCCGGCTCGAAGGTGCCGCACCTCTCCTACGTCGGCGACGCGACGATCGGCGAGGAGTCGAACATCGGCGCCGGCTCGATCTTCGCCAACTACGACGGGGTGAACAAGGCGTCCTCCGTCGTGGGGTCGCACGTGCGCGCCGGGTCGCACAACGTCTTCGTCGCCCCCGTTAGAATCGGTGACGGAGCGTACACGGGCGCCGGCACGGTCATCCGCAAGGACATCCCCGCCGGAGCCCTCGGCATCACCGTCGCTCCGCAGCGCAACATGGCCGGATGGGTGCAGACCCATCGTCCGGGAACCGCGTCGGCCACCGCCGCCGAGGCCGCCCAGGCGTCGGAGCCCGAGGGCACCGACCGCGCGACCGGAGGAAGCGGAGCACAGTGACGGGCATCACCGCCAGCAACAAGAAGAGCCTGGTCCTGGTCTCGGGGAGGGCGCATCCGGCACTGGCGGAAGCGGTCGCCGACGAGCTGGGCACCGAGCTGGTCACCACCGAGGGGCGCACCTTCGCGAACGGCGAGCTCTACGTCCGCTACGGCGAGTCGGTCCGCGGCGGGGACGTCTTCGTCCTGCAGTCGCACACCTCGCCGATCAACGAGTGGCTCATGGAGCAGCTGATCATGGTCGACGCGCTCAAGCGCGCCTCGGCCAAGCGGATCACCGTGGTCGCGCCGTTCTACCCCTACGCGCGTCAGGACAAGAAGGGCCGCGGCCGCGAGCCGATCTCGGCCCGCCTGGTCGCCGACCTGTTCAAGGCCGCCGGCGCCGACCGCATCATGTCGGTCGACCTGCACGCCGCGCAGATCCAGGGCTTCTTCGACGGCCCCGTCGACCACCTCTTCGCGATGCCGGTGCTGCTCGAGCACTTCCGCGAGAAGCTCGACCCCTCGACCCTCACCGTCGTCTCGCCGGACATGGGCCGCGTCCGCGTCGCCGACATCTGGAGCGACAAGCTCGGCGTGCCGCTCGCGATCATCCACAAGCGCCGCGACCCCAAGGTCGCGAACCAGGTCTCGGTGCACGAGATCGTCGGAGAGGTCAGCGGCCGCGTCTGCCTCCTCGTCGACGACCTGATCGACACCGGCCGCACCATCGCCAAGGCCGCCGAGGCGCTCAAGGCCGCCGGCGCCATCGGCGTCGTCGTCGCCGCGACCCACGCCGTCTTCTCCGACCCGGCCCGCGAGCTGCTCAGCTCCGAGTTCATCGACTCGGTCGTCGTCACCGACACCCTGCCGCTGCCCGAGGAGAAGAAGTGGGACCGCCTGACGATCCTGCCGATCGCCCCGCTGCTCGCCCGCGCGATCCACGAGGTCTTCGACGACGGCTCCGTCACCTCCATGTTCGACGGCGACGCGTAGGCCGCGACCGGAGACGTCCGCGCTCCGCGCGCCACATGCTGGTCGAGTAGCCGCGGAGCGGCGTATCGAGACCCGCCGTCGCCCGCGGGGTGGTCTGCTGACCCGCGTCTGACGGTGGTGGATCTCGACACGCCCGCTGCGCGGGCTGCTCGATCAGCAGGGGCGTGCGCGGTCGGCGGCCTTCGGCTCGCTCGGGGGAGCGTCCGACGCCCTAGCATGAGTGAATGCGCATGCATGGTGATCAGACCCGGACGGGGGGTCTGCTGCGCGCCTCCGAGCTGTCGCGGGTGTCGATCGCCGTGGCCGCGCTCTTCCTGGTCTGGTCGCCCGCCGCGCACGAGGCCGGCTGGTGGCTGCTGCTCGGTCTCGGGCTCGCGGCGGCGATGGCCGTCGTCGGTGCAGTCGCCGACTCCGGCCGCGAGGTGCACGACGGACCGACGGGGGAGTGGCTCGGGCTCGCCGGCCGCGCCCTTGCGGCGTCCGCCCTCGCACTGACCGCCGCCGACTCGATCGTCGGCGCGAGCGCGCGCCCGGTCGCCGTGCTCCTGATCGTCGGCACCACCCTCTTCGTGCTCCGCGGCGGTGCCGTCCCGCCCGGACTCGCGCGCCTGCTCCTGGGGCTCGTGCTGCTCCTCCTGCTGGCGTCCGCCGTGATCGTCGCCCTCGCGGACCCGGTCGCGACCCCGTCGGAGACGGTGATCGGCGGTGCGGAGGGAGCCGGAACGGCGGCCGCCCTGCTGCTCGTCCTCTTCGCTCCCGCCTCGCCCGGCGAGACGCCGACGCTCGGCCGCTCGCTGCTCGGGATCGGCGTCACGACCCTCGTGGCGGCCGTGATCGGCGTCGGGCTGCTGATGCTCGTCGGTCCGCAGGAGCTCGCCGATGTCCCGGCCTCGCTCTCCGCGGTCGCCGCCGGGACCCCCGCCGCCGCCCTGGTCGGCATCGCCGCCGTGCTCGCCGCCCTCCTCGCGCTCGTCGCCCTGACCCGGCGCGACGCCTCGGCGCTCGTCCGGCTCGCGGACACGGGCGAGATCCCCGGGCCGTTCGCCCACCGCAACCGCCGCACGGGCGTGCCCGCGGCCGGTCAGCTCGCCGTCTGCCTGGTGTCGGTGCTCGCGGTGGTCGTCCTCGACGCCGACGCCCTGCTCGCGTTCGCGGTCGCGGCCTCGCTGATCGCGCTGATCCTGCGCCGGCTGGATCGCGGAGTCGCCGGCGCGCGCTGGCCCGCGATCGTCTCCGCGGCGGGCGCGCTCGTCCTCCTGCTCGCGCTGCCCTCGGCGACGGCCGCCGCGGTCGCCGTCCTGCTCGCGCTGCTGCTCATCGTCCGCGCCTTCCGGCGCTAGCGGCCCCTAGGCGAGCGCGGCGGTCTCGACCGGCCGGCTCGGCAGCTGCAGCGCGAGCGGATCCGCCCGCACCCGCCCGAGTCCCGAGCGGACCGCGCCGAGCGCCACCGCCTGATCGCCGAGCGTCGACGGCAGGATCTGCGGCGCCGGAGCGTGCACCTCGCCCACCAGGCGCTCGGAGACCGCCGCGAGCAGCGGGCCGGCCGAGGCGGCCAGCGCCCCACCGACGACGATCAGCGAGACGTCGAGCAGGTTGGCGACGGTCGCGGTGATGGCGGTGAGGCGGTCGATCAGCCGCGCGACGACGGCAGCGGCCAGCGGATCGCCCGCGTCGGCCGCGGCGAGCACCTCGGCGGCCCCGGGATGCGCCACTCCGTCGAGGAGCGACGCCGGCCGGCCTGCCACGGCCAGCGCCTCGCGGGCCCAGGTCCGCGCGAGGGCCGCGATGCCCTCCGCCGAGCCGACGCCCTCGACCAGGTCGAGATAGCGCATCTCGCCGGTGAGCCCCCGGGCGCCGCGCAGCAGCGAGCCGCCGAGCACGATCCCGCCGCCGAGCCGCTCGCCGGAGAGCAGCGCCAGGTAGTCGTCGCAGCCGATCGCCGCGCCGCGCCAGCCCTCGGCCAGCGCGGCGAGGTTCGCGTCGTTGTCGACCACCGGCGACCAGCCGCGGCCGGAGTAGTGGTCCACGAGCCCGGGGTTCATCGCGCCCCAGAAGCCGTTGTCGCCCGCGGGGGAGTGGCCGAGCGCGTCGACGGGGGCCGGGACGCCGAGGGTCAGCGCGAGGACCTCGTCGTCGGTCACGCCGGCGAGGAGGAGGGCGCGGTCGAGGACCCGGTCGATGTCGGCGACGCGGCGCTCGTGCGGGAGGTCCTCGACCCGCTCGTGATCGACGGGCTCGACGTGCCGCACGAGGGTCTCGCCGAGCAGGTCGGCGACGAAGACGCCGACGCTGTGCTGTCCGGCGTCGACGCCCACGATGACGCCCGCGCGGCGGCGGAGTGCGTACCGGCGCGCAGGCCGCCCCTTGACGTAGTCGCCGGCCGCGCGCTGGTTCTCCAGCTCCTCCAGCCAGCCGAGCTCGATCAGGTCGTCGCAGACGGCGATCACGGTGGAGCGGGTGAGGCCGGTGCGCTCGATCAGAGCGGAGGCGGTCACCGCCTCGCCGGTCCAGGCGCGCTCGAGCACGTCGAGCGCGCTGCGCCGGCGCTGGAACGAGCCGGTGCTCAGGGAGAGCCTGCTCTCGGACATCGCGTCCCCCTTCCCCTTGACGTCGGCCGGATCGGCTGCAACAGTACATCGCGTACTAGATTTATTACCTAGATTTAGTCACCGAAGCAACTTATCCGCAACCCGGGAGACGACGACGTGCCCCTCACCACCACCGCCCTCAGCCGGCGCACCCTGCTCACCGCGGCGGGTGCCGGCGCCGCCGCGCTCGGCCTCGCCGCCTGCGCCTCCCCCTCCGGTTCGGGCGGGGTCACCGAGATCACCTTCTTCCAGTCCAAGCCCGAGGTGATCGGCTACTTCGACGAGGTCATCGACCGCTTCCACGCCGCGCAGTCGCGGGTGCGGGTCGTGCACGACTTCTCCTCGAACCTCTCGGCGGGCTTCGTGCGCACCAATCCGCCGGACCTCGGCTGCCTGAACTACAACTTCGAGGTCGCGCGGTTCGTCGAGCGGGGCGCCCTGAGCGACCTGTCCGACATGGCCGAGGCGAAGCGGATCAACCCCGACCTGCAGCCGCTGATCGAGCAGACCGCGTCCTACCCGGGCCGCACCAGCGTGCTGCCCTACTCGCTGATGATGTCGGCGGTGCTCTACAACCGCGAGATCTTCGCCGCGCAGAACCTCGAGGTGCCGACCACCTGGACCGAGTTCCTCGCGGTCTGCGACGCGCTGACCGCGGCGGGCATCACCCCGATCTACGGCACCTACAAGGACCCGTGGACGGTCGCGCAGGGGCTGTTCGACTACTCCGTCGGCGGGACCGTCGACCTCGAGGCCTTCTTCTCGCAGCTGAAGGAGCAGGGCGCCGACGTCGGCCCCTCCTCGCCGGTCTCGTTCGAGAAGGACTTCGCCGCTCCCGTCGACCAGATGGTGCAGCTCGCCGGCTACGCGCAGCCGAACGCGGCCAGCCGTGCCTACGGCGACGGCAACCTGGCCTTCTCGAACGGCGAGGCGGCGATGTACTTCCAGGGCCCGTGGGCGCTGAGCGAGATCGCGAAGACCGCCCCGGACCTCTCGATCGGCGCCTTCCCGCTGCCGATGACGGACGATCCGGACGAGCGCCGCGTGCGGGTGAACGTCGACCTCGCGCTCTGGATCCCGGAGGCCTCGACCAAGAAGGCGGCGGCGCGCGAGTTCCTCTCCTTCCTGATGCAGCCGGAGATCATCGACGCCTACAACGCCGACAACAACGCCTTCGGCGTCACCACCGACGCCCCCGCCGTCACCCAGCCCACCCTCGTCGAGCTGCAGGAGTTCTACGACCGGGCGGCGTTCAGCCTCGGCGCCTCGCAGCTCGTGCCGCAGAACATCCCGCTGCAGAACTACGTCCAGGGCGTCGCCCTCGGCTCCGACCCCGCCGCGACGCTCCGCACGATCGACGCCGACTGGGCGCGCATCGCGTTCCGCTCCTAGACCTCCCCGACCACCTCTCAGAGACGAGACACCATGGCCCTCTCCGCCCCCGCCCGCCCGGAGGAGCGCACCATTGCGACTCCCCGCGCGGCCGTCGCCCCGCGCCGGAAGCCGCGCACCGACCGCACCTTCCTGCTCTACCTGCTCCCCGCGCTCGTGCTCTTCACGCTCGCGATCACCCTGCCCGCCCTGATGGGGATCTTCTTCAGCTTCACCGACTCGATCGGCTTCGGCGAGTGGAGCTTCATCGGGCTGACGAACTACGTCGCGCTGTTCTCCGACCCGGCGATCCTCGCCTCCTACGGCTTCACCGTGGGGCTCGCGCTGGTCACGGTGCTCGCGGTGAACGTGATCGCGTTCCTCCTGGCGATCGCGCTCACCTCGCAGATCCGCGGCAAGGTCGCGCTGCGGGCCGTGTTCGTGCTGCCGATGGTCGTCTCGGGCATCATCATCGCGTTCGTCTTCAACTTCCTCTTCTCCAACTCGCTGCCCGCCTTCGCGCAGTCGGTCGGAGCGACGCCGCTGGCCAGCAGCATCTTGGCGGATCCGAATCTGGCCTGGCTCGCGATCGTGATCGTGACGGCCTGGCAGGCCGTGCCTTCCGCGCTGCTGATCTACATCGCCGGCGTGCTCTCGATCCCCGGCGACGTCTACGAGGCCGCGTCGCTCGACGGCGCCTCCAGCTGGGGGCAGCTGCGCTCGATCACGCTGCCGCTCGTCGCGGGCTACGTCCTGATCAACCTCGTGATCGGCTTCAAGAACTTCCTCAACTCCTACGACATCATCGTCGGCCTGACGGACGGCGGCCCCGGGACCTCGACCCGCAGCGTCGCGATGACGATCTTCTCCGGCTTCACCAGCGGCGACTACGCCTACCAGATGGCCAACGCCACGATCTTCTTCCTCATCGCGCTCGTGATCGCGCTCGTACAGCTGCGCGTCTCGCGCGGAAAGGCGGCCTTCTGATGACCAGCCAGGTCCCCCTCGCCCCGTCCCTCCCCGGCACCCGCGCCGCCGTCGACGCCGACGCCCGTCGCGGGGGGAAGCGGCGGCGCTCGAGCCTCCTGCTCACCCTCGTCCTCGTGGTCTGCGCCCTCTCGGTGATCGGCCCGCTGTGGGTGACGCTGACGATGGCCTTCAAGACCGGCGCCCAGGCGGTGGACGGCAACGCCTTCTCGATCCCGCTGCCGTTCTCGGTCGACGGCTTCGTCCAGGCCTGGAACCTCACCGACTTCCCCCGCGGCTTCGCCGTCTCGGTCTTCGTCTCGGCGATCACGGTCGGCGGCACCATCGTCCTCTCAGCCCTCGCCGCGTTCGCGATCTCGCGCAACTGGAGCAAGCGCTTCTACCGCTGGTCGTTCTTCTACCTGCTCGCGGCGATGTTCCTGCCGTTCCCGGTGCTCGCGCTGTCGCAGGTCTCGCTCACCGGACTCGTCGGGCTCGACAACCCGCTCGGCGTCGCGATCCTGCACGTGATGTTCCAGCTGAGCTTCAGCGTGATGCTCTTCACCGCGTTCCTCCGCTCGCTGCCCGAGGAGCTCGAGGAGAGCGCCCGGCTCGACGGCGCGACCACCAACCAGGTCTTCTGGCGGCTCGTCTTCCCGCTGCTCGCCCCGATGAGCGCGACGGTCGGCATCTTCGCCTTCCTCGCCTCCTGGAACGACTTCATGATGCCGTCGCTGATCACCTCGGACCCGTCGCTGCAGACGCTCCCGGTGCTGCAGAAGATCTTCCAGACCCAGTTCAGCAACGACTACAACGTCGCTTTCGCCTCCTATCTGATGGCGATGGCCCCGGCGATCATCGTCTACCTGTTCACCCAGCGCTGGGTCATGTCCGGAGTCACTCAAGGCGCGATCAAGTAGGGCTCGCGGGCCTCGGGGCGGCCGTCTGCGGCGTTGTCGTCGGTCGCCGTAGCTCCGCTACGCCTCCCTCCTCCGCCTTGCAGCCGACCACCCCGAGACCCGCGGGCTCGACTCCGGGAGGCGAGGGTGCCGTGCTGCGCACGAGCCGGCCCCGAACATGCTGGTCGAGTAGCGCCGCAGGGGCGTATCGAGACCCGCCGTCACCGAGCGCTCGGCCGCGGCCGACGACGAACCACCAGACCAGACCACAGACCACGACGAACGGAAGGACACCCGTGACGGACACGGTACTCAGCAGGAGCGGCACGACCGAGGACGCCCAGTGGTGGCGGCAGGCGGCCGTCTACCAGATATACCCGCGGAGCTTCGCGGACGCGAACGGTGACGGGATCGGCGACCTCGCCGGCATCCTCGAGCGGATCCCGTACCTGCGGGAGCTCGGGATCGACGCGGTCTGGCTCAGCCCGTTCTACCCGTCCGCGCTGGCCGACGGCGGCTACGACGTGGCCGACTACCGGGACGTCGACCCGCGGATCGGCACGCTCGCCGAGTTCGACGAGATGACGGCCCGCCTGCACGAGAGCGGCATCCGCGTCATCGTCGACATCGTGCCCAACCACTCCTCCGACCTGCACCCGTGGTTCCAGGAGGCGCTCGCCGCCCCGAAGGGCTCGCCCGCCCGGGAACGCTACGTCTTCCGCGACGGCCGCGGCGAGGACGGCGCCCTGCCGCCGAGCGACTGGGAGTCCGTCTTCGGCGGCCCCGCCTGGGAGCCGGTCGGCGACGGCCAGTGGTACCTGCACCTCTTCGCGAAGGAGCAGCCCGACTGGAACTGGGCGAACCGCGAGATCCGCGACGACTTCCTCGAGACCCTCCGCTTCTGGTCCGACCGCGGCGTCGACGGCTTCCGGATCGACGTGGCGCACTCGCTGGTCAAGGACCTCACCGAGCCGCTCCCCGCCGCGGCGGAGATCGACGGCCAGCGGATCGACGGCAGCCACCCGTTCTGGGACCGCGACGAGGTGCACGAGGTCTACGCCGAGTGGCGCGCCCTCTTCGACTCCTACGATCCGCCGCGCACCGCCGTCGCGGAGGCCTGGGTCGACGCCTCCCGCCGCGCCCGCTACGCGAGCCCCGAGGGGCTCGGCCAGGCCTTCAACTTCGACCTGCTCGAGGCCGACCTCGACGCGGAGGAGTTCCGCCGGCTGATCACCTTCAACCTCGAACTGGCCGCGGAGTCGGGTTCGTCGACGACCTGGGTGCTCTCCAACCACGACGTCGTCCGGCACGCGACCCGCTACGGGCTCCCGCAGAAGGGCGCGGCCGAGACCGCCCCCGCGAAGCAGTGGCTGCTCAGCGGGGGAGCGGAGCCGGTGCTCGACCGCGCCCTGGGCCTCCGCCGGGCCCGCGCCGCGACCCTCCTGCTGCTGGCCCTGCCCGGCTCGGCCTACCTGTACCAGGGCGAGGAGCTCGGCCTGCACGAGGTGGCCGGCATCCCGGACGCCGACCGCCAGGACCCGACGTTCTTCCGCAGCGGCGGCACCGACGTCGGCCGCGACGGCTGCCGAGTCCCGCTGCCCTGGGAGGCGACCGGCGACTCCTTCGGCTTCGGCCCCGGTGGCGCGCACCTGCCCCAGCCCGCCTGCTTCGCCGACTCCTCCGTCGAAGCGGAGGAGCTCGCCGAGGACTCGACGCTCGCGCTCTACCGCAGCGCCCTCGCGCTCCGGCACGAGCTGCAGACCGACGAGAGCCTGGAGTGGCGGGACGCGCAGCCCGGCGTGCTGCACTTCGCGCGCCCGAACGGCTGGCACTCGGTGACCAACCTCGGCGAGGAGCCGGTCGAGCCCCCCGAGGGCGAGGTGCTGCTCGCGAGCGCGCCGCTCGAGGGGCGCCTGCTGCCGCCGGCGACGACGGTCTGGCTGCGCTGACCCGGCGACCCGTCGCTCCGCACGACGAAGGCGCCCCCGCCCGCGGGATCCGAGGATCCGACGGGCGGGGGCGCCTTCTGCGTGTGCACCCGTGGGTGCGTCCGCGGGTCAGTGCGTGGACGGGTCCTGCTCGACCTCGGAGCGGTCGCCCGACCACAGCGTGTGGAAGGTGCCCTCCTTGTCGACGCGCTGGTAGGTGTGCGCGCCGAAGAAGTCGCGCTGGCCCTGCACGAGGGCGGCGGGCAGGCGCTCGGAGGCGAGCGAGTCGTAGTACGACAGCGCGGCGCCGAAGCCGGGGATCGGCACGCCCGAGAGCGCGGCGGTGGAGACGATGCGGCGCCAGGCGGCCTCGCCGTTGGCGACGGCCTCGGCGAAGTACGGGTCCTCGAGCAGCGTCGTGATCTCCGCGTTCTCGGCGTAGGCGTCGACGATGCGGTTGAGGAACTGGGCGCGGATGATGCAGCCCGCGCGCCAGATCTTCGCGACGGCGCCCTTGTCGATCTCCCAGCCGTACTTCTCGGCGCCGGCGATGATCGCGTCGAAGCCCTGCGAGTAGGCGACGACCTTGGAGGCGTAGAGGGCGGCGCGGACGTCGTCCTCGAAGCCGTCGTAGAGGGCGACGGGCGTGGGGCGCGAGGTGACGCGCTTCTGCACGGCGGCGCGCTGCGCGGGCTTGGAGGAGACGGCGCGGGCGAAGACGGCCTCGGCGATGCCGCCGACGGGCACGCCCAGGTCGAGCGCGTTCTGCACGGTCCAGACTCCGGTGCCCTTGGAGCCGGCCTGATCGAGCACGATGTCGAGGAACGGCTTGCCGGTGTCGGCGTCGACCTGGCGGAGCACCTCCGCGGTGATCTCGATGAGGTACGACTCGAGGTCGCCCTTGTTCCAGGCGTCGAACACGTCGGCGATGGCGGCGGGCTCGTGGCCGCCGACGGTGCGGAGCAGGTCGTACGCCTCGGCGATGAGCTGCATGTCGGCGTACTCGATGCCGTTGTGGATCATCTTGACGAAGTGGCCGGCGCCGTCGGTGCCGATGTGGGTGACGCAGGGCTCGCCCTCGGCGACCGCGGCGATCGAGGCGAGGATCGGGCCGAGCGTCTTGTACGACTCGACCGAGCCGCCGGGCATGATCGACGGGCCCTTGAGCGCGCCCTCCTCGCCGCCGGAGATGCCGGTGCCGACGAAGTGGATGCCGGTCTCGCGGACGGCCTTCTCGCGGCGGATGGTGTCGGTGAACAGCGCGTTGCCGCCGTCGACGATGATGTCGCCGGGCTCGAACGCGGCGGTCAGCTGCTCGATCACGGCGTCGGTGCCGCGGCCGGCCTGGACCATGATGATCGCGGTGCGCGGGGTCTTCAGCGAGGCGGCGAAGGCCTCGATGGTCTCCGAGGCGACGAAGCCGGCCTCGGGGTGCTCGGTGATCAGCGTCTCGGTGCGCCCGTACGAGCGGTTGTAGACGGCGACGGTGTTGCCCTCGCGGCTGGCGAGGTTGCGGGCCAGGTTCGAGCCCATCACCGCCAGACCGACGACTCCGATGTTGGCTGTGGCGGTGGGCTGGTCAGACACGGTTCTCCTCGACGTACACGTTCAGGGTTGACGGATTCAGGCTAGCGCCGGGGTCGGGCGCGCAGCCGGGAGCGGCCGTGCACGGAGGTCCTCCCTCCGACGCACGGCCGTTCAGACCTCAGGCGCCGTGGCCCTCGGGGACGACCTCGGCGGGGATCGGCGGGCCGGGCGGGGTGCCGTCGCCGAACGGGCGGCCGCCGAGCTCCTCGCGGTGCGAGGGGACGAGCCAGCCGGACAGGTCCGGGCCCTTCGGCACGACGCCGGTCGGGTTGATGTCGTGCTGCACCTCGTAGTAGTGCGACTTGATGTGCGTGAAGTCGATCGTGTCGCCGAACCCCGGGGTCGCGAACAGGTCGCGGGCGTAGCCCCAGAGGGCCGGCATCGCCGAGAGCAGGTTCCGGTTGGCCTTGAAGTGGCTGTAGTAGACGGCGTCGAAGCGGGCGAGCGTCGTGAAGAGACGGACATCGGCCTCGGTGATCGTGTCGCCGACGAGGTAGCGCTGCGTGCTGAGCCGCTCCTCCAGCCAGTCGAGTCGCGCCCAGAGTGCGTCGTACGCCCGCTCGTACGACTTCTGCGAGCCCGCGAAGCCGCACTTGTAGACGCCGTTGTTGACGTCCTGGAAGACCAGCTCCGCGACCTCGTCGATCTCGTCGCGGTGCTCCTCCGGGTACAGATCGGGCGCGCCCTCGCGGTGGAACTCCGTCCACTCCCGCGAGAAGTCCAGCGTCATCACCGGGTAGTCGTTGGTGACGACCTGGCCGGTGGGGATGTCGACGATCGCTGGCACCGTGATACCGCGCGGGTAGTCGGGGAAGCGGGCGAGGAACGCGTCCTGCAGGCGCGGGATGCCGAGCACCGGGTCGACGCCGCCCGGGTCGAGATCGAAGGTCCAGCTGCGCTTGTCGTGCGTCGGTCCACAGATGCCCATCGACAGCGCGTCCTCGAGGCCGAGCAGGCGGCGGACGATCACGGCGCGGTTCGCCCACGGGCAGGCGCGCGAGACGACGAGCCGGTAGCGGCCCGCCTCGACCGGGTAGCCGTCGCGGCCGTCCGCGGTGATGCGGGTCGGGATGTAGTTGGTGTCGCGGTGGAAGCCGTTCTTCTCGACGTAGGAGCCGAAGTCGTCAGAAGTCATGCCCGCACGCTAGCCAGCCCGGCTGGGGGCGCGGTAGGGGCGCCCGCGGGTGGCGGCTCGGCCGCGCGGCCGGTAGGGTGGGCAGCTGAACTTCGGCGAGGGATGCCCCGTGCATCCGTGATCGACGCGGTGGAACCAGGTGGAGCTCCGGAAGGAGCGCCGCGGACCTTTCCTCACGCAGACACGCGTTCGAGTCGAAACCCCGTCCGCGGCCCCAGGCCGGGACCCGAGCAGGCGGCGCACGGCGCCGTCCAGGAGAACACCATGGCAGAACTCACCAACAAGGTCGTCGCCGAGGTCCGCACCTCGTTCGGCAAGGGAGCGGCCCGCAAGATCCGCGCCCAGAACAAGATCCCCGCGGTCCTCTACGGCCACGGCACCGAGCCCGTGCACGTCACGCTGCCCGGCCACCAGATCCTCCTGCTGACCCGCAAGGCGAACGCGATCCTCGAGCTCGACATCGAGGGCGTCGCCCAGACGTCGCTGGTCAAGGACATCCAGCGCGACCCGGTCCGCCAGATCATCGAGCACATCGACCTCGCGGTCATCCGTCTCGGCGAGAAGGTCTCGGTCGACATCCCCGTGCACGTCGAGGGCGAGGCCGCTCCCGGCACGCTCGTCTCCACCGAGGCGAACACGCTCTCGCTCGAGGTCGACGCCACGAAGATCCCGCAGAACGTCGTCGTCTCGGTCGAGGGACTCGAGGCCGGCACGCAGATCACCGCCGCCGACGTCACCCTCCCCGAGGGCGCGACGCTGCTCACCGACCCCGAGGCGCTCATCGTGAACGTCACCGAGGAGGTCGAGCAGGACCTGGGCGAGGAGGGCGAGCCCACCACGCCGGCCGAGCCCACCCAGCCCGCCGAGTAGTCGGAGCACCACCCGCACGAAGGGGCCCGCCGCGATCGCGAGCGGGCCCGTTCCGCGTCCGGGGGCTGCGCCCCGCGGAAGACGTCGCTGCTGAGCGCATCGAGAAGAGGGAACGAGATGGGCGAGACCTGGCTGGTCGTCGGACTGGGCAACCCGGGCGCGCAGTACGCGCGCAACCGGCACAACGTGGGGCAGATGGTGCTCGACGAGCTCGCGACCCGGATCGGCGGCTCGTTCCGCCGGCACAACCGCGCGAACGCCGTGGTCGCCGAGGGCTTCCTCCGCCCCGGCGGGCCGAAGCTGATCCTCGGCAAGCCGAACAGCTTCATGAACCTCTCCGGCGGCCCGACCGCGCAGCTGCTCGACTTCTACTCCCTCGCGCCCGAGCGCCTGATCGTCGTGCACGACGAGCTCGACATCCCCTTCGACACCCTGCGCCTCAAGAACGGCGGCGGCCACGGCGGCCACAACGGCATCCGCGACATCCTCGCCGCGACCGACGGCGCCGACTTCCTCCGCGTGCGCGTCGGCATCGGCCGCCCGCCCGGCCGCCAGCCCGCCGCCGACTTCGTCCTCAAGGACTTCGCGGGCCCCGAGCGCGAGAACCTGCCGATCCTGATCGCCGACGCCGCCGACGCCGTCGAGCTGATCGCCGACGCCGGCCTCCAGGCCGCCCAGCTGAAGGTCCACACGACCCCGTAGCGCGCCCTGCGCGGATCCCGATACGGGCCGCTGCGCGGCTCATGCCGGTCGAGCAGCCCAGCAGGAGCGTATCGAGACCCACCGTCCTCAGCACCGCGGATCTCGATACGCGCGCTCCGCGCCCTGCTCGATCAGCATGCTGTCGCGGATCATGCTGGTCGAGTAGCCCCGCAGGGGCGTATCGAGACCCATCATCCTCAGCGCGGTGGATCCGCCCGCGCTACCGTGGGCCGACCGACGCGAAGGAGCAGCCGTGAGCGAGTCGTTCTTCCGAGAGGTCGAGCCGCGTGCCTCCGACGAGGACGACCTCCTGCCGCCGTTCGAGCTGCCTGCCTGGACCGGCCCGCCGTGGCACCGCATCCCCGGGACGGTGCTGCTGGAGCACGAGCTCGGCCGCTCCGCGACGACGGTGATCTCGCTCGATCTCGCCCGCTGCTACGACGAGGGCGTGCTGCTGCGCCTGAGCGTCCGGATCGCCGACCCCGGCCGCCGCGCCCGCCAGCGCGTCTTCGAGTACCTCGAGCGCGCACACGGCCGCGGCCGGCTCGACGAGCGCTTCGCCCCCGACGGCCTGCGCTGGGGCGTGTCCTTCCCCGACGGCCGCACCGTGACCACGCAGGACGAGTCCCCGTTGGCCTCCACGGCCGACGTCTTCGAGGCGCTGGTCGACGGCCCCGTCCTCGAGGGCGACGGCCGCCCCGACGTGAATCGCGACACCTGGTCCCGCGACTTCTGGCTCTGGCCCCTCCCACCCCTCCCCACCCTCCGCCTCGCCGTCGAGTGGCCCGCCCGCGCCGTCCCCGAGACAGTCACCACCCTCCCCGCGTCCCCCTTCCACACCGCCGCCCACCGCACCCGCCCCCTCTTCCCCTCCGCCTGACCACCCCGCCGACCCGTCACGAACGGCTGCTCCAGCTCCCCTCGCTGGACCACCGACGACCGATCGATTCCGCCCCTCTCCCGAACGCCGAGTCGATCCGTCAGAAACGGTCGCCTCAACCCCTCCCGGACAACCACTCCCGACGGATCGAGCACGACGAGCACCCGGCAAGCCAGCCGACCCCGCCGAAGGCGAAATTCGAAATCGCGTGCCAAGCGATTTCGAAGAGCCGTACGCAGGACGCTCTGCGGAACGCACCCCGCGCCCGAGCCGACCGCGCCGCGCCGGGCAGGGACCGGCGCGGACCGACGTCCGACACCGGCCTCGGCCGGTGTCGGAGGTCGGCAGTAAACTCCTCCGGTGCCTCTCAACCGGATCATCTCGGCGCTCTCGCGCGCCTCCACGTTCGACGACGCTCTCGCGTTCGCGATCCGCGACGCCGATTTCTCCGTGGCCGACGGCCTCCGCGTCCCCCTGCTGGCGGGCCTCCTGGAGCGCCGCGCCGAGGCCGACCGTCCGCAGGCCGCGCTCGTCGTCACCGCGACCGGCCGCGACTCCGAGAACATCCGCGCGTCGCTCAGCTGCGTGCTGCCGGACGCCGAGGTCGTCGAGTTCCCGGCCTGGGAGACGCTGCCGCACGAGCGCCTCAGCCCGAGCGCCGAGATCGTCGGCCGCCGCCTCGACGCTCTGCGCCGGATGAAGACCTGGACCGGCGAGAAGCCGCTCGTCGTCGTCGCCTCGGTGCGCGCCGCGCTGCAGCCGGTCGCCGACAACCTCGCCGACATCGCGCCGATCCGCCTGGTCAAGGGCGGCCGCGGCTACGACCTCGGCCGGATCTCGTCCGAGCTGGTCGACCTCGCCTACTCCCGCGTCGACATGGTCACCCGGCGCGGCGAGTTCGCGGTCCGCGGCGGCATCCTCGACGTCTTCCCGGCCGTGGCCGAGCACCCGAGCCGCATCGACTTCTTCGGCGACGAGGTCGACTCCATCCGCGGCTTCTCCGTCGCCGACCAGCGCTCGCTGCCGGGGGAGGCCGACTCCGTCGTGCTGCCGCCGAGCCGCGAGCTGCTGCTCGTGCCGGCCGTCCGCCAGCGCGCCCGCGAGATGCTGCACGAGTTCCCGAGCCTCTCCGCGATGCTCGCGAAGATCGCCGAGGGCATCCCGGTGGAGGGCATGGAGTCGCTCGCGCCCGCGCTGCTGGAGCGCCTCGTCCCGATCTCGCACTACCTCCCGGCCGGCGCCGCCGTGGCCGTCCTCGCCCCGGAGCGGGTCGCCACCCGCGCGATCAGCCTCGCCGAGACGAATCGCGAGTTCCTCCAGGCCGCGTGGAGCGCCGCGACCGCCGGCGCCGAGGCCCCGATCGACCTGGCCTCCGGCGAGTTCATCTCGCTCGGCGCCCTCCGCGACGCCGTGAAGTTCAGCGCCCCCGGCGCCGAGACCCCCGACCACCCGTGGTGGACGATGAGCACCTTCCGCCAGGGTCCCGCCGCCGGCGAGGCCGAGGTGCTGCCGGAGGACCTCGGGATCGACGAGATCCTCGCCGTCCGCGTCGACGGCGAGCCCGTGCCCGGCTTCGGCGGCGCGGTCGAGGGCGCGCTCGCGCACGTGCGCGCCCGCCTGGCGGACGGCTGGAGCGTGGTGCTGACCGCCCCCGGCACCGGCACCGTCGAGCGCACCGACCAGGTGCTCGCCGAGCACGAGGTCGCCGCCCGCATCGTCCCCGATCTGCCCGCCGAGCTCGAGCCCGGCCTCACCTACGTGCTGCAGGCCAACGTCGACCACGGCTTCGAGGTCGACGGCGCCAAGGTCGCCCTGCTCACCGACACGGAGTTCTACGGCCGCACCGTCGGCTACGACTCGCGCGCCGTGAAGAAGCTCGCCTCGCGACGGAAGAACGTCGTCGATCCGCTGCAGCTCAGCCCCGGCGACTTCGTCGTGCACGCCACCCACGGCATCGGCCGCTTCGTCGAGCTCTCGCAGCGCGAGGTCTCCAGCGGCGGGCGCAACGCCGTGAAGACCCGGCGCGAGTACCTCGTCCTCGAGTACGCGCCCAGCAAGCGCGGCTTCCCGGGCGACAAGCTGCTGGTCCCGACCGACCAGCTCGACCTCCTCTCCCGCTACGTCGGCGGCGAGGCCCCCGCGCTGAGCAAGATGGGCGGCAGCGACTGGGCGCAGGCGAAGAGCAAGGCGCGCCGCGCGGTCCGCGACATCGCGGTCGAGCTGGTGAAGCTCTACTCCGCGCGGATGGCCTCGCGCGGGCACTCGTTCCCGCCGGACACCCCGTGGCAGCGCGAGCTGGAGGAGGCGTTCCCGTTCGCGGAGACGCCCGACCAGCTGACCGTGATCGACGAGGTCAAGGCAGACATGGAGCGGCCGATCCCGATGGACCGCCTGCTCTCCGGTGACGTGGGCTTCGGCAAGACCGAGGTCGCCGTGCGGGCCGCGTTCAAGGCCATCCAGGACGGCAAGCAGGTCGCGATGCTCGTGCCGACCACGCTGCTCGTGCGCCAGCACCTCGAGACCTTCCAGGAGCGCTTCGCCGGCTTCCCTGTGCACCTGCGCGCCCTCAGCCGCTTCCAGAGCGCGAAGGAGTCGAAGGAGACGATCGAGGGCCTCGCCGACGGCACCGTCGACATGGTCATCGCGACCCACCGCCTCCTCAGCGACAACATCGTCTTCAAGGACCTCGGCCTCCTCGTGATCGACGAGGAGCAGCGCTTCGGCGTCGAGCACAAGGAGAAGCTGAAGGCGCTGAAGAAGAACGTCGACATCCTCTCGATGAGTGCGACGCCCATCCCGCGCACGCTCGAGATGGCGGTCACCGGCATCCGCGAGATGTCGACGCTGGCGACGCCGCCGGAGGAGCGCCACCCGATCCTCACCTTCGTCGGCCCGTACTCGGAGAAGCAGGTCTCGGCCGCGATCCGGCGCGAGCTGCTGCGCGAGGGCCAGGTGTTCTTCGTGCACAACCGCGTCTCGACGATCAACCGCGTCGCCGCGCAGCTCGCCGAGCTGGTGCCGGAGGCGCGCATCGCCGTCGCGCACGGCAAGCTCAGCGAGTCGCAGCTCGAGCGGATCATCGTCGACTTCTGGGAGCGCAAGTTCGACGTGCTCGTCTCGACGACCATCGTCGAGACCGGCCTGGACATCCCGAACGCGAACACACTGATCGTCGACCGCGCGGACAAGTACGGCCTCTCGCAGCTGCACCAGCTGCGCGGTCGCGTCGGCCGTGGCCGCGAGCGCGCCTACGCCTACCTCCTCTACGACGAGATGAAGCCGCTGTCGGAGACCGCGCACGACCGCCTGCAGACGCTCGCCGCGAACTCCGACCTCGGCGGCGGCATGCAGATCGCGCTGAAGGACCTCGAGATCCGCGGCGCGGGCAACCTGCTCGGCGGCGAGCAGTCGGGCCACATCCAGGGCGTCGGCTTCGACCTCTACCTGCGGATGATCGGCGAGGCCGTCGACGGATTCCGCGGCGAGGTGGCGGAGGGGCAGACCGAGCTGCGGCTCGAGCTGCCGGTCGACGCGCGGATCCCGGAGGAGTACGTCGACAGCGAGCGCCTGCGCCTGGAGGCGTACCAGAAGCTGTCCGCGGCGACCTCGCCGACCGCGAAGGAGGGCAGCGTCGACCTCGTGGTCGAGGAGCTGACCGACCGCTACGGCGAGCTGCCCGAGGCGGTGGAGAACCTCGTCCTGGTCTCGCGGCTGCGGATGCGCGCCCAGCGCGCCGGCCTCAGCGACGTGGTCGCGATGGGCTCGAACGTCCGCGTCGCGCCCGCGCACCTCGCCGACTCGATCCAGGTGCGCTTGCGCCGGATGTACCCGACCGCGAAGTACCTGCAGCAGGCGAACGCCGTGGTCGTGCCGATGCCGGTGCACGACGGCGTCCCGCTCGGCGACCGCGCGCTGATCGACTGGGTCGCGAACCTGCTCGACGCGCTCTTCCCCGAGCCCGCCGCCGTCGCGAGCTGACCACCGGCACCCTCTCGATCGGGCGGCGCCACCGTTCCGGACGCCGCCCGACGACTCCGACCCCGACGACACCGACCCCCGACGACACCGACCCCGAACGAAGGACGATCATGACCGCCTCCGACGAGCACTCCGTCCCGCCGCGCATCCCCGGCCCCGACGAGCCGAGCATCCCCGAGCTCGAGGAGGACGAGACGATCGCCCCCCGCCCCGAGGAGGAGGCCGCCGACCTCGACCGCGCGACCCCCGACCTCGCCCCGCACCCCGAGGGCTAGCCCTCCCCGCGAGATGCCACTTGTGCACGCCTTTGACGGCGTGTCGCGTGCACAAGTGGCATCTCGCGGCAGGGGTCAGGACGCGAAGTGGGCGCGGACCTCGGCCTGCCAGCGGGTGCGGTCCTCGTCGGAGATGAAGGCGGCGTCGAAGGAGTTGAGCGCGAGGCGCTCCAGCTGGGCGTCGTCCATCCCGAGCTCCTCGACCAGAGCGCGGTAGTTCGCGTCGACGTAACCGCCGAAGTAGGGTGGGTCGTCGCTCGAGACGGTGACGATCAGGCCCGCGTCCAGCATCGCCGGCAGCGGGTGGTCCTTCATCGTGTCGACGGCGCGCAGCGCCACGTTCGAGAGCGGGCAGACCGTGATCGGCACGCCCTGCACGCGGAGCATCGCCACGACGGCGGGGTCCTCCATCGCGCGGATGCCGTGGTCGATCCGCTCCACCTTCAGCAGCTCGAGGGTCTCGGCGACCGTCTCCGGACCGCCCTCCTCGCCCGCGTGCGCCACAAGGTGCAGGCCCTCCGCCGCGGCCCGCGCATAGACGTCGATGAAGAGCTCCGGCCCGAAGCCGACCTCGTTCGAGTCGAGCCCGACCCCGATGATGTGCTCGCGGTAGGGGAGGATCGCGGTCAGCATCTCGTCCGCCGCGTCGGCGCCGAGGTCGCGCAGGAAGCACATGATCAGGTCGGTCGAGATGCCGTGCGTCTCCTCGCTCCGCCCGAGCGCACGGGTGAGCCCGGCCATCACGACGTCGAGCGGCACCCCGTTGCCCAGGTGCGTCTGCGGATCGAAGAAGATCTCCGCGCGGCGGACGTTGGCGAGCTTCGCGCGGTCGAGGTACCCGGTGGCCAGCTCGAAGAAGTCGCGCTCCGTCTTCAGGACCGTGAGGTTCGAGTAGTGCAGCTCCAGGAAGGACGCGAGGTCCTCGAAGGCGTAGCGCGCGCGCAGGGCGTCGAGATCCTCGGTCGGCAGCGCGATGCCGTTGCGGCGCGCCATCTCGACGATGTGCTCGGGCTCGATCGTGCCCTCGATGTGGATGTGCAGCTCGGCGCTCGGCGGCGCTCCGCGATCGAGGGCGGTGCCGGTGGCGGGAGGCGTGAGGGTCACGGTGGCGTTCCTGTTCCGGGCCGCGGTCGCGCCCCGCGGTCACCGTAGTCGGCGCGTGTTACGCGCCGATGACCGGCGGATGTGCGGCCCGCGACGACGCCCGCCCGACCGGCCGAGACCGCGCACCACCGCCGTCGCTCGCGCACCCGCTGAGAGGATGAGGTCATGCCGTTGCTCGCTCCCCGCCGCCGTCCCGCATCCGAGCCGGGCCCCGCGCCGATGGTCCGCCTGCGCGACGCGGCCGTGCGCGCGGGGGAGACGGAGCTGCTCGCGCCGCTCTCGCTCGAGGTCGAGCCCGGGGAGATCGTGGCGGTCACCGGTCCGAACGGCAGCGGCAAGACGACACTGCTGCGCTTGATCGCCGGGCTCACTCCGCCGACCGCCGGCACCGTCGAGGTCGCCGGGCGCGCCGTGGCGGAGCGCGACCGCGAGCACCGCCGCCGCGTGGCCGCCCTCGTCGGCACGCCGCCCTTCGAGCGCGACCTCACCCTCGAGGAGCATCTCGCGATGGTCGCCCTCTCCTGGGGAGCGACTCTCGCCGACTCTCGCAGGACCGCCCTCGCCGGTCTGCACGACCTCGGACTCGGTGCCCTCGCGCGCCGCTTCCCGCACGAGCTCTCCTCCGGGCAGACCCAGCTCCTCTCCCTCGCGCTCGTGCTCGCCCGGCCCGGCGAGGTGCTGCTGCTCGACGAGCCGGAGCAGCGGCTCGACGTCGATCGCGTGCCGCTCGTCATCGAGGTCCTCCGCGAGGCAGCCTGCGGGCGGGCGGTGCTGATCGCGACCCACAGCCCACTTCTGACGAGTGCGCTGGCCACCCGTGTCCTCGAGCTGGGCAGCCGATGAGGGCAGGCCGCGTCGGCGTCAGGCGCCTCCTGGTCGACGGCCCGAACGAGCGGGTTCGCGCCGTCCGCGCTCTGCACCGCTCCCGCGCCGCGGCCGAGCAGCGCGGTGGCGCCTACGCCGGCTACCTCGCGGCGATGACCCTCCTGGTCGTCGTCCTGCCTGCGCTTCGGGCCGTCGTCCTGCTCGCCGCGGAGCCCGATCCCGCCCTCGCCGCCCTCGACCCGATGACCGTCATCGGCCTCACCGCCGGGCTGCTCCTGCCCGCCGCCGTGCTGCTCGGCCGCGTGCGCGGTCCTGCGGTCGGCGCGCCGCACACCACCGCCGTGCTGCTCGCGACCGATGTGCCCCGCAGTCTCGTGCTGCGCCGGCCCGTCGCGGTCGCGGGGACGGCCACCGTGCTCGCGAGCTCCGCGGCCGCCCTGCTCAGCGCCTTCGCAGTGGGCGGTGCATCGCTCGTCGCCGTCAGTGCCGGAACCGCCTTCGGAGTCCTCCTCGCCGTCGCCTGGCTCGCCGGGCAGTGCCTCCCCGGGCGAGGACCGGTCCTGCTCACGGGAGTACTGGTCGCCGCAGCAGCGTTCCCGGCCGGTCCGGGTGCCCTCCTCGGCCGCGCGCTGACGACGGCCGACCCGTCGGCCCTGTCCGGCACCGCCGTGCTGACCGCTCTGGCCGCACTCGCGCTCTCCGTCGTCCCGCGCCTGCTCGACACGGTCCGCGGCGGCGTCGTGGTCGCGCAGTCGCAGCAGTGGCGGTCGGCCCGGAGCAGGGGAGCGATCGGCGAGGTCGCCGACGCCCTCGAGGGCTACCGCGCCCGGCCCGGCCGCTTCCGCCGTGTCGACGCCGTCCGCGTCGCCCCGTTCGCCCTCGCCGTGCCGCTCCGCGACGTGATCGGCGCGCTGCGCACGCCCGGCCGCTCCGTCGCCGGAGTGGCCGCGCTGGCCGCCGCGGGGCTGGCCCTCGCCGTCGCGGTCGTCGCGCCGCCCTCGCTCCTCGCTCTCCCTGCCGCGCTGGCCGGCGTCCTCGCCTACTGCGGCGCCGGGGTCTGGAGCGACGGCCTGCGCCACGCCGCAGCGACCGCGGGCCAGCCGACGCTGCTCGCGCCTGCGCCGTTCGAGCTGCTGCTGCTGCACGGGATCCTGCCGTTGATGCTCGCCGTGGGGATCGTCGTTGCGGCCTGCGCTCTCGCCGCCGGGCCCGCGTGGCCCGCCGTCGCCGTGGCGGTGGTCGCGGTGGCGGCCCGGGCGATGGACGCGGCCCGCGGCCCGCTCCCGCCCTCGCTGCTCGGGCCGATCCCGCTGCCGATCGGGGACGGGGCAGGCGCCGCGGTACTGCTGTGGAACCTCGCCGGCGTGCTGGTGACGGGCGTCGCTGCGGTGGGAGTCGCGTCGGCCCCGGGTCTGCTCGCGGCGGTCCCGGTCGTCGCGGCCGGCTGCCTCCTGATCGCCCGCCGGCGTCTCGCTCGCGCCTGAACCTTCCGGCCTCCGCCCGCGCGCGCGGATGCGAGGATGGCCGGGTGACCGCGCATCCCCGGCTCGACGAGCTCATCCGCACCGTCCACGTCCTCCGCGCCCCGGGCGGCTGCCCCTGGGACGCCGAGCAGACCCACGAGTCGCTCGTGCGCTACCTGATCGAGGAGTCGCACGAGCTGGTCGACGCGATCGAGGCCGGCGACCGGGCCGACCTGATCGAGGAGCTCGGCGACGTGCTCTACCAGGTTCTGTTCCACTCCGACCTCGCCGCCGACGGACCGGAGCCGTTCACCATCGAGGACGTCGCGGCGCACATGAACGCCAAGATGATCGGCCGTCACCCGCACGTCTTCGGCGACGCGACCGCGGAGACCGCCGACGACGTCATCGCCGTCTGGGACGAGCTGAAGAAGACCGAGAAGCCGCACCGCACCAGCGTCCTCGACGGGATCCCGCAGGGCATGCCCGCGTTGGCGCTGGCGGACAAGGTGATCGGCAAGGCGACGACGCTCGGCATCGTCGACGCGGGGGAGGGGCCGCTGCCGATCGAGTCGGAGGAGGACCTCGGCCCGCTGCTGCTCGCGATCGTCGCCTCGGCGCGGGCGCAGGGGCTCGACGCGGAGCGGGCGCTGCGCACGGCGACCCGCGACCTGCAGGACGAGATCCGCGCGGTGGAGCTGGAGCGCCGGGAGGGGTAGCTGTCGCCTCGAGTGCTGATGGCGGGGATCTCGATACGCCCGCTCCGCGGGCTACTCGATCAACAGGGGTGGCGGGCTCTGCACAGTGCGGCGAGATTCATGCTGGTCGAGCAGCCGCGGAGCGGCGTATCGAGACCCCACGTCTCCAGAACGGTGGATCTCGATACGCCCGCTGCGCGGGCTGCGCGATCAGCAGGAAGGCCGTCGGTCAGGCCACGCGGCGCCCGCGGGGCAGGCGGGCCGCCGGCGTCGCCGTGCGGCGGATCGCGCCGAGCAGCAGGCCGACCGCCAGCACCAGCTGCAGCGTCAGACCGACGAACCAGGACGGGACGGTGGAGTCGAAGACCTCCTCCGGAGTGCTCGGCCGCGTCGAGCCGGTGTAGCCGGAGCAGGAGAGCTCGACGACCGGCTCCGGCGCGATCTGCGCCTGCCGAACCAGCAGCGAGAGCCCGGTGAACAGGTCCTCCGGCGAGCCGTACTCGTCGAGCTGCGGCGGGACGGCATCGGCCAGCACCACGAACGGGTTCAGCGCGAGCAGCCCCCAGTAGTAGTCGGCCCGCGCCACCTGCGTCTCGTAGTCCGGTCCGCAGATCCCCTCCTCGTCGTCGACGAAGACGGTCTGCTGCTCCGTGGTCGTGACCGCCGTCAGCAGCCCGAACGCGATCAGCGACCCGACGCTCATCGCCGCGACCACCAGGTAGGTGGTGACGACCGACATCAGCGGCCGGTCGAGGATCCCGCTGAGACCCACTCCGATCGCCGCGACGACGCCCAGCTGCACCGCGAGCACGAGCACCGAGACCGACGCGGAGGCGAGCGACACCCCGCCGACCCCGACGGCGACGAGCAGGAACGGCACGGTGCTCGCGAGGAACGCCAGCGCCACCAGCCAGGCCGAGACGAACTTGCCGAGCACGAGCTGCGCCGTGGTCACGAGGGTGACCTGCGTCGTCGCGAGGGTCCCCGCGTCGCGGTCGCCGTTCACGGCCGTGCCGGAGAGCGCGGGCGTCACCAGGCTGCCCAGCAGCAGCACGAAGTAGACGAGGGTCGAGTAGAGGAAGCCGCCCACGACGGCGCCGCTGCCCGAGAAGACGCCGGTCGCGACGACCAGCAGTCCGGTGACCGCGCCGACCAGCAGGAAGAACAGCCCGAGCAGGACGAAGGACGAGGTCCCGCGCACCCGCTGCGCGAGCTCGAGGCGGAGCACGATGCCGACGCCCTGCAGGAACGGCAGCGGCCGGGCGGTGGTCTCGGTGCTCATCGGGCGTCCTCCTCGTTCTCGGTGCCCGGTTCCGCGGGCCGGCCAGGCCCCGCGGCACTCCCCGGCTCCCCGGCCGAGCGGGTCAGATCCGAGAAGGTGTGCTCCAGCTCGCCCACCGCGGGCGCGAAGCGGCTGACCGCGACCCCGGCCGACACCAGCCGCGAGAGCAGCTCGGCCGCCGCCGCGTCGTTGACGACCGGCACGAGCGCCGCCTCGCGCTCCACTCGGACCGGCACGCCCGTCAGCCGCTCGACGACCTCGGCGAGCTCCGCCCCCCGCGGCCGCACCGCGTCGATCCGCCAGGCGCGCAGCGCCCGCGACGCGCGCGCGACCGCCTCCTGCGAGGCCGTCACCCCGCCGTCGAGGTAGACCGCCGCGGTCGCCATCTCGTCGAGCTCGGAGAGCACGTGACTCGAGACCAGCACCGTGCGCCCCTCGCCGGCGAGCCGCAGCACCAGGTCGCGCAGCGCGATCCGCGCCCCGGGATCGAGCCCGGAGGCCGGCTCGTCGAGCACCAGCACCGACGGGTCGTGCACGAGCGCCCGGGCGAGGCTGAGCCGCTGCTTCTGGCCGCGCGAGAGCACCCGGGTCGGCCGGTCGCCGAACTCGACGAGATCCACGAGCCCGAGCAGCTCGTCCGCCCGGGCCTCGGCGTCCGGGCGCGGCAGCCCGTACAGCTGCCCGGTCGTCCGGAGGGTCTCCCGGCAGGTCAGGCTCGCCCAGGAGCCGAGGACGTCGGGCATCCAGCCGAGCGCGGCCCGCACGGCGGCGGGCTCCTCGACCGGGTCGTGCCCGGCGACGCGGAGCAGCCCGGCGTCGGGGCGCAGCAGCGTCGCGAGCAGCAGCATCAGCGTCGTCTTGCCCGCGCCGTTGGGCCCGATCAGCGCGGTGACCTCACCGGGCCGGGCCTCGAAGCTGGCGTCGCGCACGGCGTGCACCGGCCCGAACGCCCGCGACACCCCCTCCGCGACGATGCCGGCATCAGCGTGCGTGTCCATCGAGTCCCCCTCGTCGGTCCGCGGCGATCCCCCTGACCGCGCGAGCGCCGCGAGCCTAGCCGACACCCCCGACCGGCCGGACGCCCGCGGCGCGGAGGGCCGGAGAACACCGGTCGACGGTCTGGGAGAATCGCCGCATGGCTTCTGCGATCACCCCGCCCCGCGGCATGCGCGACTTCCTCCCGGCCGACAAGGCGAAGCGCGAGCACGCGCTCGGAGTGATCCGCCGGGTCTACGCGGCGCACGGCTTCGACGAGATCGAGACCCCGGTGGTCGAGGACTTCGAGCGCCTGCACTCCGGCCTCGGCGGCGACAACGAGAAGCTCGCCTTCAGCGTGCTGCGCCGCGGGCTCTCGCACGACGACCTCGCGGCGGCGGCCGCGACGGACGACGCCTCGGGGCTCGCCGACCTCGGCCTCCGCTTCGACCTCACCGTCCCGCTCGCCCGCTTCTACGCCAGCCACCGCGCCGAACTGCCGACCGTCTTCCGCTCCGTGCAGATCGCACCGGTCTGGCGCGCGGAGCGCCCGCAGAAGGGCCGCTACCGCCAGTTCGTCCAGTGCGACATCGACATCATCGGCGAGCCGGGGCAGCTCGCCGAGGTCGAGCTGATCACCGCGACGGCCGCCGCCCTCGACACCCTGGGCCTCCGCGACTGCACCATCCGGATCAACGACCGCCGGATCCTCACCGGCATCCTCGAGCACTGCGGCTTCGCCCCCGAGCGCTTCGGCCCCGCGCTGATCTCGATCGACAAGCTCGACAAGATCGGGGCGAGCGGAGTCGTCGCCGAGCTCGAGGCCGACGGTCCGGACGCCGCGGCCGTGCTCGGCGGCTACCTCGCCGGCATCGAGGCGGCCGTCGCCGCCGGGGGAGTGGCGCTCGAGCAGTCCGCGATCCTCGGAGTGCTGCCCGAGGGCATCGACCCGGAGGCGGTGCTCGCGCTCGAGACGCTCGCCCGGTCGCTGCGGTCGCTGCCGACCGGCGTCTCGCTCCGCTTCGACCCCACGCTCGTGCGCGGGATGGGCTACTACACCGGCACCATCTTCGAGATCGCGCACCCCTCCTCCGGCTCGTCCGTCGGCGGCGGCGGCCGTTACGACGGCATGATCGGGCGCTTCCTCGGCCAGGACGTGCCGGCCTGCGGCTTCTCGATCGGCTTCGAGCGGATCGTCGAGCTGATCGACGTGCCGCTGGACGAGCGGCCGGACGCGGTCGTCCTCGTGCACGAGCGGGACGCGGCTCCGGAGGTGCTGCTCGCGCTCAAGCAGGAGCTGATCGCCGCCGGCTCCCGCGTGCGCCTGGAGCGCCGCGCCAAGAACCTCACGCCGCTGCTCGACCGGGCCGCCGCCGCCGGATTCACGCGCTTCGCACTCGTGCCCCGCGACGCCGCAGCGGCTGCGGATCTCGCCTTCAAGCCGCTCGGCTGAGCTGAGAGCGGCCTCAGCCGATCCGCCGGGAGGGACGGGCGGAGCGGTCGGATCGTTGTCGGATCCGTGAGACCCTTAATACCCGCGAAATCTGCGGACACACCGGAGAAATCTCCCGAGGATAGCGTCGAGGCACCCCGATCGGCGCGGCTTGGCGCGCCCCGTGGGGCACCCGTCGCCACCCGCGCACCACAGCAGCTTCCACCGCCTTACCCGAGGAGTCCCCCTTGCCCCTGTCGCCCTTCCGCACCTCGCAGACCTTCGACCGCCGCAGCGTCCTGCGCATGGCCGGCGTCGCCGGTCTCGCCCTCGGCGGCGTCTCCGTCCTCGCCTCCTGCGCCTCCGACTCCTCCGGCGCCTCGGCCGAGGACGGCGGCGACCTCGGCACCCTGAAGGTCCAGCTCTCCTGGATCAAGAACGAGGAGTTCGCGGGCGAGTTCTTCGCCGACTCCAAGGGCTACTACACCGAGGCCGGCCTCTCCGGCGTCACGCTGACCGCGGGCCCCTCGACCGGCACCGCCGAGCTGCTGTCCGGCTCTGCCGACGTGGCGCTCAGCGACGCCGTCTCGGTCGGCACCGTCGTCGCCAACGAGAAGGCGCCGCTCAAGATCATCGGCGCGACCTACCAGAAGAACCCGTTCACGGTCCTCTCGATCGCGACCGCCGGCAACATCGCCACCCCCGCCGACCTCGCCGGCAAGAAGATCGGCGTCCAGGCGTCGAACACCTCGCTCTTCCAGGCGCTGCTGAAGGCGAACGGCCTCGCCGAGTCCGACGTCACCGTCGTCCCGGTCGAGTACGACCCCTCGGTCCTGATCAACGGCACCGTCGACGGCTTCATCGCCTACCTGACCAACGAGGCGATCACCGTCGCCGCCGAGGGCTACGAGGTCGTCAACCTGCCCTTCGCCGACAACGGCCTCCCGTTCGTCGCCGAGACCTTCACCGTCACCGACCAGGCCATCTCCGAGAAGCGCGAGGCGCTCAAGGCGTTCCTCGTCGCCGAGATCAAGGGCTGGACCGACGCGGTCAACGACCCGGAGGCCGGCGCGATGCTCGCCCTCGAGACCTACGGCAAGGACCTCGGCCTCGACGAGGAGTCCTCCAAGAAGGGCTCCACCATCCAGTCCGAGGAGCTCGTCGTCTCGGACGAGACCGTCGCGAACGGCCTCTTCACGATCTCGGACAGCCTCCAGGAGGAGACGCTCGCGTCGCTCTCGGGCGCCGGCATCGAGGTCGACGCCGCCGACCTCTTCGACATGAGCCTCCTCGCCGAGGTCTACGAGGAGAACCCCGACCTCGTCAAGTACGCCGCCTGACACCGGCTCTCGAACCAGCGCCACCACACATGCAGCACCACGGAGGGCACCACTCGTGACCGACACGACCGACGCCGGCACTCTGCGCGAGCAGGGTGCCGGCGGCACCGGCATCCAGATCCACGGCCTGTCGAAGACGTTCCGGATGGGCTCTCGCAGCGTCGCCGCGCTGCAGGACACCGATCTGCACACCGACCAGGGCAGCTTCCTCGCGCTCCTCGGCCCCTCGGGCTGCGGCAAGTCCACCATCCTGCGGATCCTCGCGGGGCTGGAGGAGCCCACCTCGGGCTCCATCCGGGTGGACGGCCGCACGCCCAAGGAGCTGCGCCGCGACAACAAGCTCGGCATCGCCTTCCAGGACCACGCGCTCCTGCCCTGGCGCAGCGTGATGTCGAACATCCGCCTCCCGTTCGAGATCGCGGGCAAGTCGGTGGACCAGTCCTACATCGACGAGCTGATCGACCTGGTGGGCCTGCGCGGCTTCGAGAAGGCCAAGCCGGCGCAGCTCTCCGGCGGCATGCGCCAGCGCGTCTCGATCGCCCGCTGCCTCATCCTCAAGCCCGAGGTGCTGCTGCTGGACGAGCCGTTCGGCGCGCTCGACGACATGACGCGGCAGAAGCTCAACCTCGAGCTGCTGCGGATCTGGACCGAGAAGCCGGCCACGACCCTCCTCGTCACCCACGGCATCTCGGAGGCGATCTTCCTCTCGGACCAGGTCGCCGTGATGAGCCCGCGGCCCGGCCGGGTCAAGGAGATCATCGAGATCGACCTGCCCCGCCCGCGCACGCCGGAGATGCAGCGCACCCCCGAGTTCCACGCCTACGTCGACCAGGCGTCCGAGCTGCTGTTCGGCGACGGCGGCGCGGCCGCCGACGACCACTGAGGCGCCCCGTGGCCACCCTGCTCCCCGCTCCCGTCCCGCCGACCGAGCGCCGCTCGCGCTCCCTCCCGCCCTGGGCCTCCGGGCTGATCGGCATCGTCGGCATCATCGCCGTCTGGTGGCTGATCGCCCTGGTCACCGCCCCCACCGGCGGCACGACCTACGCCCCGGTCCCCACGCCGATCCAGGTCGCGCAGACGATCGCCGAGGACGGGCCCGCGTTCTACTGGGCCAACTTCTCGGTGACGATCGGCGAGGCCGCGGTCGGCTACTTCTGGGGCAACCTCATCGCCCTGGTGCTCTCCGCGCTCGTCCTGATCGTGCCGTGGCTGGAGGGGATCGTCTCCCAGCTCGCGGTCGTCACCTACTGCGTGCCGATCGTCGCGATCGGGACGCTCGTGCTCCTCATCCTCGGCGGCTCCGACGCGCCGGGGCGGCCGAGCGACACCGCGATCTTCCTCGCCGGGCTCTCGGTCTTCTTCACCACCGTCGTCGGCAGCCTGCTCGGCCTCAAGGCGGCCGACAAGGCCTCCCTCGACGTCGTGACCGTCTACGGGGGCACGAAGTTCACCCAGCTCCGGAAGGTCCGCGCCATCGCGGCGCTGCCGAACATCCTCTCCGCGCTGCAGATCGCCGTTCCCGCGGCGTTCCTGGGCGCGATCCTGGGGGAGTACTTCGGCAAGATCGAGACCGGGGTCGGGCCGATCCTGGTCGCGGCGCAGGTCTCGCTGAACTCGCCGCGCGTCTGGGCGCTCTTCCTCCTCTGCGCCGCCGTCGCGCTGATCGGCTACGGCCTCGTCGGCCTGATCGGGCGCCTCGTCGCCCCGTGGTCCTCCGGAAAGCGAGCATGACATGACCTCCACGATCCCCGACCGCACCGAGCAGTCGAGCCCGACGCAGATCATCGCGGTCGACGAGCTCCGCCGTCAGCTGCGCAGCGCCGCCCTCGGCGCCACGCTGAAGAGCCTGCGCAAGAGCCTCCTGATCGCGCTGTCGACCGTCGCGATCGTCCTCGCGATCTGGATCGGCGTGATCCTCTTCAGCGGCGTCTCGCCGTACGTGATCAAGGGGCCGTGGGACGTCTGGGCGCACCTGGTCACCGACGAGTCGGCGGCCGAGAACCGCGCCGAGCTCGGCGGGCTCTTCGCCGTCACCATGGTCGACTCGTTCATCGGCTTCGCGGCCGGCCTGATCGTCGCGATCCTGGTCGCGATCCTCTTCCGGCTGTCCAAGGGCGTCGAGCACGCACTGATGCCGTTCGCGCTGCTGCTGCGCTCGGTCCCGCTGATCGCGATGACGCCGCTGATCATCCTGGTCTTCGGCCAGGGGACGGTCGCCTCGGTCGCCGTGGTCGGCGGCATCGTCGTGCTCTTCCCGGCGCTGGTCACGATCGCGTTCGGCCTCAACAACGCCTCACCGCAGATGCTCGACGTCGTCTCGGTCTACGGCGGCTCCACGCTCACGGCGATCCGCAAGGTCGCCATCCCCGGCGCGCTGCCGTCCCTCTTCGCGGCGATCCGCGTCTCCGTCCCCGGAGCGATCACCGGCGCGCTGCTGGCCGAGTGGCTCTCCACCGGCGACGGCATCGGCGGCGGCATCGCGGGCTGGACCGCGCAAGCCCGCTTCGACGACATCTGGTCGGCCGTCGTCCTCGTGACCGGCGTCTCGCTGATCCTCTACATGGTCGTCCAGGTCATCGAGACATTCGTCCTGTCCCGGATGTCCCTCTCCCTCTCCTGACGCACGACTGCTCCCCGCCGCGAGATGCCACTTGTGCACGCCCGACACGGCGTGTCGCGTGCACAAGTGGCATCTCGCGGGACGGGGGAGGATGGGGTCAGACGGTGACGATCGCGTCGATGCGGCGCGGGGACAGGAGGTCGCGGCCGCCGAGGCCGTCGAGCTCCATCACCACGGCGATGCCCTCGAGGGACCAGCCGGCGCGCTCGATCAGGCGGCAGCTCGCGTCGAGGGTGCCGCCGGTGGCGAGCACGTCGTCGACGAGCAGCAGGCGCGCGCCCTTCGGCACCGCGTCCTCGTGCACCTCGAGCTGCGTGCTGCCGTACTCGAGCGTGGCCTGCTCGCTCAGCACGGTCCGCGGCAGCTTGCCGGGCTTCCGGATCGTCACGACCCCGAGGCCCGCGGAGTAGGCGGCGGCCGCGGCGAGGAGGAAGCCGCGCGCCTCGACCCCGGCGATCGCGTCGATCCGGCCGCGATACGGCTCGATCAGCGCGTCGGCGACCGCGCGCAGCGCCTCGCCGTCGCCGAAGACCGGCGTGAGGTCGCGGAAGAGGATGCCGGGCTTCGGGAAGTCGGGGACGACCTCGGTGAGGCGCTCGACGAGGTCGGCGGCGGTGCTGGTCACGGGGTCCTCCGGTGGGGCGGGAGCGGATCGGCGGCCGTGCGGCGCGGCTGCCGTCAGGGCCCTGGGAGTCTACCGACGCCCCGCGGACGCCTCCCGTTCCGAGGCGGTCAGTAGACTCCTTCCCGACCGCTCCCGCCCTCCGGGAGCCCACCCGTCAAGAGGAGATAGTTGTGGCCCTTATCGAGGCAGTCGTCGCACGAGAAATTCTGGACTCCCGTGGCAACCCCACGGTCGAGGTCGAGGTCCTGCTCGAGGACGGCGCGTCCTCGCGAGCGGCCGTCCCCTCCGGTGCCTCCACCGGCGCCTTCGAGGCCTACGAGCTGCGCGACGGCGACGCCGAGCGCTACCTCGGCAAGGGCGTGCAGAAGGCCGTCGACGCCGTCATCGACGAGATCGGCCCGGCCATCGAGGGCTTCGACGCCACCGACCAGCGCCTCGTCGACGCCGAGCTGATCGAGCTCGACGGCACCGAGAACAAGTCGCGCCTGGGCGCGAACGCGATCCTCGGCGTCAGCCTCGCGGTCGCCAAGGCCGCCGCGCAGTCGGCCGACCTCGACCTCTTCCGCTACCTCGGCGGCCCGAACGCGCACACCCTGCCCGTCCCGCTGATGAACATCATCAACGGCGGCGCGCACGCCGACACCGGCGTCGACATCCAGGAGTTCATGGCCGTCCCGCTGGGCGCCGAGTCCTTCTCCGAGGGCCTGCGCTGGGGCGTCGAGATCTACCACGCGCTCAAGGCGCAGCTGAAGAAGGCCGGCTTCGCCACGGGCCTGGGCGACGAGGGCGGCTTCGCCCCCGACCTGCCCACCAACCGCGAGGCGCTCGACTTCATCCTCAAGGCCGTCGAGGCCGCCGGCTTCACCCCCGGCAAGGACATCGGCCTCGCGCTCGACGTCGCCTCCTCCGAGTTCTACGAGGACGGCAAGTACACCTTCGAGGGCAAGAAGCTCTCGGCCGAGGAGCTCTCCGCCTACTACGCCGACCTCGTCGCCAACTACCCGCTGGTCTCCATCGAGGACCCGCTGGACGAGGACGACTGGGCCGGCTGGACCCACCTCACCGCCGAGATCGGCGACAAGGTGCAGCTCGTCGGCGACGACCTCTACGTCACCAATCCGGTGCGCCTGGCCCGCGGCATCGCCGAGAAGGCCGGCAATTCGATCCTGGTCAAGGTGAACCAGATCGGCACGCTCACCGAGACGCTCGACGCGGTGGCCCTCGCCCAGCGCAGCGGCATGACCGCGATCCTCTCGCACCGCTCCGGCGAGACCGAGGACACCACCATCGCCGACCTCGCGGTCGCGGTGGACGGCGGCCAGATCAAGACCGGCGCCCCCGCGCGATCGGACCGCGTCGCGAAGTACAACCAGCTGCTGCGCATCGAGGAGATCCTGGGAGGCGCCGCGACGTACGCGGGTCGCTCCGCCTTCCCGCGCTTCACCGCGTAGTCTCTCCCCGCCGGAGCGGCCCCGGAGCCCAGCACCTCGGTGCTGGCACCGGGGCCGCTCCCGTTCCGCCCTCATCCGTTCCACCGCTCGAGGAGGCACCCGCCCATGGCTCGACCGCCCCGCCGGCCCTCCGCTCCCGGGAGCGCGCCCCGCCGCCCGGCCGCTGCCGAGACTCCGGACTCGCCCGCCTCGAAGCCCGCCGCGTCGAAGCCCGCCGCCGCGACGCCGAGCGCCTCGAAGCCGAGCGCCTCGAAGCCGTCCGCCTCGAAGAAGCCGGCGTCCAAGCCCGCCGGCTCGACGTCCGCCGCGTCGAAGCGCCCCGGCGCGAAGCCCGGCTCCTCGGCCCCGAAGTCCTCGCGCACCCCCCGCGCGAAGCAGCCTCCCGTCACGCCGTCCTCCGCCTGGGTCGCCGGCGTCCGCGGCTCCGGATTCACGCTGCTCGTGATGGGCATCATGATCCTGGCCGTCGTCGTCCTGGCGCCCAGCGTGAAGAACTTCGTCGAGCAGCGCGCCGAGATCGCCGAGCTGCAGCGCTCCGTCGACGCGGCGAAGACCCAGTCGCAGAACCTCGACGAGCAGCGCGTGCGCTGGTCCGACCCCGCCTTCATCCGCGCCCAGGCCCGCGAGCGCCTGTACTTCGTGATGCCGGGCGAGGTCAGCTACCTCGTCCTCGACGACATCGCCGTCGCGCAGCAGGCCGCGCAGCCGGCGTCGAACTCGGTGCAGAAGACCCCGAGCGACTGGGCGGGCTCGCTGCTCTCCTCGATCGCGGTCTCCGGCCTCGGCGACCCGACGACGGCGGAGCTCACCCCCACTCCCTGACCCCGGCCCCTCGCCCGGCCGCCGCCTACACTGGAGAGTTCCCTCCGGTCCCCGCGCCCCCTGGAGTCCTCCGTGACCACGCCCCCGTTCGACCCGCCCACCGAGCACGACATCGCCGTCGTCTCCGCCCAGCTGGGCCGCCCCGCCCGCGACGTGGTCGGCATCAGCGCGCGCTGCGTCTGCGGCAACCCGACGGTGGTCTCCACCAGCCCCCGGCTGAGCGACGGGACGCCGTTCCCCACCTTCTACTACCTCACCCACCCCGCCGCGACCGCCGCGATCTCGCAGCTCGAGGCGACGCAGGTCATGGTCGAGTACAACGCACTCCTGGCCGAGGACGAGGCGCTCCGCGACGCGCACGCGGCGGCCCACCGCGCCTTCCTCGCCGACCGCGAGAGCATCGCCGTCGTGCCCGAGATCGCGGGCATCTCCTCCGGCGGCATGCCGACCCGCGTGAAGTGCCTGCACGCCCTCGCGGGCCACGCGCTCGCCGCGGGCCCCGGAGTGAACCCGATCGGCGACCTCGCGCTGGCCCGCGCCGACTGGTCGCCCGAGCGCTGCGAGTGCCGGCCGCTCGAGGTCTGACCGACTCCGCGGACCGGCGGGTCGACGCGATTCGACGCGCGGTTCGCTAGGCTGATTCCCAGTCGGGGTCAGTGCTGCCACCCGCATCGAGAGCGGGCACTTCGCGAGTAGCAGGGTGTTCGCATTGTCCATCCCTCTGGAGTGTTCACCGTGCCCAAAATCCTGATCGTCGGAGGCGGCTACGCCGGCTTCTACACCGCGTGGAAGCTGGAGAAGTACCTCCGCGCCAACGAGGCCGAGGTCACGATCGTCGACCCGCTGCCCTACATGGCGTACCTGCCCTTCCTCCCCGAGGTCGCCGCCGGCTCCATCGAGCCGCGCCACGCGATCGTCTCGCTGCGCCGCCACCTCAAGAAGACCGCGATCCTCGCCGCGAAGGTCACCAAGATCGACCACGCGTCCAAGACCGCGACGATCACCCCCACGGTCGGCGAGCCCTACGAGTTCGTCTACGACCAGATCGTCGTCACCGCGGGCTCCGTCTCGCGCACCTTCCCGATCCCGGGCGTCGCCGACAACGCGATCGGCCTCAAGACGATCGAGGAGGCGACCGCGATCCGCGACCGCATCCTCACCAACTTCGACAAGGCCGCGACCCTGCCGGCCGGCCCCGAGCGCTCGCGCCTGCTGACGGTCACGGTCGTCGGCGGCGGCTTCGCCGGCATCGAGGTCTTCGCCGAGCTGCGCTCCTTCGCGAGCGCGCTGCTCAAGCGCTACCCCGAGATCGACTTCGAGGAGACGAAGTTCCACCTCGTCGAGGCGATGGGGCGGATCATGCCCGAGGTCGCGCTCGAGACGAGCCACTGGGTCCTGAAGAACCTCGACCAGCGCGGCGCCACCGTGCACCTCGACACGCAGCTGAAGTCCGCCGAGGGCGGCGTCATCGAGCTGTCGACGGGCGAGACCTTCGAGTCCGACCTGATCATCTGGACCGCCGGTGTCATGGCGAACCCGTCGATCAAGAACTCCGACCTCCCGATCGAGGAGCGCGGCCGTCTGCGCGTGCGCGCCGACCTCCGCGTCGGCCACGACGACGTCATCGTCGAGGGCGCCTGGGGCGCCGGCGACGTGTCGGCCGTCCCCGACCTCACCGGCGGCGGCGTCGGCGGCTTCTGCGTGCCGAACGCCCAGCACGCCGTCCGCCAGGGCAAGCTCATGGCGACCAACATCATCGCGGTCCTCCGCGGCGAGGCGCCCAAGGACTACTTCCACAAGAACGCGGGAGCGGTCGCCGGTCTCGGCATCGGCATCGGCGTCTTCCAGTCCGGCAAGATCGCGATCAAGGGCTTCCCGGCCTGGGTCATGCACCGCGGCTACCACGGTCTCGCCATGCCCTCGTGGGAGCGCAAGTTCCGCGTGGTCTGGGGCTGGTGGAACAACCTCTGGCTCGGCCGCGACATCGCGTCGATCGAGGCCCGCGAGTACCCGCGCGGCTCCTTCGAGACCTACGCGTCGCGCCCCCGTCCGGCCGCTCCGGCCGCCGAGTCGGCTCCGGCCGGCACCCCCGGCCCGGCCGGCGCGCCGGTGACCGTGGGCGGCGAGCCCGCCAAGGCCTGACAGCACCCTCGGGCGGCGTGTGAGTGATCACGCCGCCCGGTGGTCGCCCCCATAGCCCAATCGGCAGAGGCAGACGACTTAAAATCGTCTCAGTCTGGGTTCGAGTCCCAGTGGGGGCACTCTCTCCGCGGCTGTTACGCCGCGCGTGCGTGCGCGGCCTTCTCGAGCGCCGCAGCCGGCAGCGCCCCTTCGAGGCTCGCTTCGTCGAGCAGGGCCGCCTCGAGGGCGGCGGTGATCTCGCCGGGGGCGCACTCGGCGCAGAGGACGACGAGCTCCTCAGAGCTCAGACCCTCGGGGTCCTCGCCGCCGGAGCGGTCCAGGACGACGGCATCGGTTCCGCAGCTTCCGCATTCGATCATGCGGGTACCGTACGTCCGACCTCCGACATCGCCGCGATGCGCGGACGGTGAGTCGCGCGGGAGTGCGAGAGTTCCGATCCGGGCCATCCGGCCGTGTCCGTTCCTGTCAATCGCTACGCCGGCGCCCGCCCTCGCATAGAGTCGTCGCCGGGCGGTCCTCGCCCGGACGGAGCGCTCGCGCCGCCGTCCCGGGGGCGGGCGTCCCGGTGGCGCCTCGTGGCGTCTCCTTCTTCTCGTGCCCTCGGGCACTGTCATGCATCACCCGGCGACGGGTGGTCGGGAGGCCTCCATGGGGAAGCTGCTCTACGGAGCCTCGGGTGTCGAGATCGAGTTCGACGACCGCACGCTCACGCACGTCCAGATCGTCATCGCCAACAAGCTGCGCCGCCGCGAGAGCTTCTTCTTCTCCTGGCGCGACGACCCGGCGGTCGGCGACGGCCGCTCCAGCATCTGGCTCGACCCGTCGGTCCCGCTCTACTTCAAGTACTTCGGCGGCCGGGTGCCGTCGATCAACCGCACCTGGATCGACCTGCTGACGGTCTCCGCGAACTCCTCCGGCGGGCTGCAGCTCGTGCAGGAGCCGGACGCCGCTCCCACCCCGCCGCCGAAGGGTGAGCAGGGCGCGTGAAGCGCGACGTCTCCGCCCGGCTGACCCTCGACGTCGCGCGACCCGCGACGCTCGTCTTCTCGATCGCGGTCGCGGAGGCCTACGGCGCTCCGGAGCGGCTGTCCCTCGAGCTGGACGGGCGCGAGGTCGCCGCCCGCGAGGTGCTCGACCAGCACGGCACCCGCCTGCACGTCCTCGAGGCGGGCGTCGGACGCCTCGTCGTCGACTACACCGCGAGCGTCGACGGCGTGCTGGAGCCGCTGCCCGGCGAGGAGGTCGACCGCCTGCGCTACCTGCGGCCGAGCCGCTACGCCGAGTCGGACATCCTGTGGGCGACCGCGCGTGCCGAGTTCGCGGGCCTCGAGGGCGCCGCCCTGCTCGCCTCGGTCAGCTCCTGGGTCGGCACCCGGCTCGCCTACGTGACCGGCTCGAGCCTCCCCACCGACGGTGCGGAGCGGACGCTGCTCGCCCGCCGCGGGGTCTGCCGCGACTTCGCCCACCTCGTGGTGGCGCTGCTGCGCGCGCTCGACGTGCCGGCCCGGCTGGTCGCGGTCTACGCGCCGGGGCTCGCGCCGATGGACTTCCACGCGGTCGCCGAGGCCTGGATCGAGGGCTCCTGGCGGGTGGTCGACGCGACCACGCTGGCGCCGCGCTCGAGCCTGGTGCGGATCGCCACCGGCCGCGACGCGGCGGACACGGCGTTCCTCAGCGTCTACGACGGCATCGCGACGCTGACCGACATGACCGTCGGCGCCGTGGTCGACGTGCTGCCGGACGACGACGTGCGCGAGCTCGCCGCGATCGGCTGAGCCCGCACCCGGGCCACCGGGCTCGATACCGCCCCGGCGCTACTCGCCGACGTCGACGAAGCGCCGCCAGGCCCAGATCGACGTGCAGACGGCCGTGAAGGCGATCACGGCGAAGAGCGCCGGCCCGCCGCCGCCGTCGGTCGCCCAGGCGGCGATCGTCGGCGTGAGGAGCAGGAAGAGGACGGTGCTCGCCAGCAGCGTCAGCCCGAGCCAGAGCACGGGCGACCAGCGCAGGATGCTCTGCCCGGCCGGCCGGCCGACCGGGAAGAGCAGCACGACGCTCGAGCCGACCGAGAGCAGCGTCGTCGCGCTGAGGATCTCGGTGGTGAGGACGGCGGCGAAGGAGCCGTCGGCGGGGACGGCCGCGGAGGCTCCCCAGGCGACGGCGGCGAGGCCGAGCAGGGAGACGATCCGCACGGTCGCGAGCTTGGCGCGCGCCACGGCCGAGGCGCCCTCGGGCAGGACGAGCCCGATCACCACTCCGAAGAGGAAGGCCGGGTCGAGGCCCGCGAACCGCGAGAGCAGTGCGGCGCCGGCCACCAGCAGCAGCGCGCGGGGCGAGGCGACGATGCGGATGCCCGGCAGGCCGAGCCGGCGCCCGACCAGGGCGGGGACCCCTGCGGCGACGGCGTTCACCACGGCGACCGCGACGATCACCGCGATCAGCAGACGGAGGTACGCGGGCTGCCCGTCGATCCGGCCGGAGAGCAGCACGAGGCCGGCTGCGCAGCCGATCATGCCGACCACCATCGTCCGCGCGGAGACGGGCGCGGGGTCCGGCCTGTCGTCGTACTCCACGCTCGCGCGGTTGCGGCCGGTCAGGCGCCAGGTGCGCGGCTCGCGCGGCACCCGGCCGGCGACGGCCAGGCGGGCGGGGACGACGAGCAGGGCGAGGGAGGCGACCGCCAGCGCGAGCGAGCGCATCCAGTCGGCCATCGTGCCGATCGGAGCGCCGGAGGAGAGCGCCGTGGTCATCCCGGTGGCCGCGCTCCAGCCACCGGGCGCGGAGCCGCCGTCGGCGGGAGCGGGAGCGGGAGCGGTGGGGGGCGGGTCGCTCGGAGCGGCTCCCGGCGCCGGTGCAGCGGTGGCGCCGTCGGACGAGGCCGCCTCGGGCGCGGGCGCCGTCTGGCCCGGGCGCGCCGGGGAGGGCGTCGCGGTGCTTCCCGGCGTCGTCGGCCGAGCGGTGGGCGAGCCGGGCGCGGTGGTGGGCGTGCCGCCGCCGGGGGTCGCCGTGCTCGTGCCGGGAGCTGTCGCGGACGGAGTGGCGGAGGGCGTCGTGGTCGCCGCCGAGAAGGTGGCGTCGATCCACGGGCTGCGCGAGCTGTAGTTGCCGGCAGCGTCGCCGGCGATCGCCGACACGCGGTGCGCTCCGGCCGTCACCGTGCCGCCGGTGCAGCTCCAGGCGCCGCCGGTGATCGGCGCGTCGCAGGTGTTGACGAGGTCGACGTAGACGTAGACCCGCGTGCCCTCGGTGGCGGTGCCCGAGTAGACGGCGCCGGTGAGCGGCAGCGCGGCGCCCGGGCCGGGGGAGGCGAGGACCGGCGCGACCGGAGCCGCGGTGTCCACGACGAGCGAGACCGCCGCGCTGGCGGGCGAGACGGTGCTCCCGGCGAAGGAGGCGGACTGGGTCGCGGTCACCCGGTAGCTGCCGGGGGCGGGGGTGGGCGCGAGCTGGCAGAACCAGCGGCCCGCGCCGTCGGCGGTGGCGAGGCAGGAGGCGCCGCCGTCGGAGGTGACGGCGACGCTCGCTCCCGGGTAGGCGGTGCCGCTCACCGATCCGGCCGACGTCGCCGAGCCGTCGACCGACTCGATGACGGGAGCGCTGAGCACGGCGACCTCGGTGCGGGCCGAGGTGGTGCCGCCGGCGGCGAGGAGCTCGACGGCGGTCAGGCGGATCCGGCCGTCGTCGAGGTCGAGCAGGCAGCTCCAGGTGTCGTCGGCCTCGACGGTGGTGATGCAGAGCGGCTCGCTGCTGCCGGTGAGGCCGATCTGGATCTGATCGCCGGCCGTGCCGGTGCCGGTCGCGGTGACCGCGCCGCTCGGCAGCACGGTGCCGGAGGCCGGGGAGGTGATCGTGAGGGGCGCGGCGGCCAGCGCGCTCGGCGCGGTCAGGCCGGCTGCGGCGCCCAGCGCGACGAGCAGCACGAGCAGGAGGGCGGCCGGACGGCGGCGCGACGAACGGGGGGAGCGGCGGAGGCGACCCGTCGGCACGGCCGACGGACCCCTCGTCGCGGAACCCCCCGGAACAGACGCGGCGACACTCGGAATCACGGTGCGTCCATTGCACGGGGGCGCACGGGTGGTGTCAAGCGCGGCGCGCCCCCGTTGCCGGATGTACACCGAAGGGCGGATCGGCCTCCTCCGCCCGGGGGAGCGGCTGGTCGGAGCGGGAGAGCGCTTCCGCGACAATATACCCATCGACGAGTCGGAGGAAAGATGAGCGAGGACGCAGCACGCGGACGCGATCGGCAGCAGGTGCGCGCCGAGACCGCGCGCTTCGACGACCCGCGGGAGCTCGGGCGGCTGCTGCCTCCGGGACTGCGGATCGGACTCACGCAGAGCGCCTTCCAGACGGAGGGCTCGCTCGAGGCCGGCGGTCGCGGCCGCTCCGTCTGGGACGACTTCGCCCTGCGGCGCGGCACGATCGCCGAGGAGGCGACGCCCGAGTTCGCCACCGACTTCGTCCTGCGCTGGCGCGAGGACCTCGCCCTGCTCGTCGACCTCGGCGTCGACGAGCTGCGGCTCTCGATCTCCTGGACCCGGCTGCAGCCGGACGGCCGCGGACCGATCGACCGCGGCGGCCTCGGCTTCTACGACCGCCTCCTCGACGAGCTCGCCGGAGCCGGGCTGCGGATCGCGCTCACCCTGCAGCACCGCGACACCCCCTCCGCGCTCAGCGGGGGCTGGATGAACCGCGACACGGCCTTCCGCTTCGGCGACGTCGCCTTCGAGATCGGCTCGCGGCTCGGCGACCGGGTGGCGGACTGGATCACGCTGGATCAGCCGTCGACCGTGTTCCTCGAGGGCTACGCGCTGAAGAACCAGGCGCCGGGCACCGGGCGGCTGTTCAGCGCGCTGCCCGCGCTGCACCACCAGCTGCTCGGGCACGCGGTCGCGGTCGAGGCGCTCCGCTCCGCCGATCTCGCCGGGCGCATCGGGCTCGTCGACGCGCAGGCCGTGGTCGAGCCGGCGAGCGAGTCGGAGCGGGACGGCGCGTGGGCGGCGCTCGCCGACGTCCTGCAGAACCGGCTCGTCGCCGACGCCGTGCTCACCGGCGTCTATCCGTCGGGGCCGGAGGAGCTGCCGCCGTTCCTCGCGCCGCTCGCGGGGGTCGATCCGGTGGATCTCGCCCGCATCAGTGCCCCGCTCGACTTCTACGGGGTCGCGCCGCTGGCCCCGCAGCGGATCGCCGCCGGACGCGACCCGGCGCTGCCGACCGGGCCGGGTGCTCCGCCCGCTCTGCCGTTCCACGCCCGCCCGTGGCCGGAGCTCGACCGGACCGGTGACGGCTCGCCGTTCGCGCCGTGGGCGCCGGTGGCGGTGCTGCGGAGCCTCGTCGAGCGCTACGGCGACGCGCTGCCGCCGCTGGTGCTGACGGAGCTCGGCGCGAGCTATCCGGATCTGCCGGACCGGCAGGGCGCGATCGTCGACACGGAGCGGATCCGCTGGATCGGCGCGCACCTCGGGGCGCTCGCCGAGGCCGTGCACGAGGGCCTGCCGCTGGAGGCCGTTCAGCTGTGGACGCTGGTGGACGCCTTCGAGTGGCAGCACGGCTACACCCGGCCGCACGGGCTGGTGGCGCTGGACTCCCGCAGCCGCGATCGCGTGCCGAAGGCCTCGTTCGACTGGCTGCGGCGCGTGCTCGACGAGCGCTCCTGACGGCGACTGGCCGCGGGTCTCGATACGCCCCTCCGGGGCTACTCGACCAGCATGGGCCGCATGCTGATCGAGTAGCCCGCGGAGCGGGCGTATCGAGATCCACCACCGTCCGAAGCTGAGTCTGCAGACCCGCCCTGCTGGGGACGGTGGGTCTCGATACGCCCCTGCGGGGCTACTCGACCAGCATGAGTCGGGGCTGCTCGACCAGCATGGGCCGAGGCCGCTCGAGCAGAAGGGGGGGGCCGGTCCGGCGTGGGAGACTGCCGCGATGCGCAGCCTTCTCGCCCTCGCCTCGATCCTGCACGCCGAGCCCGCCGTGGTGCTCGCCGCGCTCGCCGACGTGCTCGCCGCCGACGACGGGCCGGCGTTCGCGCGCTCGGCGGACGGGCTCGAGCGGCGGCTGCCGGTCGTCGGCCTCGAGCAGTGGCGGGTGCTGGCGGACGAGGAGGGCTCGCGGGTCGAGTGCGAGCTGGTCGCGTCGGGAGCCTCGTCCGCACTTGCGGGGGTGCTGGCCCGACGCCGGATCCGGGACGCGCCGGAGCGCTTCCGCACCGTGGTCACCGCCGTCGCGGACGTCGTCGAGCCCCGAGCCTGAGTGCCCCCCGCACGGGGAATGCACGACCCCCGCGCGCTGTTGTCCTCGATAGCGGGGTGGGGCCCGAGTGCCTCGCCCATCGGATCGCTCGGAGGAGCTCGAGGCAGATGGCAGGAACAGGAATGAGCAAGGGACGGGGAGTGCGCGGCGCCGACGAGGAGATCGTCTACCGCCGTCACGCGAACGGACGCGGCATGGTCGCTCCGGGATCGCGCGTCTCCGCGTCGGCGTACGTCGAGACCGGCGCCTACGTCGAACCCGGCGCCACCGTCGGGGAGCGGGCGTGGATCGGCGCCGGCAGCTGGGTCGACCGCGACGCGATGATCGGGCACAGCGCCTTCATCGGCGCGAACGTCCACGTCGGCCCGGAGGCCATCATCGGCCCCGGTGCCCGCATCGGCAGCTACTCGCGGATCGGCGGCTCGGCCGTCGTCGCGACCGGCGCGCGGGTCGACCGCGACACGGTCATCACCCCGGGCAGCCGGTTCGGCACCGACGACGGCGTCCGCGAGATCGGCCGCCGCGCCGCGTAGGCCCGCACGACCCCACGACCCTGTTCCGCCCGACCTCGACGCTCCCAGAGCGGCACCGAGGCGGCGGAATAGGGTCGTTCCATGTTCGAACTCCATCACCTCAGCGCCCAGGAGCAGTGGGACTGGCTGCAGCGCGGCGAGATCACCCCGCTCGAGCTGACCGAGCACTACCTCGCCCGGATCGAGCGCTGGAACGGGGAGCTCGGCGCCTTCACCACCGTGACCGCGGACGCGGCGCGGGCCCGGGCGGCCGCGATCGACTCCGTGCCGCGCACCGCGCTGCTCTGGGGGCTGCCGAGCGGCGACAAGGACCTCTGGCGCCGGGCCGGTGTCCGGACCACCTTCGGCTCGCGGCTGCGCGAGTCCTTCGTCCCCGACGCCTCCGACGAGATCGTCCAGGTGCTCGACGCGGCGGGGGCGATCAGCCTCGGCAAGACGGCTGCGCCCGAGTTCGGCATGCCCTCCTACACCGAGAACCTCGTCGGACCGCCGACGGTCACGCCCTGGGACACCTCGCGCGGCGCGGGCGGGTCCAGCGGCGGCGCGGCGAGCGCGGTCGCGGCGGGTCTGCTCCCGTTCGCGCCGGGCTCCGACGGCGGCGGCTCGATCCGCATCCCCGCCGCCGCCTGCGGTCTGGTCGGTCTCAAGCCCTCCCGCGGCCGGGTGCCGGCGCTGTCCGGAGTGGGGGGAGTGGGCGGCCTCGTCGTCGCCGGTCCGCTGACGCGCTCGGTGGCGGACGCCGGGATGCTGCTGGAGGGGATGCTCGAGCGTCGCCGCGGCGTCGTCCCGCAGCGCACGGCGCTGACCGCGCCGGGGGACGGCGACGGCTCCTTCCTCGGTGCCGCCGTGCGCGGGGAGGGCCGGTTCCAGATCGGCGTGCTGACGGCCTCGCCGTGGGACGAGGAGTACGACATCGGGCTCGCTCCGGAGGCGCGCGCCGCTCTGGACGAGGGGATCGCCGCCCTGTCGGCGCTCGGCCACGGCCTGGACGACGCGGTGCTGCCGCCGTCCGCCGCCTACCCCGACGCGTTCCGGCTGCTCTGGCAGAGCGGGGCGTCGACGCTCCCCGTCGCAGGCGACGAGCTCGAACTGCTGGAGCCGCTCACGCAGTGGCTGGTGCGGGAGGGACGGAAGCGCTCGGCCCGCGAGATCGTGGAGGCGGCGGGGGTGCTGTCGGCCTATGAGCGCGCGGTGATCGCCGCCTTCTCGCCGTTCGACGCGGTCCTGACCCCGTCGATGACGATGACGCCGCGGCCGGTCGGCTGGTACGACGCCGAGGATCCGGAGCGCAACTTCGAGCAGCAGGTGCGCTACACGCCGTACACCTCGTTCGTGAACGTGAGCGGCCTGCCGGCGATCGCGCTGCCGCTGAGTGTCACGGCGGACGGCCTGCCGATGGGGATTCAGCTGATCGGGCGACCCGGCGGCGAGGCGGTGCTGCTGTCGATCGGCGCGCAGCTGGAGCGCCGGGCGCGCTGGCAGCGGCGGCACCCGCCGCAGTGGTGAGGCCCGGGGAGCCGGGCGCGGCCGACACCCGGCGAACGGGCAGCTCCGCACCCTTGGCCGGTCAGGTTAGGCATGCCTATACTTACTTCCGATGTGCATGTTCGAGGGACGAGGCGGCTCGGAGCCGGTCGACGTCAAGCAGTTCCTGATCGCGGGTGACGAGACCGTCGTGCCCTGGATCCAGAGCATGCTCGACGCGCTCCCCGCGAACGCCCGAGGCCAGGTCTTCGTCGAGGTCGACGACGCCCGCGGCCTGCCGCCGCTCTCGGCGCCCGGCCGCGTCTGCGTCACCTGGCTCGGCCGCTCGCAGCGCTCCGGCGCTCCCGGCACCGGTCTCGCCTGTGCGCGCGGCGTCGCGCTCGACCGCGCGGTGCGCGCCTGGATGGGCGAGATGTCCGTCGTCGACGGCGACTACCCGTGGGCGGACGACCGGCACGACTTCTGCGCCTGGATCGGCGGAGAGGGCGCCCTCGTCGCGGAGCTCGCCGCCGATGTCGACGCCCGCCTGCAGGTCTCCGCGGAGCACGCCGCTCGCTGAGAGCCACTCAGGATTAGGTAAGGCTTACCTTCTCTGCGAGACTGGACAGGTGCCTCCGCTGACCGAAGCCCCCGCCCGCCCGGCCTACCGGCCGTATCTCGCGACCGTCGCCCGCGCGACCCGGATCGCGCCGCACTTCATCCGGATCACGCTGACCGGTGACGATCTCGGCTCGGTCGGCTGCACCGGCCCGGACCAGCGGATCAAGCTGGTCGTGCCGACGCCGACCTCGAGCGCGCACGACTTCATGGCCTCGGTGGCGGACGAGAACGGGCCGGACGGCCTCGCTCCCGACTGGTACACCCGCTGGCGCGAGCTGCCGGACGCGCTGCGGAACCCGCTGCGCACCTACACGATCCGTGCGACCCGGCCCGAGCAGGCCGAGGTCGACGTCGACTTCGTCGCACACGGCGACACCGGCCCCGCCTCCGCGTGGGTCGAGTCGGCCCGCGTCGGCGCGCAGGTCGTCATCATCGCGCCCGACACCCGCTCGGAGCTGGCCGGCGGCGGCGTCGAGTGGCACCCGGGTGCGGCGACGACGCTCCTGATGGCGGGCGACGAGACCGCGGTCCCCGCGATCAGCGCGATCCTCGAGAGCCTCCCCGCCTCGGCGACGGGGGCCGCCTTTCTCGAGGTGCCGAGCGCGGCGGACGTCCTGCCGCTCCAGCACCCCGCCGGAGTCCGCGTGCACTGGCTCGTGCGCACCGGGACGACGCCGGGAGCGCAGCTCGGCGACTCCGTCCGCGGCTGGGCGACCCGATTCCTCACGGCGCATCACCGCGGGGTCGAGGTGTCCGACGTCGACGTCGACAGCGAGATCCTCTGGGAGGTGCCCGCGGAGCGCACCGACCCCGGCCTCTACGCCTGGATCGCCGGCGAGGCGGGCGCGATCAAGCTCATCCGCCGCTGCCTCGTCACCGAGCTCGGCGTCGACCGGACGCGCGTCGCCTTCATGGGCTACTGGCGGACGGGACGCTCCGAGGCCAACTAGCGCCGCGCCGAGTCCCCTCCGCCCTCAGAGTGCGGCGGGGACGCCGACCAGGCGGCTGGAGAGTGTCCAGAGGTCGCGGCCGAGCTGACGGTCGCGGGCCTGCGCCGCCACGGAGCCGCCGGCGCGGAGTCCGTCGAAGTAGCTGCCGCTCGCCGCGCCGACGTCGGGCTCGGACGCCAGCGTGATCAGCGGGACGGCGCCCGCCTCGGCGGAGATGCCCGGCGAGCCGCTCAGCGACAGCAGCGACATCAGCCGCGAGTCCGCGCCGAAGCCGGTCGCGACGACGCCCGGGTGGAACGAGTAGGCGTCGACGGCGGTCGGCAGCAGGCGCTCGGCCAGCTCGCGGACGAAGAGGATCGTGGCGAGCTTCGAGGTGCCGTAGGCGCGCCAGCCGCCCAGCCACGGCCCGCGCCGGCGGTCGAGGTCGTCGAGCGAGAGCCTCCCGATCCGATTGGCGGCGCTCGCGGTGGAGACCACGCGGGCACCGGGGCGCTCGCGCCCGGTCTCGATCAGGCGGGGGAGCAGGAGCCGCGTCAGCAGGAACGGGGCCAGGTGGTTGCTCTGAATCGTCCGCTCGTGGCCGTCGACCGTCTCGCCGCGGTGCGAGACGAGCCCGCCCGCGTTGTTCGCGAGCACGTCGATGCCGTCGTAGCGGGTGAGCAGCGCCGCGGCGAGGTCGCGGACGTCGTCGAGACGGTCGAAGTCGGCGACGAAGGGATCGCCGCCGATCTCCGCCGCGACCGCGCGGGTCCGCTCCGGGTTCCTGCCGACGACGGCCACCCGGGCGCCGGCCGAGGCCAGCGCGCCGGCGGCGACCCGTCCGATGCCGGAGCTCGCCCCGGTGAGGACGACGACGCGCCCCGTCTGATCAGCGACCACGGACGTAGCCGCCCTTCTCGAGGCCGGCCTCGATCTCGAAGCGGTTCCGCAGCGGGTCGCGGCCGGCGACGAAGTACATCAGCGGGAACCACATGCCGAAGGTGCGCCACTGCTCCTTGTGCACGGCCTCGTGCTCGAGCACGCGGTCGGAGACGTTGCTGTCCGTCAGGTAGCTCGTGCCGACGCAGGAGCCGCCGCGGCCGAAGGCCCAGGAGGGCAGGCCGGTGAAGACGACGAGCCCGTTGCGGCGCTCGATCGGGCCCGTGCTCCAGAGCGCGCCCCAGGCCAGCCCGACCGCGCAGGCGAAGAGGTAGCCGGGTCGGGTGATCGCCGGGTCGAGGGCGACGACCGCGACCGCGCGCCGCAGAGCGCTCACGCGCTGTCGCGCCCGTAGGTCTCGAGCAGGCGCAGCCAGACCTCGCTGATCGTCGGGTAGGAGGGGACCGCGTGCCAGAGGCGGGACAGCGGGACCTCGCCGACGACGGCGATCGTCGCGGAGTGCACGAGCTCGCCGACCTCCTTGCCGACGAAGGTGACGCCGAGCAGGACCTCGCGGTCCTCGTCGACGACCATCCGGGCGATGCCCTTGTAGCCGACGGCGGCGAGCGAGGCGCCGGCGACCGAGCCGATCTCGTAGTCGACGACCCGGGTGCGGTAGCCCGCCTTCTCGGCCGCGGCGGCGGTGAGGCCGACGGAGGCGACCTCGGGGTCGGTGAAGACGACCTGCGGCACGGCCTCGTGGTCGGCGGTGGCGACGTGGGCGCCCCAGGGCGCGTCCTTCACCTCGCCGCCGGTGCTGCGCGCGACGATGACGTCGCCGGCGGCGCGGGCCTGGTACTTGCCCTGGTGGGTGAGCAGCGCGCGGTGGTTGACGTCGCCGACTCCGTAGAGCCAGGGCGTGCCGGAGCCGACCGGGGAGCCGTCCTCGCCGAGCACGAGCATCGTGTCGTCGACCTTCAGAGAGTCGCCCGGCTCGAGGCCGACGACCTCGAGGCCGATGTCGCGGGTCTGCGGGGCGCGGCCGGTGGCGGCGAGGATCTCGTCGGCCTCGACGACGTCGCCGCCCTCGAGGGTCACTGCGACGGTGCCGTCGGCGCGGCGCTCGACGGACGCGGGGGAGCCGCCGATCCGCACGTCGACGCCGAGCTCGCGGAGGGCGTCGCCGACCAGCTCGCCGGCGAACGGCTCGAACGGGGCGAGCAGCCCGCTCCGGGCGAGCAGCGTGACGGTGGCGCCCATGCCGGCGTAGGCCGTCGCCATCTCGCAGGCGACGACGCCGCCGCCGATGACGACGAGGCGGTCGGGGACGATCTCGGCGCTGGTCGCCTCGCGGCTGGTCCACGGCGAGGCGGCGCGCAGCCCCGGGATGTCGGGGACGACGGCGCTGGTGCCGGTCGCGACGGCGACGGCGCTCCGGGCGTGCAGGACGCGGACGGAGCCGTCGGGGGCGGTGACGCTCACCTCGCGCACACCGCTGAGGCGGCCGTGGCCGCGGACGAGCTCGATGCCGGCGCCCTCGAGCCACTGGACCTGGCCGTGGTCGTCGAAGCCACTGGTGACGGAGTCGCGGTGCGCCAGGAGCGCGGCGATGTCGACACCGCCGGTCACGGCCTGCGCCGCTCCCGGGAGGTCGCGGGCGGCCCGGAGCGCCATCGGCGCGCGCAGCAGCGCCTTGGACGGCATGCAGGCCCAGTAGGAGCACTCGCCGCCGACCAGCTCGCTCTCGACGACGGCGGCGGTCAACCCGCCCTGCACGGCGCGGTCGGCGATGTTCTCGCCGACCGGCCCCGCGCCGATGACGATCAGATCGAAGGTGTCGGTCGCTGCGGTCTCGGACGCGGCGTCGGTGCTCGGCGTGGTCATGGTCTCTCCGGATCGTTCTCGGGGGCGGATCGCCCGTTCTGTCCTGGACTCCGGCGCCGTGCGGCCCGGAGGACGTTCTCAGTGCGCGGGCACGATCTCGGCGCGCCAGCCGTCGTAGCGGCCGCCCTCACGCTCGACGACCTCGATCACCTGGCGGAGGAAGGCGGTCGTCGCCTCCTCGTCCACCGCGGCGTGGTGGCTCGCGACCAGCACGAGGCGCAGCCGCAGGCGCGAGATCGCGATCTCGAAGCCGGAGGCGACGAGCGCCCGCCCGGCCCGGCGCGCCCTCGAGCGTCGGGAGAAGACGGCGAAGTGGTCGACCTCGCGCAGCTCCCAGACCTGGTCGCCGTAGCGCAGGCGGACCTCGAGCTGCTGGGCCGCGCGCTCGCGCTGGGTATCGAGGACGGACCGCAGCCGGGCCGCGGGATCGGCGGTGCCGGTGGTGGTCGGGACGGACGTGGTCACGGGTGCCTGCTCGCTCATCGGCCGGTGAACTCCGCTCGGGTGCGGGAGAGGAAGGCCTCCATGCCGATCCGCGCGTCGTCCGACGCGGCGAGGCGTGCCAGCTCGGCGGGCAGCGCAGCGGCGGCCTCGGCGTCGGAGGAGGCGACGGCGAGGCGGGCGCTCGCGAGCGCCGCCTGCACGGCGAGCGGAGCCTGCGCGGCGATCCGCTCGGCGATCGCTCGGGCCGCCTCGGCGACGGCGCCGTCGGGCACCACTTCCTGGACCAGGCCGATCCGGTGCGCCTCGCGGGCGTCGAACTCGTCACCGGTGAGGATCCAGCGCATCGCGTCGCCCCAGCCGGCCGCGCGCGGGAAGCGCAGCGTGGCACCGCCGAAGGGGAGTATGCCGCGCGCGACCTCGATCTGGCCGAAGCGGGTCGACTCCTCGGCGAGGACGACGTCGCTCGCGAGCGCCAGCTCGATGCCGAGGGTGAGGCAGGTGCCCTGCAGGCCGATCACGACGGGCTTGGCCACCGGGCGGGTGCGGATCGCCCACGGGTCGAGGCCGCCCTCCGGCACGAAGTCCAGACCGTCGCCGCCGAGCCGCGGGCCGATGTCGGCCAGGTCGAGGCCGGCCGTGAAGTGGGCGCCCTCGGCGAGGACGACGCCCGCGCGCAGCTCCGGATCGCGGTCCAGCTCACCGTAGGCGGCGGCCAGCTCGCGCAGCAGCCGGAAGTCGGCCGCGTTCCGCTTCTCGGGCCGGTCGAGGACGATCTCGAGCACGTGCTCGCGCCGTTCGGTGCGCACACGTCGCCGGTCGTCGCTCATCGGTCCTCCGCTCGGGTCGCGTCCGTCCATCTTGCCCGGTGCCGCCGACACCGGGTCGCGGCGGGGCGCCGATTCGGAGTCGCCGCTCAGGCCGACGAGGGCCCGGGCCGCGGAGTGCTCAGACGCCGCGGGTCGTCGCGCCGACCAGGCGGAGGATCGTCGGCAGGTCGTCGACCGCGGCGGTCGGCGAGGAGGGCGCGAAGGAGGTGAGGCCCGCGCCCGCGAGCGGGAACCGGGCCCGCAGCGCGGCGAGGCACTCGACCAGCCGCGAGACGGGGACGCCGAACGGCACGGGGTCGAAGAGACCGGCGACCTCGGCCGGGTCGAGGACGTCGAGGTCGATGTGCACGTAGACCGAGCCGGCACCGGTCGCCTCGACGGCGGCGACGAGCGCCTCCGGATCGAGCGCGTCGACGCCGAGGTGGGTGGCGCCGCGCTCGAGCAGTCCCTCGAGCTCGCCCGGGTCCGGGGCGCGGACGCCGGCGAGCACGACGTGCTCGTCCGCGATCCGGTCCGCGGCGGACGCGCTGAGCAGTCCGACGCCGCGGCCGAGGACGGCCGAGAGCACCATGCCGCAGAACGCGCCGCTCGGCGAGGTCTCCGGCGTGTTCGCATCGGGGTGCGCGTCGAGCCAGACCAGAGCGACCGGCTCGGAGGAGGAGCGGACCGCGTGCCCGATCGCCGCGAACTCCACGCCGCAGTCGCCGCCGATCGTCACGATCGGCCCGGGACGGCCGGCCAGCGCCTCGCGGACCCGCTCGGCGGTCACGGCGACGGACGCGTAGCGGCGGACTCCGGTGTCCTGCGCGTCGCCCGCTTCCGGCGGGACGTCGACGACGACCGTGGCGGAGGAGGGCAGATCGCCGCGGATCGCCTCGGCTCCGTCGACGAGGCGCATGGCCCGCGTCGAGGCGGACCCCTGCCACTGGGGGACGACGAGGAAGGAGGCCATGGCTCTCACTATGGCACGCAGCTCGCGGGGGCCGAGGCTCCGCCCGATCAGGCTGCGGGGAGCTCGCCGGGCACGCCCGCGAGCGGATCCGCGGACGGCGCCTCGGGACCGTCGAGGTCGAGCAGCGCCTCGTCCAGCGCGGAGCGGGCGCGGTCGTCGGCCGCCCTCGCCTGCTCGAGCGCTGCGGCGGGATCGGCCGCCGCGAGGTGCAGGGCGGCGTCCAGCTGGGCGCGGGTCTCCTCGGCGAGGATGCGCGGCGCGGCGGTGATCCGCTCGCCGTGCACGGCCGCCAGCAGGGCGACCGCGTCGGCCCCGAGCAGGGCGACCGTGCGCGCGCCCTCGACCAGGAGCAGCTGCCGCTCGGCCTGCGCCCGCGGCTCGCGGTAGCCCGCCACCACGGCGTCCAGCGCGGCGTCGGCCTCCAGCAGCAGGGCGAGCACGGCGGAGGGGTCGTGGCGGACGTCCGAGGAGCGCGCGTCGTCGGCGCTGAGCAGCAGGCCGGTCGCGGCGGCGCAGGCGGTCGCGACGTCGGCGGCGGAGGCGAGCTGCGCGGTGGTCCGGACGCCGGTCAGCGTGGCCGCGCGGTCGAGGTCGTCCCGCACCGAGCGCTCCACCGCGCTCAGCTGGGTCTCGGCGCGCTCCAGCAGCGCCGTCTGCGCCTCGACGGCGTCGAGCAGCGCAGCCGCGGCGGCGTCGTCGCGCTCTCCGGCCGCCTCGATCGCCTCGCGGAGGGGGCGCACCTGGCGCTCGGAGGTGGTGCCCGCGAGGACGGAGACATCGGCCCGGGAGCGGTGCAACCGCTCGGGGAGGGACGGGGGCGGCGAGGTCACCCCGTAATCGTACGGGGCCTGTGTTACCGACCGTGTCGTCGCGGCTCGACCCGCCGCGCGAGCCCGCCCAGGATGGAGGCATGCCAGGAACGCTCGCCATCGTCGAAGTCGCCTCGGCGCGCCCCGGACGCGACGAGTACCACGCCTACGTGCAGATGCTCAACGGCCGCATCCTGGGCCTCGCCCGCGAGCTCGGCTGGGAGGCGGAGCGCTTCGCCGCGGAGGACCTCGGCACCGCGCGGCTGCTCGAGCGGACCCTCGGCGCCGACGCGATCGTGCTGGCCGGCGGCGAGGACATCGCCCCCGAGCGCTACGGCGTCGCGCTCGGCTACACCGGCGAGGGCCCGCACGCGGAGCAGGCCGACGCCGCCCAGATCGCGCTGGTCCGCCGGGCGCTGACCCGCCGCACCCCGCTGCTCGGCATCTGCCGCGGACTCCAGATCGTCAACGTCGCCCTCGGCGGCACGCTCGTCCCGGACCTCGGCCCGGAGGCCGGGCACCTCAACGCCGACGCACCGGTGCACGAGCGCATGCACCGGCACGACGTGGTGCTCGCCGCGGACTCGACCCTCGGCGGCCTCTTCGGCGCGGAGGCGCTCGCCGTGCAGAGCGCCCACCACCAGGCGGTCGACGCCCTCGCCCCGGGCCTCCGGGTCGTCGCCCGAGCGGAGGACGGCGTCGTCGAGGCGCTCGAGCACCGCGAAGCGCCGATCGTCGGCGTGCAGTGGCACCCGGAGGACCCGGCGGCGCCGGCCGGGCAGCTCGCCGTCCTGCTCGAGGGGCTCGCCCGCGCCGTCGCCCGGCAGAACCCGGTCGAGGCCGTCGCCGCCTGAGCGACGCCGGACCCGACCCGGAGCCGTCCGGGTAGGGCCTCAGCCGGCGAGCCGCGCCATCCACGCCTCGATGTCGTCGGCGGAGCGGGGGATGCCGGCCGAGAGGTTCTCGGCGCCGTCGGCGGTCACGAGGACGTCGTCCTCGATCCGGACGCCGATGCCGCGCAGCTCCTCGGGGACGGTGAGGTCGTCGGGCTGGAAGTAGAGGCCCGGCTCGATCGTGAAGACCATGCCGGCCTCGACGATCCCGTCCAGGTACATCTCGCGGCGGGCCTTCGCGCAGTCGTGCACGTCGAGGCCCAGGTGGTGGCTGGTGCCGTGCACCATGTAGCGGCGGTGCTGCTGGTTGTCGGCCTCGAGCGCCTCCTCGGCGCTCACCGGCAGCAGTCCCCACTCCGCGGTGCGCCGGGCGATCACGGCCATGGCGGCGGCGTGCACCTCGCGGAAGCGGATGCCGGGCCGGACGATCGCGAACGCGGCGTCGGCCGCCTCCCGCACCGTCTCGTGCACGCGGCGCTGCGCCTCGGTGTAGCGGCCGTCGACGGGGAAGGTCCGGGTGATGTCGGCGGTGTAGTAGCTCTCCTGCTCCACGCCGGCGTCGAGGAGCACCAGGTCGCCGGGGCGCACCGGCCCGTCGTTGCGGGTCCAGTGCAGGATGCAGGCGTGCGCGCCGGCGGCGGCGATGGTGTCGTAGCCGACCGCGTTGCCGTCGGCGCGGGCGCGGCCGTTGAAGACGCCCTCGATCAGGCGCTCGCCGCGCTCGTGCCGGACGATGCGGGGCAGGTCGGCGAGGACGTCCTCGAAGCCGCGGGCGGTGGCGTCGACCGCGGCGCGCAGCTCGGCGATCTCGTACTCGTCCTTGACCAGGCGCAGCTCGGAGAGGTCGCGCTCGAGGGCGTCGCCCCGGGTCTCCGCGCCGGGCGACTGCGCGTTCACGCGCGCGGTGACCATGGGGTCCGCCTCGCGGAGGACCGCGACCGGCGCCTCGCCGGCGTCCAGGACGGCGTCGAGCTCCGCGATGCCCCGGGTCTCGAGTCCGAGGTCGGCCGCGACCTGCGCGAGGGAGGGCCGCGGGCCGATCCAGAACTCGCCGATCTCGGAGTTGGCGTAGAACTCGTCGGAGTCGCGTCCGGCGCGCTCGCGGAAGTAGAGCGTCGCGGTGTGGCCCTCGCCCGCGGGCTCGAGCACCAGGACGGCGCCGGGCTCCGAGTCCGAGCCCCAGCCGGTCAGCCAGGTGAAGGCGGAGTGTGCGCGGAAGGGGTAGTCGGTGTCGTTGGCGCGCTGCTTCAGCCGCCCGGCCGGCACGATCAGCCGGACGCCGGTGTGCAGGGCCGAGAGGCGCTCGCGGCGGCGCGCGGCGAAGGCGGCCTGCTCGCGCGGCTCGGGGAGAGCGTCCTCGCGCTCGGCCCAGCCGGACGCGATGAAGTCGCGGAACCGGTCGGAGCCGGGGGTCGTGGAGCGGTTCGTGGTCGCGCGCGGTGCGGGGGCGGCGGCGACGGTCTCCGGTGCGGCGGTGGTGGTCTGCTCGTCCGTGTTCGTCATCCCGCCATTCTCCTCCCTGCGCCTGACACGGCGACCGGGGGCAGGGTCAGGCGGCCGGGGCAGCGGTCAGGACGACTCCTTGACCATCCCGCGGACCGAGAGCTGCGCGATCACCGGGCGGTGGTCGCTGCCGGCGTCGTCCTGGTCGTTGAGCACGTCGAAGCCGGAGACGTCCCAGCGACCGGAGAACAGCACGTGGTCGATCGGGGCGGCGAGGGCCGGCGGGAGGCTCGTCGGCCAGCTGCCGACCGCCGCGGCGTTCGCGAGCCGGCCGGCGTCCGCGCAGCCGCCGAGGTCGGAGTCGCCGGGGAGAGCCGACCAGTGGTCGAGCGTGGAGTTGAGGTCGCCCAGGACGACGAGGTCCTCCTCGGCGGTGCAGAGGTCGGCGAGCCTGGCCAGGTCGCTGCGCCACTCGGTCACCTGTGCGGGCAGGGGAGCGGTGGTGTGCACGGCGGCGATCACCGGGCGGTCCGGGGTGTCGGGGCGCGCCACCAGAGACGCGCTGGTCGCGGTCGGCGTGCTCGCGGCGTCGACCGAGTAGCCGCCGAGGGTGGGCGAGAGGAGGAGGGCCGTGCCGTCGCTCGGACCGGAGCCCGCGACGAGGTGGAGGGTCATCGGCCGGCCGGCGGCGGCGAGCACGTCGACGACCTGCTGGGCGCGCTCCGGGGACACCTCGAGCAGCGCGACCGCGTCGGCGGCGTTCGCGTTCGCGAGCGCGGCGACCGTCTCGGCGGGGACGCCGTCGTGCAGGAGGTTCCAGCTCAGGACGCGCAGATCGCCGAGGCGGTGCGCGCGGGGCGGGGCGGAGTCGTCGCCGCGGACCGCCTGCAGGCCGCCGAGCACGAGCGCGAGGGCGACGCCGAGGGCGCCGAGGACGAGGGCGAGCCGGCGCACGGGCTCGACGAGCACCGCGACGACGACGAGGACGACGGCTCCGGCGACCGCGGCCAGGGCGGTGGCGGCGCGGAACGAGACCAGCTGCGCGAAGGGCGTCTGACCGGCGAGGCCGAAGAAGCCGGGTGCCGCGACCACCAGCAGCACGAGCGCCACTGCGAGCGCCACCGCGAACTTGACCAGTCGTGTCCCCATCCCGGCCCAGGCTAGGGCATCGGTCCCGGGGAGTCCGCAGGACGCGCGTCTACGATGGCCGGATGCATGTCCCCGGAGGCGGGTACGACCTCCACACCCACTCGCTCGTCTCCGACGGCACCGAGCCGCCCGAGGTGCTCGTCCGCGCGGCCGCCTCGGCAGGTCTCGACGGCGTCGCGCTGACCGACCACGACACCACCCGCGGCTGGGCGGCGGCGATCACGGCGGCCGAGGAGGCGGGCATCGATCTGCTCCCCGGGATGGAGCTCTCCTCGAGGGTCGGCTGGGCGAGCGTGCACGTGCTCGCGTACCTCCCCGATCCGGAGGACCCCGGCCTCGTGGCCGAGACCTCGCGGATCCGCTCGGAGCGCTCGCACCGCGCGCAGGCCATCGTCGCGGCGATCGCGGCCGACTACGACCTCACCTGGGACGACGTGCTGGCGCAGACCAGCCCCGGCACCACGATCGGGCGCCCGCACATCGCCGACGCCCTGGTCGCCCGCGGGCTCGCGACCGACCGCTCGGCGGCGTTCGCGGGGATCCTCGACTGGCGCGGGGGCTACTTCCAGCCGCACTACGCCCCGGATCCGGTCGAGGCGGTGCGGCTCGTGCGGGCCGCGGGCGGCGTGCCCGTGATCGCGCACCCCGCCACGAGCACCCGCGGCATCGCGATCGAGTCGATGCTGCCGGAGCTGGTCGACGCGGGGCTCTTCGGCCTCGAGGTCGAGCACCGGGAGAACACCGCCGCGGGCAAGCGGCGACTGCGCGAGCTGGCCTCGCGGTACTCCCTCGTCACCACAGGGTCGAGCGACTACCACGGCACCGGCAAGCCGAACCGGCTCGGCGAGAACACGACGGAGCGCGCGACCGTCGACGCGATCCGCGGGGCGGCGCGGGCGGGCTGAGCCGAGGCGTCGGCGCGGCGGGACGGGTCTCGATACGCCGCTGTGCGGCTACTCGACCAGCCTTCTCCTGCCGTTCGATCAGCCCGCGGAGCAGTCCTGCATCGACCGAGGAGCCCGCGGGGCGGACCTGCATGCCGACCGAGGAGCCCGCGGAGCGGTCCTGCATGCCGGCCGAGGAGCCCGCGGGGCGGACTTGCATGCTGATCGAGTAGCCCGCGGAGCGGGCGTATCGAGATCCACCGCTGTCAGAAGCTCGCGCTGCTGAAGGCCGCGTCTCGACGCGCTCCTGCGAGCTACTCGACCAGCATGCTTCTCCTGCCGATCGAGTAGCCCGCGGAGCGGGCGTATCGAGATCCGCGGCCGCTGAGACCTACGCCGAGCCGTCCGGGCGGGGGCTGCGGCGGCGCTGGCGGGTGCGGCGGCGGGGCTCGCTGTTGCCGTCGTGGTGCTCCTTGCTCTCGCTCGAGGGGGCCTGGCCGGTCTGCACCGGCTCGCCCTCGGTGGCGGCGGGAGCGGTCTCGGCGGCGTCACCGCGGCTGCGGCGGCGCGGCTCGCGGCCGCCCTCGCGAGGCTCGCGCTGACGGGGAGCGCGCTCGGGGCGGGCGTCCGCCTTCGCCTCGGCGGGGATCGGGGTCGGCTTCAGCCGGCCCTTCGTCCCGACGGGGATCGCCAGGTCCTCGTAGAGGTGCGGCGACGAGGAGTAGGTCTCGACCGGGTCGGGCTGGCCGAACTCGAGCGCGCGGTTGATGAGGGCCCACTTGTGCAGGTCCTCCCAGTCGACGAAGGTGACGGCGATGCCGGTCTTGCCGGCGCGGCCGGTGCGGCCGACGCGGTGCAGGTAGGTCTGGTCGTCGTCCGGGATCGTGTGGTTGATCACGTGGGTGACGTCGTTGACGTCGATGCCGCGGGCGGCGACGTCGGTCGCGATCAGGATGTCCTTCTTGCCGGCCTTGAACGCGGCCATCGCGCGCTCGCGCTGCTCCTGGTTGAGGTCGCCGTGCACGGCGGCGGCGTTGAAGCCCCGGTCGTTGAGCTCCTCGACGATGCGGGCGGCCGCGCGCTTGGTGCGGGTGAAGATGACGGTCTTGCCGCGGCCCTCGGCCTGCAGGATGCGGGCGATGACCTCGTCCTTGTCGAGCGAGTGCGCCCGGTAGACGATGTGCTTGATGTTCGCCTGCGTGATGCCCTCGTCGGGGTCCGTCGCGCGGATGTGGATCGGCTTGTTCATGAAGCGGCGGGCGAGGGCGACGATCGCGCCGGGCATCGTCGCCGAGAAGAGCATGGTGTGGCGGGTGGCCGGGGTCTGCGCGAAGAGCTTCTCGATGTCGGAGAGGAAGCCGAGGTCGAGCATCTTGTCGGCCTCGTCGAGGACCATCGTCTGCACGCTCGCGAGCGAGAGCAGGCGCTGACCGGCGAGGTCGAGCAGGCGGCCCGGTGTGCCGACGACGATCTGCGCGCCGGCCTTGAGCTGCTCGATCTGACCCTCGTAGGCCTTGCCGCCGTAGATCGAGACGATCTTGGTCGGCCGGTTCGAGGCGGCGAGCTCGATGTCCTCGGTGACCTGCACGGCCAGCTCACGGGTCGGCACCACGATCAGCGCCTTGACGCCGGGCTCGGGGTCGTTGCCGAGGGCCTGGATGAGGGGGAGGCCGAAGCCGAAGGTCTTGCCGGTGCCGGTCTTGGCCTGCCCGATGATGTCCTGCTTCTGCAGGGCCAGCGGGATGGTCTGCTCCTGGATGGGGAACGGCTCGAGGATGCCCTTGGCGGCGAGTGCGGCGACGATGTCGTCGTCGATGTTGAGGTCGGAGAAAGTCACGGAGTGAAGCGCCTGTCGTGTCGAACGGTCCACGCCCCTGTACGACTCGGGCGCAGGGTCACCGATCCAGCGCCGGTGACATCCCGGCGAGTCTACCGCCACGGGGGTCCTCGGGCCCGGAACCGCGGGCGGCGCGCGCTCTACACTGATCGGATGGCAGCCTGGTTCCGACGTCGACGTCCGCTCGGCGAAGCCCCCCGACTGACCCCGCGCGGAGAGTCGACGAGCAAGCGCGACCGCGTCGATCTGGCCGACCTGAGCCCCCAGCTGCTGCCCTACCTCGGTCAGGTGGCCTACTTGCAGCTCGCCGTCTTCGAGGCGCTGGCCCGCGGGGTGGCGGGCACGGACGACCTCGCCGACAAGGAGGCGATCTCGGCCGCCGCCGGCACCGCGCTGGCGAAGCACCACGCGGTCGTGGCCGAGCTGCGCCGGCGCGACGTCGAGCCGAGCGAGGCGATGGCGCCGTTCCGGCCGGCCATCGACACCTTCGAGCACCTCACCCGCGGCGCCGACCTGCACGAGACGCTGCTGTCGGCCTACATCACCGCCGGGCTGCTCGACGACTTCTTCATCCGGCTCACCGGCGGGCTGCCGAACGACGTCGGCCCGCGGATGGCGCAGACGCTCGGTGCCGACACCGGCGTCGACGGCCTGGTCGCGATCCTCCGCCGCGAGATCGCCGCGGACGAGCGCCTCGGCTCCCGGCTCGCGGTCTGGGGGCGCCGGCTGGTGGGCGACACGCTGCTCGTCGCGCGCTCGGCGCTGATGGGCTCGGGCAACCCCGACTCCGACGAGTCCCGGATCGAGCCGGTCTTCACCGAGCTCATCGCCTCGCACACCCGCCGGATGGACGCGCTCGGCCTGACGGCCTGAGGCCCCGGCGCGGCTGTCGAACGGGGTCCGTCGCCTCCGGCTCGCGTAATCACCTCCGGCTCGCGGGATTCGCCCGTTCCCGCGTGCCCGAGGGAGATCCGCGTGCCGGAGCTCGGCCTGTGCCGCGCCTCATGCTGGTCGAGTAGCCCCGGAGGGGCGTATCGAGACCCACGTCCTCCGGAGAGTGGGTTCTGCAGACCCGACTCCCTGCGGTGGTGGATCTCGATACGCCCGCTGCGCGGGCTACTCGATCAGCATGGAGGCGACCGCCGCTGGCCGGTCGATCAGTACGGAGGACGTGCGCCGCCGCTGCGTCAGTCGTCGATGAAGCCGGGGACGTGGGCCAGGGTGGCGACGGTGCGGGCGCGGCCCCACTCGACGTGGGCGTGGGCGACGGAGACGGCGAGCGGGGCGTCGCCGGAGGCGATCGCCTCCGCGAGCCGCACGTGCTCGTCGTGCCGGACGCCCGGCTCGGCCTGGATGTTGGCGATGTTGAGACGGTTGCTGCGCTCGTCGAGCGGCTGCATCGTGGTGATCAGGAGCCGGTTGCCCGCGATCGCCTCGATCGCGCCGTGGATGCGGCCGCTCTCGGAGTGGAAGCGCGCGAGGTCGCCGGCGGCGAGGGCGGCGCTCGCGTCGGCGACCACTGCGGTCAGGGCCGAGGCGTCGGCGCCGCGGGCCACCGCCTCCGCGGCCTTGCGGGCCACGAGCGGCTCCAGCGCCGAGCGGATGTCGTAGAGCTCCTCGACGTCGCGCCGCCGGACGATCGAGACGACGGCGGTGCTGCGCGGGCGCACCGTGACCAGGCCGGCCAGCTCGAGCCAGGGCAGCGCCTCGCGGATCGGGACGCGCGAGACGGCGAGCTCGGTGGCGAGATCGCGCTCGCGGATCGGCTCGCCCGCCGGCAGCCGGCCGTCGAGGATGCGCGCGCGCAGCTCCTCGTACACCCGCTGCGACATCGTCTGCGCGGGACTCTTCGTCGGCATCGGCGCTCCTGTCGGTCTACCCGTTCTCCGTCCTCGAAGGGTAGCGGGCGGGGCAGGAGAGACCCGTCGGCCCTTGTAACGCCGTCTTCATCTTCCGAAACACCCTGGCGCCGGATCGGATCTACCGTGATCGACGTGCCTCGGTATACCGAGCGCCTCCCTCGCCACTCCGCCGGAAGGACCCGCCCCATGAGCACCGTCACCAATCCGCCCCCCGCCACGACGATGGGCGACCGCATCGAGGCCGCCTACTCGCGCATCGGAGTCACGAGCGCCCACCTGGGCATCGTCGCGATGATCCTCTTCGGCGTCTTCTTCGACGCGATCGAGCAGAACACGGTCGGCGTCGCCGGCCCGATCCTCGCCGCCGACTGGGGACTCGCCGGCGCGCAGATCGGCCTGCTCAACACGGCGACCTTCACGGCGGTCGCGCTCGGCCGGGTCCTCGCCGGAGTGGTGATGGACCGGATCGGGCGGCGCACCCTCCTCGGCGCGAACCTGATGATCTTCGCCGTCGGCTCGCTGCTCTGCGCCTTCGCGCCCAGCTACGAGATCCTGGTCGCCGCGCGCTTCCTGGTCGGCCTCGGCCTCGGCGGCGAGATCGCGACGGCGGTCATCATGCTGGCCGAGTTCTTCTCCGCCAAGCACCGCGGCACCGCCGTCGGCCTGATCAACGTCGCCGCGGCCGGACTCGGCAACATGCTCGCCCCGCTCTTCGGCGTCATCGTCTTCTCGGTCTTCACCGGCGACGACCGCTGGCGCTGGCTCTTCGGGATCCTGGTGATCCCCGCCCTCGCGGTCGTGGTCTACCGGCGCGCGCTGCCCGAGACTCCCCGCTACCTGGCGGCCCGGGGCCGCGTCGCCGAGGCGAACACCGTGATCAACCGGCTCGCTCAGGGCCGGCTGCACCGCCCCGTGACCGACGAGGTGGACTACCTGGGCGGTGTCGCCGACCGACCCGTCACCGCCGTGAGCACCCCGCGCTGGACCGAGCTCTTCGGCCGCCGCCACCGCCGCACCACGATCGCCCTGGGCGTCGCGGTCTGCATGTCCTACGCCGCGCAGATCTCGATGCTCACCCTGATCCCGCTGATCCTCACCTCCCGCGGCTTCGACATCACCAGTGCGCTCTGGTATACCCTCGTGATGCAGTCGGGCTCCCTCGTCGGAGCGCTGGTCGCGGCGCTCGCCGCCCGCCGGCTGCCGCGCAAGCTCACGCTCACGGTCGCGGCCCTGCTCGGGATCGGCGCCGGTCTCGGCTTCGGCTTCCTCGGCACCACCGTCGCGCTGGTGCTCGTCTTCGGCTTCCTCTTCAACTTCTCGGTGATCGTGCTCAACACCACCATCTGGCTGTTCGCTCCGGAGCAGTACCCCACGCGCATCCGCGGCCTCGGCACCTCGGTGATCCTCGCCCTCGGCTCGCTCTCCGGCGGACTGTTCCCGCTCCTCGCCGGCGCCGTGCTCGACGCCTCGGGGGTCGGCGGGATGTTCGCCCTCCTCGCCGGGCTGTTCGCGATCTGCGCGATCGCCGTGCAGTTCCCGCGCGAGACCGTCGGCCGCCCGATGGCGGAGGACTGAGCGTGCAGCGCACGGTCGTCGTCGTGAATCCGAACACCTCGGTCGCGACCACCCGGCTCCTCGTCGCAGTCGCCCGCGACGCGGTGCGCGGGGAGGACGTCCGGGTCGTGGGGGAGACGGTGGCGCAGGGGCCCTCGATCATCACGACGCCCGCCGCTCTCTCCGCCGCGGCGGCGCACGTGGTGACCGCAGCTCGACGCGCGGTGCTGCTGCACGCGCCCGACGCGATCGTGGTCGCCGCGTTCGGCGATCCGGGTGCCGCCGAGGCGGCGGAGGCCACGGGGCTGCCGGTCGTGGGCATCGGAGCCGCGGCCGTGCGCGCCGCGAGCGCGGGCGGCCGGCGGTTCGCGATCGCGACGACGACCGGCCGGCTCGAGCCGGTGCTCCGGGCGCTCGTCGCGGACGCGGGGAGCCTCGGCGCCTATGCGGGCTGCTTCCTCACGGCGTCGCCGGCGGAGGAGCTCGAGGACCCGGACCGGCTGCACGGCGAGCTGCACGCCGCGGTGCTGCGGGCGCAGGCGGCCGGGGCGGAGGCGGTGATCATCGGCGGCGGGCCGCTCAGCGCGGCGGCCGAGCGGCTGGCCGCGGAGTTCGCCGGGGTGCTGCCGATCGTGGAGCCGATCCGCGCGGCGGTGGCGGAGGCGCTGGCCGCGACGACCCCGGTCGGGGCCCTGCCCGCCTGAGGCGGCGGACCCGGGGACGACGAAGGCGCGGGAGTCCAGGACTCCCGCGCCTTCGCGTGGTGGTGGGCGGCGCTCAGGGAGCGACGCGGTCCGGGGCGACCCGGCCGGCGAGCATCGCCTCGAGGGCGGCGTCGTCGCGGCGGGTGCGCGCCCGGCCGAGCGCGACGTCGGCCGTGAGGACCGCGACGGCCGCGAGACCGAGCGCGAGGATCCAGATCAGTCCGCCGTCCCAGGGCAGACCGGCCCAGGTCAGCGCGACCCAGACGACGGCGGCGACGACGCCGCCGAGCGCGGGGATCAGCACCGACCCGTGCAGGTGCCGGTGCGGCAGCCCGTAGCGGGCGGCGAGGCCCAGGAGGATCCCGCCGAGCGTGACGAAGAGGAGCTCCACGACGTGACCGTGCGGGAGGGGCTAGGCGACGAAGCCGACGCGGCGCGACTCCTCGGAGCCGACCTCGACGAAGGCGATGGTCTCGGTGGGGACGATGTAGATCTTGCCCTTCTCGTCGCGCAGGCGGAGGACCTTGGCGCCCGCCTCGAGCGCGGTGGTCACCGTCTTCTCGACCTCGGCCACGGACAGCGAGGACTCGAAGTTGAGCTCGCGCGGGGTGTTGACGATTCCGATACGGATTTCCACCAGCAGTGCCTTTCGGGAGGGGACGTGGCTGTCAGGATACGGGACCGCGCGGCGCGGCCGACGCCGGTTTCGCGCTGAGCGGACCCGGCTCGCGAGGGGCCGCCCGAGGGCGCGCGGCAGTGTCGGCGGTCTTCGTTAGCGTGGTCGCGTGAGCGCTCCTCGAACCCCGGCACCCGCCTCCGACGAGGCTCCCACTCGCGACGGCTCGGCCGGCGAGGGGCTCGTCCTCGACGCGTCGCAGCGCGCCGTCCTCGCCCTGCCGGACGGCCGCAGCGCCGCGGTGCTCGGCGCCCCCGGCTCGGGGAAGACGAGCACGATCGTCGAGCTCGTCGCCGAGCGCGTGCTCGAGCGCGGCTACGAGCCGGAGTCGATCGCCGTGCTCGCCGCCAGCCGCACGGCCGCGACGGCACTGCGCGACGTGCTCGCCCTGCGGCTCGGCGTCCCGACGCGGGGGCCGCTGGCGCGGACCGCCACTTCGCTGGCCTTCGAGGCCGTGACCGCCGCCGCCAAGGAGCTCGGGATCGACCGGCCGACCCTCCTCACCGGCGGCGAGCAGGACGTCATCCTCTCCGAGCTGCTCGAGGGGCACCTCGAGGAGGGCACCGGGCCGCGCTGGCCCGACGAGTTCAGCCCCGAGGTGCTGCGGCTGCGCACCTTCCGCACCGAGCTGCGCGAGTTCGGGATGCGGGCCACCGAGCACGGCCTCGACGCGGACGCGATCCGCCGGCTCGCCGTGGACGCGGACCGCGGCGAGTGGTCGGCCGCCGCCGCCGTGCTCGAGGAGTTCCGCGACGTCGTCGACTGGATGTCGCCGCAGGCGGGGACGAAGCTCGACGCCGCCGAGTTCGCGGCCTTCGCGGCCGAGACGATCCGCGACGGCGGCGGGGGCGAGCGGATCCGGGCGCTCCGCCTCGTCCTCGTCGACGACATGCAGGAGGCGAGCGAGTCGACGGTCGTGCTGCTGCGAGCCCTCGCCGCGCGCGGCGTCACCGTGCTCGCGTTCGGCGACCCGGACGTCGCGACGAGCGCCTACCGCGGCGCCGCCTCCGACACCCTGGGCCGCTTCGGCCCGGCGATCGGCGTGCGCGACGCCGAGACGCTGGTCCTCGGCCGGGTGCACCGGCACGGGGCGGCCTTGCGCGCCCTCGTCTCCGCGGCGACCCAGCGGATCGGGACCGCGGCGGCCGGGCGCCAGCGCGCGGCCGGGGCTCCCGCCGACGAGGAGGGGGCGCCCGCGCCGCTGCTGGTGCTGCACGCTCCGACGGCGGCGCGCGAGGCGGCGACGGTGGCGCGACTGCTGCGCGAGCGGCGGCTCCGCGACGACGTGCCGTGGCGCCGGATGGCCGTCGTCGTCCGCTCCGGCGCAGCTGTGCAGCCGCTGCTGAAGGCGCTCGCCGTCGCCGAGGTGCCCACACGCTCCGTGCTGGCCGGCCGTGCCCTGCGCGACGACCACGCCGCCCGGGCGCTGCTCGTGCTGATCGGCGTCGCAGTGGGCGAGCGTCCGCTGGACGCGGAGCTGGCGGCCGAGCTGCTGCTGGGCCCGTTCGGCGGGGTCGACCGGCTCGGCCTGCGACGGCTGCGGCTCGCTCTGCGGGCGGAGGAGCTCGCGGGCGGGGGCATCCGCGCGAGCGATCCGCTGCTGGTGGAGGCTCTGGAGGCACCGGGACGGTTCGCCACGATCGACTCCGGCCCGGCGCGCCAGGCCGAGCGCCTCGCCGTCACGATCGACCGGGTCCGCCGACTGCACGCCGAGCAGGGCTCGATCGAGGAGCTGCTCTGGTCGGCCTGGGAGTCGAGCCGCGTCGCGTCCTCCTGGCGCGAGCTGGCGCTCGGCACCGGTCTCACCGCGGCCGAGGCGAACCGCAACCTCGACGGCGTCGTCGCGCTCTTCAGCGCGGCGCGGCGCTTCGTCGAGCGGGCGCCCGGTCACTCGGCGATCGGCTTCGTCACCGAGATCCTCGAGGCGGAGGTGCCGGAGGACACGCTCGCGCCGCGCTCGGTCGAGGACGCGGTGCTGATCGGCACGCCCTCCTCCGTCGTCGGCCTCGAGTTCGACGTGGTCGTGGTCGCGCGGCTGCAGGACGGCGTCTGGCCGAACCTGCGCCAGCGCGGCTCGCTGCTCGACCCCGACGGGCTGATCCGGCACGCGCGCGGCGAGGGCGACCTGCCGCTCGACAGCCGGAAGGCCACCCTCGACGACGAGCTGCGGATGTTCGCGCTCGCCGCCTCCCGGGCCCGGCGCCAGGTCGTGCTCAGCGCCGTCGCGGGCGAGGACGAGACCCCGTCCCTCTTCTTCCGGCTCACGCCGCCCGGCGCGCCCCGGCTCGACGCGGCCTCGGCCGTGCCGCTGACCCTGCGCGGGGCGGTCGCGGGGCTCCGCCGGACCGCGACGACGCCGAACTCGGCCGAGGCGCCCGGTGCGATCCGCGGGCTGCGCGCACTCACGCTGGCCGAGGTGCCGGGGGCCGACCCGGCCTCCTGGTACGGCGTCCTCGAGTCGTCCACCACCGAGCCGCTCTTCGACCTCGACGACCCGGAGCGGCCCGTCTCGGTCTCGCCCAGCCGGCTCGAGGCGTTCGAGCGCTCGCCGCTCGACTGGTTCGTCGACGCCGTGTCGGGCTCGACCACGAGCACCGCGATGGGAGTCGGCACGCTCGTGCACTGGGTGCTCGAGAACGCGTCGAGCACGGAGCCGGAGGCGCTCTGGGCCGAGCTGGAGTCGCGCTGGCCCGAGCTGGTCTTCGAGTCGCCCTGGCTCGGCGAGCGGCAGCTGCGGGTGACCCGGCGCCTGGTCGAGGGCCTCGCCGCCTACCTCGCCGACTTCGAGCGCGGCGGCGGGGCGGTGCTCGGCCGCGAGCAGCAGTTCGAGATCGACGTGCCGCCCGCCCGGATCCGCGGCTCGATCGACCGGGTCGAGCGCGCGCCGGACGGCTCGGTCGTCATCGTCGACCTGAAGACCGGCCGGAGCACTCCGCGCCAGGCCGACATCGCCGAGCACGCGCAGCTCGGCAGCTACCAGCTCGCCGTCGCGAGCGGCGCGATCGAGGCGGCCGGCGCGGACGAGGGCGGCGGCGCGAAGCTGCTCTTCGTCGCGAAGGGCGTCCGCGGGTCGCTCTACCGCGAGGTGGTCCAGCCCCGCTTCGGCGAGGAGGAGCTCGAGGCGCTGCGCGAGCGGGTCCGCGCCGCCGCGCGGGGGATGGCCTCGGCCGGCTTCTCGGGGCTGCTCGACGCTGTCCCCTTCTCCCCGGGCGACGCGCTGCGGTACCGGATCCATGCGGTGCCGGAGGTCTCGGGGGACGGCCGGCTGGCGCTCGACGAGGTCGAGACGGACGAGGAGGAGACCGCGGCTCCCGAGGACTCGTCCCTGGACGCCGCCGACCCGGATCCCGCCGCCGACCCCGCTCCCGACTCCGCCGCGACCCCCGAGGAGGGACCCCGCCCGTGATCGACGCCCTGACCATCGCCGAGGCCCTCGACCTCCGCCCGCCCACCGTCGAGCAGCGCGCCGTCATCGAGGCGCCGCTCGCCCCGGCCCTCGTCGTCGCGGGCGCCGGCAGCGGCAAGACCGAGACGATGGCGAACCGCGTGCTCTGGCTGCTCGCCAACGGGCTCGCCGCTCCCTCCGAGGTCCTCGGCCTCACCTTCACCCGCAAGGCCGCCGCCGAGCTCGGCGAGCGGATCGGCCGCCGGATCGACCAGCTGGGGGCCGCGGGCCTGCTGCCGCTGCGCGAGGGCCAGACCGAGCCCGACCCGTTCGACGCCGCCACCGTCTCGACCTACAACGCCTTCGCGAACACGATCTTCCGCGACAACGCCGCGCTGATCGGGCGCGAGGGCGACGCGACCGTGCTCTCGGAGGCCTCCGCCTGGCACCTGGCGCGCGGGGTCGTCGCCGACACCGCCGACCCGCGCATCCTCGAGGTCGAGGCGAGCATCGACCGCCTGACCGACCTCACCGTCGCGCTCGCGCACGACCTCGCGGACAACCTCGCCGACCCGGCCGAGGTCGCGGGCTTCGCGGAGGACTTCCTCCGCCTCGGCGAGCTGCCCCGCGGCTCCAGCGGCTCCGGTCTCTACCGCGAGCTCGAGAAGGCGCTGCAGGCCGTCGGCGCGCTGCCGGTGCTGACGGCGCTCGCCGAGCGGTTCCAGGAGGCGAAGGCCGAGCGCGGCTTCGTCGAGTTCTCGGACCAGGTGGCGCTGGCGCTGCGGATCATCGAGCGCGTGCCGCGCGTCGTCGACGAGCACCGCGCCCGCTACCGGGTCGTGCTGCTCGACGAGTACCAGGACACCTCCGTGCTGCAGACCCGCCTGCTCGCCCGGCTCTTCGCCGAGCAGGGCGTGATGGCCGTGGGCGATCCGCACCAGTCGATCTACGGCTGGCGCGGCGCGAGCGCGGAGGGCCTCGGCCGCTTCGCCCTCGACTTCGGCTCCGCGGCCCGGTTCTCGCTGTCGACCAGCTGGCGGAACGGCCACGGCGTGCTGGCGGCGGCGAACGCCGTCGTCGCGCCGCTGACCGCGGGCAGCGCCGTCCCGGTCGACCGCCTCGCCGCCGGGCCGGGCGCCTCCGACCACGCCGTCGAGCTCACCTTCCCCGAGACGATCGAGGACGAGGCCGACGACGTCGCGCGCTGGTTCGCCGGCCGCCTCGCCGAGAACGCCGAGCGCGGGGAGGCGCCGCCGTCGGCCGCCGCGCTCTTCCGCGTCCGCGCGCACATGGACCGCTTCGCCGCCGCGCTCTCCCGGCACGGCGTCCGGTACCACATCCTCGGCATCGGCGGCCTGCTGCGGCAGCCCGAGATCGCCGACCTCGTCGCCGCGCTGACCGTGGTGGAGGACCCGGCGGCGGGCAGCGAGCTGGTCCGCCTCCTGGCCGGCGCGCGCTGGCGCCTCGGCGTCCGCGACCTGCGCGCGCTCCGCGATCTCGCCTCCTGGCTCGCCTCGCGCGACCACGCGCACCGGCTGCTGCCCGAGGAGGTGCGCGAGCGGATGCGCGCCTCCGTCACCGAGGGCGAGGGCGGCTCGATCATCGAGGCCCTCGACTTCATCGCCTCGCGACGCCCCGGCGAGGACGGCCGGCTCGACCACTCCGCGCTGTCCTCGTTCAGCGACGAGGGCCTGCGCCGCCTGCACGACGCCGGCACGCTCTTCGCGCGCCTCCGAGCCCGGGCGGGCCTCGACCTCCTCGACTTCGTCACGCTGGTCGAGCAGGAGCTCGGCCTCGACATCGAGGTGGAGGCCAACGAGTCGCGCAGCGACGGCCGCGCCAACCTCGAGGCGTTCCGCGAGGCGGTGTCCGGCTACCTGCAGACCGACGATCGCGGCGCGGGCACCGGCTCGTCGCTCCGCGGCTTCCTCCGCTGGCTCGTGCTGGCGGACAAGCGCGACGGCCTCGCGCCTCGGCCCGAGGACCCGGAGCCCGGCACCGTCCAGCTGCTGACGATCCACGGCTCGAAGGGCCTGGAGTGGGACCTGGTCGCCGTGCCGCGGATGGTCGACGGCGAGCTGCCCGGCACTCCGGTCGAGGGCTTCCGCGGCTGGGTGCGCCTCGGTGCGATGCCGTACGCCTTCCGCGGCGACGCCGCCGAGCTGCCGGACCTCGCCTGGCGCGGCTGCACGACGCAGAAGGAGGTCGTCGACGCGATCGCCGACTTCGGCGACACCCTGCGCGAGCGCAACGAGTCCGAGGAGCGCCGGCTCGCCTACGTCGCGGTCACCCGGGCCCGGCACCACCTGCTGCTGAGCGGGTCCTGGTGGGCCGGGCAGGCGAAGCCGCGCGGACCCGGCGTCTTCCTCCGCGATCTCGCCGAGGCGAGGACCCTCCCGGAGCTGCCGGTCGAGCCGTCGAACCTCGAGAACCCGCTCGAGCAGGCGCCGCGCACCTTCCACTGGCCGCACGACCCGCTCGGCGCCCGCGGCGACCGGGTGCGCGCGGCGGCCGAGCGCGTGCGCGTCGCCGAGCCGGCGCTGCTCGGCGCCCGCGGAGCGGACATCCGCCTGCTGCTCGCCGAGCGCGCCGTGCGCCTCGCGGGCGGCGAGCGCGTCGGCCTGCCGACCCGCATCCCGGCCTCGCGGTTCAAGGACATCGTCAGCACGCCCGCCGAGGTCGTCGCACAGCTGCGCCGGCCGATGCCCGAGCGGCCGTACCGGCAGACCCGGCTCGGCACGACGTTCCACTCCTGGGTGGAGAACCGCTTCGGCATCCAGGGCGAGGCGGAGTTGGTCGACACCTTCCCGGACGAGCTCGACGACGGCGGAGCGACCGCGGCCGGAGCGGAGGGCGAGCAGCTCGCCCGTCTGATCGAGACGTTCGAGCGCTCGGAGTGGGCCGACCGCCGCCCCGAGGCGGTCGAGATCGAGATCCACCTCCAGCTGGCCGGGCACGTCGTCGTCTGCAAGCTCGATGCGGTCTACCGGACGGAGGACGGCTTCCAGATCGTGGACTGGAAGACCGGACGCGCCCCGAAGGACGCGGCCGACCTCGAGCTCAAGCAGTTCCAGCTCGCGCTGTACCGCCTCGCCTACTCGCGCTGGAAGGGCGTGCCGCTGGAGAGCGTCGACGCGGTGTTCTACTTCGTCGCCGACGACCTCGTGCTGCGGCCCGAGCGCTTCTACTCGGAGCGCGAGCTCTCGGAGTCGCTCTCCTCGGCGACGGGGGCGAGCCCGCGGCCGTGAGCGGAGGAGCCGGTCCGCGCGCCGGGCGTGCGGTTCAGCAGCTCCTCGACCTCGGAGACCTCGAGCACCGGTCCGGTGTCGGTGGACAGCGGCGCGGACAGATCGCCGAGGACGCTGTCGACCAGGAGGTCGAGCATCCCGACCGCGTCGTCGACGATCGCCGAGTCCTCGGTCTCGGTGCCGTGCAGCAGCCAGCGGGCCAGCTCGAGCTCGGCGTAGAGCTGAGCGCGCTGGCGGAGGGTGCGGTCGACCGCGCCGGCGCGCATCCGCGAGTACGCGGCGAACGCCGTGCCGGCCCCCGGGGCGCTGAGCAGCCAGTGCAGATCGCGGGCCGGGTCGCCCACCCGCAGCGCCGCCCAGCCGAGCACGGCGCTGACGGAGTCGCCGGAGCGGAGGAAGGAGTCGGAGGTCATCGAGCCGTTCACGACCGTCGGGTCGAACTGCCAGAGCGCCTCGTCGGAGGAGGCCGACTCCCAGCGCGCGACGAGCGCGGCGGGCACGTGGCCGGTGTCGGCGGCGCGCTCGATGACGGCGACCGTCTCGTTGACGCTGTCGCGGGCCGAGGCGACGGGCAGCCCCGCCTCCTGCACGAAGGACGCCGGCAGCGAGTGGATCGCGCCGATCGCCCGCCCGACCGAGTCCGCGAGACCGCTGGAGGCCTCGACGTCGTCGATCAGCACGCGGTCGCCCTCGAGGTACTCGTAGACGACGCCGCGGGTGCCGTCGTACGGCGTCTGCCCGATGCTCTCCTGCAGATCGAACGGCAGGCGGCTGCGGATGCCGGCGGTGAGCGCGCGCAGGGCGACGAGGTCGCCGAGCTGCTCCTGCTCGGCCAGCGGCGAGGTCGGCACGCGCACCACCAGGCGGGCGCCGTCGCGCGTGGTCAGCAGGGCGGAGTCGAAGTCCCCGTGCGTCGAGTGCGTGAATTCGCGCGCGGTCCGGACGTCGAGGCCCTCGACGGCCGAAGTGGCCAGCGCGGCTAGAGTGAGATGGGATCTGGCCATGCTCACCAGGGTAGGTCGCCGGGCGCCCGACCGGCCGGTCGCCACGCGCTGACCAGCCGATGCCGTCGAGGAGCCGCGCTCCTCCCGGCCGCCGCCCGGCCCGCCACCTCCTCGGCCCCGCACCGGCCGTCCCCCCGGCACCGCTTCGAAATGAGCCCGCATGACCCCGTCGTTCTCCGACCGCCTCCCGCTCGCCCGCCAGGCGGTCGACCGGGACTACCTCGCCCGCGCGCGCGCCGACCTCTTCGACGAGCTCGACGCCGACCCGGCGACCCGGGTCGTCCTCCTGCGCGGCGACCGCGCCCTGGTCGACGGCGAGCGCCTCGCCCTGCGTCCCGCCGCCGACGTGCCGGCGGGCGCCCTCCGCCTCTACCTCGGCCGCACCACCGTCGACGCCGAGGGCGAGCCCGCGGGCACTCCCGTCGTCGCCGCCGTGCTCACGGACGAGCAGGCGAGCGCCCTCGAGCCCGACGACGCCGCCTGGGGCGCCCTGCGCACCCTCGCCGAGCACCTCAGCGACCGCGATGCCGGCCTCTTCACCGAGGCGCTCGCGATGGTCAACTGGCACGCCTCGCACGGCTTCTCGCCGCGCAACGGCGAGGCCACCGTGATCGAGCAGGGCGGCTGGGTCCGCCGCTCGCCCGCCGACGGCAGCCAGGTCTTCCCGCGCACCGACCCGGCGATCATCGTCTGCGTCCTCGACGCCGACGACCGCCTGCTGCTCGGCTCGAACGCGATGTGGGGCACCGGCCGCTTCTCGCTGCTGGCCGGCTTCGTCGAGCCGGGGGAGTCGCTCGAGGCGGCGGTCGTCCGCGAGATCTTCGAGGAGTCCGGGATGCGCGTCGTCGACCCGCAGTACCTCGGCTCGCAGCCCTGGCCGTTCCCCGCCTCGCTGATGATCGGCTTCACCGCCCGCCTCGCCGAGGACCAGGCCCCCGCCGACCTGCTCCCGGACGGCGAGGAGATCGTCGCCCTGCGCTGGTTCACCCGCCAGCAGCTGCACGACTCGCTCGAGTCGGTGCTGCTGCCCGGCCGCTCGTCGATCGCCCGCGCGATGATCGAGGACTGGTACGGGGGAGCGCTCGAGAACGGCCCCATCGTCGCGTGACCCTGCTCGACGGACTCGACGAGGGGCAGCGCGAGGCGGCGGAGGCGCTGCTCGGCCCGGTCTGCGTCCTGGCCGGCGCGGGCACCGGCAAGACGCGGACCATCACCCACCGGATCGCGCACGGCGTCGCGACCGGCGTCTACACGCCGGCCCGCGTGATGGCGCTGACCTTCACCAGCCGCTCGGCCGCCGAGCTGCGCTCCCGGCTCCGAGTCCTGGGGGCGGGCGGCGTCATGGCCCGGACGTTCCACGCCGCCGCGCTCTCGCAGCTCGGCTTCTTCTGGCCGCAGCTCGTCGGCGGCACGATGCCGCAGCTGCTCGACGGCAAGGCGCGGCTGCTCGGCCACGCGGCGGAGCGGCTCCGGCTGAAGCTGGACACCGCGACCCTGCGCGACCTCTCCGCCGAGATCGAGTGGCGGAAGGTGTCCGCGCTCTCGCTCGAGCAGTACGCGGTGGCCGCGCGGACCCGTGCGCTGCCCGGACGGCTCACCCTCGAGCAGACCGTCGCGATGGTCGACGAGTACGAGGGGCTGAAGGACCAGCGCCGGCAGATCGACTTCGAGGACGTCCTCCTGGTCACCGCGGGGATGCTCGAGTCCGAGCCGGCGATGGCGATGCAGGTCCGGGAGCAGTACCGCTTCTTCGTCGTCGACGAGTACCAGGACGTCAACCCGCTCCAGCAGCGGCTGCTCGAGCTCTGGCTCGGTGACCGCAGCGACCTCTGCGTCGTCGGCGACGCGAGCCAGACCATCTACTCCTTCGCCGGCGCCCGCGCCGACTACCTGCTCGACTTCGGCTCGCGCTGGCCGGCCGCGACGGTCGTCCGCCTCGAGGAGAACTACCGCTCGGCGCCGCCGATCGTGCAGACCGCGAACCGGCTGATGCGCGGCCGGCCCGGCGCCCTCGTGCTGCACTCCGTCGCGAGCGCCCCCGCCGCCGCCGAGAGCCCGGAGCCGGCGATCGACGCCTACCCCGACGACGTCGCGGAGGCCAGGGGAGTGGCGGCCCGCGTCGCCGCCGACATCGAGGCGGGCGTGCGCCCCTCCGCCATCGCGATCCTCTTCCGCACCAACTCGCAGTCCGCGATCCTCGAGCGCGCGCTGCACGAGCGCGGCGTCGCGGCGCACCTGCGCGGCGGCAAGCGCTTCTTCGACCTGCCGGAGGTGAAGCAGGCGGTGATGCAGCTGCGCGCGGCCTCGGTCTCCATCTCGGGCGAGCCGCTGTTCAAGTCGGTCAGCGACGTCCTCCGCTCGCTCGGCTGGAGCGCCGAGCCGCCGTCGGCACCGGGTGCCGTGCGCGAGCGCTGGGAGTCGCTGGACACGCTCGCCCGGCTGGTCGACGAGGCGCCCGCCGGCTGGAGCTTCAAGCAGTTCACCGACGACCTCCTCGCGCGCCAGCAGGTGCACCACGAGCCGGACCGCGCGGCCGTCACCCTGGCCACCTTCCACTCCGCCAAGGGCCTCGAGTGGGAGTCGGTGCACCTGATGGGCCTGACCGAGGGCCTGCTGCCGATCTCCTACGCGAGCGGCCTCGAGGCGATCGACGAGGAGCGCCGGCTGCTCTACGTCGGCATCACCCGCGCGCGTCAGCGGCTGCGGCTCTCCTGGTCGCAGTCCACCGTGGGCCGGGTCACGCGGCGGGAGCCGTCGCGCTTCCTCGCAGAGATCGGCACGCGCACCCGCGGTGCGGCTCCAGCCGCCGCTCGCTGAACGAGCCGGAGGCGTCGGAGTAGGTGCGCTCGACACTGCGCAGCCCGGTCCAGGCGGCGTGCAGCCGCCGGAGCGCCGCGTCGGCCGCCGCGACCGCGATCGCGGCACTGGAGAGGGCGGTGCGCGTCGAGGCGGTGGTGCCGAGGACCTGGATCACCAGCCGCGGCCACTCCGGGTCGAGGTCGATCCGGTCGCGGTAGGCGCAGTGCAGGCAGGGCCCGCCGCCCGGCTCGACGAGGGGGCCGATGCGGACCGCCTCGTCGCCGAAGACCACGGCCAGGTGGGGCACGTCGCTCGAGAGCCAGTGCGCGGCGCGCGCCGGAGCGACGGCGTAGTCGGCGACGAGCACCGCGAGAGCGGGCACCGCGTCCTCGCCGACCAGCTCGCAGCCCTCGCCGCGGAGCAGGCTGCGCAGGGCGTCGGCCGCCGAGCCGACGCCCTCGACGACCACCCGCGGCGGCGCGGGCGGATCCGGGTCGATGCTCCGCAGCAGCACCGGGCGCAGCGTGGCGAGCAGCTCGTCGACGCGCGCGTCCGAGGCGCCGGCGCGGGTCGCGATCAGCCGCGCCGTGCCCGCGCTGGTGCCCAGCCGCAGGGCGTGCACCAGCAGCTCCTCGGCGTAGCCGACGCCCTCCAGCACGACCCGCGGGTGGTCGAGTCCGACCTGCATCGCGGTCGCGGAGCGCCAGACCAGGGGGAAGCGGGGATCGAGCCGGAGGACCATCGGGAGATCATGGCCGAGAGCGGCCGGGCGGCGCGGGAGTTGTCCACAGGTCGTGGACCCCTCCCGCGCAGGGGTCAGACCGGTCGGTCGCCGGTGGGAGCGGTGCCGTCGTCGTCCGGACGGCCGCCGTCGGTGCCGGCCTCGGGCTGCTCGCCCTCCGGCGCCGCGGGCGTCGTCCCGTTCAGCAGCTCCTCGAGTGCGCGGTCCATCTCGTCGGGCTCCGGGGTCTCGCCGCGGGCCTCGGCGCTCAGGCGCGCGACGAGGGCTGTCGGGTCGTCGAGGTCGTCCGAGCCGGGCAGCACGTCGGGGTGCGACCAGAGCGCGTCGCGCGCCTCGGGACCGACCGCGTCGGTGACGGCCTGCCACATCGCGGCGGCCTCGCGGAGGCGGCGCGGCCGCAGCTCCAGGCCGACGAGGGTGGCGAAAGCCGACTCGGCGGGCCCGCCGGACGCGCGACGGCGGCGGACGGTCTCGGCGATCGCGCCGGCGCTGGGCAGGCGGGTGGTCGCCGCGGCGGTGACCACGTCCACCCAGCCCTCGATCAGGGCGAGCATCGTCTCGAGGCGGCCGTGCGCGGCGAGCTGCTCCTCGGTCTTCGGCGGGATCAGCGCGCCGGAGGTCATCGCGTCGCGCAGCTCCTCGGGGTTGGACGGATCGAAGTTCTCGGCCAGCTCCTCGAGGCGGGTGGTGTCGATCGTGATGCCCCGGGCGAAGTCGGTGATCTGCGAGATCAGGGCGAGCCGGACCCACTTGCCGTGCCGGAAGAGCCGCGCGTGGGCGAGCTCGCGCACCGCGAGGTAGATCTGCACCTGGTCGATCGGGATGTCGAGGCCCTCGCCGAACGCGGCGACGTTCTGCGGCAGGATCGCCGCGTCGTTCTCCTCGAGCAGCGGGATGCCGATGTCGCCGCCGGAGACGACCTCGGCGGCCAGCTGGCCGACCACCTGGCCGAGCTGGAGGGCGAAGAGGGTGCCGCCGATGCCGCGCATCATGTCCTCGGCGCCGGCGATCATCGCCTTCATCTCCTCCGGGGCCTGGTCGCGCATGACGCCGGTGAGCGCGTCGGAGATGCTGAGGGCGACCGGCTCGGCGAGCTGCGTCCAGACCGGCATGGTGAGCGTGATCCACTCGAGCCGGCTGATGGTGCGCGGCGGACGGCTCAGCTCGGAGACGTAGGCCACCTCGTCGAGCCAGAGCGCCGCGACGCCGAAGGCGCCGTCGAGCGGGGCGCGGACGGCGTCGGTCACCGGGACCGACTCGGCGCGCGCCAGCTGCTTCGCCTGCTCGAGCGCGAGCGACCAGTTGATCCCGCCGCCCGACTGCTGCATCGCGCTCTGCAGCTGCGAGAGCAGGTTCTGCAGAGCAACCGGGTCGTTCGGCAGACCGGCGGCGCCGGCGAGCTGGCTCGGGTCGATCGGGCCGTTCCCCGAGAGGAACTGCCGGAGCATGTCGCGGAACTCGTCCTCCGAGCCGCCGCCCGGTCGGTCCGCGTTGTCGCCTTCGGCCATTCGGGGAGCCCTCTCTCATCGCACGGAGCCGGCCTCTGCACACCCGGTTCGGGCGACGGATCGTGACACGACTCCCAGTCGTGCAAGCTACGTTAGCCCGAGCGTCCGGAGCCACGACGTGAAGTCGACCGCCCGGCCCCGACCCGCTTCCGCCCGCCGCGAACACGCCGGCGCCGCCGCCCCGCACGTCCCCAGAGAGGCCCCCGTTTGCTGTTCTCCGTCGACCCGCGCCCCTCCTCCCCGCGCGGCCGGCGCGCCTGGGTCGGGCCCGCGGTCCTCTTCTCCGGCGTCGCGCTCGTCGTCGGGCTCGGCGTCACCCCCGCCCCCTACGTGATCGAGCAGCCGGGCCCGGTCTTCGACACCCTCGGCACGAGCGGCGAGGACGTTCCGCTGATCTCCATCCCGGACGAGACGACCTATCCCACCGAGGGCACGCTCGACATGCTGACGGTCTCGGTGGTCGGCAACCCGCAGAGCCTGCCGACCTGGATCGAGGTCGCGAGCGCCTGGTTCGACCGCACCAAGGCCGTCGTACCCGTCGCGCAGATCTTCCCGCCGTCCTCGACGGTCGAGGAGCGGGACCAGGCGAACCAGGCCGAGATGACCGACTCGCAGCAGGAGGCGATCGCCGCGGCGCTCACGGAGCTCGGCTATCCGATCAACCAGCGTGTCTCGGTCGTGCAGATCCCGGACGACTCGCCCGCCGCCGGCGCGCTCGAGACCGGCGACGAGATCGTCGCCGTCGCGGGGGAGCCGGTCGCCGATGTGACCGCGCTCCGCGCCGCCGTCCAGGCCTCGGGCACCCAGCAGCCGGTCACCCTCACCGTCGAGCGCGGCGGGGCCGAGCAGGACGTGCAGGTCACCCCGGTCGACAACGACGGAGCGGCCGTGATCGGCATCGTCGCCGGTGCGGCCTTCGACTTCCCGTTCGAGGTCGACATCCAGCTGGACGACGTCGGCGGGCCGAGCGCCGGGATGATGTTCGCGCTCGGGATCATCGACAAGCTCACCGAGGGCGCGCTGAACGGCGGCGCCTCCGTCGCCGGGACCGGCACCATCGACGCCGCGGGCGAGGTCGGCGCGATCGGCGGCATCCGCCAGAAGATGTTCGGCGCGGTCGATGCGGGGGCGCAGTACTTCCTCGCGCCCGCCGACAACTGCAACGAGGTCGTCGGCCACGTGCCCGACGGCCTCCAGGTCTTCAGCGTCGCCACCCTCGACGACTCCCTCGCCGCCCTGAAGGGCGTCGCCGCGGGCGACACCGACGCCCTTCCGACCTGCGACGGCGCGACCCCCATCAACTGACGGGTCGGGTCTCGATACGCCCCTGCGGGGCTCCTCGACCAGCATGTGCGGCCACCGAGTCGCCGAACGACCGCGGCATGCTGATCGAGTAGCCCGCGCAGCGGGCGTATCGAGATCCACGGGTGCCAGGAGCAGCGGCCACCGCCCGCCCTGTCCGCTCAGGGCGGAGCGGCCGGGCCGCTCCCTGAGGGCGACGCTCAGGTCCCCTCGCTGGTCGTCGCCTACCATGGGGAGCCTCCCGTCACATCTCCACATCAAGAGGCTTATCCGTGAGTTCTGCAGCAACCGAAGCCCCGCCGCGCAAGAGACGGAGCGTTCTCGCCGTCACGGTCGTGGTGGTCGCCGTGCTGGTGGTGGCGTTCTTCGTCTTCGCCGGTCTCTACACCGACATCCTCTGGTACGACCAGCTCGGGTTCCTCTCGGTGCTCACGACGCAGTGGTTCGCCGCGGGCGGGCTCTTCGTCATCGGCTTCGTCGCGATGGCCGTCCCCGTGTTCGTGAGCCTGACGCTCGCCTACCGGCTGCGCCCGGTCTACGCGAAGCTCAACTCGCAGATCGACCGCTACCAGCAGGTCGTCGAGCCGCTCCGGCGCCTGGCCACCTTCGGCATCCCGGCCGTGCTCGGCCTCTTCGCCGGCGTCTCCTCCTCCACCCGGTGGCAGACGAGCCTGACCTTCTGGAACCGCACGCCCTCGGGCGACGTCGATCCGCTGTTCGGCCTCGACACGTCGTTCTACCTCTTCGAGCTGCCCTTCTACCAGAGCATCGTCGGCTTCGCCTCGGCCGTGCTCATCATCTCGGCGCTCGCCACCCTCGCCACCGGCTACCTCTACGGCGCGATCCGGATCAACGGCCGCGAGATCCGCATCTCGAAGTCCTCGCGCATCCAGCTCGCGATCATCGCGGCGCTCTACCTGCTCGTGCAGGCGGTCAGCCTCTGGCTCGACCAGTACGCGACCCTCAGCCGCCAGGGCACCCGGATCACCGGCGCGACCTACGCCTCCGTGAACGCCACGATCCCCGGCCTGCAGATCCTCGCCGCCATCTCCGCGCTGATCGCCGTCCTCTTCATCATCACGGCCTTCATCGGCCGCTGGCGCCTGCCCGTCATCGGCACCGCGCTCCTCATCGTCGCGAGCCTGCTCGTCGGCTCGCTCTACCCGTGGGTCGTCCAGAAGTTCCAGGTGGAGCCGAACGAGCGCACGCTCGAGTCGACGTACATCCAGGACAACATCGACATGACGCGGCAGGCCTACGGTGTCTCCGACGTCGAGGTCATCCCGTACGACGCGACCACCGACGCCGAGCCGGGCGCGCTCCGCTCCGACGCGGAGACCACGGCGAACATCCGCATCCTCGACCCCGCCGTCGTGACCGACGCGTTCTCGCAGCTGCAGCAGTTCCGCCAGTACTACTCCTTCGGCGACCAGCAGAACGCGCTCGACGTCGACCGCTACTCGATCGACGGGTCGACGCAGGACGCCGTCGTCGGCGTCCGCGAGCTGAACCTCAACGGCCTCGGCACCAACCAGACCTGGTACAACCAGACCCTCGTCTACACCCACGGCTACGGCCTGGTCGCCGCATACGGCAACCAGCGCTCGTCCGACGGCGAGCCCGTCTTCATCGAGTCCGGCGTCCCGACGACCGGTGACCTCGGCGACTACGAGCCGCGGATCTACTTCGGCGAGAACTCGCCCGGCTACTCGATCGTCGGCGGCGACGGCGACCGCAACATCGAGCTCGACTACCCCTCGGGCACCGAGGGCGAGCAGCAGACCTACACGACCTTCGATGGCAACGGCGGCCCCTCGCTCGACAACGTCTTCAAGAAGCTCGTCTACGCGATCAAGTTCCAGTCCGAGCAGATCTTCCTCTCGGACGGCGTCAACGACCAGTCGCAGATCCTCTACGACCGCGACCCGGTGCAGCGCGTCCAGAAGGTCGCCCCGTACCTGACGCTCGACTCGGACGCCTACCCGACCGTCGTCGACGGCCGCGTCGTCTGGGTGGTCGACGGCTACACCACCTCCGCGGACTACCCGTATTCGGAGGTGCAGAGCCTCTCGCAGGCGATCGCCGACACCAACACGCAGCAGCAGTTCCCGACCGACGACGTCAACTACATCCGCAACTCGGTCAAGGCGACGGTCGACGCCTACGACGGCAGCGTGACGCTCTACGCCTGGGACACCGAGGACCCGATCCTGCAGACCTGGCAGAAGATCTTCCCGAGCACCGTCGAGCCGATCAGCGAGATGTCGGCCGGCCTGCTCAGCCACGTCCGCTACCCGGAGGACCTCTTCAAGGTGCAGCGCGCCGTGCTCGGCACCTACCACGTGACCGACGCCGGCTCGTTCTACTCGCGCGAGGCCGCCTGGTCCACGCCGAACGACCCGACCTCGGGTGGAGCGAGCACGGCCGCCGTCGGCGGCGGGGACACGCTGCAGCCGCCGTACTACCTGACGCTCCAGACGCCCGACGTCGAGACGCCGTCGTACTCCCTGTACTCCACGTACATCCCGGCGAGCACACCCGGCAGCGCGGCGAGCCGCAACGTGCTCACCGGCTACCTCGTCGCCGACTCGGACGCGGGCTCGACGGAGGGCGCGGTGGCCGACGGCTACGGCACGCTCCGGCTGCTCGAGCTGCCGAGCGACGACACGGTGCCTGGCCCCGGTCAGGTGCAGAACGCGTTCAACACCGACCCGACCGTCGCGAACCAGCTGGCACTTCTCCAGCGCGGCGACACGACGGTGACCCGGGGCAACCTGCTCACCCTGCCCGTCGGCGGCGGTCTGCTCTACGTGCAGCCGATCTACGTCAGCTCGAACGGCGACACGAGCTTCCCGCTCCTGCAGAAGGTGCTCGTCGCCTTCGGTGACGACATCGCCTTCGAGGACACCCTCGACGCCGCCCTCGACAGCCTCTTCGGCGGCGACTCGGGAGCGGACGCCGGTGACACCGGCACGGTGGTCACTCCGACCCCGACGCCGACCGACACGGCGGATCCGGGCACGGGCGACACCGGGACCGGCGACGCGGGCACCGGCGGGACGGCTCCGACGGGCGACCAGACCGAGCTCCAGGCCGCTCTGAGCGACGCGAGCACGGCTCTCGCCGCCCGCGAGACCGCCCTCAAGGCCGGCGACCTGACCGCCTTCGCGGCGGCGGACGAGCAGCTCACCGAGGCGCTCCAGCGGGCGCTGGCGGCCGAGGGGCAGCAGTAGGCCGATGGTCCAGGTCGATCGTGGCGAGCACCTGCGCGCAGGGGAGTGGCTCGATCCGAACCGGGAGTACTGGGAGGGGCGTGCCGGTGACGGCGCGCCCCTCCGGGCGCTCGGGGCGGCGGTGCCGGCCGGGGCGCGGGTCCTGCACCTGCAGTGCGGCGCCGGGAGCGACGCGCTCCTGCTCGCCGAGCGGGGCGAGGACGTCATCGGCGTCGACTTCTCGATGCCGGCGATCCGGCGGGCCCGCGAGGCGGCGCGCGAGCGCGGTCTCGCCGAGCGGACCCGCTTCGTCTGCGCCAACCTCTACGAGCTGCGGCACATGCTGCCCGAGCCCGACGCCTTCGACGCGGTCGTGACGACCCTGGACGCGGTCGCCTGGCTCCCCGATCTCGAGGAGTGGGCGCGGATCGTCGAGTGGTTCGTCGCACCGGGTGGGACCGCGGTGATCGGCGCGCAGGCGCGGCCGCGCGTCGACGACCCGGCGGTGCGCACCTGGGAGCGCTCGGCGGACCAGGTCGCGGAGGCTCTCCGGGTGACCGGTCTCGAGGTCGCCGCGAGCGCCCTCGACGGTGTCGCGTGGACGGCGACGAAGCCCGTCTGAGCCGCCGAACACGGCACTGCCCGCTCCGGATGCCCGCTCGATTTGCATCGGTCCTGATCCCCGTGTAATGTCTCTTCTTGTGCCGCGGGGTGGAGCAGTTCGGTAGCTCGCTGGGCTCATAACCCAGAGGTCGTAGGTTCAAATCCTGCCCCCGCAACAAGAAGACGGAAGCCGGTCGCGAAAGCGGCCGGCTTTCGTCGTTAACGGCGGCGTCCCACGGCGCTACGAGGCCGCGTCGATGACGCTCAGCACGTTGCCCGACGGGTCTCGGAACCAGGCGATCGTCGGCCCCCGCCCGCGCATGACGCCGTTCTCGTCGGTCGGCATCTCGCCGTCCGAGTAGATCTTGGTGACGACGCCGGACTCGTTGAGCGCCGCGACCGCCGCGTCGACGTCCTCGACGGCGAAGTTGAGGATCGTGAACTCGGCCGGCACATGGCTCGGCTTCGGGTAGGCGATGGCGCTCCCGCCGCCGGGCAGGGCGATGTCGAGGATCCCCATCGCGTTGACCGACACCTCCAGCCCGAGGACGTCGCCGTAGAACGCCCTCGCCGCCTCGACGTCCTGCACGCTGAACCCGCTGAAGGCCCGCTCGCTCCGGATCATGACCGCACTCCCGTCCGCGCAGCGTCGTCGCCGCGTCCTGCGCGCGACGCTACTCCGCAGGCAGGTGGATCACGAGGAGCACGCTGCACTGCGAGTGGGACTGCGACTGAGGCTGCGGCTGCGGCTGCGACTGCGACTGCATGCTGGTCGAGTAGCCCCGCAGGGGCGTATCGAGACCCGCCGTCCGCAGCAGGCGGGTCTGCAGACTCTCGTTCTGACGCCGGTGGATCTCGATACGCCCGCTCCGCGGGCTACTCGATCAGCATGAGATGCCTGCTCCGCGGATGCTGCATGGAGGACCCGTTTTGCGGGCTGCTCTTCGTAGAGGACCCGCATCGCGGGCTGCTCGAGATGAAGGGCCCGCATCGCGGGCCGCTCTGCCCGGGAGTACGCCGCGGCGCGGCCCGGCATGCTGGTCGAGCAGTCCCGCAGGGGCGTATCGAGACCCACCGTCCCCAGCAGGGCGGGTCTGCAGACTCTCGTTCTGACGCCGGTGGATCTCGATACGCCCGCTGCGCGGCCTACTCGATCAGCATGGCTTCTCCCTGCGCACTGGGTGATCCTTCCCAGGAGGCCCCATCGCCGCCGGACCTCCGGCCCGGCCCCGAGTCGCTCGGTGTGTCGGGCCGGGGCGCACGCTATCCTCGTCCGGGATGCGAAGGGTGCTGGTGTGAGCGACGAACAGGTGGACGAGACCGCAGGAGCGACCCGGGACGGGTCCCCGAGCGAGGGGATCCACCTCACCCGCCGGAGCCGGCGGGACGCCGAATCCGCCGCACAGGCTCAGCGTCCGACTCCCCGCACACGCCCGGTGCCCGTCGCTCCCGTCGCGGTGCGCACGCCCGTCCTCGCGACGGTGGCGCCCGTCCGCCGCCGCCGTGGCCGAGTCCTCCGCACCACGGTCAGCACGGTCGCGGCCGCCGCGATCGCCGGCATGGTCGCCGTGATGGCCCTGCCCGCCTACTCCTTCGACACCGCCCCCGACTCGCAGGCCGCGATCGAGGCCGCCGCCCGCATCCAGGCGCTCGGCAACCAGAAGCTCACCGTCGCCTCGACCGCCGTGCAGGAGCAGGTCATCCGCGACTCCTTCACCGCCCCCACGCAGGCGCAGCTCGACGAGGCCGCAGCTCAGGCGCGCGCCCTCGCCGCCGCCGCCGAGAAGGCCGCCGCCGACGCCGCTGCGGCCGCCGCCGCCGCAGCCGCCGAGGAGGCCTCCGGCACGTCCACGGGCGCTGCCGCGACGGGCCGCTCGGCCGGTACCAGCAGCTCCGTCACTCCCCGCGAGGAGGGCGACGACTACCCCTGGCGCGACGCGCTGACCGACGACCAGGGCGGCGGGCTCTCGCCGCTGCGCTACTACTACCGCGAGTGCGTCGACTTCGTCGCCTGGCGCCTGAACCGCGACCAGGGCTCCACCGGCGCCCCGTTCAAGTGGACCTGGGGCAACCTGACCCCGGGCGGAGGCAGCGCCTACGCCTGGGCCGGCCAGTGGGCCTCGCACGGCTGGGAGACCAGCACCACGCCCGTGCCCGGCGCCGTCGCCTGGTTCAACGGCAACCACGTCGCCTACGTGCAGTCCGTGAACGGCGACGGCACCGTCTCGCTCGAGGAGTACAACTGGGGCAACGACCACGCGTACCACGCGCGGACGATCCCGGCCTCGAGCGTCCCGCTCTTCCTCTACCCGCCGAGCTGATGGCGGCGCAGCGCAGAGCCTCCACGCGCAAGGCCGCTCGGCCCGCGAGCGCGGCGGCCGTCGGCTTCGCCGTCGCGCAGTTCGCTCCGACCGACGACCGCGCGGCGAACCTCGCGGTGATCCGCCGCCTCGCCGGCGTCGCCGCTCAGCGCGGCGCCAGCGTCGTGGTCCTGCCCGAGTACAGCTCGTTCTTCGTCGACCCGCTCGGCCCCGAGCTCGTCGCCGCGGGCGAGGCGCTCGACGGCCCGTTCGTCCAGGGACTCGGCGAGATCGCGCGCGAGCTCGGCGTCCACCTGGTGGCGGGCATGGTGGAGTCCGTCGGCGACGGCGAGCGGATCGCCAACACCCTCGTCGCGGTCGAGCCCGGGGGAGCGGTCGTCGCCACCTACCGCAAGCTGCACCTCTACGACGCCTTCGGCCAGACCGAGTCCGACTGGGTCGCGCCCGGCGAGATCGGCGTGCCGCAGACCTTCGAGGTGGGCGGCCTCGTCGTCGGCCTGCAGACCTGCTACGACCTGCGCTTCCCGGAGGTGACCCGCTGGCTCGTCGACGCGGGCGCCGACGTGGTCGCCGCCCCGGCCGAGTGGGTCCGCGGCCCGCTCAAGGAGGCGCACTGGCGCACCCTGGTCACCGCCCGCGCGCTGGAGAACACGATCTACCTCGTCGCCGCCGACCAGACCCCGCCGATCGGCGTCGGGACGAGCATGATCGTCGACCCCATGGGCGTCGAGATCGCCACGCTCGGCGAGGTCGAGGACGTCGCGGTCGCCTGGCTCTCGCAGGAGCGCATCGCCGCGGCCCGGGAGAAGAACCCCGCGCTCGCGCTGCGGCGCTTCGAGGTCCGCCCCGTCCGGGCCGGCCGCCGGTCAGCCGCGGCGCGCGAGTCCCGCTAGCTGTAGTTCCTCGGGACGTTGTGAACGGGTGACGTAGAAGAAGACCTCCGGGACGATGTGGGTTACCACACACGCATCGTCACCGGAGGTC
>NZ_RJKO01000012.1:0-104235 GCF_003751825.1 Rathayibacter sp. PhB186 | reverse complement strand
CTCCGGTGACGATGCGTGTGTGGTAACCCACATCGTCCCGGAGGTCTTCTTCTACGTCACCCGTTCACAACGTCCCGAGGAACTACATCTAGCGGCGCAGCCGCTAGACGACTCGCGGTCGGCTTGCACGGGTGGGAGCGTTCTGTGGAGCGGGTCGCGTCGGGCTGCCCTGAATCGCTGGCACGCGATTCCGGGTCGGGCCCTCTGCCTCGTCCGTGCAAGCACGGTGCGGCCGACGTCCTCGGTGGTCGCGTGAGCAGCGGTGGGGCCGCGCTGCGCGCGAGCCGCTTCCGACGACGGCGCCGGTGAACGTGCGAGCAGCGGAAGGGCCGCGCTGACGCGCGAGCTGCTGCCTTCCACGTCGCCGATGAACGTGCAAGCAGTGGGAGGGCCGCGCTCGCGCGCGGGCTGCTGCCATCCGCGGTCGCCGTCCTGTGCATGCTGGTCGAGTAGCCGCGGTACGCGGCGTATCGAGACCCACCCTGCCCGAGCTTGCGGACCGAGACCCGCCCGCGTCAGTCTGCGGCGAGGCGGGCGTCGCCCGCGTAGACGTTGAAGCCGGCGCCGCGGCTGAAGCCGATGAGGGTGAGACCCGCGTCGCGGGCGAGGTCGACGGCGAGCGAGGACGGGGCGCCGACGGCCGCGAGGAGGGGGATGCCCGCCATCACGGCCTTCTGGACGAGCTCGAACGAGGCGCGGCCCGACACCTGCAGCAGCGTGCCGCGCAGCGGCAGCCGGCCCTCGCGCAGGCCCCAGCCGACGACCTTGTCGACCGCGTTGTGCCGCCCCACGTCCTCCCGCAGCGCCAGAAGCGAGCCGTCCGAGTCGAAGAGGCCGGCCGCGTGCAGGCCGCCGGTCCGCTCGAACACCGCCTGCGCCTCCCGCAGCCGGTCCGGCAGCGACACGAGCAGCTCGGTCGACACCCGCAGCGGATCCTCCGCCACGCTCCACGCGGACTCCGTCGCGACGGCCTCCAGCGACGCCAGCCCGCAGACCCCGCACGAGCTCGACGTGTACACCGAGCGCTCGCGGTCGAGCAGGATCTCCGCGCGGCCCCCGCGCACCGTCGCGTCGATCACGTTGTAGGTGTTCTCGCTCGGCCCCGCGCCGCTCGCGCAGTAGCGCATCGCCGCGAGCTGCTCCGTCGAGGTGAGCAACCCCTCCGACACCAGGAACCCGGCGACCAGGTCGAAGTCCTCCCCGGGAGTGCGCATGGTGACGCTGAATCGCCGCCCGCCCACGCGGATCTCGAGCGGCTCCTCGACGGCCAGCACGTCCTCGCGGCGGCGGGTCGGCTCCCCGGCGCGGACGGCGATCAGGCGGGTCCGGGCGACGGCACGGCTCATGGGGTCCTCCTCGACGCGGCTGGCGCACCGCCCCGCGACCTGAGAGCCCGGACGGCCGGCGCTCATCCTCCCACCCGCTCCCCGACGTAGCATGCAGGAATGGTCGATGACGCCGAAGCCCGCGAGAACCCGATCGACGAGAGCGCCGTCACGGTCGGCGCCCCGAAGAGGCGGGCCGTCGGCATCCCCGGCGTCGCGCACGCGCTGCAGATCTCGCTCAAGCAGATGGGTCCGCTGCGCAGCGCCGAGACGCTCCTCCGGGTGAACCAGAAGACCGGCTTCGACTGCCCCGGCTGCGCCTGGCCCGAGGCCGACAAGCGGCATGTCGCCGAGTTCTGCGAGAACGGCGCGAAGGCGGTCGCCGAGGAGGCGACGCTGCGCACCGTCACGGCCGACTTCTTCGCCGCGCACTCGCTGATCGAGCTCGAGGGCTGGGACGACTACCAGCTCGGCCAGCAGGGCCGCCTCACCGAGCCGATGCTCCTGGACGAGGGCGCGACGCACTACCGCCCGGTCGGCTGGGACGAGGCGCTCGACGTCGTCGCGGACGAGCTGCGCGCCTGCGCCGACCCGGACGAAGCGATCTTCTACACCTCGGGCCGTACCTCCAACGAGGCCGCGTTCGTCTACCAGCTGCTGGTGCGCGGCTTCGGCACCAACAACCTGCCCGACTGCTCCAACATGTGCCACGAGTCCAGCGGGTCCGCGCTGACCGAGACGATCGGCATCGGCAAGGGCTCGGTCAGCCTCCGCGACGTCGAGCGGGCGCCTCTCCTGATCGTCGCCGGCCAGAACCCGGGCACCAACCACCCGCGGATGCTCACCGCGCTCGAGCGGGCGAAGCGCGCGGGCGGCACGATCGTCGCGATCAACCCACTGCCCGAGGCGGGCCTGCTGCGCTTCGAGAACCCGCAGACCGTGCGCGGCATGATCGGCGGCGGCACGGCGCTCGCCGACCACTTCCTCCAGGTGCGGCTGGGCGGCGACCAGGCGCTCTTCCAGGGCTTCGGCAAGGCGCTCCTCGACGCGGAGGAGGCCCGCGGCGGTGTCTTCGACCGCGCCTTCATCGCCGAGAGCACCGACGGCCTCGAGGGCTACCTCGACGAGATCCGCGGCACCGAGTGGTCCGAGATCGAGCGGGCGAGCGGGATCGACGAGGCCCGCATCCGCGAGATCGCCGAGCTGATCGCGGCGAGCGAGGGCACCATCGTCTGCTGGGCGATGGGTCTCACGCAGCACGCGCACTCCGTCGCGACCCTCAAGGACGTCGTGAACGTCCTGCTGCTGACCGGCAACATCGGCAAGCCGGGTGCGGGCGTCTGCCCGGTGCGCGGCCACTCGAACGTGCAGGGCGACCGCACGATGGGGATCTTCGAGCGGATGCCGGACTCCTTCCACGACGCGCTCGACCGCGAGTTCTCCTTCGCCTCGCCGCGCGAGCACGGCACCGACACGGTCGCCGCGATCCGGGCGATGCGCGACGGGAAGGCCCGCGTCTTCATGGGCCTCGGCGGCAACTTCGCCCGGGCGACCCCGGACACCGCCGTGACCGAGGCCGCGATGCGCTCGCTCGCGCTGACGGTGCACATCTCGACCAAGCTCAACCGCTCGCACGTGGTCACCGGCCGCCGTGCGCTGATCCTGCCGACCCTCGGCCGCACCGACTCCGACAAGCGCGCGACGGGGGAGCAGCGGGTCACCGTCGAGGACTCGATGAGCGCCGTGCACGCCTCGCGCGGGCGGCTCGCCCCGCCGAGCACGGTCCTGCAGTCCGAGGTGGCGATCCTCACCGGCATCGCGGAGCGCCTGCTCGCCGACCGCCCGAACACGCCGGTCGTCGACTGGGCGGCGCTGCGCGAGGACTACCGCCTGATCCGCCGGCACATCGCCGCCGTCGTCCCCGGCTTCGAGGACTTCGAGCGCCGGGTGAACGAGCCGGGCGGCTTCGTCCTGCCGCACCCGCCGCGCGACGAGCGCCGCTTCGCCACAGCGACCGGCCTCGCCCGCTTCACCGCGAATCCGCTGCAGTACCCGAAGGTCCCGGAGGGGCGGCTGCTGCTGCAGACGCTGCGCTCGCACGACCAGTTCAACACCACCATCTACGGCAAGGACGACCGCTACCGCGGCATCCACGGCGGTCGCCGCGTCGTCTTCGTGCACGCCGCCGACATCGCCGAGCAGGGCCTCGCCGACGGCGCGATGGTCGACCTGGTCTCGGAGTGGGAGGACGGCCTCGAGCGCCGCGCCCCGTCGTTCCGCGTCGTCGCCTACGACACCCCGCGCGGCTGCGTCGCCGCCTACTACCCCGAGACGAACGTGCTCGTCCCGCTCGACTCCACCGCGGCGGTCAGCGGCACCCCCACCTCGAAGTCCGTCGTCGTCCGCCTGGAGCCGGCCGCCTGACCCGCCCGGTGGATCTCGCTACGCCCGCTGCGGAACATGCTGGTCGAGTAGCCGCGGAGCGGCGTATCGAGACCCACCCTTCCTGACGCCGGCGGATCTCGATACGCCCGCTGCGCGGCCTACTCGATCAGCATGAAGGCAGGCCGCTCGCTACGCCCGCTGCGCACCATGCTGGTCGAGTAGCCGCGGAGCGGCGTATCGAGACCCGCCCCGTCAGCAGTCCGGTCGCGCTCACCACGGCAGCCGAAGCAGCCGCACCCTCTCCCCGGCCGCGGCACCGCCCGCCGGAACGACGGCGACAGCCTCCGCCACCGTGAGCCCCGAGAGCATGTGCGAGCGGATCCCGTGCACCGCCCGCCAGACGCCGTCCGCCTCGACGACCGGCACGAGCACGGTCGACCCGGCGCGGCCGAGCGGCTCGCCCAGCACGCCCTGACGCAGCACCGGCGCGGCGGCCCCGCTCGCCGCGTCCAGCGCCGGCGGCAGGAACGACAGTGCCGCGAGGAACGCGGCGAGCGGATTCCCGGGCAGCGCGAGCACGACCGCCCCGCCGGGCAGCGACGCGATCACCGTCGGATGCCCCGGCCGCATCGCGACCCCGTCGACGATCAGGGTCGCCCCCGCGATCCGGAGCGCCCGCCGCACCGCGTCCACCCGCGACCGCCCGGTCCCGCCCGTCGTGATCTGCAGTGGAGCCGTGCTCGCGAGCAGCGCGCGGGCGATCGCCTCGTCGTCGTCGCCGAGCCGCCGCACCGATCCCACCGCACCCCCGCCGCGCGCGACGAGCGGCGGCAGCAGCGGCGTGAACGCGTCGCGGACGCGCCCGGCCCTGGGCATCCCCGCGGTGTCGACCTCGCCACCGGTGAAGAGCAGATCGACCGTCACCGGCCGCCGCACGACGAGCTCGTCGAAGCCCGCGATCGCGAGCAGCGCGAGGTGCGCCGACCGCAGCCGCACGCCGGAGTCGACGAGCGCGGTGCCCGCCGGAGCCTCGTCGCCCGCGCTGCGGATGTGCCGTCCGAGCGGCACCGGGTGCTCCGAGGAGAGCACGTCGCCGGTCACCCGGCCGCGCTCGCTCGGAAGGACGCTCTCGCACCACTCCGGCACGACCCCGCCGGTGACGATCGGCTCGGCGCTGCCCGGTCCGAGGCGCCAGGGCGACGCTCCGCGGACGGCCCAGCCGTCCATCGCCGAGGAGTCGTAGTGGGGGAGCGGTCGCGGTGCGAGCACGGAGCCGGACGTGACGCAGCCCTCCGCCTCGAGCAGCGGGACCGTCGCGAGCGGCCCGGGAGCGGTCGCCGCGGCGATCCGCACGCGAGCGCCGTCCCAGTCGATGTCGCTCATCCGTCCATTCTGGTCGCGCCCGCGGTGGGCCGGCGACGGCGCCGGATCCGCGGACCCGGCGCCGTCGCGGTCACCGGCTCAGCCGAGGTACCCGTTCGGGTTCAGCACGAACTTCTTCGCGGCGCCCTTGTCGAAGTCGGCGTAGCCCTGCGGCGCCTCGTCCAGCGAGATGGCCGTGGCCTGCACCGCCTTCGCGATCTGCACCTTGTCGTGCAGGATCGCCATCATCAGCGAGCGGTTGTACTTCATCACCGGGCACTGGCCGGTCGTGAACGACAGCGACTTCGCCCAGCCCAGCCCGAGGCGGATAGAGAGCGAGCCCTCCTGCGCGGCCTCGTCCACTCCGCCCGGGTCACCGGTGACGTAGAGCCCCGGGATGCCGAGCGCGCCGCCCGCCGCGGTGATCGACATCAGCGAGTTCAGCACGGTGGCCGGCGCCTCGGTGCCCGAGTCGGCTCCGTTGCCGTGCGCCTCGAAGCCCACGGCGTCCACGCCGCAGTCGACCTCCGGCACGCCGAGGATCTGCTCGATCTGCCCGGCCGGGTCGCCCTTGGAGACGTCGACGGTCTCGCAGCCGAACGAGCGCGCCTGCGCGAGCCGCTCCTCGTTGAGGTCCGCGACGATCACGACGGCCGCGCCGAGCAGCTGGGCGCCGACGGCCGCGGCGAGTCCGACCGGGCCCGCCCCGGCGACGTAGACGGTCGAGCCGACGCCGACGCCCGCGGTGACCGCGCCGTGGAAGCCGGTCGGGAAGATGTCCGAGAGCATCGTGAGGTCGAGGATCTTCTCCAGCGCCTGGTCGCGGTCGGGGAACACGAGCAGGTTCCAGTCGGCGTAGGGGACCATGACGTACTCGGCCTGCCCGCCGACCCAGCCGCCCATGTCGACGTAGCCGTAGGCGCTGCCCGGGCGGTCCGGGTTCACGTTCAGGCAGATGCCGGTCTTGCGCTCCTTGCAGTTGCGACAGCGGCCGCAGGCGATGTTGAACGGCACCGAGACGATGTCGCCGACCTTGACGAACTCGACGTCCGGCCCGACCTCGACGACCTCGCCCGTGATCTCGTGCCCGAGGACGAGATCGGCGGGGGCGGTGGTGCGCCCGCGGACCATGTGCTGGTCCGAGCCGCAGATGTTGGTCGAGACGGTGCGGAGGATCGCGCCGTGCGGCAGCTTCCTGCCGATGTTCGCCGGGTTCACGCCCGGTCCGTCCTTCAGCTCGAAGGTCGGGTAGTCGATGTCGATGACCTCGACGACGCCGGGGCTCTTGTAGGCGACTGCTCTGTTGCCTGACATGCGGTTCTCCTTCACGGGATGCGACCGCGGTGCGTGAGCGCCGCGGGAGCCGCGCCGCGATCGTCTGGAGGAGGTCCGCGGCGTCGAGGCTCGAGCGAAACGTACGCCCGAAGCCTGGTGCCGGATCGGGGTGGAGGGAGTAGCGTCTCAGGATTCGTGCGTACGCATGCGGATCGCCTCGAGCGACGTCCGCACCGCCGCGTCGAGCGCCTCTCGGTCGCCGCCCTGCAGTCCCGCGGCGTAGCCGGCAAGGAACGTCGTCAGCGGAGCGGCGGGCCGCACCACGCCGTGCGCCGCGTCGCCGGCCAGGGAGAGCAGGGCGTCGCGCTCGACCGGCACGTCGGCGAGCCCGAGGGCGGCGGTCAGCTCGTCCCACCAGGCGGCGAGCAGTGCGGCGGTGTCCTCGCGGGCGTCCGGAGCGGAGGAAGGGGTCGTGTTCGTGTCGTGGGTCACGCGTTCAGTCTGCGCCCGGTTCGGATTCTGCGCCCGGCACGCCCTCCGGCACGGCGATGCCGTGCCGGAGGGCGTCGGCGCGGTCGTCGACGTCCGCGGTCGAACCGGCCGGCACCTCGACGAGCCGCACGGCCGGCCCCGCCAGGAGCGCGCGGACGGAGGCGCCGTCGACTGCGGGGAGCCGCGTCACGGCGGCCGTCAGAGCGGCTCGGCGGTGCAGGCCGAGGAGGAGCTGCGCGCGGCCGTCCCCATCGACGGCGAGCAGGGCGTCGGCCGCCGGATCCGCGGCGGCGGCGGCCAGCAGCCGATCGAGTGCCGGAGCGGGATCGACGAGGTCGGCCGCGAGGACGGCGATCCAGCCGGCCGCGTCGTCCCGCGCGAGCAGGGGCAGCGCCGCCGCGAGACCGGCGACCGGTCCGCCGAACGCCGGCTCCTCCTGGACGAGGAGCGCCGCTCCGACTGCGCCCCGGAGCTCCTCCGGTCCGGCGACCACGACGCGCCGGGCGCCGGCGACAGCGCTCAGCGCGTGCGCGAGCAGCGTCGAGCCGTCGTGCTCGAGCAGCGGCTTGGCTGCGCCGCCGAGGCGCTCGCCGCGTCCGCCGGCGAGGACGACGGCGTCGAACGGGGGAGTGCTGGGGCGGCCGGTCACGGCCTCGAGGCTACGGGAGGCGGCGGCTCCGGCGACCCGCGTCCGGTGTCGGAGGTCGCGGCTACTCTTGTCGGGTGGTAGCAGCCCTGTATCGCCGGTACCGGCCGGAGACGTTCGCCGAGATGATCGGCCAGTCCCAGGTGACCGATCCGCTCATGACGGCGCTGCGCACCAACCGCGTCAATCACGCCTACCTCTTCAGCGGTCCGCGCGGCTGCGGCAAGACCACCTCGGCGCGCATCCTCGCCCGCTGCCTCAACTGCGCCCAGGGCCCGACGGACACTCCGTGCGGCGTCTGCGACAGCTGCGTCGAGCTCAGCCGCGACGGCCAGGGCTCGCTCGACGTGGTCGAGATCGACGCCGCGAGCCACAACGGCGTCGACGACGCGCGCGACCTGCGCGAGCGGGCGATCTTCGCCCCGGCCCGCGACCGCTTCAAGATCTTCATCCTCGACGAGGCGCACATGGTGACGCCGCAGGGCTTCAACGCGCTGCTCAAGATCGTCGAGGAGCCGCCGGAGCACGTGAAGTTCATCTTCGCGACGACCGAGCCGGACAAGGTCATCGGCACGATCCGCTCGCGCACGCACCACTACCCGTTCCGGCTCGTCCCGCCCGCGCAGATGCTCGACTACACGCAGGAGCTGTGCGAGCGCGAGAAGGTGAGTGTCGCCGCGGGCGTGCTCCCGCTGGTCGTCCGCGCCGGCGGCGGCTCGGTCCGCGACACCCTCTCCCTCCTCGACCAGCTGATGGCCGGCTCCGAGGACGAGACGGTCGAGTACGAGCGCGCGGTCGCCCTGCTCGGCTACACCCACGGCGCCCTGCTCGACGAGGTCGTCGACGCGCTCGCCGAGCACGACTCCGCCGAGGCGTTCGGCGCCGTCGACCGGGTCATCCAGACCGGCCAGGACCCGCGCCGCTTCGTCGAGGACCTGCTCGAGAAGCTCCGCGACCTCATCGTCGTCGCCGCCACCGGAGGTGCGGCCTCCGCGGTCCTGCGCGGCGTGTCCCAGGACGAGCTCGACCGGATGGCCGGCCAGTCGCGCGCGCTCGGCCTCGGCGAGCTCTCCCGCATCGCCGACATCGTCAACGACGCGCTCACCGAGATGACGGGCGCGACCTCGCCGCGGCTGCACCTCGAACTGATGATCGCGCGCACGCTGGTGCACGGGTCCGGCGCGGCGGCCGCCCCCGCCTCCGTCGTGGTGCCGGCGCCGTCGCAGGCCGCCCCGGCGCCGATGCGGCCGTCCGCCGACTCGCGTGCTCCGGAGTCGCGCGCGCCCGAGTCCCGTACCGCTTCCTCCCGCGCACCCGAGACCCGCGCACCCGAGTCGCGCATGCCCGAGCCGCACCTCCCCTCGCACGCCGCGACGCCGGAGTCGGTGCCGGAGTCGATCGCGGCGGCCCCGCGCGTCGAGGCCCCGGTCGTCTCCGCGGCGTCGGCCGATGCAGGCTCCGGCGCGGCCTCGCCGTCATCCGCGCCCGACGCCGTCCCGGGTGCCGCCGCCGACTCGACCCCGGCCGACTCGACTCCCGCCGACGCCGCGACTCCGAGCCCGGCCGCGCCCGCTCCGGCGCCCCACCCCTCCGCGGCGGACGAGCCCGGCGGCGTCACCCTGCAGCGGATGAAGGACAGCTGGCCAGAGATCCTCGAGGTCGTGCAGAAGGCTCGGATGACGGCCTGGCTCGTCGCCTACACCGCACAGGTGCGGGCGCTGAAGGACGACGTCCTCACCCTCTCCTTCCCGAGCCAGAACGACGTCGACTCGTTCAAGATGGCCGGCAGCGCCGGTCAGCCCGGCGTCAGCGAGCACCTGCGCCAGGCGATCCAGCAGGTCCTCGGCCTCCGGGTGAAGTACATCGCCCGCGTCGAGCCCCGCGCGACCGCGCCCGAGGCCGAGCGCGCCGCCGTCGAGGCGACTCCGACGCCCGCCGTCGAGCAGCCCGCCGTCGAGCAGCCCGCCGCGCAGCAGCCCGCTGCATCGACCGCCCCCAGCGACCCCGACGAGTGGGCGACGGTCGCCATCCCGGCCGACCCGGCCCCCGCCGAGGTCGCCGCCGAGCCCGCGATCGAGACGGTCGTCGCTCCGGAGCCGACCGACGTGCCGGTCCTCGCCCCGTCGCCGCGCTCGACGCCGGTCGTCCCCGAGCAGGAGCCGCCGGTCCGCCCGGCCGCCGCATCGGCCGAGCCCTCCGACGACGAGCCGCCGTTCGACGAGGAGCCGCCCGAGGAGGACATGCCGCCGGTCGAGCCGCCGATGCCCGACTCCTGGGCGACCGTCGCGCCCCCCGGCGAGCCGTCCGCACCACCGGCGCCCGTCGCTCCCGCGCCCGTCCGTGCCCGCGAGCGGCCCGAGCCGGCGCCCCGCCCGGTGACCCGCACCACCCGCTCGGCCACGGCCGACGGCCGCCAGCGCTACGGCGAGGCCGTGGTGCGCGAGATCCTCGGCGCCCAGTTCATCGAGGAGCAGCCGCACGTCCCCCGCGGTCCGCGGGTGACCGGCGCATGACCGTCGCCCCGCTCCTCGCTCCCGCACTCCTCACCACTGAATCCGCATCCCGAGAGGAGGCGACCGCATGTACGAAGGCATCGTCCAGGAGCTGATCGACGAGCTCGGCCGGCTCCCCGGCATCGGCCCGAAGTCGGCCCAGCGCATCGCGTTCCACATCCTGCAGACCGAGACGTTCGACGTCACGCGTCTCGCCGAGATCCTGCTGGAGCTGCGCAACCGCGTGCACTTCTGCGACATCTGCGGCAACGTCGCGGAGGAGGCCACCTGCGGCATCTGCCGCGACCCGCGCCGCAGCCGCGCCGTCATCTGCGTGGTCGAGGAGGCGAAGGACGTCCCCGCCATCGAGCGCACCCGCGAGTTCCGCGGCCTCTACCACGTGCTCGGCGGCGCGATCAGCCCGATCGACGGCATCGGCCCCGACCAGCTCCGGATCCGCCAGCTGCTGCAGCGCCTGGCCGACGGCGAGGTCCAGGAGGTCATCATCGCGACCGACCCCAACCTCGAGGGCGAGGCCACCGCGACCTACCTCTCCCGCATGCTCAGCACCCTCGGCATCCGCATCACCCGCCTCGCCTCCGGCCTCCCCGTCGGCGGCGACCTCGAGTACGCCGACGAGATCACCCTCGGCCGCGCCTTCGAGGGCCGCCGCCTCGTCGAGAACTGACGCGGGCCGCCCCCGCCTCTCGTCGCCCACCTCCGGCTCGCGGATACACCTCCTGCTCGTGGTCTTGGCCGGTTCCGGCGTGCCGGGCCTGTTTCCGCGTGCCGGACGTCTCTGGATCGGACCTCGGGCTTGCGGAATCACCTCCGGCTCGCGGTTCCGGTCGGTTCCGGCGTGCCGTGCCTGTTTCCGCGTGCCGGACGTCCCCGGATTGGACTTCGGGCTTGCGGATTCATCTCCGGCTCGCGGTTCCGGTCGGTTCCGGCGTGCCGTGCCTGTTTCCGCGTGCCGGACGTCCCCGGATCGGACCTCCGGCCCGCGGATCCACCTCCGGCTCGCGGTTCCGGCGTGCCGAGCCTGTTTCCGCGTGCCGGACGTCCCTGTATCGGACCTCGGGCTCGCGGATTCATTTCCGGCTCGTGGTTTCGGTCGGTCCTGGCGTGCCGTGCCCGTTTCCGCGTGCCGGACGTCCCTGTATCGGACCTCGGGCTCGCGGATCCACCTCCGGCTCGTGATTTCGTTCGGTTCCGGCGTGCCGAGCCTGCTCCCGCGTGCCGAACATCTCCGAATCGGATCTCAGGCTCGCCGAAGTACCTCCGGCTCGTGGATTCCGTCGGTTTTGCCGTGCCGGGCCAATTCCCGCGTGCCGAACGTCTCCGAACCGGATCTCCGGCTCGCGGATTCATCTCCGGCTCGTGGTTTCAGTCGGTTCCAGCGTGCCGAGCCTGTTCCCGCGTGCCGAACCTGCCCGGACGAGAACGTCCGGCTCGCGGAACCACCTCCGGCTCGTGGAGTCGGTCGGTTCTGCCGTGCCGAGCCCGTTTCCGCGAGCCGAACCTTCGCAGACCGCACCTCCGGCTCGTGGATTCACCTCCGGCTCGTCGAATCCGCCCGATCTCGAGTGCCGGAGCCGGTTCCGCGTGCCGGAGCCGGTTCCGAGTGCCGAAGGCACCTCACCGGCCCGCCCCGAGGACACCCCGACAGCCGCCGCCGCAACATGACCCCTCGCGCATGCGCCCGCCGGTAGACTCCTGCGTCGGGTCGCCACGGCCCGAGCCACTGACCCGGGAGTAGCGCGTGAGCCTGATCGTCCAGAAGTTCGGCGGGTCCTCCGTCGCCGACGCGGAGAGCATCAAGCGGGTCGCGAAGCGCATCGTCGCGACGAAGCAGGCGGGCAACGACGTGGTCGTCGCCGTCTCCGCGATGGGCGACACCACCGACGACCTGCTCGAGCTGGCCCACCAGGTCACGCCGATCCCCGCGCCCCGCGAGCTCGACATGCTGCTCTCCTCCGGCGAGCGGATCTCGATGGCGCTGCTCGCCATGGCGATCAAGAGCATGGGCTACGACGCCCGCTCCTTCACCGGCAGCCAGGCCGGCATGATCACCGACGCCCAGCACGGCGCCGCCCGCATCGTCGACATCACCCCGGTCCGCCTGCGCGCCGCGCTGGACGAGAACGCGGTCGTCATCGTCGCCGGCTTCCAGGGCTTCAACCGCGACACCAAGGACATCACCACCCTCGGCCGCGGCGGCTCGGACACCACCGCGGTCGCGCTCGCCGCCGGCCTCGGCGCCGACACCTGCGAGATCTACACCGACGTCGACGGCGTCTTCACCGCCGACCCGCGGGTGGTCAAGAAGGCCCGCAAGCTCGACCGCATCTCCAGCGAGGAGATGCTCGAGCTCGCCGCCGCCGGCGCGAAGGTCCTGCACATCCGCGCCGTCGAGTTCGCCCGCCGCCACGGCGTCACCCTGCACGTGCGCTCGTCGTTCAGCCCCAACGAGGGCACCATCGTCTACAACGCCGTGCCCGGCGAGGACGCCCCCGGAAGCACCGAGAAGAATGGACAGCCCGTGGAAGAGCCGATCATCGCCGGAGTCGCCGCCGATCTCAACGAGGCCAAGATCACCGTCGTCGGCGTGCCCGACATCCCGGGCAAGGCCGCGCAGATCTTCACGATCGTCGCGAAGACCGGCTCGAACATCGACATGATCGTGCAGAACGTCTCCGCCGCCGCGACCGGCCGCACCGACATCTCCTTCACGCTGCCCAAGGCCGACGGCCAGACCGTCCTCACGGCGCTCAACGCCGAGAAGGACGAGGTCGGCTTCGAGTCGCTGCAGTACGACGACCAGATCGCCAAGCTCGCGCTCGTCGGCGCCGGCATGCGCACCAACGCGGGTGTCTCGGCCAAACTGTTCCGCTCGCTCTACGAGGCCGGGATCAACATCGAGATGATCTCCACGAGCGAGATCCGCATCTCGGTCGTGACCCGCGCCGACACGGTGAACGACGCCCTCCGCGTCGTGCACACCGCCTTCGGCCTCGACGCCGAGGACGAGGCCGTCGTCTACGCCGGCACCGGGCGCTGACCGCCGAACGCCCTCGCGATCCCGCCGATCGCACCCTCCGGCCCCGTCGACTCCGCCGTCGTTCGGTACCGTCTCCGGGGAGCCCGCCCGGGCCCTCCCTCCAGCACCCCTTCGTGCCGCTCCTCCCGCGAGCGGCCCACGGACGAAAGAGCCCAGCATGAGCAGCACCCCCCTCCACGTCGGAGTCGTCGGCGCCACCGGCCAGGTCGGCACCGTCATGCGCCGCCTCCTCGAGGAGCGCGACTTCCCGATCGCGTCGATCCGCTTCTTCGCGACCGCCCGCTCGGCCGGCACGACCCTGCCGTTCCGCGGCGAGGACGTCGTGGTCGAGGACACCGAGACCGCCGACCCCTCGGGGCTCGATATCGCGCTCTTCTCGGCCGGAGCGACGGGGTCGCGCGCGCAGGCACCGCGCTTCGCCGCCGCGGGCGCCGTCGTCATCGACAACTCCAGCGCCTGGCGGATGGACCCCGAGGTCCCGCTGGTCGTCAGCGAGGTCAACCCGCACGCGATCGAGCAGGCCGTGAAGGGCATCATCGCGAACCCGAACTGCACCACGATGGCCGCGATGCCGATCCTCAAGGTCCTCGACCAGGAGGCCGGGCTCACCCGCCTCATCGTCAGCACCTACCAGGCCGTCTCCGGCAGCGGCCTCGCCGGCGCGAACGAGCTGGCCGGCCAGGTCCGCGCGGCCGTCGCCGACGAGCACCTGCTCGACCTCGTGCACGACGGCTCGGCGGTCGCCTTCCCGGCGCCGGACAAGTACGTCGCGCCGATCGCCTTCGACGTCATCCCGTTCGCCGGCAGCCTCGTCGAGGACGGCCTGAACGAGACCGACGAGGAGAAGAAGCTCCGCAACGAGAGCCGCAAGATCCTCGAGCTGCCCGGCCTGCTGGTCTCGGGCACCTGCGTGCGCGTGCCGGTCTTCACCGGCCACTCGCTCTCGGTGAACGTCGAGTTCTCCGCGCCGCTCAGCCCCGAGCGCGCCCGCGAGCTACTCGCCGACGCCCCCGGAGTCGCGCTGCGCGAGGTGCCGACCCCGCTCGAGGCTGCCGGCAGCGACCCGAGCTACGTCGGCCGCATCCGCGCCGACGAGGGCGCCCCCGAGGGCCGCGGCCTCGCCCTCTTCATCAGCAACGACAACCTCCGCAAGGGCGCGGCGCTCAACGCCGTGCAGATCGCCGAGCTGATCGCGGCGAAGCAGCCCGTCGCCTGACCCGGCGGACCGCCATGCCGGTCGAGTAGCCGCGGAGCGGCGTATCGAGACCCACGCCTTCAGGACGGTGGCTTCCGGCCGCCGTCTCTGCGACGGTGGATCTCGATACGCCCTCTGCGAGGGCTACTCGATCAGCATGGGGCGCCCGCCTACGCGCCGCGGCACCTGCATGGGGTGCGCCCGCCTGCGCGCCGCGGCGGTTGCATGCTGGTCGAGTAGCCGCGGAGCGGCGTATCGAGACCCACCCGCCCGAGCAGCGGCCGCCGCCGCCGCCCGCCGACGGGAAAAGCCGTCAATTTGATGGGGGAGCGGCCCCCCGGCCCGCCTCCCGCCCGGCGCCCGACGGTAAACTCGACTCTCGTGAACTCCTCGGAACCGGTCGACGTCGCCCTCATCGGTGGGGGCATCATGAGTGCCACCCTCGGTGCACTCCTCACCAAGCTCCAGCCCGACTGGACCATCGCCGCGTACGAGCGCCTCGGCGACGTGGCACAGGAGTCGTCGAACCCCTGGAACAACGCAGGCACGGGCCACGCCGCCCTCTGCGAGCTCAACTACATGCCCGAGGCGGCCGACGGCTCCGTCGATCCCGCCAAGGCGATCCAGATCAACGAGCAGTTCCAGATCTCGCGCCAGTTCTGGTCGAGCCTGGTCGAGGCCGGTGACATCCGCGAGCCCTCGAGCTTCATCAACTCCGCTCCGCACATGACCTTCGTGCACGGCGAGGCCAACGTCGAGTACCTCCGGAAGCGCTATGAGGCGCTGAAGGACCAGCCGCTCTTCGCCGGCATGGAGTTCACCGAGAGCACGAAGACCATCCACGAGTGGGCGCCTCTGCTGATGGAGCAGCGCCCCGCGGGTGGCGGACCGTACGCCGCGACGCGCATCCCGGCCGGCACGGACGTCGACTTCGGCGCGCTCACCCACCAGCTCTTCGACCACGTCGTCGCGCACGGCGGCACGCTCGACACCGGCCACGAGGTCACCGGCATCACCCGTCAGAAGGACGGCACCTGGCGCCTGGACCTCAAGCAGAAGGTCGGCGGCACGCCCAAGAAGGTCGTCGCCCGCTTCGTCTTCGTCGGCGCCGGCGGCGGGGCGCTGCACCTGCTGCAGAAGTCCGGCATCCCCGAGATCAAGGGCTTCGGCGGCTTCCCCATCTCGGGGCAGTTCCTCCGGACCGACAACCCGGCGATCGTCGCCCGGCACCAGGCGAAGGTCTACGGCAAGGCCGCCGTCGGCGCCCCGCCGATGTCGGTCCCGCACCTCGACACCCGCGTCGTCGACGGCCAGGCCTCGCTGCTGTTCGGCCCGTACGCCGGCTTCACACCCAAGTTCCTCAAGCGCGGCTCCTGGCTCGACCTGCCGCTGTCGATCCGCCCGCACAACATCGGCCCGATGCTCGCGGTCGCCCGCGACAACCTCGACCTGATGAAGTACCTGCTCGGCGAGGTGCTGGCCGGTCGCGACAAGAAGATGAAGGCGCTGCGCGAGTTCCTGCCCACCGCCCGCTCCGAGGACTGGTACCTGATCACCGCCGGCCAGCGCGTCCAGGTGATGAAGAAGGACGAGAAGAAGGGCGGCGTGCTGCAGTTCGGCACAGAGGTCATCACCGGCGCCGACGGCACGATCGCCGGTCTGCTCGGCGCCTCGCCCGGCGCTTCGACGGCCGTGCCGATCATGCTGGACATCGTCAAGCGCTGCTTCCCCGACCGGATGAAGGCTTGGGAGCCGCGGATCCGCTCGCTCGTCCCCAGCTACGGCTCGACGCTCAACGACGCCCCGGAGACGGCCGAGCGCACCGTCGCCGCCACCTCCGAGGCGCTCGCGCTCCGCGCCTCGGTCTGAGCACCGAGGGCGGACCGCCCCTGCTGATCGAGCAGCCCTCACAGCGGGCGTCTCGATCGCATGCTGATCGAGTAGCCCGCGTAGCGGGCGTATCGAGATCCACCTTCGTCAGAAGACGGGTCTGCAGACCCGACCTGCTGAGGACGGTGGGTCTCGATACGCCGCTTCGCGGCTGCTCGACCAGCATGGAGGCGGGCGTCTCGACCAGCATGGACCCACCGAAACGTTCGAACACATGTTCTAATGGACGCATGAGGTGGAGCGGACAGGCGATCGGCGCGGCGGACGAGGCCGCGCTCCCGGGCCTGGTCAAGCTCACCGAGCTGGTCCGCACCGTCCGCACCCCCGAGTTCGACGGGATCACCTTCTACGAGGTGCTCGCCAAGTCGGCGCTGAACCGGGTGCACTCCTCGTCGAAGATGCCGTTCGGCTGGACGATCAACCCGATGCGCGGCTGCACTCACGCCTGCACCTACTGCTTCGCCCGGCCCACCCACGAGTACCTCGAGTTCGACGGCGGGCGCGACTTCGACTCGCAGATCGTCGTCAAGGTGAACGTCGCCGAGGTGCTCACCCGGGAGCTCGCCCGGCCGAGCTGGGAGCGGCACCCCGTCGCGCTCGGCACCAACACCGACCCGTACCAGCGGGCGGAGGGCCGCTACCGGCTGATGCCCGGCATCATCGCCGCGCTGGCCGCCTCCGGCACCCCGATCTCGATCCTGACCAAGGGCTCGCTGCTCCGGCGCGACCTGCCGCTGCTGCGCGAGGCCGCCGAGCACGTGCCCGTCGACCTCGGCGTCTCGATCGCGGTCTTCGACGAGGATCTGCAGCGCTCGATCGAGCCCGGCGCTCCGTCCGCCGCGGCCCGGCTGGCGACCGTCACGGCCGCCCGCGAGGCGGGCTTCGAGTGCTCGGTCTTCCTGATGCCGATCCTGCCGTTCCTCACCGACACCCGCGCCCATCTGGACGCCTCGCTCCGTGCCTGCCGCGAGGCGGGGGCGAGCACGATCATGTACTCGACCCTCTACCTCAAGCCCGGGGTCAAGGAGTGGTTCCTGCAGTGGCTCGCGCAGGAGCACCCCGAGCTGCTCGACCGCTACCGCTCCCTGTATCCCGGGCGCTCCGCCTACGCGCCTGCGGAGTACCGCCGCTGGCTGTCCGCCCGGATCCGCCCGCTGATGCGCGACCACCGGCTGGAGGAGGGGGAGGCCGACCCGGCGACCGGCTCGATGCGCTCCTCCGCGCTCGGACCGACCGCGCGCGGCGCCTCGGCGCTGCCCTCGTTCGGTGTGCTGCGGACCCTCGGGGGCGAGCACGGCCGCCCGCAGGACGGCGACGAGCCGGCCCGGCACGCCGGCCTCCGCGGCGGCGGACTGATCCTCCGAGAGCTGGGCGAGGACGGCGCCTCGGTGCTGCCCGGGGTGGGCCAGCCGACGCTGTTCTGAGAGGGCCGCGGAGGCGATCCGGCCCGCGGCTAGGATCGTCGCATGCTCCCTCGCCCCGGTGAGCCGACGTCCGGCTCCTCCGCCCGGGCCGCAGAGTCCCGGTCCGTCGAGACCCGGTCCGCTGAGTCCCGGTCCGCCGAGACCCCCTCCGCCGACGGCGGCGCGCGACCGGTCCGGCTCGGCATCCTCGACGACCACGAGCTGCTCCTGGACAGCATGAGCAGCTGGATCGCCGCCAACGCCCCGGACTTCGAGCTCGTCGTGAGCGCCGGCACCTGGATGGAGCTGGTCACCAGCACGGTGTTCCCGACGCAGGTCGTCCTGATGGACTTCGAGCTGAGCGAGCCGATCTCGATCGAGGCGCGGATCCGCACCTGCCGTGCCGCGGGCGCGACCGTGATCGTCCTCGCCGAGCGCGAGGACGACGAGATCCGCGAGCGCTCGCTGCGGGCCGGCGCCGCCCGGCACCTCACGAAGGCGCAGTCGATGCAGGACGTGATGGAGGCGGCGCGCTCGGCGATGGCGATGCGCTCCACCGCGGGGTCCGCCGCTCAGTGGCGCCCGCTGCCGATCGGGGTGGCCGCGCAGCAGCGTCCGCGCCTGAGCGCGGGGGAGCTCGAGGCGCTGCGCCACTACGTCGCCGGCGCCAGCACTCCCGAGGTCGCCGCGAGGATGAACGTGCAGTTCGAGACGGCGAAGACCTATCTGCGCCGCGTCCGGCAGAAGTACGCCAAGATCGGCCGCCCGGCCAGCCGGCGCGCCGACCTGATCCGGCGGGCGGCGGAGGACGGCCTCCTCGAGTGACCGGCACGACCGCCGACGGCACGACGACCACGACGACCACGACGACCACGACGACCACGACGACCACGACGACCACCACGACCACGAGGACCGCGCCGGGCGCGGCCCGCGGGCACCGCCCGCCCACGAGCAGAGACAGGACCTGATGGCGAAGCTCTACTTCCGCTACGGCGCGATGAACAGCGGCAAGAGCACCTCGCTCCTGCAGGCCGCGCACAACTACGAGGAGCGCGGGCACCGGGTGCTGCTCGCGAAGCCGGCCGTCGACACCAAGGGCGACGAGCTCATCGTGTCCCGCCTCGGCGTGACCCGTCCGGTGGACATCCTGTTCGAGCCCGACGGCGATCCGGTCGCCGTCTTCTCCGCCGCGCGCGCCCGCGTGCTCGCCGAGACGGCCCGCGACGTCAGTGCACTGCTCGTCGACGAGGCGCAGTTCCTGCCGGAGTCGCACGTCGACGATCTGCTCCGGATCGCGATCCTGGAGAACGTCCCCGTCCTCGCCTACGGCATCCGGACCGACTTCCGGACCGCCGCGTTCCCCGGAAGCAGGCGGCTCCTCGAGATCGCGCACAGCCTCGAGGAGCTGAAGACGATCTGCCGCTGCGGGCGGAAGGCGATCTTCAACGGCCGGGTGGTCGACGGCCGATTCGTCTTCGACGGGGACCAGGTCGCCATCGATGGGGCCGAGGTCACCTACGAGTCGCTCTGCGGCTCGTGCTACCTGCAGGAGAGCCGCGGACGCCTGCGCGGCTAGCAGTGTCGAGCAGTGCTCATCGGGCGTGACCCGAATGAAACAGGGAAGTGGGTAGCCTTGCGGGCGTGACATCACCGGAAACGCACGCAGGCCTTCCGACGCAGCACGCGAGACCGGGGGGTTCGATGGCTTCGCAGGAGACTCCGCCGAAGCGCCGCCCGTCCTGGGAGCAGGACTACCGCCGGCGCCTCCTCGCCACCGATGTCGTCGCGATCCTCGTCTCGGTCTTCGGCACGCAGCTGTTCTGGTTCGATCTCGACCTGAACTCCGACGTGGGCTTCAACAACCCCGTGGACATCGCCGTCAGCTACACCTGGGTGTCCGTCGTACTCTCGATCGGCTGGCTCCTCGCCCTGCAGGTCTTCGACACCCGCGACCGCCGCATCGTCGGGACCGGCTACGTCGAGTACCGGCGGATCGTCGACGCCTCCATCTGGCTGTTCGGCATCGTCGCGATCATCGCCTACCTCCTGCAGATCCTGCTGGCGCGCGGCTACATCATCACGGCGTTCCCCGCCGGGATCCTGCTGATCTGCGTCGGCCGTCTGGTCTGGCGCTCCTGGCTGACCCGCCAGCGCAAGGTCGGCCGCTTCTCCAGCCAGGTCGTCCTGCTCGGCTCCCGCGCGAGCGTGCTGCACACCGCACGCGAGCTCCGGCGCGGCACCGAGGCCGGCTACAAGCTGGTCGGCGCGGTCTCCACCTCCGTCGGCGGTGCCGAGGCGCTCACGAGCGAGGCCGAGCTGGCGGGCCTCTCGCTGCACGGCTTCTCCGGGATCGACGGCGTGCGCGCCGTGATGGACGCGACCGGTGCCGACACCGTCGTCGTCACGAGCTCCGACGAGCTGGCCCCGCAGCGCATCCGCGAGCTCAGCTGGACGCTCGAGCCCGGCCGCGAGCACCTCGTCGTGGCGCCGAGCCTCACCGACATCGGCGGCCCGCGCATCCACACTCGGCCGGTCGCCGGCCTGCCGCTGATCCACGTCGAGACCCCGCGCTTCGACGGCCGCCAGCGCTTCGCGAAGCGGCTCTTCGACATCGCCGCGTCGACGATGCTGATCATCCTCAGCGCTCCGGTGCTGATCGTCGTCGCGGTGCTGGTGAAGACGACCAGCCCGGGCCCGATCCTGTTCCGCCAGGAGCGCATCGGGCTGAACGGCTCGACCTTCGAGATGCTCAAGTTCCGCTCGATGGTGGTCGACGCCGAGGCGCGCCTGGCCGAGCTCGCCGCCCAGCAGCGCGACGAGGGCAACAGCATCCTCTTCAAGATGGCCAAGGACCCCCGGGTCACCAAGGTCGGCACGGTCCTCCGCCGCTTCAGCCTCGACGAGCTGCCGCAGTTCCTCAACGTCTTCCGCGGCGACATGTCGCTGATCGGCCCCCGCCCGCCGCTGGCGCGCGAGGTGGAGCAGTACGAGGAGCACGTGCACCGCCGCTTCCTGATGAAGCCCGGCATCACCGGCCTCTGGCAGGTCAGCGGTCGCTCCAACCTCTCGTGGGAGGACACCGTCCGCCTCGACCTCTACTACGTCGAGAACTGGTCGATGACCGGCGACATCGTCATCCTCTTCAAGACCGCTCGCGCGGTCCTGGCGAGGGACGGGGCGTATTGAGCTCCTCCGTGCAGACGGGTGCCGACCGGCCCGGTGACGAGCGATCCGGACCGCGCAGCATGTCGCTGGCGATCCTCGAGGTCCCGTTCCGCGTCGAGTTCGGGCCCGGACTGTCCGACGAGGACGTGGCGCGGATCCGGAGCAGCTGGCGCTCCTGCGCCGCCGCCGACAGCGCCGACGCCCGCGTGATCTCGGCCGATGTGCCGCATCCCGGCGCGGTCCCGACGGGTGGGGCGCGGGTCCTCTCGCACTCCGTCGCGCAGCTCGAGGAGTCGCTCACGTCGACCCTCACGCTCGAGGCCATCGGTGAGCGCCGCGGCGACCTCCTGATGCTGCACGCCTGCGGCGTCGCCGCCGACGACGGCCGCGTGCTCGCGTTCGTGGCCGCCTCCGGCACCGGCAAGACGACCGCCTCGCGGGTGCTGGGGCAGCGCTTCGGCTACGTGACGGACGAGACGGTCGCCGTGACCCCCTCCGGCGCCGTGCTGCCCTATCCGAAGCCGCTGTCGGTGAAGCCCACGACCGGGAGCGCACCCAAGGCCCAGCTCTCGCCGGTCGACCTCGGATTGCGCCCCGTTCCGGAGGCGCCGCTCGTGCTGGCCGGGATCGTCCTGCTCGAGCGCCGAGACGGCGTCGACGCTCCCCGACTCGAGCAGGTCGAGCCGACCGCGGCGATCGACGCCCTGGTGCCTCAGACCTCCTACCTCGCCGCCCGGCCGAGGGCGCTCTCCGCGCTGATCCGCACGATCACCTCGGTCGGTGGCGCGAAACGACTGGTCTACTCCGAGGCGGCCGACGTGCTCGATCTCGTCGACGGTCTGCTCGCCGCTCCGGCCGAGCGGGCGCCGGCGGTCTGGCAGGACGTCGTCGCGCTCCCGCTCGAGGCGGAGGACGCGGCCGCCGGCGGCTCCCTGCGCCGCGCGGACGTCGACGACGCGCTGGCGCTGCCCAGCGGCGAGCTGCTCGTCTTCCGCCAGAACACGGTGATCCGGCTCGCCGGGATCGGTCCGGTTCTCTGGCGCTCCGCCGCCGGCGGCGCCGATCTGCCCGACCTCGTCGCCGCGGTGCTGGCCGAGCTCGGCGGACCGCCGGAGGGGATCGACGCCTCGGCCGCGGTGTCCGCCGCCGTCGACGAGCTGCTCGGGCTCGGCGTGATGGCGAGAGCGACTCCGCTCCTGCCCACCCCGGAAGGGGTGCACGTCTGACGGTCCCCGAAACGGGGCCGATACACCGGCGTGCAATGATCTTGAAGCCCGTCTCCGGCAGTCGCCGATCGGTCCGGACCAGTGAAGGAACTTGACACTGTGGAACTTAGAGACGTCCTCCGACTTCTCCGCGATCACTGGATCGCCCTCGTCGCAGCCGTGCTCCTGGGCACCCTCGTCGCCTACGGCTGGTCACTGACCCAGAAGCCGCGCTACGCCGCGGAGGCCCAGGGCCTCGTCTCGGCGGCCGTCGCGGACGCCGGGGGAGACCCGAGCCAGGCGATCTACCTGCGCCAGATCGCGGACTCCGTCGCGAAGTCGAGCACCCTCACCTACGTCCCGATCGCGAAGTCGCGGAACGTCGCCGAGATCGTCATCGGCAACCTCGGGCTCGACGTGACCGCCGAGTCGCTGATCACCGCCGTCCAGGTCACTCCCGATCCGGAGTCGCCGATCCTCAACGTCCGCGCGACGGCGTCCACCCCGGAGGGCGCCCGCACCCTCGCCGACGCCTGGATCGACGCGATCGCCGTCCGCATCCAGCAGGTGAACCAGGAGGCGGGAGCGGGCGACATCGTCAGCCTCGCCGGCGTCCAGTCCGCCGCTCTGCCGTCCTCCCCGGAGTTCCCGAACGTGCGCCTGGTGCTCGGCGTCGGCGCGCTGGCCGGCCTCGTGCTGGGCCTCGTCTACGCCTTCGTCCGCAACACCCTCGACCGCCGCATCCGCACCGCCGAGGTGGTGGAGCGGCTGTTCGACCTCCCGGTCGTCGGCACGCTCCCCGTCGACAAGCGCCTGAACGAGACCAACCGCATCGTGCCCGAGGCGGACACGACCGACTATGTGAAGTCCGACGGCAAGCACGCGCTCGCCGAGGCGCTGCGCGAGCTGCGCACGAACCTGCAGTTCATGAACGTCGACAGCCCGCCGCGGATCATCGTCGTGACCAGCCCGCTGCCCTCCGACGGCAAGTCGACCGTGACCGCGAACCTCGCGGTGACGCTCGCCGCCTCCGGCCAGCGCACGGTCGTCGTCGACGGCGACCTCCGCAAGCCCACCGTCGCGAAGTCCTTCGGCCTCGTCCCCGGCGTCGGCCTCACCGACCTGCTGATCGGCAAGGCGGAGCTGCAGGACGTGCTCCAGCCCTGGGGTCCGTCCGGCAACCTCTGGATCCTCGGCGCGGGCTCGATCCCGCCGAACCCGAGCGAGCTGCTCGGCTCGAACGGCATGGACATGCTCCTGCACGAGATCGCCCGCGAGGCCATCGTGCTCGTGGACGCCCCGCCGCTGCTGCCCGTGACCGACGGCGCGATCCTCACCGCCCGCACCGACGGCGCCCTCGTGGTCATCTCGGCCGGCCGGACGACGACCGACGAGCTCGGCAAGGCGATCCAGAACCTCGAGCGCGTCAGCGGCCACACCCTCGGCGTCATCCTCAACCGCGTTCCCCCGCGGGGCCAGGTCGGCCGCGGCTACGGCTACTACTACACGAGCTACTACGGCTCGCAGAAGTCGGGCGCGCGTCCGGACACGGCAGCCGCTCCGGCTCCTGCCCCGGCCCCCAGCGCGGTCTGAGCGGCCGCGGATGACGTTCCCGGGGGACGACGGCCTGCGGCGCGCCCGGCGCGGGTGGCGCCCCGGTGAGGCGGCCTCGACGCCCGCCGCTCCGGTCTTCACCGTCCTCTCGGTCTGCACCGGCAACATCTGCCGCTCGCCGATGGCGGAGCAGCTCCTGCGGGCGCAGCTGGGCGACCTCACCGCACCGAGCGGAGCGGCGCTCCTCGCCTTCCGCAGCGCGGGCGTGCAGACGCGGGACGGCTACCCGATGGAGCCGACCTCCGCTCGCCTGTCCGCCGAGCTCGGCGGCGACCCCTCCGGCCACCTCAGCGCGAAGCTCTCCGACGCCCTCGCGGGCGAGGCGGACCTGATGCTCGCGATGACCCGCGACCACCTCGTCGACGCGTCGCGGAGCCACCCGCCGCTCCTGCTGCGCGGCTTCACCCTGCGCGAGTTCGCCCGCGTGCTCCCGTTCGTCCTCGCCGAGGTGCCGATCCCCGCGGTCGAGGACCCCGCCGCTCGACTGCGCTCGGTGGTGCGGCTCGCCGCGGCGAACCGGGGCCGGGCGCCCCGCGGCGAGGGCGACGACATCGACGATCCGATCGGCCGCAGCGAGAGCACGCACGTCCGCGTCGCTCAGGAGATCGCCGCGGCCGTCCACGACATCTCCCGGGATCTGAGAGCATTGGCGCGGAGCTGACCTCGCGCGTGCCGCGCGGGCTCCCTCCGCTCCACCCGTTCCTCCCTCCTGCAGTCGCCGACGCGACATCGACCCGCCTACGATTCGGAGAAATCCCGTGAAGCTTTCTGTCATTGGTTGCGGCTACCTCGGAGCCGTCCACGCCGCCGCGATGGCCGAGCTCGGCCACGACGTCATCGGCATCGACGTGGACCCCGCGAAGATCGAGGCGCTCTCCGCCGGCACCGCTCCGTTCTTCGAGCCCGGTCTGCCCGAGCTGCTCTCCTCGGGCGTGGCCTCCGGCCGCCTCCGCTTCTCGACCGACACGGCCGACGCCGCCGACGCCGCCGTGCACTTCATCGCGGTGGGAACGCCGCAGAAGAAGGGCGAGAACGCGGCCGACATGACCTACGTCGACGCCGCGATCGACGGCATCCTGCCGCTGCTGACGGCGGACTCGCTCGTCGTGGGCAAGTCGACCGTCCCGGTCGGCACCGCCGCCCGCCTCGCCGAGCGGATCGCCGCCAGCGGCGCGACGCTCGCCTGGAACCCGGAGTTCCTCCGCGAGGGCTTCGCCGTCGAGGACACGATCAGCCCCGACCGCCTGGTCTACGGCGTGCCCGCGGGCGCGGCCGGCGAGGCCGCCAAGGCGACCCTCGACGAGGTCTACGCGACGGCGCTGGCCGCCGAGACGCCGCTCGTGGTCACCGACTACGCGACCGCGGAGCTGGTCAAGGTCTCGGCGAACGCCTTCCTCGCCACCAAGATCTCGTTCATCAACGCCATCGCCGAGATCGCGGAGGTCACCGGCGCCGACGTCACGCAGCTCGCCGACGCCATCGGCTACGACGTCCGCATCGGCCGCCGCTTCCTGAACGCCGGCATCGGCTTCGGCGGCGGCTGCCTGCCCAAGGACATCCGCGCCTTCTCGGCCCGCGCGGACGAGCTCGGCGTGGGCGACTCGGTCGCCTTCCTCAAGGAGGTCGACGCGATCAACCTGCGCCGCCGCCAGCGCGTGGTCGACCTCGTCACCGAGGGCCTCGGCGGCTCGGTCGAGGGCAGGAAGATCGCCGTTCTCGGCCTCGCGTTCAAGCCGGAGTCGGACGACGTCCGCGACTCGCCGTCGCTCGACGTCGCGACCCGCTTCCACGACCTCGGCGCCGACGTGGTCGCGACCGACCCCGAGGCGATCGAGAACGCGCGCCGCCGCTACCCCGACATCACCTACACGACCGACATCGACGAGGCCCTGCGCGGTGCCGACGCCGTCGTGGTCGTCACCGAGTGGAAGCAGTTCCGCGCGATCGACCCCGTCGCCGCGGGCGAGAAGGTGGCCGGGAAGTTCGTGGTCGACGGCCGCAACTGCCTCGACCAGGACGCCTGGCGCGCCGCCGGCTGGGAGTACCGCGGCCTCGGCCGCTGATCCACAGCGACCGACGGCCGCCCGCTGACCGGCGGCCGCTCCGTTCCACCCGGGGGATCGACCCCTGTCACGCCGGAGGGCGGCGGAGCGGGACACGTGCGCGAGCGCGGTTCCGCTCCGCCGCCCTCCGGCGTCGTCGTGCCGGGAGTCGTCGGCGCAGGACGACGCCGAGGACCGCGCCGATCGCGGCGCCCGCGGTGTTCGCCAGCACGTCGTGCACGTCCGCGTGGCGCTGGGGCAGCAGCAGGAGCTGCACGGTCTCCACAGCGGCGCTCGTCGCCGCGCCGAGCAGGACGGCGAGCCACGCCCGGTGCCCGCGGAGGCGCAGCACCGCGAGCAGTCCGAGCGGGACGAAGAGCAGCACGTTCGCCGTCGCCTCGATCCCGCCGTAGCCGAGGAGCCCGAGGCTCTGGGCGCGGGGCTGGGCGAGGACCTGCTTCAGCTCGCCGGCGTGCCCGCCGTCGACCGGTGTCGGCCAGAAGACCACGGCGGCCAGGACCAGGGCGTAGGCGAGGGCGACGACGACGGTGAGCCGGGTCGGGGGTCGAGGCACGGTTCTCGTCTCGGCGAGGGTCGCTGCGGCGACGGGAGGGAGCGCGTCGTCAGCGACGGCGAGAGCGCTTCAGTCTTCCCGGCTGCGTCGGGCTCCGACGGCCCTGGCGCCGGAACATCGGCTCTCTGGCGCCGCCCGTCCGTCCGCACCGCGGCGTCGCCCTGTCCGTCCGCACCGCGACATCGCTCAGTCCGTCCGCACCGCGGAACGACGAAGCCCGGCCGGATCATCGATCCTGGCCGGGCTTCTCACCGGTCGGGGTAGCGGGATTCGAACCCACGACCTCCTCGTCCCGAACGAGGCGCGCTACCAAGCTGCGCCACACCCCGGTGGACTCTTCGCGGTGAACCGCTCACGAGCCTCGTCAATAGTAGCCGATTTCCGCGGCGGTGTCGGACACCGGTCGCGGCGCCTCGAGCCGGACCGCTCAGGCCACCGGCTCGAGCGTCAGCAGGCTGACCTCGGGTCGGCAGGCGAAGCGCACCGGCGCGTAGATCGAGGTGCCCACTCCCGCGGAGACGTTGAGGAAGGAGCTGCGCAGACCGTTGTCCCAGGTGGTGAATCCAGAGACCTTGTCGCGGGGGATGTCGCAGTTGGTCACCAGTGCGCCGAAGCCGGGCACGCAGACCTGGCCGCCGTGAGTGTGGCCCGCGAGGATCACCTCCGCCCCCCGCGCGACGAAGTCGTCCAGGACGCGCTGGTAGGGCGCGTGCGCGACGCCGATGCTCACGCCGGCCGGCTCCTCGGCCGAGGCCCGCAGCTCGTCCACGGCGCCCGCCACGAGGTCGATCCGGTCCAGGCCGATGTGCGGGTCGTCGACGCCGAAGAGCTCGACGCGGGTGCCGCGGACGGTGAGGGCGTGCGCCGTGTTGTTGAGGTCCTGCCAGCCGAGCTCGTCGGTGAAGAACCCGGTCAGTGCTGCGGTGTCGAGGTCGCTGGCGTTGCGCGCGGGGTTCTTCGACGGACCGCGGAAGTAGCGCAGCGGGTTCTTCACCCGGGGGCCGAAGTAGTCGTTGGAGCCGTGGACGAAGACGCCGGGCACGCCGGCGAAGGGCTCGAGGGCGCGGCGGATGCCGAGCACGCCGTCGCGGTGGCCGAGGTTGTCGCCGGTCCCCACGACGAGGTCGGGGGCCAGGGCGGTGAGCGAGCGCAGCCAGTCCTGCTTCTTCGTCTGCCACGGCGCCATGTGCAGGTCGGAGAAGTGCAGGATCCGGAGCGGTGCGGAGCCCGCGGGCAGGACGGGCACCGACTCGTGGCGGACCGTGAACATCGTCCGCTCGACGGCGATGCCCCAGACGGCGGCGGCGCTCCCGACGGCGGCGACGGCCGCGAGGGCCGTGGTGAGGGGGCGAGCGCTGCTGCGTCCGGTCATGGATCCTTCTCTCGTCGGGGCGGGGCTGCGGGAGCGGCCGCGTACAGTCTGCCCGACCCGGCCCGGGGGACGACCCGGCGTCAGCCGCGCGGCGGCGGGGTGGACGGACCGGCGCTGATCTGCAGTGCGATCGGGGCCCCGCGGGAGAGGCGGGAGCCGGCCGGCGGGTTCGTCTGCGCGACCGAGCCCGCGGGTCGATCGGACGGCACGCGGTTCGGGTCGACCGTCACGACGAAGCCGAGCTCGCGCAGGCGCGCGGTGGCGGCGGCGGGGTTCTGGCCGGTCACCTCGGGCACCGCCTGCTGGGGCGCGTCGACGAGCGACTGCTGGGGCGAGGGGAAGGCCGAGCCGCCGTACTTCTGATCGGCGACGCGCATGATCCGCGGCCAGATCTGGTGGCGCACCTGCCCGGCGTTGACGCCGCTCAGCGTGAAGCCGCGCATCGAGGTGAAGCCGCTGACGTTGCCGACCCAGGTCGCCGTGGCGACCTCGGTGCTGGCGCCGACCATCCAGGTGTGGACCGCGTTGTCGGTGGTGCCGGTCTTGCCGATGTGCGGGACGCCGGTGCCGGTCGCGGAGGCGCGGCCGGTGCCGCCCGTCATCACCTGCTGCAGGGCGAAGTCGGCGGTCGCGGCGACCTCCTCGGACATCCCCTGCGTGCAGGTGCTCGCCGGCGGGGCGACATCGGCGCCGCCGCGGTCGACGATCCGGTCGATCGCGATCGGCGTGCAGACGCTGCCCTTGTTCGCGAAGCCGGCGAACGCGGTCGCCATCGTCAACGGGGCGATCTCGTTGGTGCCGAGGATGGTCGGCGCGAACTTCTGCAGCTCGGTGCCGTCGGCGCGGTGCACGCCCATCGCGAGCGCGGTGTTGCGGATGCCGCAGAGGTCGAGCTGCTGCGCCATCGCGGCGAAGCCGGTGTTGATCGAGCCCTTGGTGGCGTCGAGCGCGGAGTAGACGCCGCCGTTGCCGCCCTCGTCGTTCTTGGGGTCCCAGGGCTCGCCGTAGTAGGTGCCGTCGGGCTCGCAGCTGTCGCGGAAGGTCGTGTACGCGCGCCGGGTGCCGTCGACGGTCTCGTTCAGCGCGCGGCCCTCCTGCAGCCACTCGGCGAGGGTGAAGACCTTGTAGGTCGAGCCGACCTGGAAGCCGCTCGAGCCGCCGTAGCCGAAGTCGGTGCTGTAGTTGACGCTGGTGTAGTTGGCGCCGCTGACGTCGGGGTCGTTCGAGTAGTCCTTGTTCTGCGTCATCGCGAGGATGCGCCCGGTGCCGACCTCGACCGAGACACTCGCGCTGCCGATGTTCACCCGGGCCATCGACTTCGGCACCCAGTCCTCGGTGGCGGCGACCGCGGCCTCCTGCAGATCGGAGTCGAGGGTCGTGTAGATCTGGTAGCCGCCGCGCTTGAAGGTCGCGTCGCGCTCGTCCTGGCTGGCGCCGAAGGCGTCGTCGTTCTTGATCACCCAGGTCACGTAGTCGCAGAAGTAGGCCGCGATGCCGGCGGTCTGGCAGCCGGTGCTCGGCTCCGTGATCACGGGGACGACGGGCGTCGAGGCGGCCTCGCCGATCTGCTCGGGGGTGACCTTCGACTCGATCCCCATCCGCGTGAGGATGTAGTTGCGGCGGTTGAGCGTCTCGGGGTAGCCCTCCACCGCGAGGTTGGCCGGGTCGTCCGGGCGATCGAAGCGGAACTTCTCGGGGTTGTTCACGATGGCGATCAGGGCGGCGGACTGCGCGAGGGTGAGGTCGCGGGCACTGGTGTCGAAGTAGTACCGCGCCGCCGCCTCGATGCCGTAGACGGTGCCGCCGAAGAGCGCGATGTTGAGGTAGCCGAGCAGGATGTCGTTCTTCGGGTACTCCTTCTCGAGCCCGATCGAGAGCCGCATCTCGGCGACCTTGCGCTCGGCCGTGGTCTCGGTGGCCTCGCGGTAGGCGGCGTCGCGCTCGATCGGGTCGGAGAGCGCCTCCGCCTTCTGCACGAGCACGTTCTTGACGTACTGCTGCGTGATCGACGAGCCGCCCTGCACGTTGCCGCCGGAGGCGACCGTGGCCGCGGCGCGGATCGTGCCGAGCAGGTCGATGCCGCCGTGCTCGTAGAAGCGCGGGTCCTCCGAGGCGACGACCGCGTCCTTGACGAAGGGGGAGATGTCGTCCCAGCCGACCTCCACGCGGTTCTGCGCGTAGAACGAGGCGAGGAGCACGTCCTGGCCGTCGGCGCCCTTCGCGTAGACGTCGCTCTTCTCGGCGAGCGTGCCGATCTCGAGGTAGCCCGGGAGGTTGTCGAACATGGTGACCGTGTTGTTCGCCGCCATGCCGCCGAGCGCGATCGCCGGAGTGACCGACGCCGCGACGAGGACTCCGGCGACGACGCTCATGGCGACGATCCCGATCAGTCCTCCGACCGCGGCGCCGATGGACGTGACGACCCTGTTCCCGACTGCCCCCGACATAGAATCAGCGTAACCGCCGCTCCTGACACCGGACGCGGCGCTCGACCCGCCGGCACCGACTCCTCCGGGTGCGGTGCGCCCGGCATCCGCACCCCTGCCTCACGAGGAGAGCCATGTCCGTCCCCCGCTGGGAATACATCACGACGCCGCTGATGATCCACAACACCACCGCGATCCTGAACACCTGGGGCTCCGAGGGCTGGGAGCTGGTCCAGATCGTCACCGGTCCCGAGGGCGGGCTCGTGGCGTACCTGAAGCGTCCGGTCGCCGAGGTCGGCGCGTGATCGCCGAGCGCCTGGCCGAGCTGGGCATCGAGCTCCCCGCGGTCGCGGTGCCGGCCGGCGCCTACATCCCGGCCGTGGTCGAGGGGAACCTGGTCTTCACGGCCGGGCAGATCCCCTTCGTCGACGGCTCGCTGCCCGCGACCGGCAAGGTCGGCGCGGGCGTCGATCCCGAGGTCGCCAAGGACCTGGCGCGCGTCTGCGCTCTGAACGCGCTGGCCGCGATCGCCGACGTGATCGGCTCGCTCGACCGCGTGACCCGGATCGTCAAGGTGACCGGCTTCGTCGCCTCCGCTCCCGGCTTCAACGGCCAGCCCGGCGTCATCAACGGCGCCTCCGAGGTGCTCGGCGAGATCTTCGGCGAGGCGGGCAAGCACGCGCGCTCGGCCGTCGGCGTGGCGGAGCTCCCGCTCGACGCACCGGTCGAGGTCGAGCTGATCGTCGCCTTCGCCTGAATCGGGTCCCGCCTCGACGCCGAAGGGCGCCGCTCTCCCTCCCGGGAGGCGGCGCCCTTCGGCGTCGAGGCTCAGTGCGCTGAGGGTCGGTCCTCGGCGGCTCAGCGCTCAGCGGCTCAGTCCTCGGCGGCGACCGCGGAGGAGATGACGGCCATCACCTGCGTGTCCGCCAGCGTGGTCGTGTCGCCGACGGCCCGGCCCTCGGCCACGTCGCGCAGGAGCCGGCGCATGATCTTGCCGGAGCGGGTCTTCGGCAGCTCCCGCACGATGAAGATGCGCTTCGGCCGGGCGATCGCGCCGATGTGCTCGGCGACGTGCGCCTTGAGCGTCGCCTCGAGCTCGTCGTGGCCGCTGGCGAGCGCCTCCGCCTGGCTCGCCTTGGCGATGACGAAGGCGACGACGGCCTGGCCGGTGGTCTCGTCCGCCGCGCCCACCACGGCCGCCTCCGCGACCACCGGGTGCGAGACGAGGGCCGACTCGATCTCGGCCGTCGACAGGCGGTGGCCGGAGATGTTCATCACGTCGTCGACGCGGCCGAGCAGCCACAGGTCGCCGTCCTCGTCGAGCCGCGCGCCGTCGCCGGCGAAGTAGCGGTCGCCGAACTTCGACCAGTAGGTCTCGACGTAGCGGTCCGGGTCTCCCCAGATGCCGCGCAGCATCGACGGCCAGGGCTCGGTGATGACCAGCAGCCCGCCGGAGCCCGCGCCGACCGGGGCGCCGGAGTCGTCGACGACGTCGATCGAGATCCCGGGGACGGGGACCTGCGCCGAGCCCGGCTTCAGGGTCGTGACACCGGGCAGGGGCGAGACCATGATCGCGCCGGTCTCGGTCTGCCACCAGGTGTCGACGATCGGGGTGCGGCCGCCGCCGATGACGTCGCGGTACCAGATCCAGGCCTCGGGGTTGATCGGCTCGCCGACCGAGCCGAGCAGGCGGAGGCTCGAGAGGTCGAAGCGCTGCGGGATCTGCCGGCCGAGCTTCATGAAGGTGCGGATCGCCGTGGGGGCGGCGTAGAGGATCGTGACGCCGTGCTTCTCGATGATCTCCCACCAGCGTCCGGGGTGCGGGGTGTCGGGCGTGCCCTCGTACATCACCTGGGTGGCGCCGTTCGCGAGCGGTCCGTAGACCACGTAGCTGTGCCCGGTGATCCAGCCGACGTCGGCGGTGCACCAGTAGACATCGGTCTCGGGCTTGAGATCGAAGACCGTGCGGTGGGTGTACGCGACCTGGGTGAGGTAGCCGCCGCTGGTGTGCAGGATGCCCTTCGGCTTCCCGGTGGTGCCGCTCGTGTAGAGGATGAACAGCGGCTGCTCGGCGTGGAACGGCCGTGCGACGTGGTCGGCGTCCACTGCGACGATCTCCTCGTGCCACCACAGGTCGCGGCCCGCGCTCCACTCGACGGTGTTGCCGCCGCGGCGGACGACGAGGACGTGCTCGACGCTCGACGCGCCGCCGTCCAGCGCCAGCGCCGCGTCGACCGCGGGCTTGAGCGGGAAGACCGAGCCCTTGCGCCAGCCGCCGTCGGCGGTGACGACGAGCTTCGCCTCGGCGTCGTCGATCCGCGCGCGCAGGCTCTCGGCGCTGAAGCCGCCGAAGACGACCGAGTGCACGGCGCCGAGCCGGGCGACCGCGAGCATCGCGATGACGGCCTCGGGGATCATCGGCAGGTAGATCGCGACGCGGTCGCCGGCCTGCACGCCCAGGCTCGTGAAGAGGTTGGCCGCGCGCTTCACCTCGGCGGTGAGCTCGGCGTAGGTCAGGTCGCGGCTGTCGCCGGGCTCGCCCTCCCAGTGGATCGCGACGCGGTCGCCGTGACCGGCCAGCACGTGCCGGTCGAGGCAGTTGTAGGCGACGTTGAGCTCGCCGTCGTCGAACCAGCGCGCGAAGGGCGGCTCGCTCCAGTCGAGGGTGCGCGTGAACGGCCGGTGCCAGTGCAGCAGCTCGCGGCTGCGGTCGGCCCAGAAGGCGAGGCGGTCGGCGGCGGCCTGCTCGGCCTGCCCGGCGGTCGCGGCGGCGTCTGCGGCGAACTCGGCGGGCGGCGGGAAGCGGCGCGTCTCCTGCTGGAGGCTGTCGATGGCGCTCGAGCCTGCGGCCCCGGACGCGTCGAGGGGTGTGGACATCTGCGATTCGCTCCTTCGCGAGTGCGACGTGCGCCGGCCGGCGTGGTCGGTTCCGGACCACCGTAGCGTCCGGCTCTCGGGTGGGGAGGGGACGACGCGAAGCTGACCGTCCGGCGGGGTTTCGTGAAGAGTCGGCTCAGAACGCGGATCCGACTTGGCGAAATCGCCTCCGTGCCCTAACGTTGCATACGGCCGAATGAACTTCGGCTCAGCGGCGCGAGTGATTCCCCCCAATCCAGCGCCGCCGAGGCGGCACCTGTTCCCCCCAATGGGTGCCGCCCCCTTCTCTTCCCTCCGCTGGTCGAGCGTCCCGCTCCCCGGAGGATCCGCACGGCCGGGCCGCATCGGCCGGTTGCACCTTCGGCTCGCCGGAACACGCTGGGCGCGCTGGATCGGCCGACTTCGGCGCGCCGGAGCACGGATCGCGTGCCCGAGTGTCGACTGCTGGAGTTCCGGCTCGCGGAAACACGTCCGGCACGCCCGATCGGCTGGTTCCGGCGTGCCGGGGCTCGAATCGCGTGCCCGAGCTCCGACCGGTGGACCTCCGGCTCGCGGAAACGCTTTCGGCACGCTGGATCGGCTGGTTCCGGCGTGCCTGGGCTCGAATCGCGTGCCCGAGCTTCGACCGGTGGACCTCCGGCTCGCGGAAACACCTCGGGCACGCTGGATCGGCCGGTTCCGGCGTGCCTGGGCGCGGACCGCGTGCCGGCGCTCGGAGCGGTGCGTCGTCGGCTCGCGAGAACGACTTCGGGCCGGAGCTCGTCGCTCCTCCCCAGGGGCGTGCTCGGCCCTGCCGTCCACCGATGCGGCCTTCGGCGCGCCACCGGAGGGCGCGCGCTCCTAGCGTTCCCGGATGACCACAGGTTTCGTCCCGCTCGTTCCCGCCGCCTACCGCCCGGACGCACCTCGCCCGCCGGGGGAGGACGCCGGCGAGGCACCGCGGCCCGCGCCGGTCCGTCCGGCGGCGGCGGCGCTCGGCCTGCTCGCGCCGTTCGCCGCCGACCCGGCGGTGACCGACCTCTTCGTCAACGGGGATTCGGGCCTCTGGGTCGACCGCGGCGGGGGCGCAGTGCGAGAGCCGACGTGGACGCTCGACGCGGCAGGAGCGCGACGGCTCGCGGTGTCGCTGGTCGCGGCCGGCGGACGCCACGTCGACGAGGCGAGCCCGTGCGTGGACGTGCGGCTGAAGCACGGGGTCCGCGTGCACGTGGTGCTGCCGCCGGTCGCGACCGCGGGGACGCTGATCTCGGTGCGCGTCCCGCGGGCCGACGCCTGGAGTCTCGACGAGCTGCACGCGGCGGGGATGCTCGACGACGCGGGCCGAAGCCTGCTGCGGCGGGCCGTCGCCGCGCGCTGGAACCTCCTCGTCACCGGTGCCGGCGGATCGGGCAAGACCACGCTCCTCGGCGCGCTCCTGGGCTGCGCGCCGCCGCACGAGCGGCTGGTCGTGATCGAGGACGTCGGCGAGCTGCGGCCCGCGCATCCGCACGTCGTCTCGCTCGAGGCGCGCCAGCCGAACCTGGAGGGAGCGGGCGGGGTCGGCCTCGACCGTCTCGTCCGCGAGGCCCTGCGGATGCGGCCGGACCGGCTCGTCCTCGGCGAGTGCCGCGGAGTGGAGCTGCGCGATCTGCTCTCGGCGCTGAACACCGGGCACGACGGCGGCGCGGGGACGCTGCACGCGAACTCGCTCGCCGACGTGCCCGCGAGGCTGGAGGCGCTCGGCTCGCTCGCGGGCATGGGCCCGGAGGCGGTCGCGCGGCAGACGGTCAGCGCGATCGACCTGGTGCTGCACCTCGAGCGGCGGGGCGGCCGGCGCCGGCTCGCGGCCTCGGGCTGCTTCCGGCTCGACGGCGCCGGGCGGCTCCGGATCGAGGAGGGCGCCGTGCCGCAGCGGGGCTCGCCGTGAAGCGCGGGGAGGGGGTCGACGAGGTGGCGGCCGTGGTGCACCGCCTCTCGGTGCTGCTCGCGGCGGGCGTCGCGCCGGCGTCGGCGCTGGCGCACCTCGCGGCGTCGGACGACTCGGAGGCGGCGGGTGCCGCGCGTCGTCGTCGGCTGCTGCGCGCGGTGGCGGTCGAGGCGGCGCGCGGCGGGGACGTGACGGCGGCGCTCCTGGCGGGCGTGCCCGCCTCCCGTCGAGAGAGGCGAGGGACGGGGGAGCGCGCCCCTCGTCGCAGGGAGATCGCGGCACGGGGGTCGCGCGATCGCGGCGAGGAGACGGCCTGGGCGGCCCTGGCCGCCTGCTGGCGGGTGGCCGCGGACTCCGGAGCGCCGATCGCCGCGGCCCTCGCCGAGCTGGCCGATTCCCTCCGGGAGCTCGGCCGGGCGCGGCGGGACATCGAGGTCGCCCTGGCGGGCCCGCTCGCGACGAGCCGGGCGGTCGGCGGGCTGCCGCTGGTGGCGCTCGGCTTCGGCACGCTGCTGGGCTTCGATGTGCTGGGCGTGCTGATCGGGACGGTGCCGGGATTCGCCTGCCTGGTGGGCGGGCTCGGGCTGATGCTCGGTGCCGCGGCGTGGACGCGCCGGCTCGTCCGCGGCGCCGGCCCGGGGGACCCGGCACCGGGGCTGGCGCTCGACCTGCTCGCGGTCGCGCTCGCGGGCGGGGGATCGATCGGGGGCGGGCGGGAGCGGGTGCTGGCGGCGCTCGCCGAGTGCGGGCTCGCGTCGGGGCCGCCTGCGCTGGCCGCGGCGGAGCCCGTGCTCGCGCTCTCGAGCGCGGCGGGGGTGCCCGCGGGCCGGCTGCTGCGCAGCGAGGCGGCACTGGCGCGGGTGCGGGCCGCGTCCGAGGCGCGGGAGCGGGCGGCGAGGCTCGGCGTGACGCTGCTGCTGCCGCTCGGAGTCTGCGTGCTGCCGGCGTTCCTCCTGCTGGGCGTGGCTCCGATGATGATCTCGGTGCTGCTGTCGACGTTCGCGGGGCAGCGGTGAGCGGTCCCGCGGGAGCTCTCCACAGGCCGCTCCTCTCTCCTCTTGTCCACCGTTCGCGAGCTCCCCACCCGGACCTGCTCCGGGCTCGGCGATCCTCGAGTGGGGGCAGTGACGACGAACGGAGCGAGCGGATGAACGGCAGCCGGAGCAGTGGTGCGGGGACGATCGGACGAGGGACGGGCGGTACCGGGCGGGAGCGCTTCCCGCTGCCCGCGTGGGAGGCGGGGCGGCTGAGCGGATGGCGCGACGAGGAGGGCTCGGCCACGGCCGAGTACGCGATCGCGACGATGGCCGCGGTCGGCTTCGCAGGCCTGCTGGTGGTGATCCTCAAGGGCGACGAGGTGCGCGGGATCCTCACGGACCTGGTCACCCGGGCGCTCACCTCGGGGGGATGAGCGGTGCGGTGCCCGAGTGGTGCCCGCGCGGTGACGAGAGCGGAGGAGGCCGGGATGTGGACCGGCGACGGCCGTCGAGGCGAGGACGGGTCCGCGACGGCCGAGCTGGCGGTCGTGCTGCCGGCGGTGGTGGTCGTGCTGGCGCTCTGCCTGGGCTCGGTGGCGGCCTCGGCGCAGTACGTCCGGCTGGTCGACGCCGCGGCGGACGGCGCCCGGTCGCTGGCGCGGGGGGACGATCCGGGTCGGCCCGTCGTGCGGGTCGATGCGGGAGCGAGCGTCGCGACCTCCGCGGACGGCGGGCTCGTCTGCGTGGACGTCGCCGCGCGGCTCCGGCCGCTGCCGGCGCTGGAGCTGCCGGTCTCGGTCCGGTCCTGCGCGCTGGGCGGAGGGCGGTGATCCCCCGGCCGGAGCCGGACCGCGCAGGGGAGGACGGCTCGGCGGCGGTCGTCGCGGTCGGCGTCGTCGCGGGGACGATCCTCGTGACCGCGGCCGTGCTCGCCGGATGCGGGGGAGTCGCGGGGCACCAGCGGGCCGTGGCCGCGGCGGATGCGGCGGCGCTCGCCGCGGCGGACGTGGCCTCCGGGCTGCTGCCGGGCGAGCCGTGCGGGGCGGCCGAGCGTGTCGCGGGGGCGATGTCGGCGACCGTCGCGGGCTGCGCGGTGGAAGGAGGAGTGGCGACCGTCGAGGTCGTCGTGTCCGTCGGGCCGCTCGTGCTCCCCGCCCGGTCGCGCGCCGGGCCGCCGCCGTGACGCTCCTCCCGCGACGGGGACGGCGGCCACGGCTCCCGCCGCGCCCGGGGCGCAGCAGCAGCGCGCTCCCGTGCTCGGTCGGGTCGCCGGTGTCCGACCCGCCCGGTGGGACCGGAGCTCAGTCGGCGCTGACCCGCAGGTAGCGGTAGGCCGCCGCGGTGGGCAGCGCGCCCGCTCCCTCGTCGTGCTCGAGAGCGCCGGCGAGGAGATAGAGGTAGCGGGTGCCCTCGCGGGCGGCCGGGATCTCGAGGCGGCCCGCCGGGGCCGTCGCCTCGCCGTAGGAGCGGCGGAGCGTCTTGCCCTCGAGCGGCCCGTCGAGGAATTTCGCGGTGTAGGCGGAGGTGGTCGGAGCGGAGGTGGTGTGCGTCGTTGCCATGCCCCTCATCATGCGCCGATCGCCGCGATCCGTCACCGGGTGCGGTCCTCCCGATTCGGCGGATTCCCGGGCGGCGGCCGGAGTGCTCCCAGCGCGCGGCGAGCGGACGACGGCGAGGGACGCCCGGAGTCAGTGTGTATGGTGTGCCTGTCGGGCGCCCCGAAGCCGACGCGAACGGATCGTCGTTCCTCCTGCGGACGCCGCGCACCGCCTCCCCGCCGAAGGGGACCCGTCGGACTCGCTGAGCGTCCGATCCGACAGCATCAATCGAGGAGAACTGTGTCCGGCACGAAGAAGCTGGTGATCGTCGAGTCGCCGGCGAAGGCCAAGACCATCGCCCAGTACCTGGGCGAGGGCTACGAGGTGCTCGCCTCCGTCGGGCACATCCGCGACCTCATCGAGCCGAAGAACCTGCCGCCCGAGCTCAAGAAGGGCGGGCTGGGCAAGTTCTCCGTCGACGTCGACAACGGCTTCGAGCCCTACTACGTCGTCTCCGACCAGAAGAAGAAGACGGTCGCCGACCTCAAGCGCGCGCTGAAGAACGCCGACGAGCTCTTCCTCGCGACGGATGAGGACCGCGAGGGCGAGGCCATCGCGTGGCACCTCCTCGAGGAGCTCAAGCCCAAGGTCCCCGTCAAGCGGATGGTCTTCCACGAGATCACCAAGGACGCGATCCAGACGGCCCGCGACAACACCCGCGACATCGACACCTCCCTCGTCGACGCGCAGGAGACCCGCCGCATCCTCGACCGCCTCTACGGCTACGAGATCTCCCCGGTCCTCTGGCGCAAGGTCGGGCCCGGCCTCTCCGCCGGCCGCGTGCAGTCCGCCGCCACGCGCCTCGTCGTGGACCGCGAGCGCGAGCGCCTCGCCTTCGTCTCCGCCTCCTACTGGGACCTCGCCACGGTCCTCGCCCCCGAGGCCGACGCCTCGGCGGCGTTCGACGCACGCCTGGCGCGCCTGGACGGCAAGCGGATCGGCAGCGGCCGCGACTTCGACGACCGCGGTCAGCTGAAGGGGGACGTCACCGTCCTCGACGAGGCCTCCGCCGGCGCCCTCGCCGAGGCGCTGCGCGACCCGAAGACGCTCGTCCGCGTCTCGAACCTCGAGTCCAAGCCCTACTCGCGGCGCCCCGCCGCCCCGTTCACCACCTCGACGCTCCAGCAGGAGGCGGCGCGCAAGCTCCGCTTCTCGGCGCGCCAGACGATGAGCGTGGCGCAGTCGCTCTACGAGAACGGCTTCATCACCTACATGAGGACCGACTCGCCGAACCTCTCGCAGCAGGCGCTGAACGCCGCCCGCTCGCAGGCGGCCTCGCTCTACGGCGCCGAGACGGTCCCCGAGAAGCCCCGCCTCTACTCCGGCAAGAACAAGAGCGCGCAGGAGGCGCACGAGGCGATCCGTCCCGCGGGCGAGACCTTCCGCACCCCGGACCAGCTCGCCGGCACCCTCCGTGGCAACGACCACCGCCTCTACGACCTGATCTGGAAGCGCACCGTCGCCTCGCAGATGGCCGACGCCAAGGGCTCGACCGCCACCGTGACCCTGCTCGCCAACCCCGCCGGCGACACCGAGCGCACCGCCGAGTTCACCGCCTCGGGAACGGTCATCACCTTCCGCGGCTTCCTGCTCGCCTACGAGGAGGGCCGCGACGAGGAGCGCCACGGCGCCCGCGACGAGAAGGACGCCAAGCTGCCCGTGCTCGAGGTCGGCCAGAGCCTCGTCGTCGCCGAGGTCGAGGCCAAGGGCCACGAGACCTCGCCGCCCCCGCGATACACGGAGGCGAGCCTCGTCAAGTCGCTCGAAGAGCTGGGGATCGGGCGCCCCTCGACCTACGCCTCGATCATCACGACGATCGTCGACCGCGGCTACGTCACTCCGCGCGGCACGGCGCTCGTTCCGAACTGGATCGCCTTCTCGGTGGTGCGCCTGCTCGAGGAGTTCTTCTCCGACCTCGTCGAGTACGACTTCACCGCCGCGATGGAGGGCGACCTCGACCGCATCGCCGGCGGCGAGGAGGACCGGGTCGACTGGCTGAACCGCTTCTACTTCGGCGGCGGCGACCAGCCGGGCCTGCGCCACGTCGTCGACAACCTCGGCGAGATCGATGCGAAGAGCATCAACTCGGTCCGGATCACCGACGACATCACCCTGCGCATCGGCAAGTACGGTCCCTACCTCGAGGTCGCCCAGGAGGAGGGGCAGGAGACGCCGCGCCGCGTCAACCTGCCGCTCGAGCTGGCTCCGGACGAGCTCACGCCCGCCAAGGCGCAGGAGCTCGTCGACGCCCCCGTGCAGACCGACCGCGTGCTCGGCAGCAACCCTGACTCGGGCAAGACCGTCGTCGTCAAGGACGGCCGCTTCGGCCCGTACGTGACCGAGGTCGACCCCGAGCCCGAGAGCACCGCCGACCCCGCCACCGGTGAGGTCGTCGAGCCTGCGCCGGCGAAGCGCGGTGCGAAGAAGGCGGCCGCGGTCAAGCCGCGCACCTCCTCCCTCTTCAAGTCGATGGACGTCGCGACCGTCGACCTCGCCACCGCTCTGCGCCTGCTCGACCTGCCGCGCACCGTCGGCGAGGACCCGGAGTCGGGTGAGCCGATCACCGCGCAGAACGGCCGCTACGGCCCGTACCTGAAGAAGGGGACGGACAGCCGCTCGCTCACCAGCGAGGACCAGATCTTCGAGGTCGACCTGCCGACCGCGCTCGAGGTCTTCGCCCAGCCCAAGTACGGCGCGAAGCGCGCCACGAGCGCCCTCGCGGAGTTCGAGGCCGACCCGGTCAGCGGCAAGCCGATCCGGATCCGCGACGGGCGCTTCGGCGCCTACGTGACCGACGGCGAGACCAACGTCACGATCCCCAAGGGCCAGCCGATCGAGGAGATCGACTTCGAGCAGGCGGTGCAGATGCTCGCCGACAAGCGGGCGAAGGGTCCGGCGCCCAAGAAGGCCCCGGCCAAGCGCGCCCCGGCCAAGAAGACGGCGGCGAAGACCACGGCGGCGAAGACCACGGCGGCCAAGACGACGGCGACGAAGACCACCGCCGCGAAGACCACGGCGGCGAAGGCGACGACGGCCAAGACCACGGCGGCGAAGGCGACGACGGCGAAGACGACGGCCGCCAAGACGACGGCGGCGAAGACCACCGCCGCGAAGAAGCCGGCCACCACCCGCGCCCGCAGCACTGCGGCGAAGGCGACGGGCTCGACGGAGTCGTGACCGGGCTGTTCGTCACCCTCGAGGGCGGGGACGGCGCGGGCAAGACCACGCAGGCCCGGCTGCTCGAGGAGTGGCTGGGCTCGCGCGGTGAGACCGTGCGGCGCACCCGGGAGCCGGGCGGCACCGATGTGGGCGTGCAGATCCGCGAGATCGTGCTGCACCACCGCGGCGAGATCGATCCGCGGGCCGAGGCGCTCCTCTACGCCGCCGACCGCGCGCAGCACGTCGGCACCTTCGTCCGGCCCGCGCTCGAGCGGGGCGAGGTCGTCGTCCAGGACCGCTACATCGACTCCTCCGTCGCGTACCAGGGCGCCGGCCGGGTGCTGGACGCCGCGGAGGTCCGCTCCCTCTCGGAGTGGGCGACCCGCGACCTCCGCCCCGACCTCACCGTGCTGCTCGACCTCGATCCCGCCGTCGCCCGCACTCGGCTGGACGCCGCGCGCACCCGCTACGACCGGCTCGAGGCGGAGAAGGCCGAGTTCCACGGCCGCGTCCGGCAGGCGTTCCTCGACCTCGCCTCGGGCGACCCGGAGCGCTTCCTCGTCCTGGACGCGAGCCGTCCCGTCGAGGAGCTCGCCGCGGCCGTCCGCGCCCGCGTCGAGCCGATGCTCAGCGCCGGTCCCCAGGGCGCGCGGCCCGCTGTCGGACCTCGCGGTTAGCCTGGATCCGTGACCGTCTGGAGCCAGCTCGTCGGCCAGGAGCACGCCATCGGCGCCCTGCGCGACGCCTCGACCCCCCGCGATGAGAGGGGGCACGAGTCGACCTCGATGACCCACTCCTGGCTGATCACCGGGCCGCCCGGCTCCGGCCGGTCGAACCTCGCCTACGCGTTCGCCTCCGCGCTGCTCTGCCGCCGCGGCGGCTGCGGCGAGTGCCCGGACTGCGCGCAGGTCGCCGCCCGCTCGCACCCCGACCTCGCGGTCCTCGCCACCGAGCGCGTCATCATCTCGATCGAGGAGGTGCGCCGTCTCGTCTCCTCCTCGCAGTACTCGCCGTCGGTCTCGCGCTACCGGGTGATGGTCATCGAGGACGCCGACCGGATGAGCGAGCGCACCTCGAACGTCCTGCTGAAGGCACTCGAGGAGCCGCCCGAGCGCACCGTCTGGATCCTCTGCGCGCCCAGCGAGGCCGACCTCCTGCCGACGATCCGCTCGCGGGTGCGCTCGGTGCGCCTGCGCGTCCCCAGCGTCGAGGACGTTGCCGGCCTGCTCGAGCGCCGCGACGGCGTCGACGCGGAGACGGCGGAGCGCGCCGCCCGCCAGGCCCAGAGCCACATCGGCATGGCGCACCGGCTCGCGACCGATGCGAACGCCCGCGAGCGGCGCGAGGAGACCCTCCGGATCGCCCTGAGTCTGCGTGGGGTGTCCGACGCGGTGCTCGGTGCCGCGCGGATGATCGAGGTCGCCACCGAGGACGCGAAGGCCTACACGCTCGAGCGCGACGAGGTCGAGCGCCAGCAGGCGCTGCGCTCGCTCGGTGTCGAGCCCGGCGGCACGATCCCCGCCCAGCTCCGCTCGCAGCTGCGCACTCTCGAGGAGGACCAGAAGCGCCGGGCGACGCGCAGCCTCCGCGACGGCCTCGACCGCATCCTCGTCGACCTGCTCTCGCTCTACCGCGACGTCGTGCGCCTCCAGCTCGGCGCCCCCGGCGGCGTGATCAACGAGGAGGTGCGGAGCGAGATGACGGCGCTCGCCTCGGCCACCGCCCCCGAGCGCACGCTCGCGGTGCTCGACGCCGTGGCGGAGGCCCGGCAGCGCATCGACGCGAACGTCTCGCCCGTCCTCGCCCTCGAGGCGATGCTCGTGGTCGCCGCGCGGCGCCCGGTGGCCGCGTGAGGCGCCCGGGCCGCTGGACGGCGCTCGCCGCGGTCGGCGCAGCGGTCGCGCTGCTCTCCGGCTGCTTCGCTCCCGGACCCTCGCCCGAGCGCACCTCGACGCCCGCCCCGCAGGCGGTCGACGCCGATCTCGAGCAGTACTACGGCCAGGTCCTGGTCTGGGACGACTGCGGCGAGGGCATGCAGTGCACCGACGCGACGGTGCCGCTCGACTGGGACGCCCCGGCCGGCGAGACCGCCTCGATCGCCCTGGTCCGCCACCCGGCGACGGGCGGGGACGCGATCGGCTCCCTCCTGGTCAACCCGGGCGGACCCGGCGGGTCCGGGGTCGACCTCATCCGGGACAGCCTGGACTTCGCCGTGGACGACGAGCTCGCCGCCCGCTTCGACGTGGTCGGCTTCGACCCGCGCGGTGTCGGCGCCTCGACCGCGGTGTCCTGCCTCGACGCCGCCGGCCTCGACTCCTACCTCTACGACATCGTCCCGGGCGAGCGCGGCAGCGACGAGTGGATCGCCGCCCAGCGCACCGCCTCGGCCGCCTTCGCCGCCGCCTGCGAGGAGCGCAGCGGCGCGCTGCTGCCGGAGGTCGGCACCACCAGCGCGGCCCGCGATCTCGACGTGCTGCGGGCGGCGCTCGGCGACGAGTCGCTGCACTACCTCGGCTACTCCTACGGCACCTTCCTCGGCGCCACCTATGCCGGCCTGTTCCCCGATCGCGTCGGCCGGCTCGTGCTCGACGGCGCGATCGATCCGGCCGCGACCTCGCTCGACGTCGTCCGCGAGCAGGCGATCGGCTTCGAGAGCGCCCTGCGCGCGTATCTCACCGCCTGCCTCGGCGGCGAGGGCTGCCCCTTCACCGGCACGGTCGACGAGGCGATGGCGCAGGTCGCCGCGATGCTGGAGCGGGTCGACGCCTCGCCGATCCGCGCCCAGGACGGCCGGCAGCTCGGCTCGAGCACGCTGCTCACCGCGATCGTCTACCCGCTCTACTCCGCCTCCTCCTGGGGCGGGCTGAGCGAGATGCTCACGGACGTGCGGCAAGGCGGCGCGGAGATCGCCTTCCAGTACGCGGACGCCTACAACGGCCGGACGGCCGACGGCGACTACAGCGACAACGCGACCGAGGCCTTCCTCGCGATCAACTGCGTCGACTACGCCTACGACGCCGAGACGGAGTCGATGCGGGCGGACGCCGCGGAGCTCGAGGCGGCGGCGCCGACGCTCGGCCGCTACCTCGCCTACGGCGACATCCTCTGCGGCGAGTGGCCGGCCGCCTTCGAGGGCTCGCGGGCGCCGATCACGGCGGAGGGCTCGGGCCCGATTCTCGTGGTGGGCACCACCAACGACCCGGCGACCCCCTACGTCTGGGCGCAGGCGCTGGCGGAGGAGTTGTCCGACGGGCACCTCGTGACCTTCGACGGCGAGGGCCACACGGCCTACAACAAGTCGAACTCGTGCGTGAACGACGCGGTCGACGCGTACCTGCTCGAGGGCGTCGTCCCCGAGGAGGACCCGCAGTGCTGACCGAGCAGGAGCGCCGCGGCGCGCCGGAGCAGCCGGGCCTCCGGGAGCGCAAGCGCCTCGCGACCCGGCGCGCGATCGAGACCGCGGTGCTGCGGCTCGCGAGCGAGCGCGGGCCGGACCGCGTCACGATCGAGGACGTCTCGCGGACGGCCGACGTCTCCACGCGCACCTTCTTCAACTACTTCGCCTCGAAGGAGGACGCGCTGGTGGGCGGCCTGCCGGTGATCTCCGACGAGACGGCCGCCGCGTTCCTCGCGGGCGACGCGCCGCTCCTCGTCGACCTGCAGGCGGTCTTCGTCGCGGCGGCGGAGGTCCCGGGGGAGGAGGACCGCGAGCTGCACCTGCTGCGGCGCAGCCTCTTCCGCGAGCACCCGCAGCTCGTCGGCCTCAAGATCGCCGGCATGCGGGAGTTCGAGCTCGCGATCGAGGACCTGGTCGCCGAGCGCCTCACCCGTGGCGGGACGGACGCCGAGGCGGTGCGCAGCCGGGCCCGGATGCTCACCCTGCTCGGCCTCGCCGCCATGCGGCACGCCTGGGCCGGCTGGGTCGACCACGACGGTCGCGACGCGCTCCCGGGACTCATCGTGCACTCGTTCGAGGAGCTGCGCGGCGCGCTCGCCGAGTAGCCGGCGGGCCCCGCGCCTCGATTCACGCCCCGGCCCGCGAGCAGGCTATGCTGTGTAATCGTGTCCGGGGCCAGCGCCTCGCGAGCACGCCGCCTTAGCTCAGTCGGTAGAGCGTCTCACTCGTAATGAGAAGGTCGTCGGTTCGATTCCGACAGGCGGCTCCGCATCTTTCCCCGTGGTCTAGCCGCGAGTGCAGCCATCGCCCCGTATCTCCGGCCCCCAGGCCCCGTCGATCCCGGCCCGTTACCCTGGTCCGGATGACCGACACCCCGCCCCGCCGCCGGCCGCGCGCCCTCGTCGTCGCCGCGGCCATCGTCGCCGTGCTGCTGGGCGTCGGAGCCTTCGGCGCCGGGACGGCGATCGGCCGCACGGCGACTCCCGCCGCGGCGCCCACCGCCTCGGCACCCACCACCGCGACGACGACGGCCACGCCGACGCCGACGCCGACCGCCCGCCCCGCCGGCACCGAGACCACCGAGGCGCTGCGCACCTGCTCCGTCGCCGAGCTCGCGGCGGATCCGCGCCTCGGCTCGATGCAGGCGCGGGTCGTCGACGCGGCGACCGGCGAGGTGCTCTTCGACCGCGGCGGCACGACCGCCTCGCGCACCGCCTCCGCGCTCAAGATCCTCACCGCCGCCTCCGCGCTCGCCGTCCTCGGCCCGGACACCCGGATCGCCACGACCGTCGTCGCGGGCGACGCGGCCGGCAGCGTCGTGCTGGTCGGCGGGGGAGACCTCACGCTCAGCCGACTGCCGAGCGGTCAGGAGTCGGTCTAGGCCGGCGCCGCGCACCTCGACGACCTCGCCGCGCAGGTCGAGGCCGCCTGGGACGCCGACCCGGCGACCGCGGGCACCACGATCTCCTCGGTCGTGCTCGACGCCTCGCTCTACTCCGGCGACACCTGGCAGCCGAGCTGGAACCGCAAGGAGCAGACCGACGGCTACATGCCCGAGATCACCGCCCTGCAGGTCGACGGCGACCGGGCGGATCCGACCGCCGCCACCTCCCGCCGCGGCGAGGACCCGATCGGCCGGGCGGGCGACGCCTTCGCGGACGAGCTGTCCGGCTCGCCGACGGTGAGCACCGGCACCGCCCCGGCCGGAGCGCGGGTGCTCGGCAGCGTCGAGTCGGCCCCGGTGAGCACCCTCGTGCAGCAGATGCTGCTCGTCTCGGACAACGCGATCGCCGAGATGCTCGCGCGGCTGGTCGCGATCCGCACGGGCTCGGGCAACGACTTCGGCGCCGAGCAGGCGGGCGTCCTCCAGGGCCTCGCCGGCTACGGAGTGGACACGGCCGGGATCACGATCGTCGACGGCTCGGGGCTCAGCGACGACAACGCGGTGGCTCCGGCGTACTTCACGAGCCTGCTGCGGAAGGTCCAGGCGCGGGAGGGGCAACTCGGCGTCCTCCTCGACGGCCTCCCGGTCTCGGGGCGCACCGGCTCGCTCTCCTACGCGGACCGCTTCGCCGGCGACAACGCGGTGGCCGACGGCGCCGTCCGCGCGAAGACCGGCTGGATCGACACCGGCTACACGCTCGCCGGCGTGGTCGACGCCCAGGACGGCACCGCGCTCACCTTCGCCGTCTACGCGCTCGGCGACGTCTCCGACTCGGCGAAGACCGCCATCGACACGCTCGTCACCGGCGTCTACCGCTGCGGCGGCGCGCTCTCCGACTCCTGACCGACCCGACCGCTCCGCTCCCGCACCGCTCCCGCCCCCGCTCCCGCTCCCGCTCCCGCTCCCGCTCCGAGAGGACCACCATGACCACGGCACTCCTGATCGTCGACGTGCAGAACGACTTCACCGAGGAGGGCGCCCTCGCCGTCGCCGGCGGCACCCGTGTCGCCGAGGGGATCACCGCGCACCTCGCCGCGAGCGCCGGCCGCTACACGACGGTGCTCGCCTCGCGCGACTGGCACGACGGCGACTCCGACAACGGCGGGCACTTCGCCCCAGAGCCCGACTTCGTCGACACCTGGCCGGTGCACTGCGTGGCGGGGACGGCCGGCGCGGAGTACCACCCGGCCCTCGCTGTCGACGCGGTCGACGTGCACATCCGCAAGGGCCAGGGCCGGCCGTCCTACTCGGCCTTCGAGGGGACGGCGGACGACGGCGCGCCGGTTCCGACGCTGCTCGAGCGCCTGGGCGTGACCGAGCTCGACGTCGTCGGGCTCGCCACCGACTACTGCGTGCGGGCCTCGGCCCTCGATGCGCGCGCGGCCGGCCTGGAGGTGCGCGTGCTCTCCGACCTCGTCGCCGGGGTCTCGCCCGAGGCGAGCGCCGCGGCGCTGCGCGAGCTGGCCGAGGCGGGTGTGCGCGTCGAGGTCTCCTCCACCGTGCTTCCCTCCTCCACCGTGCTTCCCTCCTCCACAGGGGCCGGTCCGTCCACAGGGGTGACCGGCTCCTGAGGTGCGTCCGGGGGCGGTCGTAGACTGAGAAGCGTCGTCGTGCGGGGTCCGCGCGACTCGATCCGCACAGGAAGAGTGTTCTCGTGAGTGATTCCGTCGTTCGAAGCGCCGCCGAGGCTGCCCTGCTCGCCCGCGTCCCGTCGCAGCTGCTCATCGGCGGCGCGTGGGTCGACGGCTCGGGCGGCGGCACGATCGACGTCGAGGATCCGGCCACCGGCGAGGTGATCCGCACCATCGCCGACGCGACTCCGGAGGACGGCCTGCGGGCGCTCGACGCCGCCGTCGAGGCGGGGCCGGCCTGGGCCGCGACCGCGCCCCGGAAGCGCGCGGAGATCCTCCGCCGCGCGTTCGACCTCCTGCAGGAGCGCAAGGACGACTTCGCCCTGCTGATGACGCTGGAGATGGGCAAGCCGTTCGCCGAGGCGCTCGGCGAGGTCGCCTACGGGGGCGAGTTCCTCCGCTGGTTCAGCGAGGAGGCGGTGCGCATCTCGGGCCGCTACGGCGTGAACCCGGAGGGCACGGGGCGGATGATCGTCTCGCAGCACCCGATCGGCCCGTGCTACCTGATCACCCCGTGGAACTTCCCGCTCGCGATGGCGACCCGCAAGATCGCCCCGGCCCTCGCCGCCGGCTGCACCGTCGTGGTGAAGCCCGCCGAGCTCACGCCGCTGACGACGCTCGCCTTCGCCGCCCTGCTCGCCGAGGCCGGGGTGCCGGACGGCGTCGTCAACGTGGTCACCACCTCCTCGGCCGGAGCGGTGTCGGAGCCGATCCTGTCGGACCCGCGGCTGCGCAAGCTCTCCTTCACCGGCTCGACGCCGGTCGGGCGGACGCTGCTGCAGCAGGCGGCCGAGGGCGTCCTGCGCACCTCGATGGAGCTCGGCGGCAACGCGCCGTTCGTCGTCTTCGAGGACGCCGATCTCGACCGCGCGGTCGAGGGCGCGATGCTGGCGAAGTTCCGCAACATCGGGCAGGCCTGCACGGCCGCGAACCGCTTCTTCGTGCACGAGTCGATCGCCGAGGAGTTCGCGGCCCGCGTCACGGAGCGCGTCCGCGCGCTGACCGTCGGCCGCGGCACCGAGGCGGGCATCACGATCGGTCCGCTGATCGACGACCGCGCGGTCGAGAAGGCGGCCTCGCTGGTTGAGGACGCTGTCGAGCGCGGAGCCGAGGTCCGGGTCGGCGGGCACGGCATCGACGGAGCGGGGCACTTCTACGAGCCGACGGTGCTCGCGGGGGTCGCGCCCGGCAGCGAGATCCTGCGCACCGAGATCTTCGGCCCGGTGCTCGCGATCGTGCCGTTCCGCGACGAGGACGAGGCGGTCGCCCTCGCCAACGACACCGAGTTCGGGCTGGTCTCGTACGTCTTCACCCGTGACCTCGCCCGCGGGCAGCGGATGATCGAGCGGCTCGCCACCGGGATGATGGGCCTGAACGTCGGTGTGGTCTCGAACGCCGCGGCGCCGTTCGGCGGCGTCAAGCAGTCGGGGCTCGGCCGCGAGGGCGGGCTCGAGGGCATCCACGAGTACCTCAGCACGAAGTACACGCTCACCCCCGACCCGTTCGCCTGATCTGTGGAGCTGATCGAGGTCCGCTCGCTCGAGGACCCGCGGCTGCGCGACTACGCGCACGCCACGGACGTCGCGCTGAAGAACGCCCGCGGCCCGCACGGGCTCTACCTCGCGGAGTCGGCGCTGGTGCTCGAGCGGGCGCTCGCCGCCGGCCACCGGCCGCGCTCGGTGCTCTCGCTCGGCGGCTCGGTCGAGGAGGCCGAGCGGCTGCTCGGCGACCGGGACGTGCCGGTCTTCACCGGACCCGGTGAGCTGCTGGCCGAGCTGACCGGCTACACGCTGCACCGCGGCCTGATCGCCGCGCTGGACCGGCCGGTGCTGGCCGACCCCGCGGAGCTGCTCGCCGGCGCGCGCCGCGTGGTCGTGCTCGAGAACGTGGTCGACCCGACCAACGTCGGCGCGATCTTCCGCTCGGTCGGCGCGATCGGCGCCGACGCCGTGCTGGTGACGCCGCGCTGCTCCGACCCCTTCTACCGCCGGGCGATCCGCGTCAGCATGGGCACGGTGCTGCAGGTGCCCTGGACGCGGGTCGGCGACTGGCCGAGCACGCGCGCGCTGCTGCACGAGGCCGGCTTCACGATCGCCGCGATGGCGCTGACCCCGGAGGCGGTGCCGCTGCGCGACTTCGCGGCGGCCGCCCCGGAGCGGGTCGCGCTCGTGCTCGGCACCGAGGGGGAGGGGCTCACCGCGGAGGCGCTGGCCGCCGCGGACGTCGCGGTGCAGATCCCGATGCGGCACGGGATCGACTCGCTGAACGTCGCGGCGGCGAGTGCGGTCGCGATGTGGGCGCTCGCGGCGCCCTGACCCCCCCCGTCAGGGCCGCGGCCCGTCGTTCCGCGCACCCCGGACGCCCCGGTCCGAGCGCCTGCGCTACGCTCGCCACGAACCCGGCCGGCACCGCTCCTCCGGCGCCGTGCCGTCCTCCGCCGTCATCCACTCCCGAGGTCGTCCATGTCCGAGCGCTCCCGGCTCCGCGCCGCCCGCCTGCCGTCGGCCGTCGCGGCCGTGCTGCTGCTGGCCCCGCTCGCGGGCTGCGCGCTGGACCCGGCCGAGGTGCCCGACTCCGGTGCCACGCCCGCGCGGACGATCCGCGCGACCGAGCCGACGCCCGTCGCGACCGGAGCGGTGACCGAGGGTGATGAGGTCTCCCAGCTGATCACCCGGTGCCTCGCGCGCTACGGCCTGAACGAGCGGCCCGCCGCCCCGGACGGCTCCCTGAGCGAGTCGGAGTGGCTGGCCGCGCAGGAGGCGATCGCCGACTACGACCGCACCCTCACCGACTGCTCCGCCGAGGCGCTCTCCACCGACGCGCCCGCCCCGACGATCGCCCCCTGATGCGCGTCGAGGGCTGCGCGGCGCTGGTCTCCGGGGGAGCCTCGGGTCTCGGAGCCGCGACGGTGCGGGCCCTCGCCGAGGCAGGAGCGCGCGTCGTCGTCCTCGATCTGCCGACGGCGCTCGACAGCGCCGACCTGCCGGAGTCGATTCTGCGGATCCCGGGCGACGTCCTCGACGCCGACGCGGTCCAGCGGGCCGTGACGGCCGCCGAGGGGCTGCGGATCGCCGTGACCTGCGCCGGCGTCGCCACGCCGGGGCGGCTCCTCGGCCGCGACGGACCGCTGGCGCTCGACGCCTTCGAGCGGGTCCTGCGGATCAACACCGTCGGCACGCTGAACGTCCTGCGGCTCGCGGCGGCCGTCATCGCCGAGGGCGAGCCGATCGACGGCGAGCGCGGGGTCCTGATCACCACGGCGTCGATCGCCGCCTTCGAGGGGCAGATCGGGCAGGCGGCCTACGCCGCCTCGAAGGGCGCCGTGGCCGCGCTGACCCTGCCGCTCGCGCGCGAGCTCGCCTCCGCGCTGATCCGCGTCGTCTCGATCGCACCCGGCACCTTCGACACCCCGCTGCTCGCCGGGCTGCCGGAGGCGGCGCGCGCCGCCCTCGGCGAGGCGGTGCCGCACCCGGCCCGGCTCGGCCGGCCGTCGGAGTTCGCCGCGCTCGTCCGCCACGTCATCGAGAACCCGATGCTCAACGGCGAGGTGATCCGCCTCGACGGCGCGCTGCGGATGCCGCCGCGCTGACCGGGCGGGGGCCGTGCTCAGACCAGCAGCTGGTGCTTGGCCAGGTCGCGGTAGAGCGGCGTCGACTCGACGAGCTCGGAGTGCGTGCCGATCCCGACGACCTCGCCCTTCTGCAGCACCACGATCTGGTCGGAGTCGACGACCGTCGAGAGGCGGTGCGCGATGACGAGCAGCGTGCGGTTCTCGGCCACCGCGTCGATCGCGAGGCGCAGGCGCTGCTCGTTGAGGCCGTCCAGGCTCGAGGTCGACTCGTCGAGCAGCAGGATCGGCGGGGCCGCGAGGAGCGCGCGCCCGATGGCGAGGCGCTGGCGCTCACCGCCCGAGAGCATGACGCCGCTCTCGCCGACGGGCGCGTTCAGTCCGAGCGGGTTGCGCTCGAGCACGTCGGTGAGGTTCACGGCCTCGAGCACCCGCAGGCAGTCCTCGTCGGAGGCGTCCGGTCGGCCGAGCACGAGGTTCTCGCGGAGGGTGCCGGCCAGCACCGGCGCGTCTTGCTCGACGTAGCCGATCTGCGCGCGGAGGGCGTCGCGGTCGATGGCGGTGATGTCGACACCGCCGAGCCGGACCACGCCGGCCTCGGGGTCGTAGAAGCGCTCGATCAGCGCGAGGATCGTGCTCTTGCCGGCGCCGGACGGGCCGACGAGGGCGGTGCGCTTGCCGCGCGGGACTGCGAACGAGACGCCGCGCAGGACGGTGCGGTCGCGCGCGTCCTCGTCGGTGTCGAGGGCCTTCTCGTCGTAGGAGAAGACGACGTCGTCGAAGGCGATCGCGGAGTCGGCGACGCCCGGGCCGAGGCCGCCGCCGTCGCGCTCGCCGTCGCCCTCGATCGGCAGGTCGATGATCTCCTGGATCCGCCCGAGCGCGCCGAGCGCCGAGTTGACCGAGGTGATCGCGCCGATGAAGTTGCCCAGCGGCATCACCATCATGAAGAGGAAGAGGATGAACGACACCAGTTGCGCGATGTCGATCGCGCCCGAGGCGACGCGGTAGCCGCCGACGCCGAGGACGGCGAGGAAGGCGACCTGCATTGCGATGCCGGCCACCGGGACGACGAGCGCCGAGATGTGCGCGACGCGGATGCCGAGGCGGTAGGCCTCGGTCGCGTGGGTGTCGACGACGGCGATCTCGCGGTCGGTGGCGCCGGCGGCGCGGATGGTGCGGACGGCGCTGATCGCGCGCTCGACGGCGGCGGCGAGGTCGCCGACCTTCTCCTGCGCCTTGCGGCTCGCGACGCGGATGCCGCGACCGAGGGTCAGCGCAGCGCCGAGCGCGACGGCGACGACGACCACGATGATCAGCAGCAGCACCCAGTCGATGATCGCCATCGCGACGATCGCACCGACGAAGAGCAGCGAGCCGGCGATCGAGTCGACGAGGCCCTGGGTGAGCACGGCGCGCAGCAGCGTGGAGTCGGAGCCGACGCGCGAGACGAGGTCGCCGGTGCGGCGGGCGTCGAACTCGCGGATCGGCAGGCGGAGCAGCCGCGCGACGAGCCGGCGGCGGCTGGAGAGGACGATCCCCTCGCCGGTGCGCTGGAGCAGGTAGTGCGCGAAGCCGGAGATGAGGCCGGAGGCGACGACGAGGACGAGGAGCGCCCAGACCAGCGGGCCGAGGTCGAGGCCGTCCTGCACGCGGGTGATGACCTGGCCGACGACGAGCGGCTGGGCGAGGCTGGCGGCGGCGCCGAAGAGGCTGAGCACCACCACGACCGAGAGGATGCCGCGGTGCTCCAGCAGGTAGGGGACGAGCTGTGAGAAGGAGGCGCGGGGTCCGTCGTCCTTGCCGCGGCGGGGCCGCCGTCCGCCGCGCGTGCTCTCCGTGGTGCTGCTCATCGCTCGTTCGTCCTCGCTCACGCCGTGCCGTACTTCTTGTGGACCGCCGTCCATCTTGCCCCTTCGTGGCTGCGAACCGGCCCTCGATCGGGACGGGAAGCCACGCTGATCGAGTGGCCCGCGGAGCGGGCGTATCGAGATCCGCCGACGTCAGAACGCGAGTCTGCAGACCCGCCCTGCTGACCACGGTGGGTCTCGATACGCCCCTGCGGGGCTACTCGACCAGCATGAAGGGTCGACCAGCAGGAAGGGTCGACCGGCATGAGAAGGGTCGACCGGCATGAGAAGGGTCGACCGGCATGAAGCGCCGGCGCCGCGTCCTGTCGCACGGGCCCGGAGACGGGTCCGGCCCGCCGGGGGAACCGACGGGCCGGACAGGCAGTGAGCAGGAGCGTCCTACGACACGTTGTCGTGGTACGCCGTGTGCTGCGTCTCCTTCGAGAGCAGCAGGGCGATCAGCGTCAGCACCGCCGCGCCGCTGAGGTAGAGGCCCACCAGCAGCGTGCTGCCGCCGGCCGACTGCCAGAGCGCCACCGCGATGATCGGCGCGAGCGCCGCTCCGAGGATCGACGCCAGGTTGTACGACATCGCCGAGCCGGTGTAGCGGACGTTGGTCGGGAACAGCTCGGGCAGGACGGCGCCCATCGGGCCGAAGGTGAGGCCCATCAGCGTGAAGCCGAGGATCAGCACCGCCATCACGCCGGCGAAGCCGCCGCTGAACAGCGGGACGAAGAGCAGGCCGAAGACGAGGATCGCCGAGGTGACGACGAGCAGCGTGCGACGGCGGCCGAACTTCTCGGCCAGCGGGCCGGAGACGAGCGTGAAGACCCCGAAGAAGACGACGCCGACGATCAGCATGATCAGGAAGTCGTTGCGGCTGTAGCCCAGGCCCGGGGTCGCCGCGTCGGAGGGCGTGGTGCCGTAGGTCAGCGTGAACGTGGTCATCAGGTAGAAGAGCACGTAGGTCGCCAGCATGATGAACGTGCCGAGGATGAGCGGGCGCCAGCTGGTCTTGAAGACGCGGGCGAGCGGCAGCTTGGCCACCTCGCCGTTGTCGACGACCTTCTGGAAGGCGGGGGTCTCGACGAGCTTGAGGCGCACGTAGAGGCCGACGATCACCAGCACGGCGCTCGCGAGGAACGGCACGCGCCAGCCCCAGGCGGCGAAGGTCTCGTCGCTCATGGTGCTCGCGAGCACGAGGAAGAGCACGTTCGCGACGATGAAGCCGATCGGGGCGCCGAGCTGGGGGAACGTGCCGTAGATGGCGCGCTTGTTCGCGGGGGCGTTCTCGGTCGCGAGGAGGGCGGCGCCGGACCACTCGCCGCCCAGGCCGAGGCCCTGGCAGAAGCGCATCACGACGAGCAGGAACGGAGCGAGGAACTCCCAGCCCGGCGTGAGGGCGGTCGGCAGGCAGCCGATCAGGAAGGTCGCGATGCCCATCGTGAGCAGCGAGGCGACGAGGGTCCCCTTGCGGCCGACGCGGTCGCCGAAGTGGCCGAAGATGATCGACCCGATCGGGCGGGCGATGAAGGCGACGCCGAAGACCGCGAAGGAGGCGAGGAGGGCGACCGCCGGGTCCTCGTTGACGAAGAAGAGCGACGGGAAGACCAGGACGGCGGCCGTCGCGTAGGCGTAGAAGTCGTAGAACTCGATCGAGGTGCCGATGAGGCTCGCCAGGATGACCCGGCCCCGGGAGTTCTGCGGGGCGGCGGCGGGAGCGTCGGCTGCGGTACGGGAAGAAGACATGGAAGAGGGCTGCTCCGGTGGAGGGGTCTCCCGGTGCCGGCGGGGGCGGCGTCGATCGGGCGCTGCGGGCCGCGGGGGCCGAGGGGGAGGGAGGGTAGGGCCGCTCGTGACGACCCGTCCACTTTACTCCGGGTCTTCTCAGCAAGAGCGCCTCTCCGCGAAGTGCGCCGACGCCCCCGACAAGGGGGGCGTCGGCGCTCGGGGTCGCGGCTAGCCGCGCAGCTCGCGGAGGACGAGCGCGGTCGCGATCGCCGCCTCCGCCGCCTCGCGGCCCTTGTCCTCCTTCGAGCCGGGCAGGCCGGCGCGGTCGATGCCCTGCTGCTCGGTGTCGAGGGTGAGCACACCGAAGCCGACCGGCTTGCCGGTCTGGATCGAGACGTTCGTCAGGCCCGAGGTCGCCGCGTCCGAGACGTACTCGAAGTGCGGGGTGCCGCCGCGGATGATGACGCCGAGGGCGACCACCGCGTCGGCGCCGGCCTCGAGGGCGGCCTTCGCGGCCACCGGCAGCTCGAACGAGCCCGGGACGCGCACGAGCGACCAGGAGGCGCCGGACTCGTCGAGCGCGGCCTTCGCACCGGCGATCAGCCCGTCGCTGATCTGCTGGTGCCAGGTCCCCGCGACGACGACGACGCGGAGGCCGCTCCCGTCGACGGGGGAGGTGGTGGGGGCGCCGCTACCGGCCATGGCTTACTCCTTCGGTGTCGCGCCGGAGGGTCCGGCGTCGAGGGGGTCGAGTCCGACGAGGGGGTCGAGATCGCTGAAGTGGCCCATCCGGTCGCGCTTGGTCGCGAGGTAGCCCTGGTTGAAGGCGCCGACACCGGCGACCAGCGGCACGCGCTCGGACACGGTGATGCCGCGGTCGGTGAGCTGGCGCACCTTCTCCGGGTTGTTGGTGAGCAGGCGGACGTCGGTGACGCCGAGGTCCTCGAGGATGCCGACGGCGGCGCCGTAGTCGCGGGCGTCGGCGGGCAGGCCGAGGGCGAGATTGGCGTCGAGGGTGTCGAGCCCGTCCTCCTGGAGGCGGTAGGCGCGGAGCTTGTTGATCAGGCCGATGCCGCGGCCCTCGTGCCCGCGGAGGTAGATCACGACGCCGCCGTCGCGCTGGATCGTGTCGAGCGCGGCGTCGAGCTGCGGTCCGCACTCGCACTTCAGCGAGCCGAAGGCCTCGCCGGTGAGGCACTCGGAGTGCACCCGCACGAGCGTGCCGTGACCGTCGCCGATGTCGCCCGCCACGACGGCGACGTGGTCGGCGCCGGTCTGGCGGTCGCGGTAGGCGCGCAGCCGGAACGGCCCGTGCGTGGTCGGCACGGTCGTCTCGACCTCGAAGATCACCCGCGGGGTGTCCCGGGCGGGCTCCACGCTCGAGGCGTCCAGCTCGGCGTGGTGCTCCTCGAGGTAGGCGATCAGGGCGGCCACCGTGGTGACCGGCACGCCCTCGCGCTCGCCGAGCGCGATCAGGCCGGGGAGGCGCATCATCTCGCCGTCCTCGGCCACGATCTCCGAGATGGCGCCGACGGGCTCGAGCCCGGCGAGCTTCATCAGGTCGACCGCCGCCTCCGTGTGGCCGTCGCGCTCGCGCACGCCGCCCTCGACGGCACGCAGCGGCAGGATGTGGCCGGGCCGGTGCAGTCGCGCCGGGGTCGCCTCCGGGTCGGCCAGCACGCGGAGCGTGTGCGCGCGGTCGGAGGCGCTGATGCCGGTGGAGAGACGGTCGGCGGCGTCGACCGAGATCGTGTAGGCGGTGCCGCGCGGGTCCTCGTTGTCGACGACCATCAGCGGGAGCTCCAGGCGGTCGGCGATCTCGTTCGTCATCGGGGCGCAGATGAAGCCGGAGGAGTGGCGGACCATCCAGGCGATCGTCTCCTGGCTGGCGAGCTGGGCCGAGACGATGACGTCGCCCTCGTTCTCGCGGCCCTCGTCGTCGGCGACGATGATCGGGCGGCCGGCGCGGAGGGCAGCGACGGCCTCGGGGATCGTGGCGAGGCTCATGCTCGGCCTCCTTCGTCGGCGGCGGACCGCAGCGCGAGCATCCGCTCGACGTGGCGGGCGAGGATGTCGGTCTCGATGTTGACGCGGTCGCCCACGGCGCGGGCGCCGAGGGTGGTGGCGGCCAGGGTCTCGGGGATGAGCGAGACCTCGAACCACTGCTCCGGCTCGGTGGCGGGGCTGATCGCCGAGACCGTCAGCGAGACGCCGTCGACCGCGATCGAGCCCTTGTCGGTGACCAGGGGAGCGGCCGCGGGCGGGAGGGAGAAGCGCAGCACGCGCCAGGCGTCGCCGGGCGTGACCGCGAGCAGCGTCGCGGTGCCGTCGATGTGGCCCTGGACGATGTGGCCGCCGAGGCGGTCGCCGACCAGCGCCGCGCGCTCGAGGTTGACGGGGTCGCCGATCGCGACGCCGTCGAGCGTGGACATCCGCAGGGTCTGCGCCATCACATCGGCGGTGAAGCCGTCCGCCGACTGGTCGACGACGGTGAGGCAGACGCCCGAGACCGCGATGGAGTCGCCGTGCCGGGCGCCCTCGACGGCCAGCGGGCCGCGCACCGTCAGGCGGATCGCGTCGGTCCCTGCCGAGACGGCCGTGACGACGCCGACCTCCTCGATGATTCCGGTGAACATCAGGACTCCTTCTGCGGGGCGGGCTGCCGGAGGGCGGGGGAGCCCGGCCGGGCGGTGACGAGGAGGTCGCCGCCGAGGACCTCCACGGAGCGGAGATCGAGGCGGTGCGCGCCGGCGATGCTCGCGACGCCGAGGTCGTCGAGGGCGAGCCGCGGGCCGCCGAGCAGCGCCGGGGCGAGGTAGACGAGGAACTCGTCGACGAGCCCGTCGACGACGAGGGCGGAGGCCAGTGTCGGGCCGCCCTCGACGTAGACGTGGCGGATCTCGGCGTCGTAGAGGCGGTCGAGGACCGCGGCGAGGTCGTGGGTGCGCTCGAGGACCGGGGGGCGCGGGTGCTCGAGGATGCGGGCGCCGACGGGGACGGCGCGGGTGCCGACGACGACCGGGAGCGGCTGCTCGGCGAGGAGCTCTCCGGCGTCGCCGCGGGCGGTCAGGCTCGGGTCGTCGGCGAGGACCGTGCCGGTGCCGACGAGGATCGCGTCCGCTGCGGCGCGCTGCTCGTGCACGCGCTGCCGGGCCGCGGCGCCGGTGATCCAGCGGCTGCTGCCGTCGGCGGCGGCGGTGCGGCCGTCGAGCGTGGACGCCCACTTGAGGGTCACCCAGGGGCGGCGGCGGCGGGTCGCGGCGAGCCAGACGTGCAGGAACTCCTCCGCCTCCTCGGCGAGGACGCCCTCGATCACCTCGACGCCGGCCGCGCGCAGGGTGTCGCCGCCGCCGGCCGAGCGGTCGCCGGGGTCGCCGACGGCGTAGACCACGCGGGCGACGCCGGCGTCGATCAGGGCACGGCTGCAGGGGCCGGTGCGGCCGGTGTGGTTGCAGGGCTCGAGGGAGACGATGGCGGTGGCGCCGGTCGCGGCGCCCGGGGCGAGGGCGGAGAGGGCGTCGACCTCGGCGTGAGCGGTGCCGGCGCCGTGGTGCCAGCCCTCGGCGAGGACGGTGCCGTCGGGCGCGAGGAGGACGCAGCCGACGCGCGGATTCACGCCGCGCGAGGGGCCGCGCTCGGCGAGGGCCAGCGCCCTGCGCATCGCGTGCTCGAAGTCGATCGTCATTCCCGGTTCCGTTCGTCGCCGAACTCCGGGGTGCGAGCGGCGGTGCGCGGGCACCGCCGTTCAGCGCCGCGCTCGCGCGCGACGCTCGTGCTGCCTCCCATCCGGACTTTCACCGTCGGTCCCGGAATTCCACCAGGTCAACCGCCTCCCACCGAAGTGGTCAGCGGCTCGCGGACTGTCACCGCCGGTTCGGACTCTCACCGACCCCGGAGCACGTTGTATCCCCGCCAGCCTACTCACCGCGGCTGGGAGCGGGGTCTCGCAGCGTCATGCTCGCCGGCGGCGGGGTCTCGATACGCGCTGCGCGCTACTCGACCAGCATGCAAGGGCGGTGGCGGCGTCGTGCTCGCCGGCAGACGGGGCCGGCCGCCGTCTTGCATGGGCGGCTCGCTCATGCTGATCGAGTAGCCCTCGGAGAGGGCGTATCGAGATCCGCCGTCGTCTGGAGGGTGGGTCTCGATACGCGCTTCGCGCTACTCGACCAGCATGCCGCCGAACGGGTCAGGACTGGTCGGCGGCGGCGACGTGCTCGGCGTGCGCGCCGTGCTCGTCGTAGTGGTCGCCGTGCAGTGCGTGGCGGTGGGTGCCGTGCGCGTAGTCGACGTGGTCGTCGTGCTGGACGGTGGTGTGGCCGCAGCCGTCGCCGTGCTGGTGCTCGGTGAGGTCGTGCTCGGCGTGGAGGTCGGTGCTGCTCATGGTGCTGCCTTTCGAGGAACGCGGCCACCGGTCGGCGGCCAGGACCAGTGGACCAGATCCATAAACGCATCGCAATACATTCGGGCAATCGAGAGTGATGATCATCCGCAGCAGCGGGCTACCCTCGAGGCGATGGACGAGGACAGGTACGGGCAGGACGTGCTCGCCGGGAACTGGCGGGCGAAGAACACGGTCGCGGTCGCGGTGGTCGAGGCCGAGCGCGATCTCGTGGTCGAGGAGGTCGCCTCCGGATTCGTCGGCGCCGTCGTCGGCGTGGAGCTGCGGATGGTGAAGCTCGAGGACCGCTTCGGCAAGGTCCGCGTCTTCCCGATCGGCCCCGGCTTCCTGATCGACGGCAAGCCGGTGTCGCTCAAGGCGCCCGGCCTCAAGCGCGACGCGAACCTCGGCCGGGCGCGCTCCGCCTCCGGCTCCTTCCACGTCGCGGACGCGAAGGCGCGCGTCGCGCTGCCGAGCCGCATCTACGTCGAGGGCCGACACGACGCGGAGCTGGTGGAGAAGGTCTGGGGTCACGACCTGCGGATCGAGGGCGTCGTCGTCGAGTACATCGAGGGCGTGGACAACCTCGACGAGCTGGTCCGCGCCTTCGCCCCCGGGCCGGGACGGCGGATCGGCGTGCTCGTCGACCACCTCGTCCGCGGATCGAAGGAGTCGCGGATCGCCGACGCGGTCGCCGCCGGCTCGCACGGCGCGCACGTCCTCGTCGTCGGCCATCCCTTCGTCGACGTCTGGCAGGCGGTCAAGCCGGCCCGCGTCGGCCTCGAGCGCTGGCCCGACGTCCCGCGCTCGATCGAGTGGAAGAAGGGCATCTGCCAGGCGCTCGGCTGGCCGCACGACGAGCAGGCCGACATCGCGCGCGCCTGGCAGCGCATCCTCGGGCAGGTCCGGACCTTCAAGGACCTGGAGCCCGCGCTGCTCGGCCGGGTCGAGCAGCTGATCGACTTCGTGACGGAGCCGGCGTGACCCGCCGCGCCGGGCTCGGCCTGGCGGTGGACGTCCTCCTGGTCGCGGTCTTCGTGCTGATCGGGCGGCGGACGCACGACGGCGACTCGGTGCTCGAGGGCTTCCTCGTGACGCTCTGGCCCTTCCTCGCGGCGCTGCTGCTGGGCTGGGTGATCGCGCGCGCCTGGCGGACGCCGGATCGCATCCTCGTCTCCGGAATCGTGGTCTGGGTCGTGACGGTGGCCGGCGGGATGCTGCTGCGGGTGCTCTCCGGGCAGGGCGTGCAGCTGAGCTTCGTGGTCGTCACGACGATCGTGCTCGGGGTGTTCCTGCTCGGGCGCCGCGCGCTCAGCCGGCGGATCGGGCGACGGCGCGCATAGGGCCGGGGGTCCGCCTCAGCCGAGGATCCGCACGCCGAAGTGCTCGGCGAACAGCGGCAGCATCAGGCTGAGCTGCAGCTCCGTGAGCGCGACGCCTCGGAGCCCGTCGAGACCGCCGAGCACGTGCAGCTCGGCGCCGCGCAGGTCGAGGTCCTGGATCTTCGCGCCGGGCAGCTCCAGCGAGCGGACGTCGCAGTCGGTGAAGGCCACTCGCGAACCGGTGGCCCCGCCCAGGTCGAGCTCGTCGATCGTGCAGCGCTCGAAGAGGACGTCGCGCAGGGTCGCTCCGCGCAGGTTGACGTAGCCGAGCTTGCAGTCCGTGATGCGGACCTGCTCGAAGGTGCTCTCGTAGAGCTCGGCCGAGCCGAGCCGGGAGGAGGCGAGCTCGATCGAGCGCCAGCGGCTGCGGGGCGCGGACAGCCCCGGCACGTCCAGCCGCTCGAGCCGCGATTCCACGAGGGAGGCGGCCCGCAGCTGCGCCCGCTCGAGGACCACGCCGTCGAGCACGCACTCGCTGAAGGACGCGGCCGTCAGGTCGGCGCCGGTGAGGTCGACGCCGTCGAAGCGGAGGCCCTCCGCGTGCTCCCGGGCGCCGGTGTCGCCGGCGTAGCCCTCCGCGAGGCCGTCGAGGAGGAGCGGATCGAAACGGGGAGCGGGGAGGGCGGCGCGCACCCGGCGAGCCTACGCGGCGAGCACTTGCGCACCGCCCACCGGCGAGCCTCTGCGCGCGAGCAGGCCCGTGCGGTGAGAGCATGACCGCATGCCCCGACTCCTCGCCGTCTGCCGTGTCGACCGCCTGCTCCCGGACCCGGGCCTGGTCGGCGTGACCGCCATCGACAAGCGCCCCGTCGAGGGGCCGGTCGTCATCCGCGATCTCGGCGTCTACGCCGACGTGCAGGCCGACCGCGCGCACCACGGCGGCGAGGCGAAGGCCCTCTACGCCTACGCCCGCGAGGACGCCGAGTGGTGGGCGGAGCGGCTCGGCTACGAGATGCCCCCCGGACGGTTCGGCGAGAACCTGCGCGTCGAGGGGCTCGACCTCACCGGCGCCGTGATCGGCGAGCGCTGGCGGATCGGCGAGAAGGTCGAGGTCGAGGTGACGATGCCGCGGACGCCGTGCGCGACCTTCCAGCGCGTGCTCGGCGAGCCGCACTGGGTCAAGCGCTTCGCCGACGAGGGGCGCACCGGCGCCTACCTGCGGGTCCTGCACCGGGGGAGCATCGAGGCCGGCGACGCGATCGAGCTGCTCTCGCGCCCGGAGCGCGCCGTGCCGCTGCGCCGCTGGTTCGTCGAGCGCCGCGCGGACGACGCGCAGACCCTCCTCGACGCCGAGGCCGCGGGCGAGCTGCGCCTCGCCGCCGACCTGCGCCCGTACGTCGAGCGCGCCCTCGCCTGACCCGCGGACTGCTGACCGGCCCCAGCCTGCTGATCGCCCAGCCCATTGCTCGCGTCGATCCGGCACGAATGGTCGTCTCCGAATGCGAGAGGGGACCGTTCGTGACGGATCGGCGGGCGCGGTCGGGGTGTGGAGAACGGGCGGGTCTGTGGAGAGCGGTTCTCAGGCGTCCGCGTGCGGCACGGTGGCGGGATGCCGCAGCCGTCCCGTCTTCCCGCCGAGCTCCTCGGGCGGCCGTTCACCGTCGCCGAGGCCGCTCGCGTCGGTCTCGCCCGGGGTCGCCTGCGCAGCGGCGATCTGACGGCGCCGTTCCACGGCGTGCGGGTCGAGGGCGTCGATCCGGACCTCGAGATCCGCGCGCGGGCGCTCCTCGCCCTGCTCGGGCCGGGAGCGGTCCTCAGCCATCTGACCGCGGCGAGACTCTGGCCGCTGGAGCTCCCGCGCGCCCTGCCGGGTGAGCCGCTGCACGTCAGCGTGCGCGCGCCGGCTCGGGCGGCACGGCGTCCGGGAGTGGCCGGGCACGCGGTCTCCGATGCGCGGGTACGGCGCGTCGTCCGGCACGGCTTGCCGATGACCGACGGGGCGTCGCTCTTCTGCCATCTGGGCACGCTGCTCGAGCTCGACGATCTCGTGGCGGCGGGCGACGCGCTCGTGCGGACGCCGCACCGCGGAGATCCGGAGGATCCGCGCCCCTGGGTGCCGCTGGGGGAGCTCCGCGAGCGAGTGGCGTGGTTCTGCGGGCGCGGGGCGGCGCGGCTGCGCGAGGCGATCGCGCTGGTGCGCGACGGCGCCGAGTCGCGGCCGGAGTCCCGTTTCCGGCTCGCGTCAGTGCGGGCAAGACTGCCGGAGCCGCAGCTCCAGGTGCCGCTGTTCACGTCGGCGGGTGTCTTCGTCGGGCGGCCCGACGGCTGGTACGAGCGGGAGCGGGTGTCCTGGGAGTACGAGGGCGACGGACACCGCACGAGCAACCGCCAGTTCGCGCGCGACGTCGGCCGCTACGACGACTTCCTCGCGATCGGTGTGCACCCGGTGCGCATCGTCGCGGCCGAGTTCCTGCCGCACCCCGAGCGCTCGGTCGAGCGGCTGCGCCGGGCCCTCGCGGATCGAGCGCGCCCGTGAGCGCGGGTCTCGATACGCCGCGGCGCGGCTGCTCGACCGGCATCGGCATGGTGATCGAGTAGCCCTCGGAGAGGGCGTATCGAGATCCACCGTCATCCGGTGGGTGGGTCTCGATACGCCGCTTCGCGGCTACTCGACCAGCATGGTGCGGCCGCTGCGGAGGCACTCGACCGGCAGGGTGCGGCCGCTGCGGAGGCACTCGACCAGCAGGGAGGGGCCCTGGCGCAGGAAACTCCGGGAGGATGGGGGGATGACTGCGACGCTGCTCGAACGGATGCCGACGCCCGACGCCGACGGGCGCGTCGACGACGACGCGGTGTACCTGGCGTTCACGGAGTGGGCCGAGGCGCGCGGGCTGCCGCTGTACCCGGCGCAGGACGAGTCGATGATCGAGATCTCGTCGGGGGCGAACCTGATCCTGTCGACGCCGACGGGCACCGGGAAGTCGCTGGTCGCGATCGGGGCGCACGCCGCCGCGCTGGCGAACGGCCGGCGCAGCTACTACACCGCGCCGATCAAGGCGCTCGTCTCGGAGAAGTTCTTCGCACTGGTCGACGTCTTCGGCGCCGCGAACGTCGGCATGGTGACCGGCGACTCCTCGGTGAACCCGGACGCGCCGATCATCTGCTGCACGGCCGAGATCCTCGCCAACCTGGCACTCCGGCACGGCGCCGAGACGGACGTCGACCAGGTCGTGATGGACGAGTTCCACTTCTACGCCGACCCGTCCCGCGGCTGGGCCTGGCAGGTGCCGCTGCTGACGCTGCCGCACGTGCAGTTCGTGCTGATGTCGGCGACGCTCGGCGACGTGACGGCGCTCGCCGCGGACCTCACCCGGCGCACGGGGCGCGAGACCGCGACGGTCACCGGCGTCGAGCGGCCGGTGCCGCTGCACTTCTTCTACGAGATCGCGCCGATCCACGACTCGATCGAGGAGCTGCTCTCGACGAACCAGGCGCCGGTCTACATCGTGCACTTCTCCCAGGCCGCCGCGCTCGAGCGGGCGCAGGCGCTGACCAGCGCGAACATCGCCACCCGCGAGCACCGCGACCGCATCGCCGAGGTGATCGGCGGCTTCCGCTTCACGACCGCGTTCGGCAAGACCCTCTCGCGACTGCTCCGGCTCGGGATCGGCGTGCACCACGCGGGCATGCTGCCGAAGTACCGCCGCCTGGTCGAGCAGCTGGCCCAGCAGGGCATGCTGCGGGTGATCTGCGGGACGGACACCCTCGGCGTCGGCATCAACGTGCCGATCCGGACGGTCCTGCTTAGCGCGCTGACCAAGTACGACGGCGTGAAGAGCCGCCAGCTCTCGGCCCGCGAGTTCCACCAGATCGCCGGGCGGGCCGGCCGCGCGGGCTACGACACCGCGGGCACCGTGGTGGTGCAGGCGCCCGAGCACGAGTCGGAGAACCGCAAGGCGCTCGACAAGATGGGCGACGACCCGAAGAAGCGGCGCAAGTGGGTCGGCAAGCGCGCGCCGCAGGGCTTCGTCAGCTGGGGCGAGCCGAGCTTCCGCAAGCTCGTCGACGCCGAGCCCGAGACGCTCACCTCGCACATGACGATCACCTCCGCGATGCTGCTCAACGTGATCGCGCGCGGCGGCGACGTCTTCGCGAACGTGCACTCCCTGATCTTCGACAACCACGAGCCGTGGAAGCGGCAGCTGCAGCTGGCCCGCCGGGCGCTGGGGATCTACCGCACGCTGCGGACCGCCGAGGTCGTCGAGCAGATCGTCGACGCCGACGGCGTGGTCCGCATCCGGCTGACCGTCGATCTGCAGCCGAACTTCGCGCTCAACCAGCCGCTCTCGCCGTTCGCGCTCGCCGTGTTCGACGTGCTCGACCCGGAGTCGCCGACCTTCGCGCTGGACGTGATCTCGGTGCTCGAGGCGACGCTCGACGACCCGCGGCAGATCCTCGGCGCCCAGCAGTTCCAGGCCCGGGGCGATGCGGTCGCCGCGATGAAGGCGGACGGCATCGAGTACGAGGAGCGGATGGAGCTGCTCGAGAGCGTCACCCACCCGAAGCCGCTCCAGGAGCTGCTCGAGGCGACCTTCGAGACCTACACCGCCGTGCAGCCCTGGGTGCGCGACTTCGAGCTCTCGCCCAAGTCGGTGGTGCGCGACATGTACGAGCGCGCGATGTCGTTCGGCGAGTACTGCGCGTTCTACAAGCTCTCCCGCTCGGAGGGGCTCGTGCTGCGCTACCTCTCCGACGCGTTCCGGGCCGCCCGGCAGACCATCCCGGACGAGATCAAGAACGAGGAGCTGCACGATCTGATCGAGTGGCTCGGCGAGCTGGTGCGCCAGGTCGACTCCTCGCTGGTCGACGAGTGGGAGGAGCTGGTCAACCCGGCCCTGCACGCCGCCGACCAGGCGATCGTGCCGCCCGCGCCGCGCCGGCTGACCGCGAACCAGCGCGCCTTCCGGGTGCTGGTGCGCAACGAGCTGTTCCGGCGGGTCACGCTCGCGGCGCTGGACGACCACGAGGCGCTCGGCGAGCTGGACGCGGCGGCCGGCTTCGACGCCGACGCCTGGGGCGAGGCGCTCGACGACTACTACGACGAGCACGACTCGATCGGGATCGGGCCGGACGCCCGCGGACCGAAGATGCTGCTCGTCACCGAGACGCCGACCCAGTGGCGGGTGCGGCAGATCCTCGACGATCCGGCCGGCGATCACGACTGGGGGATCTCCGCCACGGTCGATCTCGCGGAGTCGGACGAGGCGGGCGCCGCGGTCGTGCGGGTCACCGCGGTCGGGCGGCTCGACGGCGCGAGCTGACGGCGCGAATCGACGGCCGGCGCGTGATCGAATACCGCGAGCCACCACCGCGCACCGACGCCGCGCGCCGCACGTCGCGTTTTCCACGACACATCGAGCCCGCATACTGGTTCGCGTGGCAACGGGATCAGGGGACGCGCTCGTCGCGCGCGAGCGGCTCGCCTGGATCGACACGACCCGCGGCCTCGGCGTCCTCGCGGTCGTCCTCTTCCACGTCCTGATCTGGAGCTTCGCCACCGTCGCGGATCCCGGATCCTCGATCGCCGCGCTCTGGGACCAGGTCGGCGGCTCGCTCGGACGCATCCGGATGCCGATCCTCTTCGCGCTGGCGGGGCTCCTCGCGCAGTCCGGCCTGCTGCGCGGCTGGCGTCGCGGCTCCGCGCGGGTGCGGCTCGTCTCGAACTACTACCTCTACGCGGTGTGGGTCGTGCTCTACGCGGTGTTCTTCGCCCTGCTCGCGCGCCCGGACTTCCCGCACTCGATCGACTCGCTCGACCGCGTCCTCCTGCAGTTCGTCTTCCCGACGACCACGCTCTGGTTCCTCTTCGCGCTCGCGCTCTACCCGCTCGTGTTGGTGCTGCTGCGGGCGCTGCGGGTGCCGTGGTGGGGGATCCTGCTGCTCGGCACCGCCGCCTGGTTCCTCGCGACGAACCTGCGGGTGATCCTGTTCGGCGACGCGCTGCTGGCCAACTTCGTCTTCTTCGCGCTCGGCGTCCTCGGGGCCGAGCAGCTGCGCCGCTTCTCGCGGCCGGGCGTGCTGGTGCTGCTCGTGCCGCTCGGGGTGTTCCTGGTGGCGGTCGTGGGCGGGCGCGTCGTCGACGGGGCGGCCGGGCAGATCGCTGGCTTCGTGGTGAGCGCGAGCGCGATCCCGCTCGCCGTGGCCTGCGCGGCTCTGCTCTGCCGCTGGGCGCCGGCGGCGCGGGTCGGCTCGGCGATCGGGCGGCGGACGCTGCCGATCTACCTGCTGCAGGTGCCGCTGCTCGGGCTGTGGTCGCTCGTCGCGAACCCGGACGCCGCCTGGCTGACAGGGCTGCTCGAGAAGCCGGTCGCGGCGCTGCTCTACCCGCTGGTGCTCACGGCGGCGATCGTCGCGCTGTCGCTCGGGATCCGCCGGGTGCTGGCGCTGATCCCGGGGGATCCGCTCTTCACGGTGCCGGCGCCGCTCGTCGCGCTGACGCGACCGGCGCGGGCCGGGCGGCACGCGGGCTGAGCGCCGGAAGTCGCGCGCTCGGGCGCCCGGCCGGCGAGGCGGTCGGACGCTCAGCCGGTCGGATGCTCAGCCGGTCAGGCCCAGATCTGAGCCAGGTACTCGCTCGTCACCTGCGGGCTGCGCTCGTGCACGTCGTCGGCGCTCCACTCGAGGATCGACTCGTCGATGATCCACTCGCCCTCCTTCGGTGCCGCGCCGGTGGTCTCGTAGCCGGCGGTCGAGTTCGTCACCGACGCCCAGGTCGCGGCGCCCATCGGTCCGATGAAGGTGCTGTCGAGCGCCGAGCAGCCGAACTCGACGCCGGGGCCGTTGGAGGCGCCGAAGCTGCCGTCCTGATCGGCCTCGTCCGGCACCGGGAAGACCCGCTTCACGACGTCCGCTCCGACGACCAGGCAGTGCTGGTAGCGCACGTTCTCGGCCGAGCCGATCTGGAACGCGGTGTTCGTCGAGGCGAAGTCGATGCAGTCGATGCTCGTGATGTCGCCGTAGTAGTTGCCGCCCTGGCCGGAGAACTGCACGGTGTCGGTGTGCGCGCCGGAGCCCTTCTCCTTGTACGCCGGGGCGGTGTAGCAGCCGATCCGGAAGATGTGGCGGAGGCCGCCCGCGCCGTCGGTGGGGGTGCGCATGCTCGAGACGTCCTCGTCGCGGAGCTGGGCGTCCGGGACGACCACCTCGACGAGCTCGACGTTCTCGGTGAAGTCGGTGCCGTCGACGCCGTAGACGTTGTAGGCGTTGGTGGTGATCCGCGCGAAGGCCGAGCTGCTGCAGCCGGAGGCGAGGAAGGCGCCGTTGGTGACGATGCCCACGAGAGCGACGTTGTAGACGCGGAGCAGGCGCCAGGAGTTGGCGGTGGTGACCGTGCCCCAGCCGTCGCGCGGGTAGACGAGGACGCGGGTGTCGCGATCGAGCGTGCCGATGTCCTGCATCATCGGGGAGGAGCTCGAGCCGGCGCCGCCGCCGGGCAGCTCGCCCGGTGCGACGAGGATGCGGACGGTGTCGGCGGGGCCCGCGGTGTCGAGTGCCGTGGTGATGGCCTCGCTGATCGCCGACCAGGAGCACTCCACCTCGACCTCGAGGTCGACGTCGCCGGTGAACCACGGGGTCCGCGAGGGCCAGTGGGTGCCGTTCGGGCCGAAGGAGGGCGTCGGAGTCGGGACGCCGGCCAGCAGGTCGAGCTCGGCGGCCGGGGTGCCCGGCTCGCCGGAGACGCCGGGCTGGTCGGGCTGCAGGGCGCGGTAGGCGGCGTAGCCGCCGCCGCCGAGGGCGACGAGGCCGAGGCCGGCGCCGACCGCGCCGAGCACGACGGCTCGACGGGAGGGCCGCTTCGGCGGGAGCTCGTGGAACTGCGACGCGTCGAAGGGAGGCTGCGCGGAGGAGGGCGAGGAGGAGTCGGCCAAGGGTGTCCAAACCGTCAGTGGGCGGTGCCGGAGGCGGCACGCCTCGGGTCCGGCGCGCCACGCTGTGCCGTGAGCGCAGCCGTCGGGACGTCGGCACGCTCGACACGCACCCTAGCAGCCGGGGTCGACGGGACTCCTGGGAGGGGGGGTGCCGGGCGGGGCGGGTGCTGTCGGGGGGTGGGTCTCGATACGCCGCTGCGCGGCTACTCCACCAGCATGGTGCGGCGGCACAGCGGGTGCGGCGGCATGGTGAGCGGGCGGTGAGCTGCATGCTGATCGAGTAGCCCGCGGAGCGGGCGTATCGAGATCCACCAGCGTCAGAACGGGAGTCTGCAGACCTGCCCTGCTGAGGAGGGTGGGTCTCGATACGCCGCTGCGCGGCTACTCGACCAGCATGCAGGCGGGCGTCTCTTCCAAGGCGACCGGGGTCAGCGGCCGCGGGCCTCGCGCTTGCGCATCTGGGCGGCGATGTCGGCCTCGGTGATCTCCTTCTTCGCCGGGCCCCAGAGGGCGGCGGCCTGGCTGGCCACCCCGATGCCGATGCCGAGCATCGGCCAGATCGGCCAGAAGTAGCCGTCGGCGCCGGTCGCGAACCAGACGCCGGTGCTGATCGCGGAGACGGTCATCCAGCCGCCGACCGAGCCGGCGAAGTCGCGGCGGCGCTTGAGATCCTTGACGGCCTGCGCCCGCTCGATGTCCTCGGGACGGGCGAGCTCGACCTCCGCCGGCTTCTCGGCGGCGTTCTCGGCGGGCGGCTGCGCTGCGGAGCTCCGCTCGACCCCGGTCGCCGACGGCTGATCGCGCCGGGCCGACGGGTCCGGGGACCCCCAGACGTTGTCGCTCATGACACCCCTCCGCTCGTTGCGCCCAGCCTACGCAGGCGGGCGGTCGAGGGCACGGCCCGCCTCAGGGGAGCTCGGGCTGGCAGTGCGGGCACCACCAGGTGCGCCGCTGCTCCGGGTCGTCGCGGACCTCGGCGCGGACGAGGACCGTGGTGCCGCAGCGCAGGCACGGCCGGCCGGCGCGGCCCGCGACCCAGTGCCGCTCGCCGCGGCGGGTGTCGCCGGTGGTGGTCTGGAACATCCCGGGCACAGTGACGGACGCGCGCAGGCCTCGGGCGGCGGTGGCGACCAGGGCGCGGACGTCGACGGTGCCGACGGGCCGCCAGGGGAAGAGCCCGCGGAGGAAGCAGACCTCGTTGGCCCAGAGGTTGCCGAGGCCCGCCATCAGGTGCTGATCGAGCAGCGCGGCGATCACGGGCCGCTCGGGCGCGCGGGAGAGGCGGGCGACGGCCTCCTCCGCGCTCCAGTCGGCGCGGAGCGGATCCGGCCCGAGATGGCCGACCGCGCGCGCCTCGTCGCGGGTCGGCAGCAGCTCGACGACGGGGAGGTCGACGCCCCAGAGGGTGACCCCGTCGTCGAGCCGGAGCCGGACGCGGACGTCCTTCTGCACGGCCCGCGGGACGGCGCGGCCGGGCGAGGTGACCGTCCAGGAGCCCTGCATCCGCAGGTGGGTGTGCAGGGTCAGATCACCGGAGAAGCGGGTGAGCAGGTGCTTGCCGTGGGTGTCGTGCTCGAGGATCCGCAGGCCTTCGAGCGAGCTGCCGGCCGCGTCACCCGAGCGCAGCTCACCGTCCGCCACGGTGCGGCCGTCCGCCGCCCGCCTCAGACGGGCGGCGAGACGGTGGACGCTGTCTCCCTCGGGCATGCTCCGCACTCTAGGAGCCGGACCCGCGCGACGTCAGGGGTGGCGCGACGAGAGCGGGCCCGCTTCTCAGCGGGCCCGCCCCGGCGGTCGGTCGTGCGCGGTGCTCTAGCGGGCGCTGTACGCCTGCTGGTACGTCCGCTCCGTGCCGTCCTTCGCGGTGACCTCGATCGTCGCGGTGCCGGCCTTGATCGGGCGGAGCACCGTGAGGTAGGAGGTCGTGAACGACTGGCCGGGCTTCACCGAGCTCTTCGTCCGCGTGCCGTAGGGCGTCGAGATCTCGATCGCGACCGCCTCCGGGCCGTTGTTGACGGCCGTGACCGTCAGCGTGCGGAGCACGGCGAGGCGCGTGGTCTTCGCGCTGGTCGCGACGTCGATCACGGTCGCCGGCGCGGTCTCGGGCAGGTCCAGTCCGACGACGACCGGGTCGTGGTCGCTCGAGCGGTAGGCCGAGGTGTCGTAGAAGATCGTCGCGTTGTAGTCGTAGCGGCTGTACTCCAGCGCCACCGACTCCCCGCTGTTGATGTTCCAGGTGTCGACACCGGTCACGGTCGCGTCGGCCGCCGGGGAGGCGAAGACGTGGTCGAGCGAGCCGACCGCGCCGTCGAAGGAGTAGGAGTACTTCCCGTCCTTCGCGCCCTGGTCGATGTAGCCCGCGTCGCGCAGGACCTGGATCGGGTCCTCCTGCGAGTAGGCGTTGAAGTCGCCGAGCAGGTAGACGAGGTCCGTCGCCTTCTCGGTCTTCAGGCGGTCGGCGAACGCGACGAGCGCGGTGGCCTGGTTGACGCGGGAGGCGTTCGAGGCGCCCTGGCCGTCGCCCTGGTCCGCGTCGACTCCGGAGCCGGAGCCCTTCGACTTGAAGTGGTTCACGATCGCGACGAACTCGCTGGCGCTGTCGCCGATCAGGCGGAACTCCTGGGCGAGGGGCTTGCGGGCGTTGGAGAAGGCGACGCCGTCGTTCAGGATGACGGACTCGCCGACCGGCTCGATGACGGCCTTCTTGTAGATGAACGCGGTGCGGATGACGTCCTCGTCCGCGAGCGCGGGGAGGGCGGCGGGCGAGGGCACGTACGCCCACAGCTCCGAGCCGGCGGCGGTGTTGAGCGCGGCGGTCAGCGTGGCGAGGGCCTCGTCGCGCGGCTTGCCGAACTTGGCCGAGTTCTCGATCTCCTCGAGCGAGACGACGCCGGCGCCGAGGCTGTTGATCGCGGTGACGATCTTGGCCTGCTGGCGCTCGAGGTCGTCCGCGTTCGCGGCGCCGCGGGCGTCGCAGCCGCTGTTGACCGTGACGGGGTCGCCGTCCCGGTCGGTGTAGAAGGTGCAGCCGGTGATCGAGTCACCCGTGGTGGAGAAGTAGTTCAGCACGTTGAAGGACGCGATCGAGAGGTCGCCGCCGACGGCCTCGGGGGCCGCCTCGCGGGTGTTCGCGAACGTCGCGGGCTGCACGGTCGCGGCGTTCTCGACGGTCAGCTGCGTCGTCGGCTGGAAGGACCAGCCGCCGTTGCGGTAGTCGAGCACGACCGGGGTCGTGAAGGTCGCCGGGGCGCCCACGCGGATCGGCTCGGTCGGGGTGAGGTAGGGCAGCGGGATCGCCTTGTTCGCGGCGGCGCCGAGGAAGTTGATCGAGGCGCCGTCGTCGAGGACGATCGCGCGGGCGGCGTTGTCGGCGACGACCGCGGCCAGCTCGGGCGTTCCGGGGCGGGCGACCTCGGTCGGGGTCAGCAGCGGCGAGTCGCCGGCGGCGAGGCCGACGGAGCCGAAGCTGTTGAGGTCGAAGGTGTCGGTCACGGTGAACGCGCCCTGCGGGGCGATCAGCATGCTCTCGAGCGTCTCGCGCTCCTCGACGGTGCGGGGGAGGCCGACGGCGGCCGGGATCGGCGCGACGGCCGGGGTGCCGAGCTTCTCGACGGTCGCGGCCGAGGTCGGGGTGAGCTCGGTGAGGCCGTTGAACTCGCTGACGGCGCCGGTGATGCGCAGGTTGTCGCCGATCGCGACCGCGCCGACCGAGGCGGAGGAGTAGACGAAGACGGCGTCGGAGGCGGTGCGGCCGGTGGTCTGCGCGCCGGTGCCGGCGGTCTGGATCACGTAGCCGCTGTAGCCGCCGGTCGCGTAGCGCGCGGTGACGACGCCGGTGGTGGTGACGGTCTGCCCGACGAGCGGGGACGCGGCTCCGGTGCCCTGGATCTCCGCGATCGAGACGGTCGGCGCGGTGGTGGGCGGCGTCGTCGGCGGGGCGGTCGGGGTCGCGGTGGGGGTCGGCGTCCCGGTCGGCGCGGGCGTCGGCTCCGGGGTGCTGCCGCCGGCGGCCTCGGGCGTCATCGCGCCGACGGTGAAGTCGGCGGCGTTGGAGTCGGTGTCGCCCGTCGCGGTGTCGGCGCGCGCGATCGACTCGGTCAGCGTCGGCGCGGTGGCGGCCGCCGACTCGAAGGTGTTCGAGGTGCCGTAGCCGAGGAGGTCGAGGACCGCCTCGGGCTGCTCGGCGGTGCCGGTCGGCGGGGCGACGAGGGTCGCGGTGCCCTCGACCAGGAAGAGCGTGCCGCCCGCGGCCGCGATGTTGAGGCCGTTCGCGGTCTGGTCGGCGGCGGGGAGCGGCGCGCCGTTGGTGCCATTGCTCGCGCCGGCGATCAGGAAGTGGCCCTCGGCGGGGACGGTGCCGGTGAGCGCGACGGTCGTCGTCGGGTTCGCCGTGCCGGTGGCCGAGCGGTACTGCAGCGAGAGGCCGGAGAGCGCGACGTCGGCGCCGGTCGGGTTGAAGAGCTCGACGAAGCGGTTGGTGTAGGTCGCGCCGGCCGAGCCGCCGCGGGCGAAGACCTCGCTGATGACCAGCTCGTCACCGCTCTGAGCCGCGGTGGCGGGAGCGGCGACCAGTGGCGAGGCGACGAGGGCCAGGCCGGCGAGGGCCGCGAGCGCGAGGCCTCTCCGGGGAGCGCGGGCGCGGGGCCTCTGCGCGGGGAGTGCGGGGGAGTCGGGCATGGTGGTCCTCTCGATCGCCGCTCCGGGGAGCGGTGGTGCGTCACCGCACGTCGACGGCGACCCTCGCCCCTGAAAGGGGCACAGTGAGCCACGCTATGCAGTGCGGGTGCCCGGCCTGTGAACCGGACGTTTCATGAACGTAAACTCACCCACCGACATCGGGGCCGCCGGTCCGTCTTCGCGGCCTCCGTCCGGGAACGCGCGCCATGATCGGGGGATGATCTCCTTCGAACTGGCCAGGGCGCTGCGCACCGCAGGGCTGCGCTGGGCACCGGTCACCGGCGACCGCTTCCGCATCGAGCGCGAGGGGTTCGACGGCGACGTCTTCACCGTGAGCGACATGACCATCGAGCCGCACGAGTACGAGACCGGCACCGTGCTCGGCTTCAACGGCACGACCGAGTGGGCGCTCGACTCCGTGGCGCTCGACGACTCGCTCTGGCTGCCGCGCGAGGACCAGCTGCGCGAGCTGCTGCGCGGCACGTTCCGCTCGCTGCGCCGCGTCGCGGACGGCGGGCCGGTGCGCTTCGCCGTGACGGTCGAGCTCGCCGGCGAGCAGCGCGACTTCGAGGACGAGATCGCCGAGAACGCCTACGCGGAGGCGCTGCTCGCGCTGGTCAGCTCGGTCGCGGTCGACCTCGACGACGTGGACGAGCTGGCCTGAGCCGATCCTCCGGGCCGGTCGGGCTCAGGACGCCGCCTTCTCCTCCTCCGCTCCGGCCGTCGAGGCCGCCTTCTTCGCGGCGGGCTTCTTCTTCGAGGTGATCTTCTTCGGAGCGGCCTTCTCGTCGTCGGTCTTCGCGGCGCTCTTCTTCGCCGGCGTCTTCTTGGCGGCGGTCTTCTTCGGCGCCGAGTCCTCGTCGGCGGAGGAGTCCTCGTCCGCCTTCTTCCTCGTCGCCCGCTTCTTCGCCGGCGCTTTCTCCTCGGAGTCCGCGGACGCCCCCGCCTTCGCCCCGCGGCTGCGCTCGACCGAGCGCTTCAGCGCCTCCATCAGGTCGAGCACCTCGCCGCCGCCCTCCTCCTCGGGCTTCTCGCCGAAGGTGGCGGAGGTGTCGAGGGCGTCGCCCTGCTCGATCTTCGCGTCGATGAGGGTGCGCAGCTCGGCCTGGTAGGAGTCCTGGAACTTCGACGCGTCGAAGTCCTCCGAGTAGGAGTCGACCAGGTGCGAGGACATCTCCAGCTCGCGGGCGGCGATCCGGGTGGTGCCCTCGAGCGACGGGAACTCGACCTCACGCACCTCGTCGGCCCAGAGCAGCGTCTGCAGCATCAGCAGCTTGCCGCGCACCCGCAGCGCCGCGAGCCGGGTCTTCTGCCGGAGCGCGAACTCGACGATCGCGGTGCGGTCCGTCTCCTCGAGGGTGCGGCGCAGCAGCACGTAGGCCTTGGGGGAGGAGGAGTCCGGCTCGAGGATGTAGGCGCGGTCGAACATGATCGGGTCGACCTGCTCGCTCGGGACGAACTGCACGACGTCGATCTCGCGGTCGCGCTCCTCCGGCAGCGCCTTCAGCTCGTCCTTGGTGAGCACGACCGTGCGCTCGCCGTCGTCGTAGGCCTTGTCGATGTGGTCGAAGGTGACGACCTCGCCGCAGATCTCGCACTTGCGCTGGTAGCGGATCCGCCCGCCGTCCTTGTCGTGCACCTGGTGCAGGGGGACGTCGTGGTCCTCGGTCGCGCTGTAGATCTTCACCGGCACGTTGACCAGGCCGAAGGTGATCGCGCCCTTCCAGATGGCTCGCATGGCCCCAGTGAACACCGTGCGCCGCCGCGGCGGGAAGCCCCGCCCCTCCCGCGAGATGCCACTTGTGCACGCGACACGCCGTGGAATCGGGTCACAAGTGGCATCTCGCGGCGCGGAGGGGGAGGGGCACTCGACGTCCTTTCGGGCGGCGGGTGTCCAATGGACGGCGATGACTGACGAGAACCGGCCCGCCGACAGGCTCCGCGCCGCCCTGACCGCTCCCGACGCGTCGTCCCGGCTGCAAGCGGCGATGACCGCCGGCACCCGGCCCGCCGGCGAGTACGCCCCGGTGCTCGTGGCCCGCTGCGCCGTCGAGCCCGACTTCGGCGTGCGCGAGATGCTCACCTGGGCGCTCACCCGCCACGATCCGGCGGTCACCGTCGACCTGCTGCTGCCCGAGCTCGCGTCCGGGACACCGCAGGCCCGCAGCCAGGCGCTGCACACGCTGTCGAAGGTGGGCGATCCGCGCGCGTTCCCGGCGATCACGCCCGCGCTGCTGCACGACGAGCACCCCGCGGTCGCGCACGCGGCCTGGCGCACCGCCGCCCGGCTCGCCCCGGACTCCGAGCGGCCCGCGCTGGCCCGGCAGCTCGCGGAGCACCTCGGCGAGCGCGACCGCCCTGACCAGCGCGCCCTCACCCGCGCGCTGCTGATGCTCGGCGACGCCGCGGCCCCCGTCCTCGAGGCCGCCGCGCGCTCGGAGGAGGACCCCCGCCGCTTCCACGCCCTCGCGACCCTCCGCCTCCTCGCCGACCCCGACGAGGACGTCGAGGAGGCCTTCGCCCGCGCCCGCCGTCCCTGACGCGGGCCCGACCGCCCGGAAGCGGACGCAGGGAACGCGTGAGGCGTCCCGTTCCCGTCGAGGCGTCCAGCAGCAGCGGGACTCCTCGACGGGGACGGGACGCCTCGGGCGTCCGGGTCGGCTCAGCCGATCGGGGTCGGGTTCACGGGGTCCGGCGGAACGGGCAGCGAGCCGTTGATGCGGTTCTGCGCCTGGCACTGGCTCGTGCAGTTGGTCGCTCCCTGCGAGAGCTCGACGGCGTCCTCGCCGAGCACCCCGCCGAGGCGGCCACCCGAGGCGACGGTCCACTTCGTGACCGTGCCGCTCTGGAAGGTCTTCGTGGCGACCTGCGGGCTGTCCTTGCCGAGCAGCATCGAGTGGTAGCCCGTCGCGCTCTGGGCCGGGGTCACTGCGTCGACTCCGCTGCCGAAGTTGATCTTGCCGGTGAAGCTGTTGACGAAGTAGAACAGCCCGGGGCCGAGCGTGTGCACGAGCTCGACGTTCCCGGCGAACTCGGGCTCCATCTGGAAGATGCCGCCCTGCGCGCCGTCCTTCGCCTGCACCTTGAGCTTGCCGGCCGCGGTCCTGAGGATCACCACCAGGGTGTCGTCCTTCACCTCCAGCGAGTCGAGCCGCGCGCCCGCGAGCTGCGCCGCGGTGAGCGTCGGCACCTTGGACGCGAAGACCACCGTCGGCGAGGTGACCATCCGCTGCGTGTCGGGGGCGCCGGTGAGCGTGTAGTCGTAGACGCCCAGCGTCGACACGCGGAGGTCGAAGCGGTTGTTGACGCCGCGCACGGCGATGGTCCCGGCGACGGCGACGTCCTTGAGCTTCACGTCCTTGCCGGCGGCCGGGTCGTAGGTGGTGCCGTTCACGGTGACGGAGTAGTCGCCTCCGACGGACGAGGTCTTGGCCTGCGCGGGCGAGGCCGCGAGGCCGGTGAGGAGCAGCGCGATCGCGGCGATCGCCGCAGTGCGGGCGGTTCTGCTGAGGGGGGACATCGTGGCCTTCCTGTCGACCGGCGCCGGGCCGGTGCGGGGTAGGAGGCAACCCTCGCCCGCGCCGAGCCGCCCGGCAATCGGACCTTGGTACTAGTACCCGGGCAGGTGGTCGCGCACCCACAGCGCGGCGCTCGTGCGATCGCGCACGCCGATGCGCGTGAAGGCGTGCCCGACGTGCACCTTGACCGTCCGCTCCGCGATCCCGAGCTCTCGCGCGATCTCCTTGTTCGCTCGGCCGGAGGCGATCAGCCGCAGCACCTGCTCCTCGCGAGTGCTGAGCGCGGGCAGGGCGGCACCGGCGCCGCCCGGCAGCAGAGCCCGGGCCGCCCGCGGATCCAGCGGGGCGTGCCCCGCCGCCGCCGAGCGGACCGCGTCGAGCACCACGGCGGGGTCGGCGTCTTTGAGCTGGTACCCCTGGGCACCCGCCCGCAGCGCGGCGAGGACGCGGCCCCGGTCGTCGAACGAGGTCAGGACCACGACGCGGATCGCCGGGTGCAGGGCGAGCATCCGCGCGGTCGCCTCGATGCCGTCCATGCCCGGCATCGACAGGTCCATCAGGACGACGTCGGGCGCGGACTCCGCCGCCGATCCGAGCGCCTCCTCGCCGCTGCCCGCCTGCCCGACGAGCAGCAGGTCCGGCGCGCTCGAGATCAGCGCGGCGAGGCCCGCGCGGACGAGCGGATGATCGTCGACGATCAGGACGCGGATCACGGCGCCGGCTCCAGTCGCCAGTGCGTCCCCCGGCCTGGAGCCGTCAGGAGGCGCAGCTCGGCGCCGCGCTCGCGGGCGAGATCGCGCAGGATGCTCAGCCCGAGGTGTCCCGCCTCCGGGTGCGCGAGCGCCGTCGCCGCGTCGAAGCCGCACCCGTCGTCGACGACGTCGAGCGCGACCGAGCGGCCCGTGCGATCGCCTGCGCGCCGCAGCCGGACGAGGACGCTCCGCGCGCCGGAGTGCTTGACCGCGTTCGTCAGCGCCTCGTGCGCGACCCGGTAGAGGAGCCGCTCGTCGTCCGCGGTCAGGCCGGTGCGCGGCGGCGCCTCGACCACCACGTCCAGTCCGCGCGCGCGGGTCGTGACGGCGAGATCCTCCAGAGCTGCCGCGAGCCCCGCGTCGGCGAGGCTCGGCGGGTAGATGTCGACGAGCAGCGACCGCAGACCGCCGAGGCCGGTGCGGACGGTCGCGGCGACCTCGCGAAGATCCGCGGCGAGGGCGGGATCGCCGTCCGCCTCGGCTCGCTCCGCCCGCCCGTGCACGGCGAAGGAGGCGGCGACGAGGTCCTGCACGGCACCGTCGTGGACGGTCGCCGCGATCCGCCGGCGCTCGTCCGCCGAGGCGTCGAGGGCGCGCTGCAGCAGTGCCTCGCGACTCCGCCGCGACCGCCCGATCAGCGCGAGGAGGCGCGCGAGCACCGGCAGCAGCACGAGCACCAGCAGCACCGTGCTCGCGATCGAGATGACGGCGAAGCTGCGCCAGAGCTCGCCGCTGCGCTCGACGACCTCGTCGTAGCGGAAGTAGCTCTCGAACAGGAGCGGAGTCCCCGACGGCGTCCGCACGGTCCGGTAGGCCTCGAGGAGGCGTCCGCTGTCGCGCTCGTACACGTTCTCCGGGGCCTGCAGGTCGGAGACCTCGGCGTGCACAGCGACGTCGGCGAAGGCCTCCAGATCGTCCTCGTCCAGGGTGAAGGTCCGCCCCTCCAGGCGCCGGTCGTCGGAGTAGAGGATGCGGCCCGAGCGGTCCCAGAGCTTCACGCGCACCAGGGAGTCGTCGAGCACGTGCGCCCGGACCTCGCGGTCGACGAGCTCCAGCGCCGCCGGGTCGCCGGTGAGCACGGCGTCCGCGAGAGCCGGCTCGACGATCACCTCCGCGAGGAGATCGGCGGTGTCGGAGGCGTCGGCGACGGCCTCGGACTCCGCGAGCGTCCGCGCAGCCTGAACGTCGAGGGCGCTGATGCCGAGGATCAGGAGCAGGGCGACGGCGATCACGCCGGCGAACACGCGCCGCGGCCGGACGGCGGGCTCGCCGGTCCGCTCGCCCGCGGCCACGACGACGATCCAGGAAGGCTCCATCGCTCGCGAGGCTATCAACGACATCCGTCGTTCAGTGCGAGCGGTCCGGGTCGGCGGCGGCCCGCCGCGAACGAGTGAGGCGTCCCGCCCCCGTCGAGGCGTCCTGCCGGAGCGGGACGCGTCGACCGGAGCGGGACGCCTCGGGTGGTGCGGTGACTACGCGCCGATGAGCACGCCGCGGTCGGCGAGGTACTCGCGGATCAGGCGCTCAGCGCTCGCCCGGTCGGTGATGCCGTAGCGGTCGATGATCTGCTGCACGTAGGGACGCGCGATCGCCTCGGTGATGCCGAGCTCGGCGGCGATTTCGCGCGGCGAGAGGCCGGCGGCGATCAGCCCGAGCACCTGCTCCTTGGTGGGAAGCACGAACGGCGGGGTGGTGGGCTCCGGCTCCGGCGTGGTCGGGTCCTTCTCGGCGTCGATCGCGGAGGTGTCCTCGGCGAAGGAGGCGGTCACGAAGGCGATCGCCTTCGAGGTGATGCCCAGCGCCTCCTGGTTGATGTTCGCCAGGTCGTCGCCGGCCGAGTGGTAGTTCGGGTCGTGCGCGATGCCGACGGTGCCGCCGAAGAGCGCGGCCTCCTCCTCGGTCTTGATGTCGTCCGCTCCCGTGAACAGGCCCGAGGCCGGGATGCCGGCGGAGATGAAGCCGTCGTAGTCGCTCCGGCCGTCGAACGCGGTGTCGATCCAGGGCTGGTCGATCGAGTCGAAGTAGTCCGTGAACGCCTTCTCGGTGGCGATGGAGCCCGCGGGCACCTCGACCGGGGCCTCGTAGGTGGACTCGTTCGCGTCGTAGACCGAGACGACGTAGTTCGGCGAGGCGACCATGTCGAAGTTCAGGTAGGTCGCGATGTCGCCGGCCTCCTCCTCCGAGAGCGAGTCGACGTAGGTGTACGAGCCGACGAGCCCGACCTCCTCGGCGCCCCACCAGGCGAAGCGCACGGCGTTGGTGGTCTCGCCCGCGTCCGCGAGCTGGACGGCGGTCTCGAGGAGCGTCGCCGATCCCGAGCCGTTGTCGTTGATGCCGGGGCCCTCGGGCACGCCGTCGAGGTGCGCGCCGAGCATGACCACGTTGTCGTGGTCGCCGCCGGGCGTCTCGGTGATGATGTTGAAGGTGTCAGTGTCGGTGGTCGTCTGCTCGATCACCAGCGTCGCCGTGCTGGGCAGCGCCGCGATCAGCGACTGGCCCTCCTCGAGCGTCACGCCGACCGACGGGATGTAGCTGTCGTCGGGCGCGCCGAGCGTGCCGTTGAGCGCCTCACCGGGAGCGTTGTTGTAGATGATCACGGCGGAGGCCCCGGCGGCGCCGGCGGCGGCCGACTTCTCCGAGAAGCTGCAGGTGCCGCGGCTGACCAGGGCGACCTTGCCGGTCGCGTCGAGTCCGGCCCAGGCGTCGGCGTCGCAGCCCAGCGGGTCGACCGGCTGGATCAGCTCGCCCGTGACGCCGCCCTCGGGGGTGGAGGGGGTGAACGACATCGGGATGCCCTCGACCGCGGGGGTCGTGGTCAGCGAGAACTCGTCGATCGTCTGGGTGGTGGTGGTGAAGTCCTGGCGCTCGGTGGTGTAGCCGGCGGCCTTCAGCACGGCCTCGACGTACTGGCCGCTCTGCTCGTAGCCCTCGGTGCCGATCGCGCGGTTGCCGTCGTTGGCGTCCGCGATCGCCTGGAAGGCCTCGAGGTGGTTCATGATGCCGTCGACGGTCACCGCATCGGCGAAGTCGACGGGCTCGACGGCGTTCGCCGCGGGAGCGAAGGCGAAGCCGGCGACCAGCGCGCCGGCGCCGATCATCGCGGCCGAGCCGAGGAGTGGACGCCGACGTCGTGCGCCGGAGGTGTCTTCAGTGGTGGTAGCCACAGGTGGTCCCTTTCGTCGAGGGCGGCGGCCGTCGGACCGACGGCCTCCGTCGCCCTCGCTGTGCTGAGAAGCGGCGGTGCCCTCTGCGAGCGTATTCACAGGTCGCGCGCGAATGACACCCCTTCGCGGCACTTGTCACCCGGTGGAAACACGGAGCGCCGGCCGCGGCCGGAGGGCGTCTCAGGCCGTCGCGTCGCTCTCGGCCCACTCGCGGAGCATCGCGATCGTCTCCGCGGGCCGGTCGCGGTGCGGGCTGTGACCGGCTCCGGCGACCACCGCATAGCGGACGCGCGGGTTCGCGCGGAGGACCTGTGCGGCGAGGGACGGCGGGAAGAACGTGAACACCTGCGGGTCGCCCGCGAGCACGAGCGCGGGCGTGCGAAGGGCCGGGACGTCGGCGAGCAGGTCCCAGGGGTCGTTGTCGTCGACGGTCGCGGCGACGGCGGCCGGATCGGCGGCGTGCGCGGCGCGGAGCTTCTCCGCGCGGTCGCGCTCGTCCCAGCGCGGCTCGGCGGCGGCGAGCTCGTCCGCGGTGACGGCGAGGGCGGCGAGCTCCTCCGCGCGGACCTCCGCCCGCGACTCGGCCGGCAGCTGCAGCACCGGGTCGAGCAGCACCAGCCGGGCGGCCCAGCCGGTGTCGCGCGCCGCCGCCCGCACCGCCACCGCTCCGCCGAGGGAGTGGCCGACCACGAGGTCCCAGGTGCCGGACGGAGCGCGCAGGGCGAGCACGTCGTCGGCGTAGTCGTCGTGCCGGGACGACCCGCCGCGGGCGCCCGCACCGTGCCCGCGCAGATCCGGTGCCGTCACGCTCCAGCCGGCACCGGTCAGCGCCTCGGCGACCCGCCACCAGGTGCCGGACGCGCCGCCGAGTCCGTGCAGGAGGAGGGCGGTTCTCGTCTCCGGGGCTCGCGTCGTCATGCCGCCAGGCTAGGGCGCGTCAGTCGAGGCTCGGGTCGCGGCCGGTGCGCTCGCCGGACGCCAGTGCACCGATTCCTGCCAGATCCTCCGCGTCGAGGGCGAACCCGAACACGTCGAGGTTCTCCCGGATCCGCGCGGGCGTCACCGACTTCGGGATCACGACGACTCCGAGCTGCACGTGCCAGCGGAGCACGACCTGCGCGGGCGAGACGCCGTGCTTCGCGGCGATCGACGCGAGCACGGGCTCGTCCAGCAGGCGACCGCGGGCCAGCGGCGACCAGGCCTGCGTCACGATGCCGTGCGCGGCGTCGAAGGCGCGCAGCTCGTCCTGGGGGAGCCGCGGGTGCAGCTCGACCTGATTGATCGCGGGCACGACCTCGGTCTCGCCGAGCAGCCGCTCGAGGTGCTCGATCGCGAAGTTGGACACGCCGATCGAGCGCGCCCTGCCCTCCTGGCGGATCCGCTCCAGCGCGCGGTAGGTGTCGACGTAGCGGTCGCGCGAGGGGATCGGCCAGTGCACGAGGTAGAGGTCGACGTAGTCGGTGCCGAGCAACTCGAGGCTGCGGTCGAAGGCCTCGAGCGTCTCGTCGAAGCCGTGGTCGTCGTTCCAGACCTTGGTGGTGACGAAGACCTGCTCCCGGGGGAGGCCGCTGGCGCGGATCCCCTCGCCGACGCCGCGCTCGTTGCCGTAGAGGGTCGCCGTGTCGATGTGCCGGTAGCCGGCCTCGAGCGCCGTGGCGACCGTGCGGGCCGCCTCGTCGTCGCCGATCTTGTAGACGCCGAGCCCGACCTGCGGGATCGCCCGCCCGTCGTTGAGGGGGAGAAGGGGAACGCTCATCCCCCCATTCTTCCCCCTCCGCGAGATGCCACTTGTGCGCACGACACGCCGCGAAAGCCGGTCACAAGTGGCATCTCGCGGGAGGGGTCAGAGGTGCCAGTGCAGCTCGCCGTGCGGGCCGACGCGGACGGTGTCCTCGATCAGGGCGGCGAGGCCGGCGACGCCGAAGAGGAGGCGGCGGTCGTCGCGCGCGGCCTGGCTGGTGTGCACGAAGCGGCGGACGGCGAAGTAGTCGTCGTGTCCGGGCTGGAGGCCGTCGACGAGGCCCTGCTCCCCGAGGGCGCGCAGTCCGCGGCCCGGTCGGCGAGCGGGCCCGAGACCGAGCCAGAGCGTGCCCGTCTCGAGCAGGACGACGGTGCTCGGCACGATCGCGCCGGCCCGCAGTCGCCGGGCCGTGATCTGCCAGCCGAAGCCGAGGTGGTGCACCCGGATCGGATGCGGTCCGCGCCAGGCGTGCGAGGGGTCCTCCGCGCGGTAGTAGACGGGGCTGGGGCGGAACGAGCCCTGCCAGAGCGCCGCGGCCAGCTCCCCGGCCCACTCGGGCGTCTCGGGGTCGGCCCAGGGGTCGAGGACGTGTGCCTCCTCCGCCTCGCGCTGATGCTGGCGGACGAGTTCCTCCGCGTCGTCGCGCAGTGCCATCGGCAGCCCCTCCGTCCCGTGCGAGCCCCACACTAGGGGGGCGCGCCTGGGAGCCTCAAGGGAGCGGGGTCCGAGCCGAGTGGGAGACGCCTCCGCGCAAGGGCGTCATAGGACGCCGACTCAGGTCGGCAGCTCCACCGGCTCGGTGTCCGGCAGCGGGCTCGCGTCGCGGCCGCGGAGGTCCGGGTGGAAGCGGCGGCCGAGCGCCGGGACGACGAAGCCGACGAAGGCGAACACCGCGGCGACCACGATCGCGGCCGTCGGGCCGGATCGGTCGATCTGCACGCCCGCGATCGCCGAGCCGAGCGCCGCGCCGATCAGCTGCCCGGTGCCGACCCAGCCGTAGGCCTCCGCCGTGTCCGAGAACTTCACGCTCGCGGCCGTGATCGTGAAGAGCGCGGCCAGGGCCGGCGCGATGCCGACGCCGGCCAGGAACAGCGTGATCGAGAGCCACCAGAAATCGGTCGAGAACGCCGCGAGGCCCATGCCGACGGTGACGATCAGCATCCGCCGCGCGGTCGCCCAGCGGCTGATCGGGATGTGGCCGAGGGTGAGCCCGCCGACGAGCGAGCCCGCCGCGAAGACCGCCAGGACGACGCCCGACTCCACGCCGCCCTCGCCGAAGACCGCCACGACGCCGGCCTCGACCGCGGCGCAGGCGCCGACCAGCAGGAAGCCGACGACGGTCGCGAGAAGCACCGGCGGCTTGGTCAGCACGGCGCCGAGCTTCCGACGCGAGCGCGGGATGCGCACCCGGCCGACCTCGGGCGAGGCGATGAACCAGATGCCGCCGCCGACGAGGAAGAACGCGGCGGTGAGGATGCCCGCGACGGTCGAGATCTGGATCGAGACGAACGTCGTCAGCACCGGGCCGAGCACCCAGATGATCTCCTGCGCCGAGGCGTCGAGGGAGAAGAGCGGGGTCAGCTGCGAGCTGGGCACCATCTTCGGGTAGATCGTCCGGACCGCCGGCTGCACGGGCGGCATGCTGAGGCCCGCGACGAAGCCGATGACGACGAACTGCCAGATCTCCAGCGGCAGCAGCGCCATCGCGATGATCGCGGCCGCGCAGACGATGAGGGTGGCGGTGAGCACCCGCCGCATTCCGAGCCGCCCCATCAGGCGGCTGGTCAGCGGGCCGGCGATCGCCTGGCCGATCGACATCGAGCCGAGCACCAGGCCGGCCGCGGCGTAGGAGTCGTGCACGCGCTCCACGTGCAGCAGGAAGGCGAGTGAGAGCATCCCGAACGGGAAGCGCGCGGTGAGCTGGGCCGCGATGATGCGACCCACGCCGGGGGTTCTCAGGAGTTCGGTGTAGCTGCCCACCGGACGACACTAGCGGCCCGCGGAGGCCCGCCGGCGTCGTCCGCCGAACCGGCCGCCGGCGGCCCCGGTCAGCCCGCGAGGACCTTCCGGATCCGCTGCAGCGACACGCTCTCGACGGTGCCCAGGCTCTGCGCGAAGAAGCTGATCCGCAGCTCCTCGATCAGCCAGCGCGCGCGCGCTAATCGCTCCGGAGCGTGCGGCGGCAGCGGGATCGTGCCGCCCGCGGAGCGGTAGAGCTCCTGCGCCGCCTGCACCTCGTTCAGCCAGACCCGGTCGCGGCCGACGTTCTCGCCGATCTTGCCGAAGCGCTCGGTGATGCCGCCGAGGTAGCGGGGCAGGTGCCGCAGCCGCTCGAGGCCGGTCGCCGAGACGAAGCCGGGGTGCACGAGCCCGGTCAGCTGCTCGCGGGCGTCGGTCAGCGCGGGGAGCAGCGCCATGCTCGTCGAGGCCTTGAGCGCCTTCTCGACGCCGCGCGCCGTGGTGAGGATCGTGGTGACGGTCTTCACGGTCTCGAACATCGAGTCCATCACGCTGCCCGAGACCCGGTCGCGCACCGCGTCGAACTCGGCGCGAAGGAAGAGCATGCCGTCCGGCTTCATCCGCCAGAGCACCGCGTCGACGCAGGCGAGCAGGCAGTCGCCGAACAGCGCCGTCGTGTTCTGGTACGGGCTCTGCGCGAGCACGAGCTTCTCGTTGGCGGTCAGGTACTGCTGCACGTAGGCGACCGGGCTGGGCGTCGCGAGCAGCAGCAGGCGGCGGACGCCGCGCGGGTGCTCGCGCGCCTGGTCCTCCGCGGTCGCGAGCAGGCGGATCGAGACGGAGTCGCCGTCGTCGATCAGTGCCGGGTAGGCGCGGATCGTGTTGCCGCCCTGGCGGGTGTCGGTGACACGGGGGAGCTCCGCCATGTCCCACGTCTTGATGCCGCGGCGCTCGAGGGCGTCGGGCACGCGCGCCTCGACGACCCGGGCGACCTCGTCGCGGACCCGGCCGCGCAGGCGCTCGGCCAGAGGCGCGAGCTCCTTGCCGGCGGCGACGGTCCGGCCGCGCTCGTCGGCGATCGCGAAGGTGACCCGGAGGTGCGCGGGGATGCGCTCGAGGTCGAAGTCGGAGGCGTCGATCACGACGCCGGCCTCGCGGCGGATCGCCCCGGCGAGGGTCGCGGCGAACGACTCCGTCGGCGGGTTCGGCACGTCCTGGGGGAGCGCGGCGGTGAGCTTGCGCGCCCAGTCGTTCGCGGGCACGACGTTCCGGCGCAGGTGCTTGGGCAGCGCCTTGATCATCGCGGTGACGAGCTCGGCGCGGAGCCCCGGCACCAGCCAGTCGAAGCCGAGCGGTGTGACGCGCGGCAGCAGCGCGAGCGGCACGTGCACGGTGACGCCGTCCTCCTCCGTGCCCGGCTCGAACCGGTAGGAGAGCCGGAAGCGCTGGTCGGCCTGGCGCCACTGGGTCGGGAACGCGGTCTCGTCGATCTGCTCCGCGTCCTCGGGCAGGAGGGTCTCCTGCGTCATGGTCAGCAGGTCGGGCTCGTCGTGCTGCGCGGTGCGCCACCAGGAGTCGAAGGAGCGCACCGAGGTGATGTCGCGCGGGACGCGGCGATCGTAGAAGTCGAAGACGGCCTCGTCGTCGACGAGCAGGTCGCGGCGGCGGGTGCGCTCCTCGAGGCGCTCGAGCTCGGCGCGCAGGGCCCGGTTCTTCCGGTCGAAGGCGTGCCGCGCGTCCCACTCGCCCTCGACGAGGGCGTGCCGGATGAAGAGCTCGCGGGCGTAGCCGGCGTCGATCCGGGAGAACTGCACCCGGCGCCGCGCGATGATCGGCACGCCGTACAGCGTGACCTTCTCGTAGGCGACGGCCGCGCCCTGAGCCTTCTCCCAGTGCGGCTCGCTGAACTGCCGCTTCACGAGGTCGCCGGCGATCGCCTCGGCCCAGGCCGGATCGATCGCGGCGTTGGAGCGGGCGAACAGCTTGCTGGTCTCGACCAGCTCGGCGCTCATCAGGGCGTCGGGCTGCTTCTTCGCCAGCGCGCTGCCGGGGAAGATCGAGAACTTCGCGTTGCGGGCGCCGACGTACTGGACGCTCTGGCGCTCGCGGTTCTTCGCCGCGCGCTGCGCCTGCTGCGAGGTGGTGTCCTTGATGCCCAGGTGCGAGAGCAGGCCGGCGAGCAGGCTCCGGTGGATCCCGTCCGGGTCGACCTTCGGCTCGCCCAGCTCGAGCTTGAGCGGCCGAGCCAGCTGGCGGAGCTGGCGGAAGACGTCCTGCCACTCTCGCACGCGGAGGTAGTTGAGGTACTCGGCCTTGCAGAGCCGGCGGAAGGCGCTGGAGGAGAGCTCGGCCTGCTTCTCCTCCACGTAGTTCCAGAGGTTGAGCAGGGTCAGGAAGTCGCTGGTGGGGTCGACGAAGCGGGCGTGCTGCTGGTCGGCCTGCGCGCGGCGCTCGAGCGGGCGCTCCCGGACGTCCTGGATCGTCAGCCCGGCGACGATCGCCATCACCTCGCGGCTGACGTCGTGCTTGCGTGACTCGATCACCATCCGCCCGAAGCGCGGGTCGATCGGCAGCCGCGCGAGGTCCCGCCCGATCCTCGTCAGCTGAGGCGCCGTGTCGGCCCCCCGCGAGATGCCACTTGTGACGGGTTTCTTCGGCGTGTCGCCCTCATAAGTGGCATCTCGCGAGGGGGAGTCGGCGGGGGTGGCGTGGGAGCGGAGGGCGCCGAGCTCGGTGAGGAGGTCGAGGCCGTCCTTGATGCCGCGGGAGTCGGGCGGGGTGAGGAACGGGAAGCCGGCGATGTCGCCGAGGCCGAGCGAGATCATCTGCAGGATGACGGCGGCGAGGCCGGTGCGCAGGATCTCCGGATCGGTGAACTCGGGGCGGCGCTCGAAGTCCTCCTCCGAGTAGAGCCGGATCGCGATGCCCGCGCTGGTGCGGCCGGAGCGGCCGGAGCGCTGGTTGGCCGACGCCTGCGAGATCGCCTCGATCGGCAGGCGCTGCACCTTCGAGCGGGCGCTGTAGCGCGAGATGCGAGCGGTGCCGCCGTCGATCACGTAGCGGATGCCGGGCACGGTGAGGCTGGTCTCGGCGACGTTGGTCGCGAGCACCACCCGGCGCCGGACGCCCGGCGTGCGGCCGCGCTCGAAGACGCGGTGCTGATCGGCGGCCGACAGCCGGCCGTAGAGGGGGAGGACCTCGGTGCCGGGGAGGTTCCGGCCGCGGATGGCGTCCTCGGCGTCGCGGATCTCGTTCTCGCCGGAGAGGAAGACGAGGACGTCGCCCTGGTCCTCGCGCGCCAGCTCGGCCAGCGCGTCGGCGATGCCGGTCATCAGATCGCGGCTGCCGCTCGTGGCGTCGGGGACGTCGGTGTCGTCCTCCTCCTCGGGCTCCTCGGCGACGAGCGGGCGGTAGCGGATCTCGACGGGGTAGGTGCGGCCGGAGACCTCGATGATCGGGGCGGGCTCGCCGGCGGCGTCGCGGAAGTGCTCGGCGAAGCTCTGCGGGTCGATCGTGGCGGAGGTGATGATCAGCTTGAGATCCGGGCGGCGGGGCAGCAGCCGGTGCAGATAGCCGAGCAGGAAGTCGATGTTGAGGCTGCGCTCGTGCGCCTCGTCGATGATGATCGTGTCGTACCGGCTGAGCATCCGGTCGTGGTTCATCTCGTTGAGCAGGATGCCGTCGGTCATCAGCTTGATCCGGGTCGACGCGCTCGCCTTGTCGGTGAAGCGGACCTGGTAGCCGACGATCCCGCCGACCTCGTCGTCGAGCTCCTCCGCGATGCGCTCGGCGATGGTGCGGGCGGCGATGCGGCGGGGCTGGGTGTGCGCGATGCTCTCGCGGCCGAGCTCGAGGCAGATCTTGGGCAGCTGCGTCGTCTTGCCGGAGCCGGTGGCGCCGGCGACGATCACGACCTGGTGGTCGCGGATGGCGGCGGCGATGTCGTCCCTGCGCGCCGAGACGGGGAGTTCGGGAGGATACCGGATGCTGAGGACGTCTGACATGAGCCCTCCATCCTACGGCGCCGTGACATGATGCCCAGGTCTCCCGGCGGAATCCCGCGGGCGGCCACCCGCGCCGTGCGGGCCGAGCAGAGAGCCGAGTGTGAACACGCAGTCCCTCCTCGTGATCCTCAACATCGTCCTGCTGATCCTCGCGATCCGGGGCGTGCTGGCGAACGGGCGGCTGTCGAAGGTCGCGAAGGTCGGCTGGGTGGCACTGATCGTGATCCTCCCGTTCGCGGGGAGCATCGCGTACCTGGTCTTCGGCCGGCGGGCGAGCGGCGGCGGGTCGCCGGGGCCGCAGCGGCCGACCGGCTGGTTCTTCGAGCGCTGAGGCGTCCTTCGGCGTTTGGGGTGCTGGCGGGTGGGGCGGACGCGGTGCCCCGTCGCGGCTCCTTCCCGCGCGCCTGCGGCGCGCCCGCCAGGCCCGAGCCAGGAGCCGCGACGAGGCACCGCGTCCACCCCGCCGGAGGCGAGGGTGGGCGCCGAGGGGAGGCGTCCATCCCTTCGGGACGAGACTCGACCTTCTCAGGAACCTGCCGTCCAGCGCACGGCGTGCCGGGGCGTCCTTCCATGCTGGTCGAGTAGCCCCGGAGGGGCGTATCGAGACCCACCGCCGTCAGCAGGGCGGGTCTGCAGACTCATCTCCTGACGGTGGTGGATCTCGATACGCCCGCTGCGCGGGCTACTCGATCGACATGAAGTCAGCAGATCATGCTGGTCGAGTAGCCCCGGAGGGGCGTATCGAGACCTGTCGGCGTCAGCGGGGTGGGTCTGCAGGCTCGGCTTCGGGCGGTGGTGGATCTCGATACGCCCGCTGCGCGGGCTACTCGATCAGCAGGGGGCCCCGCGGAGCGGGTGTCCACCGGGGGAGCGGCGAGCGTGGGGGCGGCTGTCAACGCCTCGGGCGGCGGCGGGCGGCGCGTCTAGCGTGGAGGGCATGGCCGAACGACTCCGCTCCAGTGTCAGCCCGTACCTCCGCTCGCATGCGGACAACCCCGTCGACTGGTGGCCGTGGGGGGAGGAGGCGTTCGCGGAGGCGGTGCGCCGGGACGTGCCGGTGCTGGTGTCGATCGGGTACGCGACCTGCCACTGGTGCCATGTGATGGCGCGGGAGTCGTTCTCGGACCCGGTGCTGGCGGCGCGGCTGAACGACGGGTTCGTGGCGGTCAAGGTGGACCGGGAGGAGCATCCGGACGTCGACACCGCGTATCTGACGGCGGCGAGCGCGTTCACGCGGAATCTGGGCTGGCCGCTGACGGTGTTCACGACTCCGGCCGGGGAGACCTTCTACGCGGGGACGTACTTCCCGCCGCGGGCCGTCGGCGGGGTGCCGGCGTTCTCGGACGTGCTCGACGCGGTGTCGGAGGCGTGGCGGCTGCGGCGCGACGAGGTGCAGGCGACGGCGGGGTCGCTCAGCACCGCGCTGCGGGAGGCGACCGCGGTGGTGCCGTCGGGAGACGCGCTCCCGGACGACGCGACGCTCGCGGCGGCCGTCGGGGCGCTCGCGGCCGAGGAGGACCGGGTGCACGGCGGTTTCGGCGGGGCGCCGAAGTTCCCGGTGGCGCCGGTGCTCGGGTTCCTGGCGTCGCGGGACGACGGCGCGGAGTTGGCCGAGCGGACGCTGCTGACGCTGGCGGGCTCGCCGCTGAGGGATCGCGACGGCGGCTTCTTCCGCTACGCCACCCGCCAGGACTGGAGCGATCCGCACTACGAGCGGATGCTCTACGACAACGCGCAGTTGCTCGACGTCGCGGCGGTGCTGCTCGGGCGCGACGGCGTCGACCGGGAGGCGCTCGCCGGGGTGGCGGAGGGCGTCGCGTCGTTCCTGCTCGCGACGCTGCGGCGGCCGAGCGGCGGCTTCGCCAGCGCGCAGGACTCCGAGAGCGTCATCGACGGGCAGCGCTCGGAGGGCGGCTACTACCTCGCCGAGGACCGCACGGATCTGGCGCCCCCCGCGCTCGACGAGAAGGTCGTCACCGGCTGGAACGGGCTGGCGATCGGAGCGCTCGCGCGAGCCGGGCGAGCCCTGGGCCGGGAGGACTGGATCGCTGCCGCGCGTGCCGCCGCCGATCTCCTCCTGGAGCGGCACCTCGTCGACGGGCGCGTCGGCGTCCGCGCCTCGCTCGGCGACTCCGTCTCCGCCGCGCGCCCGGCGCTGGAGGATCTCGGCATGCTCGCCGGCGGGCTGCTGCAGCTGGCGCTCGCCGAGGGGACGCCCCGCTCCGCGGTCGTCGCCCGGACGCTGATCGACGGGGCGCTGGACGCGGCCGCGTCCTGGCCGCCGTTCGCGCTGCCCGGCGGTGGGGACCCGGCGCTCACCGCGCGTGGGCTGCTGCTGGCGGCGGACCCGTCCGAGGGCGCCTACCCCTCGGGCCTCTCGGCGGCGGCCGACGCGGCGCATGTGCTGTACCTCCTGACGGGGGAGCGGCGCTACCGGGAGGCGGCGGAGGCCGTGGTCGCGGGCATCGGGCCGGGGGCACTCGGGCAGCCGATGGGATTCGGCGGGGTGCTCGCGCTCGCCGGGCGCCTCGCGCAGCCGGTCACGCAGCTGGTCGTCGTCGTCCCGGACGACGGCACACGGGCACCGCTGCAGCGCGGCGCCCGGGAGACCGGGCTGGGCGTGCTCGCGGTGGTGAGCGACGACGCGGCGGCGGAGTGGGCCCGCGCCGGCTTCGAGCTCTTCGAGGGCCGGACGTCGCGCGACGGTCTGCCGACGGCCTACTCCTGCGAGGCCTTCGTCTGCGCGCTGCCGACGACGGAGCTGCCTGAGGAGCTGCTCACGCAGCCGTGACGACGAGCGGGGCGTCGGGATCGGCGGCCCACTCGTTGAGCGAGCCGTCGTAGACGACCGCGGTGTCGACGCCGAGGACGGCGAGCGCGAGCGCGTCGGCCGTCGCGGCGATCCCGCCCGCGCAGTAGAGGACGATCCGCTCGGCCCGGAGCGTCTCGCCGAAGAGCGCCCGCAGCCGCTCCGGCGGGAGGAGCGTGTTGTCCTCGCGGTCGACCAGCCGGACGGCCGGGACGCTGACCGAGCCGGGGAGGTGGCCGAGGCGCGGCCGGCGCCCCTGCTCGCCGGTGAACTCCTTCGGCGGCACGGCGCAGATCAGGGCGCCCGGCTCCTCGCCGCGGACGACGCGCTCGACGCCGGCCTTGTCGATCCAGAGCGGGCGCTCGGGGCGGACGGTGATGCCCGCGGCGGCCCGCGGCTCGACGTGACCGGTCTCGATCGGGCGCTCCTCCCGCCGCCAGGCGCTGAGTCCGCCGTCGAGCACCGCGACCGCGTCGTGCCCGGCGGCGCGCAGGAGCCACCACAGGCGCGACGCCCACTGGCCCACCGCGGAGTCGTAGACGACGACCACCGAGTCGTCGTCGATGCCGAGGGCGGCCGTCGCCGCGGCGAAGCGCTCGGGGTCGAGCCGGGTGAAGGGGAGGGCCGCCTCCGGATCCGAGAGCTGCGCGAGCAGGTCGCCGAAGACCGCACCGGGCACGTGGCCCTCGAGGAGGTACTGCTCGTCGCCGCCGAGGTAGCCGGGCCGGCCGTCGAAGCCGGTCACCAGCAGGACGCTCGCGTCGACCACGACGAGGTGCTCGCGGCCGAGCTGGTCGGCCAGCCACTGGGTCGAGACGATCGGCCGGGCGAGGTAGGGGGCTGCAGTGCTGCTCACTCGCACCACGCTAGGCGCGACCCCCGACGCTCCGCAGGCCGGTGCGTCATCGTGGTTCATCCGGCGTCACAGTCCGCTCGGCGCGGCCGTCCCTCCTGCGGTACCGACCGCCGCCCTCAGCACTCGATGACGTTGACCGCGAGGCCGCCCTCGCTGGTCTCCTTGTACTTCGAGGACATGTCGATGCCCGTCTGGCGCATCGTCTCGATCACGGTGTCGAGCGAGACCCGGTGCGTCCCGTCGCCGTGCAGCGCCAGCCGCGCCGCGCTGACCGCCGTCGAGGCCGCGATCGCGTTGCGCTCGATGCACGGGATCTGCACCAGCCCGCCGACGGGGTCGCAGGTCAGCCCGAGGTGGTGCTCCATCGCGATCTCGGCCGCGTTCTCCACCTGCCGCGGGGTCCCGCCGAGTACCGCGCACAGCGCGCCCGCCGCCATCGCGCAGGCCGAGCCGACCTCGCCCTGGCAGCCGGCCTCGGCACCCGAGATCGACGCGTTGGTCTTGCAGAGCGAGCCGATCGCCGTCGCGGTGAGCAGGAACCGCCGGATGCCCGCGCGGTCCGCCCCGGGCACGAAGCGGAGGTAGTGGTGCGCGACGGCCGGGATGATGCCCGCCGCCCCGTTCGTCGGCGCCGTGACGACGCGTCCGCCGGCCGCGTTCTCCTCGTTCACTGCGAGCGCGAACGCGTGCAGCCACTCCACCGAGGTCGCCCGCGCGCGGTCCAGCGGGTCGTCCTCGAAGGCCTCGAGCCTGCCGCGCAGGACGGAGGCGCGGCGCTGCACGCCCAGACCTCCCGGCAGGACGCCCTCGGTCGCCAGGCCGTGCTCGACGCAGGCGGCCATCGCGTCCCAGATCGCGTCCAGCCGCGCGTCGACGTCGAGGCCGGGGTGCAGCGCCCGCTCGTTCGCGGCGGCGATCTCGTCGATGCTCGAGCGGGTCCGGTCGCAGGTCGCGAGCAGGTCGAGCGCGGAGACGAAGGGGTAGGGGTGCGGAGCGAGCGAGGCCAGCTCGGCGCGCTCGCCGGCCCGGCGGATGAAGCCGCCGCCGATCGAGTAGTAGGTCTCCTCCCACTCGGGCAGCGCCGCGTCGCCGAGCCAGACGCTGAACGTCAGGGCGTTGGGGTGCTCGGGGAGCCGGGTGCGCGGCTCGAAGGCGATGTCGTCGCGCGTCATCGGCAGGCGCGCCTCGCCCGCGAGCGCGATCGCGCCGTCCTCGTCGAGCCGCCGCCACGCTCCGCGGACCTCCTCGGGGTCGCAGGTCTCCGGGTGCAGCCCGGACAGCCCGGCGACGATCGCGTCCGGCGTCCCATGGCCGATGCCCGTGGAGCCGAGCGAGCCGTAGAGCGTGCAGACCACGCGGCTCACCCGGTCGAGCAGCCCGGCGTCCCGCAGCCGCTCGCCGAGGGCCAGGGCCGCCCGCATCGGACCGACCGTGTGCGAGCTGGAGGGGCCGATCCCCACGCTGAACAGGTCGAAGGCGGAGACGTATGCACTCATCTCCCGAGACTACGCCTCGCGCGCGGAAGGGGGCGGGCGCCCGATCGAGCGCCCGCCCCCTGTTGTTCCGAGTACCCGGACCGAGGTCCCGAGGGTCAGAACTCGCAGTGCACGTGGTCCGAGTGGCCCGCGTCGCCGGGGCCGAGCGTGAGCGTCGCGCCCATCTCGGCGCAGGCGTTCTGGATCGCCTGGTGGTCGGCGCCCTCGTAGACCCGCACGCCGTCGATCAGGTCGATGTCGACCGCATCGCCGGTGTAGTGGCCGGAGCCGGTGGAGTGGTCTTCACCCGCGATGGAGGTGACCCGCAGGGTGTGGCCGTACTGCGTGTTCAGCTTCAGCAGCGCGTCGAGCATGGCCGGGTTCAGCGCGACCGAGGTCACTCCGGCGTCGCCCTCGGGGCTCGTCTTCGCCGGCTGGCCGGCGGCCGTGTCGCGGATGTTCGCGAGCGAGGTGGAGGCGGCGTCCGAGCCCAGCTCGTAGAGCTCGATCCCCGGGTTGTCGAGGATCGCCTGCGCGGTCGCGGCGGCGTCGCCCGACGGGGGAGGCGTCGTGCCGCCACCGGTCCCGGCGACGAGCGCCTTCCAGGTGGCCGGTCCGACGATGCCGTCGGCGGTCAGTCCGGCACTGCCCTGGAAGCTCTGCACCGCGGCGGTGGTCGCCGCGCCGAACGCGCCGTCGACCGCGACGGACGCGCCGTTCGCGTTCAGCTGCGTCTGGACGGCGCTGACGGCGTCTCCGGAGGCGCCGCTCTGCACGGTCACCGTCAGGGCACCCCAGGTGGCCGCACCGATCACGCCGTCGGCAGCGAGACCCGCGCCGGACTGGAAGGAGGTGACCGCCGACTGCGTGCCGGCGCCGAACGCGCCGTCGACCGCGAGCGACTGGCCGGAGGAGCGGAGCAGGTACTGCGCGGTGGTCACGTCCTCGCCGGTCGAGCCGGAGGAGAGGACGGGCCAGTCGGCCGCCTGAGCGCTGGTCGCGGTCCCGACGCTGACGCCGAAGGCGAGCAGCAGGGCGGTGACGACCGCGAGGGCGCGGGCGCCGAGACTCCGTGCGCGCCGGGTCTCGGGGATCGTGGTGGCGGCGGTCGTGCTGATCGTCGGCGTGCTGATCTCTGTCGTTCTGATGTCCGTGGTGCTCATGATCCTCATCCCTCGCTCTCGACGGCCTCGCGCGCCAGGGTCTCCCACTGCGCGTAGGCGTCCGGGTAGGCGGAGACCTGCACGGCCTGCGCCGCCTCGGTCACCGACATCGACTCCCAGCCGGCGATGTCCGTCAGGCCGGTGTTCGTGGTGGGGCTGTTCGCCGCCCCGTAGAACGCCCTCGAGGCGTAGACCGGGTCGACGAGATCGGCCGCGTCGCCCCAGCCCGCCGACGGGCGCTGCTGGAACAGGCCGACCGAGTCGCGGTCGCCACCGGAGAGGTTCCGCAGTCGCGACTCCTGCATCGCCGTGGCGATGGCGACGACCCAGCCGTACTCGGGGACGCCGGCGGTCTTGCCCTCCGCGATGATCGTGCGGATGTTCGCGAGCTGCTCCTCGCTGAGGGTCGCGAAGGTCTCGCCCGGCTGGCCCGGGTCGGGCGTGGTGCCCGAGCCGGCGCCGACCAGCGACTGCCAGGTCTGCGGACCGACGACGCCGTCGACGGTCAGCCCGGCCGCCGACTGGACGCTCTTCACGGCGGCGAGGGTCGCGGCGCCGAACGCACCGTCGACCGTGAGACTCGCTCCGACCTTGTTCAGCTGCACCTGGAGCGCGCTGACCGCCTCGCCGGAGTCGCCGGAGGACACCGTCGTGATCAGGGCGGCCCAGGTCTGCGCGCCGACGATGCCGTCGGCGGAGAGGCCGCGCGCGCTCTGGAAGGAGGTCACCGAGGCGGCGGTGGCGGGGCCGAAGACGCCGTCGGCGTCCACGGAGGCGCCGGCGGCGTTCAGCAGGTGCTGCACCGTGCGGGCGTTGGCGCTGTTCTCGCCCTCGGCGACGACGGGCCAGGCGGCGGCGGACGCGGCAGCGGCGCTGACCGGCGCCTCGGCCGCGAAGACGGCCGGGGCCGTGGCGACCGACCCGAGGGCGAGGGCGCCGCAGGCGAGCCCTGCGATCAGGAGGCGCCTCGGGCGCTGGGCGACTGGAGTGGGACGGGTGGTTCTCATCGTTTCGTACACCTCTTCGTGGCCGCCGGGCGGCCGGATTCGTTGTCACGATCGGCGGAGTTCGCTTCTCCCTTGCCCGTCCTGCCTACTCCTGTCGCTGTCACGGATCCGGGGACACGGAGGGGTCGCCCAGAGAGCGCCCACGCGATGCGGAGGAGACTCCGACTCGAGGGGGAGGTGCTCACTGGACGGCAGGAGGATCCTTCGCCGATGTGCTCCGACGTCCCGTGCCGCGCGACACGCCCGGGTTGCACGGCACCAGCAGCACTGCTAGCTTCGGCGGGCACGCCACCGGAGTGCGCACCCCCGACGCCCGGAAGGAGCAGCCCGTGACCGCGAATCGATCGACCCGTGACGAGCTGCTCGTCGCCGATCGCCCCCGCGCCCTCGTCGGCGCGGTCGAGCTCGAACGCTCGAAGCGCGATCTCGCGAACCTCCAGCCCGGCGTCGTCCGGCACCCCTAGGCATCCGCCGCGGGCTCCCGGACGACGGCGTCTCGGGGCCCTCGTGCGTCGGCACTCCTCTGCAGGGGAGGGGCCTCGTGGTCGGCTCGCGGCATCCCGCCGCCCCGAGCGCGTCCCACCCCGATCCCGGCGACCGCCGGGCCTTCACGAGAGGAAGGACCATGCAGAGAATCACGGAGCGGCTCGTCTCCTGGGCGAGCATCCTGGACGACAACGCGCGGCAGCAGGCGCTCACCGCGTCGGAGATGCCGTTCATCCACCCCCACCTGGCGCTGATGCCCGACGCCCACCTCGGACTCGGAGCGACGGTCGGCTCGGTCATCCCGACCCTCGGCGCGCTCATCCCGGCGGCCGTGGGCGTCGACATCGGCTGCGGCATGATCGCCGTGCGCACGCAGTTCTCCCGGAGCGACCTCGCCGGCCGCGACCTGGGCGAGCTGCGGCGGCAGATCGAGCGGGCGGTGCCGCTGTCGGCGGGAGCTGCGAACCGGAAGGTCGTCGCGACCGCCGAGCCGCGGGTGGCCGAGCTGGAGGCGCTCGCCGCCGAGGCCGGCTTCGATCCGGCGCGCTCCGCGAAGCACTGGCGGCTGCAGGTCGGCTCGCTCGGCAGCGGCAACCACTTCATCGAGGTGAGCGTCGACGAGACGGACGCGGTCTGGCTGTTCCTGCACTCCGGCTCGCGGGGCGTGGGCAACAGGATCGCGACGGCGCACATCCGGGTCGCCCGCGAGTACTGCGAGCGGCACTGGATCGCGCTGCCGCACCCCGACCTCGCCTATCTGGTCGAGGGGACGGAGCCGTTCGACCGCTACGTCGCCGAGCTGCGGTGGGCGCAGCGGTTCGCCCTGCTCAACCGCGAGGAGATGATGGACCGGGTCATCCGCCAGCTCGCCGAGTGGAGCGGCGTCGCGGTCCAGGAGCGGGAGCGGATCAACTGCCACCACAACTTCACCGAGAAGGAGCGCCACTTCGGCCGCGACGTCTGGGTGAGCCGGAAGGGCGCGATCCAGGCCGACACCGGACGGCCGGGGCGCATCCCCGGCTCGATGGGGACCGCCTCGTACGTGGTGGTGGGGCGCGGTGACGCGATGTCGCTGAACTCGTCGCCGCACGGCGCCGGCCGCGAGTACTCCCGGTCGGCGGCGCGGAAGACCTTCAGCCGCGAGCAGCTGCGCGAGGCGATGGCCGGCATCGAGTACCGCGACACCGACGCGTTCCTCGACGAGATCCCGGCGGCCTACAAGCCGATCGACCGGGTGATGGCCGATTCGGCCGACCTCGTCGAGATCCGGCACACCCTCCGCCAGCTCGTCAACGTGAAGGGCGACTGACCCCCTCCGCGAGATGCCACTTGTGCGCGCGACACGCCGTGGAAAGCGTGCACAAGTGGCATCTCGCGGAGGAGGGAGGGGCGGCGTCAGCGCAGGGTCTTGCGGGAGGTGATCTGGCCGGTGTCGAAGCCGAGGAGGTGCAGGCCGCCGTGGAAGCGGGCGTGCTCGACCTTGAGGCAGCGGTCCATCACCACGGTGAGGCCCTTCGACTCGCCGTACTCGGCGGCCTCCTGGTTCCAGATGCCGAGCTGCACCCAGACCGTCGGCGCGCCGATGGCCACGACGTCGTCGATGACCGAGGGGATGTCGCTGGCCTTGCGGAACACGTCGACGATGTCCGGCACCACAGGGAGGTCGGCGAGGCTCTTGTAGACCGGCTGCCCCAGGATCTCCTTCGCGTTCGGGTTCACGAAGTACAGCTCGTAGTCGCTCGACTGCTGCAGGTAGGTCGACACGAAGTAGGAGGAGCGCGCCGGGTTCGGCGAGGCGCCGACGATCGCGACGGTCTTCGCGCGGCGGAGGATGTCCAGCCGCTTCTTCGCGTCCGGCCCGACCCAGGTGCGCTGCGACTTGAGCAGCTTCGCCAGCGGCGAGTTCGTCGGCACGGAGCAGCTGAGCCCGTTGGACAGGTGCGCGACGACGGTGTCGTCGGCCTCGGTGGTCGCGGCGGTGTCGGCAGCGGTGGCGGTGTCGCTCATGGTCAGACCTCCACGGTCGGGGAGTCGATGGTCACCGAGACGTCGTCCGGCGGCAACTCGGTCGGTGCGTCCGGCGTGCCGTGCTCCTCGACCGCGCGGGTGAGCGCCTGATCGAGGTCGTAGATGATGTCGTCCGCGTCCTCGATGCCGACCGAGAGCCGGACGAGGCCCGGCAGCACCCCGGCGTGCAGCAGCTGCTGCTCGGTGAGCTGCGCGTGCGTCGTCGAGGCGGGGTGGATCACCAGCGTCTTCGCGTCGCCGATGTTGGCGAGGTGGCTGGCGAGGTCGACCGACTCGATGAAGGTCTGGCCGACGGCGCGGCCGCCCTTGACCACGAAGCTGAAGACCGAGCCGGGGCCCTTGGGCAGGTACTTCTGCGCGCGCTCGTGGTGCGGGTGCGCGGGCAGGCCGGCCCAGTAGACCTCCTCGATCCGCGGGTCGGCGTCGAGCCACTCCGCGACGCGGCGGGCGTTGTCGACGTGCGCCTGGATCCGGTAGGGCAGCGTCTCGACGCCCTGCGCGAGCAGGAAGGCCGAGTGCGGGGCGAGGACCGGGCCGATGTCGCGCAGCTGCTCGGCGCGGAGGCGCGTGAGGAAGCCGTACTCGCCGAAGTTGCCGTCCCAGGAGAGACCGCCGTAGGACGCGACGGCGTCGTGCAGCAGCGGGAACTTCTCCTGCGAGTAGTGGAAGCGCCCCGATTCGACGACGACGCCGCCGAGCGTGGTGCCGTGCCCGCCGAGGAACTTGGTGGCCGAGTGGATGACGATGTCGGCGCCCCACTCGATCGGGCGGACGAGGTACGGCGTCGCGACGGTCGAGTCGATGATCAGCGGGATGCCGGCGGCGTGCGCGACGGCGGCCAGGCCCTCGATGTCGGCGATCTCGCCGGAGGGGTTCGCGATCGTCTCGGCGTAGAGCACCTTGGTCTTCTCGGTGATCGCGGCGGCGTAGTCGGCCGGGTCGCTCGACTGCACGAAGGTGGTCTCGACGCCGAAGCGCCGCAGTGTCACGTCGAGCTGGGTGATCGAGCCGCCGTAGAGGTTGGCGGAGGAGACGACGTGGTCGCCCGCGCCGACCAGCGCCGCGAAGGTGATGAACTGCGCCGACAGGCCGGAGGCGGTCGCGACGGCGCCGAGGCCGCCCTCGAGGCTCGCGACCCGCTCCTCGAACGAGGCGACGGTGGGGTTGGAGAGCCGGGAGTAGATGTTCCCGTACTTCTGCAGCGCGAACCGGGCCGCCGCGTCGGAGGTGTCGTCGAAGACGAACGCGCTCGTCTGGTAGATCGGCAGCGCTCGCGCGCCCGTCACCGGGTCGGGGATGTTGCCGGCGTGGATTGCCCGCGTCTTGAAGCCGTACTCGCGATCTGCCATGCGATCGACGCTAGCGGGCGCCGCCGACACCGGGCCGCCGGAGCGACGCATCCCGTAACAGTCCCAGGCTCCGAGCACTCGAAGCGTCGCGCCTCGACGAGCGTCAGAGCGTCGCGTGCACCGCCGCCAGCGACATCACCGCGATCGCGAACCACGAGGCGAGCGCGACGACCAGCGCCCGCCAGCCGGTCGTCAGCAGCGCCCGCAGCCGCACACCGCTCCCGAGCGCGAAGAGCGCCGCCGCCAGCAGCCAGGTCTGCGCCGTGTCCGCCGCGACCAGCACGCTCTCCGGCAGCGGCAGGAGCGTCCGCAGCAGCACCGCCGCGAGGAAGCCGACCACGAACAGCGGCACGATGGCGGGGCGCGGTCCGCCCTCGTCTCCGCCGCGTCGCGTCACGGCAGCGGCGACCGCCACCATCGGCGCCAGCATCACCACGCGGGTCAGCTTCACGACCACCGCGATCGCGAGGGCCGACGCCCCCGCGACCTGCGCCGTCGCCACCACCTGGCCGACGTCGTGGACCGACGCGCCGACCCAGTGCCCGAACTGCACGTCCGTGAGCCCGAGCGGGTAGCGCAGCGCCGGCAGCACCGCGATCGCGAGGGTGCCGCAGAGGGTGACCAGCGCGACCGGTACCGCCTGCTCCTCCTCCTTCGCCCGGGTCGCCCCGGCCATCGCGCCGACCGCCGAGGCCCCGCAGATCGAGAAGCCCGCGGCCAGCAGCAGCGGCTCGCGGCCGGGCAGGCGCAGTGCGCGCCCGAGTCCGTAGGTCAGCCCGAAGGTCGCGAGCACGATCGCGACGACGATCAGGATCGCGCCCCAGCCGAGCGAAGCGATGTCGACGAGCGAGAGCTTGAGCCCCAGCAGGACGATGCCGGCGCGCATCAGCGTGCGCGAGGAGAACTTGAGCCCCGGGGCCAGCCGGCCGCTGAGCAGCGGGCGGGCCGCCGGCAGCTGCGCGACCAGGATGCCGAGCGCCACGGCGGCCGTCAGCATCGGCACGGCGGGGATCGCCAGGTGCACCGCGAACGCCAGGACCGCCGCTGCCGCGCAGGCCGCGAGCCCGGGCCCGATCCGGGCGATCAGACCCACGAGGGCAACCACATGTGCGCCTGCCAGAACGAGAACGACGTCTGCTGCCCGGTCCAGAGCGGGTAGAAGTACGCGGTCAGGGCCGCCGCGAGCACCACGAAGATCAGCACGATCACGATGCCGCGCGTGCGTCTGCCGCGCTCGTCACCGCGCTTGCCGATCACCACCCCCGCCGTCAGGGCGAGCGCCAGCATCATGTACGGCTCGAAGACGACGCAGTAGAACTGGAAGACGGTGCGGTCCAGGTACAGCATCCAGGGCAGGTACCCGGCGACGATGCCCATCAGCACGAAGCCGGCGCGCCACTCCCGGTAGCGGGCGAGCCGGTAGAGCAGGTAGACCAGCGCGAGCACGCCGGCGTACCAGATCAGCGGATTCGCGACCGAGGTGATCGCCTCGTCGCAGCGCACCGCCGCGCAGCCGTCGACCCCGGTCGCCTGGTCGACGAAGTACATGCTCGTCGGCCGCAGCATCAGCAGCCAGGTCAGCGGGTTCGCCTCGTAGGGGTGCGTGGCGCGCAGATTGATCGAGTAGTCGTACATCTGCACGTGGTAGTGCCAGAGGCTCTGCGCCCAGTCCGGCACCCAGGCGAGCGCGCCGGTCCAGGCGTTGCCCGGGGCCTCCGTCGCCCACTGCCGCGCCCAGCCGCCCGAGGTGCGCAGCCAGCCGAGCCAGGTGCCGAGGTAGGCGATCAGCGCGATCGGCACGACCAGGAGGAAGGTGACCGGCCCCTGCTTGAGGATCGCGCCGCTGACCCAGAACGGCACGCCCGCGCGCCGGCGCAGCAGCGCATCGACGACGACCGCGTAGACGCCGTAGGCGGCGAGGAAGTAGATGCCCGTCCACTTCACTCCCGCCGCGAGGCCGAAGATCAGACCGGCGGTCAGCAGCCAGGGCCGCCACCAGAGCACCGGTCCCCAGCTCGGCAGGTCGCCCGCGGCGACCTTCACGGCCATCCGCTCCTCGGCCCAGCGCCGGTCGAGCAGGATCGCGGCGACACCGCAGAGGGCGACGAACATCAGGATGCCGTCGAGCAGCGAGACCCGCGACATCACGATCGCGTGGCCGTCGATCGCGAGCAGCAGGCCGGCGAGCGAGGCGAGGAAGGTGGAGCGGAAGAGCAGCTTCCCGATCACGATCACGAGGGCGACCGCGAGGATGCCGACGATCGCGGTGGCGAGGCGCCAGCCGACGCTGTCGTCCGCGCCGAGCAGGCCCATCCCGAGCCCGATGATCCACTTGCCCAGCGGCGGGTGCACCACGAAGGACGGCGCTCCGGTGAAGACGTCGACGGCGCCGGTGGCGAAGCCCGGGTCGGGGTTCTCCGGCCAGGCGCCCTCGAAGCCGAGGTTCCAGAGGGTCCAGGCGTCCTTGACGTAGAAGGTCTCGTCGAAGACCAGCGAGCGCGGGTGCCCGAGGTTCCAGAGGCGGAGCACGGCGGCGACCACGACGACGAGGATCGGCAGCCCCAGCTCCCAGAGCCGGCGGCGCGCGGTGGTCGCGACGAGGCGGTCGTGCACGTCGTCGAACCAGGAGCCGCGGGGCAGGTCCGGCGCGCTCTCGCGCACGCGCGCCGGCGGGGTGCTCTCGGCGGTGCTCGCGGCAGTGCCGCGGGCGGTGCTCTCGGCGGTGCTCCCGTCCGCGGGCCCGACCGGCACGGCGCGCGAGGCCCCCGCGGAGTCGAGGAGCAGGTCGTCGAAGTCGCGCTGCGGTCGGTCCGTCACCCGGCCATGCTAACGGCGCGCGGATCCGCCGCCGGGCCGTGTTCGGCCGCCGACGCGCGCCGACTGGGAGGATGGACGGATGATCATCCTGGCCGGCACGCCCATCGGCAATCTCGGCGACGCGACGCGGAGGCTCGTCGAGGCGCTCGAGAGCACCCGGTACATCGCCGCCGAGGACACCCGCGTCACCATCCAGCTGCTCCGCGCCCTCGGGATCGAGAACCGCCCGCAGCTCTACGCCCTGCACGACCACAACGAGCGCGAGCGCTCCGCCGAGCTGGTCGAGCTCGCCCGCGAGGAGGACCTTCTCGTCCTCAGCGACGCCGGCATGCCGACCGTCTCGGACCCGGGCTACCACCTCGTCGAGACCGCCGTCGCCGCCGGTGTCCGCGTGACCGCTCTGCCCGGCCCGTCGGCCGTGCTGATGGCGCTCGCCGTCTCCGGTCTGCCGACCGACCGCTTCAGCTTCGAGGGCTTCCTGCCGCGCAAGCACGGCGAGCGGGTCACGCTGTTCCGCTCGCTCGTCGACGAGCGCCGGACGATGGTCTTCTTCGAGTCGCCGCACCGCATCGGCGACTCCCTGGCCGATCTCGTCGAGGCGATGGGCCCCGAGCGGCGGGTCGTGGTCTGCCGCGAGCTGACCAAGATGTTCGAGGAGGTCCGCCGCGGCACCGCGGCCGAGCTCGCCGAGTGGGCGGCCGACGGCCTCCGCGGCGAGATCTGCCTGGTGGTCGAGGGCGCTCCCGAGCGCGAGTCCTCCCTCGAGGACGGGCTCGCCGACGTGCTCGAGCGTGTCGCGGCCGGCGCGCGGCTCAAGGAGGCGTCGGCCGAGGTCGCGGAGATCACCGGCCTCTCCAAGCGCGCGCTGTACGAGGCGGCCCTCGCGTCCCGTCGCGGCTGAGCCCCGGCCCGGGTCGCGTCCGGCACCGCTCCGTCACACAGCGGGAGGCCCCGGCGGCGAACCCTAGGATGGTCGCCATGTCCGACGGCGCCTCCTTCTATCTCACGACCCCGATCTTCTACGTGAACGACGTCCCCCACATCGGGCACGCGTACACCGAGGTCGCCGCCGACGTCCTCACCCGCTGGCACCGCCAGGCGGGCGACGACACCTGGCTGCTGACCGGGACCGACGAGCACGGCCAGAAGATCCTGCGCACCGCCACCGCGAACGGGACGACCCCGCAGGAGTGGGCCGACCGGCTCGTGCAGAACTCGTGGAAGCCGCTGCTGTCGACGATCGACATCGCCAACGACGACTTCATCCGGACCACGGAGCAGCGCCACGAGGTCAACGTGCAGAAGTTCCTGCAGAAGCTCTACGACGAGGACGCGATCTACACCGGCGAGTACGAGGGCTACTACTGCGTGGGCTGCGAGGAGTACAAGCAGCTCTCCGACCTCGACGAGGGGACCGGCGAGTACGAGGGCCAGTACGTCTGCAAGATCCACTCCAAGCCGGTCGAGCTGCTCAAGGAGAAGAACTACTTCTTCAAGATGAGCGAGTACACCGAGCGACTGCTCGCGCTCTACGAGGAGCGCCCCGACTTCGTGCAGCCCGAGTCGGCGCGCAACGAGGTCGTCAGCTTCGTGCGCCAGGGCCTCGCCGATCTCTCGATCTCGCGCTCGAGCTTCGACTGGGGCGTCAAGGTGCCCTGGGACGACTCGCACGTCGTCTACGTCTGGTTCGACGCACTGCTCAACTACATCACCGCCGTGGGCTACGGCCAGGACGAGGCGGAGTTCGAGCGCCGCTGGCCGGCGACCCACATCGTCGGCAAGGACATCCTCCGCTTCCACGCGGTGATCTGGCCCGCGATGCTGATGGCCGCCGGGCTCGACGTGCCCAAGCAGGTCTTCGGCCACGGCTGGCTGCTGGTCGGCGGCGAGAAGATGTCGAAGTCGAAGCTGACCGGCATCGCGCCGGAGCAGATCACCGACACCTTCGGCTCGGACGCGTTCCGCTACTACTTCATGAGGGCGATCACCTTCGGCCAGGACGGCTCCTTCTCCTGGGAGGACCTCGCGGCGCGGTACCAGGCCGAGCTCGCGAACGGCTTCGGGAACCTCGCCTCGCGGGTCATCGCGATGCTGCACCGTTACTACGACGGCGTCGTGCCCGAGCCCTCGGCACTGACCGAGGCGGAGGAGCGCGTGCAGGCGACGGTCGCGGAGGCGGCGGCCGCGGCCGACCGCTCGATCGAGACCCTCGCGATCCACGACGCGATCACCGCCGTCTGGACGATCGTCGACGAGCTCAACGGCTACATCACCGAGCAGGAGCCGTGGGCCCTGGCCAAGAAGGACGAGCGCGAGCGCCTCGGCACCGTGCTCTACACGGCGTCGGAGGGGCTGCGCGCCCTGGCGGTGCTGCTCTCGCCGGTCGTGCCCCGCGCGACCACGGCGCTCTGGGAGGCGCTCGGCGTGCAGGACGCGCTCGGCGCCCTCACCGCCCAGCCGCTGCGCGCGGCGGGGGAGTGGGGACAGCTGCCCGTCGGCACCACCGTCGGCACCCTCGCCCCGCTCTTCCCCCGCATCGAGGTCCCGGAGTCCTGAGCCGGGGTCTCGATGCGCCGCCTCCGGCGCCTACTCGACCAGCATGCTGCTGCGGCGTTCCATGCTGATCGAGTAGCCCGCTGCGCGGGCGTATCGAGCGGAGGGGGCGCCTTCGGCGCCAGCGCAGGGCGGGGAAAGGATCTTGTGGCTGGCTCGTTGTGGTTGGACGATGGAGGGGTCG
>NZ_RJKO01000011.1:0-119042 GCF_003751825.1 Rathayibacter sp. PhB186 | reverse complement strand
TCAGCGCCGATGGTACTGCAGGGGGGACCCTGTGGGAGAGTAGGACACCGCCGGACACCAATTCACGATGGCCACCCAGAAATGGGTGGCCATCGCTGTTTAACCAGAGGTTCCGCAGACGGAACCGGAAGACCCAGCACCTCGACCCCCGTGGCATCAGCCATGGTGCGGGTTAGGGTGGTGGCGGGCGGCTCACGGGCCGCCGATCCCCGTCCTCACGGACGGGTCAACTCCACAGAGCTCCACCACGACAGGCGAGGAACGCATGGACGACGCAGCATCCGACCGCAACGACCGCGGACAGGACCGGCGCGACGAGCGCCCGCCCCGCGCTGCCGGCGGCGACCGCTCCTCCTCCCCGCGAGGCGGAGCTCGAGACGGCGAGCGGCCCGCTCGCGGTGGAGACTCCCGTCCGTACCGCGCGAACGACTCCGGAGCGCGCTCGGACGCTCCGCGCCGTGACGGAGCCGGCCGTCCGGACCGTGGCGGAGACTCCCGGCCGCGGCGGGACGGCGACTCTCGTCCGTACTCCGGCGGCGACTCCCGTCCGCGCCGCGACGGTGACGCCCGCCCTCCTCGGGCCGGCGACTCCCGTCCTTCCCGTGACGGTGATTCCCGTCCGCGTCGTGAGGGCGACTTCCGTCCCTCTCGTGACGCCGACTCCCGCCCTCGCCGTGACGGCGATGCGCGTCCTTCCCGTGAGGGTGATTCCCGTCCGCGTCGTGAGGGCGACTTCCGTCCTTCTCGTGGTGGCGACTCCCGTCCGCGTCGTGAGGGCGACGTCCGTCCTTCTCGTGATGGTGACTCCCGCCCCCGCCGCGATGGTGAGTCCCGTCCCTCGCGTGACGGTGACTCTCGTCCCCGGTACGGCGATTCCCGTCCTTCTCATGACGGTGATTCCCGTCCGCGTCGTGAGGGCGATTCCCGTCCTTCTCGTGATGGTGACTCTCGTCCGCGTCGTGAGGGCGACTTCCGTCCCTCGCGTGATGGCGACTCTCGTCCCCGCTACGGCGAGGCACGTCCCTCTCGTGACGGTGATTCCCGTCCGCGTCGTGAGGGCGACTTCCGTCCCTCGCGTGACGGTGACTCCCGTCCTCGTCGTGAGGGCGACTTCCGTCCTTCTCGTGGTGGCGACTCCCGTCCGCGTCGTGAGGGCGACGTCCGTCCGTCTCGTGATGGCGATTCCCGCCCTCGCCGTGAGGGTGACTCCCGTCCCTCGCGTGACGGAGACTCTCGTCCGCGTCGGGACGGTGACTCGCGTGGCGGGCGCTTCGACGACCGTCGGGGCGGTGGCGATCGCGCGGGGGGCCGTGGCGGGTTCGGCGGCGGGTACGCCGGCCGCGGCGCTCCGCGCGAGGAGCCGGAGCTCACCGAGGAGGAGCGCGAGCGTCGCTCCCTCCAGTCGGTGCGCCCTCGGCACGACGATCCCGATCTGCCGGACGACGTCCAGGCGAAGGATCTCGACAAGGTCGCCCGCAACGAGCTGCGCACGCTGTCGAAGGACAATGCGGAGTGGGTCGCGCGCCACCTGGTGATGGCCGGCCGCCTCCTCGAGGAGGACCCCGACCTCGCGCACCGGCACGTGCTGTCGGCCGCGCGCCGGGCCGGCCGGATCGCGGTCGTCCGCGAGTCGCTGGCCATCTCGGCCTACGCGACCGGTGACTTCGCGCTCGCGCTGCGCGAGCTGCGCACCTACCGCCGGATCTCCGGCTCGGACGAGCAGGTCCCCCTGATGGTCGACAGCGAGCGCGGAGTGGGGCGGCCCGACAAGGCGCTCGAGCTCGGCCGCTCCGTGGACCGCAGTACGCTGAGCCCCGGTGCCCAGGTCTCGCTCGCGATCGCGATGTCCGGCGCGCGCCTCGACCTCGGTCAGGGCGAGCTGGCGCTGATGGAGCTCGAGATCCCGCAGCTCGACCCCGACCGCGCCTTCTCCTACAGTCCCGACCTCTTCGCCGCGTACGCGCTCGTCCTCGAGGAGGTCGGCCGCGCCGAGGAGGCCGCCGAGTGGCAGCGCCGCGCGGACATCGCCGCGCGCGCCGTCTTCGCGGCCGAGGGCGGCGGCGACGACGAGACGATCGAGGTCGTCGAGGAGGAGGGCGAGTACGTGCCCGCCACCCGCGCCGAGCTCTCGGGCCTGGTCGCCGCCGACGCGGCCCCCGAGACCGACGCAGCCCCCGAGGCCGACGCGCCCCCCGAGGCCGACGCCGCGAGCGACCTGGACGACTCGCTCGGCATCGACGACGAGGACGAGGACGAGGACGACAGCCTCGACCCCGACTCGGCCGAGCTCGCCGAGCAGGACGCTCCCGAGATCGACCAGCCCCTCGAGATCGACGAGCCCGCCGACGCCGGCGCACCGGTGGAGGGCGACGAGACCGCCGACTCCGACGAGCCCGCAGAGACCACGGCCGTGGACGCCATCGAGCACCAGGCCGCGCTCGACGACGCCGATCTGTCCGATGCGGACTTCGAGGAGGCCCTCGCCGATTCGACGCCCGAGGCGCTGTCGGTGGAGGACGCCGCCGAGGAGACCGGCGACGAGGAGCCCGCGGACGAGACCACCGCGGCGTCCACCGACGCGGAGTCCGAAGACGACACCGACACCATCACCACCACCGACACCGAGGAGGACGGCGCCGATGTTCCGAAGCCCGAAGCCTGAGCCCAGCCCCCTGGACGGGCGCGACTGCGTCCTCGCCGACCTCGACGGGGTCGTCTACAAGGGCGCCGACGCGATCCCGTACGCCGTCGAGAGCCTGAACCGCGCGGCGGAGACGGTCCGCGTCGGCTACATCACCAACAACGCCTCGCGCACCGACGTCTCGGTGGCCGGCCACCTCTCCGACCTCGGCCTCGCCGTGCGCCCGGAGGACGTGGTCACCTCGCCGCAGGCGGCCGTCGTGCTGCTCGCCGATCTGATCCCGGCCGGCTCGACCGTCCTGGTCGTCGGCGGGGAGGGCCTCACCACCGAGGTCGAGCGGGCCGGCTTCATCGTCACCCGCAGCGCGGAGGACTCACCGGCCGCCGTCATCCAGGGCTTCGCGCAGTCGGTCGGCTGGGCGGAGCTCGCCGAGGCGTCGTTCGCGCTGCACACGGGCATCCCGTGGGTCGCGACCAACACCGACTGGACGATCCCCGTCGCCCGCGGCATCGCCCCGGGCAACGGCACGCTCGTCTCCGCCGTGCACACCGCGGTCGGGCGCCTGCCCGTCGTCGCAGGCAAGCCGGAGCGCGCGATCTTCGACGCGGCGACCGCGCGGTTCGGCTCGACGAATCCGCTGTTCATCGGCGACCGGCTCGACACCGACATCGCCGGGGCGAACACCTCCGGCATGGAGAGCGTGCTCGTCCTGACCGGCATCGACCGGGCGAAGCAGCTGCTCGCGGCCGAGCCGAAGCTGCGGCCGACCTACATCCTGGCCGACCTGCGCGAGCTGGACGCACCGTACCCGGCGACCGTCGTCGCCCGGAACGGCACGCACTCGGTGGGCTTGGCGAAGGTCCGGCTCGACGGCGACTCCGTCGTGATCGTCGACGCCGGCTCCGACGAGACCGACCTGCTGCGCGCGGCGTGCTCGGTGATCTGGAGCTCGGGTCGCGCGATCTACGGACTCGACGTGCCGGAGTCGCTCTACAGCTGACCCCGCGCCCGCACCGGGCCTAGGCCCGATCCCGTGCGGCGGGCTCCTCCCGGCCCTCGAGCCGGAGGAGCCCGCTGAGCCGGATCGCCAGGGCCACCGCCGCGACGGCGATCAGCGCGCCGTAGGCGAAGGTGGCCGTGAAGACGGCGGCGCCGCTCCCGAGCAGACCGGTGACCGCGGCGGCCAGCAGCCCGGTGAGCGCGAGGGAGACCGAGCCGCCGGTCGAGTCGGCGATCTGCAGCGCCGAGCTGTTGAAGCCCTCGCGCCCCGGCGCCGAGAGGCCGAGCGTCAGCGTGCCCATCCGCGGGAACATCGCGCCCATCCCGCCGCCCGCGAGGAACCAGCCGACTCCGGCGACGATCGGCGAGAGCGCGAGCACGACCGTCAGCAGCACGACGAGGATGCCGGCGAGCAGCAGACCCGTGCCGAGGCGCATCGCGCCGCCGTGCGAGAGGCGGGTGCCCGGTCGGCCCTGCAGCTGCGAGCCCAGCGCCCAGGAGACGGCGCCGGCGGTGAGCGCGACCCCGGACAGCCACGGCGGGAGTCCGTACCGCTCGCTGAGCAGCAGCGGGAGGTAGACCTCGGTGCCGAAGAAGGCGGCCGCGACGAGGGCCCGCAGCAGCATCGTCGACGGCAGGACACCGCGCGCCCGCAGCGTGCCGACCGGCAGGAGGGCGCGGACCGCGAGGATCACCACCGCGATCGCGACGGCGGCGACCACTCCCGCCGCCTCCGGTGCGATCTCGGCGCTCGTGCTCAGCACGACGACGGCGGCGGCCACGACGACCGCACGGACGACGCGGCCGATCGCGCTCCGGTCGAAGGGCCGCAGCTCCTGCGGCTCGAGCGCGCGGAGCGTCGGCGCGATGACCGCGCTCGCCACGGCCACCAGTGCCACGACGCCGAGGAACACCCAGTGCCAGCTGGTCAGCTCGGCGACGAGGCCCGCCGCGAGCGGCCCGACCAGCGAGGGCACCACCCACGCCGCGGCGAAGGCGCCGAAGATCCGGGGATGCAGGTCGGCGGGGAAGACCCGGGCGACGAGCACGTAGAGCGTGACGGTGATCCCTCCGCTGCCGAGGCCCTGCAGCAGCCGCGCGCCGACGAAGACCGGCATCGACGTCGCCGTCCCGGCCGCGATCAGGCCGAGGGTGAAGAGCAGGATCGCCGCGATCAGCGCAGGGGTCGGTCCCCGGCGGTCCGCCGAGGAGCCCGCTGTGACCATGCCGACGACGGCCGCAGCGAGCGTGGCCGCGAAGGCGAGCGAGTAGAGCGCCCGGCCGTCGAGGTCGGCGCTGATGATCGGCATGATCGTCGTCACCGCGAGCGACTCGAACGCGCAGAGGAAGACGAGCGCGGTCGTGCCGGCGGTGGTCAGGAGGAACGGGGCCGAGGTGATGCCGCGGCGGGCGACGGAAGGCACTCTCGCCACACTACGCGGCGTCCGGCACCGCGGCCGGACTCAGCGGTAGACGGCCCAGTCGTCCTTCGTCAGCAGGGTGGGCGTGCCCTCGATCTCGACGAGCCAGCCGCTGTCGTCGCGCTCGAGGTAGCGCCCCTGGATGATCTCCGGAGCCCAGCCCCCGTCGCGCGAGGACACCCAGCGGACGAAGCGGACGGTGCCGCCGCGGCGGAAGAGCGTGCCGTTGTGGTCGCTCACGCGAGGATCCTCCTGGCCCGGGGATCGGGAGCGCTCTCGGGCTCCGCAACGACGTGCAGTCCGATCCGGCCGTGCGAGGCCGCGGTCAGCGCGCGCAGCCAGTGCGGATTGAGCTCGTGCTGCCCCTCGGCGTCGTACTCGTAGCGCGTGGCGATGGAGGGGTGCAGCCAGAGCTCGGACAGTCGCCCGTCGTCGTCCGCGGTGGTGAGCAGGAAGCCCTCGCCGCGGCGGAACCGCGCGGTGATCACGCTCTGCAGGTGCGCGAGGGTGCGGTCCTCGAACCGGTGCGCACTCGGCGGTGCCCCGTACAGCAGGCGTCCCATCGTCGACTCTCCTCCGCCGTTTCCGGTCCACCGAAGGGGGCGCACCACAGAACAGCGTACTTTATTGACTAAATCGGTTAGCTAAATGCCTGGCGAGCAGTGCGTTTCCGGGACAGCGCGTGCTGCGTTTCCCGGAGGGCGCCCGCGGGCTGCCGAGAAGTGGTTGCATGGTCGGAGCGAGTTCCCGATCGGGGCGCCTGCCGTCAGGAGGGCGACCCATGGACGATCGACCGGATCTGTTCGCACTGCTGGCCCGGCTGCGGACCGAGGAGCGGAGCTACGACGCGCGCGTCGAGCGCCGGCTCGGCATCGGCGCGACCGACCTGGCCGCCCTGCGTCTGATCGGCGCCGGTGCCGGGCGCGACGAGATCGTCCGCGCGGTCGATCTGGCCGGGGCGATCGGTCTGACGACGGCGGCCGTCTCGATCCTCGTCGACCGGCTCTCCCGGGCCGGCTACGTGGACCGCGTGCTCGATCCCTCCGACGGCCGCGGCCGGATCCTCTGCCTGACCGGCCGGGCCGAGACGGCGCTCGGCGAGACCGACGAGCGGGTCTACGGCGAGGTCCGCACCCTCACCGACTCGGTCGCCGACGCCGAGTCGGTGCGCTTCGCCGCGATCCTCGAGGGTCTCTCCGGGATCTTCGAGCGCGGACCGCAGCCCGCAGTCTGAGCCCGCGGCCCTGCATCCCGCTGCCCTCATCCCGCGGGGCCGCGCGCTCAGCGGGTGAGGCGCTCGATCAGCTCGCGGTAGCGACCGGCGGTCCGGACGACGATCTCGTGCGGGAGCCGGGGCGGCTCGCCCTGGCCGTCCCAGTTGTCGGCGAGCCAGTCCCGGACGATCTGCTTGTCGAAGGACTGCCCGCGCACGCCTGCGTCGTACTCGACCGCGTCCCAGTAGCGCGAGGAGTCGCTCGTCAGCACCTCGTCGCCGAGCGTCACCACGCCGGTGGCGCGGTCGACGCCGAACTCGAACTTGGTGTCCGCGAGGATGACGCCGCTGCGCAGCACGATCGCGGCCGCCTCGCGGTAGACGTGCAGCGAGAGGGTGCGCAGCGCCTCCGCCGCGTCCTCGCCGACGAGCTCGACGGTGCGCTCGAACGAGATGTTCTCGTCGTGCTCGCCCTGCGGCGCCTTCCAGGCGGGGGTGTAGATCGGCTCGGGCAGGACGTCGCCGTCGCCGAGCCCCTCGGGGAGGGCGACGCCGGAGACGGCGCCGGTCGCGCGGTACTCCTTGAACCCGCTGCCCGAGAGGTAGCCGCGGACGACGCACTCGATCGGGAACATGTCGAGCGTCTTCACCAGCATGGCGCGGCCGCGCACCGGCTCCGGGATCTCGCCCGCGACCAGGTGATTGGGCACGTCGGCCAGCTGGCCGAACCACCACAGCGACAGCTCGGTGAGCAGCTCGCCCTTGCCGGGGATGCCGGGCTCGAGGATCGTGTCGAAGGCGCTGACCCGGTCGCTCGCGACGACGAGCATCCGGTCGGCGCCGAGCACCGGGTCGGAGTCGTCGGGGGTGTAGAGGTCGCGCACCTTGCCCGAGTAGGCGTGCTGCCAGCCGGGCAGCGGGGCGGTGGTGTCGAAGGCCGGGGAGTCGTCGCGGGTCACCCGGCCATTCTCCCGGAAGGCGGGCGGGCGGGCATCCCCTCCGACCGGGCCGACGCGGCCGAACCTGAATGCGGGCTGGGCATCGGCTCTGCCGCGCGTCTCGCGCGCTGTCAAGCACGCGCGGTGCCGAGGTGCACGCGCCTAGCGTCGAAGGCATGACTTCCGAGAACACGACTGACCAGTACACGTTCCAAGACCCCACGAAGATGTTCGCCGACATCGACACCGAGGAGCAGTACCAGGAGGGCTCCGGCCTGGACTCGAAGATGGACGACCTCGCCGACCGCGGCGAGTCGACCTACCGCGGCTCCGGCCGCCTCGAGGGCCGCAAGGCGCTCATCACCGGTGGCGACTCGGGCATCGGCGCGGCCGTCGCCATCGCCTACGCCCGCGAGGGCGCCGACGTCGCGATCGTCTACCTGCCCGAGGAGGAGTCCGACGCGAAGAAGGTCGTCGCCCTCATCGAGGAGGCCGGCCGCACCGCCGTCGCCATCCCCGGCGACATCACCGACCACGACTTCGCCGTCGGCGCCGTCGCGAAGGCCGTCGAGGGCCTCGGCGGCCTCGACATCCTCGTCAACAACGCGGGCAAGCAGCAGTCGGTCGAGGACTTCCTCGACATCTCCGACGAGCAGTTCGACGAGACCTTCAAGACCAACGTCTACGCGATGTTCTGGATGACGAAGGCGGCCGTGCCGCACCTCGCCCCGGGCTCCGCGATCATCAGCACCTCGTCGATCCAGGCCTACCAGCCGTCGCCGACGCTGGTCGACTACGCCTCCACCAAGGCCACGATCAACACGTTCTCGAAGGCGCTCTCGCAGCAGCTCGCGCCCAAGGGCATCCGCGTGAACGTCGTCGCGCCCGGCCCGATCTGGACCCCGCTGCAGACCGCCGGCGGCCAGCCGCCGGAGAAGCTGCCCGAGGTCGGCTCGCAGACGCCGCTCGGCCGCTGGGGCCAGCCCTCCGAGCTCGCTCCGGCCTACGTGTTCCTCGCCTCGCCCGAGTCGAGCTACGTCGTCGGCGAGACGCTGCACGTGAACGGCGGCATGCCCACGCCGTAACACTCGGCGGCGTCCGCGGGCCCAGCCTGCGTCCGGAGACCTCGGTCCCGGGCGCAGGCTGGGTCTTCGCATTTAGTTGTCGTAACAATCGGTGCGGAGAAGGCGAACTGCGCAAGGCTTTCCCCATGACCGATTCCCTGCCGATCCTCGACCTCTCCCGCCTCGACCAGGGAGAGGAGGAAGCCGCCGCGTTCCGCCGCGATCTCCGCGAGACCACGCACGACGTGGGCTTCTTCTACCTCGTCGGCCACGGCGTGCCGCAGGACCTCCTCGACGACGTGGTCGCCGTCTCCCGCCGCTTCTTCGAGCTCTCCGAGGAGGAGAAGCTGGCGATCGAGAACACGGCCAGCCCGCAGTTCCGCGGCTACACCCGCTTCGGTGCCGAGCTGACCAACGGCGACGTCGACTACCGCGAGCAGGTCGACATCGGCATCGACCGCGAGACCGTGCCGGCCGGCGCCGACGTCCCGGACTACCAGCGCCTCGAGGGGCCGAACCTCTGGCCGGAGTCGCTGCCCGAGTTCCGCGCCGTCTTCGAGCGCTGGCACGAGGAGCTCGCCGCGGTGGCCATCCGCCTGCTGCGCACCTGGGCCGTGGCCCTCGACGCTCCGGCCGACGTCTTCGACGAGGCGTTCGCCGAGAAGCCGTTCTCGCTGGTCAAGGTCGTCCGCTACCCCGGCACTTCCGACCCCGAGCCCAAGCAGGGCGTCGGCGCGCACCGCGACGGCGGCGTGCTGACCCTGCTGCTGGTCGAGCCCGGCAAGGGCGGCCTGCAGGTCGAGCACGACGGCTCCTGGATCGAGGCGCCGGCGCTGCCCGGGGCGTTCGTCGTCAACATCGGTGAGATGCTCGAGCTGGCCACCGGCGGCTACCTCAAGGCGACGCTGCACCGGGTGATCTCGCCGCTGATCGGCACCGACCGGATCTCGATCCCGTTCTTCTTCAACCCCTCGCTCGACTCGACCATGCCGTCGCTGCCGCTGCCGGAGGAGCTCAAGTCCGGCCTCTCGGTCGACCCGACCAACAGCCCGATCCTCGAGACCTACGGCGAGAACGCGCTGCGCTACCGCCTCCGCGCGCACCCGAACGTGGCGGCCGTGCACCACGCCGACCTGCTGACCCCGACGAGCTGACCCCCTCCGCGAGATGCCACTTGTGCACGCTTCTCACGGCGTGTCGCGTGCACAAGTGGCATCTCGCGGCGGGGGAGGGGGCCCGGGCTACTCGATGAGGTTCGCGGTGGGGAGCGAGTGGGTGCCGAGGTGCAGGGTGCGCGTCCCGAGCGTCCAGCTGATGCGGGGGCGGAACACGGCCAGGCCGGTGAAGGACACCGACTTCATCTTCTTCAGCGCGGTGCTCGCCTTCGTCCGCAGGGAGGAGACCTGCTCGGCGGAGTGCGCGGCGGCGGCCGGGGGCGGACCCACCTCCCACATCTCCACTGCGGACTGCGGCGGTACGTCGGCCGGGAGGTCGGTGGCGCGTCCCGCCGCTCGCGTGGCCTTGTACTCCACGGAGAGGGGCACGGCGACGGAGGCGTTGGAGGTCAGGAAGCTGGTGAGCCGCCCGTCCGCCGCCTCCGCCGCGGTCTCGATCCCCTCGAGGAGATCGGAGCCGACGTGGCAGCCCGTGATCGGGTCCTGCTCCGCGACGATCGCGAAGACGAAGCCGCCGGCGCAGCCGAGCAGCGCACTCGAGACGTCGAGGGCGAGCCAGGCGTCCAGCGCCGACTTCTCCCGGGTGGCGATCTCCACGATGTAGCTGCCCTCGACGGTCGCCTTCCCGGCGACGTCGAGCCGGTGCGGGGCCGGCATCCGCTTGCCGGCGAACGTGTCGAGCATCTTCGTGCCGTCGACCTTGCCGTCACCGGCCAGGCTGAACTCCTTGAAGTAGATCGTGTGGCCGGGCAGGAAGCGCCACGCGTCGGGCTCTCCGGCCTTCGGCTGGAAGTAGAGCCGGACGCCGTGCTTCCGGACGAGCGCCGGAGACAGATTGACCCCCGCCTTCGCAAACGCCGTGTCCTTCACCTTCGGCGCCCCCAGGACCGAGTAGTTGATCGAGTCGCGGAAGGAGAACGCGATCGACATCGTGGGGACGTTGCAGTCCTCCTTGAGAGCGAGCTGCCGGACCTCGCACGGCCCGTTCGGAGAGGTGACCCACGGATTGCCGCTCCTCGTCATCGAAGGAGCGCCGACGGACATCTCCAGGTCGAACTCGTCGCTCACCCCGGGGTACTCGGAGGAGAGCTCGATCCCGGCCCGCAGGAGGAAGCTGAAGCGGCCCTTCCCGGAGATGTGCGAGTTGAGGAGGCTGTAAGAGCTCCAGCCCTCCAGATGCGCGGTCGAGCCGCCGGTGAACAGGACCGTCGCGGAGCTGTCCTGGTCGTGGGCCGGGAGGCTCGCGATCGCGGCGCTGAATCCGGGGTCGGACGGCGCAGTGCTCAGCATGACGGCGTCGCGGAAGCGGGCGCCGACATCGCCCTGTCCCTTGCAGCGCTTCACCTCGACGTCGAAGATGGCGCAACGCCACCAGTTGAGCGAGTGACCGAGCTCCTCGAGGTAGAACTTGGCGAAGTCCGGGTTCGCGGAGCCGTCGGTGATTCTCACGAGGTCCTCGTTGAGCAGGATCGCGCTCTGATCGTCGTCGTAGACGAAGGCGGCGGGCCGGTCGCCCAGGGTGTCGGAGGCGACCCAGAGCGGACTGATCTGCTCGAGGTACGCGGAATCCGTCAGGACCTTCAGCAGCTCCGCCGTGATCGACCGGCTCTCCGCGCTCGCCCACGCGGGGTTCTGCCGCGCGACCTCCTCGTAGTCCGGGCCGAACGCATGGGTGAACACCGTCTCCACCCCGCGCTCGAAGGCGACCTGCGCGGCGGCCTGGCGCAGATCGGCACTGGTGGCGCCGACCACGGGGAAGGTCTTCGTGCCGTCGAGCCCCAGCTCGTCGCGGAGCGGCCCGTTCGCGAGGAGCCACTTGTGAGTCGCCTCCGGGATCATCCGCGAAGCCCGGGCGAGGAGCTGCCCGAAGTCCTGGTAGTGCGACTCGGGCGGAGTGTCGGACCCGGGCGCGTCACTCCAGAGGCCGCTCTCGCGGACCCCCTCCACCGCCTCGTCGCCGAGGTCCTTCGAGAAGTCGGTGACGAGGCTCTCGAGCGTGGTCCCGAAGTCGTCCTTCCCTCCGATCTCGTGCAGCGCGTCCGAGAGGAACCGCTGCTCGCCGGTCTTGAGCGCGGTCTCGGCGGAGAGCTCCAGCCCGCCCTCGATGGCCTCGCCCGCCGGTCCGAGTGCTCCGAGGAACACGCGGCGGAGGTTGGTCCCGCTCGGGTTCTGCTCGTACTCCTCGATGTGCCGGATCAGCGGCCCGATCAGCGGGATCTGCTCCGCCTCCCCGATCGCGCTGTGCTCGTGGAGCCACTGCCGCTGCAGTTCGCGGAACGTCTCCTCGTCACGGTCGGCGGCGCGCCGGTACTCCTCCTCCGACGCTTTCAACTCGGACAGCTCCTTGCTCTCGACCCGGAGCAGGGCCGCGTAGCCGGTGGGGTCCTCGCCCGCCCAGGTGCGGTGAAGCTCGTGCCAGTCCTCCGCCATCCGGGCCCGGAGTGCCGCCTGCGCCTCGGCGACCCGGGCGCCGTACTCGTTCCGGACGGCGTTCCGCTCCGCCTCGAGCGTCTCCACATCGTGACCGGCGGCTGTGCAGAAGACCATGCTCAAGCCGAGACTGAGGGCCAGCCAGAACGGTTGGCACGCGCTTCTCCGCTCGGCGATCGCGCGGTGGATCCGCGGCTCGAAGGCGGCGATCCTCTCGCGGAGCGCCGCCTCCGCTCCGAGCTTCGCGTCGTTCAGCCCCAGGGAGAAGAGCCGATCCATCCGCGCGTGCTGACGGTCGTACGCTCGCTGCGCGATCCAGTGGCCGGAGTCGTCGAGAGCGGCTTGGAGCCGACCACAGGCCTGCAGCAGGGGGGAGCCCGCCGCCGCGGAGCTGCACCGAGCGGCGGACACCCGCCAGCGATCGGCACCCGACGCCGGATCGACGCCGGGCTCGCTCGTGAGGCACTCCGTTCCCGTCCCCGTGATGCAGACCAGACCCCCGTCGAGGTCGCGGGCGTACCAGATCGGCACTCCGAGTGAGCTGCCGTCCCTCCAGGTCATCTCGGCGGCACTCGCCGCCCGGCAGAGGCTCGCGAACACGGTCGCGATCGAGTCCGGGACGGCGTCCACCTGCGAGCAGCGCTCGAGTGCGGTCCGGCCCCTGGCGACGTCGGTGACCGCGGCGAGCGGCGTCGCCGTCCGCAGGTCGTACGCCGACCCCTCGGCACCCGGCTGCGGCGTCGCCGCCACCGGGAATGCGATGTCCCGGTCGTCGACGATCGTGTACACGGCGGCGGGACGTCCGACCTTCGGGTCCGCGGGCAGGACGCGCAGCTCCTCCATCCTGACCCCGACGAGCGGATCGTCGAGGGGGGAGGGGCCGGGCGTCGCGGCGTGCGCGGGAAGGGCGGTGCAGACGGCGAGAAGAGCCGCGAGGACGGCGGTCGGTCGGGTGAGGCGTCGAGGCATGGCTGCTCCTGGGTGGGAGGGGCGGGATGCTCCGGGCGGACCGGGCCCGGTGAGGGCCGGCGGCAGCGTCTCGCGCGATCGATCGGGTTGCCACACCGTAGTGGGATCGGATTCCGCTTCTGTGTCGTTGCGCGTCCTGCGGCAGCGGAGGCGCGACATGCCTCGTCCTCCTCGGGCCGACGCTGCCGAACGGCGAGGGGGGGATCGTGACGCGCGCTTGATGCAGGGGTGACGGAGCGCTGACGGGGTGGAGCGGAGTGTGGAGTGCCGGCGTCGCCGGACCGCCGCTCCTCTCGTCGTCAAGGGAATCCCATGTCGTCTCCTCGTGCTCGTTCGTCCCGCCGTCTCGGCGCTGTGCTCGCGCCGCCGGCTGCGCTGCTCCTGGTGCTCGCCGGCTGCAGCGCCGCTCCCGCGCCGGCCGCGTCCACGGCGACCGCCGCTGCCGCGGTCGCCGCGCCCACCGACGCCGAGGTGCGGGGGCTGTTCGACGAGTGGAACGCGGCGCTCGCCACCGGCGACCCCGCGCAGGTGGACGCGCTGTACGCGGACGACGCGGTGCTGCTGCCGACCGTCGCACCCGGGGTCCTCGACACCTCGGCCGAGCGCATCGGCTACTTCGACGCCTTCCTGAAGAAGCGGCCGACGGGGACGATCGACGAGAGCGTCGTCCGTGACCTCGGCGACGGCTACGCCTCGAACACCGGCCTTTATACCTTCGCGCTCGCTGAGACCGGGGAGCTCGTGCACGCCCGGTTCACCTTCGTCTACGAGGAGATCGACGGCGAGTGGAAGATCATCGAGCACCACTCGTCGAAGGAGCCCGTCACGCCGTGACAGCGGAGCGGCTCGCCCGCCCGGCGTGGCACAGTGAGTCGTGCTCATCTTGCTAGTGGAGGACGATCCCGTGATCGCCGACTGCGTGACCGCGGTGCTCGAGCAGTACGGCTACGCCGTCGTCCGGGCGCGGACGGGCAGGGAGGCGCTCGACTCCGGTCCTCCGGACCTCGTGCTCCTCGACCTCGGACTGCCGGACATGGACGGGCTCGACGTCTGCCGGACGCTGCGCCGCAGGGCCGACGTCCCGATCATCGTGATCACCGCGCGGAGCGACGAGGCCGACACCGTCGCCGCGCTCGAGGTGGGCGCGGACGACTGCGTGATCAAGCCGTTCGGCGTCCGAGGGCTGATCGCGCGGATCCGGGCGGTGAGCCGGAGGGTCGGCGCGGCCGGGGCGCGGTCGGCGGCTACCGTCCCGCCGCCGCCCCTGTCGCTCGGCCGGGTCGTCGTCGATCCCGCGTCCCGTCGCGTGCACCTCGACGGTGCCGAGCTCCCTCTGACACCCAAGGAGTTCGACCTGCTGCTGGCCCTGGCCCGGCGCCCGGGGGCGGTGCTCACGCGCGAGGCCCTGATCGACGAGGTCTGGGACTGCAACTGGTTCGGCTCCACCCGCACCCTCGACGTCCACGTCTTCGCGCTCCGCCGCAAGCTCGGCGCGGCGGTGACGATCACCACCCTCCGCGGCGTCGGCTTCCGCCTCGACCTGCCCTGACGGCCTCCGCGAGATGCCACTTGTGCTCGCCTTTCACGGCGTGTCGTGTGCACAAGTGGCATCTCGCGGAGGGGAGGGGGGCCTCGGGGTCAGGAGGTCAGCAGGTGGCCGCCGGGTAGGGGAGGGTGGCGGCGAAGGCGGGCTGGCCCGGGGAGGTGCCGGTGACGGTGACGGAGCCGGCGGGGGTCGACTTCAGGCGCGTGGTGAAGGCGGCCGAGGCGGAGGAGCCCGGGGCGACCGACGGGAACGCCTTCGTGCCGTAGGCGGAGTCGACGGTGATGTCGGCCGCTGCGGTGTCGGTGTTCTTGACGGTCACGGTGAGCACGACCTTGCCGGCGATGCAGCGGGTCGAGACGGCGGGCGCGAGCTCGAGGGTGTCGAGCGGCAGCGCGGCCGAGGCCGAGGTGTGCACCCGCGCGTCGGCGTAGCCGTTGTAGGAGGCGGTGACGCCGCTCACTCCGGCCGGGACGACGGCGCTCGCCGAGCCGCCCGAGAGCGCGACGGTCGAGCTCCAGGTGCCGCCGGTGAAGGTGACGGTGCCGGCGACGTCGCCCTTGTCGGCCGCCGCGACCTTCGCCGTGACCGTGCGGCCGTCGGCGGTGAGGGTCGTGGTGGAGTCGACGGCGGTGACGCCGGTCCAGTTCTTCATCGCGGTGAGGACCGTCTGCGGGACGCTGACGAACGCGCCGTGCCGCGGGCTGGCCGGGAGGCCGCCCTTGGTCGAGACGTTCCAGTCGGCCGACTTCGACAGGCGGGCCGACTGCGAGCTGCCGGCGATGGCGGCTCCCGAGGTCACGAAGGCCTTGTAGCCGCCCTGGCCGTAGTTGTCGACGAGGAAGGCGTAGCCGTCGCCGTTCGCGGTGGTGTCGTTGGGGTCGCCCGCGTTCAGCTTGATGATCTCGGGGCCCTCACCGTCCTGACCGGTCTCGAGCTTGGTCATGTTGGTGTCGGTCAGCTGCCAGGTCTTCGTCGGGTCGGCGTTCCAGTTCGAGGAGGTCGTCGGCGCGGTGAGCACCGTCGACTTCTCCAGGAAGATGTCCTTCCCGGCCTCGAGGGTGCCGGCGGCGCCGCCCTCCTCGTTCTTGGTGAAGCGGTAGTAGGAGTCGCCGATCTTGGTGATCGTCGAGTCGATCCGCGCGTAGCCGGTGTCCTGCCAGGTGGCGGGCGGCTGGGTGAAGGTGCGGAAGTCGCGGGTGATCACCGAGAAGACGCGGGAGTAGAGCTTGTCGCTGTTGGTCTTCGTCGCGTCGGAGTAGAGGCGCGAGGAGAAGAAGACCACGTAGGACTGCAGCGCGTCGTCCCAGTACGCCTCCGGCGCCCAGGTCATGCCGGCGGCCGGCTGGTTGACGGTGATGCCGGTGTCGGCGCCGTTGGTGCGGGTCCACGTCACCAGGTCGGTCGACTCCCAGACCTCGATCTTGAGGCTGCCCTTGGACTGCGCGTCGCCCCAGCCGGTGCCGCAGGAGATGCAGAGGTCGGTGGCGACCATGTAGTACTTGTCGCCGTTGTGCGAGCGGAGGATGAACGGGTCGCGCAGGCCCCTGGTGTCGGTCGTCGAGGTGATGACCGCCTTGCCGCCGTTGACCGGCGAGAAGGTGAAGAAGTCGTTGCCGGACGTCGCCGCCTGGTAGATCTTCTCGTCGCCGTCGGACTTGAAGTACGCCGAGGCGTAGCCCGCGTCGGGAGCGGTGCGGCCGAGCTCGGCCACCGTCAGCGAGAAGGAGCGGGTCTCGGTGACGCCGTTGAGGGTCGCGGTCGCGGTCAGCGTGACGGGCTCGTCGCCCGAGCCGTAGGCCGGACGGGTGACGACGCCGCCGCCGCGGAACGGGTCGGCCGCGCCGACCGCCGGGGCGGTGTACGAGGCGCTGGTCGGGGTGACGAGCGCCGGGTCGGACGAGGTCCAGGTGATGGCGGTGCCGTTCTTGGCTCCTGTGACCGCGAGCGGCAGGTTCTCGGTGGTGCGGGTGGCGAGCACCAGCGCGTCGAGGTCGTCGTTGATGCTCGGGGCGAGCACGACGACGTCGAAGGTCAGCACGGCGCCCTGGCCGGTGGTCGCGGTGAGGGTGACCGGGGTGTCCTGCGCGATCGAGCGCGAGACGACTCCGGTGCCGGAGACGACCGCGGGGTTCGAGGAGGTCCAGGTGAGCGGGACGCCGCTGCTGGTCGCGGGGAGCGTCAGGTTCGTCGAGACGGCGGTCAGCGAGGGGTTGCCGGCCAGGAGCACGGGCAGGATGTCGGGGCGGAGCAGCGCCGAGGTCGCGGCGGCCTTCGCGGCGGCGGTCGGCATGCTCGACGCGACCTGGTCGGCGGTGAGTGCCGTGTCCCAGAACTTGACGTCGGTGACGTCCGCGGTGAGCAGCGGGTCGCCGGAGTAGAGCGAGCGGCCGAGGTAGCCGAGTGTGCTCCCGGAGGGGACGATGCTCGCCATCGACTTCGCGGCGGTGACCGTCGAGATCTGCACGCCGTCGCGGTAGAGGGTGAGCGTGGTGCTCGCTCCGGTGCCGGTGCCGACGAGGGTGAGGGTGGTGAAGCCGGGGTTGAGGGTGCCGCCGAAGGGCATCCGGGTCTCGCCGTTGCCGCTGTCCTTCACGCGGATGCCGGCGAGGACCTGGCCGCTCGGGGAGCCGTCGGGGTTCCGCGGATTCACGAAGACGTGGTTGCCGAGCTGGGTGGTGTTCCAGGGGCCGACGCCGTCGCCGATCACCCAGCCGAACTGGTTGGCGGTGGTCTGCGTCTTCACCGTGTACTCGACGGCGAAGGCGTTGTCGGTGCCGGTGACCAGTCCCTTCGGGAGGCTCGCGTAGCCGTCCGACTTGAAGCGGGCGACCTGGTCGCCGCCGGCGTCCGCGAAGGAGGCGTCGGTGAGGCCGGTCAGCGTCGCGTTGCGGCCGTTGCCCGAGATGTCGAGCAGGGCAGACCCGGCGTGCGACATGTCGTAGTGCGCGGTGGGTGCGGGCACGTCGACGGCCTGGGCCGAGACGGGGACGAGGGCGCCTCCGAGGGCGACGCTCGTGCACGCGAGTGCGGAGAGGAAGAGGGACCGGGCACGGCGCCGGGGCGCGGTGGCAGGGGGCTCCGGGGAGCGTCGTCTCATCGTCGAGACCTTTCCTGGGTGAGGGGGATCAGGCCGCCGAAGAGGGGCCGGCGGGTGGTGTTCACGTTAACATGCGCGCCGGTCCGGGGCTAGGGCGGATCGGCGCCGGCGTGCGGTCGCGTCGCTCCTCCGGCGCCACCCTGTGCGGCGGCGGCCGGGTGGCGTACGGTGAGCGGACCGCATCCTGGTCCCCGATGTCGGACCTCGTCCATCCGTCGAGAGCACCAGGGGAGCATGAGATGAAGACTCTGTCGTACGCCGGGGGCGCGATCGTCCTCGAGGACGAGGCCGCGGACGCCGTTCTGCGCTACTCGGTGGCGCTGGCCGACCGCGGCCGGATGGCCACCGTCACTCTCGCGGACGCGGCGTCCTCCGACGCCTCGGCGGTGGTGGTCCTGACCATCGGCGTCGGGGTCCCGCTCCTGCTGCGGGGCGAGCGGACCGGGTCCGGCACCGACTCCGCGCTCGACCTGCGCGACCGGCTCGACGCGCTCGAGCGCTCCCGGGAGCCGATCGGGGTCTGGGACACCGACCCCCGGCAGCTCTGGGGCGAGCTGGACTACGACTTCCTCTGAGGCGCCGGCTGGACGTCCGATCGCCCGGATCGCCCCCGCCCGTGGGCGGTGCGGCGCCTTCCGGCGCACCCGTTCAGGGGAGCGCTAGAGTCGGCTACAACGTTGTATGTTCAGCAGGTCCCGACTGAAGGAGATCGATGGCGATCACTCTGCACGACGTGGCGCGGGCCTCCGGAGTCTCCATCAAGACCGTCTCCAACGTCATCAACGACTACCCGCACGTGCGGCCGGCGACCCGCGAGCGGGTCGAGGCCGCGATCGCCGAGCTGGGGTACATCCCGAACCTCTCGGCCCGGAGTCTCCGGCGGGGGCGGACGAACGTCATCGGACTGGCGCTCCCCGAGCTGAGCCTGGCGTACTTCGCCGAGCTCGCCGACAGCGTCATGCGCGCGGCCGACGACCGCGGTCTGACCGTGCTGATCGAGCAGACCGGAGGCGACCCGCAGCGCGAGCGGGACGTCCTGCGCAGCTCGCGGCGCCAGCTCACGGACGGACTGCTCTTCAGCCCTCTGGGGATGGCGATGGCCGATGAGCCGGCGCTCGCGGTCGACTACCCGCTGGTCCTGCTGGGCGAGCGGATCTTCACCTCGCGCTTCGACCACGTGACCATGCAGAACGTCGCCGCCGCCCGCGCCGCGACGACCCACCTGATCGAGTCCGGCCGGCGGCGGATCGTCGCCCTCGGGGCGCACGAGAACGAGGACGTCGGCTCGGCCGCGCTGCGGATGCGGGGGTACCGCGAGGCCCTGGAGGCGGCGGGCATCGCCTACGACGAGCGCCTCGTCAGCTACTCCGGACCGTGGCACCGCGCCAACGGCAACGCGGCGATGTGCAGGGTCCTGGAGTCCGGGGTCGACTTCGACGCCGTCTTCGCCCTGAACGACTCCCTCGGGCTCGGCGCCATCCGCGCGCTGCAGGTGCAGGGGCTGAGCATCCCCGGGGACGTCGCGGTCATCGGCTTCGACGACGTCGACGAATCGCGGTACTCGGTCCCGAGCCTGTCGAGCATCGATCCGGGTCGCGACGAGATCGCGCGGACCGCCGTCGAGGTGCTGAAGGGGCGGATCGAGGGTTCGCTCCTCGCGCCGCCGACGTTGCACGAGGCCGGTTTCTCGGTGACGTCGCGGGAGTCGACCGCGCCGTAGCGCGTTGATCACGGTTGCGTCGCGGACGGCGACCGCGCTCTTGACACTCGCCGACGAACTCCGCATCATCATTTCTACAACGTTGTTTTCCATCGTTGTACAAGCGACCTGCTCCAGGACGATCCCCCCTTCCCGGCCGACGACGGCCGTATCCGAAAGGACACGCAATGATGCGTCACACGAAGAGAATGCTCGCGGCGGGGGTGGCCGTCGCCGCCTCCGCGGCCGCCCTGACCGGCTGCTCCGCAGGGAGCGACGCCGCCACCTGCGAGAACACGATCGTGAACGAGGACGCCAAGGTCGTCACGATGTGGGCCTGGTACCCGGAGTTCGAGGGGATCGTCGACCTCTTCAACAACAGCCACGACGACGTCCAGATCTGCTGGAGCAACGCCGGCGCCGGCAACGACGAGTACACCAAGCTCACCACCGCCGTGCAGGCCGGCTCGGGCGCACCCGACGTCGTCATGCTCGAGAGCGAGGTCGTGCAGAGCTACATCCCGCAGGACGCGCTCGTCGACCTCACCGAGTACGGCGCGGGCGACGTGCAGAGCAACTACTCCGAGGGCGCCTGGGCCGACGTCTCCAGCGGCGACGCCACCTACGCGATCCCCGTCGACGGCGGACCCGTCGGCATGCTCTACCGCCAGGACATCCTCGACCAGTACGGCATCCCCGTCCCGACGACCTGGGAGGAGTACGCCGCAGCGGCGCAGGCCCTCAAGGACGCCGGCTCCACCACCCTCATGACGGACTTCCCCGGCAACGGCCGCGCCTACCAGCAGGCGCTCTTCGCGCAGGCCGGCTCGGTGCCCTACACCGTCGACGGCACGGACGTCACGGTGGACCTCGACGACGAGGCCAGCGCGAAGGTCATGGACTACTGGAGCGACCTGGTGCAGAAGGGCCTGGTCGGCACCGAGGACGCCTCGACCACCGACTACAACACCCACCTGGTCGACGGCACCTACGCCTCCGTCGTCGCCGCCGCCTGGCTGCCCGGCTACCTGAAGGGCTTCGAGGGCGCCGACACCGACGCCGTGTGGCGCGCCGCCCCGGTCCCGCAGTGGGAGGGCGCCGAGCCGACCCAGATCAACATCGGCGGATCCGCTTTCGCGGTGACCAGCCAGGCCGAGGACAAGGAAGCGGCCGCGACGGTGGCGAAGGAGATCTTCGGCACCGAGGAGGCCTGGAAGATCGGCATCGAGAAGGGCGCTCTGTTCCCGCTGTGGAAGCCGATCCTCGAGTCGGACTACTTCGCGAACCTCGAGTACGACTTCTTCGGCGGTCAGCAGATCAACAAGGACGTCTTCCTCTCCGCCGCCACGGAGTACCAGGGCTTCCAGGTCTCGCCGTTCCAGAACTTCGCCTACGACAAGCTCACCGAGGCGGTGAACGCCGTGAACAGCGGTGACTCGAGCGTCGCGGACGCCCTCTCGACCTATCAGACCGCGGTCAGCGAGTACGCCGCGGGCCAGGGCTACACGGTCGGTTGACGATCGGCGGCCGCCGTCCGCGAGGGCGGCGGCCGCCCCGTCCCTCCTCGAAGGAGCACCATGTCCAACCTCGTCGTCCCCGCCCCCGCCGCCACCGCAACCCCGGCCGAGACCCGTCCGAAGAAGCCGCGCGCCGGAGTCGTCGCCTCGCGGCGCGCCCGCTGGGGCTGGGTCTTCGTCGCCCCGTTCGGGATCTTCCTCGTGGTCTTCCTGATCACGCCGCTGATCTACTCGTTCATCCTGAGCCTGCAGAACAAGACCGTCGCCACCGGCAATCAGTGGGTCTGGTTCGCGAACTACGCGAAGGCCTTCTCGGATCCCCTCTTCCTCGAGGGCGTCTGGCTGGTGGTGCGCTTCGCCCTCATCCTGATCCCGATCCAGATGCTGGTCTCGCTGATCGCCGCGCTGATGCTGGACGCGCTCACCTCGCGGTTCTCGCGGTTCGCCCGGCTGATGATCTTCGTGCCCTACGCGGTGCCCGCCGTGATCGGCGCCCTGATGTGGGGCTTCCTCTACAGCCCGTCCTTCGGGCCCGCCACGGAGGTGTTCGGCTGGCTCGGTCTCGACGCGCCGAACCTGCTGGGCAAGGACTCGATCTTCGGCAGCCTGGTCAACGTCGTCACCTGGCAGTGGGCCGGCTACTACATGATCATCATCTACGCGGCCCTGCAGGGCATCGACCCCGCGGTCTACGAGGCGGCACGCCTGGACGGCGCGAGCGCGATCCAGACGGCGCTGCGGATCAAGATCCCGATGATCTCCTCCTCGATGGTGCTGATCCTCGTCTTCGCCCTCATCGGCACGCTGCAGTTCTTCACCGAGCCGCAGATCCTGCGCTCGCTGGCGTCGGGCTCGATCGACGCGTCGTACACGCCGAACATCTACGCGTACACGCTCGCCTTCTCCTACAACCAGTTCAATTACGCCTCCGCGATCTCCTTCGCGCTGGGTCTCGTGGTGTTCCTCGGGTCCTACCTGTTCCTGATGGCCACCAAGAAGAGGAACGGACTCTCATGAGCACCCTCTCGCTCGCCCCCAAGCGCGACCGCGTCCAGCGACGCGACGACGCCGTCCGGGCGCGGAGCCGCCGCGGCGGCCGCCAGCTGCTCCCGCACGTGATCCTGCTCGCCTTCGTCGTCTACTTCGCGCTCCCGTTCTGGTGGCTCGTCGTGGCCTCGACCAAGGACCAGGTCGGCCTGTTCTCGGGCACCGTCAGCCCGCTGTGGTTCGGCGACTCCTTCGAGTTCTTCACCAACATCGGCTCGCTGTTCACCTACTCGAACGGCCTCTACTGGAAGTGGCTCGGCAACTCGTTCCTCTACGCCTTCGCCGGCGGACTCGGAGCGACGGTGCTGTCGGTGCTCGCCGGCTACGGCTTCGCGGCGTACGCCTTCAAGGGCCGCAACGCCTTCTTCTCGCTGGTCCTGGGGTCGGTGATGGTGCCGGCGACGGCCCTGGTCATCCCGCTGTTCGTCATGTTCAGCACCGCCCAGCTCACCAACACCGTGTGGGCGGTCATCCTGCCCTCGATGCTCAACCCGTTCGCCGTCTACCTCATGCGCGTCTACACGCAGGACGCGGTGCCGGAGGAGATGCTCGACGCCGCCCGGATGGACGGAGCCGGCGAGATCACGGTCTTCTTCCGCGTCGCCCTGCCGCTGCTGCGCCCCGCACTCGTGACGGTGCTGCTGCTCTCCGTCGTCGGGACCTGGAACAACTACTTCCTCCCCCTCGTGATGCTCTCGAATTCGCAGCTCTTCCCGGTCACCGTCGGACTCGGCACCTGGCAGACCCAGGCATCGGTCAACACCGGCGGGCAGTCGCTGTGGAACCTCGTCATCGTCGGCGCCCTGATCTCCGTCATCCCGCTGATCGTCTCGTTCCTCACCCTGCAGAAGTACTGGCAGGGCGGACTCTCCATCGGCTCCGTCAAGTGACGCCGACCGCCGCCGGGACTCCCGCATCACCGCTCACCTCAGCACGATCCAGAAAGGCTCTGCCATGACCGACGCCTCCCGCGCCGTCTCCCCGCCCGCGACCGCGCGCGTCTTCCTCGACCCCGCCGCGGTGGTCGCTCCCGTGAATCCGCGGCTGTTCGGCTCGTTCGTCGAGCACCTGGGCCGCTGCGTCTACGACGGGATCTACGAGCCCGGGCACCCGACCGCGAACGAGGACGGCTTCCGCCTGGACGTCGTCGAGCTGGTCAAGGAGCTCGGCTCGACCACGGTCCGCTACCCGGGCGGGAACTTCGTCTCCGGCTACCGCTGGGAGGACGGCGTCGGACCGCGCGAGGACCGTCCGCGTCGCCGCGACCTGGCCTGGCACTCCCTCGAGACCAACGAGGTGGGCCTGGACGATTTCGCGAAGTGGGCGAAGCTGACCGGCAGCGAGATCATGTACGCCGTGAACCTCGGCACCCGCGGCGTCCTCGAGGCGCTCGACGTCCTCGAGTACGCGAACGGCAAGGCCGGCACGTTCCTCGCCGACCAGCGGATCGCGAACGGGTCGCCGGAGCCGCACGACATCCGCATGTGGTGCCTGGGCAACGAGATGGACGGCCCCTGGCAGGTCGGCCACATGAACGCCGACGACTACGGCAAGCTCGCCTCCCGCACCGCGAAGGCCCTGAAGATCGCCGACCCGTCGCTCGAGCTCGTGATCTGCGGGTCGTCGGGTTCGTCGATGCCGACCTTCGGCGAGTGGGAGCGGGTGGTCCTCGAGCACGCGTACGACGACGTCGAGTACGTCTCCTGCCACGCCTACTACCAGGAGTACGACGGCGACCTGGGGTCGTTCCTGGCGTCCTCGCTCGACATGGAGTACTTCATCTCCACCGTCGCGGCGACCGTCGACCACGTGAAGCACAAGCTGAAGAAGTCGAAGGACATCAAGCTGTCCTTCGACGAGTGGAACATCTGGTATCTCAAGGAGCATCAGGAGGAGGAGGCCGCCCTCGCCGCCGCCGACACCAGCGGTGCCCGGGAGTGGCCGTACGCGCCGCGGCTGTTGGAGGACGTCTACTCGGTCGCCGACGCGGTCGTGCTCGGCAACCTCATGATCACGCTGCTGAAGAACTCGGACCGGGTCACCTCGGCGTCGCTCGCGCAGCTCGTCAACGTCATCGCGCCGATCATGACCGAGCCGGGCGGAGCCGCGTGGCGCCAGACCACGTTCTTCCCGTTCTCCACCACCGCGCGCCTCGCCTCGGGCTCGGTCCTGCAGCCGCGGATCGAGGTCGGGTCCTACTCCACCGCGCGGCACGGCGACGCGCCGCTGGTCGACTCCGTCGCCACGCTCGACGACGGCCGCGCGGCCGTGTTCCTCGTGAACCGCTCGACGACCGACGCCCTCGAGGTCACGGTCGACGTGAACGGCCTCGGCGTCTCCACCGTCGCCGAGGCGGTCGCCCTCTTCGACGAGGACGTCTACGCGAAGAACACCAAGGACGACCAGAACCGCGTCGGCCTCAAGCCCGTCGACGCCGACCTGGCGGACGGCGTGCTGACGCTGACGCTGCCCCCGGTCTCCTGGACCGCCGTCTCCCTGACGGCGTAGCGCCCGGATCGGGTGGGTCTCGATACGCGGGCCTGCAGCCCGCTACTTGACCAGCATGAAAGGCGAGCTGCGCTCCCTGTTCTTCAAGGGCGCGGGCATGCGCGAACAGGGGCGCGGGCGCGGGCGCTCCATGCTGATCGAGTAGCCCGCGCAGCGGGCGTATCGAGATCCCCCACCGCAGGCACGTCGGCCGCCGGGTCTCGATACGCGGGCCTGCGGCCCGCTACTCGACCAGCATGGAAGGCGAGCTGCGCTCCCTGTTCTCCAAGGGCGCGGGCGCTCCATGCTGATCGAGTAGCCCGCGCAGCGGGCGTATCGAGATCCACCCTCCGTCGGCCGCCGGGTCTCGATACGCGGGCCTGCGGCCCGCTACTCGACCAGCATGAAAGCTGCGGCCCCGCTGCTCGACCGGCAGGGGAGGCACGCGGGCGGGCGGCACGGGCGGCCGGCACGGGCGGCCGGTCAGTCCCGGTAGCCCTCGATGATCTGGCGGGCGAGGGTCGTGATCGGCGTGGAGGTCGAGCGCGAGCGGGAGCGGAGGATCTCGAAGGCGCGGTCGACGGTGGTGCGCTGGGAGTAGGCGATGATGCCCTTCGCCTGCTCGATCAGGACGCGGCTGTCGAGGGCGCGCTGCAGCTGCTCCTGGGTGACGGAGCTCTCGCGGAGCGCGCGCTGGTGCAGGATGCCGATCGTCGCGACGTCGGCGAAGGCCTGCACGACGGCGATGTCGTCGGGGTCGAGGGTGCCGGTGCCGGCCTGGAAGAGGTTGAGCGAGCCGATCGTGGTGCCCCGCGAGCGCATCGGCACGCAGTGCGCAGCGCGGACGCCGAGGTCGCGCGAGCGGGTGCGGAACTCGGCCCAGCGGTCGTCGACCGCGAGCGTGTCCGGCACGATGACGGGGCGCCCGGTGTCGTAGCACTCGATGCACGGGCCGGCGGTCTCGAGCTGCAGCAGCTCGATCAGGCGGGTGTCCTCGTCCGTCGAGGCGAGCACCTCGAGCGTGCCCTCGGGGCTGGCGAGCACCAGGCCCGCCGAGACCGCGTCGAAGAGGGTCGCGCTGCTCTCGACGAGCGTCTGTGCGAAGTCGACGACGTCGTAGTCGTCGATGAGCGTGTCGGAGAGGGCCACGAAGGTCGCGATGACGCTCCGCTCGCGGGAGTTGATCACCATGAGTCGTCCTGAACGGTGAGCGGGCGGTCGGGGAAGCCGTCCTGGCGGGCGACGATGTCCTGGGCGACGTCGACGAGGGGGCGGTGCTGGGCGAACGCGTGGGCCCTCAGCAGCACGAGGGCGTCGTCCGAGTCGATGCGGTAGCGGGCGATGATCATGCCGGTCGCCTGGTGGACGACCCTCCGGGACCCGGGGTTGCTGCTCACCTCGTCCGCGTCGTCGTGGAGCACCGCGGCGAGCACCCGGAGCGAGGTGGCGGGCGACTGCGCCGAGATCTCGGTGAGCGCGGCGTCGTCGAGGGTGATCGGGGCGCGGGTGTAGAGGTCGACGGCGCCGATCGAGAGCCCGGCGAAGGTGAGCGGGAAGGCGAACACCGAGCGCACGTCGAGGGCGTCCACCGCCTCGGCGAAGAGCGGCCAGCGCACGTCGGTGCCGGTATCGAGGAGGGACACGGGGGCGCCCGCGGCGATCGCGTCCCAGCAGGGGCCCTGGCCGAGGTCGAGCTGGATCTCGTCGAGCCGCGCGGCCGTCTGGTCGCTCGCGGCGATCGTCTCGCCGCCGAAGGTGCGGCCGAGGGTGGAGATGGCGACGCCGTCGATCGGGTACCCGCGCAGATACGGGTCGCAGAGGACGGCGGAATCGGTCATCGCGCCCACCCTAGCCGCCGCGGTGCCGGGACGCGCGGGTCGGAGCGACGAGGCGGCCGCCTGCAGTGTCGCCACGTCGGCGTCGGCCCCGCGCCGCTCATGCCGCGTCGGGTGCGACGTCGTCCTCGGCGTCGTTCGTGAGAATCGTGATCGCCGTGAACGGGGTGATCAGGATGATCGCGGTGCTGGCGCGGCCCTCGCCGTGGTTCACGGTGAGCCACTGCGGGGTCTCCGCGGCGAGGGCGGCGTCCACCTCGACCCGGAACTGGGCGGCGGTGCGGTCGCTCACCGTGTAGGGCGCTCCGTCGTAGAGGATGTCGAGCCGGCGCATCAGTGCGCCTCCCGGTCGATCGTGCGGACGTGCTCGGTGTCGGGCTCGGCGACGACGTAGAGGCCGCCGGCGGAGTTGGCGAGATCGGTGAGCGCGGCGATCCAGGCGGGGTTGATGCGGGGCATCCGCCCGCCGAAGTACTTGTAGCGCAGGCCGACCGCGGGGTGCAGCCAGATGGCGCTGCGGCCGTCGCCCATGCTGTGGTCGTCGCGCCAGCTGAGCAGGAAGGACTCGTTGCGGCGGAGCTTCGCGGTGATGACGATCTGCAGGTGCGCGAGCACCCTGTCCTCGAAGTCGATCTCGACGGATCCGTCGTAGAACAGTTTTCCCATCGCCGTCTCCAGCCTTCGTCACAGCCGGCGGGCGCCCGCGTGATCGACACCTTTCTCCACTTCGACTCCGGCGGCAACCGCGACGGACTCTCGCTTCCCTTCCGTCCCCTCCCCGATCTGTCAAGGACCTCCCCCGGCGCGGGGACCGCGACCGAGCATGGTGGCATGAAGCACATCCTCTTCGCGGACAAGACGATCCTGCTCGGGGACGACGCAGCGGACGCCCTGGTGGCGTACGCGGTCGCACTCGGCGCGAACCGCACGGCCGACCGGGTCGAGTACACGGGGATCGGGGCGGACGGCGCGACGATCCAGGTGTCGTTCCTGCTGAACTCCGGCGCGTCGCTCGTCTCGGAGACGACGCCGTCCGAGTTGCCCGAGCCGGACAACCACGAGGAGGTGCAGCGGATCCGCGCGCGCACCGAGGCGCTCGTCGGGTCGCACCCGGTCCAGCCGGGCGACGGCGGTCTGACTTCGGACTTCGACGTCGAGAGCGCTCTCGACTACTGAGCGGTTCCTCCCGGTCGAGGGCTGATGAGAAAGGAGTCGACATGGTCTGCGAGTTCCCGGTGTGGGTGCACCTGGCCCGGAAGACGCCGGTGCGCGCGGCCGTGCGGGGCCGGGTCTACGAGATCGGCGCTCCCGAGCGCCCGGACGGCGAGGTGCTGCTGACGGTCTGGACCGGAGGGCGCGCCGTCGGTCAGGTGCTGGCGACGGAGCCGCCGGTCTTCCGCCGCCTCGGCCCGCGGGCCGACCCTGAGCCGCAGCCCGTGAGCGGCATCCCCGACCTGCTGGAGTGCGCGGCCGGGCTGCGTTAGACCGAGCGGGTCCGGGCGCGTGCCGGTCGAGTGGCCCCGCCGGGGCGTCTCGAGCAAGGGGTGGATCTCGATACGCCCGCTGCGCGGGCTACTCGATCAGCATGGGGCGGGCCGCTGCGCGTGGCACTCGGGGCGCGTGTCGGCGGCGCCGCGAGATGCCACTTGTGAGCGCGACACGCCGAGGAATGCGTGCACAAGTGGCATCTCGCGGACGGGGGAGGGGCGTCACTGCCAGAGGACGATGCGGTGGCCGGCGACGTCGGCCACCAGCGCGCGGGTGTCGTAGAGCGCCTCGAGGTGCGGGGCGGTGAGGACCTCGGCGACCGGGCCGTGATGGGCGATGCGGCCGTGGCGGACGGCGACGATGCGGTCGGCGAACCGGGCGGCGACGTTGATGTCGTGCAGGACCACGACGATCGTCATCCCCCGCTCGTCGGCGAGGCGGCGCAGGAGCTTCATCAGCACGACGCCGTGGCGCGGGTCGAGGTTGTTCAGCGGCTCGTCGAGGAGGAGGTGGTCGGTGTCCTGCGCGAGCGCCATCGCGACGAAGGCGCGCTGGCGCTGGCCGCCGGAGAGCTCGTCGAGGAAGCGCTCGCGGACGGCCGAGAGGTCGAGGGCGGCGATCGCGGCGTCGACGTGGGCGCGGTCCTCGGGGGAGGTGCCCCGGCCGCCGTGCGGGAAGCGGCCGTAGGCGACGAGGTCTTCCACGCTCAGGCGGATCGCGACGTGGTTGTCCTGGCGGAGGATCGCCAGGCGCCGGGCGATGTCGCGGGAGCGGGTGGTCGCGACGTCGAGGCCGTCGACGCTGACGCTGCCGGCGGACGGCTTCACCAGGCGGCCGATGGTGGCGAGGAGGGTCGACTTGCCGGAGCCGTTCGGGCCGATGATCGCGGTGAGGCCCGCCTCGAGGGCCAGTGTGACGTCGTCGACGGCGACGACGCTCCCGTGCCGGGTGGTGACGGCGGTGGTCTGGATCATGTCAGCGGGCCCTTCCGGTGAGCACGAGGAGGAGGAAGAGGAGGCCGCCGGCGAACTCGATGACGACCGGCAGCTCGGTGCCGAAACCGAGCACGCGGTCGAGCACGAGCTGGCCGCCGACGAGGGCGACCACTCCGACCGCGACCGCCGCCGGAATGCTGCGCAGGTGCCGGTGGCCGACGACGGTGTAGGCGACGTTGGCGACGATCAGGCCGAAGAAGGCGACCGGGCCCACGAGCGCGGTCGAGGCCGCCACCATCACCGCGACCGCGACGATCACATGCATCACGGTGTGGCGGTGCTCGACTCCGAGGGAGACGGCGGTCGCCTCGCCGAGCGCGAGCACGTCGAGAGAGCGGCGGATCGGCCAGAGAGAGGCGATCGCCGCGGCGACGAGCACGCCGGTCGGCAGCAGCAGCTCGCGGTCGACGGAGGTGAAGCTCGCGAAGGTCAGGTTCTGCACGACGGCGAAGGTGTCCGGATCGAGGAGGCGCTGCAGGAAGCCGGTGACCGAGCGCAGCAGCACGCCGAGGACCAGGCCCGCGAGCACGATCACGTGCAGATCGAGCCGGCGGCGGACGAAGAGCCAGGAGTAGAGGGCCGTGACGACGCCGACCATCAGCACCAGCTCCACCAGCCAGGAGGCGAGTGGCGGCGCCGACACCAGCAGGGCGGGGCCGATCGCGAAGGCGGTCACCACCTGCAGCAGCAGGAACACCGCGTCGAAGCCCATGATGCCGGGGGTGAGGATGCGGTTCGCGGTGACGGTCTGGAAGAGGACGGTGCCGACTCCGATCGCCGCGGCCGCGATCACCATACCGAGAACGGTGCGGGTGCGCAGGCCGAGCGCGTACTCCCAGCGGCCGGGCAGATCGGTGACGAGGTAGAGGGCGACGACGGCGACGGCGATCGCGGCGAGGAGCACCAGGCGCGGGCCGGGGCTGCGCAGGGCCGCCGGGCGGAGGGCGCGGGCGGCGCGGCGGGGTGCGAGGGCGGTCACGCGGCGGTCCTCCGACGGGCGGGCCCGATCAGCAGGCGGAGGAAGACGAGGCCGCCGAGGATCCCCATCACCAGGGAGATCGGCAGCTCGAACGGGAAGCGGACGGTGCGGGCGACCAGGTCGCAGGCGAGGACGAGGGCCGCTCCGAGCAGGGCGACGAGCGGCACGGAGCGGCGCATGGTGTCGCCGACGAGCCGGCTGACGAGGTTGGGCACGATCAGGCCGAGGAAGGGCAGGGCGCCGGTCACGACGATCATCACTCCGGTGACCGCGGCGATGATGACGACGCCGGTGAGCATCACCGCGCGGGTGTCGAGGCCGAGGCCGCGCGCGGTGTCCTCGCCGAGGGCGGCGACGGTGAAGCGGTCGGCGGCGATCCAGGCCACGGCGGCGGCGGCCGCGGCGACGTAGAGCATCTCGTAGCGGCCGCGGAGGATGCCGGAGAAGTCGCCGATGCCCCAGTTCAGGAGCTCCTGCTGGGTGTCGGTGCGGTAGGCGAGGAAGGTGGTGGCGGCGCCGATCACTCCGGAGTAGAGGAGGCCGACGACGGGCACGAGGACGCTGGAGCGCGCCGGGATGCGGCGGGACAGTGCGAGGAAGCCGAGCACGCCCGCGAGGGCGCCGACCGCGGCCAGCGCCGCCTTCGCTCCCATCGGCAGCGCAGGGGCGAGCAGGAGGACTCCGAGCAGAGCGAGGGTCGCGGCGTCGGTCGCGCCGGTGGTGCCGGACTCGACGAGGCGGTTGCGGGTGAGCAGCTGCAGGATCAGGCCGGTGACGGCGAACGCCGCGCCGGCGAGGATCAGGGCGAGGGTGCGGGGGAGGCGGCTCTCGACGAGGACGAACGCGTCGAGCTCGGCGACCCCGAGGAACAGCGAGAGCGTCGCGAGGGCGGCGACGAGCGCCACCCCCGCGACGGTCAGCGCGCGGACGGGAGGACGGACCACGCGGGGAGCGCTCAGCTCTGCATCGCGTCGTGCACGCTCTCGAGCACGTTCTGCACGGCGGTGAGGCCGTTGATCACGATGTACAGCTCGCTCGCGGGCAACTGGACGATGCGGTCGTTCTGCGCGGCGGGGGTCTGCGCGACGAGGGCGTTGTCGAGGGTCGCCTCGGCGGTGCTCGCGGCGCCGGTGGCCGCGCCGCGGTCGAAGGCGAAGATCCACTCGGGGGCGGCGGTGAGGAGGAACTCGTTGGTGACGGTGTCGCCGTGCGGGGATCCCTCCGTGCCGGGCAGCTCGGCCGCGGCGACGGCGGGGGTGAAGCCGAGATCGTCGAAGAAGTAGCCGAAGCGGGAGCCCTCGCCGAAGGCGCTGTACTCGCCGCCGGAGACGGAGAGCACGAGGGCGCTGCCGTCGGCCCGGTCCTCGATGGTCGCGGCGAGCTGCTCGGTGGCGGCGGCCTGGGCGGCGACCTCCTCCTCGCGGTCGAAGATCTCGCCGAGCTGGGTGGCTCGCTCGAGGGCGGCGGCGGGGTCGAAGGTGCCGGCGTAGCTGCCGGTCAGGTCGATCGTGGTGGCGATCTCGGACAGCTCGTCGTACTGGCCGGTGCTGCGCGCGGCGGTGACGATGAGGTCGGGCTCGAGCTCGGCGACGGCCTCGAAGTCGGGCTCGAAGAGCGTGCCGACCTTCGGCAGGTCGGCGTACTCGGCGAGGTACTCGGGCAGGGTCGCGTCCGGGATCGCGACGACCGCGTCGCCGGCACCGATGGTGTGCAGGGTGTCGAGGGTCGCGATGTCGAAGGTGACCACGGCGGAGGGGGACGCGGGGACCTCGACGGAGGTGCGGGCGACGGCCGTGTCCTCCTGGTAGGACTGCTCGCCGTCCTCCTCGACGAGGGTCAGCGTGGGCTTGGCGTTCTCGACGACGATCGTGGCTGCGGCGGCGTCGCTCGGGGCGGCTCCGGAGGCGCCGGACGAGCAGCCGGCGAGGGCGACGGAGGCGGCGGCGAGACCGGCGATCAGCAGGGGGATGCGAGAGCTGGATGTGCGATGCATGAGGGTAGGCTAGCCTAACTCTCAGTAAGGGTGGCCTCAGTTCTGGCGGTGGGCGGATCTACTTGGAAGAGACGCCCGCAGACATGTTGGTCGAGTAGCCCCGCAGGGAGGTATCGAGACCCGCCCACCTAAGGACGTCGGTCTGTTCCCCGCCCTGCGCTGGCGCCGGAGGCGCCCCCTCCGCCCGATACGCCCGCTTCGCGGGCTACTCGATCAGCATGCAGGGGCCGCTGTGCGGGCTGGTCGGGGTCGCGAGATGCCACTTGTGAGCGCTTTTGACGGCGTGTCGGCCGCACAAGTGGCATCTCGCGGGAGCGCAGGGTGTCGCGTTGTCGCGGCAGGGTGATCAGTGGTCTCGGCGTGGTCCTCGGGGTGACGAGGGGCGGGTCGTCAGGTTCGATCCGACAGAGAACGCTATGAGACCGATGAAGAGGTAGTTGGCATGTGCTTCTCCCTTCGGGCCCTCGAGCGTTCCCGTCTGGATGAGCCACGCCAACACGCCGAACCACACCGCGAGAGGGGCGAGGGCGAGGGCTGTGCCGAGCTTCGGCCCTGCTCTCCCGGACAGGGCGCCGAGACCGAAGAGGACGGCGCCCACTGCGACGAGCATCACGTTATTGCTCTAGCAATCCCTGGTCCACGGCCACCACACGCCCGCGGGCCCTCCGAGTCCGACGACGTAGTGAATAGAGATGCATTTGCCGCCGGCCACTTGAGACGTGCCAATGGCGGCAACCGTCGTGCAAGCAACCGAAAGCAGTCTGGCGAACGGCACGGGCGACTTGCTTAGTACGCCAGCGCAGGCCCCATAGCCGCCCACTGCCGTGAAGCTCTCTTGCCTGTTCAGGTGAACTTGGATGTACAGGCCAAAGAAGTCGACAGTGGGGTCGGCGACGACGGGGAAAGCCGCTTCCGCGGTGTCGATGACCTGAGTCAGTGTGGAGCCTGATATCTCGTAATGCGTGGAGAGCGAGCGTCCCAGAGCGTCGACCGCCCACGGCGCTTCGATGCCCCCTATGAATTCATCACCCTCCGAGATGCTCACTGATCCGTTATCGAGAAGGAGAAGCTGGGTGTCGCTCCCGAAGGTCCAGTGTGGGTGGTCGTTCGTGGGGGTGCGGAGGACTGCTGAGAATCGCGTCGCGCCTTCCCTGGGATGACTGATCGCGTAGGTGATGGATTCGTCCTCCACCGTTGCGAACTGTTCCGACTCGGAGATTGCGGCGTCGTCCGAAGCACCCAGAGTGACCGACAGGTCTGCGCCCTCCACCGCGACGGTCGGGCCGTCGTCGCCGGCGTGAACAGCGGGCAGCTGGGCGTCGGCCGGAGTCGATGACCCGACAGCGACGGTCTCAGCCCTCTCGAGAACGTCTGCGACGGAGTACGTGTCCGCGTTCGCGACGCTCGGTAAGCATGTCGATATGAGGACCGCAGTCACGGCGGCCGCGGTCGACCCGAATGTGCGTCTAGCTTTCATTTCTTGTCCTTCTCTCTACTGGGTCAGGTTGATCCAGGTGCTGGGATCGACGAGAGGGCGGAGGTATTCACTCCTCGATCGAGATACTGGCGACAGGTGGTGTGTTCACAGCACGGCTCAACCCGGGTCGAGCGGACGCCGAGCCGATTCAGATACTTGTGATGAAAATCAAGGCACTTCATGCCGCGACGCGTCATTCGAGTAGTTCACCGCCATCGGTGATCTGGACAAGAAGTGTGCGCCTGCGAATCGATTTCTGAATTGTATCCATGCTTGTGGATGGGCATCTGAATAGGAATGTCCACCGGACGCCAGCCGGTTCCTTTTCGTGACTCAGTTTGGTCGGTATTGGGCGGCTCCTTCAAGACCTGGCGCGAGACCGGTAGTTTTTCGGCGCGGAATGTCCGTTGGCAAAAAATTCTGGCTCACGTGGGTCTCGATACGCCGCTGCGCGGCTGCTCGACCGGCATGAGGAAGGCCCGGGAGCAGCGGAGGTGGAGGTCCATGTTGGTCGAGTAGCCCCGGAGGGGAGTATCGAGACCCGGCGTGCTCGGCTGGGCGGGTCTGCAGGCTGGAGTTCTTGCCTGGGAGGATCTCGATACGCCCGCTGCGCGGGCTACTCGATCAGCAGGGAGGGGCCGCTTCGCGGGCCGCCCGGTCAGTGTGATCGGGCCCGCGAGATGCCACTTGTGTACGCGACACGCCGAGGGATCCGTGCACAAGTGGCATCTCGCGGTGACGTCAGAGGTCGATCGTCAGCTCGGAGGCTGCGGCTCGGGAGACGCAGGGGTACATGACGGGGGAGTCGGGGGACGTCGTCAGGGAGTCGCGGTGGTCGACGGGGCCCGCGAGGACGGGGATGGCGCAGGAGCCGCAGACGCCGCGGAGGCAGGAGCCGGTGACGGGGATGTCGCGGGAGGTCAGGGCGTGCAGCATCGACTGGCCGGCGCCGACCTCGACGGAGACGGCGGAGCGGGCGCAGTGCACGGTGAACGGGGCGTTGGGGCGGGCGGCGACGGGCTTCGGCTCGAAGCGCTCGAGGTGCAGGCTGCCCGCGGGCCAGGCGGACATCGCGGCGGCGATCGCGTCGAGGAAGCGGGCGGGGCCGCACGCCTGCACGGCGACTCCGGGGCGGGGCTCCGCCAGAAGCGCGGGGAGGTCGAGGCGGCCGCGGAAGCGGAGGGAGGCCGGGATTGCGGAGGACGGGGCCGGCGTGTTCGGATCTGCGGAGTCGGGGGCCGCAGAAACCGGAGCCGCGAAGTTCGGGTCCGCGGAGTTCGAGGCCGGGGAGTCCGGGGCCGGGGTGTGCACGGTGACGCGGTCGCCGAGCGCGGCCAGCTCGCGGCGGAACGGCAGGTGGGCGGCGCTGCGGACGGCGTAGTGCAGGCTCCACGGGGCTCCGTCGCGGTCGAGGCGCTGGGCGAGCGGAAGGATCGCGGTGATGCCGATGCCGGCCGCGAGGAGCAGGTGCTCGTCGGCGCTCGCCGGCGGGAAGAGGGAGCGCGGCGGGCGGACGTGCACGGTGGCGCCGACGCGGAGGAAGTCGTGGAGGTACATCGAGACGCCGCGCGAGCGCTCCTCGCGGAGGACGGCGATCCGGTATCGGCGGCGGTCGGCGGGGTCGCCGCAGAGCGAGTACTGCCGCTCCTGCCGGGTGATCAGCTGGACGTCGAGGTGCGCGCCCGGCTCCCACTCGGGCAGGTCGCCGCCCGCGGGGTCGGCGAGCTCGAGCGCGACGACGCCCTCCGCCTCCGGCACGATCGCGGTGACGACGAGCGGGATCCGGCCCGCGCGGTCGCTCACGCCGGCACCTCGATCAGGCATCGCGGCGCCGCGCCGGGACCCGCTGCGTCAAAACCAGCGATGTCAGGACCCGCCGCGTCGGGACCCGCCACGTCAGGTCCCGCCGGATCGGGACCCGCCACGTCAGGTTCCGCCGGATCAGGACCCGCCGTGTCAGGACCCGCGACATCGAGACCCGCCACCTCAGGACCCGCCACGTCAGTACAGCGTCCGGTAGCCGAGGTCCGAGGCGTCGTCGATCGCGCGCGCGACCTCGGCGCTCAGCCCGGAGGCCTCGGCCCACATCGTGCCGGCGCTCGGCACCTCCGCGGCGAGATCCTGCATCTCCGGGTCCCAGAGCCGCGAGCGCAGCAGGGCGCGTCCGCAGTGCAGGTAGACCTGCTCGATCTCGACGACGGTGGCGAGGTCCGGGACGACGTGGTCCTGCTCGAGCATCGCGAGCAGCTCCGGGGCGTCGGTGACGTACGCGGAGCCGTTGATCCGGAGCGTCTCGGTCATGCCGGGCACGAAGCAGACCAGGCCGACGTGGCCGTTCTCGAGGATGTTGGAGAAGGAGTCGCCGAGGCGGTTGCCGAGGCGGTCGGGGATGACCACGGTGCGGTCGTCGAGGGCGCGAAGAAAGCCGGGGCGGTCGCCGCGCGGGGAGCTGTCGCAGCGGCCGGCGGCGTCGCTGGTGGAGAGGCAGGCGAACGGCGAGTGCGCCAGGAAGACGCGGCAGCTGCGGTCGAGCCGGTCCATGATCTTGTCGCGCGCCGGCTGCTCGGGCTCGCCGAGGACCGCCCGCAGGGCCTCGGGGGAGAGGGCGCGGTAGCGGGTCACGCGAGCGCCCCGGCGGGAGTCGGCGCGTCGGATGCCCGGCCGACCGCCAGCCGATCCAGCGCCAGCTGCGCGAGGGTCTCGGCGTGCAGGCCGAGCAGCGCGTCGTCGAAGACCGCGGACTCCGAGTGCATCGAGGGGGCGCCCTCGGCCGGGACGCCGGGCGGGCGGGTGCCGAGGAAGAGGAGCGTGCCGGGGATCTCGTCGAGGACGTAGGCGAAGTCCTCCGACGCCATCGACGGCGCGGGGAGGCGGAGCACGCGGTCGGCGCCGTGCCGGGCGGTGAGCGACGCGATCACGCGCTCGGTCTCCTCCGGGTCGTTGTGGGTGACGGGGTAGGAGTCGATGAACTCGGTCTCGACGCCGCAGCCGTGCGCCGCGGCGATGCCGGCGGCCAGCTCGGCGAGCGAGGAGCGGACGAGGGTGAAGGTGTCGCGGGAGAGCGTGCGGATGTTGAGCATCAGCTCGACCCGCGCGGCCAGGACGTTGGGCGCGGTCGAGTCGCTGACGATGCTCACGACCGAGACGACGGCGGGGTCGGTCGCCGGGACGCGGCGGGCGACGAAGGTCTGCAGGGCCTGCACCAGGGCGGCCGCCGCGGGGATCGGGTCGACGGCGAGGTGCGGGAACGCGGCGTGCCCGCCGGTGCCGGTCACGGTGATCCGCATGCCGCTGGCGCTCGCCATCATCGGGCCGGAGCGGGTGACGAAGAGGCCGGAGTCGGTGGAGCAGTCGACGTGCATCGCGAAGGCGGCGACCGGGCGCTCGCCGGCGGCGTCGAGGACGCCCTCCTCGATCATCAGGCGGCCGCCGGCGAAGCCCTCCTCGCCGGGCTGGAGCATCAGGACGACGGTGCCGGCGAGCTCGTCGCGGCGGGCGGCGAGCAGGCGGGCCGCGCCGATCAGCCCGGCCATGTGCAGGTCGTGGCCGCAGGCGTGCATCGCGCCGTTCGTCGCGGCGAAGGGCAGCCCGGTCGCCTCGACGACGGGGAGCGCGTCCATGTCGGCGCGCAGCAGCACGACCGGTCCGGGGCGGCCGCCGCGGAGGACGGCGGTGATCGAGCCGAGGCCGCGGCCGGTCGTGATCTCGAGGCCGAGCGGGGCCAGCTCCTCGAGCAGCAGCGCCTGGGTGCGCGGGAGGGCGAGGCCGAGCTCGGGGTCGGCGTGCAGGCGGCGGCGCAGGCGCACCAGGTCGTCGTGGAGGCCGGGGATCACTGCGGAGTCTCCGGCCGCATCGAGGCGTGCACGCGGCGCATCCGCTGGGCGAGCGCGGGGTTCGAGTACGGCCCCGGCGCGTCGAGCGCCGCGGTGACCCGGTCGACGACCTCCGCCGGCTTGTCCTGGCTCATCTTCTCCTTGGCCTCGAGCCGGGTGACCCGGAGCCGGAAGCCGACCGTGCCGTGCACGATCCGCTCGGCGTAGGCCGCGTTCTCGGCGCTGATCCGGAGGCGGAACGGCTCGGGCAGCTCGTCCTCGAAGTGGTCGACGAGCCGCTCCAGCACGGCGAGGTTCTCCTCGTCGCCGAGCAGCTCGGGCACGCCCCAGACGTGCACGGCGGCGAAGTTCCAGGTCGGCACCGCCTTCGTGACGCCGTACCAGCTGGGCGACACGTAGCCGTGCGGGCCCTGGAAGACGACGGCCAGCTCGGACTCGCCGAGCCGGTGGGCGCGCTCGTCGGGCCGGCCGACGTGGCTGACCAGCACGAGCTCGTCGGGGTCGGCGCCGGGGAGCGGCTCCTCCAGCAGGAACGGGTAGTGCGAGACGACGACGCCGTCCTCGGTGGCGCTGACTATCGTCGCCCAGGGCGTCGCGCGGATCAGGGCGCGGATCTCGGCGGGGTCGGTCATCGCGTACTCGGTGCTCTCACGCATCGGCGGTCCTCTCGGCGCGGGCGGCGGTCCGAGCCAGGATCGCAGCGAATTCGGGCCAGAGCTCCACCGGGATGTCGTGACCCATCTCCTCGTAGAGGTGCAGCTCGGCCTGGGGCAGGATCCGCGCGGTCTCGAGCGCGGCGCTCCAGTGCAGGCTCTGGTCGCCGCGGCCGTGGAGGACGGCGACCGGCACGGTGACCTTCGCCATCGCCTCCCGCCGCTCGAGCGGCCCGCGCAGCAGCGCGTTCCACTGCCGGATCAGCCCGGTCGGGGTGTAGGCGCGGTCGTAGTAGCGGGCGCCGAGTGCGGCGCTCGCCGCCTCGTCGAAGGGGAAGCCGGGCGATTGGTAGTGCCGCTGGCCGCCGACGAACATGGCGATGTAGGCGTCGCGGTCGAGGACCTCCGGGACCTCGGTGATCGGCTGCCCGGTGTGCTCGCCGACCAGGAACTCCGGCGCCGAGCTGAGCGAGGTCGACATCAGGCCGAGCGAGGCGACCCGCTCCGGGTGCAGGATCGCGACCAGCTGCGCGATGTAGCCGCCCATCGACATGCCGGTGAGGTGCGCGCGCGCGATCCCGAGCTCGTCGAGCACGGCGACGACGTCGAGCGCCATGTCGGCGAGGTCGTAGCCGGCAGTGGTGTCCTCCGGGCCGCCGGTCGCCTGGCTGAGGCCGACGTCGCGGTTGTCGGTGCGGACGACGAAGAAGCCGTGCTCGGCGAGCAGCTCGCAGAAGCGGTCGTCCCAGCCGATCAGCTGGGCGCCGCCACCGTGCAGCAGGACGAGCGGGCGGCCGGACGGGTCGCCCGTCGTCTCGTAGTGCACGGCGACGCCGGCCGGGGTGGTGATCAGGGGCATGGCGGGAGGGTCCTGTCGGGGAGGAGCGAGTGGCTGTGGAGAACGGGCGGCCTGCGCGGCCTGTGGAGGAGAGGTGTCCTGTGGAGAACGCGCGGGTCTGCGCTGCCTGTGGAGGAGAGTCGGCCTGTGGAGGACACCGGTCCGGCGCGGCCCTGTGGAGGAGAGTCCGTCAGAGCACGGACCAGGTCGGCCGGCCGCCGAGGAGGGTCGCCGCGACGGGTGTCGTGCGCAGCTCCGCGTCGTCGGCGGCCGCCGGGTCGCGGTCGAGCAGCACGAGGTCGGCCGCGGCTCCCACGGCGACGGTCGCCCCGCGGGTGCTCGCCGCGAGCGCGACGTCGAACGGCAGCCGCTCGGCCGGGTGCCAGGCCTCGCGGCCGTCGCGGCGGCGGCTGACGGCGGCGGCCAGCGAGATCCACGGGTCGAGCGGGGCGACCGGCGCGTCGGAGCCGAGGGCGAGGGTCGCGCCGGCGGCGTGCAGCGAGGCGAAGGCGAAGGAGCGGTCGGTGCGGCCGGCCCAGTGCCGGTCCGCGACGTCGCGGTCGTCCATCGCGTGCTCCGGCTGCACGCTCGCGACGAGCCCGAGGCGGCCGAAGCGGGCGAAGTCCTCCGCCGCGACGAGCTGGGCGTGCTCGATCGTGCCCGCGAGGCGCAGTCGCTCGAAGACGTCGAGCACCTCGGCGTTCGCGCGGTCGCCGATGGCGTGCACGGCCGGGAGGATGCCCGCGTCGCGGGCGCGGACCAGCAGGCCCTCCACCTCCTCGGGCGCGACGCTCAGCACGCCGCAGGGGTGCGGGTGGTCGGCGGCGATCCCGGGGTAGGGGTCGAAGCAGTAGGCGGTGCGGGTGTTCAGCGAGCCGTCGACGACGATCTTGAGGCGGCCCATCCGGGCGAGGCCGGCCGGATCGAGGGCGTCGCCGGTGCGCAGCCCGCGGGCGATCGCGTCGTCGAGCCGGTCGGGCCAGACCGAGGTCTCGACGCGCAGGGATGTGACGCCCTCCGCGATGCGGGCCGGCCAGGCGCGGGAGTTGTCGGCGTTCTCGAACTCGACGATGCCGACGACTCCGCGGGCCGCGGCGGCCTCAGCGGTCTCGCGGTAGGCGGCGACGGAGGGCAGGCCGACGGCGTCGATCAGGTCGAGCGTGCCGATCCACTCCGTCTCGCGCAGCACCCCGTCCTCCGGGATCGACAGGCCGAAGCGCCGGCCGGCCGCGCTGTTGAGCCAGCCGCAGTGCAGGTCGCCGCTGATCAGGACGAGCGGCCGATCGGGCGCGATCGCGTCCAGGGCGGCGCGGGTCGGCGCGTCCGTCCAGAGGCCGTCGCGGAAGCCGTAGCCGATCAGCACGGCGTCCTCGCGCACCGGCAGCGCCGCGCGCATGATCGCCACGGCCTCGGCGGCGCTCGCCGCGGGCGCGAGGTCGACCCGCTGCCTCCGCACCACCCACTGGGTGAAGTGCACGTGCGCGTCCCAGAAGCCGGGCGCGAGGAAGCGGCCGTCGGCGTCGAGCGCCTCGGTGCTGCCCGGCAGCGTGCCGGCCGGGGCGATCTCGGCGATCGCGCCGTCGCGCAGCAGCAGGTCGGCGGGGGCGTCCTGCCCCGCGAAGCGAGCGGAGCGGATCAGGAGCTCGGTCATGCGTCCTCCAGGTCGAGAGGCCGGCCCATCACGGGCACGGCCCGGAGCAGCTGCCTCGTGTACGGGTCGGCGGGATCGGACAGCACGGTGTCGGTCGTGCCGTGCTCGACGAGGCGCCCGCCGCGCATCACCGAGACCTCGTCGCTGACGTAGCGGACGACGGCGAGGTTGTGCGAGATGAAGAGCATCGTGAGGTCGAGTCTCTGCTGCAGCTCCCGGAGGAGGTTGAGCACCACGCCCTGCACCGAGACGTCGAGCGCCGAGGTGATCTCGTCGGCGATCAGCACCTGCGGCTCGGCGGCCAGCGCCCGGGCGATCGTGATCCGCTGGCGCTGCCCGCCGGAGAAGGCGGTCGGGCGGTCGTCGGCGCGCGCCGGGTCGATGTGCACCAGGTCGAGCAGCTCGCGGACCCGGTCGTCGCGGGCGGCGGCGGAGTGGCGCCGGCCGGTCGCGAGCAGTCCCTCGGCGATCGAGGCGCCGACGCTCATCCGCGGGTCGAGTGCGGACAGCGGGTCCTGGAACACCATCTGCACCCGGCGGCGCGCGGCCCGGGCGGACGGCTCGCGGCTGGTGATGTCGACGCCGTCGAGCAGGATCCGGCCGGAGTGCAGCGGGGTGAGGCCGACCGCGACCCGCGCGACCGTCGACTTGCCGGAGCCGGACTCGCCGACCAGTCCGTGGGTGGTGCCGGGCCGGACCGTGAGATCCACGGCGTCGACGGCCGTGGTCGCCGAGCGGCCGTGGCCGAAGCGCACGGTCACCGCCTCGTAGCGCAGCTCGCTCATGCGGTCAGTGCCTCCTGGTCGTGGGCGGTCAGGTCGTGGGCGGGCTCGTCGTGGGCGGTCCGGTCGGCGGAAGGCGGCTCCTCGTCGATCGCCGCGATCACCGGGAGCGCCGCGCTCCGGTCGGTCGCCATGTCCGGCACGCAGGCGATCAGCCCGCGCGTGTAGGGGTGCCGCGCCTCGTCGAGGCGGTCCGCGGCGATCTCCTCGACCACCCGACCGTCGCGCATCACCACGATCCGGTCGCAGAAGCCGCTGACCAGCGCGATGTCGTGCGAGATGAAGAGGATCGCCGCTCCGGTCGCGGTCTGCGCCTCGCGCAGCGCCTGCATCACCTGCCGCTGCACGGTGACGTCGAGCGCGGTGGTCGGCTCGTCCGCGATCAGCAGCCGCGGCGTGCCCATCAGGCCCATCGCGATCATCGCCCGCTGCCGCATGCCGCCGGAGAACTCGTGCGGCAGCCGGCCGACCCGCTTCTCGGCGTCCGGGATGCGCACCAGGTTCAGCTTGTCGATCGCGCGGCGCAGCGACTCGGCGCGCGGGGTGCGGGCGTGCACCTCGCTCGCCTCGCGCAGCTGGCGGCCGATGGTGAGCGCCGGGTTGAGCGAGGTCAGCGGGTCCTGGAAGATCATCGCCTGCTCGAGACCGAGGCGCCGGCGCTCGGCGGCGTTGGGCACCGCGGTCATGTCGATGCCGCGGAAGACGAGCTGCTCGCTGGTGACCAGCGCGTCGGGGCCGAGCAGCCCGGCGACGGCGCTCGCCGTGACCGACTTGCCCGAGCCGCTCTCGCCGACGATGCCGACGGTCTCGCCGGGCAGGATCGTCAGGTCGACGCCGTGGACGCGCTCGGTCATCGCGCCGTCGCGGCCGGGGAACGCCACGCGCAGCCCGGACATCTCGACGACGGGCATCGCGTCGGTGACCGCGGCGACGACCTCGTCCGAGCGCCGGCGCTTCACGGCCTTCACCGGGCGGCGGCGCGAGGACGACTCGCTGAAGACCTCGCCGAGCAGGGCGAAGACGACGCCGACCAGCACCACGGCGATGCCGGGGCCGATCGCGGCCATCGGATCGACGTAGATCCGCTTCGCGCCCTCGTTGAGCAGCCGGCCCCAGTCGTACTCGGGCGCCTGGACGCCGAGGCCGAGGAAGGACAGCGCGGCGAAGGAGAGCAGTGTGACGGAGGCGTGCGCGGCCGAGTTGACCAGCAGCGGCGGCAGGATGTTCGGCACCACGTGCCGGACGGTCGTGCGCAGCGGGCGGCTGCCGAGCATCCCGGCGGCGCGGACGTAGTCGCTGGACGAGACCGAGGCCGCGAGCGTGCTGGTGAGCCGCGCGAAGACCGGGATGCCGGCGAAGCCGACGGCGAGCATCGCGCCGACCGCGGTCGTGCCCCAGATCACCGAGAAGAACAGCGCGAGCAGCAGCCAGGGGAAGGACAGCAGGATGTCGATGAGGCCCGCGATCAGCCGCTGCAGCAGGCGGGGCAGCAGCACCGCGACGACGCCGAGCAGCACGCCGCCGACGACCGAGATGCCGGTCGCGCCGAGGGTGAGCAGCACCGAGACGCGGGTGGCGACGACGACGCGGGCGAGGAGGTCGCGGCCGAGGTCGTCGGTGCCGAAGGGGTGCGCGAGGCTCGCGCCCTGCTGGCGGTCGGCGATCGAGCGCTCGGTGGCCAGGTCGCCGAAGAGGATCGGGCCGAGGATCGTCGCGAGGACCACCAGGACGAGGCCGACGGCGGCGGCGACGCCCTGCGGGGTGCGCAACGACTCCGGCAGCCGGTGGGCGAGGGACGGGCGGGGGGAACAGGATGCAGTGCTCATGGCTCAGGCCTCCGCGATGGCCGACCGCGGGTCGAGCGCGGCGAGCAGCAGGTCGATGACGAGGTTGGCGGCGAGGACCAGGACGGCGTACATCAGCACGATGCCCTGGATCAGCGGGTAGTCCTTGGTGGTGATCGACGAGACGATCGTCGATCCGATGCCCGGGATGACGAAGACCGTCTCGATCAGCACCGTGCCGGCGACGAGGCCGGTGAGCACCACTCCGCCCGCGGTCAGCGTCGCCGTGACGATGTTGGGCAGCGCGTGCCGGAGGTAGAGCAGGTGCCCCGGCAGCCGCTTGCTGCGCGCGGTGGTGAGGTACGGCGCTTCCAGCACCCGCACCATCTCGACGTGCACGATGCGCGCGAGGTAGGCGAGCGGGCCGATGGCGAGCGCGAGCACCGGCAGCATCGCGTACTCCGGGCCGCCCCAGCCCGCGGACGGCGCGAGCGGCACGACGATGCTGAACAGCCAGATCAGCACGACCGCGAGCAGGAAGTTGGGGATCGCGATCACGACGCCGAGCAGTCCCGAGACGCCGAGGTCGAGCGTGCGGTGCCGGCCGGCGCGGGCCGAGACGGCCGTCGCGACGCCGATCGGGAACGCGCCGAGCGCGGCGACCGCGAAGGCGACGACCGAGAGCATCAGCGTGGCGGGCAGCCGCTCGGCCAGCGTGCTGCCGACCGGGCGCTGCGTGCTGATCGAGGTGCCGAGGTCGCCGCGCAGCAGCCCGCCGAGGTAGTTCGCGAACTGCTGGCCGATCGGCAGGTCGAGGCCGAGGGTGCTCCGCAGCACCGCCACGGTCTCGGCCGGAGCCGTCGGGCCCAGGGCCGCGCGCACCGGGTCGCCGGGCACGAAGTGGACCATGAAGAAGGAGGCGATCAGCACGATCACCAGCGAGACCGCCGCGCGGGCGAACCGCTTGAGCAGGAAGGCGAGGCGCGGGGAGCCGACCACGCCGAGCAGACGATCCCCCCGGCGCGGACCGGCCGCGGGCGCGCTCGGCGGGGAGGCCGGTGACAGCGGGGCCGTGGGTCGCACCGAGGGGATCGTCATGGTCAGCCCTGCATCCGGATCGTGGTGGGAGCGACGGTGCCGGGACGCTCGAGGGTCGCGCCCTTGACGTACATCGGCGACTCCGTCTCGGCGAGCGGGAAGACGTCGACCCGCTCGATCAGCTCGGCCTCGGCCTGCTTCCAGACACCGCAGGCCTCGTCGGCGGTGCCGGCGCTGAGCGCCTGCGTCGCGAGGGCGTTGTACTCGGGGTTCGAGACTCCCATGAAGTTGTAGCCGCCGTTCTCGCTCGTCTCACCGAGGAAGAACAGGCTCAGCACCACGGGGCTGGAGGGGGCGAGCTGGATGAAGCCGGTGTCCCAGTCGTAGCTCTGGTAGAGGTCGGTCGACCAGCCGGCCGAGTCCTCGGCGACCAGGTCGGTCGTGATGCCGAGCTCGTTCCACTCCTGCTGGACCTCCTCGGCGGCGGCGCCGTGCGAGGGCGTTCCGGCGTCGTAGAGGAAGCGGATGGTCAGCGGCTCGCCGTCCTTCGCGCGCAGTCCGTCGGAGCCGAGCGGGTAGCCGGCCTCGTCGAGCAGCTCGCCGGCGGCGTCCACGTCGGTGTCGGGCAGCGTCCACTCCGGGCCGCCGGCGACGCAGGTGAGCGGGATCTGGTTGACCAGCGAGACCGAGTCGACGGCGTTGCCGTCGGTGACCAGCTCGCCCACGGCGTCGCGGTCGAGCGAGAGGGTCAGCGCCTGGCGGACGCGGACGTCGGCGGTGGGGCGGTCGGCGCGCTCGTTGAAGAGCATCTCGCCGATCGGGTTGAGCACGCCCTCGGTGTCCAGGCCGGCCGCGTCGAGGCGCTGGCGGTCGGCGCCGATGACGGAGGCGGCGTTGAGCTCGCCCGAGATCAGCAGGTTCGCGGCGGTCGCCTCGTCGGTGATCACCCGCGCCTCGATCTCGTCGGGCAGGCCCTCCGTGTCGCTGGTGACGTCGTCCGGGCCCCAGGTGTAGCCGTCGCGCTTCGTGTAGGTGTAGTCGGAGCCGGGGCTCGACGCGGTCAGCGCGTAGAGCGCGGTGCCGTTGGTGGTGTCGGTCAGGGTCGACGGGTCGTCGAGGCCGGCCTGGCAGACCATCTCGATGCTGCCGGTGCCCTGGAGCAGGAACGGGTTGTTGGCCGTCGAGGTGACGGTGACGACGTTCCCCTCCGCGGTCGCCGTCATGTCGGCGGTCACGCTCGAGCCGAACCAGAACGTGCCGTTGTCGGCGTTGGCCTGGTAGGCGAAGTTCGCCGCGGCCGTCTCGGCGGTGAAGGGGGTGCCGTCGGCGCAGGTGATGCCGTCCTTCAGCGTGTACGAGATCGAGGTGGGCGTGCTCTCCCAGCTCTCGGCGAGGAAGGGCACGACCTCGCCCTCGGGGGTCGTGTAGGCCAGCGAGTCGTAGCCGAAGGTGACCATCGCGCGCTGCACGAGCGAGACGCCGGTGAACGGGTTCAGGCTGCCCGGGTCGTCGTTGATCGCGAGGGAGAAGGTGCCGCCCGAGACGGGGTCGGCGCCGGACGCGGAGCCGCCGGCGGGGGCCGAGCAGGCGCTCAGGGCGAGCAGCGCCACCAGCGAGCCCGCGGCGACGGCCGGGACTCGGAGCGCTGTGGTGCGGGGAGAACGGGTCATGATGCGTCCTTCGGGGAATGCAGGGCGAGTGGTGCAGGACTCCCGATCAGGGCCAGCGGGCCCGCGGCCTTCACGGAGACTTTGAGCGACGCGCTGGCCGAGTAGGACAGCGGCGTCTCGAGCACGTCGACGATCTCGACGAGCCGCGGATCGGCGCCGGCCTGGATCGCGCGCTCGATCGCGATCCGGCCGGCCGCCTCGATCGCGGCGGCGCGGTCGACGTGGTCGCACAGCTGGTCGGCGCGGCCGCCGGCCAGGGCGATCGCGGCGCCGACGGCGTTGGCCACGTTGCCGCGGTCGGGGCGGAGCACCTCGCTCGCGCCGTGCACGTGGTCCGGGACCAGGAAGCCGCCGCCGCCGACGACCACGAGCGGCAGGCCGACGCGGCCGAGCGACATCCGCTCGACGGCCGACTCGATCCGGTCCTGCGCCACGGCGAGGGCGTTGCCGAGGGCGGAGCGGGTGGCGCGGTCCAGCGCGGGGAGGGCCCTGCCGGGGATCATCCCGGGCAGCTGCATCGCGGCGGCGTCGGTGAGGGTGGCGGTCGCGCCGCCGAAGAGCAGGCCCTCGCGGGCGATCCGGTAGCCGACCGAGTCGGTGGTCGGCACGCCGGTGGCCGTGTCGACGATCGTGCCGCCGCCGATCCCGACGCTGAGGATGTCGGGCATCCGGAAATTGGTGCGGACGCCGCCGATCTCGCGCGGCAGGGTCGACTCGCGGGGGAAGCGGTCGACGAGCACGCCGAGGTCGCTGGTGGTGCCGCCGATGTCGATGATGATCGCGTCGTCGGCGCCGGAGAGGAACGCGGCGCCGCGGATCGAGTTGGCGGGGCCCGAGCCGATGGTGAGCACGGGGTAGCGGGCCGCGTACTCGACGGCCATCAGCGTGCCGTCGTTCTGAGCGAAGAAGGTGGCGGCGTCGAGGCGCTCCTCGTCGACCACGGTGAGCAGTCCCTGCGTCACGTCGCGGGCGATGCCGTGCAGCGCGGCGTTGAGCACGGTCGCGTTCTCGCGCTCGAGCAGGCCCAGGGCGCCGATCTCGTGGCTGAGCGAGACGGGCAGGTCCACGCCGACGTGGTCGGCGACGAGCGCGGCGACCTCGAGCTCCTGCTCCGGGAAGGAGGGGCTGAAGATCCCGCAGACGGCGACCGCGTCGAAGCGGCCCTCGAGCGAGTCGAGGAAGCGGCGGACGCCGTCGACGTCGAGCGGCGAGATCGGGTAGCCGTCGATCAGGTGGCCGCCGCCGGCGAGCAGGCTGCCGGCGAGCACGGTGTCGCGGAGGTCGGCGGGCCAGCCGGAGAGCGAGGGGAACTCGGTCGAGGCGGGGGCGCCGAGCCGGATCACGGCGACGCGGCCGAGGTCGCGGCGGCGGACGATCGCGTTGGTGGCGTGGGTGGTGCCGAGCATGACGCGCGAGACGCGGTCGCGGTCGGCGCCCAGCTCGCCGAGCACCGCGGAGAGCGCGGCGCGGATGCCGCCGGTGACGTCCTCGGTGGTGGCCTGCTTGGTCCAGGCGGTCACCGCGCCGTCGGCGTCGAGCACGACGGCGTCGGTGTTAGTGCCGCCGACGTCGATGCCGACGGACAGGTCGCGGAGTGCGGCGCTCATCGAGCCACCTCCGCCACGGCGCCGTCGAACGGCACGTAGTCGAAGTCGAAGTCGAAGGCGGCGGGGCCCGCCAGCTCGATCCCGCGCGGGGTCCGCCAGAGCGGATCGCAGGCCCAGGCGAGCACGCTCACCCGCTGGCCGAAGCGGAGCATCTCGGTCGAGATCGCCTCGCCGGTCTCCGAGTCGAGGATCGAGACGAGGTCGGGGACGCTGACGACGACGCCGCCGTCCTCGATCACCACGAGGTTCTCGTTCTGGATCTCGACCCGCACCATCCGGCTGCGGTCGGCGCCGACGCCGTCGATCGTGACGGAGCCGCGGGTGAAGCCGCCCTCGGTGCTGCGGTCGATGTCGATCACCTTGCCGCCGATCAGCACGGCCGCGCCGAGCTCCTCGGCGATGTCGGTCACCGGGTCGGCGGAGGCGAGCAGGCGGCGGCCGACCTGGATCGCGCGGCTGACGGTGCCCTCGATCACGGCGCCCGGGGCGGTCTCGTGGGTGAGCAGGTAGTGCGCGCCGAGGGCGATGCCGCCGGCCGCGACCGTGAAGGCGCGGGCGTGGCGCTCGAGCCAGGCGATGTCGACGGTGCGGAGGACGGTGACGTTGCCGACCACGTCGCTCATCACCGCGAACTCGCTCGGCAGACCGGCAACGTTCATCGAGATCATCGTGGCCTTCGGGAACGCGCGGCCCATGCCGTCCGCGTCGAGCACCGCGAGCCCGAGCTCCGCGGCCCAGCCGACCGGCGCGACGCCGTTGCTGCCGCCGATCTCGGCCGCCATCACGGTGGTGACCGGGCGGCCGATCAGGCGCTCGACCTCGCGCAGCAGCGTGTGCGCCTGGCTGCTCGAGCCGAGCATCTCGATGCCGACCGAGGGAGCGCCCATCCCGGACATGATGATGACCGCGTCGTCCGGGCCGAGGTCCGCGACGCCGACCACGCGCACCGGGCCGTTGGCCTCGATCGCGTTCTCGACCGAGAGCTGGGCGCCGTGCACCGAGCCGCCTCCGCCGGTGCCGAAGACCGCGCAGCCGGCGGCCAGGGGAGCGACGTCGTCGCGGGTGATCAGGCGGACGGGGCTCGGTCCGGCCGGGGGCGTGAAGCTCATGCTCCGAGGCTAGCCAGGGGTGCAAGCGGGCGGAATGTGCCGTCACCATGAGGAAACGGCCATGATTGTGCTCATGGCACAGACGTCCCTCCTTCACGTCCTCGAGCACGGCGAGCAGTTCGGCATGGTCTGCCGCGCGGGCGACCCGGCGGGCGTCTCGCTCAGCGGAGTGGAGATGCTCGCGCTCGAGGACGTGGGGCAGGCGCTGCCCGGGCACCTGGTGATCGTGCTGCACGGCGCGGAGCAGCCGCGGGCGTACCAGATCGACATCGTCATCCGGCGGGCGATCGCGGCCGAGGTCGCCGCGCTGCTCTTCGTGGGCGAGCTGGCGCTGGCCGAGACCTCGCGCTCGCTGGCCGACCGCGGGGCGCTGCCGGTGCTGACCGCGAGCGCGCCGCCGTCCGAGCTGGCCGTCTCGATCGACCGGCTGCTGCGCGGCGGGGCGGCCGAGGCGCTCGGCCGGGCGGAGCTGGCGATCGCCGCCGCCCGGGCCGCCTGCGACGCCGATCCGCTCGATGCGCGCTCGGCCGTGCTCGACGCGGCGACGGCGGCGCTCGGGATCGAGCTGCGGATGATCGAGGACCCGGCCGTCACCTGGAGCGACCCCGACGCGGTCTGCATCGGCGAGGTCGCGGTCGGGCGGCTGGTCGCCGAGCAGCCGGAGACCGCGGCGGTGATCGCGCTGCCCGTGATCGCCGCGCTGCTCTCGCGGGCGCTGCAGCGCGAGTCGCAGGTGCGCTTCGGCCCGGCGCGCTCGCGGGCCGACCTCGTGGTCGAGCTGCTGCTGGCGGAGTCCTCGCGCATCGACGCGCTCGCGGTCGACGCCGCGCGCGCCGGGCTGCCGGTCGCCTCCGCGCACGCCGCCGCCTGGATCACGCCGCGCCACCGCGACGACGCCGAGCGCCGGCTCCCCGCCGCGCTGGTCGCGGCGATCGAGCTGAACGCCTTCCAGCTGACCGACGGCCGCGACGAGGTCTGGCACCTCGCGGTCTTCCACGACGACCTGGTGGTGGTGGCGTCGGAGGAGTCGGGCGCGCCGGACCACCAGCGGCGGGTCCGGGACGTGGCGGAGCGGCTGATCGCGTACGGCGTGGCGGTCGCGGGGGAGGGCTGGACGTTCACGGTCGGGCTCGGCACGCCGCAGTCGGGCGCCTCGGGGCTCCGGCAGTCGGCGACGGAGGCGCGGATCACCGCCGGCTCGGCCGTCGCCGCGGGCCGCCTCGGCGCGGTGGAGGTCACCGACGTCACGGGTCTGCGCCGGGTGCTGCTCGACTTCTACGCCTCGCCGCTCAGCCGCGCGCTGCTCGACGACGTGCTCGCGCCGCTGGACGCCCTCGGCGCGGAACGCTCGGCCATCTCCGTGCGCACGCTGCTGGCGTACCTCAGCAACCGCAACTCCCTCGCCCGGGCCGGCGAGGTGCTGATGCTGCACCCGAACGCCGTGAACTACCGCGTTCGCCGCATCGAGCAGGCCCTGGCCCTGGACCTCGAGGACCCGGACACCCGCTTCGCCCTGGAGCTGGCCTGCCGCCTGCGCGTGATGGCGACGACGCGCTGACGCGCCGGCGAGGGAAAGGACGCGGCTGCGCCGCGTAATGCTGGTCGAGTAGCCCCGCAGGGGCGTATCGAGACCCGCCGTCGTCGGCAGGGCAGTCTGCAGACTCGACTTCTGACGCTGATGGATCTCGATACGCCCGCTCCGCGGGCTACTCGATCAGCATTGGCTTCGCCATACTGATAAGGTGATCTTTCGGAGGAGCGGCGGCCCCCCGTCATGCCTCCAGCGAATTCCCCCAGTGCGCCTCTCCGGGCGCGAACCGTGACGCGCCGGGGGTCCTTCTCTTCTCGCAGGATCATCTCGGCGAGCGCTGCTGCGTGCTGCGCCGCGTCGATTGGACGCGGAGCGGGGGCTGCGAGAGCGCCGGAGCCCGATCCGGGTCCACTCGCGCGGCAGGCTCACTGCGACGGGACGCGGAACGGGGTGCGGCCGGGCGTCGGAGCCCCACCCGCGTCCACTCGTGCGGATCCGGGGCCCTGTCAACACCTCGATGTCTGAGGGGTTGTTCAGATAGCGTCGTCGACGAGCGGATCCGGAGTCGGCCGTCGTCGCATCCCCCCGCGGCCCCATGAGAGGGCGCCCGCCCGCGGACGCCGACCCCAGGGCCGTGGCGACGAGGGCACCGTTCGCCCGCCGCAGGAGAGCCCCCACTCCCTCGCGGCCGGTCGGACGCACGTCGCCGGGCCCCGCCGCTCCCCGCCCCCGACTGCGCGCCGAAGGATCTCGATGACGACACCGCCGCACCCCCGACCCCCCGAAGACCACCGCATCGCCGGCGAACGGCCATGACCGTGGCCGGTCTCGACGACACCCGCATCCCGCCGCTCGAGAACGCGCGCGAGCTGGTCCTCCACGCCTGCCGCGTCGGGGACGCCGAACTGCAGTCCCACATCGACGACCTCTGGGCGGCCAAGGCCGACCCCGAGAGGACGCGCGGACTGCTCGCCCGCTACCGGCGCGAGGTCGAGGACGCCCGCACCCTCCTCGCCGCAGCCGCCGACCCGCAGTGGTGGCGGTCCGCGACCGCCGAGCGGATCGAGGAGAGCTGCCGGGCCGCGAGGATCTGGGCCGAGGGCGACCCGGTCTGCGCCGACCTCGAGCGGGCGTTCGCCGCGCAGCTCCGGAGCGTCCTCGGCATCGACCTGACGCAGATCCCGCGTCAGGAGCGGAGCCGCTGACCTGCGGAGCGATGTGCGCTCCCTCGCGTCGGGAGCCGCTCCCACTCGCCCGGCGACGACGCGCTCCTGCGTGCGAGCCCACGCCGAGTCGGCCTCCCTTCGTGCTCCTCCCAGCCCTCCGCCGGCGCCCGAGGCGCTCCCTCCGCTCGAGACGCCCGCTGCGCGGGCCACTCGATCAGCATGGACATCGCCCTGAGAACACGATGGTCCGTGCTCCCTCAGAGGACCGGTGCGTGCACAACCAAGGCTGGAAGGCGCGATCGGTCGAGAATTCGCGGTTCTCGGGGCTTCCGGCCTTGGTTGTGCACGCCCGCACGCGGCCACCCTCAGCGCAGGACGCCCGAGACCGCCTCCGCCAGCCGGATCGCTGCCCGCTCCAGCTCCCGGGAGCGCGCGGTGACGTCGTCGGCCATCCCGACGAGGCAGGCCGCCGCCACGACGGCGCCGCTCGCGTCGCGGATCGGCGCCGAGATCGAGACCATGCCGGCGTCGTCGTAGGCCTGCATCGAGAGGACGCCGTCGCGGCGGACGGTCTGCATCCGGCGGAGGAACCGGGCCAGGTCCCGCGGGGTGTGCCGGGCCGGGAACAGCTGCGTCAGCTCGTCCGGCTCGAGGTCCATCAGCATGGTGGGGCCGCCGTCCGAGCCGACGATCGGGTGGGCGCGGCCGAGCCAGGGGATCATCGCGAGGCCGTCGCCGGCCAGCTCGAGTTCTTCCACGAGCGTGAGACTGCGCATCCCCGCGAGCACGGTGACGAACGCGCAGGCGCGCAGACTCCGCGCTGCCTCGGCGACGAGCGGCCCGCCGCGCGAGACGATCAGCGGAGCGGCCGCCGCCCGGAACCAGCCGTGCACGACCCAGGCGATCCGGAGCTCCCCGTCACCGCCGCGCTCGACCACGCCCGCCGCGACGCAGGCCTCGAGCAGCCGGCCGGTGCGGTCGCGGCGGAGGCCCGTCGCCCGCGCGGCGCCGGCGGCGGTGTCCGGCCCGTCGGCCAGGTGCTGCAGGAGCGGCAGCACGGCGTGGAGGGCGGAGCCGCCGGCGGAAGGGGTGATGGAGACCGGCGCGTCGTCGCCGTCCGCCGTGTCGTGCCGCGCATGAGCCTCCCGCGACCCGTCCAGCCCCGCCTCGATGCTCCGCCGCGCGACGGCCAGCGCTCGCCGGATCCGCGGCCCGTTCTCGCGCAGCCGCACCGCCGGCAGCCGCACCGCCAGCACCGCGGCGCACTCGCCGCCGGGCGTCAGCAGCGGCGTCGCGATCTCCACACGCCGCCCCTCGGTCGTCTCCGCGCCCGCGTCGTCGCCGAGGGCCAGCGGATCCGCCGCGCGCGCGATCGCACTCCCCGCGTCGTCGATCCTCTCGCCGACCGCGGCGGGGGAGTGCAGGGTCCACGACGAGAGCACGCTGCCGATCACCCGCATCGACCCGGGCGCTCCGGCCGCCAGCACGACGGTCTCGCCGGTCTGCTGCGCGGCGAGCGTCAGAGCGAAGCGGAGCGACCGAGCGATCGGCGCCGCGGCCCGCCCCGAGAGCCGCACGGCGACCGCGCCGAGGCGGTAGCTGCCGTAGTCCGCGCCGCGCTCGATCAGACCGGTCCGCTCCAGCTCCGCGCACAGCCGCGAGACCGAGCTGAGCGGCGCGCCGAGCTCGGCGGCGAGAGCGCCGACCCCGAGCGGCGCCGTCGGATCCGGCCGCTCGCCGAGCAGCCGCACCACCCGCAGGCCCGTCGTCACGCGTCCGCTCACGAGCCGCCCCTCTGCAGAACCGTCAATCCCGTGGCGCCCGAATCGCCGCCAGCACGCACTGTAACAGCGCCGGAACCCGCCGTTCCTACAGTGATCGCACTCGCCCGGCGGCGGTCACGACGGCCCGCCGAGTGCGACGGCGGCGCGCCGTCACCTGCTCCACGAACGCTTCCCGCAGCCCTAGGAGTCCCATGAACCCGACCGTCCCCCGCCCCGCGAGCCGCACGGCGCTCCGCTCCACGCCGCACCCCGCCCGCCGGGCCGCCGTCGTCACGGCGGTGCTCGCCTCCGCGGCCCTCCTCGCCGGCTGCTCGGCCGACGCCGCCGCCACGACCGACGCGGAGCCGAGCGCCCTCTTCGAGCAGAGCATCGCCGACCTGGTGCCCGAGGACATCGCCGCGGCCGGCGAGATCCGCATCGCGAGCGGCCCCGGCTACCCGCCGCTGCTCGACCTGGCCGACGACGGCACCACGCTCTCGGGCTCGCAGCCCGAGGAGATGCGCCTGATCGGCGAGGTGCTCGGCCTCGACGTCGTCTTCGAGGACATCAAGTTCGATGCGCTCTTCCCCTCGCTGGCCTCGAAGAAGATCGACGCCGCGGCGGCCGCACTGGGCGTCACCGCCGAGCGGCTCGAGACCGTCGACTTCGTCAGCGACTTCCTCGGCGGCACCACGCTGCTGGTCGAGGGTGGAAACCCGCTCGACCTCACGATCGACACGCTCTGCGGCCAGTCCGTCGGCGTGCTCAAGGGCTCGACCGAGAACGACATCACTCTGCCGAAGTGGGACGTCGTCTGCACCGAGGCGGGCGAGCCGGCGATCGAGATCTCGACCTTCCCGACCGCGGCCGACGCCGTGCTCGCCCTGAGCTCCGGCCGCGTCGACGCGACGGTCAGCGCCGTCCCCCCGGCCGTCTTCCAGGCCGAGCAGTCCGACGGCGCGCTCGAGGCGCTCGACGTCAACTTCGAGCCGAGCCCCTGGGGCATCGCCTTCCCGGACGGCTCCGAGCTGGCCCCCGCCTTCCAGGCCGCCCTCGAGCACCTGATGACGACGGGCGACTACCAGGAGAACCTCGCGCGCTTCGGCGTCGAGGTCGGCGCGGTCGAGCAGGCCGAGCTCTACACCGACCCGGCCCAGATCAGCGGATGACCGCCGTGGAGCAGCGCGCGACGACCACCGCGCCGCCCGAGACCGTGGTCCCCGTCCGGCACTGGGGCCGGCGGGCCGCGACCGTCGTGGTCCTCGTGCTGGCGGCGCTGCTCGCCCACTCGGTCGCGACCAATCCCAACTTCGAGTGGGGCAGCGTCTTCGGCTACTTCCTCGACGGGCGGATCCTCCGCGGCCTCGGCACCACGCTCCTGCTCACCGTGATCGCGATGGTCGTCGGCATCGTCATCGGCGTCCTGATGGCCGTCGGCCGGCAGTCGCAGACGCTCGTGGTCGCCACGGCGGCGGGCGCGTTCGTCGCCTTCTTCCGCGGCACGCCGCTCCTGGTGCAGCTGATCTTCTGGTTCAACCTCGCCGCGCTCTACCCCGAGCTGAGCCTGGGCGTCCCGTTCGGCCCCACCTTCGCCAGCGCCGACACCAACGTGCTGATCAGCCCGTTCCTCGCCGCGATCCTCGGCCTCGGGCTCAACGAGGGCGCCTACATGTCCGAGATCGTCCGCGCGGGCCTGCTCTCGGTCGACCCCGGCCAGGTCGACGCCGCCGAGGCGCTCGGGCTGCGGAGGGCCCAGGTCTTCCGCCGGATCGTCCTGCCGCAGGCGATGCGGGTCATCATCCCGCCGACCGGCAACCAGACGATCTCGATGCTGAAGACGACGTCGCTGGTGAGCGTGATCGCGATCCCCGACATCCTCTTCGCCGCCCAGACCATCTACTCCCGCAACTTCGAGGTGATCCCGCTGCTCATCACCGTCAGCCTCTGGTACCTGCTCGTCACCACCGTCCTCAGCGCGGGCCAGCGGATGATCGAGCGGCGCTTCTCCCGCGGCGACCGGATCGTCCAGGGCCCGACCCCGCTCGGGGCGCTGCTCGCGAGCGCGAGGCCGCGGCCCGCCGCCCGAGGGGAGGGAGCGCTGTGACCGCGCCCATGGTCCAGGCGACCGGCGTGCACAAGCAGTACGGCGGCAACCTCGTCATCCGCGGCATCGACCTGACCGTCGCGCCGGGCGAGGTGACCTGCCTGCTCGGCCCGTCCGGCTCGGGCAAGAGCACCTTCCTCCGCTGCATCAACCACCTCGAGAAGATCGACGCGGGCACGATCAGTGTCGCCGGCGAGCTGGTCGGCTACCGCCGCCACAACGGCCGTCTGCACGAGCTGCGCGACGCCGAGATCGCGACGCGGCGCAGTGAGATCGGCATGGTCTTCCAGCAGTTCAACCTCTTCCCGCACCTCACCGTGCTGGAGAACCTGATCGAGGCGCCCGTCCTGGTCCGCCGCGAGAAGGTGTCGGACGCCACGGCCCGCGCCCGCGTGCTGCTCGACCGGGTCGGCCTCGGCGCCAAGGCGGACGCGTACCCGCGCTCGCTCTCCGGCGGTCAGCAGCAGCGGGTCGCCATCGCTCGCGCCCTCGCGATGCGACCCCGCCTGATGCTCTTCGACGAGCCGACCTCCGCGCTCGACCCCGAGCTGGTCGGCGAGGTGCTCGACGTGATGCGCGACCTCGCCGCCGAGGGCATGACGATGATCGTCGTCACCCACGAGATCGGCTTCGCCCGCGAGGTCGCCGACACGGTGACCTTCATGGACGGCGGCGTCGTCGTCGAGTCGGGGCCGCCCGAGCGGATACTCGCCCACCCGCAGCACGAGCGCACCCGCGCGTTCCTGTCCAAGGTCCTCTGACCCTGTCACCCGGGCCGTCGATCCCGGCGGCCCTCACCGATCCACGGAAGCGAAGCATCAGCATGGAGAAGTTCGACGTCGCCGTCGTCGGAATGGGCGCTCTCGGCAGCGCCGCCGCCTACCACCTGGCCCGCCGCGGAGCCCGGGTCGTCGCGTTCGAGCAGTTCGAGCTCGGCCACGTGCGCGGCGCCTCGCACGACACCTCGCGCATCCTGCGCACCTCCTACGGTGCCCCCGAGTACGTCCGGCTCGCGCAGGCGGCGTACCTCGACTGGGCCGACCTCGAGGCGGAGTCGGGCGAATCGCTCGTCACGATCACCGGCGGGCTGGTCTTCTTCCCGGCCGGCAGCCCCTACTCCGCCGAGGCGTTCCGGTCGAGCCTCACCGAGAGCGGAGTGCCGTTCGAGCTGCTCACGCCGGCCGAGGTCACTGCGCGCTGGCCGCAGTTCTCGCTGCCGGAGGGCACGCAGACGGTGTACACCGCCGACTCCGGCATCGTGCACGCCGCCCGCACGGTCGCCGTGCTGCAGCTGCGGGCCCGGCAGCACGGCGCCGTGATCCGCGACCGCACGCCGGTCGAGGCGCTGCTCCCGGGCGAGGACGGGGTCGTCCTGCGCACCGCGGGCGGCGACGTGCTCGCGGGCAAGGTGATCCTCGCCGCGGACGCCTGGACGAACGAGCTGCTCGCGCCGCTCGGCGCCGAGTTCCCGCTCGTCACGATGCAGGAGCAGGTCAGCTACTTCGCGCCGCCCGAGCCGAGCGCCTTCGACCGCGAGCGCTTCCCGGTCTGGATCTGGGAGGACGAGCACTGCTTCTACGGCTTCCCGACCTACGGCGAGCCGACGATCAAGGCCGCGCGCGACGTCTCCGACAACCTGATGGCGCCGCGCGAGCGCACCTTCGTCCCCTCGGCCGAGCTGCTGGAGGAGCTGACCGGCTTCGTCGGCGCCGTGGTGCCCACCGCCGGCGAGGTGCTGCGCACCGTCACCTGCCAGTACGCGCTGACGCCGGACCGCCGCTTCGTCCTCGGCCCGCTCGACGAGCACCCCGACATCCTGGTCGGGCTCGGCGCCGGGCATGCCTTCAAGTTCACGCCGACCATCGGCCGCGTGCTCGCCGAGCTCGCCCTCGACGGTGCGACCAGCGAGGACGTGTCGGCCTTCGGAGTGACACCGCCGGTCGCGGCGCCGCTCCTGGGCTGAGCGCCGCGCGTCCGGCAGGCTGGTGAGGACCGACTTCGGAGGAGGACCCCGTGCAGATCCAGAGACTCGGTGAGGATGCGCGCCGCCGCCCGCTCTACGGCGGCTCGGGCGTGCTCGACCTGGAGTACTACTTCCGGGCGACCACCGCGCTGCCCAGCTCGGTGATGCGCTTCCACCTCGAGCCGGGCACCTCCGAGGGCGAGCACGTGCACCTCGCGGGCGACCCCGGCAGCTGCTCGCCGGACAGCTCCGACGAGCTCTACGTCGTCGTCCTCGGCGAGGTCGTGATGACCGTCGACGGCGAGAGCGCCGTCCTCCGCGCGGGCGACGCCCTCTACGCCCCGGCCGGCAGCCACCACGGAGTCGCCAACGAGTCCGCCGCCCCCGCCGAGCTCCTCCTCGTCTTCGGCCCGCCGACCCCCTCGACGAGCTGACGCGCTCACGTCCCATGCTGTTCGAGCAGCCGCAGTGCCGTCCCCATGCTGGTCGAGCAGCCGCGCAGCGGCGTCCCCATGCTGGTCGAGTAGCCGCGCAGCGGCGTATCGAGACCCGCCCCTGCCTGCTCCGTCGATCACCCCCATCCGTGCCCCCGCACCCCACGTCCCGCCCCGGCCTGCCATCCTGACCTCGCACGCCCCGATCCCGTGCATGGAGGCGCGGATGTCCGACGACGGCATGGCCGAGTCCGGCTACCGGCAGACCCTCACCCGCGGCATCGGCCGCTTCGGCAGCTTCGCCGCGGGAGTCAGCTACATCTCGATCCTGACCGGCACGTTCCAGCTCTTCTCCTTCGGCTACGCGAACGGCGGCCCGGCCTACTGGTGGTCCTGGCCGATGGTCTTCGCCGGCCAGCTGGCTGTGGCGCTCTGCTTCGCCGAGCTCGCCGCGCGCTACCCGGTCGCCGGCTCCGTCTACAACTGGAGCAAGCGCCTGGCCGGCCCCACCGTGAGCTGGCTCGCCGGCTGGATCATGGCGCTCGCCTCCGTCGTCTCGCTCGCCGCCGTGGTGCTCGCCTACCAGAGCACGCTCCCGCAGATCTGGCGCGGCTTCCAGCTGGTCGGCGAGGGCACCGGCACGAGCGCCGGGGTCAGCGCGGTGCTCTGGGGCGCGATCCTGGTGGCGTTCACGACCGGCGTCAACGCGATCGGCGTGCGGCTGATGGCCCGCATCAACAGCGTCGGCGTGCTGATCGAGCTGGTCGCCGCGGTGCTGCTCGTCGTCGTCCTCGCCGCCAATGCGGTCAACCCGCCGAGCGTCGTCCTCGAGACGGCCGGCCGCGGCGAGGGCGTCCCCGGCGGCTACCTCGGCGCGTTCCTCATCGCCGCGATCGCCTCCGCCTACGTGATGTACGGCTTCGACACCGCCGGCTCGCTCGGCGAGGAGACCGTCGACCCCCGGCGCACCGCCCCCGCCGCGATCCTCCGCGCGATCACCGCCTCGTTCGTTCTCGGCGGCCTGATCATCCTCTTCGGCCTCCTCGCCGCCCCCGATCTCACCGACCCCGCGCTCGGCTCCCCGTCCGGCGGCCTGCAGCTCGTGGTCCTGCAGGTGCTCGGCGGCCCGCTCGGCTCGGTGTTCCTCGGCTGCATCGTGGTCGCGATCACCGTCTGCGCGCTCGCCGTGCACACCGCCGGCATCCGCCTGGTCTTCGCGATGGCCCGCGACAACGCCCTGCCCGGCAGCGCCCTACTCGCCCGCGTCGACCCGCGCCGCCGCACCCCGGTCGCCCCGGCCGTCCTGATCGGCGTGCTCGCCGTGCTGATCCTCGTCGTCAACATCGGCACCCCCGAGATCTTCACCGCCGTGACGAGCGTCGCCGTCATCCTGATCTACCTCGCCTACCTCCTGGTCACCGTGCCCCTGCTGCTGCGCCGCCTGCGTGGCCGCTGGCCCACCGCCGACGCGCCCACCAGCTACTTCTCGCTCGGCCGCCTCGGCCTGCCGGTGAACGTCGTCGCCGTGCTCTGGGGAGCCGCGATGGCCGTGAACCTCGCCTGGCCCCGGACCGAGGTCTACGGCGACGGCCCCCTCCGCTGGATCGCCCTGATCGTCGTCGGCGCGGTCGTCACGGTCGGCCTCGCCTGGTTCCGTCTCCGAGGCCGCCACCACCTCGGCGTCCTGCCGGAGCACGCGCAGCCGCTCCCGGAACCGCTCGACCGCTGACCGGCCCGCCGCGCCCGCGCTCCTGCTCCGCCCGTCACTTCGGGTCGCCCGATCCGTCACCAACGGCTGCCTCCCCGCCGTCGAGGGAGCCGTTCGCGCCGGATCGCCGCCCCCCCTCCGCCGGCGGGAGTCCCGCACCCACCGAGTCGCCCGAGAAGGCGCGTTCTCCAGCCCGAGAACGAGCCTTCTCGGGCGACTCGGCGCTCGGGTTCGCCGCGCGTCGAATGCGGCCGCCGGAGCCTCGCAGCTCAGCCCCCATCTCGCCTACTGAGTCGCCCGAGAAGGCGCGTTCCCTGGCCCGAGAACGAGTCTTCTCGGGCGACTCACCGCCGAGGGCTCCTCGCCGACCGCAGCGGCGGGGGCGATCGTGCGCGCGGGGTCCGGCCCGACGGTGCGCCAGGATGGACGGCGGGCGACCGCCCGCCGAGGGGAGGGAGCGCCGTGCCGGACCGCCAGGCCCTCTCGACCGGTGCGCTGCTGACGCACGCGGTGCTCATCCAGGCCGTCGCGTTCCTGCTGCGGCCGGCCGCCGTCTACCAGGCGATCCAGCTCGACGTGCCGGCCTGGGCGCTCGGTGCGCTCGGCGCCTCGTTCGCGGTGGTGCCCCTGCTGATCGCGCTGCCCGTCGGCGGCCTCGTCGACCGGGTCGGCGCGCGCTTCGTGATGGCCTGCGGCTCGCTGCTGACGATCGCCGCCGCCGGCCTGCTGCTGCTCGCGGGCGGTGGCCTCGTCGGCCTGCTCTGCGGCACCGCCCTGCTCGGCGCCGGCCACCTCGGCTGCGTCGTCGGCCAGCAGGCGGTGGTCGCCGGGGGAGCGGCCGGCATCCGCCTCGACAGCCGCTTCGGCTACTACACCTTCGCAGCCTCGCTCGGCCAGGCGATCGGCCCCGCCTTCATCCCCGTCTTCGCCGGCAGCGCCGTCCGCCCCGACCCGGCCCCGCTGTTCCTGGTCGGAGGCGCGCTCGCCGTCCTCCTCCTCGCCGTCACCACCGCGATAGCCCGCCCCGCACCCCGCGCCACCGCCGAGGCCCCGTCCGAGGGCTCGACACTCGGCCTGCTGCGGATCCCCGGCCTCGCCCGCGCTCTGCTCACCAGCGCGACCGTCGTCGCCGCCGTCGACCTGACCGTCGTCTACCTGCCCGCCCTCGGCGCCGAGCGCGGCCTGCCCGCGGGCGTGGTCGGCGCCCTGCTGACCGTCCGCGCCCTCGCCTCGATGGCCTCCCGCCTCCTGCTCGGCGCCACGACCTCCCGCTTCGGCCGCACCCGCGTGATGGTCGCCGGCATCGTCGTCTCCGCCGTCTGCCTGATCCTCACCGCCCTGCCCGCTCCGACCGCGCTGCTCTTCGTCGCCGTCGCCCTGCTGGGTCTCGGGCTCGGCATCGGCCAGCCGATCACCATGTCCTGGCTGATCGAGCGCACCCCCGCCGACCGCCACGGCCGCGCCCTCTCCCTCCGCCTCGCCGGCAACCGCATGGGCCTGATCGCCCTGCCCACCCTCCTCGGCACGATCGCCGCCGCGGCCGGCGCCGGCGGCGTCCTCATCGGCACCGGCGTCGCCGTCGGCTCCACCCTCGTCCTCCTCCGAGGCGTCCGCCTCGACTGACCCGCGCCGCCTCCGCGCCGCCCGCTCGGGAGCCGAGTCGCCCGAGAAGGCTCCAATCCGGCCGCGATCCGCGCCTTCTCGGGCGACTCGCCCGCTCACTCCAGGCGGACCTCCGCCGCGGACTTGTCGGCGCGCCAGCCGCGCCAGACGGGCTGGCGGAGGGTGCCCCCGGAGGTGCGCTCGCGGTAGCGGACCTCGCCGACGAGGACGGGCTCGACCCAGTGCACGCCGCGGGACTCGGCGGGCGGGACGGCCACGGCGGGCTCGTCGGTGGCGTGCTCGGCGAGGCGGTCGACGAGGCCGCGGCGCTCGCGGTCGCTGAAGCCGCTGCCCACCCGGCCGGAGTAGACCAGTCCGTCGTCGCCGGGCAGCGCGGTCAGCAGCGAGCCGACCGAGCCCACCAGCCCGCCCTCGCCCTCGCGCCAGCCGACGATCACCACCTCCTGCACGCGGTGGTGGGTGAGCTTCACCCAGTCGCCGGAGCGGACGCCCGGCCGGTACGCCGCGTCCCGGCGCTTGGCGACCACGCCCTCCAGGCCGAGGGCGAGGCTCGTCGACATCGCCTCCTCCAGGTCGCCGTCGAACACCGACGGCACGTGCACGCGCTCGTTCTCGGTCGCCAGCTGCTCCAGGGCCGCGCGGCGCTCGTCGTAGGGGCGGCCCACCGCCTCCGTGCCGTCGATCGCCAGCAGGTCGAAGAGCATCAGGTGCACCGGAGTCGCGCGGGCCGCCGCCTCGATCTCGCGCGGCTTGGTCAGGCCGCCGCGGGTCTGCAGCCGGCCGAAGTCGGGCCGGCCGCGCTCGTCGAGCGCGACGATCTCGCCGTCCAGCACGCAGTCGACCGCCGCCGCCTCGGCGATCGGGGCGAGGAGGTCGGGGAACGCGGCCGTCAGGTCGTTGCCGTTCCGGCTGGTCAGGGTCACGGCTCCGCCCATCACCCGCACCAGGGCGCGGTAGCCGTCCCACTTCATCTCGATCGCGGAGTCGCCGGGGATGTCCGCCGCGCGGCCGGCGGTCGCGAGCATCGGCCGGAAGGCGGCGGCCTCCGCGGTCGGCGCGACACCGGAGGCCGCCGTCACTCCGGAACCGGTGGGGGCTGCAGCGGACGGTGCCGACGCTCCAGCACCCGACGCCCCAGACGGGCCACCGCCCTTCCGCACCCCGGCCCCGCGCCCGTGCGTCTTCCCTCCGTGCGTCTTCCCTCCGTGTGACTGTCCCCCGTGCGCCGCGGCCCCCGGCGCCATCAGGTGCAGCAGCCAGTTCTTCTCGTCCCCCGTGCCGCCCTTCGCCCCGGTGTGCAGCAGCGCGTACCGCCGCGGCTCGCCGCCGAGCCCGCCGTCCGGCCGGCCGGTCAGCACCGCGATCACCTCCTCGCCCTCGCGCCATTTCTCCAGCGCGTAGGTGCCCTCGTCCCAAATCCGCACCTCGCCGCCGCCGTACTCGCCCGCGGGGATCGTGCCCTCGAAGGTCGCGTACTCGAGCGGGTGGTCCTCCGTCTGCACCGCCAGCCGGTTCGGGTCGCCGTCCAGCGGCGGCCCCTTCGGCACCGCCCAGCTGACCAGGACGCCGTCGTGCTCGAGCCGGAAGTCGTAGTGCAGCCGTCGCGCGTGGTGCTCCTGCACGACGAAGGTGTCGCCCGACGTCGCGATCCCCGCCCCCGGCGACGGCACCGGCTCCGGCGTCTTCGAGGCGTCGCGCATGCTGCGGTAGGCGGCCAGCCGGTCGGCGGAGGCGTCGGTCGCCGCGAAGCCCGCCATCCGCTCCGGCGACGGCTCGAGCCCCGCACCGCGTGACGCGAGCACCGGGCGCAGCAGGTCGCCGTCGCTCCGCAGCCGCTCGACCACCTCGTCCGGAGCGAGGTGCCGCAGATCCGCCGCCCCGATCTCCTCCCACGAGCGCGGCGCGGCGACCCGCGGCAGCAGTCGTCCCCGCAGCGAGTACGGCGCGATGGTCGTCTTCGCGGCGCTGTTCTGACTCCAGTCGACGAGCACCTTGCCCTCGCGCAGGGTCTTCTTCATGTCGGAGACGACCAGATCGCGGTGGTCGGCCTCCAGCACCTTCGCCAGCTCGTGCGCGACCGAGGAGATCTGATCGCTCGAGGCGGAGGCGTCCAGCGGGCAGTAGAGATGGATGCCCTTGCTCCCGCTGGTCACCGGGAACGGCTCGAGCCCCATCCCCTCCAGCAGGTCGCGCGCGAGGAACGCCACCTCGGCGCACTCCGCCAGCCCCGCCCCCTCGCCGGGGTCGAGGTCGAGCACGAGCCGGTCCGGCGGCCGCCGCTCGCCGTCCGAGCCGACCCGCCACTGCGGCACGTGCAGCTCGAGCGCCGCCTGCTGGGCCAGCCAGGTCAGCCCGGCGACGTCGTCGACGAGCGGGTACTCGACATCGCGCGAGGAGTGCGCCAGCTTCGTCCGGCTCAGCCAGTAGGGCGCGGAGGAGGGCAGGTTCTTCTCGAAGAAGACCTCGCCCGGCTCCTCCGCGGTGCCGACCCCGTCGACCCAGCGCTTGCGGGTGACCGGCCGCCGGGCGAGGTGCGGCAGCATCGCGGAGGCGACGGACGCGTAGTAGGAGAGGACGTCGGCCTTGGTGAACCCCGCCTCCGGATAGACCACCTTGTCGAGGTTGGTCAGCCGCAGGCGCCGCCCACCCACCGACACGAGCTGCTGCGAGGAGGGGGTCATGACTCCATGGTGGCGTCGCCCGTCCGCCGCCGGGGAGGGAGTTGCGCCGACGGGGGAGGATCACCGCGAGGGCGGCGGTGTGGAGGAGCGTCTCGCGGCCCGCGCACGGCTCTACTGGATAGCCTGACGATCACCCCACTTCCTCGACAAGGAGCCCCCGTGCCCGAGACGATCACCGACATCCCGCTCACCACGATCGACGGATCCGCGTCGACGCTCGCCGACTACGCGCCGGTGAAGCTCATCGTCAATGTCGCCTCCCGCTGCGGCCTCGCCCCGCAGTACGAGAAGCTCGAGGCGCTGCAGAAGCAGTACGGCGACCGCGGCTTCACGGTGCTCGGCTTCCCGAGCAACCAGTTCCTGCAGGAGCTCAGCGACTCCGACAAGATCAAGGAGTACTGCTCGACCACCTGGGGCGTCACGTTCCCGATGTTCGAGAAGGTCAAGGTCAACGGCCGCTCGGCGCACCCGCTCTACGCGGAGCTGACCAAGACCGAGGACGAGGCGGGCAAGGCCGGCAAGGTGAAGTGGAACTTCGAGAAGTTCCTGATCACCGCCGACGGCACTGTGCACCGCTTCCGCCCGACGGTCGAGCCCGACGACCCGCGGATCGTCCAGCTGATCGAGGCGTCGCTCCCCGCCTGATCGCGGCGGCGGCGCGGATCCGATCGAACGGCGGCGCGGGATCGACCCCGCGCCGCGGCGGTCCTAGCGGGCGCGCAGTCCCTCGGCGATCCGCGCCTCCGCGGGCTCGACGCCCTCGGGGCAGACGATGTCGGACACCTCGAACGGCGTCGCACGGGTGAAGGGGATCATCTCGATCCCGTCGACGTGACGCAGAAGGACGAGCGCACTGTCGCCGTCGCGGAGCGTGCGGCGCACCTGCCGCAGGAAGACGCCGGCCATCTCGAGCTCGACCGTGAAGATCCGGCCGCTCACGTCGATCCGGCAGCCGAGCACGGGCTGGGAGGCGGTCGAGGCGGAATCCGGCGCGTGGCGGACGTCGATCGGCTCGTCCTTGCGGAGGGAGCCTCCCGTCCCGGTCAGGGTGGGTGCTGCGACTGCTCGCGCGGTATCGGTCATCGTCGTCTCCGTCCGTGGTCGCGACCGACGGAGAACCGCCCGGTCACTGTCCTCAGACGCTACGACGCGACCCTGGGACGGGGGGTGGGGTTGACGGATGCACCGCGGAGGGGCAGGGCGGCCGGGGGCTCAGCCCTGGCGCGTCTCCTCGGGCTCCGGGAGGACGGACAGCTCGCCGTGCATGCTCGCGACGCTCAGCATCTGCTCGATCCACGCGCGGTTGAGCTTGGGCTGGTGCGTCTCGGCGAAGCGGAAGTGCAGCGGCACCGACGGGTGCAGCCAGACCGAGCTGCGGCCGTGACCGGTGGAGGCGTCCTCGGTCCAGGAGAGCGAGAAGGCCTCGTTGCGCCGCAGCTTCGACAGCACGGCGACCTTGAGGTGGGCGAGCACCCGCTCCTCGAACTCGATCTCGAGATTCTGCGGTCCATAGGTCAGCGTGGCCACGGGCGCCCTTCGTCAGTGCGAGCCGCCCACGGCGGACAGCTCCTCGGGGACGGTAACCGGTGGAGCCCCTCCACGCGGAATCGGCGGGGAGACACGCCGATGCCCCATTGACAGCCCGGGCCGCGCCCCCTAGTCGAGGGCCGCTGCATCCAAGTGGTGAGGCGAACGATGCGGCGGGTCACTCCCCTGCTGGTCGAGTAGCCCCGCAGGGGGTGCCGACCTCTCGCCGAGGGCCTCTGCGAACCCCATGCTGGTCGAGTAGCCCCGCAGGGGCGTATCGAGACCCACCGTCCCCAGCAGGGTGGTCTGCAGACTCGTCCTCTCGACGCGGGTGGATCTCGATACGCCCTCTGCGAGGGCTGCTCGATCAGCATGGAGCGTCCACCCTGACGAGGTGACCCTCTCGCGTCCCTGACGCCCTCCGCTCGGACGTTCGGCTCGCGCTTCCGCCCTGGGCTCGCGATCTCGGCGCATTTCAGCGTGCCGGAGGCGGTGCGGCGTGCCGGAGCTCGCGCGCGTGCGAACGTTCGGCTCGCGATTCCACCCCGGGCTCGCGGAATCGGCGCATTCCGACGTGCCGGAGGCGACCCCGCGTGCCGGAGGACGTCCCCCGCAGCGAGGACCGCGCCCGGCCGCCGTCCGGCGCGACCGGGTAGCATCGCAGGGCCTGTTCCGGCGGACGAAAGCGACGAGGCCATGAAAACGCGAGTCATCTTCTACCTCATCGGCGGCGTCCTGCTCCTCGGCGCCGGCCTCAGCTCGCTCGGCGACGGGGTCTCCGTGCCGGACATCATCACCGTCCTCTGCGGCGTGCTGATCCTCGCCCTCGCCGGCTGGCAGTACCGTCGCTCGCACGGCCCCGACGAGCGGACGCCCGGCGACGACGTCGAGCGCCCCCACCGCTAGCCCGCGCTCCGCCGCCCGGCGGGTACTACCCGCTCCCGCTCCGCCGCCGCCCCCGGGGCAGCAATCCGACCGCGCGTGACCCCGGCCGCGCGGCCCCGAGCGCGCCCTACCCGCGCGCCAGCAGCAGCCGGTACGGCGCCGCCCGCTCCACGCGCCAGCCCTCGGGCGCCAGCACGCGCAGCTCCGGCGCCGTGTAGCTCCGCCGCACCGACAGCGACCCGTCGTAGTGCAGGAACGACCCCGCGGCGATCGGCCGCGTCGCCGCCGCGTACGCGGTGTACGCCAACCGCGAGCGCTCGATGTCGTTGTGCAGGGCGCGCGGAGCGAGCCGCTCGCTGTCCTCGAGCAGCGCGCTCAGAGCTTCCGCCGGCAGGTGGTGCAGCAGGTGGTTCGACGTCACGATGTCGTACTGCGCACCCTCGGCGACCAGCTCGGCGCTGCTCGCCCGCCGGAACTCGAGCCCGGCCGGCGCCGGCGTCGACGTCGCGAAGGCGAACGCGCGCTCGTCCGGATCGATCGCGGTGATCGCGAGCCGCAGCCCGTCCGCGTGCGCCCAGTCGGCGAGCGAGCGCGCGATGTCGCCGCCGCCCGAGCCGATGTCGAGCAGCCGCAGGGGCTCCTCGCTCCGGAACAGCGGGCGCAGCCGGGTCCGGTAGAGCCGCCGCCAGCCGGAGACGAGCCGGTTCACCGTGCCGAACCGCGCATAGGTCGCGTCGAGCAGGGCGCGGTCGCAGGACGGATCGTCCATCAGCTCCTGCGCGTCCGTCTCCCGGTGCCGGAGGTCGGGGACGAGCGGCGCGCGGGCGCTCACGCCCCGCCGCGCTTGGTCAGCAGCGCCATCTCGACGGTCAGCCCGGGCCCGAACGCCATCGCGCCGATCCGCTCGCCGTCGGCCGCCTCGCCGTGCAGCAGGCGGCGCAGGATGAACAGCACGGTCGCGCTCGACATGTTCCCGACCGTCCGCAGCACCTCGCGCGAGGGCCGCATCTGCTCGTCCGAGAGGCCGATCGCCGACTGCACGCGGTCGAGGATGCTCCGGCCGCCGGGGTGCACGGCCCAGCGCTGCACGTCCGCGGCGCCGACCCCGCCGAGGCCGAGCATCGGCTCGAGCGCGGCGGTGATGTTCGTGCCGATGATGGACGGCACGTACGTGCTCAGCCGCATGGTGAAGCCGTGGTCACCGATCGTCCAGGCCATCTCGTCCTCGCCCTCGGGGGTGAGGGTCGTGTCGAGCTCGTCGATGTCGAGCACCGCGGTGCCCGGCTCCGGCGTGCGGGCGGTGACGACCGCGGCGGCGGCCCCGTCGGCGAAGACAGAGGTGGCGACGATCTGCTCCGCGTCGCTCGAGCTGGTCAGGTGGATGCTGCAGAGCTCCGCCGCGACGACCAGCACGACGGCCGACGGGTCCGCCTCGCAGAACGCGCGGGCGGCGCGGAGCCCGGGGAAGGCGCCGTAGCAGCCCATGAAGCCGAGGTGGAAGCGCTGCGTCGAGACCCGCAGCCCGAGCGCGCGGACCAGCTGGTAGTCGGGCCCGGGCGCGTAGAAGCCGGTGCAGGAGACGGTGACCACGTGCGTGACCTCGTCCGGCGCGAAGCCGGCCGTCTCGAGCGCGCGCCGGGCCGCCTGCGCGAACAGCTCCGGAGCGCGGGCCGTGTAGACGGCGTTGCGCGCGGCCGTGCCCGGGTCGAGCAGGAGGCCGGAGCGGGCGTCGTAGAAGGTGCTCTCGCCCTCGCGCTCCTCGCCGTCCAGCTCGTCGACGACCGTGTGCCGGGTGTCGATCCCCGAGGCGTTGAAGGCCGCGCCGATCAGCCGCGAGCCGAGGCGGGTGACGGCGGGCTGCGCGGCGAAGAGGTCGCGGAGCTCCGGCTGGTGCAGGACCGTGGGCGGGACGGCCGTCTCGATGCTGCGGATGTGGACGCTCACCCGCGGGAACCTACCGCACGTTCCTGCGGGTGAGCGGCGCTCCGGAGGCTCCGCGTGGCGGTGCTCAGAGGATCGGCTTCCCGCCGGTGACGGCGATCGTCGAGCCGCTCATGTAGCTGGCGTCGTCCGAGGCGAGCAGCACGTAGGCGTGCGCGACCTCGGCGGGCTGGCCGGGGCGGCCGAGCGGGACCTGCTCGCCGAACGAGGCGACGGCCTCCGGCGGCATGGTCGCCGGGATCAGCGGGGTCCAGATCGGGCCGGGGGCGACCGCGTTCGCGCGGATCCCCTTCTCGCCGAGGGCCTGCGCGAGCGAGGCGGTCATGCTGAGCATCGCGGCCTTCGTCGCCGCGTACGGCAGCAGCTGGTACGACGGCTGGTCGGACTGCACCGAGCTCGTCGCGATGATCGAGGCGCCGCTCTTCAGGTGGGGCAGCGCGGACTTGACCAGGTGGAAGTAGGCGCTGATGTTGGTCGCGATGGTGCGGTCCCACTCCTCGTCGGGGATGTCGGTGACCTCCTCGCGGCTCATCTGGAACGCCGCGTTGCTGACGAGCACCTCGAGGTGGCCGAGCTTCTCGACGGTCTCGAAGACGACGGAGCGGCAGTGCGCCGGGTCCTGCAGATCGCCGGGGAGGAGCAGCGCCTCGCGGCCCGCCTCGCGCACCCACTTCGCGGTGTCCTCGGCGTCCTCGTGCTCGTTCAGGTACGAGATCGCGACGTCGGCGCCCTCGCGGGCGAACGCGATCGCGACGGCCTTGCCGATGCCGCTGTCGGCGCCGGTGACCAGGGCGACCTTGCCGCGCAGGCGGCCGGAGCCGCGGTAGCTGGTCTCGCCGTGGTCGGCCTTCGGCGTCAGCTGGCCTTCGGTACCGGGCGGGGTCTGCTCGGGGGATTCCGGAGTCATGATGCTCCCTCTCGTCGTGGGTCGGTCCTCCCATGCAAGCCGCTCCCGCCGCGCGGCGGAACGGGGTTGACGCCCGTTCGGCCGCGCCGAGCGTGGTCGTGCGCGAACATGCTGGTCGAGTAGCCCCGAAGCGCCCCCATGCTGGTCGAGTAGCCCCGAAGCGCACCCATGCTGGTCGAGTAGCCCGAAGGGGCGTATCGAGACCGACCGTGATCAGAAGTCGGACTCTGCAGACCCCGCATGCTGACCACGGTGGATCTCGATACGCCCGCTCCGCGGGCTACTCGATCAGCAGGAGGCGACGACCCCACCGGCACCCGAGCCGCCCGTCGATCCGCGCCGTCAAGCCCGAGACACCGGGAGCCGCCGGGGAGTTGACTGAGCCGACGCTCCGCACCGGGGCGCACGAGGAGGCCGACATGAGCACGCCCACCGATCGGGGCCCCGGCTCCGACAGCACCGGTCCCGACCGCAGCGACCGCTTCCGCAGCGAGCCGAGCGGCGCCGACCACGACGCGACCGCCCGCTTCGACACGACGAGCACCGCCTCGAGCAGCACGGGCGCCACCGCGACCACCGCCCCCGACGACCAGCCCGCCGCGCACCGCGCCCCCGTCGATCCCGACTCCGCCGAGGCCGCGAAGGCCCGCACCGCCGCCCGCAAGGACATCCACCAGCGCGAGAAGGATCGCTTCGGCGGCCTCAAGGTCGGCTGCGCCTTCTTCGGCTGGCTCGCCGCGACCGGCCTCGCGGTCATCCTCACCGCCCTGGTCACCGCGATCGGCGCGGCCGTCGTCGGCACGCAGGACGTGACGGCCGACCTGGCCGCGGACCCCGCCGCCTTCGGCTGGGTCGGCGCGATCGCGCTGCTCGTGATCCTCCTCGTCGCCTACTACTCCGGCGGCTACGTCGCCGGCCGGATGGCCCGCTTCAGCGGCGCCAAGCAGGGCGTCGCGGTCTGGGCCTGGGCCGTCGTCGTGGCGATCGTCGTCGGCATCGTCTCCGCGCTCACCGGAGGCAGCCAGATCCTCTCCGCCGTCAGCGGCTTCCCGCAGATCCCGCTCGACGCGGGCGACGCCACCGTCACCGCGATCGTGACCGTCCTCGCCGCCCTGGTCGTCTCCCTGGTCGGCGCCGTCCTCGGCGGCCTCGCCGGCATGCGCTTCCACCGCCGCGTCGACCGCGAGGGCCTCTCGGGCCTGGCCGTCTGACCCCCCTCCCGCGAGATGCCACTTATGAGCCCCCGCCTCGGCGTGTCGCCCTCGTAAGTGGCATCTCGCGGACTGCGGCCGCACGGGCACCCCGGGCCCTCCCCGCGAGATGCCACTTGGGTACGCCTCCCTCGGCGTGTCGCGTACCGAACCGGCATCTCGCGGACTGCCGCCGGGGCTCCCACCCCCGGCTCACCCCGCGAGATGCCACTTATGAGCCCCTGCCTCGGCGTGTCGCCCTCATAAGTGGCATCTCGCGGACAGCGGCCGCACGGGCACCGCGGGAGGGCGCCCTCGCCTACGCTCGTGCGGGTGGAGAACGCGCGTGGAGGCAGGCTGAGCAGTGAGCTGGCGGAGTGGGCGGCGCCCGCGGCGCTCGCCGGGCTGCGGGACGAGTACCTCGCCTTCCTCGGGGAGCACGGCGACGCGGCCCTCGAGCGCGGCGGCGGCCCCGAGCACGTCACCGCGTCCTGCTTCGTGCTCTCGCCCGGCCTCGACCGGGTCCTGCTCTGCTACCACCGCAAGGGCCGGTTCTGGGTGCAGCTCGGCGGGCACGTCGAGGCGGCCGACGCCTCCGTCCCCGCCGCCGCGGAGCGCGAGGCCCGCGAGGAGAGCGGCCTGGCAGCCCTCACCCTGCTCGGCGACGTCCCGCTCGACCTCGACCGGCACGGCCTCGGCGGCGGCTTCGGCCGCTGCAGCACCCACTGGGACATCGGCTACGGCGCGATCGCCGACCCCGAGGAGCCCTTCGCCGTCAGCGACGAGAGCGACGCCCTGGCCTGGTGGCCGGTCGACGCCCTGCCCGAGGACGTCCCGCCCGGCTTCCCGGAGCGCCTCGCCGGCGCGCTGGCGGCGGCCCGCAAGCACTGAGGATCCGGAGCCGCGACGAACCCCCGCCATGCGGCACGATGAACGCATGCCCGACCCCGCGCGCCCCGTCGTCGTCCTCGCCGGAGCGAGCGGCTTCCTCGGCACCGACCTCGCCCGCCGCTTCGAGGCCGACGGCTGGACCGTCCGCCGGATCGGCCGCTCCGGCCCCGACGCCCGCTGGGGCGACACCACCGCGATCACGCGGGCCCTCGACGGCGCCCGCCTCCTCGTCAACCTGGCCGGCAAGAGCGTCGACTGCCGCTACACCCCGGCCAACCGCGCCGAGATCCTGCGCTCCCGGATCGACACCACGCAGGAGCTGCACCGCGCCGTCGCGGCCGCCGCGACCCCGCCTCCCGTCTGGATGAACGCGAGCACGGCCACCATCTACCGCCACGAGGAGGAGCGCGCCAACACCGAGCAGGACGGCGTGCTCGGCGAGGGCTTCTCCGTCGACGTCGCACGCGCCTGGGAGAAGGCGTTCTTCGCCGGCGAGACCCCCGGCGTCCGCCGCCTCGCCCTGCGGATGACGATCGTGCTCGGCGACGGCCCGGCCACCGGCATCCTGCTGAAGCTCGCCCGCCTCGGCCTCGGCGGCCCGCAGTTCGACGGCCGCTGGCCCGCCACCCGCGCCCGGCGCGCGGCCGGCGTGCACCACGAGTACCGCCCCACCCACGGACGCCAGCACTTCAGCTGGATCCACGTCGAGGACGTGTACCGCTCGGTCCTTTTCTTGGAAGAGCAGCCCCTCGACGGCCCCGTGAACCTCGCCGCGCCCAACCCCAGCGACAACACCGAGCTCTCCCGCCTCCTGCGCGCCGCAGTCGGCCGGCGGATCGGCCTGCCCGCCCCGCGCTTCGTCCTCGAGCCGGCGACCTTCGCCCTGCGCACCGAGTCCGAGCTGCTGCTCAAGAGCCGCTGGGTCGTCCCCGGCCGCCTCGAGGAGGCCGGCTTCGCCTTCGCCCACCCCGACCTCGGCGAGGCCCTCCGCGACATCGTCGCGACCGCGCGCTGACCCCGGGCCGGGATCGCCCGCCCTCCCGACACCGCCCTCCCGACACCGGCGCCCCGACACCGACACCGGCGCCCCGTCCCCGCCGCGCCCCTCCCCGATGCCCCGGGTTCTCATCGCTCGCGCTCGGATGCTAACGTCACCATGCCTGCAACGGCGCGGATCATCGTGTCGCGGCGCGAGGCGGCCCTGCGCTCCGTGAACGGTCACGGTTCGTCGCAGCACCGCCGACTCCGCCGGGCACCGCCGACGAAGGAAGCAGCACACCGTGGGATCCAGCGACAGCACGGCCCGGCATACCGCGGCCGGCAGCGTCGAGGTCCGTGCCCGGCGCCTCGACGGGACGTCCGTCGGATTCCGCGCCGTGCTGGTCGCGACCGGCGACGGCCGCCTCGTCGTCGCGGACAGCACTCCCGTCCCGACGGGCTGGCGGTTCACCGGCGCCGCGGACGAGCTGCTCGAGGTCCGCCTGCCCGCCCGCCCCGAGCTGCGCGACGTGAGCGTCGTCTACACGACGACCCTCGACACCCTCGACCACGTCGTCGTCCCGGACACGGGCCGCTGGCACATGAACAGCAGCCACCCCGTCTCCGCGTGGCGCTTCAGCGGCGACCTGCAGGTCCGCGCGAACTCGCTGAAGACGCCGGTCTACGTCTTCGAGCGGCTCGGCGGCGGCGTCCACGGCGTGGGCGTGATCGCCGCGCCCGCGGAGATGGACATCACCCTGCACGAGCCCGCCTCGAACCGGGCGCTGAACGTGCACGTCCGCCGGCTCCGGGTGGAGTTCACGCTGCTCCACCTCGCCGACACCGCGGAGGCCGGTGACGACGGCGAGACCGTGCACCGGTTCTGGATCGCCGTCCTCCCCGCGTCGCAGCACGCCGACTGGCGCTCGGTGCTGCGGCGGTTCTCCGCCTGCGAGCGGCTGGCCCTGGACGTGCGCTGCTCCACCCGCCCCGAGGCGCTCGAGCCCCACTGGTGCACCGGGGTCGACTGGAGCTCCGAGCACGTCACGCAGGAGCTCGTCCTGCGGAACGCCCGCCTCGCCGCGGAGCTGGGGATCCCGAACATCGTCATCGACGACGGCTGGTTCGGCCGCGGACGGGACTCGAGCGACGACGTGCCGATGGACATCGGCGACTGGACTCCCGACCCGATCAAGTACCCGGATCTGCCGTGGCTGATCGAGTCGATCCACGCGCTCGGCAGCCGGGTGATCATCTGGTGCGCCCCGCACGCCGTCGGTCCCGCCTCCGCGGCCTTCGGGCGGGTCGGCGACCTCCTCGTCCAGGACGCGCACGGCGCCCCGATCCTGAACCCGGCGAGGTTCTCCTCGCTGTGCTTCCGCAGCGAGCGCGCCCGGCGGGTCATGGTCGACGTCGTGCGGGACCTCTTCCGGCGCCACCCCTTCGACGGCGTCACGTACGACCTCTTCGACGGGCTGCCGTCCGAGGAGTGCGAGTCCCCCGAGCACGCGCACGACCTCGGCTCGACGATCGTCGGACTGCACCGCGTCCTCGCCGAGTGCGCGGCGATCACCGAGGCGCAGCCGCGGCCGGTCGTCGTCGAGATGAAGCAGGACCACGCCACCGCCGCCATCGCCGGGCTCGGCTCGGTCGTGCGCGGCGGCGACTCCCCGTACGCGTCGCGGACCAACCTGGTGCGGATGGACTACCTCCAGGCCCGGGGGATGCCGGGGCTGAACGACTACCAGACCTTCCCCCGCTCGGCGTCGCCCGCCGAGGTGTGCGTCATCGCCCTGCGGATGGTCGCCGGGGGAGTCCCCGCCTGGGGACGCGACCTCACCTCGCTCGATCCGGGCCAGCGCGTCTGCCTCCTCCGCGTGCACCGCTGGTATCGCGCGCTCCTGCACCACGGTGCCGGCGCCCACCGCGAGGGCGACCGGGACGGCGTGCTCCTGCTCCGCACGGACGTCGGCGTCGTCCTGATCTGCACCGAGCCGGGCCGCGTCGTCACCGTGCCGGCCGACTGCTGCCAGATCGTGAACGCGACCCTCTCGACCGAGCTGGTCCTGCGCTCGGAGCAGAAGCGGACCGTCCTCGGCACGCGCTCGATCCTCGCCGAGGTCTGCGTCCCCAGGCTGCGCTCCCTCCCGAGCGGCGTCCACCGCCTGGACCTCGGCACCGGGAGCGTGCTCACGCTCGCCGTCGAGCTCCGGCCGCACCCCACCGACACCGATGGAGACGCCCGATGACCGACCGGACGGACCCCGCCGCGATGACGACCGCGCGCGAGAGCGTCCGGCGGATCCTGCGGGCGAACCCGGACTACCGCCGCGTCTTCCTCGCCCAGATCGTCAGCCAGGGCGGCGACTGGTTCACGATGATCCCGCTGATCGTCCTGCTCCAGCGCCTCACCGGCGACGGCGCCCTCGGCGCGCTGCTGCTCGCGGCCGAGACCGCGGTCATCGCCGTGCTCTCGCTCTGGGCCGGCGGGCTCGTCGACCGCACGTCGCGCCGCACGGTGCTGGTCGTCGCGCAGGCGGGGTCGGCGCTCGCCGTGCTGCCGCTGTTCCTGCTGCAGTCGGCGGGGACGGCGTGGCTCGCGGTGCTCACCTTCGCACTGCTCGCGGCGGGCAAGGCGTTCTTCACCCCGGCCGTGAACGCGATCGTCCCGCAGATCGTGCCGCGGGAGAGCCTGCTCGTCGCGAGCACCGGGCTGAACTCGGTCTGGGGAGTGATGCTCGCGCTCGGCGCCTCCCTGGGCGGCATCGCCTCCGCGCTCGTCTCGCCGTACTTCTGCTTCGCGATCACCGCCGGCGCCTACGGGTTCTCCGCGCTGCTGCTGCTCGGCCTGCCCGCGGCGCGCGGCGCCGAGCGCGGGGCGGGGCGAGGGGCGGGGCGCGAGGCCGGCCGCCGCGGAGGAGCGGCCCGGTTCGCCCGCGATGTCCGCGAGGTCGCCGCGTTCTGCCGCTCCGACCGGCGGATCCCGGCCCTGCTGCTGGCGAAGCCCGGCAGCCACCTCGGCAACGGCGCCATCGCACTCTTCCCGGCGCTCGCTCTGACGATGGCGGCGGACCCCGCCGTCGCCGCGAGTCTCCTCTTCGCCGCGCGCGGCGTCGGCGCCGTGATCGGGCCCCGCGTCGCGCGGTCCGTGGCGGAGCGCTCGCCCGACCTGCGCGGCGGGATCGTCGCCGCCGTGCTCCTCTTCGGCCTCGGCTACGCCCTGGTGTCGATCAGCACCTCGGTCGTCCTCGCGATCGCCCTCGTCCTGATCGCCCACATCGGCGGCAGCATGAACGCGAGTCTCAGCGGCTACGGCCTGCAGTCGATCACCGCGAACGACCTGCGCGGCCGCGTCTTCGCCGTCGACACCATGATCGCCATGCTCGCGATCGCCCTCAGCCAGGCCCTGGTCTCGCTCGGGATCCTGCTCCTCGAGCCGCGCACCGTCATGGCCCTGTGCAGCGCCGTCGTCCTCGGCTGCGCGGCGCTCTGGTGGTCCGCGACCCGCCGCACGCCCCTGCGCGCCACCTGACCCCCCCCGTCCGCCGGATCCGCTCTCCAGAGATCGTCGTCCTCGAGCTCCCGCTACGACGACTCTTGAGGAGTCGCCCGCTCAGCAGGCCCGGAGCCGGCCGACCGCGGCCGAGAGCGTCGGAGTGCCGCCGAGGATCGTCACGTAGTCGAGGTCCTGTCTCGCGATCGCCGTCTTCGTCGCGCCCGGGAGGCAGGCCGTTTCGCTGAGGTACAGCGGCGCTCCCCGCTCCGCCGCCGCGGGCCCCGCGGCCAGAGCGTCGGCGAAGCTCGTCGCCGAGGCGACGAAGGCCTCGTCGACCAGCTCCGACGGCGGATAGAGGGCGTTGAGGAGGCGACTGGTGTCGTGCCGGTCCGTCCCCGCCACCCGGTGGACGGACTCGACGAGGGTCGACGCGCGCAGGGCCGACTCGATGCCGGAGCTGATCGACGGGGTTCCGCCGAGCAGCTGGCCCGACTCCGCCGAGAGCCGGCGGATCGCGTTCCGCGTCGCGTTGTCCAGATCGCTCCGGGCACCGTCGACGAGGAGGACGGGCTCGAGCCGACGCCCGGCGATCGGCGCGGCCGAGAGGGCGTCGGGGAAGTCCGTGCCGGTGGCGAGGAAGACCGTCGAGTAGTCGGAGCCGCGAAACGCGTCGGCGACGATCCGCCGCGACGTCTCGTAGCGGTCCCGGCCCGCGATCCGCACGACCGGAGCGTCGGTCAGGTCGTCCAGGCTCCGCAGGACGGCGTCGCTGACCGAGAGGGCGCTGCCGACCACCACGATCCGGCTCGGCCGCAGGTCCTCGACCTGGCGGGCGACGGTCTCGGGGAGCACCAGCGGGTCGGTCAGGAGGAGGCTGCCACGCTGGAGCGACGCGGCGGGCCCGGCGGACAGGGCGTCGGGCCAGTTCGCCCCGCTCGCGATGTACATCGGCGAGTTCTGGGACACGTATCCGGCGCGTGAGACCAGTGTCGCGGTCTCGTAGCGGTCCGATCCCGCCACGCGCTCGACGTCCGAGCCGTAGGCGGTCGGGGTGAAGTCGATGCCGGTGAGGCCTTCTGGTTCGAGGGATTGGTAGACGTACTTGTCGAGGCGCGCCGTCTCCTGGAAGTACTCGTCGTCGTAGTCGGGGACGTCCGCCTCGGCGAGCCGGAAGACGTAGACGCCGGTGGGCAGGCGGTCCGCGCCGCTGAACGAGTAGCGGTCCTCCGCGCCCGGCGTGCCGCTGGTGGCCAGGGAGGCGAGCTTGACGAGATCCCCCGCGTTGCTGGAGTACCAGGCCTCGACGATGAAGTCCGTCGTCGTGACTCCGGGGGCGGCGGCGGGCGTCACCGTTCCACTGACGGTTCCTGCGGCGGCCAGCTGGATGTCGACGGAGTCGTTCGATCCGGTGAACCGCTGGGCCTCCCGCTCGAACGGACTGCCGTAGACGCCGCCGAAGGGGTTGTAGGCGTACCAGGTCGGGTACCAGGCGTCGTCGTCGATCACCTCGGCGCGCACGGCGTAGCTCCCACCCGCGGGGAGGGTCAGCGAGTAGGTCTCATCCGTGACGATCTCCTCGACCACGGCTCCGGCCTCGTCCACCGCCCGGACCCGGTACGCCTCGCCGGTCGGATCCGGGGTGGCGGCGTCGACGCTGCCGGGGCGGAGGAGACCCGACACCTCGATCGTCCCGGCCGCCGAGGCCTGCGCCGGTGACCCCGCCGCGACGGCTCCCGCGAGCAGCGACAGGACCGCCCCCGCGGTGGCGAGGAGGCGGACGCGGGACCGGGAGCGGGGTGCAGGGGACAACGGCGGCCTTCCGGAGCGACGGAGGCGGCTCGGTCGGGGCGACGGGCTGCCGGGTGCGCCACACGCTAGCGACGACCGCCGACGCGCGCGGCGCAGCGAGACACGTTGTCCCACTCCGGCGACCGGGTCGAGGCGCCGGCGGGAGCCTCCGTGCTAGCGCCCGGCGACGCGCAGCGCGCGGTGGGCCCGCGCGCACGCCTCTGCGAAACGAGGACGAATGGCCGAGATCGGCGTGCGAGGCGTTGTTCTCACGCCACCAAACCCTCGTCGGGCGTCGGCCCGTGACTTCTTCGCGCATCTGCGAGAGCATCTCCGTCATCACATGGGTATGGCTAAGCTGTGTCGTTCACATAACTCGGAGGACTGGATGAAGACCTCGAATCGTAAGACGGCATTGCTCGCACTGGCCTCGGCAGCGGCACTGGTCATGGCCATCAGCGCGCCCAGCACCCTGTCCGCACCCGGCTCATCGAGCGGAGGTGCTGTCATCGTCTCGGACGTCACGAACATCGAATCCCGTTCCGAGGGAGTGATCACGCTTGCGGCTGGCAAGCCCGGCTACACCCTTCTCCGAGACGACTTCCGATCGAAAGAGACCTGCGAGTCATACCGGACCCAGTACGTCGTCCGCTTCGCCTATCACCGGGAGTCCTACTGCTCCGAGCGGGAGTCGAACGATCGGCACTGGCTCTGGGTCCGATACGACTACTCGTGCGTCGACCGTGTCGTTCGGCAGACCGTCTAGCATCCTGGCGGGGGTGGTCATCGCCCTCTGCGCGCTCGCACTGGTGTCCTGCTCACGAGAGCCGGCTGACGAGGACGGTCATCTGGGCACAGTGGTCGTCGTAGCTCCGGGCTTCTCGGCGGAGGAGTTCGCGTCGCTCTCCGATTCCCTCGCGCGGTCAGGAGTGAGTGCTGCCTTCCTCGATGACGCTTCACTCCTCTCTCTGGAGGTCGACTCCTCGCCGGCAGGTGAGCAGATGGCTCTCGTGGCGTTCGGTCATCGCTCGACTCCCGTCTGGGATTCACTCCCGAAGGTGAGCGATCGTCTCAGGTCGGCGGTCTTCGTGAGTGTTCCGTCCGGGCAGAACGTCGAGGTCCAGCTTCTCCATGGATTGCCCATCCTCGATCTGCATTCCCGACAGGATTCAGTGACCGTCTCTGCGCATCAGCGCGTCCACGATGCACTCTCGATTGCAGGCCTTCCCTATGAGATGGTCGTCTACGACGGAGTGCAAGGAGATTTCTTCGCCGCGAGCGGCCGTGCATTCGACTCTGCGACGTGGGCGGACGCCGCCGCGCGCATCGTCGAATGGGTGATCGTGTCCCTCCGGTCGGACGAGCTGAGAGAGGTGCGTCGATGACGACGAAGGAGCATCGGCTCTCCGTGATCGGCGTGCTCGTCGAGCTGGACGGCGAGTACTGGATCGTCCAGAGGACATCGCACGGGGAGGCGCCGGTACGGACGACTGAGTGGCTCTCGACGGTCCGTCGGCACGGGCTGAGACTCGTCGGTGCTCGCCTTCCCGCAGGAAGCGGTGTGATCGCGGCCCTCGGCTCGCTATCGGGCTCCGACTTCCGGGTCGCAGCCCTGCGGCACCATCGCGTGGAGGACGTCTTCGACCGTTCGCCGTCCCTCCGCTCCTCGAAGAGGTCCTCCGTGCAGAGACCGGATCCTGACGTGCGGTCCGCTGCCCGTGAAGCCGAGATGCTCGAGAGCGGAGAGATCGACAGCCGCAGATATCTCCGGGCCGAGGATGGCCGATGGCGGGTGATCGTCTCGGCCGCCGATCCCGAGTCGGTCCGACCACGACTGGAGCGCGTGCATGGCTCCGCGCTGACGCTGATCGCTTCGCCGTGGAGTCGCGCCGACCTCGATCGAGCGCGGGAGGACCTGGGCGCGAGGAGGATCGAGTGGCAGGTCGCGGCGCTCCTGGACGGGACCGACGAGGACGGGCTGTCCGTGATCCGAGCCGCGGTGCGTTCCGTGACTCCGGAGATCTCGACATGGCTGCGCGGATTCTCCCGCGGCATGATCGAGCTTCACCCGTTCCTTCATCCGAACGCGGACACCGGTGCGTTCGCGGACGAGAGCGCCCTTTACAGCCACCGCTTCACGGGCTGAGCTGAGGCCCGGCCGCGCGCCGGGGCGTCAGCGCCCGGCGACGCGCAGCGCGATGTCGCGGCGGTACTGGCCGCCGTCGAGGGTGATCAGGTCGAGGGCGCGGTAGGCCCGCTCACGGGCCTCGGCGAAGTCGGCGCCGCGGGCGACCACGTTGAGCACCCGGCCGCCGGTGGCGACGAAGCGGCCGTCGACCAGCTGGGTCGCGGCGTGCGCGAGGGTGACGCCGGGGACCTCGGCCGCCGCCTCCAGGCCGCCGAGGACGCGCCCGGTGGCGGCGTTCTCGGGGTAGCCCTCGCTGGCGAGCACGACCGTCACGGCGACGTCCTCCGAGAAGGCCGGCCACGGAACGGAGGCGAGCGCGCCGGTCGCCGCCGCGAAGAGCAGCGCCGAGAGCGGGGAGACCAGGCGCGGCAGCACGACCTGGGTCTCCGGGTCGCCGAAGCGCGCGTTGAACTCGATCACGCGGATGCCGGCGTCCGTGACGATGAGGCCGCAGTAGAGGAGTCCGACGAACGGGGTGCGCTCGCGCTCGAGCTGGCGGATGGTCGGGATGGCGACGGTGTCGATGACCTCGTCGACGAAGGCGCGCTCGCTCTCCCAGCGGTCCGCGAGCCAGGGGAGCGGGGAGTAGGCGCCCATGCCGCCGGTGTTCGGCCCCTCGTCGCCGTCGGCGAGGCGCTTGTAATCCTGGGCGGGCGAGAGCGGGACGACGTCGTGGCCGTCGGAGAGGAGGAAGAGCGAGACCTCCTGGCCGGCCAGGAACTCCTCGATCAGCACGTCGCCGGACTGCAGCCAGAACTCGGCGTGCGCGACGGCGGCGGTGCGCGACTCGGTCACGAGTACGCCCTTGCCGGCGGCGAGGCCGTCGGCCTTCACGACGTAGGGGGCGCCGAACTCGTCGATGACGCGCGTCGCGTCGACGAGCGTCGAGACGCGGGTCGCCCGGCCGGTGGGGACGCGGGCCATGTCCATCACGCGCTTGGCGAAGGTCTTCGAGCCCTCGAGGGCGGCGGCCGCGCGGTCGGGGCCGAAGGTGGGGATGCGGCGGCGGCGCAGGGCGTCGGCGACCCCCGCGACGAGGGGCGCCTCCGGCCCGATGACGACGAGCTCGATGCCCTGCTCGACCGCGAAGTCGCTGACCAGGCGCGGGCTGTTGGTGTCGAAGTGGATGACCTCCACGTCCCGCGCGATCCCCGCGTTGCCGGGGGCGGCGATGATCTCGTGCGCCTCCTCCTCCGCGAGCAGAGCGGTGATGATGGCGTGCTCACGGGCACCCGAGCCGAGGACGAGGATCTTCACCCTGACAGGATAGGCCCGCCCCGGAGCGCCCCCGCCCGCCGCGCGCCCCTTCGCCGCACGCCCCGGCCGGCGCCCGCCCGCTCCTCCGCGAGATGCCACTTGTGCACGCCTTCTGCGGCGTGTCGCGTGCACAAGTGGCATCTCGCGAGAGCCGGCAGACACGGGGGACGCCGGGCGGCACGGCAGACTGGTCGCATGGCCAAGGGGAAGATCGACGAGGCGACCGGGCAGGACGCCGTGCGGGCGGCGCTCGCCGGCGGGGCCGACCGCACCACGACGGCGACCGCCGTGCGCTTCCTCCTGCAGATCATCGAGACGAACGTCCCGGGCCGCAGCGTCGAGGTCCGCGTGCCGCCGTTCGGCGCCGCCCAGTGCGTCGAGGGCCCAGGCCACACCCGCGGCACTCCGCCCAACGTGATCGAGATGGACGCCGCCACCTGGCTGCCCCTCGCCACCGGCTCCCTCCCGTGGAGCGAGGGCCTCGCGAGCGGCCGGATCCACGCCTCGGGCGTGCGTGCCGACCTCTCGCCGTTCCTCCCGCTGCTCCACGTCCGCCGGCCGTCGGCGAATTAACATCTCGTAAACGCACCGCCGCCGCCCCGATCGACGTTTGACGGACAGGCCCGCGTCGGGTTGTCTGGGAAAGTTCCCCCACTGCGGCAGGAGTTCTCTCCGAATCGCCGCTCGATGCTTGGAGACCTCCCACAGATGCGAAGCACTACCCCCGGCCGTCGCGGCCTGACCAGACTCCTCTCCGTCACCGCCGTCAGCGCGGTGGCCGGAGCGGCCCTCCTCGGAGCGGCTCCGGCGATGGCCGCCGACGAGCGCGTCATCGACGTCTACACGATGAACGACTTCCACGGCCGTCTCGAGGCCACTGCCGGCTCCTCGGTCGCGCAGAGCACCGCGGGTGCCGCCTCCATCGCCTCGGCGTTCTCGACGCTGAAGGCCGAGAATCCCGCCAACTCCATCCTCGTGTCGGCGGGCGACAACGTCGGGGCTTCGACCTTCACCTCGCTGGTTCAGGACGACAACCCCACGATCGACGCGCTGAACGAGATCGGTCTGAGCGCCACCGCGGTCGGCAACCACGAGCTCGACAAGGGCCGCGAGGACCTCGACGAGCGCATCATCCCGCGCTCGGACTACGAGTACATCAGCTCGAACCTGCTCGAGAAGGACACCCACGAGCACGCCTACTCGCCGTCCTACGTCCAGGACTTCGATGGAGTGAAGGTCGGCTTCGTCGGCGCGACCACGGAGGACCTGCCCTACCTGGTCAGCCCGGACGGCATCTCGACGCTCGACGTCGCCTCGATCGTCGACTCGGTCAACGAGGAGACCGCCCGTCTGCACGACGGCGTGGACGAGACCGACGACGCCTCCGTGCCCGTCAAGCAGAAGAACCTCGAAGCCGACGTGGTCGTCGTCGTCATGCACGAGGGGGCCGCATCGCCCACCGTGAGCTTCGCCGACCAGGAGTCGGTGTTCGGGAAGATCGTGAACGGTGTCGGCCCGAACGTCGACGCGATCGTCTCGGGTCACACCCACCAGGTCTACGACCAGGACGTCACGATCGGCGACAAGACGCTTCCCGTCCTCCAGACCGGCAGCTACGGGACCTACCTCGGTCACCTCGAGATGACCGTCGACGCTGACACGAAGACTCTCACCTCGATCACGTCCGACCTCGTCGACCTCCTCCAGCCGGTCGAGGTCACGGACGCCAAGGGCGTCGTCTCGACGGTCTACCAGCCGATCTACACCCCCGAGTCCACTCCCGAGGGCACCACGGTCGCCGCGCTGGTCGCTGACGCCGTCGCCGTCGCGGATGTCGAGGGCGCGGTCTCCATCGGCTCGGTCACCGGAGACGTGCGCCGCGGAGTGCAGTCGGACGGCACCGAGAACCGCGGAGCGGAGTCGACGATCGGCAACCTCGTCGCCGACGCGCAGCTCTGGGCGACGCAGGAGGACCTCGGAACCCAGATCGCCTTCATGAACCCTGGCGGGATCCGCCAGGACATCACCTACGCCTCCAGCGGTGAGGGAGATGCGGACGGCAACGTCACGTACCGCGAGGCCGCCGTCGTCCAGCCGTTCGCCAACACGCTGGTCACCGAGACGCTGACCGGCGCTCAGATCCGCCAGGTGCTCGAGCAGCAGTGGCAGCCCGGCAAGTCGCGGCCGGAGCTGCACCTCGGCATCTCCGCCGACCTGTCGTACACCTACGACCCGACGGCCGCCGTGGGCTCGCACATCACCGGAGTCTTCTACCAGGGAGCGCCGGTCGGCGACGACGAGACCTTCAAGATCGTGACCAATTCCTTCCTCGGCGCCGGCGGCGACAACTTCACCGCGCTGGGCACCGGGGCGGACAAGGCCGATTCCGGTCGCAGCGATCTGAACGCCTTCACCGAGTACATGGCCGAGTTCTCGCCGGTGACGCCGGACCCCGCCTCGCGCTCGATCGGCATCGTCGACACCAGCGTCGAGGGTGCGGAGACGCTGTCCTACGAGCTGTCCTCGCTCGACGTGAACAACTCGACCGTCCGCGACGACGAGGTGCAGGTGCTGATCGACGGCGTCCAGGTGGCGACCGCTCCGATCGACCACACCGTCGTCGACACCACCGACGAGCAGGGCCGCGCGTCGGTCGGCTTCTCGGTCGCGGAGCTGTCGGCCGGCGACCACGAGCTCGAGTTCGCTCTGCCGGTCACGGGTGTCTCGGTCGTGTCGACGCTCACGGTGACCGAGACCGCAGGCCCCGGCACCACCCCTTCTCCTGAGCCGACCCCGGAGCCCACCGAGACCGTCATCCCGACGACCCCGGCGACGACGGCTCCCGCCATGCCCGGCGCCTCGGGCGGCTCGACCGGTCACCTCGCCGCGACCGGCGTCGACGCGACTCCGGCCTTCGCGGCCGGTATCGCGGCGCTGCTGCTCGGCCTCGGCATGACCGTGGCGCGTCTGCGCCGCCGCACCGCCGCGAAGTAGCACTCGCACGGGAGAGGCCCCGCGGTTCGCGCCGCGGGGCCTCTTCTGCGTTTCCGGGGGAGCGTGACGTGCGGGCGCCCCCTGGAACGCGAGAACGCCGCCTCCCCGGGTGGGGAGACGGCGTCGGAACGCGATGAGGTGCTGTCGCGGAGCGCGGGGCTCAGTGGCGGACGGGGACCTGACGGTATCCGTCGCGGCTGGCGACGAGCACCGTCGACACCGTGCCCCATGCGGCGACGGCACCGAGGACGACGAGGATTGCGATGCTCATGAGTGTTCTGCCTTTCGTTGCTCCGACGTGTCTGCCAGGTTTGGCGATCCATCCGCCGGGATGCTCTGAACAACGTCCACTCTCGGGCTTTCTGTTCCTTAGGACAATCGCACTGTTCTTGGCCTGACGTGTAGCGTTCCTACATGGACGTGCGACGGCTGGAACTGCTCCGGGAGCTCTCGATGCGGCGCTCGATCACCGCGGTGGCGGCGGCGACGCACCGCACTCCCTCGGCGGTGTCGCAGCAGCTCAAGGTGCTCGAGCGCGAGGCGGGAGTGCCGCTGATCGAGCGCTCCGGGCGGGGTGTCGTGCTGACGGCGGCCGGCCGCGAGCTGGCCCGCAGCGCCACCGAGATCGCGACCGCTCTCGAGCGCGCCGATGCGGTCTGGCAGACGTTCAAGAACAACCCGATCGGCGAGGTGACGATCGCGACCTTCCCGACGGCCGGGCAGATGCTGCTGCCGGACGCGCTGGTCGCTCTGCGCAGCGTCGAGGGGCTCGTCGTGCACTGCGAGGACGCGGATCCGGGGACCGACGAGTTCCTCGATCTCACCGCCGACTTCGACATCGTCCTCGCGCACTCGCCCACCGGCCGCAGCGCCTGGGCCGGGCACGGGCTCGCGATGGCCGAGCTGATGGTCGAGCCGCTCGACATCGCCCTGCCGCTCGGCCACCGGCTCGCCGACCGCGCGACCGTCACGGCGGGCGATCTCGTCGGCGAGACCTGGATCGGCGTGCCCGACGGCTTCCCCTTCGAGCGGATCATGCAGGAGATCGAGACGACCTCGGGCGAGCCGGTCCGCGTCGAGCAGCGCTTCGCCTCGACCCGCGTGACGGAGGCGTTCGTCGCCGCCGGCCTCGGCATCGCCGTGGTCCCGCGCTACACCGCGGGCACGGCCGGCATCGTCGTGAAACCCCTCCGCGGCGTCAACTCCGTGCGCCACATCGTCGCCCTGATGCGCCCCGACCGCGCGGAACGCCTCTCCGTGCGGACCGTCGTCCGCGAGCTCCGCGCCCAGGCGGGCCGCCTCCTCCACTCCATGTGACCGCGGCTGCGGAGCCGCGATGCGGCACCCCCTCATGACTGACCGCGGAGCCGCGAGACGGCGCCCCCTCATGGCCGGCGTCGGAGCCGCGAAGCGGCGCCCCCCTCATGCTGGTCGAGTAGCCGCGCAGCGGCGTATCGAGACCCGACGTCCTCCAGAGCGGCGGCCTGCAGACCACCGTTCCGACGGTGGTGGATCTCGATACGCCGACTGCGTCGGCTACTCGATCAGCATGGTGCCGACCCTCGTCACGGCCACGGTGGATCTCGATACGCCGGCTCCGCCGGCTACTCGATCAGCATGCTGCGGCCCCGCCCCGTCTTGCGCGCTACCCGATCCGCCGCCGCCTCGCCACTCGGCCCGCGCCCGGCCGGGCACAGGGGACAATGGAGGCATGACCGATCCGCTCGACTCCTCGCCGCGCCCCGACGACGTCGAGATCACCCGCGAGGAGGTCGACGTCCGCCGCTCGCCGCGGGTCTGGCGCATCCTCGCGCTCGGCGCGGGCCTCGGCGCGATCGTCGCCTTCGTGCTCACCTTCGCGCTGCCCGAGACGGAGGGCTTCAGCCAGGCGCAGGTCTTCGGCTTCAGCCTGCTCCTGTTCGTGACGATCTTCGGCGGTCTCGCCGCTCTCGTCGTCGTGATCCTGGACCGGGTCGTCGGCCGCCGCGTCGTCCGCACCACCGCCGAGCGCACGGTCGCCCGCGAGACGGACATCGACGACGAGCCGACGGACGAGCTCGACGACTCGGACGTTACCCCGGACGAGAACGAGGCGCCCGGCACGGAGCCGGACGCCTCGAGGCGCTAGAGACGACGCTCTCCAGGCGCAGCGGTCAGCGGCGCTTGCGGCTGCTGCGGCTCGTCGAGCGCGCGGCGTTCTGCGTGGCGCGCTTGGCCTTCTGCGACTTCTTCAGGCGACCCGCGATGAACGTCAGGAGCAGGGGCAGCAGGCGGTAGATCACGGGGACTCCTCGTCTCGGGCGCACGGAGCGGCGCCCCACGATCATGGACGATCCGACGCCGCACGGCACCCCGTTGCGCGCACCCGGGCGCTGTGCCTGCCGGATGCGCGCCCTCCCAGCGTCAGCTCAGCTGCGTGCGCTCCACCCAGTCGAGGTACTCCGGCGTGACGGTGCCGGTGACGTACTCGCCGGTGAAGCAGCTGGTCTCGAGGTCGGTGACGTCCGAGCCCTCCAGGATCGCCGCCTTCATGTCGGCGACCTCCTGGTAGATCAGGTAGTCGGCGCCGATCGCCTCCGAGATCTCGGGGATCCGCCGGTTGTGTGCGACGAGCTCCTGCCGCGACGGCATGTTGATGCCGTAGACGTGCGGGTAGCGCACCGGCGGCGCCGCGGACGCGAAGGTGACGCTGTTCGCGCCGGCCGTGCGAGCCATGTCGACGATCTCCTTCGACGTCGTGCCGCGCACGATCGAGTCGTCGACGATCAGCACGTTCTTGCCCTTGAACTCGCTGGACATCGCGTTGAGCTTCTGCCGCACCGACTTCTTGCGCACCGCCTGCCCGGGCATGATGAACGTCCGGCCGACGTAGCGGTTCTTGTAGAAGCCCTCGCGGTACGGGATGCCCAGCTTCTGCGCGACCTGCATCGCGGCGGGGCGCGAGGAGTCCGGGATCGGCATGACCACGTCGATCGCGCCGCCCGGCGTGTACTCGGCGATGGTGTCGGCGAGGCGGTCGCCGAGGCGCAGCCGGGCCTCGTAGACCGAGATCCCGGAGAGGATCGAGTCGGGCCGCGCGAGGTAGACGTACTCGAACGAGCACGGGATGAGCCGCGGGTTCTTCGCGCACTGGCGGCTGGTCATCCGGCCGTCGGGGGTGATGAAGATCGCCTCGCCGGGAGCGACGTCCCGGACGATCTCGAAGCCCTGTGCCTCGAGGACGAGCGACTCGGAGGCGACCACCCAGTCGTCCGGCCCGTTGACGTTGAAGCGGCGGCCGACGATCAGCGGCCGGATGCCGAACGGGTCGCGGAACGCGAGCAGCCCGTGGCCGGCGATCAGCGCGATCGTGGCGTAGGAGCCCTCGACCCGCTCGTGCACGCGGGCGACCGCGTCGAACACCTCGTCCGCGTCGAGGTCGCGGCCGGAGATCGAGGCCTGCAGCTCGTTCGCGAGCACGTTGACCAGCAGCTCGGTGTCGGACGTGGTGTTGAGGTGGCGGCGATCGACGGTGAAGAGCTCCTCGGTGAGCTCGCGCGTGTTCGTCAGGTTGCCGTTGTGGATGAGGATGATGCCGTACGGCGCGTTCACGTAGAACGGCTGCGCCTCCTCCTCGCGCTCCGCGTTGCCCTTGGTGGCGTAGCGGACGTGCCCGAGGCCCATCGTGCCGAGCAGCGAGCGCATGTCGCGGGTGCGGAACGCCTCGCGGACCTGCCCCGCCGCCTTCTTGATGTGCAGCGTGCTGCCGTCGGCGGTCGCGATGCCGGTCGAGTCCTGGCCGCGGTGCTGCAGGAGGGAGAGGCTGTCGTAGATGGACTGGTTGACCGGCCCGGAGGACACGATCCCAACGATTCCGCACATGCCGGAGGGGCTCCCAAGGGGATAGCAGGGGGGATTGACGGTCCATCCTGGCACGCGGAGGACGCATCCCCTAACGGTTCGCTCCCGGCGGATCCGCCCGGGCGACGGCGCTCGCGGGTGGCGACGCGGGCGGATCGCACGGCGTCAGCAGCCGATCGAGGAGATGACGTACCCGCCGCCCACGTAGGACGGTCCGTGGTAGCCCCAGGCGTTCAGGTCGGTCGCGTTCGTGACTCCGGCGACGAGGGCGGGTTGCGAGCGGCCGGAGTTGTCGAGGTTGCCGCCCCAGGCGTAGACGGTCGCGTTCGAGGCGAGCGCCAGGTAGGTGCCGTCCGTGCTGAACACCTTCGTCAGGGTGACGCCCGCGGGGATCGTCCTCGCCTCCGTGCGGTAGGCGTTGCCGGCGGGCTGCGCGGCGAAGAACTGGGCGACCGTTCCCGCCGTGGTGGCGTACACGCCGCCGGTGTAGCCCTCGTAGGTCCAGGCGTTGGTCGTCGCGACGTTCTCGGCGCGCAGGATCCAGCCCGCGCCGCCGGGCGACGAGGTGAACGCGGCGCCCTGCGTCCACAGCTCGCCGGAGCCGGTGAGGGCGTAGACGGTGGACTGCCCGGCCTGGAACTCGACGATGTCCGCCGGAGCGCCGCCCAGGGCGGTGAGGGCGTGGCTGCCGTTCCAGGCGCTCACGCCGCCGTCGGCGCGGAGGATCCCGCCGCCGAAGACGAGGACGCCGTTGGCTCGGCGGTAGCTCCAGGTGCTGATCGCCGACGCACCGGCCGTGCCCGCGATGAGCGTGGCGGCGACCTGCTCGCCCGAGGTCGCGTTCGCCCACCAGTGCAGGCCGGTGCTCGTGAGGGCGTAGCTGTAGCCGTCGTTCGACTCCGCGGCGAGGACCGTGCCGGTGATGCCGGTCACCGCCACGACCGTGAGCGGCCCGGTGCCGGTCCCCGTGCGGTACCACTGGCGGACGGAGTCCGCTCCGGCTCCCGCGGCGATGCCACCGGCGGAGGTGTTGCCGGCCTGCACGCAGGTCCAGGTGTCGATGAACATCATGCCCGTCACCGCGGCTCCGGCGAACGTCAGGGTTCCGGGAGCCGTCACCGGGGCGCCGAGGTTCGCGCCCCAGTAGCGCACCCGGCCGTCGGCGGTCAGCACGGCGGCGTTCCGGCCGGCGCTGGCGGCGAGCTCGTCGCCGGAGATCGCGCCGTGGACGCCGTCGACGACTCCGGGCACGACGGCGGTGGAGAACGTCGGCTGCTGGTTCGCGCCGCCGGGGGAGCGCGTGAGCTCCACCACCTGGCCGGGGCTCGCGGTCACCGTCCCCGGCGCGTAGGCGATCGCCGTGCCGTAGGTGGCCGTGATCGTGTAGGAGCCCGCGGAGCCCGACGCCGCGAACGCCGGGACGGAGACGACGCCCTCCGTGCCGACCGCCACCACGGCGGAGCTCCCGCCGGCGGAGAAGCCGAGCCCGGGCGGGAGCGTCACGGTCACCGAGGCGCCCCTGGCTGCGGGAGACGTCCCGTCGAGGGCGCGGAAGAGCACGGTGCCGGCGGGCACGACGTCGCAGCGGACCGCCTCGAAGCCGGTGACGTCGAGCAGATCGGGCGGACCGACCGGCTCGGGCGGTGTCGAGGCGGCGGCGTGCGGCGCCGCGGTGACCATGGCGACGGTGGGGATCGTCCAGGCGGCGGCCGCCACGATCGAGCGCCGGCGGAGCGGCGAGCCGGACGGGGAGGCGGGGTCGGCCATCAGGTTTCCTCGGGGGTGCGGAGGACGGCGTGGATCGCGCTGCCGTCCAGGATGAAGAGGGGACGCGCCGAGCATGGCAACGCAACCATCTCGCCGTCACTCTCGATCCCGAGATCAACCCCTGAAGGGGGTGCGGTCCGCCCGAGCTCGATGCGGGGTGGTCGTCCCCGGCTGATCGCAGCGTCTGCACGGCGCGGCCCTTCGGTAGGGTCGTCGCGTGAGCAACGAGACGAGCAGCTACGCCCGCGCGGGAGTCGACACGGCGGCCGGGGACCTCGCCGTCGAGCTGATGAAGGCGGCGGTGTCCGCCACCCACGACCGCAATGTGCTGGGGGGAGTCGGCGGGTTCGCCGGCCTCTACGACGTCTCGTTCCTCAAGGACTTCCGGGCGCCGCTGCTCGCGACCTCGACCGACGGCGTCGGCACGAAGGTCGCCATCGCGCAGGCGATCGACAAGCACGACACCATCGGGCAGGACCTCGTCGGCATGGTCGTCGACGACATCGTCGTGGTCGGCGCCCGCCCGCTCTTCATGACCGACTACATCGCCTGCGGCAAGGTCGTCCCCGCGCGGATCGCGGACATCGTCGCGGGGATCGCCCGCGCCTGCTCGGCCACCGGGACCGCGCTCGTCGGCGGCGAGACCGCCGAGCACCCGGGGCTCCTCGGCCCGGACGACTACGACGTGGCCGGTGCGGCCGTCGGCGCGGTCGAGGCGGACGCGGTGCGCGGCGCCGACCGGGTGCGCGACGGCGACCTGGTGATCGCGATGGCCTCCTCCGGGCTGCACTCCAACGGCTACTCGCTCGTGCGCCACATCCTCGCCGAGAAGGGGATCCGCTTCACCGACACCTCCGCCGAGCTCGGGGGCGTCGTGGGCGAGGTGCTGCTCGAGCCGACCCGCCTCTACACGGCGCCGCTGCTCCGCGTGCTCGAGGACGACGCGCTCGGCGCGGGCGTGCACTCGATCAGCCACGTGACCGGCGGCGGGATCGCGGCGAACCTGGCGCGGGTGCTGCCGCGCGGCTCCTGGGTCGAGGTGGAGCGCTCCAGCTGGAGCCCGGCCGACGTGTTCCGGGCGCTCGCCGCGATGTCGGGGGCGACGCTGGAGAGCACCGAGGGCACCTGGAACCTCGGCATCGGGATGTTCGCCGTCGTCGACGCCGACGCGGCGCCCGCGGTCATCGCGGCGCTCGAGGCGTCGGGCGTGCCGTCCTGGGTCGCGGGCCGGGTGTCGCTGAGCGAGCGCTCGCTCGACGGCTTCGAGCAGGGCGCCAAGGGCGTCGACGGCGGCGCGGTGCGCCTGGTCGGCTCGTACGCGGGCTGACCGCGGGGCGGTCCGGCTCGACCTTCGGCTCGTGAATCGGGCTTCGGCTCGTCGGAATCGGCTGATCGGGCGTGCCGGAGGTGTTTTCGCGTGCCGGAGGTTCCGGCGGAGGACCTTCGGCACGTGAGACGGGCCTCGGCTGGCGGGAAGTCGCTGATCCGGCGTGCCCGGGGTGGTTTCGCGTGCCGGAGGTTCCGGCGGAGGACCGTCGGCACGTCGAACGGGCCTCGGCTCGTGGAAGTCGGCTGGTGTGGCGTGCCGGAGCTGGATCCGCGTGCCGGAGGTTCCGGCGGAGGGGCTTGGGCACGTCGAACGGGCCTCGGCTCGTGGAAGTCGGCTGGTGTGGCGTGCCGGAGCTGGATCCGCGTGCCGGAGGTTCCGGCGGAGGAGCTTGGGCACGTCGAACGGGCCTCGGCTCGTGGAAGTCGGCTGATGTGGCGTGCCGGAGCTGGATCCGCGTGCCGGAGGTTCCGGCGGAGGACCTTCGGCACGTGGAACGCGGCTGGGCACGTGGAGATCGGCTGATTCTGCGTGCCGGAGATGGTCTCGCGTGCCGGAGGTCCGACGGAGAAGCTTCGGCACGCGGAACGGGTCTCGGCTCGCCAGTATCGGCTGGTCCGGCGTGCCGGAGGTGGTTTCGCGTGCCGGAGGTGGGGCGGCGATCGGGCCCGCATCAGGCCGGGCGGTGGCGGCTCCGGGAGGGTCCCGCGCCCGGGGCGGCGGGCTGCGCGGGAGGGCGCCGGCGCTCGGGGGCGTGCGCCCGCTCCCAGGAGTGCTCGCGGCGGGTCAGCAGCCACGAGCCCCAGGCGCAGAGCAGGAAGGCGGCCGCCGTGGCGAGCAGCGCGGTGATCCAGGTCGCGGCGTCCCGGCTGACGAGGAGGTTCGCGGCGAGGATCAGCACGCCGAACGCGGCGCCGACGCTCGTCCCGGCGATGAAGGCGCCGCTCCGGCGGCTCATCGCGCGGACGGTGACCATGCCGGCGATCGCGCCGAGGCCTCCGACCGCGCCGAGGCCGGCGCCGGAGGCGACGCCCATCAGCATCCCGAAGCCGACCAGCGCGGAGGGGTCGAGCGCTCCGGCGGCGAGCGCGCTCGGGAGGTAGAGGGCCAGGGCGACCGCGGCTCCGACTGCGCCGCCGACGAGGACGGCGCCGATCAGCAGTGCGGCGGTCACGGACATGATCCGGGCGACCGGGCGCGCGGATCCTTCGGGTTCGAACATCGCGGCTCCATCGACGCGGACCTGCGGGTCGTTCCGCGGGTGGACTTCGGACACTACGCCTCCGACAGCCCTCGCGGGGTCGGCGCGGCGGAGTCCTCGCGGTGCGGCCAGGTCCTCGGGGCCGACGCTCGGGAGCGGTGGCCGATGCTGCGTCCTGCGGCGTCGCGGAGTGAGTGACGCCGGTCCGGCGGCGCGGACACAGCGGCCCGGACACAGCCCCGCGGACTCAGCCCCGCCGACTCAGCGAGGGCTCAGCGCCGCAGGGTCTCGCTCGGCAGCTCACCGAACCGCTTGGTGTAGTGCTGGGCGAACCGGCCGCCACTGATGAATCCCCAGTGAGCAGCCACGTCGCCGACGACGAGGGTCTGCGGGCCGCCGGCGACGAGCTCGTCGTGGGCGAGGTCGAGGCGCACGCCGCGCAGGTACTGCCGCGGCGTCATCGAGTAGGCGCGCTGGAAGGCGAGCTGGACGCCGCGCACGGTCAGTCCGGCGGCGTCGGCGATGTCGGCGACGCCGAGCGGCAGGTCGGCGTTCGCGTGCACGAACTCGACCGCCCGTCGCAGCCGCCGGGCGCTGACCGAGTGCGGTGCGGAGGGCAGCGGGACGACCCGGTGCGCGAAGGCCTGCAGCACGGCCGCGGCGGCGACCTGCGACGCGGATTCGCGCTGCAGCGACGAGGGGGCCTTCACTCCGGTGAGCGTGTCGCGGAGCACCCGCACCGCCGCCCACCAGGGGGCGGGCGAGTGCGCGAGCGGGGCGAAGCGGATCGGGCCGGGCGTGGTGCCGTGCAGCTCGGCGGCGGCGCGCTCCAGGTAGGCGGAGTCGAAGTGGACCAGCGCGTCGCGGTACTCGCTCGTCTCGAAGCCGAACGGGCGGCCGGAGGGGAACATCGCCGGCCGGCCGGTCACCAGCCGGTTCTCGTCGCGGCCGAGGTCAAGGCTCGCCCGGCCGTCGTTGAGCCAGAGCACGATGTAGACGCCGGTGGGCTCGACCGTGCCGCGCACCGAGCCGAGGAAGGAGGCCGCGTGCAGGCTCACGGGGCCCGGGCCGGTCGACGCGTAGCGGTAGGCGAACGGGACGCTGGTGTGCTCGGCGCGGAAGCCCGACCCGTTGTAGCCGCGGGAGTAGAACGCGCGCGCCTCGTCGAGGTCGCGACCGCGCGTCTCCGAGTGCCACACGGGCGACGGCGCGGACGCGGGCTTCATCTCGACATCCTGGCAGCGATGACCGGCATCGTCCGCGACCGGGCGGTCGGCGCGCTCACGAGCCGAGCCCCCGGTCCAGCCAGAAGAGCCCGAGCGCGGCGACGTCGGAGGTGCCGACGATCGCGCCGGAGCGGACCATCGCCGCCACCTCGGCGTCCGGGAACCACTGCTGCCGCATGTCCTGCTCGGTCTCCTCGCGCTCGGGCTCGCCGTGCTCGAGGTCCTCGGCGAGGAAGACGTCGAACGACTGCGCGACGAACCCGTCGGCCTCGCTGAGCCGGCCGAGCGGTCGGAGTCGTCCGGCGCGCAGGCCGGTCTCCTCGCGCAGCTCGGCACGCGCGAGCGCCTCGGCGTCGCCGCCGGGCGAGTCGTGCGGCCAGCCGCCGGACGGGAACTCCCAGGTGCGGCGGCCGATCGGGTAGCGGTACTGCTCGACCAGCCAGAAGCCGTCGCGCTCGCGCGGGACGATCAGCGCGTAGTCGGCGCGCTCGACGACGGAGTAGACGCCTTCGACGCCGCCGGGCCAGCGCACCTCGTCCTCGCGGACGCGGATCCACGGGGTCTCGTACGCGACACGGGTGGAGAGCTGCTCGACGCGGCCGTGCTGCCCGGACTGCTCTGAAAGCGCAGGCTGCTCCGGAAGCGGAGACCGCTCCGGGAACGCAGAAGCCGCGGGGTCGCTCGACTGGAGCGGCCCCGCGGCGGAGGAGGGATCAGGCACGCTTCTGGTGCTGCTCCTCGACGAGGTCGGTGTCGTCGCCCTCGTCCTCATCGTCGATCCACTTCGAGTAGTCCGGCTCGTCCGGGTGGCTGAGCTCGCGCTCGAGCGCACTGTAATCGACCGTTGGGCTGAACGACTTCAGCTCCCGAGCGATCTTGGTGTTCTTTGCCTTCTGACGGCCGCGCCCCATGGGTGACCCCCTCACGATGACAGGCCAGACGGGCGGTGAGCCGGCTGGAGAAAAAGAAGCAGACAGGAAGTATGAAATCTAGCCGGTAGTTTAGCAGACGAGGCACCGGCCCCCCTGTGCGCGAGCAGCGGAGTGAGCGGCGCCTCCCGACCGCGTGGGGAGCACCGTGGACAGTGCGCTCGATCCGCGGCCCGTCGTCGTGGTCGGCGCCGGTCAGGCGGGGCTCTCGGTCGCCTACTACCTCCGCCGTCTGGGCCTGCGCCCGGGCGTCGACTTCGTCGTCCTGGACCGCGGGCCGCGCGCCGGCGGTGCCTGGCAGTTCCGCTGGGAGGCGCTCCGGCTCGGCTCCGCGCACCGCGTGCACGACCTGCCCGGGATGGACCGGCTCGGCCTGTCCTTCGCGACCGCGGACCGCCGCCGGCCCGCGCGCGACGTCGTCACGGAGTACTACGAGGCCTACGAGAGCGCCTACGAGCTCGCCGTCCGACGGCCGGTGGCGGTGCGCGGCGTCAGCAGTGCGACGATCGGCGACAGGACGGCACCGCTCGTCGTGGAGACCGACGCCGGCAGCGAGCGCGCCCGGATCCTCGTCAACGCCACCGGGACCTGGGGCTCGCCGTTCCTGCCGTACTACCCGGGCCGGGACGACTTCGAGGGCGTCCAGATCGACACGACCGAGTACCTGCGCGCCGCCGACTTCGCCGGGCAGCAGGTGATCGTGGTCGGCGGCGGGACCTCCGCGATCGGCTTCCTCCTCGAGCTGGAGCGGGTCGCGCGCTCGCTGACCTGGGCGACGCGGCGACCGGTGGTCTACCGGGACGGCGAGCAGCTCGCGCTGGAGTCGGCGGTGGAGGCGGTGGCCGAGCAGGACCGCGCGGCGCGGGCCGGCCGCGCGCTGCCGAGCATCGTCGGCGGGACCGGGGTGCAGCGCACGCGCCGGGTCGTGGCGGGCATCGAGCGCGGCGTGCTGCACGAGCGCGGCATGTTCTCCTCGATCGAGCCGCACGGGGTGCGCTGGCCGGACGGCTCCTACACCCGCGCCGACGCGATCATCTGGGCGACGGGATTCCGTCCTGAGCTGCGGCACCTCGCGCCGCTCGGCCTGCGCGAGCGCGAGGGCGGCGTGGCGGTCGAGGACGGCGCGTCGCTCACGGACCCCCGGGTCTTCTTCGCGGGCTACGGGCCGACGGCCTCGACGATCGGCGCGAACCGCTCCGGCCGGCGGATCGCCCGCGCCGTCGTGGCGCGGCTGTCCTGACGGCGGCGCGGCCCGGTGAGGCGGCGCCCTAGCATGCTGGTCGAGTAGCCCCGGAGGGGCGTATCGAGACCCATCGTCGTCAGGACGGTGGTCTGCAGGGTCTGTGTCCTGGCGGTGGTGGATCTCGATACACCCGCTGCGCGGGCTCCTCGATCTGCATGGGCTTGCCCGCTGCGCGGGCTACTCGATCAGCAAAAAACGGCGCGGGCCGCTCATTCGGCGAGGGCGGCGCGGGCCGCTCGGTCGGCAGAGAAGGCGCGGGCATCCGCCGCTCAGTGGGCGTCGCGCCAGTCGATGGGGACGACGGAGCCGCGGTAGCGGATCCCGTCGATGCGGATCGAGCCGGCGAGGGCGGGCGTGATCGGGGCGACGACGAGCGTCGAGCCGCCGGGCGCGAGGCCGAGGGCGGCCGAGAGCACGGCGATCGAGGCGGCGGCCGACCAGGCCTGCGGGCGGCAGGCGGCGGGGTACGGGACGGGGGCCGCCACCTCGGCGGCGGCGTCGCCGGAGTGCAGCTCGGGCATCCGGTAGCCGAAGCCCTCGGCAGCGGCGAGCAGTCCGCGGGAGAGGGCGGTCGCCTCCGCGCCGAAGCCCTCGCGGGCGAGCCCGGTGACGGCGATCGCGGTGTCGTGGGCCCAGACCGAGCCGCCGTGGTACGAGAGCGGCCAGTAGCCGCCGGAGTCGGTCGACAGGGTGCGCAGCCCGTAGCCCGAGTCGAGCTCGGGGGAGCCGAGCAGCTGTGCCACGCGGGCCGCCTGCTCGGGCTCGAGGATCCCGGTGCCGAGCAGGTGGCCGATGTTGCTGGTGACGGTGTCGACCGGGCGCTTCTGCGCGTCCAGCGCGATCGCGGGGTGCCCGCCGTCCGCGTCGTCGATCCAGAAGGCGCCGGTGAAGCGGCCCTTGAGCGCGGCGGCGTAGGCGCGCCACTCCGCTCCGTCGCGGCCGAAGTGCTCGAGCAGCGCCGCGCCGCCGACCGCCGCCTCGTGGGCGTAGGCCTGCACCTCGCAGAGCGCGATCGGCCCGTCGGCGAGGCTGCCGTCGCGCCACTGGATCGAGTCGCCCGAGTCCTTCCAGCCCTGGTTCGCGAGGCCGTGGCCGGTGGTGTCGACGTACTCGAGGAATCCGTCGCCGTCGGAGTCGCCCTCGTCGCGGAGCCAGCGCAGCGCGGCCTCGAGCGCCGGCAGCATCGCCTCGACCTCCTCGTCCGCGAGACCCCAGCGCCAGGCGTCGTGCAGCAGGCAGACCCAGAGCGCGGTCGCGTCGACGGTGCCGAAGTAGAGCGGCGGCAGCGAGACGCCCTCACCCGGGATCTCGAGGGTCGTCGAGCGCAGCTCGTGCATGATCTTGCCCGGCTGCTCGGCCGTCTCGGCGACGTGCTCGGTGCCCTGCAGCCCCGCGAGGACCCGCAGGGTCGAGGCGGCCAGCTCCGTGCCGAGCGGGAGGAGCATCCGCGCCGCCCAGATCGAGTCGCGGCCGAAGAGCGTGAAGAACCAGGGCGCGCCGGCGGCGAGGAACGGCTCGTCCGGCCGCTCCAGGGTCACCATCCGCAGCGCGTCGAGGTCGTCGAGCGCGGCCCGGCACCAGGAGGCGAGTCGCGAGTCGCCGGCGTCGACGACGACGCCGGCCCACTCCGCGGGGCCGGGGGCGGCGCCGACGACGGCCGCGGAGTCGGTCATCGCGATGCTCCAGGCGACCTCGACCGAGCCGCGGGCCGGGACGACGACGTCCCAGGAGAGCGTCCCGCCGGGGGAGACCGCGGCGCCCTCGGCGCGCACCTCGGCACGGGCGCCCGCGTGCGTCCAGACCAGGGAAGAACCGTCGACGGCTGTCGCCACCGCGGTCTCGTCGCGCAGCCCCCCCTTCACCACGTGCACGAGCGAGAAATCGGGATCGAGGGCCAGCTCGACCGTGGTGGCGACGGCGTCGGGCAGCGCCGACTCGAGGCGGATCCGCTCCTCGAGCCCGCCGGCGGTGACCGTGCGGAGTCGGACGACGCGCAGGCGCGGGTCGGCGGCGTCGTCGTCGAGGTGGCGCGCGAGGGCGGTGAAGCGGGCGGAGGAGGCGCCGTCGCGGCCGACCGCGATCGACTCGAGCGGCTCGCCGCCGACGAGCAGGCGCAGGCCCGCCAGGACGCGGACGTCGCCGTGGTAGAGCCCGTGCGCGGGCAGCGCGCCGAGCTCGCCGGCGTCGTCGCTCCAGAGCTGGGTGGGGGCCCGGAGCAGGACGACGGCGTCGTTCAGCAGGGGCTGCCGGGGCGGGCGGGGGCGGTCGTCGTGGTCGGTCGTCACGGTCGACTCCTCACTGGATCGTCGGTACTGGAGCGTACGGCCGGTTGACAGCGCCGTCGCCGCAAGTAACATTACCCAGGAATTTGATCGATCAAATAACTCGGTCCGCCGAGATTTGAACGATCAAGCCCGAGCACCGCACCACCGTACATCCGTCGAGGAGGACGCATGGCACTGCCGACCGTCGAGGACGTCGCCCGCGCAGCCGGTGTCTCGCGCCAGACCGTCTCGAACGTGCTGAACAGCCCGCAGATCGTGCGCGAGAGCACGCGGGAGCGGGTGGAGAAGGCGATCGGCGACCTCAACTACCGGCCGCACGCCTCCGCCCGGCGCCTGCGCACCCGCAAGTCGGGGACGATCGGCGTGCGGATGGACCGGGTGCTCGACGGCGTCTCCGGCAGCCTGCTCGACCGCTTCCTGCACGCCGTCACCGAGCAGGCCGACGCCCGCGGCATGCGGATCCTGCTCTACACGGCGGCGAGCCCCGAGGAGGAGATCGAGCGGATCGGCAAGCTCCGCGACGGCGCCGACGTCGACGCCTTCGTGCTCACCTCGACCTTCTACGGCGACCAGCGCACGGCCTGGCTGATCGAGCAGGGCGTCCCGTTCGTCACCTTCGGCCGCCCCTGGGGGCTCGACGACCAGGGCGACCCGCAGCACCTCTGGGTCGACGTCGACGGCGCCGCGGGCGTCGCGCAGGCCACCGCGCATCTGGCCGACGAGGGCTGCTCCCGGATCGCCTTCTTCGGCTGGCCGGACGGCTCGGCGACCGGCGACGACCGCCGCAGCGGCTGGGAGCGGGTGATGGCGGAGCGCTTCGCCGGCGTGCCGCTGCTCGTTGCGGAGGCCGAGGACGACGTGCAGCGCGCGCGCTCCGCGGCGATCGCCTTCCTCGAGGCGCACGCCGGCGTCGACGGGCTCGTCTGCGTCTCCGACTCCCTCGCCCTCGGCGCCTCGATGGCGGCCGTCGCGGTCGGCCGGCCGAGCCTTGCGATCGTCGGCTTCGACAACACGCCGGTCGCCGGCGCCGTCGGCCTCTCCAGCGTCGAGCAGGACCTCGGCGCGGTCGCGGCCGGCGCCCTCGAGCTCCTCCTCGGCGAGCAGGGCGACGACGTCGTCCACCGCCCCCTCGCACCGGGGGAGGCGCACCGCCTCATCACGCCGCACCTCGTCGTGCGCACCCCGCTCCACCACTCCGAGAGCTGACGCCGCACACCGGGCGCCACCTTCCCCCACGACTCCCCACGACTCCCTCCCGAAACCCATGAAAGGTCAGAACATGACACACAGCACCAGAACGGCACGCTGGGGTGCCGCGGTCCTCGCCGGCGGCCTCGCCCTCTCGCTCGGCGCCTGCTCCAGCGGCGGAGGAGGCGGGTCGGACGACTCCGCCGGCCTCACCGTGATGATCGGCTCGTCCGGCGACGCCGAGACCACCGCCGTCACCGACGCCGTGACCGCCTGGGGCGAGGCGAACGACACCGCCGTCGACGTCGTCGCCGCCAGCGACCTCACGCAGCAGCTCGGCCAGGGCTTCTCGGGCGGCAACCCGCCCGACCTCTTCTACATGAGCTGGGACCAGTTCCAGACCTACGCGAGCAACCGCTACCTCGAGCCCTACGCGCAGGACGCGGACGACGCCGACGCCTTCTACCCGGCGCTGCGCGACGCCTTCACCTACGACGACCAGTTCTACTGCGAGCCCAAGGACTTCTCGACGCTCGGCCTCGTGATCAACACCGACCTCTGGGCGGCCGCGGGCCTGAGCGACGCGGACGTCCCGACCGACTGGGCGTCGCTCCAGTCCGCCGCGCAGAAGCTGACCGCGAACGGGGTGACCGGGCTCTCCTTCGGCCCCGAGTACGCCCGCATCGGCACCTTCATGAACCAGGCCGGCGGCTCGCTGCTCTCCGAGGACGGCACCACCGTCACCGCGGACACCCCCGAGAACGTCGCGGGCCTCACCGAGGTGAAGACCCTGCTGAGCGACGGCGTGCTGAAGTTCCCGGCCGACCTCGACTCCGGCTGGTCCGGCGAGGCGTTCGGCAAGGGCGCGGCCGCGATGGTGATCGAGGGCCCGTGGATCAACGGTGCGCTCGAGGCCGACTACCCGGATGTGAACTACACGGTCGCCGAGCTGCCCGCGGGCCCCGGCGGGAAGTCGACCTTCACCTTCAGCAACTGCTGGGGCATCCCGGCCGGCAGCACCACGGCCGACCAGGCGGAGTCGCTCGTCGCGTCGCTCACCTCGGACGAGCAGCAGCTCGCCTTCTCGGACGCGTTCGGCGTGATCCCCTCGACCGAGTCGGGCGCGGCGGAGTACGCGAGCAAGTACCCCGAGAACGCCGCCTTCGTCACCGGCAACGACTACGCCGTCAGCCCGGTCGCCTTCGCCGGCGCCGCCACCGTGATCACCGACTTCAACTCGGCCCTCGAGGGCCTGGCGTCGGGCGACCCGGAGGCGATCCTCGCGGACCTGCAGACCAACCTGCAGGACGCGCTCGACACCGCGAACGCGAAGTAGCGCGGGACGACGCCGATGAGCACCGCCACCGCCGCCCGGAGCCGCCGCTCCGGCATCCGCGGGAACGAGGCCCGCTACGGCTGGCTGTTCACCCTCCCCGCGATCCTCGTCGTCGGCGTCTTCCTGGTCGTCCCGATCGCCCTCGCGCTCTGGGTGAGCGTCAGCAACTGGAACGGCCTCGGCTCGCCGCTGGGCCCGACCGCGCAGTTCGTCGGCACCGACAACTACCGGGCGGTGCTCCTGGACTCCGGGCTGGCGCAGAAGGACTTCGGCACGGCGATCCGCAACAACGTCTACTACGTGCTGCTCGTCGTGCCGCTGCAGACCGCGCTCGCGCTGTTCCTGGCGGTGCAGGTCAACCGCCGGGTGCTGCGCGGGCGCGGCTTCTTCCGCACCGCGTTCTACTTCCCCTCGGTGACCTCGTCGATCGCGATCACCGTGATCTTCCTGTTCCTCTTCAGCGCCTCGGGCGTCGTGAACGCGGTGCTCGGCTGGTTCGGCGCCGACGGCCCGACCTGGATGGCGGACCCGACCGGGGTGCTGCACTCGCTGCTCGGGCTCGTCGGCGTCGACGGCAGCTGGTTCGCCAGCGGCGCCCCGCTGGGGCTGACCTGGTGGGACTGGCTGTCCGGTCCGTCGGTCGCGATGTGCGTGCTGATCACCATGGCGATCTTCACCACCTCGGGCACCTTCATGCTGCTGTTCCTCGCGGCGCTTCAGAACATCGGCGCCGAGATCGATGAGGCGGCGCTGATGGACGGCGCGGGGCCGCTGCGGAAGTTCTTCTCGGTGACCCTGCCGATGCTGAAGCCGACGCTGTTCACCGTGCTGACCCTGGGGTTGATCGGCACCTGGCAGGTGTTCGACCAGATCTACCTCACCGGCGGCGGGGCTCCGGGCAAGACGCTGCTCACGCCGGCGTACCTCGCCTACGAGTCGTCGTTCACCGACCTCCGCTGGGGCCAGGGCGCGGCGATCGCCTTCATCCTGTTCTTCATCATCGTCGTCCTGACGCTGCTGCAGCGCGCGATCCTCCGCGAGAAGGGCGAGCCGAGCGCCCGCCGGACCCGCCGGGCCGCCCGCGCGGACGCCGCGACGACCCTCACGACGGGAGGAGTGCGATGAGCACCCTGGTCGACTCCGAGCCGCGCACCGAGGCGGAGCCGCCGCCCCAGGCGCCGCTGCCGCACCGCCGAGTGCAGCTCGGTGCCCGCGGCCGCGCCTCGCTTATCGGCGGCTACCTGCTGCTGATCGGCCTCGCGCTGGTCTACATCTACCCGTTCCTGATCTCGGTGGCGTCGTCGTTCAAGACCGACGCCGACGCGACCTCGAACCCGCTGTCGCTGCTGCCGGCGACCTGGTCGTTCGCCTCCTACGAGCGGCTGTTCACCGACGTGCCGCTGCCGCTCTGGACGCTGAACTCGGTGATCGTGACCGTCTTCGTCACGGTCGGGCGGGTGTTCTTCGACTCGCTCGCGGGCTACGCGCTCTCGCGGCTGCGCTTCCGCGGTCGCGGGCTGCTCTTCGCGCTGTTCATCGGCGTGATGAGCGTGCCCGCGGTGGTGCTGCTGATCCCGCGGTTCCTCATCCTCAAGCAGCTCGGGCTCTACGACAGCTACGCGGGGATGATCGTGCCGCTGATCGTCGACGCGGCGGGCATCTTCATCATGAAGCAGTTCTTCGACTCGATCCCCCTGTCGATCGAGGAGGCCGCGCGGATCGACGGGGCCGGCGTCTTCCGGACGTTCCGCTCGATCGTGGTGCCCATGGCGCGGCCGGCGATCGTGACGCTGTTCATCCTGTCGTTCCAGGGCTCGTGGAACGAGTTCTCGCACTTCGTCGTCTCGCGGCAGTCGCCGGAGCTGAACACGCTGACGACCGGAGTCGCCTCGCTGGTCTCCGGGCAGCTGGGCACGGGCAACCAGTACCCGCTGCAGCTGGCCGCGGCGGTGCTGATGTCGATCCCGGTCGCGGTGCTCTTCTTCGTCTTCCAGCGCCGGATCATGAACACCACGGAGGGCGCGGAGAAGGGCTGACGCCGAGGGCGCGCACGGCGCGCTGTGCTCCCGGGTCTCGATACGCCGCGTGCCGCGGCTACTCGACCAGCATGAACCTCCCTGCGCCCGTCGAAGCTGCTCGACCGGCATGGACGTCGCCGCGCCCGTCAGGGCTGATGGAGCAGCGCGAGCAGCGCGGCCTCCATGCTGATCGAGTAGCGCGCGCAGCGCGCGTATCGAGATCCCGAGCAGACGGAAGGGGCGCTCCGCCGCAGCGGAGCGCCCCTTCCTCCGTGCTACTTCTTCAGGAACTCGAGGACGACGCGGTTCCACTCCTCGGCGTGGCTGACGTTGACGCCGTGCGGGGCGCCGGCGACGACGTGGAGCTCGGAGCCGGGGATCGCGGCGTGCGTGCGCGCACCGGAGCCCTCGAAGGGGACGGTGCCGTCGCCGCCGCCGTGGATGACGAGCGTCGGAACCGTGACCTTCGGCAGGTCCTCGCGGAAGTCGGTGCCGGCGAACGCGGCCATGCAGGCCAGCGCGGCGTGCTTGGACGACTGCTTCGCGAGCGCGAGCGCGTCCTGGCGCTGCGCCTCGGTGACCTTGAGCTCGCCGTTCACCGAGAAGAACTCGGTGGTGAACTGCTCGTAGAACGAGTCCTCGTCCTTGGTGAGGCCGGCGGTCATCTCGGCGGCGGCCGACTTCTCGAGCGGTCCGTCCGGGTTGTCGTCGGTCTTCATCAGGTACGGCGGCACGGCCGACGCGAAGACGACGCTGTGCAGGCGCTCGGTGCCGTACTTCGAGAAGTAGCGGGCGACCTCGCCGCCGCCCATCGAGAAGCCGACGAGCGTGACGTCCTGCAGGTCGAGCTCGGTGAGCAGCGTGTGCAGGTCCTCGGTGAGGGTGTCGTAGGTGTAGCCGGTGAGCGGCTTGTCGCTGCGGCCGAAGCCGCGGCGGTCGTAGGTGATGACGCGGAAGCCGGCCGCCGCGAACGCGGGGACCTGCTCGCTCCAGGACTCGCCCGACAGGGGCCAGCCGTGGATCAGGACGACGGGGCGACCCGAGCCGCCGGTGTCGTCGACGTGGAGGTCCGTGTCCTTGAAGAGGCCGTGGTGGGCGGTGATCTCTGCCATGAGTCGTGCTCCTTCCGGCGCCGTGGATCGGCGTCAACTGTCTGTTCGAAGGAGTGTGGCGCCGCGGATGGGGAGCGAGCCGTGAGGGGAGGGGCCCTTGACAGCCCCTCCCCGTGCTGGTTACGAGAGCGCGTCGACGGCGGCGAGGATCGCCTCGGTCTCGGTGCGCGTCGTGTAGTCGACGTGCACGTCGGCGAAGCGGACCACGCCCTCGGCGTCGAGCACCAGGACGGTCGGGAACGGGATCGCCGGGGTGTCGTCGGCGTTCGAGTCCTTCACCGCGAAGCCGAGCGCCGTGTGCGCCTCGATCGCCGCGTCGCTGGGGGCGGTGACGATGCCGAGCTCGGTGGCGAGCGCATTGCCCGGGTCGGTGACGACGGTGAAGCCGAGCTCGCCGCCCAGCGTGGCGGAGGCGTCGGGCGTCTCCGGGCTGACCGCGACGAAGGCGATGCCGCGGCTCGCCAGCTCGGGGGCGAGGGTCGCGTCGTAGTGGCGCAGCGTGATGTTGCAGTAGGGGCACCAGGCGCCGCGGTAGAAGACGAGCACGGCCGGGCCGTCGCCGAGGAGGGAGGAGAGCGCGACGCTCTCGCCGCCCTCGGTGACCACGGTCGCGCTCGGCAGCCGCTCCCCGGCCGCGACGGCTCCGGCGGGGACGCCGTTCTCGACGAGGTCGGCCTGCTCGCTCGCGAAGACCGTTGCGAGCTCGTCGCCGATCGTCTCATTGAAGCCGGTGGTGAAGTCGGCGGTCTGCGCGCCGATCGTCGCGGTGGTCTGCTCGGTGGGCATCGTCGTCTCCGTCCAGGCGGCCGTGGATCGGACGCTCCGGCGCGATCGTAGGGACGCGGACTCGGAGCGGACCTGGGCGACGTCACGGTTCGTCATGAAGAGCCTCCGGGCGCAGACGAAGACGCCGCCCCGGATCGCGAATCGCGACCGGGACGGCGTCCGTGCTCCCGCTGGAAGACGGGGAGGCGCTGCTGCGGACTACTGGAATCCGCCGCCGCGGTCCTCCGGGTCCTCGACGGGGTCGGAGTCGGGGGCGTCGAGCGCGTAGGTCACGTGGACCGACTCGCCGACCTCCTTCGCCGAGACGGACGTGTAGACGAGGTGCGTCTCCTGGCCGTCGACGGCGGCGTAGACGTCGACCGACTTCTCGTAGCCGCCCTCGGTGCTGACACGGGTCTCGGTCTGGCCGTCGAACGGCCCGCCCTGGAAGAAGGCGAGGTAGCTCTCGCCCTCGGAGAGTTCGCGGATGTCGTTGCTCATGGGACAGGTCTACCACTCGGGATCGAGCGTCCGCCGGGCGGCCCGTGTCCGCGGCTCCCGCCGGGCGGCGAGAACGTAGGATGACGGGGATGACGATCGGACGCCGCCTCTTCCTGTCGGGAGCCGCCTCGGGCGCCGGTCTCCTGGTCCTCGCGGGCTGCACTCCGCCGCGGCCGACCCCCACGCGCTCCGTCACCGAGGCCCCGGTGCCCACGCCCAGCACCACCGCCGTGCCGACGCCGGCCGCGTTCGTCCGCTCCGGCTGGGCCGAGGACCCGTACGCACTCGGCGCCGTCTCCTACCTCGCGGTCGGAGCCACCCCCGAGCACCGCGACGACCTGGCCGGGAACGTGCTCGACCGCCTGTTCTTCGCCGGCGAGGCCACCGACTCCCAGGAGCCGGGCACCCTGCAGGGCGCCTGGAACTCCGGGGTCCGCGCGGCCGGCGAGATCGCCGCGATCGCCGAGGAGGGCGAGCGGATCGCGATCATCGGCGCCGGTCTCGCGGGCGCCGTCGCCGCCCGCCGCCTGCTCGACGCCGGCTACGACGTCGCGCTGGTCGAGGCGCGCGACCGCGTCGGCGGCCGCATCGCCACCAGCACCCCCGACGGCTGGCCGATCGCCGTCGACAGCGGCGCTTGGGCGCTCGTCGGCGCCGGCCCCGCGCTGCGCGAGAGCGTCCTCGACGCCGGGATCACCACCTCCGCCGTCGACCTCGCGACCGTCCTCTCGAGCACCGACGACGGCGACCGGCCCGACGTCGGCGACACCGCCGCGAAGGCGCTCACCCGTGCGCTCGAGTGGGCGGCGGAGCAGCCCACCGACCTGCCGCTCGCCGATGCCTTCGCCGGCTCCGGCGCTCCCGACCCGGCGGCCGTCGAGCCCGGCAGCGGGGACGGCGACGCCGCCCGCCTCGCCGCGTTCCTCGCGGGCGGCCCGGTGCTGCGCACGGGCGCCGCACCCGCCGAGCTCTCCGCCTGGTACGGGCTGGGCGACGCCTCGGCCGCCAGCACCGCGGAGGACGTCGCCGACTCCTCCGAGGAGGCCTCCGCGGTCCTCACCGACGGCCTGGCGCCCCTCGTCGAGACGCTGCTGACCGACGTCGAGATCTCGCTGCGCGCGGCCGTCAGTGGCATCGGCTACAGCGACACCGGCGCGAGCATCCGGCTCGCGACGGGGGAGTCGTTCACCGCCGACCGCGTCCTCGTCACGGTGCCGATCGGGGTGCTGCAGAGCGACGCGATCGCGTTCGATCCGCCGCTGCCGTTCGCGCACCGCACCGCGATCGCGGCGATCGGCTCCGGGGTCGCCGAGACGCTCTGGCTCCGCTTCGACGAGCCGTTCTGGGACACCGATCCGGCCCTGCCCCCGCGCTGGTCGCTGGTGGGCTCGGCGGCCGGGATCACGGAGTGGCTGAACCTCGAGCCGTCCACCGGCGAGGCGGTGCTCGTCGGGCTGGTCGGCGCCGATCAGGCCCTGTCGCTGCAGTCGCTCAGCGACGACGAGCTGCTCGTGGTCGCGCAGTCGGCGCTCACGCCGTTCGCCGTCGCTGCCGGCTGAGCCGCTCGCGCAGCCGGGCGAGCGGGCCGCGCCACTCCGTCGCGCGCGCCGCACCGAGCGGCCGGACCCGGCTGAGCGCCAGCATGAAGGCCGCGATGCCCGAGATCAGGCCGAGCACGATCACGTCGTAGACGACGAACATCACCGGGCCGTCGACCTGGGCGGGGTCGAGGAAGAAGTAGGGGTACCAGCCGATCAGCGCGCCGCGCACCAGCGTGATCACGCCCCAGACGATCGGGAAGCCGAGCACGGTGAGGGTGCCGCGCCAGGCGACGGGGCGGCGGCCGGGGGCGAGGAGCCAGTCGAGCAGCGCGAGCGTCGGGATGACGAAGTGCAGCAGCGCGCTCGACCACGGCACGTCGACGCGGACACCGCGGTTGTTCGCCTCCACCGCGATCAGCCCGAAGACGATGCCCGAGACGACCATGTAGGTCAGGACCAGCGCGCGCAGGGTGCTGAGCCAGCGCGGCTCGCGCTCGCGGGCGAGGGCGACGATGCCGGAGAGTCCGAGGACGACGACGCCGGCCATGTTCGACTGCGTGGTGAAGTACGCGAAGAAGTTGTCGATCTGGAACAGCCGGAAGCCGAGGGTGTAGAGGAAGTCGCCGACGAGCCCGACGGCCCCCAGACCCGCGAGCGCGAGACGGAGGATCGCGAACGCCTTCCGCACACCCGCTCCGATCCGTCGCCTCGACCAGCCCGGAGGGCCGGACGTCCGGACGATTCTACGGTCGCGGCGCTCCGAGCTCCCCGGGCGGGGGCCGTGCGGTGGGCGTCCGGGACCGCCGGAGCGAGGTGCGCACGGGATACCGTGCACTATGCCGTTCACGCCGAGCCACGCCGTCGTCGCTCTGGCGTTCACGAACAGCCGCATTCCCGCCGCGGCGGTCGCGATCGGCGCGATGGCCCCGGACATCGGCCTCTACCTGCCGCTGCGCTGGGCGCGGGACGCGACGCACTCGATGCTCGGGGTCGTGACGGTCGACCTCGCGGTCGGCGCCGTCGGCCTCGTGCTCTGGCTGGTGCTGCTCCGGCCCGCCTGGCGCGACCTCGCGCCGTGGATCGTCCGGGTGCGCCTGCGGCCGCCGCCGGCACCGCCGAGCACCGCGCGGGCGAGGACGGCGGCTATCGTCCTGGCGGTGGTCGGGATCGTGATCGGCGCGGCGTCGCACGTGCTCTGGGACGCCTTCACCCACGACGGCGGTCCGTTCGTCGCGGCCCTGCCCTTCCTCCGCGAGGAGCTCGGCCCGTTCGCGGGCTACAAGTGGGCGCAGTACGCGAGCGGGGTGCTCGGGCTGGTGGGTCTCGGGATCGGCGCTCTCGTCTGGTACGTCGCCCGCCGGCCGCACCACGTCGCCGTCGACCACCGCGGCCCGGCGCGGGTCGCAGCGTGGACGGCCGTCCTCGCCGCCGCGGTCGTCCCGGCGGGCGTGGTGCTCTCGGGCTCGGGGCTCGACCCGTTCGAGGAGGCGTACCGCTCCTACGTCGTCGACGCGGCCGTCCTCACGGTCGTCTGGACGACCGCCGCGCTGCTCGCGGTGGCCGTCCTCTGGCACCTCGCGCTCGGCGTCGCACCACGCCAGGGGGCTGACGCGGATCCGTCGTGAGGAGGATGCGCGGGTGCATAGCCCGCCGATAGCGTCGATGACGGCCCGTTGGGGCGGGCCGCCTTCGGGGGAAGGCACAAGGGGAAATCGAGGGCCCGCGGCGAGTCGCCGCGGGCCCTCTACCTGTCTGCGGATGCGGTCTTGCACGATCACGCCGCTTCAACGCGCCCGCGCCCGGCACATGCTGGTCGAGTAGCCCCGCCAGGGGCGTATCGAGACCCACCATCACCAGCAGGGTGGGTCTGCGTGCTCGTCTCCCGGCGCTGGTGGATCTCGATACGCCCGCTGCGCGGGCTACTCGATCAGCATGAGGCGGGAGCGGCGGCCGACGGTCCAGCCGCGAGCCGCGGCTCGCGTCCACGGCGGCGTCGCCGGCGGGCGCCGGGCTAGCGGCGCTTGCCGCCGCCCTTGCCGGCGGGCTTCTTCGGGCGGGTGGCCGCGGCGGTGCGCGAGCCGCTGCGCGGGGCGCCCTCGCCGGCCGCGCCCTTGGGCAGGACGGAGGCGGGCGGGATGGGCCGGCGGGTGACGGGGCGCACGGGCTCGCCGCGGCGGGACTGGCCGGGGATCGGTCGCGAGCGGCGGCCGTAGATCAGCTCGGAGGAGTCGAGCAGCCACGGCACGAGTGCGACGGTGACGCCGTGCACGAGCAGCAGCTTCTGGCGGATGCGGCGCGACTTGTGGTTGTGGAGGAAGCCCTCCCACCAGTGCCCGACGATGTACTGCGGCATGTAGACGGTGATGATCTCGGAGCCGTGCTCGAGGCGGTGCGCCTTGATGTACTTGATCAGCGGGTACGAGATGTCGCGGTACGGCGAGGCGATGCAGCGCAGCGGGACCTCGATGTCCATCCGCGCCCAGTCGGCCTTGAGCTGCGCGGTCTGCGCGTCGTCGATCGACGAGTGCACCGCCTCCAGCGACTCGTGCCGCGCGGCGATGGCGTAGTCGAGGGCCTTGAGCGTCGGCTTGTTCATCCGGCCGACGAGGACGACGGCGTGGTCGCCGTTCGCGCCGAAGGTCGTGGTCGGGTCGACCTCGATCTCCTTCTCCACATCGCGGTAGTAGCGGTAGACGCCCGCCATCAGCACGCCGAGGATCGGCATCACCAGGTAGACGAGCCACGCGCCGTGGGTGAACTTCGTGATCGTGACGACGACGAGCACGGCGAAGGTGAGCGTGGCGCCGAAGAGGTTGATCGCGAGGCTCGTCTTGACGGTGCGCGAGCCCTCGCCGTTCTTGATCATCCGGATCCAGTGCTTCACCATGCCGGACTGCCCGAGGGTGAAGGAGACGAAGACGCCGATGATGTAGAGCTGCACCAGGCTGGTCAGCGAGGCCTGGTAGACGAGCAGGATGATCGCCGCGACGAGCGCCAGGATGATGACGCCGTTGGAGTAGATGAGGCGGTCGCCGCGGGTGTTCAGCGACTTGGGCGCGTAGCCGTCGCGGGCGAGGACCGAGCCCAGCAGCGGGAAGCCGTTGAACGCCGTGTTGGCCGCGAGCAGCAGGACGGCGGCGGTGGCGGCCTGGATCACGAAGAAGAGGATCGTGTTGTTGCCGAAGGTGGCGGCCGCGACCTGCGCGATCACGGAGCGCTGCGGCGTCGTCGCGCAGTCGGTGAAGCCGACGAGGTGGCAGGCGTTCTCGGCGTAGTGCACGTTCGAGAGCAGGGCGAGAGCGGTCAGCCCGACGAAGAGGACGATCGCGATCGTGCCCATCGCGACGAGGGTGCGCTGCGCGTTCTTGACCTTGGGGACACGGAAGGCGGGCACGCCGTTCGAGATCGCCTCGACGCCGGTGAGCGCGGCGCAGCCGCTGGCGAAGGAGCGCAGCAGCAGCAGGACGATCGCGGCCTGAGTGAGCTGCTCGCCCTGCACCGTGTAGCCGGCCGACTCCGCGATCGGGGCGTCGCCGAAGGCCGCGCGGCCGAGGCCGACGACGACCATCACGAAGACGCTCGCGACGAAGAGGTAGGTGGGGACCGCGAAGGCCTTGCTCGACTCCGAGACGCCGCGGAGGTTCACGGCGGCCAGGAGGATCACGAAGAGGATCGCGAGCTCGACCCGGAGCGGGGCAAGCGCCGGGATCGCGGAGATGATGTTGTCGACGCCGGAGGCGACCGAGACCGCGACGGTGAGCACGTAGTCGACCAGGAGGGCCGCGGCGACCGTCAGCCCCGCCGTCTCGCCGAGGTTGGTGCGGGCGACCTCGTAGTCGCCGCCGCCCGAGGGGTAGGCCTTGATCAGCTGCCGGTAGCTGAGGACGACGACGACCAGCAGGACGACGACGCAGCCGGCGACCCAGGGCGCGAAGGTGAGGAAGGAGAGGCCGCCGAGCAGCAGGATCATCAGCAGCTCCTGCGGCGCGTAGGCCACGGAGGAGAGCGGGTCGCTCGCGAAGATCGGGAGGGCGAGCCGCTTCTGCAGGAGCTGGCCCTCGAGCTTGTCGCTGGAGAGCGGTTCGCCGATGAAGAAGTGCTTCGCGGTGCGGAGCTCGTTCGCGTCGGCGTCGTCCGCACCGGTGGGGGACGCCTTCGCGCCCGAAGGGGGGCCCTCGTGTGTCACGAGCGACGACACTACTCCGTGGCCGGGGGCAGTCAAGCCGCCCGCGTTCCAGCCGGACGAGCGCTGAACCCGCGCTGTGACCGGGCATTTCCGCAGCTGTCGGGCAAGCGGTTCCAATGAGGTCCCCATCTGTGGGACAGGGGGTCAAATCACCCTCGAACTGGGGCCACCCTCGACGCTGTGAAATCGCCCGAAGTCTGTTGAAGTCGAAGACAGGTCACTCCGATGGGGGGAGCCGACGGGTTCCGCCCGTCGACGCTCGGAGGGATCTGCACCGTTCCGCCGCCTCCCGGCCTCTGACCCGAGCCCCGCTGCAGCGGCGCGGGCGCTCGCTCGGAGTGCCTGCGTCGACCCGCCCGCACCACGACAGGTCGGCCGAGACGCCGACAGAATCGACGGAACCCGTGTCCACTTCCCGCACTGCCGCGCCGCCGGCCCGCTCGCGCCTCTGGCGCGCAGCCGGCCTGGCCACCGCGCTCGCCGTGACCGCCGGCATCGCCCTCGCCGGCTCCGCCCCCGCCCAGGCCGCCACGACCGGCCAGTACCTCGTGTCGGTCGACTCGAGCTCGATCTCGGAGCAGGTCGTCCGCGCGCTCGGCGTCGCCGACGACGTGCAGTTCGAGGGCGGCGTCGCGGGCTTCACCGCCCCGCTGACCGAGCGCCAGAAGGCGGTCCTCGAGGCCGACTCGCGCGTCCTCGGCATCACCCCCGCCGACCAGGTCGTCGACGGCCAGGCGCAGACGACCCCCTCGCACGTGCTCACCGCGGAGGCCGACAAGGCCCCGGTGCGCGCCGGCGACGGAGTGACGAACTACACCGGCCCGGCCGTCGCGGTCATCGACTCCGGCGTGAGTGCGCACCCCGACTACAACCTCAAGGAGCAGATCAACTGCTTCGGCTCGGGCACCGCCGCCGACGCCAACGGCCACGGCACCGGCGTCTCGGGCTACATGGCCGCCTACGACAACGACTCCGGCTCGGTCGGCGTCGCGCCCGGCGCTCCGATCTACTCGGTCCGAGCGCTCGACGCGAACAACCGCGGCAACACCGGCACCCTGATGTGCGCCCTCGACTGGGTGTCCGCGAACGCGGCGAAGTACAACATCAAGGTCGTCAACATGTCGCTCGCCACCTACGGCACCGACGACGGCAACTGCGGCCGCTCGAACGGCGACGTGATCCACCAGGCGATCTGCGACCTCGAGGCCAAGGGCATCGTCTCCGTCGGCTCCGCGGGCAACACCTCCGAGGACCTCGCGGGCTGGATCCCCGCCGCCTACGACGAGGTGCTCGCCGTGACCAACATGGCCAACTACGACGGCAAGCCCGGCGGACTCGGCACGGCGCCCTGCGGCGTCCAGACCAAGGACGACGCGGTCTCGACCAACAGCAACTTCGCCGTCTCGGCCGCTGACCAGAAGCACACCATCGCCGCCCCCGGCATGTGCCCGTACACCACCAAGAAGGGCGGCACCTACGCCTACATCCAGTCGGGCACCAGCATGGCGGCCGCCGGCACCAGCGGCGTCGTCCTCGACTGCATGGCCGCCGGTGGATCGTGCGCGGGCAAGAGCCCGGCGCAGGTCCGCGCCCAGGTCATCGCCCAGGCGAAGGCGGCGACCGAGCGCGGCCGCACCTTCCAGGGCGACCCGACCCGCCCCGTCGCCGGCCGCTACTTCGGCTACGCGGTGAGCACGATCCCCGTCGGCACCGTTCCGACGCCGGACCCGACGCCGACGGCCACGCCGACCGCGACTCCGACGGCGACGCCCACCGCGACTCCGACGGCCACGCCCACGGCGACCCCGACCTCGACTCCGAAGCCGACCGCCACCCCGACGCCGACCGCGACGCCGACCACCCCGCCGGCGACCGACACGCAGAAGCCGACGGTGAGCATCACGTCGCCCTCGACCAACACCACGGTCGTCGGCTCGATCCGCCTCGTGGCCTCGGCCAGCGACAACGTCGGAGTGACGGCCGTCGCGTTCTACGCCGGCGGCACGAAGCTCGGCAACGGCGTGCTGCAGTCGAACGGGACGTGGACGCTGTCCGCCAACTCCAAGTCCTACCCGAACGCCAGCTACCAGGTGACGGCCAAGGCCCAGGACAAGGCCGGCAACGTGACCACCAGCTCGGCGATCACGCTCCGCGTCGCGAACTGAGCTACTGAGAACCGAGAAGAGCGGTTCAGGGGCGTGCCGTGTGCACACCCCTGAACCGCTCTTCTCGGTTGAGACCTTCGTTCTGCAAGCGGAAGTCTCCGACGCGCAGGGGCGCCGGAGCCGCACCGACTCGCCCGAGAAGGCTCGTTCTCCACCCCGAGAACGAGCCGTCTCGGGCGAGTCGGTTCGCGCCGCAGCGTCAGGGGCGGGTGGCGGCGCCGATCAGGCGGGTGAGGGTGTCGCGGACGGTGGTCAGCTCGTCGAGGGGGAGGTCGAGGCGCTCGACGATCTGCGGCGGGACCTGGAGCGCCCGCTCGCGGAGGGCGGCTCCCTCCGGGGTAAGCGCGACGTCGAGGCGGCGCTCGTCCTCGGTGCTGCGGGCGCGCGTGACGTAGCCGCCGGCCTCCAGGCGCTTCACCAGCGGGCTGAGGGTGGCGGGCTCGAGGCGCAGGGCGGCACCGAGGTCGGCGAGCGAGCGCGGGGCGCGCTCCCAGAGCGCGAGCATCACGAGGTACTGCGGGTGGGTGAGGCCGAGCGGCTCGAGCACGGGGCGGTAGAGGCCGATGACGGTGCGGGCGGCCACGGCGAGCGAGAAGCAGACCTGGTTCCGCAGGGCGAGCGGGTCGGTGTCCACAGGATCGGTCACCACGGCTTCGTCCTCCACGGATTCGTCCTCCCTTTCCCCTCGCGCACTGATCATTAGTACACTAAGCATATGGCCAAGCCGACCCGCTCCCTCTACCAGCGCTTCAACGCGCGGCTCTTCCCCTGGCTCGGCCCGCCGCCGCTCGGGCCCTACGACCAGCCCGAGCCCGAGGCTCCCGCCGGCCGCGCCTGCCCGCTCTGCGGCCGCCTGATGTCGGAGCACGTGATCGACCGCAGCGGCCCGCGCACGCAGCTCTACTGCCCGGACGCCGTCGCAGACGAGGACGCCGCCACCGTCGCCTGACGGCCCGATCGGCCCCTCCGGCGTCGCACGTCCCCTTTCGGGGGTCACGGGGTCGCGCCGCCGGGGGCGGATGATGAGCGCATGTCCCGTCTGCGCTCCGACTCCGCCCGTGCCGTCCAGTTCTCCCGCTTCGGCGGCGTGGACGTGCTCGAGATCGCCGACATCGCGCGGCCCCAGCCCGGGCCGGGGGAGGTGCTGGTCGAGGTCCTCGCAGCCGGCGTGAACCACATGGAGGCGTTCATCCGGCGCGGGATGTTCGACTCCGACCACTCCGCGGCCTTCCCGATGCGCCAGGGCACCGACTTCTCCGGCATCGTCGTCGGCCTCGGCGAGGGAGTGACCGACCTCAAGCTCCGCAGCGACGTCGTCGGCCACGCGCTGGTCGGCTCGCACGCCACCCACATCGTCGTCCCGCGGGAGAACCTGGTCGCCAAGCCCGCCTCGGTGAGCTGGGAGGTCGGCGGCGCGCTCTTCCTCGCCGGCGTCACCGCCTGGCGCGCGATCGAGGCCACCCACATCGGACCGGACGACACCGTGGTCGTCTCGGCAGCGGCGGGCGGCGTGGGCAGCATGGAGATCCAGCTGGCCAAGCTGCGCGGCGCGACCGTGCTCGGCACCTGCGGCGAGCGCAACTTCGACTACCTCCGCCAGATCGGCGTGAAGCCGATCGTCTACGGCGACGGCATCGCCGACCGCATCCGCGCCGCGGCGCCGAAGGGCGTGACCGTCTTCCTCGACAACTTCGGCGGCGACAACGCGGCGCTGGCCGAGGAGCTCGGGATCGAGCCGGCCCGCTTCCACTCCAGCGACGACCGCAAGGAGATCGAGCTGCGCGCCGTCTGGCCCGACGCCGAGACCGCGCGGCGCGACACCGAGATCCTCGGCGAGCTGGTCGCGCTGGTCCGCGACCAGAAGCTGCGGGTGCTGGTCTCCGGCTTCTACCCCTACGGCTTCGTCCAGGACGCGTTCGACGACCTCGAGAAGCGGCACTCCCGCGGCAAGATCGTGCTCGGCATGAACCCGGTCGACGCGGGGCGCGTGACCAAGGCCCGCGACATCCACGAGGCCGGTGCCTAGCGTCGGCCCTCGGGCCTAGGCTCGGCTCTCGGGAGGGAGCCGCGTGGAGGAACCGGTCGTCGCCATCATCTGGATCGTCTCGTTCGTGGTCGTCACCGTGCTGGTGACGGGGCTCTCGGGCAAGGCGGGCTGGTCGGCACCCGTGGCGCTGGTCGCCGTCGGGGCGCTGGCCTCCTTCGTCCCCGGGATCCCCGAGGTGGTGGTCGAGCCGGACGTCGTCCTCTACGGGATCCTGCCGCCGCTGCTCTACGCGGCGGCGATCCGCACCTCGGTGCTCGACGTCCGCGCCCGCGGCGACAGCATCCTGCTGCTCTCGGTCGGGCTCGTGGTCTTCACGGTGCTGGTGGTCGGCGCGGTCGCCTGGGCGGTGGTGCCGGCGGTCTCGATCGCCGCGGCCCTGGCCTTCGGCGCGATCGTGGCGCCGACCGACGCCGTGGCGGTGACCGCGATCGCGGGGCGGCTGCGGCTGCCGCGGCGGATGCTGACGGTGCTGGAGGGCGAGAGCCTGCTCAACGACGCGACCGCGCTGGTGGCGCTGAACGCGTCGCTGCTCGCGATCGTCAGCACCGTGACGCCCGGCGGGATCGCGCTCGACTTCGTGCTGGCCGTCGTGGTCGGCGCGGGGGTCGGGATCCTGATCGCGGTCGTCCTCGGCTTCGTGCGCAAGCAGGTGTCCTCCTCGGTGCTCGACACGAGCCTCTCGCTGGTGACGCCGTACGTCGCGTTCATCCCGGCGCAGCTGCTGCACGGCTCGGGCGTGCTCGCGGTCGTGGTCGCGGGGCTGTTCCTCGGCTTCCGGGCGCCGGTCATCCAGTCGGCCCAGGCGCGGATCGCGGAGTCGTTGAACTGGCGCACCATCCAGTTCCTGCTCGAGAACGCCGTCTTCCTCTTCATCGGGCTGAGCCTGTCCTCGGTGGTCGCGGCGACCGCCGACTCCGACATCGGCGTCTGGCAGGGGATCGGCATCAGTGCGGCGCTGCTCGCGGCGCTGATCGGCAGCCGGGTGCTCTGGATGTGCCTGACCACCGTGCTCTTCCGGCACGGACCGCGGCGGCTGCAGCAGCGCGGCTGGACCTGGCCGACCGCGCTCGGGGTGTCCGTGGCCGGAATCCGCGGGGTCGTCACGCTCGCGGCCGCGTTCCTGCTGCCGGCGGAGACGCCGCAGCGGGCGTTCCTGCAGTTCCTGGCGTTCGTGGTGGTGGCGGGGACGCTGGTGCAGGGGCTCGCGCTGCCGCGGGTGCTCCGGCTGCTCAAGCTGCCGGCGCCGAACGAGCAGCAGGAGCACGTCGAGAAGCAGATGCTGCTGGCGGAGGCGCAGTCGGCGGGTCTCGCGCGGCTCGACCAGGAGCCGCAGGACGGGGTCGAGGAGCGGGTGCTCGACCGGCTGCGGCGGAACGCGGTGTTCCTCGCGGACGCGCTGGAGAATCCGCCGGAGGGGGAGGGCGCGGAGCCGCTGACCCACTCCTACAACCGGCTGCGCCGCGTGATGATCGCGGCCGAGCGCGAGGCGGTGCTGAAGGCGCGCGCCGAGGGGCGCTACCAGGAGCCGGCGGTGCGCAGCGCGCTGGCGTTCCTCGATGTCGAGGAGGAGGCGCTGGCGGTGGGGCGGCAGTAGGCGGCCTGCCTCGGCCGCCTGGAGCGAGCGGTGAAAATCCTATAGGATCGACGGGTCCGGCCGGAGGGCCGGCGCACTCGATGATGAGGAGCCGACGAGCATGACCCGTCTCTGGAACGAACCCGCCGACTTCGCCGACGACATGGTCGACGGCTTCGTCCGCGCCAACGGCCGCTGGGTCCGCAAGGTGGTCGGCGGGGTCTCCCGCTCGACCCGCTCCGAGGAGCCCGAGGTCGCGGTGGTCATCGGCGGCGGCTCCGGCCACTACCCGGCCTTCGCCGGACTGGTCGGGCCCGGCCTCGCGCACGGCGCCGCGATGGGCAACCTCTTCGCCTCGCCGTCGGCGCACCAGGTCGAGTCGGTGATCCGCGCGAGCGAGCAGGGCCGCGGCGTGCTGCTCAGCTACGGCAACTACGCCGGCGACGTGCTGCACTTCACCGCCGCGCAGGACGCGGTGCGGGCCGACGGCATCGACTGCCGCACCGTCACCGTGACCGACGACATCTTCAGCGCGAAGCCCGAGGAGGCGCACAAGCGCCGCGGCATCGCCGGCGACCTCACCGTCTTCAAGGTGGCCGGGGCCGCGGCCGCCGCGGGCTACGCGATCGACGACGTGGAGCGGGTGGCCGTGCTCGGCAACGCGCGCACCCGCTCGCTCGGCGTCGCCTTCACCGGCTGCACGCTGCCCGGGGCCGACGAGCCGCTGTTCTCGGTGCCCGAGGGTCGGATGGCGGTCGGCCTGGGCATCCACGGCGAGCCCGGGATCGACGAGGTCGACATCCCGAGCGCCGCGGAGCTCGCCGAGCTGTTCGTGAAGCACCTGCTCGCCGACGCCGAGATCCCCGAGGGCGTGAGCGTCGACGGCGCCCGGGTCGTCCCGGTGCTGAACGGGCTCGGCTCGGTGAAGAGCGAGGAGCTGTTCGTCGTCTTCAGCACGATCGCCGACCTGCTCGAGGCGCGCGGGATCACCCTCGTCGACCCGCAGGTGGGCGAGTTCTGCACCAGCTTCGACATGGCCGGCGTCTCGCTGACGCTGTTCTGGGTCGATGAGGAGCTCGAGACGCTGTGGACGGCGCCGAGCGACACCCCGGCCTTCCGGACCGGGGCGGTCGACGGCGGCGCGCTCGTGGCCGTCACCGCGACGCAGGCCGAGGAGGTCGCTGCCGAGGTCGGCGAGGCCTCGGAGGAGTCGCGCGCCGCGGCGGCACGGCTGTCCGACGCGATCGCGGCGATCCGCGACGTGATCGACGCGAACGCCGACGAGCTCGGCCGTCTGGACTCGATCGCGGGCGACGGCGACCACGGCATCGGCATGCAGCGCGGGGCGCGGGCGGCCGCGCAGGAGGCCGCCGACGTGCTCGAGCGCGGGGCGGGCGCCCAGACGCTGCTCACCCGGGCCGGCGACGCCTGGTCGGACCGCGCGGGCGGGACCTCCGGAGCGCTCTGGGGGGTCATCCTCCGCGGTGTCGGCGAGGCGCTCGGCGACGACCGGGCCGTGAGCGCGCGCGAGGTGAGCGCGGGAGTGACCGCCGCCTCCGACGCCGTGCGCGGCTACGGGAAGGCGAGCGTCGGCGACAAGACGATGGTGGACGCGCTGGTGCCGTTCGCCGAGACGCTGGCGGAGCGAGCCGGCGCGGGGGACGCGCTCGCCGACGCGTGGGGCGCCGCCGCGGTGGCCGCTCGCTCGGCCGCCGACGCCACGTCCGATCTGATGCCCGGGCTCGGCCGCGCGCGCTCGCACGGCGAGAAGTCGCTCGGGACGCCCGACCCCGGCGCGATCTCGTTCGCGCTGATCGTCGAGGCGATCGCGCCGCAGCTCGGTGCCGCCTCCGGCACCGCATCGATCACGACTGCACCGTCCACGACTGCACCGTCCGCGACTGCACCGACCACGACTGCACCGTCCACAACCGAGGGAGAGACCGCATGAGCACCACCTGGAGGATCGTCGTCGGATCCGATGACGCCGGCTACGACTACAAGGAGATCCTGAAGCGCGATCTCGAGGCCGACGACCGGGTCGTCTCGGTCGTCGACGTGGGGGTCGATGCGGAGTCGCACACGCCCTACCCGAGCGTCGCGATCGCGGCGGCCGAGCTGGTCGCGCGCGGCGAGGCCGACCGGGCGCTGCTGATCTGCGGCACCGGCCTGGGCGTCGCCATCGCGGCGAACAAGGTCGAGGGGATCCGCGCCGTCACGGCGCACGACTCCTTCTCGGTGGAGCGCGGCGTGCTCTCGAACGACGCGCAGGTGCTCTGCATGGGGCAGCGCGTCGTCGGCATCGAGGTCGCCCGGCGGAACGTGCGCGAGTGGCTCGGCTACGTCTTCGACGAGTCGAGCGCCTCGGCCGCGAAGGTGGAGGAGATCGTCGCGTACGAGCGCTCGGGAGCGACTGCGTAAGCTGAGCCGACCGCTGTGCCGAGCGCCCCGAACCGGGTGATCCGCGGCGCGCCCCTTCCGCACCGACCCGCGAGGCTGTGATGACCGACGCCGTGTTCCGCCTGACCGGCGCGGAGTCGATCGAGCGGCGGGGGCTGCGCGACCACGTCTACGAGCGCGTGCTCGACGTGCTGCTCGGCCCGGACATCGAGCCGGGCATGCGCCTGTCGATCGACGCGGTCGCGCGCGAGCTCGGCGTCTCGCCGACGCCGGTGCGCGAGGCGCTCGTGCAGTTGGAGCGGACCGGCCTCGTCACCCGGGTGGCCAACAAGGGCTACCGGGTGGCGCCGCCGCTCGCCGACGACCAGCTCGATGCGCTCTTCGACGCGCGGCTGGTGCTCGAGAGCGGCGCGGCGGCGCTCGCGTCGGCGCACGAGGCGGCGCTGGTGCCGCGGCTGCAGGAGGCGCTCGCCGCGCACGAGGCGATGACCGCCGTCGTGCGCGCGGCCTCGACCGAGGGCGAGCTGCCGGTGGCGCTGCTGCGCGAGTACTTCGCGGTGGACTGGAACTTCCACCACCTGATCTTCGAGGGCACGCACAACCCGTTCCTGATCGACATGTCCGAGGCGATCTCCACGCGCGTGCACCGGATGCGCCAGACCGTGCAGACCGGCGTCAGCGACGCGGACGACGCCGTGCTGGAGCACCGGGCGATCGTCGACGCGTTCGCGGCCGGCCCGGAGGCGGCGGCGGCGGCGATGCGCGTGCACATCGAGCGGGTGCGCGAGCGCTCGCGCCGCGACTCCGTCCGCTGACGCTGCGGCTGCGCGGGCTTCGCCGCCGGGCGTGACCTTTCGGCTCGTGGTCTCGGCCCGGGCTCGCGGAATCCGGCGGTTCCGGCGTGCCGGAGGTCGTTCCGCGTGCCGGAGGTGGCAGGGGCTGAACTCGGGCTCGTGAAATCGGCCTGGGCTCGTGGAATCGGGCGGTTCCCGCGTGCCGGAGGGTGATCCGCGTGCCGGAGGTGGCCCGACGGTGCACTGTCAGGGCGAGAGGTGTGCGCGAGTACGGCGACTCATGCTGGTCGAGTAGCCGCGGAGCGGCGTATCGAGACCCGGCGTCTGCAGAGGGTGGATCTCGATACGCCCGCGATGCGGGCTAATCGATCAGCATGGACCGCGCGATGCGCTGGCTGCCTGATCAGCAGGGGACCGGCCGTGGGCCGGGCTGTCCGATCTGCAGGCGGTGAGCCGACTCGTGCTGGTCGAGTAGCCGCGGAGCGGCGTATAGAGACCCGAAGTCCTGCAGAACGGTGGATCTACTTGGAAAGGGATGGTGACCTTTCACGCGGTTCTGGGGGTGAGGGTGACGTCGTAGCCGAGGGTCGCGAGGGTTCGGAGGGCGT
>NZ_RJKO01000010.1:0-155949 GCF_003751825.1 Rathayibacter sp. PhB186 | reverse complement strand
CCCGATTACCCGTTTTCTTCACCTCTCCGCGGTCTCAACCTATTTCGCTCCACCGGCTCCGTGCCACCCATTCCGGACGCGGTCGCTACGCTCCCTTATTTCGCCCGGAATGGGCGGCACTACGCCGCCTCCACTCAAACGGTTCTTCCCGCCGGAGAGGCAAAGAAAAACGATCAGCCAGAGGGAGCACCCACACCATGCAGACCGCCACCGACTTGCAGACCACCGCGAAGACCTACCTCACGCTCGGGGGCACCCGCGCGGTCGATATCCGCGTCGTGGGCACCGACCCCAAGACGACGCCCTCGGTGCACGTCACCCGCCGCACGTCCGGCGTCTGGGAGGCGTGGCACTCCGACCAGCTGCACGGGATCACCAGCGGCTCGTTCCGCCACTGCGTCGCCCACGCCCGCCGCGCCGCGATCCGCCGCGTCGCACCGTTCCTGAGCCGCTGAGAGGACCACATCATGACCCGCATCGATATCGGCAGCGCCAGCACCGAAGAGCTCTTCCTCATCATCAACACCCGCGTCGACTTCGGCAGCGCCACCAGCGAACAGCTCGCCCTCATCGTGGACACCCGCCGCGCCGAGTCTGATGACGACGCCACCGCCTCGGACGTCGAGATCCTCGCGCACGTCCGCGACACGCTCACCCTCCCCGGTAAGGGCGCTTCGGGCGGGTTCCCCGTCACCGATGACGGCACCGCCTACGCCGCCGCCCTGATCGCGTTCCTCACCCCGCGTGGGAAGCGCCACGGGTGGATCATCGGAACCCCGCAGACGCCGGACGAGCGCGCGGCCAGCACCGAGATCAACCGGCGGTCGAACGAGGCGTGGCAGGCGCTCTCCCCGGCGGAGCGAGCCGCGCAGATCGAGGCCATCGAGTGGGCAGAGAACGGCGGGCCGTGCGACTGCCCCAACTGCTACGAGCCCCCCGACTACTAGCCGCGCGGCGCGGGCCGGCCTGCCGGGCCGGCCCGTGAGGGGCGACCCCCTCACACTCCCCGGTCTTCCCTGTTCCCAGGGCGCGAGCTCCGCACGCGCAGTGGCCGACTGGGAGGCGCAGGCCCGCTATGACGGGACTACTCTGAGCCTCAGAACAAGGGAGTACACGTGCCCATGTGGATGAAGACACACCCCGTCTACGTGGGCGCGCTCCTCGGAGCCATCGTCGCTCTTCTCTACATCGGCCCTGTTTGGGTCTCTTACGTATTCAGCACCACCGATTTTGGCGACGCGAACGAAATCGCCATCGGCGTGATGGGCCTGCTCTTCTTCTTCTTCGCGACTGTCGTTCCGGGGGCGATCGTAGGCACGTACAGCGCAGTTGGTGCGCTGGCAAGCCGAGCGGTCGTCCGCCGCGCGTGCCGCCGGCTGACAGTCACTCGTGAGTCGATCGGGGCTGCGCTGGGAAGTGCTCTCGCGGTCGGCGTGCCCATGCTCCTCGTAGGACCCGCCGAACCGACTCTTCTTCCCACCTTCGGGTCGATGGCGATCCCGGTCCCGGCCTTCCTCGCCGCCGCCGGCATTGCAGGTGCCGCCTCGTTCGTCGTCAATCGCATTCAAATCCGACCGCAGTCGATCTGAGCCGGCTGCCCACCCCGTTCTGGCAGCGCGAGCTCCGCATGCGCAGTGGCGGACTGGGAGGCGCGGGCCCGTTGTGACGGGACTACTGTGAGCTTCAGAACGAGGGAGTACACGTGCCCATGTGGATGAAGAGACACCCCGTCTGTATGGGCGCGCTCCTCGGAGCCATCGTCGCCCTTCTCTATAGCGCCCCTTTCGTCTCCTTACTGTTCGAATACAACGATTTCAGCGATGGGAACAAAATTGCCATCGGCGTCGTCGGTTTCGTGGGTTCCTTCATCGGGATAGCAATCCTGGGTGCAATCGTGGGCACCTACAGCGCAGTCGGTGCGCTCGCGAGCCGAGCGGTCGTCCGCCGTGCCTGCCGCCGCCTGACCGTCACGCGCGAGTCGATCGGGGCCGCGTTGGGGAGCGCGATCGCGGTCGGCGTTCCACTACTTCCCGCGGGCCTCACCGAACCCACCTACGTCCCCGCGTTCGGTTTCGTTCCGGTCCCGGCATTCCTCGTCGCCGGGATCATCGCGGGTGGTGCCGCGTTCGCCGTCAATCGCGTACAGATCCGACCGCAGTCGATCTGAGTTCGGCGCCGGAGGCTTCGAGCAACCGGTCAGGCCGGTGAGCGGTGCGGGTCGGCCTGCGGGCCGGCCCGTGAGGGGCGACCCCCTCACACTCCCCGATCTTCCCCGTTCCGGGGGCGCGAGCTCGCGCTCGCGCAGCGGTGACGGAGCACCGCCGGCAGGAGCCGCTACGCGGCCGGATTACCCGTTTTCTTCACCTCTCCGCGGTTTCAATCTATCTCGCTCCGTCGGCTACGTGCCGTCTCTCTCGGACGCGCCCTCCGGGCTTATTTCGCCCGAGAGAGCCGTCACTCCGCCGACTCCACTCAATTGATTTCATCCCGCCGGAGAGGCAAAGAAAAACGATCAGGAAGACGACAAAAGCCCCGTAGTTGGCTTAGAACCACGGGACTCGTCATCTTCATGGTCGCACACCGATTGAGGAGAAACCATCGTGACTATCACCACCGGAACCGGGACCGTTCAGCACATCGACCCGACCACCCTCGTGATCGAGGCGAACGTGCGCACCAGCGCTCCCGTGACGAAGGACTTCATCGCGTCGATCCGCGAGAACGGAGTCATCACCCCGGTCCTCGCCCGCCGCGACGAGCACGGCAACGTCATCGTCCGCGCCGGACAGCGCCGCACCCTCGCCGCCCGCGAGGCCGGAATGCCCACGATCCCCGTCTACGTCGTGGAGGGCGACGAGACGACCGCGGACCGCATCGTGCAGCAGATCATCGAGAACGACCAGCGCGCCGAACTCTCGGTCGCGGACCGCACCGCAGCGTGGGCGCAGCTCGCGTTCGAGGGCGTCACCGCCGCAGCGATCGCCAAGCGCACCGGCACCAAGACCGACGCGGTAAAGAAGGGCCTCGCGGTCGCGGAATCCGCGACCGTCACCTCCGTGCTCCACGAGCACGAGCTGACCCTGGACCAGGCCGCGGTGCTGTTGGAGTTCGAGGACGACGCCGACGCCCGCGCGAACCTGATCGAGGTCGCCACCCACGACCCAGCCCAGTTCGAGCACACCGCGGAGAGCCTGCGAGAAGAGGCCAAGGAGCGGGCGCTGCTCGCGAAGGTCGAGCAGGAGCAGACCGCGAACGGCTTCCAGCTGCTCACCCGCTCCGACGCCTACGGCGAGGGCACCGCATGGGTCGCCCTCCGCAAGCTCCGCAACGCTGACGATGCGCCGGTCACCGCCGAACACATCACCTCCGTCCCGCTGCGCGGCGCGCTCATCGACACCAGGTGGAACGGCGAAATCGACGTCACCTACTTCGTCCAGGAGCCCACGGAGGCCGGATTCACCTACGCCTACCGCGGCGACGTCCCCGCCGTGGCCCTCACCGCGGAGGAGGCGGAGGAGGAGCGCGTCGAGAAGTCCGCCGAGCGCAAGGTGCTCATCGCCAACAACAAGGCGTGGAACGCGGCCGAGACGGTCCGCCGCGAATGGATCGCCACGTTCCTCAGCCGCAAGACCCTCCCGAAGGACGCGGACCGCATCATCGCTCTCGGTCTCACCGCGCACCGCTTCGCCGTGTCCTCGGGCATGAGCAACGGCAACGCCCTCGCGCACACCCTCCTCGGCATCCCCCAGCCCTCCGGCTACCACGCGGACGCGCTGGCTGCGCTGGTCGAGGCGAACCCCGCGAAGGCCCGCCTGGTCGCGCTGGCCGTCGTCCTCGCAGGCCAGGAGGCGAACACGAGCAAGGAGTCCTGGCGCCGCGGCGACGCCCGCGCCGCCGCTCACTTCCGCCAGCTCGCCGCCTGGGGCTACGCGCTCTCCCCGGTCGAGCAGATCGTCACCGGCGACACCACCCCGGCGGAGGCTGCCGGGCTGAGCTAGCCGCCGCCGAGTGGACCGGCCCAGTGCGGGCCGGTCCACGAGGGGGGACGCTTCCCCCCTCGACCCCCCACCATCGACGCCGGCCGGTCGACCAACATCCGCCGGCACCAGGGAGATGGCGTAGTCAGAACTGTTCGAGCGGACGCTGCGCGGCCGCGTACTCCGCCGCGACGCGGCGGGTGCCGGCGTGCAGAGCACGCCCCCGTTCCCCGCTGCGCTCCGATCGCTGCGCGCTCGTTCTTCTGCCGAAGCACCTGCGGCATCGTACGGGCGCTACGCGGAGCGCAAGTCGGCTGCGCCGACCGCTCCCTCCGAGATTTTCCGCACGCGGTCGCTTCGCTCCCTCCCATCGCGCGGAAATTCTCTCCCCCCGCGCCCTGCGGGTTGCCGCACCACTTCACGCCCTGATCGGCGACACGTCGCCGCTTCGGCAGAAAAACGAGAGGGGAAAACCCATGACCACCACACCCACCACCCCAGCCCCGGTCGACGTAGACGTGTGGGGACACACCCCGGCGCTGCGCGCCGCCGAGGAAGCCGTCAACGCTGCCGCCGCGTCCGGTGAGATCCGCGACCGGCACGCCGCCGTCCGGGCGCTGCTCACCGCGGCCGCCCGGCACGCCTGGCCCACCGCCACCTGCCTCGTGTTCAAGCGCGAAGCCGAAGGCACGTTCTCCGGCTTCTGGGCGCTCTACCGCGTCACCGACGCCGGCCACCGCGTGCTGCGCGAGTGGGAGAACGAACCCGACGAGATGAGCGACGAGTCCGAGGAGGAGCGCGTCGCGCTCGACCTCATCACCAACCACCCCGAACCCCAGGCCTACGCCGACACCTTCGGCCCGCTCAGCGAGGGCACCGCGATCGGCTACCACTTCTACATGCTCTGACCGCTCGCGTGGGCCGCCCCGAAACGGGCCGGCCCACGCGGGGGAGAACCCCCCTCAACCCCCCGACTCATTCACTCCTATGAGTCAATGAGTGAATGAGTAAAAGAAGCAATGAAGCAGGGTCAGGCTCCGGAACGAGAGCGCGGCTTACGCTTCTTCCCTGCCCGGATGTTCCGGTTCTCGATCACGCCGACGACGGCGAGGCCGGTCGCGACGACGACGAGGAGGACCCAGCCGACGACGTTGAACCACTGCCCCGTGAACGCGGCGTACGTCTGCTCGCCGGCGATCGCGAAGAGCATCAGCGACAGCCCGAACCAGACCATGCCGTTGGAAATCAGTGCGGCGCGCGCGAGCTTGGTGCGAGGCTTGGCCATGAGGCCACCCTGGCACCGACACCTGAACGTGTCTACGAGGTCTCGATACCCCCGGTCTCTCCGAACTGTCACGCGTGTTCGGAGCTGGGCGAAGTGGGTTGATGCGCGACCATTTACGGGATAGGGCGGTTCTGAGAAAATGAATGATCAGTTCATTAAGCTTATCGGTGGATTAGCTTTCATTATCTTTGGGATAGGAGCAATCTGGAAGAGAGACGCGTACGCTCGTTGGAACGCTAAATCTATTCGCGCCCTGTGGGGGACGGCGGCGGAGCCTGTAGCTAAATCGTCAAAACCAGGGACGCTTGTTTTTATTGCAATTGTATTCCTAGTTATGGGACTTGTGTTTGTGGTTACTTCTATCGCTTCACTAGCTAGTTAGCAGCAAAGCGTACTGAGCTGAGCGGGTAACCATCATCTGCCCGCCCCTTCGCCGGGAACCGACGCATCGCGCTCTCCGTCAGCATCGCCGGCGTCACGGTTCCAGTACCCAGCCGGTCCCATGCCAGACGGGTGATCGGCAGGTTCCGGCAGAAGATGTCGTGAAACCACGCCCGCGGCAGGTAGCCGTCCGTGTAGAGGTCGTGGAAGTACGTCGCGACCGCCTCTTTCATCAGCAGATCCGACCACGCCTGCGCCTCGGCCAGCGGCAGGCGGAAGAACCGCACCACAGCCACCGCCCGCACCGTCCACAGCCAGACGCTACCCAGCGTGCAGGCGAGGAAGAAGAACGAGAGGAACCACTGCCAGCGCTCGACGGAGGCCGCGAAGCTCGTCACCGTCAGCAAGGCCGGGAGCACCAGGCTCGCCACCGCGTAAGGGATCGCGGAGAGCTGCGACCGGCGCTCTGCTGCGCGCAGCGCCACACCGGCGTGACCTGCGTCACCCAGCTCGCCCGCGAGCGTCGGGCACCGGGTCGTCGTCGTGAACGACTCCGGGACCGGCGTGCCGCGCAGGTGCCGTTCGTCCAGAGCCCGGTGCAGCGCGGCATCGCGCAGCTCGTTGTCATCGGCGCCCGTCAGAAACCCCTCGGGCACCGCGTACTGGTGCGCGACGAACGCCAGCAGCTCCGTCGACGGGTCGACCCGCTCGTCGCCATCCCCGAAGGCGGCCGCGGCGGGGGAGTAGCGGACCATCTTCCCGCCGCGCGAGAACACCGACCGTGCGACCGCCGAGCGCACACGCTCGCGATCGCTGCCGTCCTCAGCCGCGGCGATCAGCCCGCCGAGCCGGCCCCACGGGCCGCGATGCAGGGCGGTCATCTGCCGCATGACATTCACTGGCACCCCTCCCGCTCGACGCTCGCTCATCGAAGCGTCCACGGTATCGCCGCGCTAGTGCGCGGCGTCGTACGCCTCGACCACCTGCGCCGAGATGCGGCCGCGCGGTGAAACCTCGTGGCCGTTCTCAGCAGCCCACTCCCGAATCGCCTTCAACCGGTCCGGGTCGCTTTTCCCGCGAGCGGGAGACGACGCGCCAACGTTGCCGTCCCGGCGGACGCGGCGTCCGGCGGTGACGTACTTCTCGAACACGTCACGCAGCGCGGCGGCGTTCTCCGCCGACAGGTCGATCTCGTAGTTCGCGCCGTCGATCGAGAAGGAGACGGTTCCACCGTCACCCTCAATCGCGGAACCGTCCAGGTCATCGATGAGAGTCAGCTTCTGTGCCATCAGGGGTATCTCCAAGTGATTAGCGGTGATCGCTTGTTTCTAGCAGTCTTCAGCAGCTGTCGCGCCCCGCTCTACGGCGGTTTGCGCGATCATCGGGACATGGTGATTGTGCGCGTATTCGAGATTGCCCAAGAAGCTGGCGTGGATACGAATACCGCGATGCGCGCTCTGAGCGACATGGGCTCCGCAATCAGCAGACCTGAGCAGCGGATCGATGACGACACTGCGGCCGCACTTCGTCACGCACTCCGAGTGCCACCTGCGCCGCCGGAGACCGCCGCCCGCCCGCCCATACCTCCACCCACGGCACCCGAGCGGCGGCCGGAGCGCTCACCGGGTGGAACCGGGACCACGCCGCGCTTTCCTGTGCGACCGATGCCGCGCAGCCTCATGGTGGCCGAACGCGACGCGGCGATCCGAGACATGATCCCGGGCGTCTACGAGCAGCTACGTGGTAGCGCCGTCCCGATCGATGAGCCGGTCGTCCTCTTTCACGACCTTACTCAGCAGCCGAAATACGGACTATCCACTCTTCGCGGAGCTGCCTGGCAGCCGCCGGCAGGGAGCCGCCTCAGTCGCACCAGACTTATCGAACCGCTTCGGATCATCGACCGCCCGTATCGCGAGCGAGGGTTGCACCCCGCCAACGTGTTCATCGTCATCAACGTACGATCTCAGCGCGCCTGGTTCGGGCAGTCGTTGAGGGCGGTGCGAGCGCACACGTCGGGACCGTTCCTCGACCCGAGAACGGGTATCGAGACTCCGCCTCAGCCGCTCGACAGTCCGCCCGTGCGCCTCCCTCTCCGCGCCCAGGTCTTCGCGCCCGCGGACGTCCCTCACCTGGCGCGCAGCGTGAGCGCGCCGGCGGACAGCCCCGAAGAGTCGTTCCTGCTTCACGAGGAGCTGTTGCAGCTCGCGGTGGACAGCCTGGATGGGAACGAGCACCTTGACCCGCTCCCGGTCCACATCAACGCCCTCTGGGTGTTTGCCCGTCCGGTGATCATGCATCGACCAGACGGCACGGAGCGCCACGTGCGCGCCGTCTGGTACCGACAGGGCGCCGTCGTCTGGCGAATGCGCACGTTCGCCGCCGGCCGCGGACACGACGCGAAGGAGGTCGGAGAGCGGCTCGCCGGCCGACTGCCGTTCGTGCCGGTCTGGGACGAGACTCGGCCCGAACAGAAAATGCTCGCCGCCGTGTGGGCGCTCATGGCGCAGGGCGACGTCACCGAGTCGGATCGACAAGTCGGCGCACATAGAGGCTCGGACGTAGGAGCGGCGGGTGACCTGGTGGTCGTTCGCGTGAAGGCAGGAACGGACCACGCACAGGTCTACCGCCGCGAAGACGCGACCAACCTCGAGGACCGGGATCCGTGGAGCGTGCGCGGTCATTGGCGTCACCAGCCCTACCCATCGCTCGGGCGAGATGAGGACGGGAAGACACTCACGAAGATGATCTGGATTGCGTCCTACGTGAAGGGGGATCCGTCGGGTGACCTGCCGGTCGACAAGGTCATCGCAGTTCGCCCTTAGAACGCAGAGGCGTGGCCGCTGTCTAGCCGCTGGGATGCCGCGAGACGTCAATGGTCCGAGCGTCCGGTGATGTCTTGTTCCCGAACACTCATCCCCTCATTCACTCATTTGAGTTCTGGCCGATGTGGTCCCGAACAGGGGCTGCTCCGCGGGCAGGGAGGGTCAGCTTCCGTTATCCGTCGAACACTTCACCGCTGGCGAAGGCTGCATCCTCGGCCAGTAGTGACACCAGGGGCTCCGGGCAGCCGTCGAGCAGGACGCGTCCGGCTGAGGGCATGGGGTCGCCACTGAACGCGATCTCGATGCGGTAGCAGGTGTAGACCTCGCTCGGACCCGTGCTGTCATCAGCGGGGGAGCGGGGACCCGAGGCGATGAAGACCGAGGCGGTCGCTGAAGTGGGCGTGGATGAGAGGTCGTAGAGGACGACGCCGCCAGCGTCGAGGTCCAGCTCGGCAGCTGTAGACGCTTCCCCATCCCATCGCGTGCCGTTGAGTGCCGCGAGGTAGGGCTCGGGTTCGTTGACGCGCGGACTGAAGAGCTCTCTCGACAGGGGGTCCTCGAAGGCAGCGATCTGGCGCCAGAGCACCCCGTCGATCCCGCTGTCGTAGCCGCGGTACTCGGTCGGCCCGCATCCGGAGGCAAGGAACGCGATTGCGCCGACCGCGACAGTGGACGCGACTGTGCGAGCTCGTTCCATGCGCGCCACTCTAGGCGTGACTCTGCCGCACCAACTGTCGCGTATGGGGACCGGGCGGCTGGTCAGTCGTCCTCACCGATCGACTGACGGAGCCGCTGGATCTGCTTCTTCGTCGTCGTCCATGCGGCGGCGTGCGTCCCATAAGGGTGCGGTCAGCGGTTCACCGGCGCTGGCGGTGAGCGCTGATCGAGCAGAGCACGGATCCGCTCGTAGGATCTGTTCGTGGCATCGGCCGAGTTCGCGAAGCGCAGCGCCGAGGCGATCGTGCTGTACCCAGCCGTCGACTATCGCGCTGAGGTTGCCATTCGAGCGCTCGTGCCCGACTACCCCCGCCTCAGCCGTAGCCAGCACCCGCTGATCCTCGGTACCGCAGAGGGCCTGGAGTTCTGGGACGACCGCAACCAGGCGGAGCCGGGCGCGGTGCTGCCGTGGAGTCGCGTCGTCGCGATGAACGGCCCAAGCCCCATGTCGCGGCTCGGCGGACTGCGCATTCGGGTGCGGCACGGTGATCGAGCGCTCACCGCGGAGATCCCGCTGCGACCTGGCGGCGCCGGTGTGCAGCACCTTCCCGACGTCACTGTCTCGGTGCTCGCGAACCGCCTCCGCCTCGTCGCATCGGCGGCCGGGATGGCTGAGGATGTGGCAGAAGTCAGGCCCACCACCGTTCGACTGCTCCCCGGGGTCGACTCGACCGGATACGCGGCCCGAGCCGGCTGGGTGGCTCTCGCCGGTACGGCGTGCATCGTCCTGTTCCTCTTGCTGTTGTGGCTGCTGCCGCTCGACGTCCGGCAGCAGCCGCTTGTCGCCGTCCCGCTCTATGGCTTGATGATCGCCTTCTTCGTCAGCATCGTCGTGGCCCTCCTCTTCACTCGATACGGGAGCGTCCGCCTCGAAGAGGAGACGTCCGCCGGCTACCGCATCACGGGCGCACCCTGGCCGGTAGGCATCCCACTGGTCGACCGCCGAACAGGCGAAGTCATCCCCAACCCTCAGGGCGCGGTACCTCCGGGCACTGTCTGATCTCGATTCGAAGCAGGGTCGCCGGGCCACGTTGGCATCGGCTCCGAGCTCAGGTGATCTTGTCGGCCTCGCGGAGCACCTGGTCGACGTCGTCTCGGAGTTGCTGCAGCTCGCTCTGGTGAGCGTCGATGAAGTCGAGTTGGATCTTCGTCTCCATGCCTGCCAGCGTCTCGATGGTGCCGAGCTGGTCCTTGCAGGTGACGTCGATGACCGCGATCGCGATCTGGTCCGGACCGGGCGCCGAGTAGTCGATTGCGGGGAGCAGTGCCTCATCAGAGTCGGAGTCGGTCAGTCCTTCCTTCTCGATGCATTCGGCCCAGAGAGCTCGCTGCTTCTGGAACTCTCCGCTGGCTACCACTTCGGCGCGAGCCTCGAGAGAGCCTTGGTCTGCGATGGTCGGTTCGGGTGTGGAGTTGATGACCATGGTCGGCAGGGTGTCGGCGGTGCGGAGGCACGTCATGGCCTTGTTCCACCAGTCGGTTCCGAGTGCTTCCTGCTCGGCGTCCAGAGCAGCCCGGGCGGGACTGTAGGCGGACTCGTATCCATTGATCCGGGCTTCTTCCATGGCCCACAGACCGTAGGGACGATCGGGAGAGGGAGAGGTCTCGAGTTCGGTCACCCAGCCGAAATCTGCCTGCGGGTAGGGCAGTCCCTGCTCAGCCATGCATGCGCCGACAAGGATGTCGTTCGCGTGCTGCACCAAGGCTGCCTCGGCCTGGCTCATGACGTAGGCCTCGAGCGGAAAGTTGATCTGACCGGTTCCGCGGTCGAGATCCGCGGGGACGATCGCGGCCGGATCGGCGGCGCTCGCGGCGCAGCCGGAGAGTAGGAGAACAGCCGCCGTGCCGGCGGCAAGGCCGGCGAGCAGCCGGCGAGCAGGAGACGTTGAAGGTGAGGATCGCATGGGCTGCCGTTCTGTCGTGGTGGAGGAAGGGGCGTGCGGGATCAGCATTGGAACTGTCCGTTCCCGAAGACGGTGCAGCCCTCGAGCGCGCCGTTCGGCGTTCCGCCGGCTGGCGCCTGGTCGACGACGCTGGTCTCGACCGATGTCGTGGAGAGAGGGCCGGCGGGGAGGTCGCCTGTCGGTTCGAGGAGCACTCTCCGTTCCCCGATCAGCTGTCCGGTGTCGGGGTCGATGAGGATCTCCTGCCGGGTGCCGGTGGTGGACTCCACCCGTCCGATCGCAACACCGGTCGCGCCCTCGAAGGTCACCTGCTGGTCGGTGATGGTCACTCCGGGGATCCTGGCTGCCGCCTCGAACAGTGCCGCGCGCAGCTCCGCGGGGATGGTCCCGCGGCGCAGGGCGTCCGCGATGAACACGAGTGCTTCGCCCTCGCGGGAGGGGCCGGTGCTCCCAATCAGCACGTAGATGCGCTCCAGGAGCTTGCTCGGGTCGCGGGGGAGCGAGGTGAACTCGGTCATCTGCGAGAACTGCTCGCCGCCATAGAAGCGTCCGCCCGCAGCGCGCAGAAGCTCACCCACGTCACGTCCCTCCGCCGCACGACGCGCGAAGTCCGCCGCCGCTGCCTCTTCGCTCGCGGGCGAGAACGTCTCGTACAGCTCCGGCACCGGTCGGTCCCACACCCACTCGTCGGAGGTGTCGGCCGGTATGTAGAGCCGGTCGCGGTGGAGCACGAGGTAGCTTGCGGCCGTATCGCTGCTCACCAGGCTGACCTCCGAGGTCGTCACCATCAGGAACTGCCCCGGAGCGAGAACCGGGTCCGTGGTCTGGATCGCGCGAGCGGCCGCCGCCTGGAGAACGGCCGCGGCCGCCGGCGAGGCACCTCCGGAGCCCGCCCCGAGGACGTTCACGCCCACGAGGACCGTGGCGACGGCCCCGGCGCCGACCGCGGCGAGCATCAGTCGGCGCGGAAGGACGGCACGACGCTTCGGGAGCGGGGGAGCGTCGGTCTCCTGGCGGATCCGTTCGAAGAGCGCCGCACGTCCACGAGCGAGGACGGCCTCGTCGGGATCGTCCACGACCTCACTGAGACTGCGCAGCAGCGTCAGGCTGTCCATGCTCCACCTCCACTCGGCGGGTCGTCCCCGCGTCCAGAACGCGCCGCAGCTTCGTGCGCGCGCGATTCAAGCGTGACCGGACCGTCCCGATCGGGACGTCCAGAGCGTCGGCGATGCCCTGATAGTCCAGGTCACCCCACGCATGCAGCAGCAGAACGTCCCTCTCCCCAGCCGGGAGACGACGCAGCGCCCGCCCGAGCCGACGCACGGCAGCGGACGCGTCCAGCCGTGAAGCGACAGCATCGAGAGGATCGAGTTCGAGGACCTGCGCGACGTGCTCCGCGAACATGCCCTTCCACGCCCTCGCCTCCAGACGTGCGCGCTTGCGCAGCAGAACCGTCGCGATCCCGAGCAGCCACGCTCGGACATCACCCCGCACGGCATCGAACCGAGCCCGACTCTCGAACGCGACGAGGAACGTCTCTGACGAGACGTCCTCCGCCGCGGCGACACCCACCCGAAGGGCTGCGTACCGGTAGACGAGGCGGGCATGCCGGTCGTAGAGAACAGCGAAAGCGGCCGGTTCCCCCAGGGACCGGCCGACGACCTCACCATCCGTCTCGACGCTCACAATAGGTATTGCACGATCAGTGCCAGAAAGTTCCCACGAATATCCTCACCCGGTCTGCGCGGGTTGATCTCTGCGATCTGGTCATCCTTCGATCAGCGGGCGTGTTACCGCGTGCATTTCCTCCGACGACACCCGCGCTGCGCTGCTGTGAGTAGATCATCCAGCTGAGCAGCAGCTTGTCCGCCAGGGGGGGCACGCTGGCTGTGTCAGCGAGGGTCGAGGTCCTGGAAGGTTGAGGGGAAGTTGTCGAGCCAGTGCCACCGGTCGATGGGCCAGGTGATCGCGACCGCGCGGCCAGTGACGTTGCCGGTCGGGACGAAACCTTTCGAGGGTGTTCCCTGCTGGAGCCGAGAGTCGGCCGAATTGCCGCGGTTGTCGCCCATCACCCAGAGCGCGTCGGCCGGCACTGTGACATCGAACGGGATAGACGAGGCTGCCGTCGAACTCTCGGCGTCCTTGACGTAGGGACTCTCATCGAGGGGCTGCCCGTTGACGGTCATCTGGCCCAGAGGGTTGCAGCAGACGACGTGATCCCCCGGGAGGCCGATCAGGCGCTTGATGAGGTGATCGTTCGTCTCCTCCGCAGTGAGTCCTACAGCCTGTAGTGCGTTGTCGAGGAGGCCGGTGATCGAGCCTCCTTCGTCCGCGGGAACCGGTTCGAGCCAGCCACCGGGGTCTTTGAACACGATGACGTCGCCGCGTGAGAGGGGAACGACGTCGGGGACGAGCTCGTTGACGATGATCCGATCCTCCTGCACGAGCGTGTTGTTCATCGAGGACGACGGGATGTAGAACGATCGCACCAGGAACGTCTTCACCAGGCCGGAAATCAGCACCGCTACGACGACGATCACGAGCACGTCGCGCAGGAGCAGCAGCACCCCGTTGCGACGAGCCCGCGGGGTGCCAGGCGTTATCGGCGGTGCGGTCTCGGACGGAGTGGTCATGTTGAGAGGCTAAGGGCGCCGAGTGCTTGTGCATGCCGGCGCTGTTGGAGATCTCGCTCCGGGGTGAGCGCGAACGTCGTCCCGTATAGGGATGGCTGACCGGACGTTTCTGCGCCACGGTTGGTCGGCAGAGTTGGCGAAGGTTGGGTACCGAGTAACTGCCGGTCAGGAGAGAGGAAGGGCCTCCAGGAACTCGGTGACCTGCTTCGACGTGAAAGCTCCCAGTGCTCCGCCGGCTCCGCCGACCAAGATGCGCTGGATCCCCTCCGCGATCGCCCGGAACTTCTGAGGGCGCGCCTGGCCCGCAGCTTCTTCCTCGAGTTCAGTGGCCGCGGTCGTCAGCTCAGTCTTCTGCAGTCCGCTGCTCAGTTGCGAGAGCTGATGTAAAGCGCGTGCGAGCTCTTCGGCGCCGGCCTTCACCTCCCCGATGTTCTGGTTCTGCGTGAAGTGGCTGCTGCCGGTTGCGAACTGAGTGGGGCCGTGGAAGGCGTACGACGTCGCACCGCCCTTCTCCGTCGGCTCCATGTGCACGTCGCGATCGTGTTCCACGTAGTCCTCACCCTTGACTGTCAGCGACGGGAAGAGGGGGCTCTTCCGCCCCCATGCTCCTTCGCCTTCGATGAAGTCTCGAGCTCTGAGCCATGCCCCGGCCTCCAGGAACTCGTCCTCCGGATAGGGCGCGCCCAGGTAGGAGGCACCGGAGGGGAGGAACTTGCTGCTGTCTGCTGATCCGTCACGGCGGGTGTTGTAGATCCAGCGGAGGTAGTCGTTGCGCAGCTGGCGGGCGCGCTGCGCTCGATCGTCCCGACGACGACTCAGCTCTGCCCATGTATCGCGGCCGGCCTGCGTCGGCCGCGCGAGCCATGCCCCACTGGCACGGCGATCGAGGTTCAGCAGCCCCTCGTCTTCTAGCGTCGACGCGTCAGCTGAAACCATCGAGCGTTCGCCGGAATTCGCGTCGGGCGCCGCCAGCGTCCGACTCGATACCTGGCTCTCGCCCGCGTCAGTCAGCTCGATCGCACGCCCCAGAAGATCGAGGCGACGAAAATCGTGCGGTTCCAGGTGCTCGAGTCCCATGAGTCGTACGGTAACCGGCACCTCCGACAGCTTCCGCTCCTGATCGGCGTCCCCCGGACTGCGGGGCGTTTCACCGGAGAAAACGCGCATATATAGAAGTGTCCCCACCTCGGGCGCGGATACGGTCGAATCGTGCAGCGGACGATCGAGCAGTGGCGGGCGACCGCGGTTGAGTGTCTGCGCGATTTTTTGGACTCCGAGCGTGCGTTCGTCGTCCCCGAGCTCGAAGCGAAGCTCGCTGATCAGCGGTGGGGTGAGTTCCCGGCGATCAACCCGCACCACTTGACTACGGCGAGGCTCGCGTTGCAGCGATCAGGCGAGATCTCGGTGCAGCGTGAGCAGACGAGGGGGAAGGGGTGGATCACGACTTACTCGGCCACCAGCAGAGTCAAGGAGGCTGCTCGCCGTGCGGCTCGGAAACGGCTCCTGTACAGCCGATACCTCGGGTGGACACGCGAGACGAGTGACTGGAATCCGGCGCCGATCCCAGCCGCTCTTGAGCGGGTGATCCATGTCTCTCTCACGGCGGCCGCGCCCCATGGCTACCGGCTACTTGCGCCAGGTGGAGGAGAGGTTCGCTCCATCTTCGGTGAACGAGTGCCGGGTGGTCCCGTCGATAACGCCGCGTTCCACACGGCGTTGCAGGAGAACGGGCTCCCCGGCGCAACCACGCTCGTTCCAATTGAAGCGAAGAACATCCGGGCCTGGGTCTACCCGCGCACCCAAGAGCTCTTCCAGCTGCTCGACAAGTCCGCATCGCTGCACGAGCGTCACCCCGAAGTGCCGATCACTCCGGTGTTCGTCTGTCGGCGGCTGCAAGCCACGACCGCGTGGATGGCGCAGCAGATGGGGTTCCACGTGATCGAGACGAAGACACAGTACGTCCGACCTGTCGTCATCGAGAAAGACGATGATGCGCACCGGAAGTTCGATGAGGTGAACAACGAGCTCGGCTTCAACCTCACCGCTCACGAGAGCGAGGTTGCCCCGATGGTCAGCCAGTTCGCCAAGACGCTCCCGCGGCGGATGGAAGTGGCCTCTGAGCGATGGGCAGTGGTCGCGGATCATCCTCGGGTCCCAGATCTACTAGCTCAACTCCGCGATGAAGAAGTGCTCGGCGCCGCCCGGCTCGCATGCATCGAGGAGCTGGGCCAAAGCGTGCAGGAGGCGACGGGTGAAGACGTCCGCTGGACCTCAGTCGACCGGCCCGACGATCTTGACGACCGGTTCTAGCCCGCTCGCTCGGGGCGACGCTGACGGTCTCGCAAGGGAATCGATGACCGGCGCGCACCTTGTCTCGCGGGAGCGGGTCGGTGGGAAGGGTCGCTATGGAGTCTCGTGCCCGTAGGCGGTGAGGCAGGCGGTGAGATTCGTGTTGAAGGCGACCCGCTGGGTCTCGAGGTAGTTGATCGTGACCGATCCGCCGCCGCCCGGGGTGCTCTGCCACCCATCACGGGCGAGGCACTGCGAGATGTTCGTGACGTAAACCAAATCGGGTTGCCCGTCGGCCTTCGGGCCGGCGATAGTCATGCCGCCGGTCACGGTCGGGGCGGTGAGCGCGAGGAGCGCGAGACCGATGAAAGCGGCGTTGCCGAGCGCGATCGTCAAGGTGGCTGTGCGGGCGCCCGGCGAGAGGCGGGAGAAGTGCGTAGCGAGTCCGTTCCAGGCGAGGTTCCACTCCTCGGTCGGAGAGGGCGCGGTGCGGTTCTCGGCATCGGCGGTGTCGAGGAGTGTGCCAATCAGCGCTTCCTCGTGTTCCTCGCGCCACGTTCTCGGGTACCAGTGCAGAAGCCGGCGGTACTGCCGCTCAAGGGTGGTGCTCACGTCAATCCTCCTGCGGGGGTGATGCCGCGTCGTCGGCGGAGCATGCTCCGTGCGGCGGCGGCATTGGCTTCAAGGCGTGCGGCCTCGTCGGCTAGGCGTGCTGCGCCCTCGTCGGTGAGGGAGTAGTGGCGGCGCGTGCGGCCGTTGACGACGACATCGGCCAGAGGCGTCACGAAGCCTGTCCGGGCGAGACGATCGAGGGCGGTGTAGAGGGTGCCGGGGCGCAACCGGACTGCGCCGCACGAGAGCGCCGCGACGTCCTCGATGAGCGCGTAGCCGTGCTTATCGCCCTCCGCGAGGGCGGAGAGGATCAGGAACGTCGGTTCCTGCATCTGTGTACCAGCCATGCCGCGAGCATACATCGGTCATCGGTATATTGAAGAGGGCCAACATGGGTGTTCCGCTAGAGGATGGTCCATCGGACGGCGCTAGATCGCGGCTTCGAGTTCCGCCTTCAGCTGCTGTCGAAGTCGCGCGTACCGGGTCCGGATCGTGGAGGGGTTCTTCTCGAGGATGCGTGCGGATTCTTCGAGAGTGAAGCCCTCCCAGTGGACCAGGCCGATGATGTCGCGATCGACAGTGGGCAACTGCTCAATGAGGTGGCGGAGGTGTGCGCTGATGTCGTCCAGCGGGTCGTGGGCTGGATTGTGGACGATGATCTGGTCCCGGAGGCGGTCGACGAGGCTCGTTCGGCGGCGAGTCGAGCGGTGGTGCGTGGCGAGGACTCGGCGTGCGACCCCGTAGATCCAGAGCGTCCCTTCGTCGCCGGCGGGGACGTCCTTCGCGCGGCGCCAGACGGTGAGCATGGTCTCGCTGAGGAGGTCGGGGGCGTCATCGAGGGGAGCTCGGCGGGAGAAGTAGCGCAGCAGCGGTTCTGCCTGCGCGAGAAGCAGGAGCTCCACTCGTCGGGCGCGCTCGTCGTCGCCTTGCCGCGTCGAGGAGGCTTTCGATGACAGCTGGTCATCCAAGGTCACCGCAGTTCTCCTTCGCAGTCGGACTCTGCGCCGCTCAGCATGTCCTCGGGTACCAGTTCCTCGGGGACTTCGGCCCAGATCACCGTGGTCAGAGCTGAATCGAACGAGAACCTGTCGAGGTTGGCTTGCGTGAGACTGGCGGCCTCTTCGCTGTTCCGTGGGATGTAGGGATGTGAGAGGGCTTCTTCGTAGACGCGCTGGCCGATCCCTGACCAGTCGTGCTCGGCGATGAAGTCCTTTACCGCTGCCGGGTCGCTCGTGCCGCCGATGCCGGCCTCGACCGCGTAGTGACAGCTGACCTGTCGACCTGAGTCGGTCGTGTAGTTGATCGGGACGATCGCGTCCGCATCGAACCCCACTGTGAAGACGACTGCTCCGGCTGTCGTCGCGGCGAGGACACCGATCACGGGGAGGATCAGAAGCGGGCGCCGCCACCACGGACGCCGTGGTGTCGCGCTCTTCGCGGTCGCGGACACCAGGTCCTCGATAACAGTGCGAGACGCGAGCGCACCTATCGGACTGCGTCCCGAGCGGGCCAGGAACTCATCGAATCCGTCGTCGTCCATCGTTCCTCCTCGAGCAGACCTTGCCCTTCACTATGGACATGGCCGGTCGGGCGCGCAACGTCTCAGGAACGCCGTCCAAGTTCTAAATGGTTGGCTTCCGCCGCGCGGCCGACGTCCCGTATGGGGATCCTCGTACGGGACAGCAGGGCCGACACGCGCTTGAGGACGACACCGACCGGGCGCGTCTAGAAGTCCCGCCGATGTCAGGAGGGGTCGCGGTCTCCGCGCACTGTTAGGAACCAGGCGGTGTCATTGTCCGCGTTCGATGCGGTGGCGTCGACACTCGATATCGGCTTCTCGCCAAGCGACGCGGGATCAATTTCGTGTGGGCCATCGGCGCAGTCGATCGCGTCGAGGGTGGTCGTCGTCCTCGTCGTCGCTCCGTCTGCTGTGGAGAACGATCCGATTTCGAGGTCGATCACTCCTTCGCCGAGGCAGTCGAAGGTAATCGTGGTCGGCAGCGCCGGCCTCTCGAGGGTGGCTTCGACGCGGCCGCCGTCATCGGCGGTGTCAGCGTCCAACGACAGGACCGCTACGACGTCGCGATCCGTTGCTGCGTCCGCTTGGCGCTCTTCGCGCCACTCCGTGATGCGAGGATCTTCGCCGGGTACCGGTGTGCAGCCCGCGAGAGCCGCCACGAGAACAAGACCAGCTGCTGCGCGGATAGGACGGGGCCTCATTGCTACACAGTAGAGGCACAGGACGCGGAAGAAGACCCGCAGTTACAGCGCGAGCGCTCCTGTCCTGCGCAACGCGGTACGTTTTGCTGACGAGGCACAGGGGGATGCGGTGGAATCGACGACGCGCCTGAGGTGGGTGGCCGGAGCCGCAGTCATGGCGCTCACGATGACGCTCATGGCCGGGTGTTCCGGTCCCGATACCGAGGCCTACTCCGATTTCAAGCGGGCGCAAGACGAGCGAGACGCTCTTCCCGACGTCGGCACTGTGGGAAACGGCTACGACCCCGCCTCGATCCGTTACGTCGGCTCAGCCGACGGACTGGACGTCTGGATCGGGTCGCAGATCACGACCGGAGGCCGGTGCGTCATCGTGGACGGAGAAGGCGACAACGAAGACGGAAGCGGCTGCGGGGATGAGCTGTCGCTGAACGGAGCATGGGTCGTCCAGATACACACCGATGGCGCCGGTCCAGACGACGCCACTGGCCTCGACTGGACGAGCCTCGGCGAGAACGTCTCTATCCGCCGGTACTAACCACCCCGCTCCTCACGTCGACCCCGCGGACGAGCATGTGAGAACGACCCCTATCGGCCGCCCGGTCGACCATCGTCCACCGGTCGTTCTGAAGCGCTGATTCGAGTGTCGGCCTACAGTGAGCCATGAGTAGTCCAGAGCCGAGTCTGCTGACGGACCCGCAGACCCCGGCACGCCCGTCGCGAACCAGGCTTGGCTGGTCGTTTGGTGTCGCACTGTTGGTCATCGCCGTGGGCGCGGTCTTCGTCGCAGGCATCGTCGCTCCAAGCCCTGGCGCAGTCGCGTCACCCGAAGCCAGTCCCCGATCGATCAGTGACTACGACGTCGCCCTCCTCGAACAGCCGGCCGATGTACCGGTGACGATGCCGAAGTACCTCGACGTGGGGAGCGTCGGCACTGGCGGGCTCGACGTCGACTCGTTCCGCCAGCTCGCGACCGAAGGCGGCACCACCTACCTCCTCGGGCTCAGCAACTCGACCGAGCTTTGCATGATCGTTGAGCTACCCGGGGACATTTCTGGGACGTCCTGCACGACGCCAGAGGACTTCGCAACGACCGCGCTCGCTGTTCGCGTACAAGGCCCCGGGCATGTCGCTGAGGGCTACGTCATCCCAGACCGAATCGCAGACGGGGGCAGCAACCTGCTGACAATCGATCCGCTGCTGTCGGCCGCAGAACGCGACCGCCTCACGGTTCCCGGAGGATACGAGCTGCAACCTCTCGTGCCGATGAACGCCGAAGACCGCGAGACGCTGAGCCAGTGAACCAGGGCGATCGAGCTGGCACTCGGCCGCGCCAGCCGCATTCGCTTCGTTCCGTTAGGGGGTCGCTCACCGCATCAGTTCGCCGAGGGGGACGCGCCGCGCTTCGGCGCGGGCGGCAGTGTCCCGTAAGACCCGCCCGAGGAAATGCCCGGTGACGGGGCGGCTATCGGGACACTGGAGTGGTGGATCAGAAGGCGTTGCTGCGTACCCGAGCCGAGGCGCTCGACGACCTCGAGCAGCAGCTGCGTTCCGAGGTCGACGTCGCGGGGGAGCGGATCGTGCGGACGGAGAACGGCTTCCGGCTGCAGGAGACGGAGACCTTCACGGTGGAGGTGTGGAAGATGCTGTTCAACTGGCGTCTCGTCGTCATGCCGCCGCGCCAGCAGGTCGAGACGACTCACGGGTACTGCTACTTCGGTACCGGCCTGGAGAGCTTGGCTCGCGCGGTCGCCGCCGGCCTGCAGTGGGCGGATCCGATGAACACTGCTCCGGAGGGGTTCGACAAGCAGGCGTTCTGACGTTGCTCTAAATCTCGGTCGTGGCGAGCCCGTCTGTCTGGGGGAGTGCGAGCGCACGGTAAAGGGTTGTGCGGTCGACGCCGAGCTTGCGTGCCACGGCTGCCTTCGGGATGCCGGCGGCGATGTCCGCTCGTGCTGCAGTGACCTGTTCGGCGTCGAGCCGGCGTTGCCGGCCGGTGTACTTCCCGGCGGCCTTTGCGATGCGGATGCCCTCGGCTTGCCGCTCGCGGATGAGGGAGCGCTCGAACTCGGCGAATGCGCCGAGCAGGTGCAGCATCAGCTGTCCGAGTGCGACGTCGCCGCCGGGTCCGTAGGTCTGCTGTTCCTTGATGAACTCGACGGAGGCTCCCTTCGCGACGATCTCGTCGACGACGTCGCGGAGATCTCGCAGCGAGCGCGCGAGGCGATCCATCGAGGCGACTCGGACGAGGTCGCCGTCTCGGACGTAGCGGATGCAGTCCGCGAGGGCAGGCCGGTCGGTGCGGGTAGCACCGGAGACCTTCTCTTCGAAGATCCGGTCCACGGCGCCGATCGCCTCAATCTGCCGACCCAGGTTCTGGTCGGCTGTGCTGACTCGGACGTAGCCGACGGTCTGCGTTCGTTGCGTCACTCCTAGACCTTGACACAGATGTGTAGCGAAAGAGGGAGAAGCGACCCTACTGCTACGCGCGTCGCTGGGTGTCACTGGTGTTGCGTTGGGGTGTACCTCAAGCGGGCAGCAAGCGTCGGCGCGATCATCGCAGTAGGTCTCGCCGCGAGCTACTAAGACGCAAGGGTGCCTGACCTTCACAACACCTGGGCATCGTCGAGCGATGCGACATGAGTTCCGGGGGAGCAGGGCGTAGTTCGTTGTCACAGCGAGGAGGAGTCATGGACGACAAGACTCCGCAGGACTTTGCTGAAACCGAGAAGGTTGTCTGTGATCGGTCTAACCCGACGGCGAGCACGTGTAAACACGCTAGCGAGCTAGCAAGTAGGTACCACTGAGTACAACTTGCTAGCTCGCTATCGTTTCGATAGTACGACGACTATCACTTAGTGCAATCAGATCTTTAATCCTGTACCGGGGTCAAGATGAAAGACGAGCCAATTTGGGTTTGACCATTATCTGCGGCGTCTACGTAGGCCCTTCACGATTCCAATAATAACAAGAATTACACCGATTGGCGGCCCCATAAATGCTATTGTTGTTGATCTCCCATTCGCTGGCTCAGTTCCCGCCATGAATGAATACCCAATAATTGCTCCGGAAATGGCAAGGACTACTAGTCCGATAACTACATAGCCCGTAGCTGTCACTTGCTTGTTGGGCATAACGTGCGTTCCTATCATTCTCTGTGAGCTCTATGCAAGTTCGAGCAGGTTGCCTAGATTCCCTTTTTTGCCATCCATCGATAAACAAAAAATGCTACGACACCCGAGGCGATTGCTATGATCCCAAGGGTAACAAACAAAGGATTACCATTAATCCCTTGAATAATCATCCCCGCCCCTACGACGAGAGCAATCCACGGCATAGCCAGCCGCAAGGGGCCATATCGCCATTTGTACTTTCTGGATACATTCGACAATTTACGATTCCCGGCCCTCATTCTATTCCCTGTTCTTCCAGAGCGCTATCGAGAAGGAGCCCGGCAACAAAACAACCACCGATAGCAACGATGATTCCTGCCGTCGTGGGGGCGGCTATCGCGCCTGCCAACCAGCCGCATCCAATGGCAAATTCAGCGGAGATTCCGGCCGCATCGCTGTCTGCGTTGAAGAGGCTATAGATGTCGCCGCCCCACATTAGGATGTCGATGATTTGAATGATTACCGCGGCGCTGAACAGCCCACTCGGATCGGATCGGTTGATCGGATCCGCGCCTGAGTAAAGGTAGGGGTTTGACTCTTGCCCGCTCGGGTCAACCTGAGTGAAGCGACCGAGGGAGGGGTCGTAATATCGAGCGCCGACTTTGTAAATGCCGCTGCTATCTACTTGCTGCAGGCCGATATAACGAACTGGGTTGCTAGTAGTCGCGGTGTTGTTCGTTGTGGCCCTAGCCTCACCATAGGGCGAGTAGCTGTATCCACCGACCCATGACCCGCTGCTGCTTATCAATCCAACGACCGAGCCGAGCGCGTCTTTCGAAAAATAGGTCGAACCATTGGCGTCGCGGAAGCTGAGAACACTGCCGTCGGGGGTGCGTGTGTAGTTCCTAGATGTCGAAACGGCCACGCCCAACGGGGTGGTGCGAACAGGTGACGTGCCGATGAAGGTGAGGTTGCTATTACCTGTGCTCCGGTATTTCATCGTGGTCGCGCCGACTTTTTGTTGCTGTCCAAAGATAGAAAAGGTAGTCGATTGTCCCGTCAGGCCATTTGTGGTCTGGTTTCCCGCCGCATCGTAGGTCCATGTCGTCGTGGAACCCGTGGCGGAGGTCAACTGGTTGGCATCGTTGTAAGCGTAGTTGATGGTTCCCGCCGTTGCGCCAGTGCCTCCCGATCGAATTTGGTTTGTGCGGTTTCCTGCGTTGTCGTAGGCGTACTGCCAAGACGCGGTCGTACTTGCACCGATTTTCTCTTCGGCCTTACGGAGGTGAAGGAGGGAGTCGTAGCTGTAAGTGCTAATCGCGCCGGCGGTGATTCCTTCCTCTTTATAGGATGTGCGGCTCTGAATTGCTGCGCGGTCGCCGGCAGTGCCAGTGATTCCGGGCTGTTGGAAGGAGTAGCCGATGTCCATGAGAACAGCGTTCGCTGCTGTTTTGGTCGTGATGCGGGTGGGTCGGCCCGAGGTGTCGTAGGCGGTGGACTGCGTGGTGTTACCGGGGAAGACCCGGGTCAGTTCTCGGCCGTTGGCGTCGTAGGTGAAAGTGGTGCAGCCGGAGTTCGTTGCGGGGGCACCTGTGGTGGGGCATGTGCCTCCGGGCTCTTTGACCTTCGTGAGTTGGTTGGCGCTGTCGTAGGTGTAGGTGGTGTTGCCGTTGGGGTCGGAATAGGTGACGAGGTTGCCGACCGCGTCATAGTCGAAGGTGGCGCGCCATTCACTTACCGGTGAAGCTGGAGTGCCGCCAGCTACGGCAGCAGATGCTCCGCCGGGGTCGGTGGTTTGAAGCACGTTAGTGACCTGGCTCCAGTAGTCGACCTCGACCTGGCGACCGATGGTGTCGGTGTCGTAGAACGTGGGGCGGGTTGTTGTGTACGTCTGGGATGGGTTGGTCAAGTTCGGCACGTCAGATCGGTCGTTGCTGTAAGTGAGATAGCCGGCTTTGCTCCATTCCTGCGAGTTCTGGGTAAGTGTCGTGCTTGTGCGGTTAAGCGTCACCTGTATGCGGTCATCGACACCGTACTGGTAGGTGAGGGTCGTCCCGCGGCCGTCCTTGACGGTCCTGACTCGGCTGAGCGAGTCGTAGGTGTAGGTCGTTGTCCCAAGTGGTGCGGGAGGAGTGGCGGTGAGGAGTTCGCCCTTGCTGTTGTAGGCGTAACTGGTGACCTTGTTGTTCCCATCGGTAGAGGTGCAGACCTGGCCCGCCTTGCCGCCACAGACAGTGCCGGTGCTGTTGTCGTAGGTGTACTTCTGCGTGACTGCTCCGGATCCGCCGGCGGTGGTGTCGGTGCGGGAGAGCAGGTTTCCGGCCGGGTCGTACTGCATGGTCTTGCTGTTCCCGGCGGCGTCGGTAGCGCACTTGGGCTGGTACTGGTTGCCGGAGCTGCTGGAGCAACCAGCGCCGAGTGCGTACTGCGCAGAGGCGGCGGCCCCGGTGGGCAGGGAGATTTGGGTGGCGTTGTTGAGGGAGTCGTAGGCGTAGGTGGTTGAGTTCCCTGGTGTAGTGCCGCTAGCGAGGGAGTCAGTGGTCTTGCTCACGTCAAAGTTGGTTGACCATTCAGTGGCGCGCTCGCGGTTGAGCTGATCCTTCGTTCCGGTGACCTTCCCCTCAGCGTCGTAGCTGTAGGTGGCGTTCTTGCCGTTGGCGTTATTCACGACCGTCGAACCGGCGTTGTAGGTGAACGTCGTCACCCGGTTGGCCTTCGCCCCCCATGTGTCGGAGGTGACGGTCTGAGCGACTGTCTTCACGCGGTGGCTGGTGTCGTACGTGAAGGTCGTCTTGCCGGCACCGGTCGGGCCGGTGATTGTCGACAGTCGACCGGTCGTGTCGTAGGTGTAGGTCGCGACACCGCCGTCCGGGGCGGTGACGGTCGAGAGACGGTTGGAGCTGTCCCGGGTATAGGTCGTCTCGCGAGAGCCAGCGTCAGTGAGCTTGTCGATGAACGCGCCGGTGTAGGTGAAGGTGTTCGTGCGGGCCGCGGCGTCGGTGATCGTCGTGATCTTGTTCGAGGTGTACGCGAACGACAGGCCGGTTCCGTTGCGGTCAGCGTCCTTGATGAGGAAACCGCCGAGAGCGAAGGTCAGCTTCTCGCCAGTGCGGTTGTAGATGAGGGTGTACTCGGTGCTGCTCTTCGTCAGCGTCGCATTCAGCCCGGAGGGAGTGTTCCATCCGCCCGACCCGTTCGACGTAAACACACTTTGGAAGCCGTTCGAACCCTTCAGCGTGATCGCCGACGAAGTAATCGACAGGCCAACGTCTTGCCCGACCCCGAGGATCCAACCGCCACCGAACGAGCCGTCGACGGAGCCGAGGCCGTTGTAGAACCGGTCCACACGGGAGCCCAGGCCGGGCCCGTTGACAAGGGAGTCGTTCGCCCCGACGACCAAGTTGCCGTTCGCAACGTTCACGCTGGCTGTCGTGTCATCCCAGAGCGCGAAGTCTTCGAAGGAGTAGTACGGCAGGTTTCCCAGCCCTGGTGCTCCCACATTGACGGTGCCCGACACGCGCTGCGCCTGTCCTGCCTTCGACGTCGATGCCGCCGAGAGCAGCCGGGAGCCATCTGTAGGCACCCACACTGCGCTCGCTGGTGGGGTCTCGCCGATCACTTTCGTATTAGCTTCGGCTGGCGGCTCCCACGGTGGGGACAGCTCGACACCGTTCGCGGCCAGAAGAGCTTGGGAAACAGCATCGAGATCGGTAGATCCTGCTGCGAACGCGGGGACGGCGACGACCCCGGAGACGATGAGCGCACTTGCCGTCACGATGGCAAGACGACGCCGAAAGACCATGAGAACTCCCTAGAGTCAGGCACCATTGCCCATCGATGCAAGTTTCAAATCTTCTGCACAGCTACACAGGCCCCCCTATGGGGCACGCGGCTCTACCCGCGCACAGCTGACCTTGACCTGTCGAACATTTTTCTTCAGACTTTCGCCCAGTGGAATTAGATAAACCTCACAGACAGAGCTAAGAGCGATGGATGAAGAGTTACGTTGCTGGCAGCGGGGTCGACCGGCCCGTCCTGTCGTGGGTCGGACCGCCACTGTGCTTGGTTGCAGCGTTGGTGACGTCGGCGGGGATGTGGCCGCGGCTCTTCAGCCGAGCGCTCGCCTGAATCAGGGGGGGCGTCCAGCCACCGAACTGACATAAGGTAGATTATCGGATAAATCCTCAGGTTTACGGGGGTGAGTGGTGGCGGGCGATGGGCGCTCGTAATTGTGCCGGTGAGTGAAGCGTGGGAGCGGGGCGCTTGCGGGACGGCTCGGCGTTCGCACTGATGCCCCACTCCTTGTCATGCACGCCCGCGCGGTCAGGCGACGCGAGGATGGGTGAGTACTGCGTTGGATGATGTCGGTGGCGGTGAATCGGGTGTACCGCAGTAGGGCGAGGCTGGCGGGCATCTGAAAGCGTTTGTTCTCGTCGGATGGCTCGCCTTTCTCGACATCGGGTGGCCGGGCCGTGGCTTGAGCGCCATCGTCACAGGAACTTTCCGCTCCGTCTGTGTCCTTTCCGTTCGACGATGTAGAGCTCCTCGGTCCGTCGTAGGGGCTGGCAGCTGTTCCTCGGATGGCTGAAGAGTTTGCGGGCGCGGTTGTGGTCCGCTTCTTGCCCCTCGTCAGGGTCCTCGGGTCACTGGGGTCAGGGCGCGAGCTAGCGTGGGGGTCTCTGCTCGAACGCCATCAAGGGGGAACCATGGATCACGACGACCAGCATTCAACGACAAGTCTTGGACGCCGCACTATTTTGCGTAGTGCTGCGTGGGTGGCTCCGACCATCGCGGTCGCGGTCGCCGCTCCTCTTGCGGCTGCATCGACCGAGACCGGCACGATCGCTACCGATCAAGACCGTTACGTCGGCGTCCGTAACGGGGATCGCGTCGACTTCCCTGTTGTTCGTGGCACGGTGACGGTGCGGAACGGGGCGATGCCGATGACGGTGCATCTCGAGCACACCGGTACGACCGACCAGGTGGATCTGCGCCGCGACGCGGGCTGGAGCGCTGCCATCGATCCCTCGACCGGCCGCTTCGCCTTCGACGGTATCTACAACGCGATCGTGGGCGGCGCCGACCCCTACGCGTACGTCTACATTCGGGTGCTCGACAACAACGAGGTCGACTTCGGGCAGGCGATCGCGGTCCTCGCCGGCTAATCAGTGACCACCGGCAGCACCTCTGTGGTGCTGCGACGCGAAGTGCCCCTGCCTGCCAGCTCTCGTGAGCAGCGCGCAGGGGCCTTCTGCTTTTCAGAGCGTCGCGGTCTTGCCCACAGCATGCGATCGCGCAAATGGGGCATCCCGTGCTCCGCGCAACTTCGGTGTGGTGCGGCCGTGAGACAGCTTTCGGTGCCACGTGGGTTAGTACGGGAACGAGAGGCCAAGGTCTGATTTCCCGGTGTTGCGTTTCTCGCTCGAGCGGGCAGCGCCGTCTGATCGGCTGCCCCGGCCAGGGATGCGGCGCCGATCGCGCTCAGGCGTGCCAAGCGCGTTAGGCGCTGGGAGGCTCCGCGTTGCGGTCGTCTGCGAGGTTCAGTCCGCCCGAGCTGTTCGCGGAGGCGACGAGATGTTCAATCCACTCGCGGTTCAGTGCCGGGGGGCGGCCGCCGGAGTAGTTGAAGTGGATGGGGACGCCGTTGTCGATCCAGATCGCGTGCCGGCCCTCGTCGGTCTGGGCTCCGGGGCGCCAGGATACGAAGAACGCCTCATGGCGTCGTAGTTTCACGCCGACGACGACCTGGAGGTGGAGGAGCACGCGGTCGTCGAACGGGAATGATTCGGTGCCGTAGTGGAGGTAGCCCATACTCTGTTGCTTTCCCGGTGGAGGTCGAACAGGCCGACCATCGTTCGTGCCGGCGAGTGTGAGCGACGGCGAGGTTGTTCTTGCGCTGTGGCGTGGCTGAGGGCGCGCCGTTCGGGGCGGCGCACCCCCGCCGGCGGGCTTGGCGCTCTCGCGTCGCAAGCCAGAGGTCGGCGGTCCAGGTCCACGGCCGATCCGTGCGAAATCATACACATCAGTCGTTAAGCGACTTAGCGATCGACGGCCCTCTGAGGAGCGAGAAGGCAGCGCGAGCGGTGGCTATGTTCGGGTCTGGTATTTCTGGTGAGCTGGGGTCGGGAGGATCGGTCGGCGGAGGGGGCACTGTGGGGGCGTACGACGAGGCGGAGGATCTTCCTTCATCGCCGCGGCCCCATATTGGCGTCACCGTGGTCCTGCTCGTTCTGCTGACGTCGGTACTGGCCGGCGTCGTCGCTGTCTTCCTGTTTGCGGTCGGGTCGTTAGGTGACTCGGCTCCGGGGGCGGTGCCGCCGGCGGGGAGTGGCCAGGAGCTGGTGTACGAGCTCGTGCCGGTGTTGGACGATTATCCGGCGATCGCGAAGCTTCTTCCCGCGAACACCGAGTCGGACAGTGCAGGCTTGCGCGATGCCTGCGGGGCGCTCGCGGACCGCGATGCGGAGGTCATGATCATCGACGGCGCGACATCTGGCGCGTTCCGGGTCGCCCTGGACGCGGCCGCCGAGGCGCCGGAGCACCAGACCTGCTGGATAGGGTTCCACTGGGTCAAGGACGAAGGATGGCGTGCTTCCGCGATCCGCCACTGATCACGGCTGAGCGTGGACGAGCGTCCGCGTCACGGCTTGCAGGGGGACCACTCGTGTGAGGGCAGTTCGCGCAGCTCCTCGTTCACCCAGACCCGCCAGCACGTGTCGGTGCGCTCCTGGAAAGCGCCGCTGATGGTCTCGTGTGACCAGCCGTCGCGCGATCGGATCCAGCGAACGAACCAGACCATCTGACCGGCCAACGGCTCCGTGTTGCGCGACATGTACTCATCATCCCGGACGCCTGCCCGCGCAACGTGTACTCGTCAGTAGTGAAGCTGCGTGCTCCACCCGTCTTGACCGCACCCGGCCCACTGGGTGTAGTACAAGCCGCGCTTGTTCAAGAACGGCCGCACGTAATCCAGGCCCGCCGGCTGGTCTGAGCTGGCGCGAACGAAGAAGTTCTCGGGACCAAAAAGCGGAAGCCCGGTCTCGGCCAACGCGGTGCCGGTCCCGTCGAGGATCGTGAGGCGCCACTGGTCTCCGATGTACTCGACCGTCGCCGTTTCGGCGGAGCTGAAGTCGATCATGCGGGGAGCATAACCACCGCGCGTTACGCCTGGTGTCGTTTCGCTCGGGTGCGGTTTCTTCCCTGGGAAGCGGCCCGACGTCGGCATCCCCCGACGCGGGGCCGGGCCGCTACTCCCGGCTCGGGGGCCGAGCCGCGTCCGAGCCGGGAGCACTGGGGCCGGAGCGAACGGCACTCCGTACGTGCTCAACCGTAGGCGTCGACCGTGCTCACAGGAGGAGGGTTGACGGCCCTTACGGCTGTTGGGGGTGCTGCTCTCGGCCGCGCTGTGGTAACGCGGCCGAGAGCAGAGCGACACCGACGACCCCTCGTCGGTCTGCCGCGCGCGGCGTCAAGGTCCCCACTTCTCAACCGCACCGCCACTTTAGACACGAAGTGCCGAGAGGGTGAGTGTCAGGGGAGCGGGTCGAGCAACTCCCGTCAGCGCCGCTCAGCATCCTGACCGCTGGCCGCGCTCCGTCTGCCCAGCTCGCTGACGACCGACGCGGAGGCAGCCAGGAGGGCGTGCTCGTCCTGCGCGTCGGTATCGACTGGGACGACGACGAAGGCGCTGTCGGCGTTCACCGTCATCCGAACTTCCATGACCTGTCCGTCCGCGCGCAGCGCGGGAATGGCAACCGATTCCGAGTGACCGCCGGCGGCGATCGAACCGACGAAGGTGAGGAGGGCCGTGCACACGTCGTCGGTTGTCGTGAACGTCGCGGAAGCATGAGTCATCTGCTGCATTCACCGATTTTCGCAGCCCGCTTCCATCCGCGGTGAACGATGTTCGGAGCGTGCCGAGACCGAGAAGCCGGACAGCCCACGCTGCGTCCCGTCGGGCGGTTCCTGACTGCCTTCGGCCTTGGCCGCGACCTGATCGACTGACGACAGGCCGCCAGCGGACTGCCAACGGCCTGCCCCCGCCAGCGGGGTCCGGGCTGGCCTTGCTGACACTAGCCCTCCCATCTGTCGTCATCGCCTACGCGATGTACCGCTCCGGTGAGCGTCCGGCAGGAGCAGGCTGATCGGAATGCTTCTTGAGGTGAGCATTCTCTGAGGCCATCCATCCGATAAGCGGCGCGATGCCGGAGGCGGGTGGCCGTCAGGAGTGCCCCGGAGGGGCATCCCGAAGGGACGCGCAGCGCTCTTGATGGTCGGCCGCCGCAGGCAAGAGTGAAGCGTCGGATGGACGGCCGGACCGCCGCCGGCGCGCACGTCGCGGGAAGGGGGAAGCCCCCGCGAGCATGACTGCTCGAGCGGGGGCTTCCTACGCGACGAGGGCGGTCGTCGTGCGCGATCAACTTACTCGTTCGGCCATGACGCCAGGGCGTCGCGGGGGACGATCGTCGGCACTCCGTCGATGGTCTGGATCGTCGTGCCGGGCTCTCCGAGTCCGGCGGCGTGCGCGATCGCTGCGAGGACCAGGCGCGTGTATTCGAGGTCGAGGCCGGCGACGTCCTCTCGGAGGTCGACAGGGACGCCCTGTCCGAGCGATGAGGCGATTCGCGCGACGCGCTGTTCGCCTCCGCTGAGCGCTCCAATTTCGTCGCCGAGGCGGTCGAAGTCGATTGCGCTCGTCTTCCAGGCGTTGTCGGTCTTGACCCACGGTGCGCTCGTGTACACGAGGCCCGATCGGATCAGCAGTTCGACGGCGGCCGTGAGCGGGTTGGACCCCTCCGCCCAGGCGCGGATCTGATCGTGGAGCGCGGCGGAGTCGTCGTCGGTCATGCAGCGTTCTCGATTGACGTGGAGCTGTCGCTCTCGGTCGACTCGGCGGTACTTCCCTCCGCCGAGGTCGTGCGTCGCGAGCGGGTGACGCGAGCGCGAGTCTGCTCGGGTCGCGGCACTCCTGCTGCGCGGAGTTCCTTCTCCGACCATCCGGCGGCGAGGGCGTCCGCCCATGCCTTGCTGTGCCGGTTTTGCGCGTCGCTGAGGGTGGCGCGTGCGGTGTCGGTGTCGTTGGCTGCGGAGACGATCGTGCGGACCGCCTCGACGCGCCTCTCGACGCTCTGTTCGAGCAGTCGGCGCGCGGCGTCGGCGGCGTCGTCAGGGTTCCTCGTGTGGTCGCTCATGCGGAAAGGCTAGCCGCCACCACCGTCATCCGGAAGGCGCGGACCCGACGTCCCCGCCTCGGCTTCGCCAGCCGAGACGCTCGGGTGTCCTTCGGACCCCGAGTTGCACCTGAGCGGCGCTCTGGGTGGAGGGTCATTTCGGGAGCGAGTTGCACCTGAGCGGCGCTCTGGGTGGAGGGTCATTTCGGGAGCGAGTTGCACCTGAGCGGCGCTCTGGGTGGAGGGTCATTTCGGGAGCAAGCTATGAGTTTACCCCTGGTAACCTGCTCGCGCCCCTTTCGCTGCGCGGCCGGTGCGACGCATACTGGTCGTATGGTCCCCGCCTGGGGGCGGGTTCGCTGCGCTGGGCCGGGGAGGACGGTGGGATCGTGTCGGAGTCGTCACGTGAGGGCCGGTTATTCGGTCGGCGTCGTCGGGCGAATGTGCCGGGGGAGCAGCGTCGTACGAAGAAGTACGAGGTGGCGGTGTCCCCGTCCGAGGACGCGCATCTGCGCGCGCGGGCGGAGGTTCTCGATGTGACGGTGCCGCGTCTGCTGTTCGAGTCTGCGATGAACGCGCAGGTGCGTACGGACACGGAGTGGAAGCTGGTGGGTGCTGAGTTGTTTCGGGTGTCGCGGCTGTTGAAGTCGGTCTCGGACAACATGAATCAGCTCGCGCGATTCGCGAACGCTGAGGGCCGGTTTCCGGCTGAGGCGGAGGATGTGTACGCGGAGTACCGGCGCTTGGTGCCCAAGCTCGAGGCGACGATCGATCGGCTGGCGGGGCAGTGAGGACGAACATCACGCGCGGCGCACAGATGTCCGGGCTGATGTCCTACCTCGCCGGTGCGGGCAAGGCCAACGAGCATACGGAGCAACACCTTGTCGCGGGGGACGCATCGATCATGGCGATGCACGGGGACGCGGTGTTGGATCGTGCAGCGGCGGTGGAGATCGCGAAGAGCTTGGATCGACCTCGTCGATTCTTTGGCACGGAAGTCACGCGGCTCGCGGTGCAGAAAGACGACAACGGTGTCGCTCTTCGTGACGCGGCCGGCGCGGTTGTGAAGGAGCGGGTGCAGGCGGATGTCTGGCATTGCTCGTTGTCCCTGTCGGCGGAGGAGGGTCAGCTGACGGATGAGAAGTGGGGGCAGATCGCCACCGATTTCGTGCAGCGGATGGGGTTCGCGGGGGAGGACCTCGGGAAGGCGAATTGCCGGTGGGTGGCGGTGCGTCACGGGCTGTCGAAGAACGGCAACGATCACGTTCACATCGCGGTGTCGCTTGTGCGCGAGGACGGCACGAAAGCGGACGTGCACCATGACTTCGCCCGCTCGCAGAAGATCAGCCAGGAGTTGGAACGCGACTACGGCTTGCAAGTGTCGACCCAGCCCGAGCGGGAGTACGGCGAGCGTGGTGTGAAGCCCGGCGCGCGCGAGTCCGCGCAGCGCCGGGGCCAGGTCGAACCGGACATGCACCGTCTCGAGCGGGTAGTGCGAGCGTCGGCTGTCGCGTCGGTGGATGAGGGCGAGTTCGTGCGTCGGATGCGACAGGCCGGCGTGCTCATCCGCCCGCGTTTCGCGGCGGGCCGCGATGACGTCGTAGCCGGCTACTCGGTAGCTCTTCGACCCGAGAAAGGTCAGCCGGTCGTCTGGCACGGCGGCGGCAAGCTGGCGCGTGACCTGACGTTGCCGGAGCTGCGAAAGGTATGGCCAGATCGTCCGGAGACGGCCACCGCTGCGGTTCAGGAGTGGCGGGCGACGTCGAAGAATCCATGGCGATACGCGCCCGCGAATCCCGGCCGCGAGATGCGCGAACCGTCGCCGGAGCTGTGGACGCAGTACGCCCGCGAGCTCGGAGCATTGCGGGAGAAGCTGAGCAGCGTCTCCTTCGAGGATCGCGACACGTGGGCGCGCGTCGCCAAGGAGACGGCCGGCGCGTTCGCGGCCTGGTCGCGGCGGGTCGAACCGACACCGGGACCGCTCGCGGAAGCGTCGCGATCGCTCGCCCGATCCGCGCACCTGCGCGCGTACGAGACACAGGCGAGGCCAGTGTCGTGGTCCTCTGCCGCCGGTAACGCGATGGTTCTGATGCACGTCGCGCAGACCGGCAAGCCGACCGTCGCGCTGGCGCTCGTGCTGCGCGAGCTCGAGAAGCTCTCCCGCGCCGTTCACGACATGCACCGAGCCGCGGGCGATGCCCGCCGCGCGCAGGACGTGCGCATGATGATGCAGCAGCGGCTGCAGTCGGTGTCGCAGCAGATGCCCGCCCTCCCCGACACCGGCGGGACGAAGCCGACGCAGCCGACGCTCACCGTGGAGCAGCAGCAGGTCCAGACGCGGATGGCCGCCGAGCGAGGCTGGGCCGAGGGCACGCCGCTGCCGAAGCCGCTGGAGAAGCGCACTGCCGACTGGGCGCGCGATTCGCCAGCGCCGCAGCGTGGCCGCGACGATGACCGCGGCCGCTAAGACCATCACCACCGAACGAGGGGATCGACCATGAGCGAGAACGACGCAGACGGCGGTGTCGAGGAATCGACCAACGCCGCCCTCCGGACTGCACTGACTGTCGCCATACAGATCGCGGAGAAGTTCTCCCGCCTGCGCGAGCAGATGCTCCGAGACGCAGAGCGACGAGATGCCGCCGCGGCACGCGAGATGTCCGCGCGATTCGACGCTCAGCGCGGCGCAGCGGTCGCGGAGCTCGCCGTGGTCGACCGCCCCCAGTGGTGGGAGAAGGCGACCGTCTCGGACATCACCCGCGTCACGGAGACAGCCCAGACGTGGCGAGGGTTCGACGACCGTGCTGCGGCGGCCGCCGACACGATCGGCCGTGAGGTCCAGAACCGCTACGGCGTCGACGTCAACGCTCTCGCGGCCCAGGAGCGAGCGAAGGCAGCTAAGGAGCGCACCGAGGCGTCACAGCTGGTCACGGAAGCTGACAGGCTCGATGGCCGCGCGCAGGACACCCCCGTCTCCGGCGAGACGGCGACCGATGTCGTCGCGCAGCTCGAATCCCAGGCGCTCGCGTACGACGCGGCCGCCAACCGCGGTGGTGACGACGGCAAGACCCCAGACGAGCTGCGCGACCTCGCCAGCGATGCGCGCGCTCAGGCGCAGCTCCATCGAGATGCTGCGACCGATGCGCCCGCGTCCGCGCAAGCAGGTAATGCGACTGTGGCTCGTGCCGACGCCGGTAACGCCTACGACAGCTCGGAGCGCCGCGAGGCCTTCGCGGCGAGCTTGAACGACAGGGGCATCAGTGCGGAGGACCTCAAGGCTCGCCTGCGCGCCGACATCGACCAGGCTCGACCTCCCGCCGAAGTGCTCAACTCGCCCAACCGCACCGCCCGAGTGAAGTCCCCGACTGCACCTGCCGTCAGCCGGCAGCGTCAGCGCGGCGATCGCAGCCGCTGAGCGGCCGCTGAGTCAAGGTTGGTGGTCAGGTCTTTTTCGGGCGATTTTCACCTGGCTGAGACAGCCTGAAGTTCTTCGATGCAAAGGAGCATTCTCATGGGCAAGAGCAGTGACAAGGTCGAACAGTCGTCAGACGCCTCGAAGGTGGTCTTCAACCCCGAGTCGGGGGTTTCCAGCAACTACTACGGTAGCGGTGACGAGGGTGACGGCCCCGGGCACGGACACGCGGACGTGACCGAGAACGGTGACGTGACGTTCAATCGCGAACCGAACAACTGAGCAACCGATGGTCGCCGTTTCCTGACCACGGCGGTCTTGCACGAGAAGGACCGGAACCACGTCTGTGGTTCCGGTCCTTCCCTGTCTGGAGCCGGTCGCCCGGCGTGCTCTCGTCGCGCAAGCTGGCAAACGATGCATCCGAGAACCCATGACACCGGAGGTGGGAGTGAGGTTCGCACCTGAGGGTTGGGTGTGCAGGTAGCTAACGCTGTCGCCTCATGGTCGTCGTCAGAAGTGCGAGAGCCTGGTCGCTCTTCCGCCTGGAGAACCGATTGTGGATTGGCACCTCGCTTCCTTGCTTGATGGCCTTCGACTGCCACGCGGTGGTCATCGCCCGTCCGGCTTCAGTGCGCGCTGCGCCGATGAAGGCGACGTACGCCGCGGCGACCTCTTCTGAAGCATGGACCCCGAGAAGTGCGCGGTAGTAGGCGATCCGCGACTGGATCTCGCTGATGTGGGTCGTGATCTCTCGTCGGACAGCTGGCGTGTTTTCGCGGCGCAGGATGAGGAACGGCGCCTCGAGGTAGTCCTCGACCGCGCGGATCGCTTCCCCGTAGATGGCGGCCCGTCGCTCTCTTTCTGCTGCGCGTCGCTGCACTCCGAAACCCGCAACGAGGACGATCGCGCCGATTAGGGCGGCAAGGATTGTCGCGTAGCCGTCCCCTGTGATCTCGAGTGAGCCAGACGCTTGGTGAAGATTGAGCATCATGTTTCCCTGGGGTCGTTGGCCGAGTCGTGGCGTTCGTGGGTGATTTCCGGGCCGATCCACTCCCCGCTCTGCCGGAACCACTGCTCCTTGATGAGGTGGACGCCGATGCGGGTGATCAGTTGTGCCGCACCGTCTCGGGGTAGCCACTTCGCAGAAGGAGGGTCTCCCGGGTACCACATGCAGAGGGTGCCATCGGAGTACCGGTGCGGAGACTCTTCGGGTCCATCGACGTGGACACGAGGAGTGTTGGGGGAGTTGCGGGAGAAGTCGATGGAGACCTTACGGCGAGGTACGCCGTCGGGCTCGAGCTCGAACTCGACCCGGAATCCAACGGCGTACGTGCTCTTGGCCACCCGCACGGCGTCCACCGCCGCGAGATCGCGGACAAACCGGATCTTTGGGGCCGGCTTCGCGAACCACGGCAGTGGACGTGGAGGCGGTGTCATCGCGGTGCTTCGCCACCGTACGCGCGCGACACGCTCGCAGCCGCGGTCGTCGCGGTGACCCCTACTCCAAGAGCCGTCGCGGCGACGGGGAGCCCGGTCTTGAGGGTCGACACCGACGAAGCGAGAGCGGACGTTTCCGGCGCGTCGATGTAGTTCCAGAACACGGCGCTGACAGCCGCGCGGATCTCCTTCTCGTCATCCGTGTCCAAGGCCGCGCGGAGGTTCGTCGCTGCCTTCCGCAGGCGGATCGCCATGTTCGCTGCGGTGACGAGGAGGTGCAGGTCATCCGATACGCCAGCGGGGTCTGGCGTTGCTTCGCCCTCCTCGAGGCGGCTTGCAGCCTGGTCAAAGAGGGACCACAGTCCCTTCGCCATGCCCATGCCGGGATCGACGAACTCCCACGCCCACACGGAAACCTCGAACGAAGAAGCGCCTTGCACCGTGTACTGCTTGTTCCACGCCTTCGCGAGGCGGGTGATCTTGCGGCGGGTGGAACGGAACGCCGGGGCGTCCCCGTTGAAGAGATCGGCGTGCTTCTCCGGGTGGGAAGCGTCCCAGCGGTCCTTCTCGAGGTTGGGGATCCAGATGCCTTCGCCCTCCTTGCGGGTGAGAGCGAGGACCATGTCGACGGTGGGGTCAGAGCCGTCAGGGAGAGGGCTGTGGAAGTAGACCTTCGGGCCGCGCTTGGACTTGTGGACCTTCGCGTCGGGGTAGGTCTCGCGGATGAGCGGTCCGAGGTGCAGGCAGAGTTCGTCGACGAGGTCGCTCGGCTGCTCTTCCTGCGTGCCCTCCGGGCCCAATCCGGGATAGTAGTTGCGGTTCAGGACAAGGCCGCCGTCACCATCTGTGACGGGGTTGTTCATCGAGTGCACCGTGAGAGAGCCGCTGCGGTAGGTACGCAGCGCCCCGTAGAAGGTGCCCGCGTGGCGGCGCACAAGGGCAAGCCGGTCGCGTGCTTCCTTGAGGTTCGTGACTTCGGGTTCGATCTGACGACGCACGTCGTTTAGAAGATCGTCGAGGGTTTCCATGACTGTTCCTGCCTGCCGCGTTCGCGGCATGGGCAAGTGAGTGGGAGGCCGGATGAAGTCGTTCTCGGCGGGGCTGGCCGGCACCTGATCGGCGCCGGCCAGCAGGGCGTTCTAGCCCTTGCCGAGAGTCGAGCCCGCGGTCGACTTGGCCGGCTTGCTCGAGGCGTTGGATGCGAGAACGCGTCCAGCCTTGGACAGTGCGGCCTTCGAGGGCTTCGACGATGACGACTTAGCCATCCTGATACTCCACTCACTTGCAGGGGAGCAGATACACGCGAGCCTGACCTCTGTCAATCTCGCGGACGGGCTGTAGGAGCCCGTAGAGTCGAGGGGTCCGTCCAAAGACACCCTGACCCCGATCTGCCAGTGCCCTCACCGCACAGGGCGGATCGGGGTTTTCTTTTCGTGACGAATCCTACTCCGCCTCTCCGACACGCGCCGATTTGAGGCGTCGAGAGGCTTGAAGGACTCGTGGCTCCGGCGCGGTCTGAATGGCGCCCAGATCGCGGCAGAGAGCTAGTTAAGGCCAAATTTGACCATGTTTGACTCTGAAAATAATGACAGCGGTGTAGTTCGGCTCCCTTGAGATCTTGATGGAACGATGCGGAAACTGAGCGCGGCTTGGTCGTCGTCGGTTTTCGGCGGCGTGTCGCCCTCCGCCACTGCCTCGGAGCTCCCCGCCGGAGTAGACAAGGCTTCTGGCCTCGCGATGTCAGCGAGCCTTCGAGTGAGGTCGAGAGACCACTTGAGCCGGTCTGGCGTTTCGTGGTGGCGAGAACGACCTTGGCACACCGATGGCCGCTTGGTCGACCTCGCAAATAGCCTTCTGACCAGGGATTTCTCGACCTGGGCCAGAGGGACAGGATGGAAGCACTCCTGCCGCTAGGCGAGGCTGTACGCGGTAGCGCAGCCGAGCCTAACGGACAGGAGTGCTTCCATCCCTGTCCCTCTGGCTCAGAATCCGCTCGTCGAGCTCCGCGGAGTCAATTTCTCCCAGGGTTTACCCAGCTAGAAGCGGAAGCTGCGAAGCCGAGCCGACTCCAGTCACAGAGTCCTGCAGCGGCATGCACGTCTTCACCGGGCGCGACGCAGCAATCGATCCAGCCCCGCCTTCGGTGTGGAGTCACCATGCGCCTCGCTGGACCATGATGTAGCGACGCGAGACGGTGCCTGGCGTGACCGATGATCCGGCGGTTGGGGTGCGGATGCGCACCTTCGGAACTCACCCCGGTATAAAAGCTGTAGCCCCGGCGATGTGCTCAATCTCTCAGAGCAGGGATCGTTCCGGGGCTTTCGAGACGATCATAACCGAGACCCAGGGGGGTGTCCAGGTGGCCTACACGCCGACCGAAACGCAGCTCGAGCAGTGGATCAGCACGGAACGGCTGACGCGTTACCGGTCCGCTCGAGAGGACACGGTCGAGCTCTACCTGTGGAACGCCGAGCTGTCTGCGCAGCTGCTTGAGCTCGTGGGGCACGTCGAGGTGCTCATGCGTAACGCGATCCACTCGCAGCTGGCACCTCACTCCATAGACCAGAAGTGGTACATCGACGGCTACTACTCCTTCCCATCTCGAGCGCAGAAGGAGATCGCCACCGCTCAGGGGCGCGCAACTCGCGGAGGTCAGGCAGAAGCTCCAGGCAAGGTCGTCGCCGAACTCATGTTCGGGTTCTGGCGCTTCCTGCTCAGCAGTCGCTACCAAACGACCGTCTGGCCCCGCGTCCAGAACGCCTTCCAAGGCGTGCCGAAACACTTGCGAAACCGGGCCGAACTCGAGACAGCGTTCGCCAGGGTTCATGAGCTTCGGAACCGTGTTGCGCACCACGAGCCAATTTTTCATCAGGCCAACTACCAGCACGTGGCAGATCTGCTATTCGTCGCCGGCTACATCGACGATCGCGCTGCGCGAATGTTGGCTGACCGGACGGGCGTATTCGATGTTCTCGCTCGGCGCCCGGCGATCTAGTGCCCCATCTCATCGGCAACGACGATGGTCGTCTGGAGGAGGAGGGGCGAGCGCATCCTCCGGCGCCCCGAACAGGAGCTCCTCGTCACCGCCAGGCTCACATCATCTGGTCGGGCACCATCGAAGGATGATCAGCAACCGAGGACAACTGGCGGCCCGCCGAGAAGCGCGGAAGATCGTCCGCGACAGAGCGGGACGGGTCCGCCTTCTCCGCGCCGAGTTAGATGTGCAGGGTGCGCGGTCGATCGAGCGCACTAAGACCGTCGAGGCGAAGGCGTCCTTCATCGTGACGGCCGCGGCCCTGGTTGCTGGTGCAAGCATCAGCCTTCTCCCGGCGAACCCGTTCGTCATCTTCGCCCTTGTGCTCGCAGCGGCGACGGTTTTCTGTGCTGCTCAGGCTGCGAAGCCGTTGACGCTCGAGATCCCGTCTGCTCGGGACCTCGTTGATGAGTATCTACATGCGGCCCTCACCGTGGAGGAGCTCGAGGACACTCTGCTCGAGGTTCGGACAGTAGAGATCGAAAAGCGTGATGAGGTCACGAAGACACGTGCAAGAGCGATGACGCTCGGCTTCCGATTTCTCGTGGCGAGTGTGATAACCCTTGTCGTGATTGCCGCGCTGGGTGCGCTACCTACGGGAGGACTGCAGACTGATGACGAGCGAGAGCACCCCGGCACCACCACCACCGAAGCCCCCCGAGCGTCCTGACGTGCAGATGGTCTTCAAGCCGGTGGCGCTGTCGAGGAATGATGCCGGGCACCTCATGAAAGACGGAGATGAGTAAGCCTCCGCCCACCCCGCCTCCTCGACCCAATGTGGAGAAGGTGTTCAAGAAGGTACAGGAGAGCGCCAAGCCGAACCCTGTTCCACCGCCCGAGCAGAAGCGCTGAGTCTTCTCACCCGCTCCATGCACCGTGTCGGTCCTCTCGCTGATGTCCGATAACCGTGATTATGTCAGTTTGCTCGCAGGGCCTGCGCGCGACGGGCTCCGAGGTGTGGGTTGCACACGAGCCTCGGAACCCGTCGGAGTGCCGCCTGCTAGGCGCCGGGTGCGAGGCCGAGCTGCGTGAGGATGCCGAGCTCGTCGCTGCTTCCCCAGCGCTCGGCGAGCTTGCCGTCGACGAAGGTGCTGATCTGCATGCCGCGGATCTTCATGGACTTGCCCGTCGGCGCGTGGCCCTGGAACACACCGGTCTGCGTGCCGGTCAGCGTGTAGGCGAACGCGACGCTGTCGTCGTCCGCGACGAGCTTCTCGACCTCGAGCGCCATGTCGGGGAACGCGGTCCGCAGGTCGCCGAAGAACGCGGCGTATCCCTCCGGACCGGGTGCCTGGCCGGGCGCCGGGTCGTGATCGACCGAGTCGGGCGCGACGAGTGCGTCGAACGCGGCGAAGTCGCCGGCGTTGACCGCCTCGCCGAAGGCCTGCTGGGCGGCGATGTTCTGCTCGCGAGTCATGTGCTGTCACCTGTTCTGCACCGGTCCGGTGCCTCGAGGAGTGGTGCGGGTCGTCAGCGACGGTACGCAAGCCCGTCGAGGGCGGGGTAGGGCTTGCGCGCTCCCCCGGGCGCCTCCATCGCCGCTCCTAATCGAGAACATTTCAGTTTACTGACATGCAGTCCTTAGGGTCGCACGCTTCGCGCCGGCCGTGCTTGGCCGACCCATCCCTGGGCTGAGGGCAGGCCCAGCTCGCGAACTGCTCGTGCAGCACCATCACCGAAGCCGTCGCCGCGATCGGCGGGGACCCGAGACCTGCAGGGTTTCCGAGCACGGCGGCTCGCGATGTGCTCAGTTCACGGAGGGACGTGAATTGGTGAGTGGAACGGCCCTCGTGAGGACTCGGGCCGTTCCTTTCTCGCGGGTGTCCCGCGCGCTGACGACGCAGGCTTTCGTCAGCGCTGGGGGAAGATGTGGACCTTCCGCGCGGACTCCGAGCTGGCGGCCGCGAGCGCTTCCGCGTACTCGGCGAGGCCGAAGGTGTGAGTCACCATGCGCTCGGCGAGCTCGGGGAGGGACGTGATGTCCTCGACCGCCGCCGGGTAAGAGGTCGCGAGGGACTGCGATCCGATGATCTTCAGTTCTCGGTCGAAGAGGTCGTAGGGGAAGAGGTCGATGGAGGCGGTCGGGCTGACGACGCCCATCTGCAGAAGCGTGCCCCGCTCGGCGAGGCGCACGAGAGCGTCCGAGACGGCGGTGGGATGTCCGCTGGCTTCGATGACGAGGTCGATGTCGCGCTCGGTCGCCCGCTCGCCCGGCGCGAAGACGGCATCGACGCCGAACTCCAGGGCGGCCTGGCGCCGGACCGGGCTGGGCTCGACGACATCGATGGTGGATGCTCCGCGGGCGCGGACGAGGGCGGCGGCGAGCAGGCCGATCGAGCCGGCGCCGTAGATGAGGACGCGCTGTCCGGAGACGGAGTCGACCCGGTCCAGGGCGTGCAGGACGCAGGCGAGGGGCTCGATCAGGGCGCCGGTGGTCCAGTCGATGCCCTCGGGAAGGGCGAAGACGACTCCGACGGGGACGCTGACGAGTTCGGCGACGGCGCCGTTGGAGGTGACGCCGATGGGAACGAGGTTGCGGCACAGGTTGGTGGCACCGGCGACGCACTGGTCGCAGTGGCCGCAGGCGACGTTGGGGTCGACGCAGACGCGATCGCCGACGGAGAAGCCGTCGACGTCGGGTCCGACCTGGACGATGGTCCCTGCGAACTCGTGTCCCGGAACGACCGGGAAGGTGCCGGTCGGATAGTCGCCGGAGGCGAGGTGGATGTCGGTTCCGCAGATACCGACGACCTCGGGGGCGATGACGACCTCACCGGAGCCGGCTACCGGGTCGGGCAGCTCCGTGACGTCGATCGAGCCCTTGCCGTCGAGAACCACTGCGCGCATGTGAATACCTTTCATCGGTCGTGGCTGAAGAGAATCCTCGGCCCTGAGGACTCGCCGCGCCGCCCGGATCAGGCGAGTGGTGAGTGCCAGAGGCGACTCTACTTCTTCTTGTACGTACTGTCCAGACGCACCGGATCACGAGACCTGATGCGCGGGCGGAGGGGTCGAGCGCCCCCCTCCGCCGGATCTACTTGACCGCGCCGAAGAGGAGGCCGCGGACGAGGGACTTCTGGGCGATCCATCCGGCGATGACGACGGGGATGCTGACGAGGGTCGCGACTGCGGCGACGTGGGCGGTGTAGAGCTCTCCGAAACTCAAGAACTTCTGCAGGAACAGCGGAAGGGTCGAGTTCGAGTTCGTGAGGTTCAGGGCGAAGAAGTACTCGTTCCACGAGAACACGGCGCACAGGAGCGCGGTGGAGACGATGCCGGGTCGGCAGAGCGGCAGGATGATCGAGCGCAGCGCCCTCCAGCGGGAGGCGCCGTCGACGGCGGCGGCCTCCATGATCTCGCCGGGGAGCTCCTGCATGAAGGACCGGATCATCCAGATGCCCAGCGGAAGGTTCATCCCGAGGTGCATCACGATGAGCAGTCCGAGTGTGTTGAGGACGCCCAGCGCCGTCGCGACGACGTAGACGGGGATGATCGCTGCCGCGATGGGCATCATCTTGGTGGAGATGAAGAAGAAGAGGACGTCCTGCGACTTCTCCACGGGGCGCACGGAGAGCGCGTAGGCGGCGGGGACCGCGAGGACGATGACGAGCAGTGTGGAGACGCCGACGACGACGAGGGAGTTGATCGCGTACGGCCAGAATCCCGCTTCGAAGACGCCCGCGTAGTTCTCCATCGTCGGGGTGAAGATCAGCTTGGGAACCGCGGCGGCCGCGTCGGGCTCCGTCTGAAAGCTCTTCAGCACCATGTAGGCGATGGGGAGGAAGAGGATCAGGCTGCCGATCCAGCCGCCGAGTCCGATGAGCGCGCTCGCGATGCGCTTGGACGGTGTGCGGTGCACGCGGATCGCGCTGCGGGGCCGGGGCTTCCGCTCGGTCTCGGTGACGGTGCTGGGCGGGGTGATCAGGGTGGCGGTCATCGTCGCCCCTCCTTCTGGAAGATGCCGGACAGCAGGCGCAGTGCGGGCAGGATGAGCGCGATGGTGAGGACGAGCGTGACGACGCCGAAGGCGGACGCCGCTCCGAAGTCGAAGGAGTTGAACCCCTTCAGATAGATGTAGTACGTGATGTTGGTGGTCGCGTAGGCGGGGCCGCCGGCGGTCAGCAGTGCGATCTCGCCGAACGTCTGGATGAGGTTCATGGCCAGCAGGAGCGCGGTGAGCTCGATGTAGGGCCGCAGGTGCGGGACGAGGATCGCCGAGAACTGGCGCAGGGGTCCTGCGCCGTCCACTCGGGCCGCCTCGAGCTGCTCCTGAGGCGCGGACTGGAGTCCGGCGATGAGGATCAGCAGCGCGAAGGGGGTGAAGCGCCAGGTGAGCAGGATGATCAGCGCGGCGAGCGGGTACTCGCTGAGCCAGGAAATCGGGGGGAGGCCGAGGCTGCGGGAGATCCAGCCGAACAGGCCGAAGCCGGGGTCGAACATCGCGGAGCGCCAGAAGAGGGTGACGGCCACGGGCATGACGAAGAAGGGCGTGATGGCGAGGGTGCGGGCCAGGCCGCGGCCGGGGAAGGAGTGGTTGAGCAGGAGGGCCAGGAGCAGGCCGAAGACGATGCAGGCGATCGTGGAGATGCCGGTCATCAGGGTGGTGTTGCCGATCGACTTCCAGAAGATCTCGTCCTTGAAGGTGGAGAGGAAGTTGGCGCCGGCATTGAAGGTGGCAGGGCGGCCGCCGAGCAGGTTCCAGTCCTGGAAGCTGTAGATCAGGGTCATCACGAAGGGGATCTGGGTGATGACGAGAGTGAAGATCAGCGCCGGCAGCAGCGGTCCGCGCAGATTCCAGCGCTCGCGTCGGGAGACGGTGGGCGGACGGACGACGGGCGGGGCGGGAGAGATCGTGGTGGAGGCCATGAGGGTCCGATCAGGAGGGCCCCGCCCGCGGGTCCGGTGAGAGGACCCGCGGGCGGAGCAGGGGTGTGCTACTTGAGGTAGCCGGCGGAGGTCACGGCTTCGGTGGCGTAGTCCTGGCTCTTCTGCAGGGCTTCGTCGACCGTCTGGGAGCCGCTGATCGCACCGGCGACCTGCTGCGAGACGAAGTCGCCGATGTCCACGAACTCGGGGATCTGCACGTACTGCACTCCCGTGTACGGAACCGGGTCGACCGTGGGCTGGTTGGGGTTCGCGGCCTCGATGGAGGCGAGAGTGAGGTCCGCGTAGCGCGAGGCGGCCTCGGTGTACTCGGGGATCTCGTACGTCGAGGTGCGGGATCCGGGCGGGATCGAGTCCCAGCCGGCCTTCTCTCCCGCGAGCTCGATGTAGTCCTCGCTGGTCACCCAGGAGATGAACTTCCAGGCCGCGTCGGGGTTCTTGCTGCTCGAGGTGACGCCGAGGCCCCAGGACCAGAGCCAGCCGGAGGCGAGACCGGAGGGTCCGGTGGGTGCCATCGCGAAGCCGATGTTCGGCTCGACCTCGGGCGTGGCCTGGTCGAGGACGGACCCTGCGAAGACGGTGTCGTCGTACCACATGGCGGTGGTGCCCTGGCTCATCTGCTGCAGGCAGCCTTCCCAGCCGTCCTTGGCGGCGTCGGGCTGGCCGTGCTCACGGAGCAGGTCGACGTAGAACTGCACAGCTTCCTTGGTCTCGGGAGAAGTGAGCTGGGGCTCCCAGTCCTCGTTGAACCAGCTGCCGCCGTAGGTGTTGATCACGGTGGTGAGCGAGGCGAGGTTCTGGCCCCAGCCCGCGAGCCCGCGCAGGCAGATGCCGGAGACACCGGCCGCGTCGTCGTCCATCGCGGCCGCCGCAGCGGCGACCTCGTCCCACGTGGGCTTCTCGGGAATGGTGACGCCGGCCTTCTCGGCGAGGTCCTTGCGGTAGAACAGGAAGGAGGACGAGCCGTAGAACGGTGCGGCGTACAGGGTGCCGTCGTCGGAGACGATGTCCTTGATCGGCGCGGTGAGGTCGGCCTCGTTCCAGGCCGCGTCCTCGCTCGCGTAGTCGTCGAGCGGAACGATCCAACCGTTCTGAGCCCAGATGGGGACCTCGTAGGAGCCGATCATGGCGACGTCGAACTGCCCGGCCTTCGTGGCCACGTCCTTGGTGACAGTGGGGCGGAGGTCGTTCTCGGGCAGCGTGGTGAACTTCACCGTGATGCCCGGGTTCTTCTCCTCGAAGTCGCTGATGAGCGACTCCGCGGTCTTCATCTGCGGGTTGGCGGCCAGGGCGACGTTGATCGTCACGTCACCGTCGGCGCTGGTGCCCGCGTTGTCGGTGGAGCAGGCGGCGAGTCCTCCGGCGAGGAGGGAGCCGGCGGCGGCGATTCCGAGGAATCGGAACGCTGCCCTCCGGTGCTGTGGTCGGGTGTGCATCATTGAACCTTCCAGATGAGCGACGGTGCTTCAGGAGTTGGTACGTACAGGACGTACTGGCCGAACGGAACGAATCATACGGTCAGTACATTCACAGCGTCAACAGTCCGACGCCATCTGTTCCGCGAGGGACGCGGAAACAGCTCCCGCGCCTCCTCGTGCAGACAGGAAAAGCCTTTTGTATGGCATGTTGAGACTGTCCGTGCGTTACTGTCCGAGGACCGCGTTCAGCGGGCCGTCGACGCCGATTGGAGAACGTGATGGCGCAGATCATCGAGCGCGCATCGCCGGTGCCCTACTACGAGCAGCTGTTCAGCATCCTGAAACGACGCATCACCGCCGGTGAGATCCCGACCGACGAGCGCTTGCCGAGCGAGCTCGAGCTGGGCCGGGAGTTCGGGCTGTCGCGCGCGACCGTCCGCCAGACCCTGACGAAGCTGGAGAACGAGGGCTTCGCGCGGAGGGTTGCGCGGAGAGGGGTCTTCGCGGCCGCGCCGGAGAAGACCTCGGGGTGGACCGTGCAGGACACTCAGGGGTTCCTCGATTCGCAGCTGCGTCACGGCCGCACCGGGATCACGACCGAGGTGGTGGACGCACGCTTCCTGGTCCCGCCGGAGCACGCCGCCGAGGCGCTGCAGATCGACGCCGGCACTCCGGTCTTCGCGCTCGAGCGGGTGCGCTCCCTGGACGGCACTCTCGCGATGTTCAGCACGAACTGGTTCCCGGACGAGGTGGCCCGGACGATCTCGAGCGCGGACGACGTCCTCGACGGCACCGGCTCCGTCGACAGCACTCTGCGCCGGGCGGGGTTCACGACCAGCGGCGCGCACCGGGTCATCCGTTCGATGAGGGCCCCGCAGCACGTGGCCTCGCATCTGCGGATCGGCGCCGACGACCCCGTGCTGCGGGTCCGCTCCTGGTCGTGGGATCAGAACGAGTTCCGGTTCGACTACTACGAGACCTGGGTCCTCACGGACGTCGTCCCGCTCGAGGTGATGGTCTCCGCGAGCTGACGAGCCGGCCGCCCGGACCGGTCAGAACCGGACGGCCGACCCGCCGAAGACGATCGACGGATTCGGGGTCCATCCCCGCGCGTGTGCACCCAGTAGAGCCGCGGCGACGGCGGTGACCTCCGGCTCGTAGACCGGTGTCGTGCTGTACCCGTTGACGTCGGTCTTGATCCTCACCCAGCCCGGAGAGTGGACCCACCCTCCGGCCAGTCGGACCTCCGTCGGCTCGGAGGCGTCCTTGCGGACGGCGTCGACGGCGTCCCGTCCAGCGAGGGCGAGGGCACCGAGCACGGCCGAAGCGCGAGCGCGTGGGTCGCGAGGAGCGTCGAGCGAATAGGACGGCCGCCCTCCCCCTCGTCGTCCAGGAACGAAGTACCCCGAGTCCAGGACGGCGAGCGGGCGGAGCTCGTCGGTGAGGATCGCGTGGATCTGGGCGGCGACCGCAGGATCCTGAGAGGCCCACGCGACGTTCCGGGCGAGCTCCTCGACCCGGAGGAGCGTCGTGCCGGCGGAGCGGATCCCCGGCGCGACGTCGACGTAGTCGTGGCGCTTCGCGCCCTTCCGGGGCGACTGGATCACGACGACCTCCGCCGTCCCCATCGAGTCGAGCACGGCACCGGGGGCGATCTGATCCACGCCCCATCCTCCGATGGGGTGATCGTGGCCGCCGGCGACCACGATCGCATCGGGAGCGAGCGCCCCGGAGTCGCGCAGCAGCGGGGACCGCAGATCCCCGACGACGTCGCCGGTGCGGACGACGACCGGCAGCAGATCCGCTGATCCGAGTGTCAGATCGACTCGATCGCTCGCCCAGGCCCTGTCCCGTGAGCGCCACGCCGCAGTCCGGGAGGCCAGGGTGTCGCTGAGGTACGGTCGACCGCTCCAGACGACGCCGGCGTAATCGGCGAGGGCGATCCAGTGCGCGGCGTCGCCGCCCGACGGTTGTGCCCGCGCCCATCTCCACCCGACGAGCGTTCGGACGGGGTCGGTCTCGGCATCGAACGTGTCATCGGCGTGAAGACGCGGTCGCAGCGAGCGGAAGATGCTCTGCCGGCGAGGGTCGAACCAGGCCAGCGCCTCGGTCAGGGGAGCCAGTGCCGAGTCGACGAGGACACCGTCCTCCCCCACTCCCGCGGCACAGATCGCGTGCACCTCGAGCGTCTCCGCGCAGAGGGCGACGATCATCTGCTCGATCGACCGGAAGAGGGCCCCGGCATCGATGGACGGCGTCCGGGCACCGCGCGGAGTGGGACGGCTCGCGCGTGCCACGACATGACCGTCCGCGTCCATCGCGACAATCTTGATGTTGGTGCTGCCGATGTCGACACCGCAGGCCACGGCTGTCCGCCCCGTGCTGCGCACAGGCGCCACCTCCCCTTCTCCTGTCCCCATTCTTCCCGCTCCCTGCCCGGAGCGCGCGACAGGGCCTCCGCGGCGAGGACCCGGAACCGGCGCGCTCGTTCCAGACGTCATGCCGGTCGTCGCGGCGACGAGAGCGGGGACGTCACCGCGGCACGCCTCCGGTCAGGCTGGCAGCGGGAGCGGTGTCGTCGTAGCCGAGGGCGGCTTTCGCCGCGTTGTGCTGCTCGACGATCCGCGGATGCAGAACGGAGGGAGCGAGCTCCGCCGAGACGGCAGCCCAGGTCGGGAAGGAGCCGGACAGCGCTGCGACGGCCTGCATCGCGGCGCCCTTGGTGACGTACTCGTCGAGGTCCGGCACGACGACGGGAACGTCGACCATCTGGGTGAGGATCTGCTGCACGGCCGGGCTCTGTGCGGCGCCTCCGATGAGCAGGAGGCGCTGGGGCCGGATGCCGCAGTCGCGCAGGGCATCGAGCATCTCGACCTGGCTGGCGAGTGTCCCCTCGATGACCGCTCGAGCGAAGTTGGGCCGGGTGAGATTGGTCAGTGACGCCTGGTGCAAAGACCCTCGGGCGTGAGGGAGGTCCGGTGTGCGCTCGCCTTCGAAGTACGGCAAGAGAGTGAGCCCTCCCGCGCCGGGTTCCGCTTCCAGAGCGAGATCGGAGAGCTCGGTGTACGTGCAGCCCAGCAGTCCTCCTGCGAGTTCGAAGTTCCTGGCTGCGTTGAGCGTGGCGACGAGCGGGAGGTGCTCGCCGGTCGCGTCGGCGTAGTTGCAGACGTAGCCGGCGTAGTCGTGGACGGGCACGGCGGAGCGGGTGTAGACGACGCCGGAGGTGCCCAGGGAGAGGACGGCGTCGCCGTCGTCCAGTCCGAGAGCGAGGGCGGCGGCAGCGTTGTCGCCGCTGCCGACGCCGATGGGCAGTCCGGCGGGGATACCGGGAATGCCGGGACCGGTGACGCCGGCGGTGGCGAGGGGGTGCAGGACCTCGGGCAGCAGCGCGGTCTTCCCGAACGCGTGCTCGAAGAGCCCCATGTCGTACTCGTTCGTGGCTCCGGACCAGTACGCCGTCCCGCTCGCTTCGGAGCGGTCGGTGACCAGCGCATCGAGCCCGCCGGTTCCGGCGCCGAAGCCGCGGAGGCGCCAGGTCAGCCAGTCGTGCACGATCGCCACGGCCGCGGTGCGGCGAACGGCGTCGGGATCCGTGTCTCGCAGCCACCGCAGCTTGACGACGGTGTCGGAGAGCGTGATCGGCAGGCCGGTGCGCCGGATCCACTCGTCTCGGCCGACTTCGGCGTTGAGGGTGACCATCTGGGCGTGCGAGCCGGTGTCGTTCCACAGCGGTGACTCGCAGACGACCGCTCCGGTCGAGTCCAGGAAGACCGGGGTGTGCTGCTGGCCGCTGACCGAGATCGCGAGGACGTCGTCCAGCCCTCCTGCGCGACGCACCGCGGTCAGAAGCGCGGTCCACCAGGCGTCGGGGTGGACGAGGGTCTGCGGCGGATGAGAGGCCTTCCCCTCACGCACGCGCATCCCGGTCGCGAGATCGCGCACCGTGACCTTGCAGGCCTGCGTGGAGGAGTCAATTCCCGCGATCAGCATCGTCGCCTCGCTTCTGGGTCGTCGAACGGAGTGCACAGCGCGCAAGCGTGCGCGGGCTCATGCGGGGGTTCCCTTGAGGTGCTCCCACTGGGGGGCAGTCCGCTCGCACCACTGGGCGAGCAGGTCGTGCCGAGGGGAGTCGGGGAGCACGTCCCGGGGGTCGCAGTCCTCCCACCGGGCGGTGGTCCCGGAGGCCAGCGCTTGGGCGCCGAGGGAGACGACCTCGGGGAACTGCGAGACGCTGAGGGTCGTGTCGAGCAGGTCGGCCTTGAGCTGGAGCCAGAGCGGGTTGCGGCCGGCCGGGCCGATGACCTTGATGCGCTCGGGTCGCAGCGGGAAGAGGGAGAGGACGTCCTGGAACTGCCGGACCATCCCGAGGAAGCAGCCGAGGACGAGTTCGTCGCGAGTCGTATCGGTGCGGAGGCCGGCGATGATCCCGCGCGCGGCCGCGTCCTTGGTGGGCGGGGGGCTCCCCCGGAACCGAGGGAGGACGAGGGGGATCCTGTCGAGGTCCACGTCGCCGGCGAGGTAGCGGCGGTGGGCGGCGTCGATGCCTGCCGTCAGGTCGGCGGCGTCGATCGCGAGCATCGACTGCAGCGTCGCGAACGCGGAGCCTCCCGTGGGGATGGAGGCGAAGAGGGTGTACTCGGCACCCGTGCAGGAGATGCCGTTGGCGAGCTTGGCGAGCGCAGCCGCGTCGTCGAGATCGGGGACGCTCCGGTGGAAGAGCAGTCCTTCGGTGGTGCCGGTGGAGTTCAGCAGCTCGTTCTCGCGCAGGTCGGCCCCGATCGCCCCGACCATGTGGTCGTGGCCGGCGACGTGCACGACGACGCTCTCCGCAAGATCGAGGTCCCGAGCGGCGCGAGCGGTCAGGGGCGAGCCGTGGGCAGCGGTGCGCAGTTCCGGGAACACGTCCACGTCGAGGTCCAGCAGCGCCGCGATCTCCGGCGACCACGTCTTCTCCGTCAGGTCGAGGGCCATGGTGCGGCTGGCGAGGGAGTACTCCGACCAGCGCTGCCCGGTCAGAGTCGCGGCGAGGAACTCGGCGACGTTGAGCCAGTGAGCGGTCGAGGCGTTCTCGCCCGCCTCCTCCACCGCCCACGCGACCTTGGACAGGCCGTAGTTCGCGTTGACCGGCAGACCTGTCGCCCGGTAGACGAGGGTCCGGTCGGAATCGGTGAGCCTGCTGAGGCGGTCGGCGCCGCGGTGGTCGTGCCAGAGGATCATCGGTGAGGCGAGGGAGCAGTCCGGGAGGACGAGCCCCCCGGACTCCCCCACCCCGGTGATCGCGATGCGGGCGACGCTCGCCCGGTTGGAGGGATCGAGTTCGCTGATGAAGGCGCAGACGATGCCCTGCAGGGCCTCGACGTCGTAGATCTCTCCCCACGTGTCCTTCGTCGTGGGTGTGCTGTGTCGCGCGGAGGCGATCAGCACACCCGCGGCGTCGAACAGGCACAGCTTGACGCTCGTCGTTCCGACGTCGACCGTGATCGTGGGAAGCACTTCGGTACCTCGTTACGCGACGGAGGGGTTGAGGGTGCGGATGCGGCGCTCGACGACGTCCGAGATGGCGGTGACGGCGTTCGTGGACACCCGGATGAGGGAGGCTTCCCTGTTGTTGGCGTTGTACGCCTCGCCGAAGGTGCGGATCATCGCGTTGCGGAGGTCGCTGGCCACGTTGACCTTGACGACACCGAACTCGTGCAGCCGCGCGAGCTGCTCGTCGGGGAGGCCCGAGCCGCCGTGGATGACGAGGGGGACGCTGCTGGCGGCGCGGACCTGAGCGAGCAGGTCGAAGTCGATCTTCGCGTGGGGGACGTAGCCGTGCTGGTTGCCGACGGACACGGCGAGCATGTCGCAGCCGACGGCGTCGATGAAGTGCTTCACCTGGTCGGGGTCGGTCGTGCTCGCGTGCTCCGGTGCGACGTCGTCCTCCTTCCCGCCGATGCTGCCCAGCTCCGCCTCGAGAGCGATCTCGGGAGCGCACAGTGCGCGCGCCTGGGCGGAGACGGCGACGTTCTCCTCGTAGGGGTACTCGGAGTAGTCGATCATGACCGAGGTGAAGTCGGCGGCGAGAGCGCCCTCGACGGCGGAGAGCTCCTTGCCGTGGTCGAGGTGAAGCGCGACCGGGACGTCGGTCGTCGCGAGGCGGCGGCTGACCATGTCGTAGATGTACTCGTAGCCGGAGAGGGCGACGTTGGTCGGGGCGACCTGGATGAAGGTGGGAACGCCCACGCGCTCGATGGCGTCGACGATCCCCATCGTGGTCTCGATGTTGGTGGTGTTGAACGCACCGGCGACGAGGCCTCGGGAGGTGCATTCGTTGATGACGTCGATACCGCTGACGAGAGGCATGAGGGTGTCCTTTCACGATGTGGCGCCGGGTGCGGCGAGAGGTGGGATGCCGCCGCGACGGCGGTCCTGTGATCGGGCAGGAGCGAGTGCCGCCTGCCCCTGGTCCTGCTATCGACCGGCGGGAGGGGTGCTGGTCTCGGCGATGTCGTCGAGGGTCCTGCCCTCGGCGACGACGCGCTGCGCCTCCTCCGGGACTCGGAGCCAGCGGACGGAGACTCCGGCGAGGACGTAGAGCGCCGCGAAGATGATGGTCACGCCGCCGGCGCCCAGGGGTGCCAGGAACAGCGCGACGATCAGCGGTCCGATGAACGTGGCCGCTCCGGCGCCGAGGTTGAGCACCGCGATCGAGTTGCCCTTCTGGCCGGGGGCCATCAGCGACATCAGGACGGAGATCGGGGTGAATCCGGCGAGGGTGATCCCGAACAGTGCTGCGCACAGGGCGGAGACCCAGTACTGGTCGCTGACGTACATGGGGAGGAAGTAGAAGGCGAGCACGCTCACGGCCGAGCCGATGCAGCCGAACCAGCGCAGCGTGCGGTGCCATCCGAGCCGGTCGCTGAGGACGCCGAAGAAGAGGTTCGCGAAGATGTTCGCCGCTCCGAGGATGAAGACGAGCTGCAGCCAGCCGGCAGTGCCGAAACCGAGGTCGACGGCGAAGACGGTGGGGAAGAACACGAACAGCCCGAACTGCGGGGCGGTGTTGACCACTCTGACCAGGCAGCCGAGGCCGACGCGGGGCTGAGTGAAGGCGATCGCGACGCTGTTCACGAGACTGCGACCCGTGCTCACGCCGGGGGCGGCGAGACGGCCGCCGCCGCGAGCCTTGCGCAGCCCCACGAGGGAGACGAGTCCACCGAGGACGACGAGGCCGAGCGAGATCCAGAAGGTCTCATAGGCGCCGAGAAGAGGAACGGTGCCGGAGGCGACGAGGGAGCCGAGGGTTGGCAGGCCGCCGGTGAACGCGAAGTAGAACCAGCCGACGGCCGAGCCGAGGCGGTGCGCGGGGCTGGCGCCGAGGACCCAGACGAGGAACCCGTAGGCGAAGAACGGATAGGCGATGCCGCGGAGTCCGTAGACGATCAGCATCAGCGTGAAGTTCTCCGACGGCAGCGCGACCGCGAGGAAGACGACCTGAAGACCGGCCCAGAGGACGAGGCCGATGATCATCACCCGCCGAGGTCCCCAGACGTCGGACAGGGCACCGGAGAGCCAGGATCCGAGAGTGACCATGAGGCCGTAGACGGTGATGATGACCGCGGCATTGGTCTCGGATCCCGCGCCGTTGTCGGCGAGGTAGGGGGCGATGTAGCCCGACTCGACGCCGTCTCCGATCATGAACAGGAGCAGGCCGACGAATCCCCAGACCAGGGGCTTGGGCAGGCCGATCTTCTCGATGAACGAATGCGGCTCGGGTCCTTGAGCGCGGATGCTCGTCGTCGCTGACATACGAATCCTTTGGTCACGAATGCGTGGAAGGGGGAAGTGGACGCCTGCGCAGCAGAGCACCCGGCCGCGGGTGGTCCCGCCGGCGTCGTCACCGATGCGCTTGCCAGCAACATACGGTCTGTACGTACAGACAGTACCATGAGGACTGGTGATACAAAACGACGCGTTCGGATCGGCCGCCGCTCGTACCTCAGCCACCTCGAAAGGACCGACGACGTGACCTCCGACAGCGCCCCCGTCTACCAGCACCCCGACCGCAACCTGGGAATGGAGCTGGTGCGAGCGACCGAAGCGGCAGCGATCCGCTCGAGCCCCTGGATCGGCAAGGGCGACAAGAACGCTGCCGACGGCGCCGCCGTCGACGCGATGCGCGCGTTCCTCGGCACCGTCGACTTCTCCGGCCTCGTGGTGATCGGCGAGGGCGAGAAGGACGACGCGCCGATGCTCTTCAACGGCGAGATCGTCGGATCAGGATCAGGCCCCGCCTGCGACATCGCCGTGGACCCCATCGACGGGACATCCCTGACCGCAGCCGGACGGCAGGACGCGCTCTCGATGATCGCCGTCGCCGACCGCGGATCGATGTTCGATCCGTCCGCCGTCTTCTACATGGACAAGCTCGTCACCGGCCCCGAAGGAGTGGGAGTCGTCGACATCCGCCGTCCGATCGGCGAGAACATCCGGGCGCTCGCTCGCGCCAAGCGCAAGCACGTCGAGGAGATGCGCATCGCCGTGCTCGACAGACCCCGCCACGCCCAGCTGATCGACGACATCCGTGCCGCCGGGGCGAGCACGCGCCTCCTCCTCGACGGAGACGTCGCCGGCGGCATCAACGCCGCCCGCCACGACTCCCGGATCGACATGTGCGTCGGAACCGGCGGCACTCCCGAGGGCATCATCACCGCCTGCGCGATCAAGGCGCTCGGCGGAGTGATCCAGGCCCTCCTCCTGCCCAAGGACGACGAGGAACGCCAGCGAGCCCTCGCCGCAGGACACGACCTCGGCCAGGTGCTCCACGCGAACGACCTCGTTCGCAGCGACAACACCTATTTCGTCGCGACGGGGGTCACTGACGGAGGCCTTCTCCGTGGCGTCCGCAGCAAGGGATCACTGATCCAGACGGAGAGCATCATCCTCCGAGGCCGCTCCGGCACGGTGCGCCGAGTCAAGGCGGAGTACCGCGCCGAGACCTGGGTGTAGCTGCACGGCTCCGGCCCGCTGCGACCGCGACGTCCTTCGCAGCTGTATTACCTCGGCGCTGTGGAGGGTCATGCAGAGACCAATTCCTCCGCACTGTCAGTCACGTGCGAAGGACGACTCGCATCTGCTCGCGGATGTCGTCGCAGATCTCCTGGTTGGTGGAGTGCACGTGCATCGGCGATGCCAGGCTCACGAAGGCGGTGGCCGAGATGGTACGAGCGAGCAGCGCCGCATCTTCTGCTGTCAGTCGGCCGTCCCGCTGAAGGATGTCGGCGTAGGCGGTATCGACCCGCTGCATGAGTTCGAGCCCGACGCGGTGGTGTGGTTCTTCAGCGTCGCCGAAGACGATCTCGCGGAGGTAGGTACGACCGTTCTCGATTTGCCTACGGTTGCATTCGACGACGGGCTCGACGAGGGCCATGACGGCGTCGAGTGGACATGAAGCCGCTGCGGAGGCTCGAACGCCGACTTCGATCGCTTGGGCGTAGTGGGTGTTCTGTACCAGCAGCAGCAGCTCGGCTTTGTTGCGGGCGTAGAGGAAAAGGGTGCCGGTGCCGATGTCGGCCGCGTCGGCGATCTGCTGCGTTGTCACGTCGTCGACGCCGCGACGACTGAACAGCTCGTCGGCGGCCGCGGTGATGCGGTCGAGCTTCTGCTGTTTGTTGCGTTCGCGGCGGCCGGGAGCTGAGCTGGCGGGGGAGGTCATCAGGAGTCCATTCTACAGCGCTGACCCACCTCAGTCACTTGCGATCGCACTCGCAAATGAGTACGCTCATAAAAACTGAGGAGATGAACCCGATGAAGGCCTACACGATTACCCGGTACAAGGGTGAGGTCACAGAAACGGATGTTCCCGAGCCGATCCTGGGCGAGCACGATCTGCTGGTACGCGTACACGCTGCTGGCGTGAACCACCTCGACGTGAAGCTCGCTGAGGGTGAGTTCAAGGCGATGCTCCGCTATGAGCTGCCGTTGACTCTCGGCCACGACGTCGCCGGAGTGGTCGAATCCATCGGCCCGGCCGTCACCCAGTTCGCGGTCGGTGACGAGGTCTTCGCCCGTCCTACCGATTTTCGCATTGGAACCTTCGCTGAGCGCATCGCGATCGCCGATGCCGACGTAGCACTCAAGCCCGCGTCGCTATCCATGGTCGACGCCGCATCGTTGCCGCTGGTCGCTCTCACCGCATGGCAGGCGCTGGTGGAAAGCGGTGACGTCACTGCGGGCAGTCGTGTGCTGATCCACGGCGGCGCAGGCGGCTTCGGTTCAATCGCCATCCAGCTCGCGAAGGGCCTTGGAGCGTACGTCGCCACGACTGCGAGCGGCTCGAACGCCGAGTGGCTCCGCGAGCTCGGTGCCGACGAGGTGATCGACTACCGCTCGCAGCGATTCGAGCAGGTCCTTCAGGGCTACGACCTCGTGGTCGACGGTATCGGAGGGGAGAACCTAGAGAAGTCGCTGCGGGTGCTGCGCCCGGGCGGGCGCGCGATCGGCATCGCCGGACCCCCAGACCCGGCGTTCGCTCGCGCGCTCGGCCTCAACCCAGGCCTTCGGCTTGCGATCGGGGGCCTCAGCGCGTCCATTCGTTGGCAGGCGCGGCGACTCGGCGTGAAGTACACCTTCCTGTTCATGCACGCCGACGGCCGCCAACTTGCCGAAATCGCGGCGCTGGTCGAGGCGGGAGTGCTGCATCCCGTTGTCGGCCGCGTGTTCCCCTTCGCGCAGACCCCCGCTGCGCTCACCGCCCTCGAGCGCGGGGGCCTGCGCGGCAAGATCGTCATCGCCATGGACGACTGATCAAACCAGTCACTTCCGCCCAGTCCGTCCCCACCTCGTCACATCCCATCCCTCGTCAAGGAGCAGTTCATGCACTCACTTCTCGGAGCCGTCGTTCTGGTGACCGGAGCCAACGGCGGGATCGGATCCGAGTTCGTTGCCGGCGCCCTCGCCCGCGGCGCCGCCAAGGTCTATGCCACCGCCCGCAACCCGCGCAAATGGGACGACGACCGGGTCGTGCCGCTCGCGCTCGACGTCGCCGACCCGCGCTCTGTAGACGCGGCGGTTGCTGCTGCTCGCGATGTCACCGTGCTGATCAACAACGCCGGCATGCTGCCGCCGACGGCGAATCTTCTCGACCTCTCGGTCGATGACCTCCGGGCCACGATGGAGATCAACTTCTTCGCCCCCGTGCTGCTTACGAAAGCCTTCGTCCCGGTGCTGACCGGGAATCGAGAGTCGGTGCTGATCAACATGCACTCGGTCGCGAGCTGGTATGCCTTCGGCGGCGCCTACAGCGCTTCGAAGGCCGCGTTCTGGTCGGCGACGAACTCGTTGCGTCTGGAACTCGAACCAAACGGCACTCTCGTCGTCGGCGTGCATGTCGGCTATGTCGACACCGCCATGGCCGCCCACGCCAACGGCCCGAAGATGTTCCCCGCCAACCTCGTTGCCCAGGTGTTCGACGCTGTCGAAGCAGGCGAGTACGAGGTGATCGCGGACGAGATCACGGCCTCGGTCAAGGCCGCCCTGAGTGCCCCCGTCGAGGCCCTCTACCCCGAGTTGAAACGCTGAGCCTGAATCCCATAGCAACGGACAGCACCGTCAACAGGCAGCGACTCTTCCGCCTACCGAGAGCTCAGTCCGAGGAGCGGCCTCCTCGTGGTCTTCCTCGTGACGTTACAGGGACGCCTGTGAAGAATGACCCCCGCATATCGACCTGATCACCGAACGCTGGCACGTCATCGTCCTCGTCAACATCATTATGGGCGGCTCAACTGACCTCCTGGTCTTCACCCTGCCCATGCTGATCGCCGACGGCGATTACCACCGCATAGTGCCCTTAGTGCTGTTCACCGATTCGTGCAGACGGATCACCAACTCCGAGCCCGTCTGCTACCTCGACTCCAGGCACGGCAGTATCTTCCAGTCCTACGCGGAATCCTCAACTCGCGTCGTCCAATTCCTCGGCCGCTGAATATGGCGGCCCCGCACAAGCAGCGCGATGTCGTCCGCGATGCTCGGTGGTCGACAACTTGTGTCGCGGGTGAGCGCTTAATGTTCCTCACCAATCGAAGCTGCGAGCAATGACACTCCCGGGCGACTACGGATCTTTTTGCCATAGCTTCAGTACCTTTTCGCCCCCAGATGGCTTGGTGTACCACGCTGAGAGGGCCCTGCCCCGCGGAGGACGCAGAACCCCCTCTTACGTGTCTCAGTAGGACGAGTACGCCGTCACCTCGTCGATGCTCCACCAGTTGGTGGCAGCTCCCGTCTGGGTGATGCGGATGAACCGGGCCGTCGTCGGCGGAATCGAAATGGGGCGCTTGTAGCCGTAGCCCACGCCGCTTGTGGCCGTTCTCCAGTTCGTCCCGTCGGTCGATACCTCGATGGTGAAGCTGCGCGGGTAGTCGTCGGGTGACCCAGCGGCGGTTTCGAGGGTCACCATGGCGAGCCGCTTGGAGGATCCCATGTCGATCCGGTACCACTCCGCTCCGCTCTGCGAACGACCGCTGTACCAGGCCGAGCCGTTCAGGCCATCGATGCCTGCCGAGGGCGGCGTCCCGTTCGCGGATGTCGACGCTGTCGCCGTCCAGCCGCTGTGGCTGATGGCGACCGGCGAGAAGGTGGACAAGCCGCCGGCGTACTTTTTGACCGTCTGGACGAAGCCGGTGTTCTTCGTGAAGTGGTCGGTCGTGAATTGCTTGAGTTTCGCGATGAATGTCGCAGGATCGTCGCTGTTGATGACCGGGACGGGGGCCTGGTTGTCGTAGTACATGCCCCAGTAGCCGAAGGCGTCTTTCGCCGCTCCTCGGACCTTGTAGGTCCAGTTCGACCAGGAGATGTTCGACGCGTTCATGCCGGCCATCCATTTCGCCCAGAGATCGTCGTTGTAGTACAGGGAGTACTCGCCGTTGAGCAGCGGGACTCCTGGGTCGGCGAGGCGTGAGGGTGCAGCGGCGAGCTCGTTCTCGACCAGCCGGTTCTGCGCATTCCAGTCTCTCGGGCTGGACATGTCGTAGGGGTGGAGCTGGTACATCACGTTGGTCCAGCCGTAGGTTTCCGGGTCGGCGATGGAGTCCATGCCGAGGAAGGCCGCGAGCACGATCAGGTGGCCGGGGTCGACTGCGCGGACGGCGTCGTAGAGGCGGTCGAAGTAGTCGTTCTTCTTCTTGAGGTCGTCGGCGTCCTCGTAGGCGTCGATCAGTGGCTCGTTGATGAGGTCGTAGCCGGCGACCGCGGGGTTGCCGCGGTAGCGGTTCGCGATGGCGGTCCAGATGTCCTCGACCCAGTCCTGGTAGGTCGCGTTGCCCCAGAAGCCGTTGGGTGCGGGGCCGATGCGTCCGCAGCTTCCCCAGGGGCATCCGCCGCCGGGGACGGTGTGCAGGTCCAGGAGGACGTACATCCCTCTCTCGGAGGCTTCCTGGGTGATCCAGTCGACCTTCTTCCAGGGGTCGGCCTTCCAGGTGCCGTCGAGGTTGAGGAAGGTGCTCCAGCCCATGGGGACGCGGATGAAGTTCAGACCGGTCGCGGCGATGGCGTCGAGGTCGCTCTCCGTGATCCAGGCATCCTGGTGGGCGTCGAGCACCTTCTGTGCGCCGACGGTGCCGAAGCGCGAGGTCAGGGTGTTGTTCAGGGAGTAGTCGTCGCTGTAGAGGCCGGCGGTCAGTTCGCCGATCGACCACCACTGCAGGGCCGAACCGGTTTGCGTGAGGCGGAGGTAGCGGGTGGCCTGAGCGGGGAATCCGATCGTGGTCACCTTCACATCGCCGATTCCCGTTGCGACGCTCTTCCAGTTGGCGCCGTCTCGCGAGAGCTCCAGCCGGTATCCACGCGCCCAGTCACCCTCGTCGGTGGTGTTCTTCGCCGTGTCGATCGAGAGGTTGTTCAGGGTCTGCAGTGATCCGAGGTCGATCCGGACGGACTGACCTGGCGCCTGCGCGACTCCTGTGCTCCATCGCGTGGCGGGATTCCCGTCGACTGCGTTCTTGATGTCACTGCCGACGGAGGAGGTCACGGACCAGCCGTTGCGGTCGAGGTTGCTGCCTGCGGCGATCGAGAGGTCGGCGATCGTCCACCACTGGGCGGCAGTCCCGTTCGAGGTGATCTTGAGGTAGCGGCCGTACTTCCATGCCTTGAAGTCGGCCTCCACGATGCGGTTGGTGCCGTACCCGCTGGCGATCGGGGTGAAGTTCACGTTGTCGTCGGAGGTGGCCATCTCCCACTGTCGAGGGAAGTCGTTCGAGGCTGCGGCGCCTGAGTCGAGGAAGACCCGGTCCATCTCCACTGTGCGGCCGAAGTCGACGGTGTAGCTCTGCCCCGGTGATTGAGGTGTGCCGCTCTGCCAGGTCGTCGCCAGATCGCCGTCGACACCTCGTGGAGCAGAGGAACTCGCAGAGCTGGCCGTCGCCGTGAACGGGCGATTCGCGAGAACCGCATCGAAGAAGAGATTCAGCTCTCCGACCGACCACACCGCTCCGTCGGAGGCCGTCTGCGTGAGCCGGAGATACCGCGCGTCCTGCTGAACGAACTTGACGGTGGTGCGCCCGCTCGTGCCGGGCTGTTCGGCGACGTTGCGCCACGTGGTCGCATCCGAGGACGTCTCGACCCTCAACGCGTGGGGATACTGGCTTGCTGAGCTCGAGTCGAGAGTCAGCCGGTTGAAGCGGGTGGGCGCGCCCAGATCAAGGAGAAGCCAGTCCGGGTTGCGCTTGCCCGAGGCGGTCGTCCATTCGGAGGACCCCGATCCGTCGATCGCCTCGGAGCCACTTCCTGTGGAGGCGCTCACCGACCAACCTGTGCGATCGGTCGCGAACTCTCCGAGGGGGGACATCCAGTCCTCCTGGGTGAGCCATCCGCCGATGTTGGTGCCGCGCAGATTGATGGTGTCTCCGGCCCCGGAGCCGGTCTTCAGCACGTTCCCACTGGCTTTGATGAAGTCCGCCGAGGTGAGTGAGGCGGCGGACGCCGGCGACACTGCCGCCACCGAGCCCACGACCAGCGCGGCCGCAGCGAGCGCGGCGGGGAATAGATACTTCCTCATGATCCTCCTTGATCGGATGAGCACGTCGGAGGCTCTGTCTCGACATCCGTCGAACGGCACCCCCGCCGAACAGGTCCCACTCTTCTCGCCGAGGACCCGAGCGTCAACCAGTTCACACTAAAAGTGTAAATCAGTTGACGAGGAGATGCTCAGGTCCGTACGGTATGGCCTGCTACCCCAGCCGAGCGCCGTAAAACCCCGACGGTCCGCTCGCTCTCTCCCCGTCGCCAGCCCGCGACGCTCCCTCGGCGCGCCCGCACCCTGGCGGCGTCTTCGAACCCTGGTGGTCATTACAAGGAGGTAATACCCATGTTCCGTGCTCCCCGAAAGTCGGCGTTCGCCGCCGACTCCCCACCGCCCTCGCGGCGATACCGCTCCCTCCGGGCATCCGCCCGTCGCTCCGCGCTCACTCGTGGTGCCGCCATCGTGGCCACCGCCGTCGTGCTGCTCTCCGGACAGTCGCTCCTCGCGGCCCCGGCGCAGGGCGCGACTCCGGTCGCTGTCGACCCGAACTGCCCGTGGACGGACCCGACTCGCTCCCCCGAGGACCGCGCCAACCTGCTCCTGGACGCATCGACGATCCAGCAGCAGTACCGGTGGCTCAACGAGGCCTCGGCGAACGACGTGGGCTTCACGGAGTTCAACACCGCCGGCGGTCTCGGGCAGCCGCCCGGACCCCCGGTCACCTACCCCGAGCACCCCGACTGCGTGCAGTTCAACGCCGACATCGACGGGCCCTGGGGCATTGCCTACGGCACTGGAACGACCGCGTTCCCCGTTCCCGTCTCGCAGGCTTCGAGCTGGGATCTCGGTCTCACCGCCGACAAGGGCGCCGTGATGGCCGACGAGGCCTGGAAGCAGCAGTACAACACGATCTTCGCGCCCGGCATCGACATCGTGCGCACCCCCTGGGGTGGCCGCAACGCCGAGTACCTGGGCGAGGACCCGCTGCTCGCCGGCTCCCTCGCCGCCGAATGGGTCACCTCCCTTCGCGAGAGCAACCCCGGTCAGCCCGTCGCCTCCGTGCTCAAGCACTTCGTCGGCAACCAGCAGGAACTCGACCGGGGAACCAGCTCGTCGAACATCGACGAGCGCACTCTGCATCAGCTCTACCTGCAGCCCTACGAGATCGCCTTCGACGCCGATCCCGCCGGTGTCATGTGTTCCTTCAATCAGCTCAACGGCGTCTACGCCTGCGAGGACCCGGAGCTGCTGACCACGATCCTGCGCGACCAGCTCGACTTCAAGGGCTTCGCCGTCACCGACAACGGAGCTCAGAAGTCGACCGTCGCCGCCCTCGACGCGGGCCTGGATCAGGAGCTCAGCCTGCCGAAGTACTTCGCTCCCCCCGCTCTCGACGCCGCGCTCGCCTCCGGTGAGATCACGGCGGAGCAGATCCGCACCGCGGCATTCCGGGTGGTCCGCGCGAAGTTCGCCAGCGGAATCCAGGACTTCCAGCTTCCCGACTCCGGCCGGTACAGCGACGTCCGCACCGCCCGCTCCAGCGAGGTCGCACTCGAGATGGCGGAGAAGGGCTCCGTTCTCCTCAAGAACGACGACGATTTCCTTCCGCTGAGCAACGAGCCGCAGACCATCGCCGTGATCGGCCCGACAGCCTCGAATGAGATCACCGCGGACCCGGCCTACGCGCAGGGAGGCGTGAGCGCCCGCACGACGTGCACGTCACCGCTCTACGGGAACACGTTCGCCTCCACCGTCATCGACTGCCACCAGGTCGCTCCCCTCGACGCCATCAAGGCACGCGCAGCCGAGAACGGCAGCACCGTCGTCTACAACAACGGCAGCGACCCGGCCGCCGCGGCAGCTGTGGCTGCGGACGCCGACGTCGTCATCGTCTTCGGCTTCAACTTCGCGGGCGAGTTCTTCGACCTCGACTCGCTGAACCTGTTCAAGGACGGCGACGCGCTCATCGAAGCCGTCTCCGCCGCGAACCCGAACACCGCCGTCGTGCTTCAGACTGCAGGACCGGTCCTCATGCCCTGGCTCGACAGCGTCCCGTCGGTCCTGGAGACCTGGTGGTCTGGAGACCGTGGCGGCGACGCCATCGCCGGTCTGCTCTTCGGCGACGTGAACCCCTCCGGCAAGCTGCCCGTGACCTTCCCGAAGGCCCTCACCGACCTGCCTACCGGCACCGGCGACAACGCGCAGTACCCGGGAGTCTTCGCAGACGGCTCGACCACCCGCGTAGAAGGCTCGGACGAGATCCGTCAGGTCGACTACACCGAGGGTCTCGAAGTCGGCTACAAGTGGTACGACGAGCAGGGCATCGATCCCTTGTTCGAATTCGGTCACGGCCTGTCCTACACGGACTTCGCCTACTCGAACCTGAGCGCGAAGGCGGAGGTCGACAAGACCGCCGGCACCGCTCGCGCCACCGTCAGCTTCACCGTGAAGAACACGGGCGACGTCGCCGGAGCGGAGATCCCGCAGGTCTACCTCACCTTCCCCGAGGCGGCCGACGAACCCGGCAAGCGCCTGATCGGATTCGACCGTCTCGAGCTCGCCCCCGGTGAGCAGCGCACGGTGGAAGTGGTCGTGGACTCCGAGGCGAGCAACCACCCCCTCTCGATCTGGGACGTGGACACCGACTCGTGGACCACGGTCGACGGTGAGTACACCCTCTCTGTCGGATCGTCCTCTCGTGACCTGCCGCTGCAGAAGTCGATGAGCTTCACGGCCGCGCCGCAGACCGCTCCGGTCGCCACCACGGCGCCCTCGATCTCCGGTGACCCCCAGGTCGGGAAGACCCTCACCGCGAACCCCGGCGAGTGGAACCAGAGCGGTCTGAGCTACTCCTACCAGTGGCTGCGAGACGGCACGGCGATCCCCGGTGCGACGAAGTCCACCTACCGTGTGCTCTTGGCCGATCAGGGCAAGTCCCTCACCGTCTCCGTGACGGCGACTCCTGCTTCGGGGCCCGCCGGCACAGCGACGAGCGCGGCAGTGTTCGTGAAGTCGGCCGCACTGGTCATCGGCGTGCCGAACAAGCTCACAGGGACGACCTCCACGTCCTTCACGCTCGCCGTGAGGGTCCAGCCGCTCGCGAAGAACGTCACCGCAGAAGGGACCGTCACCGTCAAGGTGGACGGCAAGACCTTCACCGGGACGCTCTCCAACGGAAAGGTCTCCATCCCGATCGGGAAGTTCAGCCCGGGCACGAAGAAGATCACCCTCTCCTACGGAGGAAGTGACACCGTCGCATCAGCGAAGGGCGTCTCGGTCATCGTCGTCAGACGCTAACCGGACGACGTAAGACCCGAAGGGGGTGGCGAGCCAGTGCTCACCACCCCCTTCACCCATCCCCCCGCCAATGCACCGAAACGGCTGGGGCAGAACTCCAACCCCTTCGACCCCGCTTGAGAGTGCGCGGCAGCGCCGGGGCCGATCAGGAGGAGGCGACGCGCGAGGACGTCCGTATCCGCAGTTCCGGTTCGAGCTGGAAGTGGCGCGCTTCACTGCGGCCGCCCTGGATCCGCTCGAGCAGCATCGTCATCGCCGCCCGACCTGCCTCGACGCCGAACTGATCCACCGTCGTCAGGGAGAAGAAGGGATGACTGGCGAGGTCGATGTCGTCGTAGCCGACGACGGAAATCGCTCGACGAGTTCCCGAAGCCTCCGCCACAGCGCGCAGCGCCCCGACCGCCAGAGTGTCGTTCCCAGCGACGATCGCGGTCGGAGGATCGGGCTTCTCGATGAGGGTCTTCGCCGCTCGGTAGGCGTCCATCTCGAAAGCGTCGCAGTAGACGACGTCAGGCGACAGGCCGTCCTCGTGCATCCGATCCAGATAAGTCGTCAAGCGGATCGCGTGCGGCGCTCGAGCGCCCTCCTGATCGATCGCTGGCCGGACGGTCAGATGGGCGATTCTGGTGTGGGTGAGGGCGCGGAGGTGGTCCATCACCAGGCCGACCCCAGCAGCGTCGTTGTTCGTCACGGTGTCGTACGCGGCAGAGGCGTCGTGGCGTCCGATCAGAACGAGGGGAATGGTGCGGGCGAGGTTCTCGAGCCACTCGGGTGTCACCTCCGGCGAGATCGCGAGGATCCCGTCCACCTGCCGGTCCGCCAGGGCGTCGAGCACCGGTGCACCCCTGAGCTCGCCGATCCCCGGCGCCATGATCAGCTGGTACTGCGAGCCGGCGAGCGTGTCGCCGACGCCCTGCATCACCTGGTTGAAGAAGTCGTTGCCGAGCTGCGGAAGCTCGAAGCCGATTGTGAAGCTCGGACCGCGCATAGATCGGGCCGCGATCCGGGGACGGTATCCCAGACGGGCGATCGCCCCTTCGACCCGCTCGCGCATCGCGGGGGACACTCCGTAGGCGTTGCGGATCACCTTCGACACCGCACCTTTGGAGACGCCCGCTTCCGCCGCGACGTCGTCCATCGAGGGTCGGCGGAAGGAGCTTGCGCGCTCCTGCTGGTCGAGAGTCATCACCCACTCCTTCTCCGCCGACGTCGATGCCGGCGGATCAAGAGTACCGAGGACGTGAACTGGTTAACAGGACCGCCGTGGCCTGATCACGGTTTCGTAAACCAGTTGACACACCGTCCGGGCGGCAGCTACTTTGAGTTCCGCCGCTGAGGTTCACCCCGAACGTCAACCGGTTTACACAGCACACTTCAGTGTCTTTACGAGGAGGTAAAGAATGCCCAGCAAGCGCACCACGAGCATCCGAATCAGCGCCGCCGTCGCTCTCGGCGTCGCATCTGCTCTCGCCCTGACCGGCTGCTCCGGTTCCAGCGAAACGTCCGGCGGTTCGACCGAGATCACCTGGCTGATCGAGGGTGGCGACCAGCCGCAGTCGATGGCCGACGCGACCATCGCCGCGTTCCAGAAGGAGAACCCGGACATCACCGTGAAGGTCGACACGCGACCTGGCGGCACCGAGGGTGACAACCTGATCAAGACCCGCCTCTCCACCGGCGACATCCCCGACCTGTTCAGCTACAACACCGGCTCGCTGTTGCAGGCCCTGAACCCCGACCAGACCCTCACCGACCTGTCGGACGAGGCCTGGGTGGGCGACCTGACCGACGGCTTCAAGACCGTCGCCTCCGGCGAGAACGGCCTCTACGGCGCGCCGATCGGTACCGGCAACGCGGGCGGCATCGCTTACAGCAAGAAGATCTACGAGGAGCTGGGCCTCTCGGTCCCGACCTCGTGGGACGAGTTCGTCAGCAACAGCGAGGCCATCAAGGCCGCCGGCACTGCCGCTCCCGTCATCCAGAGCTACGGCGACACCTGGACCAGCCAGCTGATGATCCTCGCGGACTTCGCCAACGTGACCGCCGTGGACTCCGACTGGGCCCAGAAGTACACCGACAACGAGGCGAAGTACGCCGACGAGCCCGCCTTCGCCAGCTGGCAGCACCTGCAGGACGTCGCCGACGCCGGCCTCTTCAACGAGGACTTCGCCTCCGCCACGTTCGACGACGCCGCCGCGATGCTCTCCGACGGATCCGGTGCCCAGTACCCGACCCTGTCCTTCATCGTCGCGAACCTGACGGCGCTCAACCCCGACACCGTGGACGACATCGGCTTCTTCGCGATCCCCGCCGACGACGCCGACGACACCACCCTGACCCTCTTCGAGCCGGCCGCCGTCTACGTCCCCAAGGGCGTCGAGGGCGCAGAGCTCGAGGCGACGAAGAAGTTCGTCGCGTTCATCAACTCCCCCGAGGGCTGCACCCTCCAGGGCGAGAACCTCGGCATCAACGGACCGTTCTCGACCAGCGCCTGCGCGCTGCCGGAAGACGTTCCCACGATCGTCTCCGACATCCAGACCTACGTCGACGCCGAGAACACCGGAACCGCGCTCGAGTTCCTCTCGCCCATCAAGGGACCGAACCTCGAGAACATCGCGGTCGAGGTTGGCTCCGGCATCAGCGACGCCGCCAAGGGCGCCGCGACGTACGACGACGACGTGAAGAAGCAGGCCGAGCAGCTCGGCCTCGAAGGCTGGTGACCCGGCCGGTGAGCTGAGCGGACGACCCGCTCGGCTCACCACCTCCCCTCCCCTCGAACCCCGGAGGCGGGCGCTCCATCGCCCGCCTCCGGCCTCTTTGGAGAACAATGACCACGACAACGACGCCGCTGGTGCCCTTCGAGGCGACTGCGAAGCAAGGAAAGCGCAACCGCCCGCCCCGCAAGATGAAGAGCATCTACCCGTCCTGGTTCTACATCCCGGCCGCGGCGCTGTTCATCGTCTTCTTCGCAGTGCCGACGTTCGCGTCGCTGTACTTCTCCCTCACCCGCTGGACCCTGTTCGACATCGAGTTCATCGGTTTCGGGAACTTCGTCCAGTTCTTCCAGGAGCCTCAGCTCGTCCAGGGCTTCATCAACACCTTCGTCTACGGCTTCCTCACCTCCGCCGCGAAGGTCGTCCTCGGCCTCGCCCTGGCCGTGCTGCTCACCTCGAAGCTCATCGGCCGCGGATACCTGCGCGCCGTGGTGTTCTTCCCCGTGCTCGTCTCGACCATCGGCGTCGGACTCACCTTCAAGGCACTGCTGGACCCCTTCGACGGACTCGTCAACGGCGCGCTCGGCGTCTTCGGCATCGAGGGACCGGGCTGGCTGACCGACCCGTCGCTCGCACTGCTCTCGGTCGCCGCAGTCGACGTCTGGAAGGGCGTCGGCATCGCGACGCTCATCTTCATCGCCGGCATCGTCGCGATCCCCGGCGAGTACTACGAAGCCGCAGAGATGGACGGAGCCTCCTCCTGGAAGCGATTCCGCAACATCACCCTGCCACTCGCCGCGCCGGCGACCGGCACCGTGATCATCCTGTCCCTCATCGGCGGGCTGCGGTCCTTCGACCTGATCTGGGCGATGACCAAGGGCGGCCCCGGCTTCACCAGCGACGTGATCGCCTCCGTCATCTACAAGCAGTACCAGGCCGGTTTCTACGGCCTGTCCACCGCAGGCAACGTGATCCTCTTCGTCGTCGTCACGGCGATCATGATCCCGATCTCCCGCCTGCTCAACCGCAGCGAGGCGAACCAGTGAAACGCGCCACCCTCCAGCGCTGGACCGTCGGCGGCATCGCCATCGTCGTCTCCTTCGCCGTCTTCATCGTCCCCTTCATCTTCATCGTCCTCACTTCGTCGAAGACCTCCACCGACGCGTCGGCGCTGCAGTTCTCCTGGCCCGAGGAATGGGTCTTCTTCGACAACCTCATCGCGGTGCTCACCACCCGCGACGGCCTGATCGTCCGCGCATTCCTCAACAGCACCGTGCTCACCGTGACCAGCGTCCTGGTGATGGTCGTCCTCGCGGCGATGGTCGGATACGTGCTCCAGCGACGTCCCTCCAAGCTGAACTCGGTCATCAACTTCTTCGTCCTCGCCGGCCTCATCGTCCCGCCCGCAGTCGTCCCCACGATCTGGGTCCTGCAGGGCATGGAGCTCTTCGGCACCCTGCCAGGCCTGATCCTGATCGAGGCGACCTTCGGCCTCTCCTTCTGCGTCCTCCTGTTCCGCGCCTTCGTCGCCACCATCCCGAAAGAGCTCGACGAGGCGGCGATCATCGACGGAGCCGGCCCGCTGCGGCTGTTCTTCACCGTCGTGCTCCCGCTGCTCAAGCCCGTCGTCGTCACCGTCATCGTCGTGCAGTCCGTCGCCGTCTTCAACGACTTCACCAACCCCCTCTACTTCCTGCCGGGAGATGAGAACGCGACCGTGCAGCTCACCCTCTACAACTTCCAGAGCCAGACCCAGAGCGCATTCAACCTGCTGTTCATGGACATCCTGCTGATCACCATCCCTCCGCTGGTCATGTACGTGTTCTTCAACCGTCAGATCACCGAGGGAATGACCTCGGGCGCCGTCAAGGGCTGACTCGCCGCTCACCGCACAGCGACGCCGCCGTCGCTCGTCCTCCCCGAGGAGAACCATGTCCGCAACCACCGCCCGCATCGACACCGTCCGCATCGACCGCCGCACCGACGGCGCCTACGCCGACTCCCCTCTCCCGCAGGTGAGCTGGACCGTGGCCGATGCTCCGAACTGGTGGCAGGCCTCGGCCAGGATCCGACTCAACGGAGAAGACGTCGCAGAGATCGACAGCGACGAGTCCTCCTTCCTCGACTGGCCCTTCGCGAAGCTTCTCCCGCACACCGTCCACACCCTCGAGGTGCAGGCGACCAGCACGACCGGCGAGACGACACCGTGGAGCGACCCCCTCACCTTCCGCACGACGTTCCTCGCGAACGGGGAATGGATCGCCGAGCGGATCGCCCTGACCGACCCGTCAGCCCCGGCGACGCCGGCACTGCTGCGGGCCGAGTTCGACGCAGAGCCGGACATCACCGCGGCCTACCTCTCGTCGACCGCCGAAGGCGTCTTCCAGATCGAGCTCAACGGAGCCGACGTCGATGACTCCGTACTCAAACCAGGCTGGTCGTCCTACCAGTACCGGACAGTGCACGATAGCGTGGACGTCAGCGCGCTCCTCACCCCTGGACGCAACGCCATCGGCATCCGCCTGGCCGGCGGCTGGTGGACCGAGGAGTACGGCTTCGCGGGCGAGGGCCGACGCGTCTACGGCGAGCAGCCCTCCGTCGCGGCGCAGCTGCTGCTCGTGCACGCGGACGGCTCGACCAGTGTCGTCACCACCGGAACTCATTGGCGCGCGACCGCTGACGGGCCGATCGTCTCGAGCGGGATCTACGCGGGCGAGCACTACGACGCCCGCCGCCGAATCGACGGCTGGAGCACCGCGGGGTTCGACGACTCCGCGTGGACCGAGGTGGCCAGCTCCGGCGTCGGCCGGGCTCCGGAGGCGATGCTCGCGGAACCCGTCCGCCGCACCGGAGAGGTCTCCGTGAAGGAGGTGCTCACCTCCCCCACCGGCCGCTTGATCCTCGACTTCGGTCAGAACCTGGTCGGCCGCCTCCGGATCACCGTCTCCGGAGCGGAAGGACACGTGATCACCCTCCGTCACGCTGAAGTCCTCGAGAACGACGAGCTCGGTGTCCGGCCGCTCCGCTTCGCGGCCGCCACTGACCGCTACGTCCTCGCCGGCGACGCCGCGGAGATGTGGGAGCCGGAGTTCACCTTCCACGGCTTCCGCTACGCCCAGATCGACGACTGGCCGGGTGACTTCGATCCCACCGACGTCATCGCGGTCGTCATCGGCAGCGACATGCGCCGCACCGGCTGGTTCGACTCCTCCAACCCGCTCGTGAACCGGCTGCACGAGAACATCGTCTGGGGCATGCGAGGCAACTTCCTCGCCATCCCCACCGACTGCCCCCAGCGCGACGAGCGCCTGGGCTGGACCGGGGATGTCCAGGTGTTCAGCCCCACTGCTTCCTTCCTCTACGACAGCGACGCCTTCCTCGCTTCCTGGCTGCGCGACGTCGCCGCGGAGCAGACCGCCCATGACGGCGTCTGCCCTGTCGTCGTCCCCTGGGTCCTCCCCGGAGACCCCTACCCCGCCGCTGCCTGGGGAGACGCTGCCGTCGTCGTCCCGAGCGTGCTCCACGAGCGCTTCGGCGATCGACGCGCCCTGGCCGAGCAGTACGAGTCGATGCGAGCCTGGGCCGACGCACTGCTGCGAGTCGCCGGAGACCGGATGCTGTGGGAAGGCATGTTCCAGTTCGGCGACTGGCTCGACCCGGCCGCGCCTCCCGAGCACCCCGAGGACGTCCGCGCCGACCCCGACCTCGTCGCCTCCGCCGCTCTCATCCGTGCGCTCGACCTGGTCGCGTCCGCCGCCGACATCCTCGGACACCTCGACGACTCCGACCGCTACTGCGCCCTCGCCCAGCGCGCCCGTGATGCGTTCTGCGCCGAATACCTCACCCCCTCCGGCCGCATGATGTCCGATGCGCCCACCGCCTACGCCGTCGCATTGCGCTACGACATCGTCCGCGACCCCTCGATCAGGGCCGCACTGGGTCGGCGCCTCGCCGAGCTGCTGCGCCGTGAGGGCTATCGCATGGCGACCGGCTTCGTCGGCACCCCCCTCGTTCAGGACGCCCTCGTCGACACCGGCCGCGCGGACGTCGCCGAGCGGTTGCTCCTGCAGACCGAGAACCCGTCCTGGCTGTACGCCGTGACCATGGGCGCGACGACGGTGTGGGAGCGCTGGGACTCGCTCCTCGAAGACGGCAGCGTGAACCCGGGCGAGATGACCTCGTTCAACCACTACGCCTTCGGCGCCGTCGCCGATTGGCTGCACCGCCGCCTCGCCGGCCTCGCCCCTGCAGCGCCCGGATACCGGCGCTTGCGCATCGCCCCGGTCCTGCTCGCGAGCTTCGACCACGCCGCGGCCGTCCACGACACCCCTTACGGTCGCGCCGAGGTCTCGTGGCGCCGTGACGGCGGCGACGTCATCCTCGAGGTGACCGTCCCGGCGAACTGCGTCGCTGAGGTCGACGTTCCCGGCTTGGAGTCGGAAGAGGTCGGTTCCGGATTCCACGCCTGGCGCATCGCCGCGGGACAGTCCTCACCGGTACCGTCCGTCTCCCCCGACAGCGCCCTCTCAGACGTGATCGACCGTCCGGGCGCCTACGACGTCCTCGTCGAAGAGCTGACCACCCACGCGCCGGAGTCAGTACATCGGATCCGTCACCGCACCCGGTGGGTCCCTCAGCGCACCCTCCGCACCGAGCTCGACGGCGTTCCCGCCGGCGTACTCGACGGTATCGCCGACCGGCTCAGCGCCCTCTGACACCCCGAACGGAATCGACATGAGCGCCCCCTATCTCGACCCTGCACTGCCCGTCGGCGAGCGCGTCGACGACCTCCTCGCGCAGATGACGCTCGCCGAGAAGGTCGGGCAGATGCTGCAGCTCGACGCGAGAGGCGATCTCGCCGACCTCGTCACCGGCAAACTCGGCGGGTCGCTGCTGCACGCCTCTCCCGAGCGGATGCTGCAGGCCCGCGATCTCGTCGCAACCACGCGACTGCGCATCCCGCTGCTCATGGCCGATGACGCTATCCACGGCCATTCGTTCTGGCCCGGCGCGACGATCTTTCCCACCCAGCTCGGCATGGCCTGCACCTGGGATCCGGGACTGCTCGAACGAGGTGCCCGCGCCGCAGCGATCGAGATCGCCGCCACCGGCCTGCACTGGACGTTCTCCCCCGTTCTCTGCATCACCCGCGACCTGCGGTGGGGGCGAGTCGATGAGACGTTCGGAGAAGACCCGCACCTCATCGGTGAGCTGGGAGCAGCGATGATCCGCGGCTACCAAGGTGATGGGCTGACGGACCGCACCGCGGTGCTCGCGACGGCAAAGCATTTCGCCGGCTACTCCGAGACCCAGGGCGGCCGCGATGCTTCCGAGGCGGACCTCAGCCGCCGCAAGCTCCGCTCCTGGTTCCTGCCCCCGTTCGAGAAGGCCGCCCGCGAGGGCGTCGCGACGTTCATGCTCGGCTACCAGGCCATCGATGGCGTCCCCATCACCACGAACCGGTGGCTGCTCAACGAGGTCCTCAAGGGCGAATGGGGCTTCGCCGGCACCCTCGTCACCGACTGGGACAACGTCGGCCGCATGGTCTGGGAGCAGAAGGTCGCCGCAGACGACGTCGAAGCGGCGACCGTCGCGGTCGGCGCCGGCAACGACCTGATCATGAACACCCCGCAGTTCTTCGACGCAGCTCAGGAGGCCGTCGACCGTGGCGACCTCGACGAGGCGCTCATCGACGACGCGGTCCGTCGCATCCTCGCGCTGAAGTTCGAGCTCGGACTCTTCGAGGACCCCCGCTCCCCCGACACGGCGCGCCAAGCCGCCGTGATCGGCTCCGACGAGCACACGACGATCAACCTCGAGACCGCCCGCCGTTCTCTCGTCCTCCTCCGCAACGACGGCACGCTCCCCCTGGATCCGACGAGGCCGACCCGTGTCGCGGTCGTCGGCCCGAACGCCGACGACGTGCATGCGCAGCTCGGCGACTGGGCCGGCCTCTCCGGCCAAGTGGACTGGATGGGCGACGGCCACCCGCGGGAGATGACGCGGACTGTCTTCGACGGTCTCCGCGACATCGCGCCCGAGAGCTGGACCATCACTCACACCCGCGGCGCGGACATCGGCGACCTCGTCCCCGACCCCGCCGGCGCGACCTACCCCGACGGGCAGCCGCGTCCGCCGCTCTTCCGAGCGGCAGCACCTGACGCGGATCTGATCGCCGAGGCCGTCGCCGCCGCCGAGCAGGCGGACTACGTGGTCGCGGTCATCGGCGACACCGTCGCGCTCACGGGAGAGGGGAAATCGACCGCGACCCTGGAGCTTCAGGGCGGCCAGGTCGCGCTCGTCGACGCACTCGTCGCCACCGGCACTCCCGTGATCGTCGTCCTCATTCAGGGCAAGCCGTCGACCCTGCCGAACTCCGTCCTCGGGTCGGCCGCGATCGTCGAAGCCTTCAACCCCGGCATGCAGGGCGGGACCGCGATCGCCGAACTCCTCCTCGGCCTGATCGAACCCTCCGGCCGCCTGCCGATCACGTTCGCCCGCCACGTCGGGCAGCTGCCCGTTTACTACAACCAGATCCGCGGGCAGCACGGCGATCGCTACGCCGACCTCACCCAGGACCCTCTCTTCGCGTTCGGTGAAGGGCTCAGCTACACGACTGTCGAGTACTCCGATCTGCGGCTCGAGAGCGACTCCGTCCCCGTCGACGGACTGATCCGGGCGACCGTGACGCTGACGAACACCGGAGACCGGCCGGCGCTCGAGACAGTTCAGGCGTACATCGCCGATCAGATCACCAGCGTCACCTGGGCCGAGCGGGAGCTCAAGAGCTTCGTGCAGATGACAGTCCCGCCCGGGGAATCAGTCGATACCGTGCTGGAGATCGCCGCCTCCGACTGCTCGCTCGTCGACGCCGACGGCGACCGCCGTGTCGAACTCGGCGCGTTCGATCTCCTCGTCGGACGCAGCTCTCGAGACGAGGACCTCCTCAAGACGGTCTTCCACGTCCGCCACGCCTGACGGTCGGCTCCAGCGCAGCGACGCTCACGCTGGACCGGCGAACCCAGAGCGAGCCGCACCACGCGCTGGCGTCAGCGTTTCGTGTCCAGGCGCCACTCGTCGTGCCACTGGATGACGGGATACGGCCCGTCAAAGCTGATCGGTAGCCAGACGTAGTCAGCGATCGCCGTGTTCTCGCCACGGCCGGCGGCCATGACGGCACCCATCCGCTCCCGGTCCTCCGGGGTCGTCTCGCGAGCGTCCCCGGCGCGCGCCTCGCCGCCGCCCGCGGTCATCGCGGCGACGGAGTCGTAGACATTCGGCATGTCCTCGGGCAGCTGCGGAAGCCAGCGGTCGCCGAGGGCGATGTAGAGGTCGTCGATGGTCGGGTGCCGGAAGACAGAGGTGATCTGCGAACGGAACGAGGTGCGCGAGGCGTCCGTCGGGTGGGTGTCGCCGAGGACGGTCCACGGTCCGTGGAAGCCGGGTGCGCTCGCAGTCTCGGAGAAGTTCGGGAAGTACCCGGTGGTGCCGGAGGTGATGAGGTAGTGGCTGCCGTTCCGCTCGAAGTGGGCGGGCGCCTCGCGGGTGTCGGGCGGGCCGGGGTGGGGGAAGTGGCTGGTGTGCTCGCCGGTGACGTCGGTGTAGTCGTCGGTCAGCTCGGCGCAGATGAGCTCCGTGTGGACCTTCTCGAAGTAGTAGTAGGCCTTCTTGGTGGCGGGGTCGACGACGAGGTCGAAGTCGCCGGCGTCCATGCCGAGCGGCCGGAGTCCGGTGCGCACGATCTCGTAGGGGCCGAGGAAGGCGTCGGCGGTGAGGACGGCGGAGGACTGGGTCTTCGCCTCCTCGTCCATGACCTTGATCCAGCAGACGTACTTGCTCGTCTTCTCGTTGAAGAGGATGTGCGGCCGGTCGGCGCCCTTCGAGGGGTGCAGCGGCGATTCGGGATCGTCGAGGACGGGAGGCACGATCAGTCCGCGGTCCTCCCAGTTGTAGAGGTCGGTCGAGGAGTAGGCGCGCATGCCCCAGTGCCAGATTCCGCTGCCGGGGACGGTCCTCTCCTTGTTCTCGCCGTACCAGTAGTAGACGCCGTCCTCGTAGTGGATCGAGCCGCCGTGGGCCTGGATCCGCTCGCCCTTCGTGTCGAGCCATACCTGGCCGGGGTGGAAGGAGTCGTAGGTCTGGGTCATCGCGGTGTCGTCCGTCGGTTCGGCGGTCATCGTGCGGTCTCCAGGACAGCGAGGAGGTCGCGCTCCATCGCCTCGCCGTTCTGCGGCAGGCGCGAGGCGAGCATCCCGAGCGGGAGGTCGCCCATGTGGCTGCCGGCGGCCTCGACGGGAACGCCGGGGAGGTAGGCGCGCATCACGTCGAGCACGGCCTGCCAGAGGGCGTCGTGCTTCATCACGTCCTTGATCGGGGTCTCGAGCGAGAGCACCGCTTCCTCGCCGAAGCCGGTGGGCAGCGGGTAGCGCCAGGAGTGGGCGCCGGGGCCGACCTCGATGCTGAGGCGGTCCGGGTGCAGCGGGGGCACGACCGTCGCGGTCGCGCCATCGGGCACGACGACGTCGAAGAGCATCTCGCTGCCCTCGGCGCGCCAGTGCGATTCGGCGCGGCCGAGCACGGTGTCGTGCACGGCGCGGGCGGAGGTGAGGTCTCCACCGGGCTGCGGGGCGATCGTCAGGGTGCGCCAGCCCGCGGAGGTGCGGGTGAGGCCGCCGATGACGCGGTGCATCCAATCGGCGACGGCGCCGAGGGCGTAGTGGTTCAGCGAGGTCATGCCGGTGGCGTTGATCGTGCCATCGGGGAGGACGGAGTCCCAGCGCTCCCAGATCGTGGTCGCGCCCATCGTCACCGGGTAGAGGAAGGACGGGCTCTTCGTCTGCAGCAGCAGCTCGTAGGCCTCTTCGAGGTGGCCGGTGCTGCTGAGGGCGTCGGTGATCAGCGGGGTGCCGGCGAATCCGGTCGAGATGGTGAAGCCGGACTGCGCGACGATCCCGGCGAGCTTCGCGCCGGCCTTCCGCTTCTGGGACGGGTCGAGCAGGTCGAACATGATCGGGAGCGCGTAGCCGGTAGCCGACTCGCTGACGACTCGCCCGGTCTCGGTGACGAACTCGCGCCGGAACGCCGCGCGGACCCGCTTCGCCAGCGCGACGAAGTGCTCGGCGTCGGCACCCTCACCCAGCAGTCGGGCGGTCTCGGCCATCTGGCGGGTGGTCCGGCAGAGATAGGCGCAGGCGACGAGGTAGCGGTCGGTCTTCCCGCCGGCGGGGTTGTCCGCGGGCGCGTCGGGGTCGAGCCAGTCGCCGAACTGGAAGCCGCTCCCCCACAGGTCGTTCTCGTCGAGCGCGGCCTCGACCTCGCGGACGAACGCTGTCATCGAGGGGTACGCGGTGCGCAGGATCGCGAGGTCGCCGTACTCCTGGTACAGCTCCCACGGCAGGCTCACCGCGACGTCGCTCCACAGCGCGGTCGCGGAGGAGCCCGTCGGCAGCACGTCCGGCACCGTCCACGGGACGGTCCCGGTGTCCGCCTGCTCGACCGCGAGGTCCTGCAGCCACGAGCCGAGCACCCCTTGGACGTCGTAGAGGAAGGTCGCGGTCGGCGCGAACGCGTTGAGATCGCCCGTCCAGCCGAGACGCTCGTCGCGCTGCGGGCAGTCGGTGGGCACTCCGACGAAGTTGTCGCGCATCGACCAGACCGTGTTCTCGTGCAGCTTCGTCACCAGCGGGTTCGAGGTCTCGAACCAGCCGGTGCGGGTCATCTCGCTGTGCACGACCACCGCTCGCAGAGCGTCGGGCGCGAACTCACCCGGCCAGCCGTCGACCTCCGCGTAACGGAAGCCGTGGAAGGTGAACCGCGGCTCCCACGACTCCGGCCCGCCGCCACCGAGGGTGTACCGATCGGTCGCGGCGGCACTGCGCAGCGTCTCGATCTCGAGTTCCCCCTCCGGGGTCAGCAGCTCGGCATGACGGAGAGTGATCGTCGTGCCGGCCTCACCGGACACGGCCAAGCGCACCCAGCCCGAGATGTTCTGACCGAAGTCGACGATGGTTCGGCCGGATGGACTGATGGTGACCGCGACGGGAGCGAGCTCCTCGGAACGACGGATCGGCGGAGTGGCGTCCTCCGTGACCGTCGCGAGATCCCACGGCACCTCGACCGCCGGCGACCACGACGACGTGTCGAAACCGGGCTCGGCCCAGCCGATCGGCTCGGCACGCGCGTCGTACGACTCGCCGCCGTAGATCCCGGAAGACAGCACCGCGCCCGTGCCGACTCGCACATCACCGTCGGTGCCGATCACCTCTACTCGGTCGTCGTAGGTCAACTCGACTCGCGCGAAGAGCGCAGGACGATCGGCGTAGTTGTGTCGGTTGTTCTCCCAGGTCAGCGCGCCGACCGCCCAGCCTTCGCCGACGATCGCGCCGAGCACGTTCTCCCCTGCAACCAGAAGCTCCGTCACGTCATGGCGACGGGCCACCACCCGGTGCCGGTACGAGGTCCAGCCGGGTGCGAGCACCTCGTCGCCGAGACGAGTGCCGTTGACGTACGCCTCGACGACTCCGAGCGCCGTGACGACGAGCTCGGCTCGGCGGAGCCCGCCACCGACGGTGAAACCTCGGCGGAAGTACACCGCGGGGTCGCCCTCTTCTGACGGGCGGTCGGCTCCGACGAAGGCGGCGGGTTCAGTGTGCGTGGTCATGGCATGGGTCCTTCCGGCCGGTTGCGGCCGATTCTGCGGGTGAAGAGCGACGGAGGCGTGAGGCGTGACGTGCCCTAGTACACGGACTCGCCGCCGTCGGACGGCAGGATCGCGCCGTTGATGTTGACGCTGTCGTCGCTCAGGAGGAATGTGATCGACGCCGCCAGCGCCTCCGGGACCGAGATGGGTACATCGGCTCGCTGGCTGTCGATCCGCTGCTGGCCGAACGTGCTCGTGTTCACCGGCCGCATCCCGGTGAGCGTGCCGCCGGGAGCGACGCTGTTCGTGCGGATCCCGTGCGGCTCGTACATGAAGGCGGTGCTCTTCGTGATGCCGACGACCGCGTTCTTGGACGCGGTGTAGACGAGCCCGGACGAGGAGCCGCGAAGCGCCGCCTCCGAGGCGATGTTCACGATGGATCCGCGGCCGGCCGCCATCATCAGCGGCAGTACTGCGCGGGTGAGGCGGATGACTCCGAACACGTTGACAGCGAAGACCCGCTCGAGCACGGCATCGCTCACCTCGTGCAGCGGAGCGAAGTCGTCGCTCAGCCCGGCGACGTTGGCAAGCGCGTCCACGCGCCCGTCGGCTGCAGCGATGATCGCGGCGACGCCCTCCTCCGAAGTGATGTCGCCGGCGACGGGGACGACATCGTGACCGGTGAGCTCGTCCGTGAGACCGGCGAGCCGGTCGGCTGAGATGTCGACGGCGATGACCCGCCCGCCTTCGCGGGCCACTCGCGAGGCGACGGCCCGGCCGATTCCGGAGGCCGCGCCCGTCACGATCACGGTAGAGCCCTCGAAGCGCCCGGGAGTGATCTTCTCGACCCAGGCAAGACCTGCCGCCTCCTCGTCTAAGGGCACGCGCCCGCCGTTGGCCTTTGCGACGAGCGAATCGGCAAGTCCGGCCGGCGCGTTCGGCGACGATGCGATCAGGCGACCGAGGGTCACCTTGCGGAGCACCGTGAGCGCGTGCTCATCCATACCAGCCTGTTCCGCGATGCCGCGGACGATCGCGGCACCCGCGGGGTGATCGAGCCACGCGCCAATCGTGCTGTTGGCGGTCAGGGCGATCTTGTCGTCGGTCATGCTGTGCTCTTCCACTGTCGAGGTCGGAGGATGTCGGACTCGCGAACCCTCAGGAGCCGAGCGAGGTGGCGGTCCGGCCGAGCCAGGCGAGGCTGGGCTTGGGATGCCGCTCGAAGGTGTCGCGATCGACTGAGATCAGGCCAAAGGTCGGCTCCCAGTGGCCCCATTCGAAGTTGTCGAGCAGGCTCCAATGCAGATAACCGCGAACGTCGATCCCGTCGTCGACGGCCTCGCGGAGGTGCCGGAGCGCCTCCTTCGTGTAGGCGATGCGCCGGGCGTCGTCGGGCGTGGCGATGCCGTTCTCGGTGACGAGGAGCGGGACGCCTCCGCTCACCTCCCAGGCGTGCCGCAGGGCGATGCCGAGCGCGTCGGGGCGGTACGGAGTGCCGACCATGGTGTTATCGGGGCTCGGCGGGTTGGGCACGAGGCCGTTCGCGTCGACGCCCTGGGTCGAGTAGGCCTGCACGCCGAGGAAGTCGTCGCCGCGCGCCGCTTCGAGGAACACGTCTTCTCGGACCTGCTGCTCCTCGGCGTGTCTCGACTCACCGCCGGGCAGCGGGTAGAGCGCGAGGTTCGCGACGGTCCAGCCGACCTTCGAGCCGGTCAGCTCCCGCACGATCGCCCGGGCGGCGTGATGCGCCTCGATCAGCCGCGCCGTCGTCTCAGATGACGGGGACGGCAGCGTGAAGCCGCCTTCCGGCTGGATGGTCGGCGTCTCCAGGGGCGGCACCGCAGTGGAATTGATCATCCGGCTCATCAGGATCATGAACGAGAACATGTTGGGCTCGTTGATCGTGCAGACCCACTCGACTCCGTCGAGGATCCCGCACACCTCGCGCACGTAAGCGCTGAAGCGGTCGATCGCGGTCTCACCCAGCCAACCGCCCTCCTCGACGAACCAGCGCGGGCTCGTGAAGTGGTGCAGGGTGACGACCGGTGTGAGCCCGAGACCCAGAGCGGTGTCGATCATCCGCCGGTAGTGCGCGAGCTCGGCCCGCGAGAACTGCCCGGGAAGCGGCTCGATCCGCGACCACTCCACCCCGAAGCGGTAGGCGGTGAGCCCTGCGTCGGCGAGCAGACGCATGTCCTCCTCGTAGCGGTGGTACGAGTCGACCCCGTCCCCGCTCGCGGCGAAGTGCGCAGAGCGCTGCTCGTACACCCACCAGTCGCTGTTCACGTTGCCTCCCTCGGTCTGGTGCGGGGCGGTGGAGGCGCCCCAGAGGAAGCCGGGACGGAGTGCTCTCATTTCGCGCTTCCTTTGAGTCGGATTCGAGCGGGTACGGCTCAGCGCACAGAGCGGACGCGAAGGACCACGAGCCCGCCGAGGAGCGTGAACACCGCCGCGAGGATGTAGAGCATCGAGTAGTCGCGAGCACCGTCCGAACCCGCGCCGATCGCGAGGATCACCGAGGCCAGCAGGGGAGCGAGCGCCTGCGGGATGGTGGTCGCGAACTGCGTGAGGTTCACGAAGCGGCCCGCCTCGGTCGCCCGCTCGGGGAGCACGTCGAGGAACAGCGCCTGGTCGACGGCAGAGAAGACGCCGATCGCGAGGTTGCCCATGAACGCGCCCACGATGAGGAGCGGCAGATCGTTGGCGAGGAGCATTACCAGAGAACCGGCGGCGAAGAGGATGCCGGAGCCGAGGACGAAGGCCTTGCGCCGGCGCAGCTTGTCGCTGAGGAAGCCGCCCGCGAAGACTCCGATGATGGTGCCGACGATGCCGAGCAGTCCGACCGTGGCGACGGTGCCGCCGATCTCGTCGACGGGGATGTCGAGTCTCGAGGAGAAGAAGAACGCGGTGTAGGAGGTGTTCAGCGTGAGGCCGAAGAAGAAGAAGAAGCGGCCGAGCCAGTTCCAGGAGAAGTCCGGGTACTTGCGCGGGTTGAAGACGTACTTCGAGAGCACGATCCCAGCGGTGAGTGTCTGCTCGGTCGGGGCGTTCCGGCTGTCGTCCTCCCTCATGAAAGCGACGAAGACCAGGACGAGGACCAGGGCGATCGCGCCGGGTACCAGGAAGAGCAGGAACGGCTGGCTCGCGAGCGTTCCTCCGATGACGGCGCCGAAGACGGGTGCGACCATCGTCGCGAAGCCGGTGATCGCTCCGACCTTGCCGCGCTGGCTCTCGGGGAGCTTGTCGGCCTGGAGGGTGGTGAAGTTGTTGACCGTCTGGCTCCAGCCGATCTGCGCGATGACCCAGCCGATACCGAGGACCAGCACGTTCGGTGCTGCTGCCATCGCGGTCAGGCCGACGAGGCCGATGAACGTGCCGATCAGGATCCACGGCCTCCGGCGCCCGAGACGGGTTCGCGTGCGATCGCTGAGCTGACCGCCGAGGGGACCGACGAGCAGTGCGGCGAGCGAGCCGACGCCGAGGAGGACGCCCAGGTACTCCTCGTTCCCGGGCGCGAGCGCCTGCACCTGGATGGCGAGCGAGATCGCGATCGGGGTGACGAACGCCAGGTAGGCGCCGAAGAGACCGAGCGCGAGCAGGGTGATCCACCCCGCGCTGACTTTCGGCGGCTCGGGTGTGCTTCCGAGGTCGGCCGCCGCCTTCTGCTGGGCGGTGTCTTCCGGGGCGAGGGCTCCCGGGATCGGGAAAGCTCCTCCGCTCGGAAGGGGGTGCTGGGCGTCCTGGTCTCTCATGGTGACTCCTTCGTCGTTGGTTCAGTGATCAGTGGTCGTGGTGTGGTGGGTCAAGCGAGGTCGAGCGGGACGGTCGCTGCGGCGGGATCACCCGAGAACGCTGCGGCCTCGACGAGTACTCGGGATGCCGCGAGACTCCATCCGGTCGACGTCCACCGGCGCAGCGGCGCAGTCGACCCGGTGATGCGGACGCATCGCGTCTCGCCCGCACGGACGGCGATGGGTTCGAATCCGAGGAGTACGCGCTCGGGGAAGTCGTCGGCGTCGACCACTCCGTAGAGCTGCACCACATGCCGCCCCGCCCGGTCGCCGATGTTGACGACATCGACCGTCGCCTCGAACGAGCCCGACTCCTCGTCGATGGCTCCCACTTCGAGGTTTCGGATGTCGAATCGTGTGTAGGAGAGTCCGAAACCCAAGGGGTAGGCGGCCTCGATGCCATCGCGATCAAGGAGCCGCTGACCGTGCCAGCGGTCGTACACGATGGACGTGGCGGCGACGTCGAAGAAGGGGAGGTGCGACTCGTCCCGCGGTATCGAGTAGGGAAGCCGACCGGAGGCATCCACCTCGCCGAGCAGCACGTCAGCGAGCGCATCCCCGCCTTCGCTGCCCGCGTACCAGCTGACGAGGATCGCGGGGACGAGGTCCTTCCACTCCTCGATGATCACGGCGCCGGCGGTCACGATCACGACCACCGTCCGTGGGTTCGCCGCGGCGGTCGCTCGGATGATCTCCACGTCGACGGGACGGATCCTGAGCGACGCCCGGTCACCTCCAGCCGCCGAGCCCATGAGGTTCTCGTTGCGGTCGTCGCCGGTCGGCATCGTGACCCCGGGTGGCAGCGGGGGGAAGACCTTGAGGAGGCCTGGAGCCGAGAGCATGGTGTCGCCGAGGTACTCGCCCTCGTCGGCGGCCGTGTAGCCGACGACCACGACGGCGATGTCCGCATCCGCGGCGATGTGCGCGGCGGCGACCGGATCGTCCTCGACGCTGCTGAGGACCATCGCAGTGGGGAAGGCACTGCGAACACCCTCGAGGGGGGTGATCACCCGCGGTGAATGCACGTTCGAGGAGCCCTTGTCACCCGTGTTGGCCAGGTCGGAAAGGCGTCCGATCACGGCGATCGACGAGACCGCCGTGCGGTCGATCGGCAGGAGAGGGACCTCATCGAGTGCGTCGTTCTGCAGAAGGACCATCGACTCGGCGGCGGCGCGGCGGGACAGCGCGCGGTGCGCTCGCGAGAAGACGACCGAGAGCTCGGGTTGCGGGTCGAGATCGGAGGCGGCGAAGCGCAGCTGCGTCGCGATGATCCGTCGTGCCGCTCGTCGGACGTCATTCCACGATGCGCGACCCGCTTCGAGGTCCCCGGGGAGGGCTCTGGCCCGCTGCTGCCGGAACGGTGCTTCGACGTCCAGACCGGCCCGGAGGGACATCGCGGGGTCGCGGAGCCCGAAGATGAAGTCCGAGAGGGTGATGCCCTCGAAGCCCCACTGCTCGCGCAGCACGCCCTCGAGAAGTGCCTCGTTCTGGCCGGCCCACTCGCCGTTCACGCTGTTGTAGGAGGTCATGATCCCGGCGACCCCCTCCTCAACGACACGCTTGAAGTGCGGCAGGTAAACCTCGTGCAGCGTGGCGTCATCGGCGGTCACGTCGACTGCGAACCGCGCGTTCTCCATGGAGTTGAGGGCGTAGTGCTTGGCGACCGCCATTCCGTGGCGCTGCACCCCGCGTACGAGGGCGGCGCCGAACTCGCCGAGGAGGACGGGGTCCTCGCCGTAGGTCTCCTGCGACCGACCCCACGCGGGGTGGCGCGGCAGATTGATGCAGACCCCGCCGAAGAAGTTGCCACCCTGCGCCCGCATCTCAGCACCGATCGCCCGGCCGATCTCCTCCTCGAGGGTGAGGTTCCAGGTCGCTCCGCGAGCCATGGACACCGGGAACGCGGTCGATTCGCCCATCACGACACCGCGCGGTCCGTCGCTGAAGCGCAGGCCGGGAACACCCAAGCGTGCGACCTCGCCCATCACGACAGGGGTGGCGTTGTACTGCCGACCCATCTCGCTCATGCCCGACCAGAACTCGCCGTCGCCGTCCAGGAGACCGCGCATCTCCTCGTCGGAGAGCTCATCGACCAAGGCCTCGGTCGCGTCGTAGAGCGAAGCGCCGGCCACTACGCGCGTCGTCGCGGCCTCGAAGGCGGTCGGCGCAGAAACGTCGTCCGCCAGTGCCGGTCGGTCACTCACGTGATCCTCCTCGAGGCGATGCGGGTCGGGTGCGTTCTCCGGTCGACGCCGGACTTGTCGTGAAGCGCGGCGGACGCCGGCCATCGTGTCGTCGACACCATCGGTCAGCCGGCGACGATCGCCGTGACCGCAGGAGCGAGGCCCTTGGCTGAGACGGTGACGGTCACGACACCGGGGCCGGTCGGCCGAACGATCGCGAGAGCGCGACCGTCGGAGGTCGTGCAGTAATTGGCTGTGAACGGCTCGCTGGTCGAGGTGGCTCCGGTGCCGAGTGCTTCGAGGACGGCAGGGCCGTCCACGGCCAGCGTCACGACGTGGGACTTCGCGTTGTGCACCGTCCCGGAGTCGTCGACGAGGGTGATCGCGAGGAAGGCGAGGTCGGAGCCATCGGCGCGCACCTCCGCGCGATCCGCGACGATGTTCAACCCGACCTGCGTGCCGGCGGAGCGGAGAGCGGAACGGCCGACCTCCGCTCCGCCGGCGGAAGCCACGGCGACGAGCTCACCGGGCGCGAAGGAGGTCTCGAACACCGCGCGGAACGGCAGCTCTGCGCCGACCTCCGCGACTCCCAGCGAGGAGCCGTCGAGCAGCAGTTCGACCTGCTCAGCGTCGCTGTAGACCTCGACGCGAATCGGCCGGCCCTCGAAGCCGGGCCAGGACCAGCTGCCCAGGGAGTCGGTCCACGCCCATGGGGTGGCGACGGCGAGCTCCTGCCCGTGGCGTTCAGGGCGGCTCACGGCGATGTACGGCGTCGAGGTGAGTCCGAAGACGATCTCGCGGAAGTACGAGACCGGGAGTCGTTCGCCGATGATGTCGATGTCGCCGCAGCCGGCGGTCAACGCCGGGTACGCGCCGCTGAAGCCGGAGACAGCCTCCGCGCCCGGCTCGACGTAGCGGTTGACGCCGATGCCGACCTCGCCGAGGTAGTCCCAGCCGGTCCAGGTGAAGTCGCCGATCACGCGGGAGTCGGCCTGCACCAGCGCCCAGTTGGCGACGATCGACGACGGCCAGGTCTCGCTGCCCACAATGATGCGGTCGGGGAACAATTCGCGGTCGAGCTCGTAGCGCGCGTCGGCGTAGTTCATCCCGGCGACGTCGAGGACGGCGAACGACTCCTCAGTGCGCTGGGTGGCCTGCTCAGAGGCCTGGATCCGGCCCATCATGGCGCCGAAGCCGGCCATCATCGTGTTCACGCCGCCGCCGGGCTGCTCGGCGGCCGCGGAGCGCTGCGCCTTCATCTGCGGCACGATCGTGTCGATCATCGAGACGAAGGGGTTCACCCCGTTGGTGACGTAGCGGGTCGGATCGAGCGAGCGGACCTTCTCGGCGAGACTCCGGCCCCAGATCGAGCCGATCGGGGAGCCGGTCTCGGGGATCTCGTTACCGATGGAGTAGAAGATCACGCTGGGGTGATGGCGGTCCTTCGCGATCATCGCCTCGACGTCGCGCTCCCACCAGGTGGGGAAGTCGAAGGCGTAGTCGTTGTCGGACTTCGCCTGGGTCCACACGTCGAAGGTCTCGTCCATCACGAGCATCCCGAGCCGGTCACAGGCATCGAGCAGCGCCGTGCTCATCGGGGCGTGCGAGCTGCGGATCGCGTTGAAGCCGGCCTCCTTGAGGATCGCGACCTTCCGCTCTTCCGCGGGCCGCATCGACACGACCCCGAGTGGGCCGTTGTCGAGGTGGATGCACGCGCCACGCAGCTTCACGCTCTCGCCGTTGATGCGCAGGCCGTGCGCCGGGTCGAGCCGCAGCGAGCGGATGCCAAAGGTCAGATGCTCGGTGTCGACGATCTCGTCGCCGTCGTGCAGGGTGACGCGGGCGTGGTGCAGTGCCGGGCTCTCGACACTCCAGAGGGCGGGGTCCTCGACGTGGAGGCGGCGGCGGACGGTGCCGGTCGTCCCGGGGAGCAGGGTGATCGGCGAGCCGCTGCTGCCGACCGGGACGCCGGCGTCGTCGCGGAGGGCGACCTCCAGCCGGTAGGTGCGGGTGAGTGGGCCTGCGTTCTCGACGACGGCCTCGATCTCGACGAGCGCCTCCGCCGCGGTCACCTCGGGAGTGGTGATGCGCACGCCGTCGTGCACGATGCGCCCGGGTCGCTTCACCACGAGGTGCACATCGCGGTAGACGCCGGCGCCGGCGTACCAGCGGCTGTCGAGAGAGGTGCGGCACTCGACGCGGATCTCATTGTCGGCGCCGAACTGGAGGAACGGGTCGATCCGGACGGTGAAGCGCGAGTAGCCGTAGGCGTGCGTGCCGGCCAGATTCCCGTTCACGAAGATGGCTGCGTCCCGGTAGACGCCGTCGAACTCGAGGAGGACGAGCGACCCGGCGTCCTGTTCGAGCGCCGCGAACGTGCGACGGTATTCGAAGGCGCCGCCGGGGAAGTAGCCGTTGGTCTCGCCGCGCGGGGCGTCCGGGTGGCGGGTCTGCCCGATCAGGGCGTCGTGCGGGAGGTGCACGTCGGTCCACCCGGCACCGCTGGAGCCGCCGAGCTCCGCGAACGCCGTGACCTTCGTACGAAAGGACCATCCCTGATTGAAGAGCGACCGATTCGGACGTGCGGTGATTCGCTGCGTGGCGACGCGATCGTCGTCGCGGGTAGCGGGATCGGTCAGGCTCGTCATCGAGAACTCCACTTCATTGCGGGAAAGACACGCCGGTATCGCGCGTTACAGAGCTAAACACAGCGGGTAACGCGCGTCAACACCCGTTCTAGAATTGCTGAGCAAGATCAGTCGCCGGAGTGGAAAGGGGAGCCGCGTGATCGTGAAGAGCGAGGACGTCGCCCGCCTGGCCGGAGTGTCGCGTGGCGCCGTGAGTCAGATCCTGAACGGGCGGGGCGAGCGGTTCTCCGCCTCGACGATCGAGCGCGTCAAGGAGGCGGCCCTCGAGCTCGACTACCAGCCCTCAGCCGCCGGCCGTGCCCTCGCCATGGGTTCGAGCGACTTCGTGATCGCGCTCATTCCGAACACCACGTTCGGCGGCAACCTGCAGGACATCTTCGGCGCCGCGACCGAGCAGCTCGCGGAGCAGGGTCTCACCCTCGTCCTCCGGCTCGCAACGACGACGACCGCCGCGCTGGGGCGGTTGGTGGGCAGTATGGCCCCGCGGGCGATCCTCTCGCTGACGCCGTTCTCCGACGAGGAGAGGGAGCTTCTCGAGCGCCGAGGGGTGCGCGCGTTCGAGCCCCACCTCTCTTCCGAGGATCAGTTCGACCGGGAGATCGGCCGCCTCCAGGCGCGCCACTTGATCGAGCGGGGCAGCACCCGCCTGGCAGTGGCTCGCCTCCAGGACGCGCGGCAGGACCCGTTCGGTCAGGGCCGCGAGGAGGGCGTTCGTGAGGAGTGCCGCCGAGCCGGCCTCGCCGATCCGGATGTGGTGCACCTCGGTGTGGATCTGGACCAGGCTGTGGGGGCGCTCGACAGCCTGAATCCTCCCGGGATCGGGATCGCCTGCTATAACGACGACATCGCGACCTGCCTGCTCTCGGCCGCCCGGATCCGTTCGTTCGAGGTGCCCGGGCAGGTCGCGATCATCGGCATGGACCGCACGCCTCTTTCGCAGGTCACCGTGCCCCGGCTGACGACGATCTCCTACGACGTCACCGCGCCGACGAAGAACATGATCGCCAACTTCCTGTCGGTCCTCGGTGAAACACCGGCGCCCGATGGCCCGGTCAACGCTCTCGAGCTCGAGCTGGTGGTCGGCGGGACGACCTGACCGAGCGACTTTGACGGACTGCGTTCAGTGCCCGACGACGAGCTTGAACCCCGCGGTCGCGACTCCCGCCGCCGCCAGTGCTACTCCGGTGCCCACCGTGCGCCACGAACTCTGAGTGCCGCGGAGGTGGCCGATCGTGAAGCCGAGAAGCAGGAACCTCGCCACAACGGAGAGCGCGGCGAGCGAGAAAGCCGCAGTACTGCCGAGAAGCCCGGTGGCTGCGGCAATCAGGAGCACCACGGGTATCGCGCCCGAGCTGAGCACGGGCAGACCGTCGCGCAGCGAGTGCCGAAGTGCCGCCCGGTCAGGCCGATGATTCGTCCGAATCCGTGTCGCGTACGACTCCGCGACGACATGAGCGACGAACGTCGAAACCACGGTGCCGATCAGCAAGAGCAGGTTCTCGGCGGTGCCCGCTTCGGCGGGACCGATGACCGCCAGGGTGCCCAGGACGACGATATTGCCGTAGATGTAGGCCTGGGCACGGGCGGCAGCGGTGTCGACACCGATCGAGCCGCCTTGCGCGGCCTGGACCACTTCATCACCGCCCGCAGGGTTCTGATCCATCGGTTCTCTCTTTCAGACGGTGATGCACCGGGATCAGCGGACCCCGGCCAGGTTCAGGTCGACGCTGACGGTCAATCGAAGAGCGCCGACACGTCGGCATCGACCGGCTCGACGACCACCTGACGCGCCGAGAGCGAGCCGAGAAGCTCGGACGCCTGGGAAACGGCGTCGCTCGAGATCTCGAACACCACGGCGGACTCGCCGAGCTGAAGCGTCTCACCGAGCTCCTGGAGCTGCGAATTCTTGAAGCCGACGTCACGGAGGCGACTGGCCAGGATCCCGACACCACTTCCCGCCAGGACACCGAGCGGTCCGCCGATGAGGCCGATGGCCCCGCCGACGAGAGCGCCGCGCCCCGCACCCCAGTCCTTGGTCTCGGTGAACGTGGGCGTACCGTCGGCCTTGACATGGAGGACTGCGGTGTTGGCGATCTTCTCAGGGGCGGCGCCGACGACGGCCGCGGCGGCTCGCGCTGCGCCGTCCGGTGTAGCGAAGGTCGCGGCGAGGATGGTTCGGGTGGGGGCTGTTGCGCTCATGAAGTGCTCCTCGATCAGGCCCTGCGCTTGTCGCCGGGCGATGTAGGTCCACTCTCCCGGCTCGCCATCGCGCTGCCGTCGTGCTTCAGGAGCGGCCTGTGTAGTCCATCTGCAGTAGCTGCAACGAGCGCACCAGTGGCGATGGTCAGCATGAAAGGCGAGCTTCCGGTCGCCATGGGCGGCTCAGGGCGATGCGCCCGTGCCGATCTGATGTTCGCTGCCGGCTACGCCGACTGCCTCGCGATCCCCCTGGACCGTCGCGACAGCCGACACGAGAGGGCGTGTCGACGGATCAGGGGTTCCTCGGCGTCACCGCGAGGGAGGCGTGTCGAACGAAGCTCCGAGCAGCTGCTGGATCTCCATCAGATTCTGACCCGTCAATCGGCGGATCGCGTCCTCGACCGCGGCACCGAGGTCGAACGTCGGGTCGGAGATCCAGAACTGCATGAGCCCGTCCCAGACCGCGATGACCTGACGTGCGGTGATGCGTGGATCCACAGCGGGGTGAGCGAGCCCCTTCTGCTGGCTGTGCTCGATGAGGCGCGCGAAGACCTCGACGAGGCGGGCGTTGCGCGCGGCGAAGTACTCGGCGGCCGGATGCTCCGGCGACGCCGCTGCGCCCCGCAGCACCGTGAGGAGCCGGAAGCGAGGATCGGCGGAATCGGGGTTCGGCAGCCGGCGGAAGGCGCGGGCGTCGATGACGGTGTCGTCCAAGTCCAGCTGCGACTCGGCGCCCCGCTCGTCCTCGATCGCTCCCAGAGCGGCGACGAGCAGGTGGTCCTTCGAGGGGAAGTGGTAGAGCACCGTCGTCTCGCTCACCCCCGAGCGCTGCGAGACCAGCGACGTGGTCACGCCCTCGTGGCCGAGCTCGTCGACGAGCCCCATCACCGCGGCGACGATCGTCTCGCGGCGCTTCCGCGTCGAGGCGTACGGTCCGCGCTTCGTCGGTGCAGTCGTTGTCACGCGACCAGCCTAAGCGAGTGAAGTTATCCGAGCACTCGGAATTCGATTCGCGAAGGAGCAGTGTTCTTCTTGTGGACGTCCTGAACTCTGTGGTTCACTCTGGTTTCAGATCCGGCGCCGAGAGACGCCGCCCTCCAGATCTCCGCGCTCCTCCTCCAAAGGACCCCCCGATGACGACGACGTCACGACCCGCCAGCGCCCGCGCCGCCCGCAAGGCCGACCGGCGCAGCGACCCCGACCGCCTCTCCGCCGCAGCGGGCCTGGCGTGGACCACCACCGGGCTCTCCGGAGCGGTTAACTACCTGTTCCTCGCGATGTGGGTGTTCTACGGCACCGACGTCCTCGGCCTGAATCCGGCCGTCCTCGGCACGCTCGCCCTGGTGAGCAAGCTCCTCGAGGCGGCGGTCGTCGTCCTCGCCGGCTGGCTCGTCGACCGCACCCCCGAGACTCGCTGGGGCAAGGCCCGGCCGTACGAGCTGGCGATCATCGGGGTCTGGGTCTCGACCTGGTTCCTCTTCTCCACGCCCGATCTCCCCGATGCCGGTAAGACGGCGTGGCTCTTCGTCTGGCTCCTCCTGGCCAACGTCGTCTTCACCTCCCTCCTCGGAGCGAACGACTACCTCTACCTCGCCCGCACGTTCAACTCCCGCGTCCTCGTCGCCAAGGTCGCCACCCGCACCGGCTTCTTCACGACCGTGGGAGTCGTCGCCTTCAACGTCGCCCTGCCGCTCTTCATCGCCCAGGCGGGCACGAGCAGCTCGGCGTGGTCGATGCTCGCGCTCTTCCTCGCGATCCCGCTGGCCCTCATCGGGCTGGGCCGCTTCCTCTTCTTCAAGGAGAAGTACCAGACGGAGGCCGCGGACGCTCCCAAGGTCACCTTCCGCGATATCCGCGAGGTCCTCGTCTCGAACCGCTACATCTGGATCGTCGCCGGGATCAGCTTCGTCGGTGCCCTCGCCGGCGGCACCGGGATCGCCGTCTACTACTTCAAGTACGTCGTCGGCGACATCTCCCTGATGAGCCTCACCGGCCTCGTGCCCGTGCTGATCCTCCCGCTGATGCTGTTCTTCCCCCGTCTGATGAAGCGCTTCGCCGTCAGCACGATCATCACCGCCGGCGCCTTCTGCGGAGTCCTCGCCGGAGTCCTCATGATCATCGCCAACGGGAACCTGGCGGTCATCCTGATCTCCAGCGCGCTGAGCGGCCTCGGGATCCTCCCCATCACCTTCCTCCTCCAGGTGCTCGTGATCGACAACGCGAGCTACAACCAGTGGAGCGGCCGCCGACGGCTCGAGAGCACCATGGGCGCGATCACCGCGTTCGCCGTCCGGCTCGGCGGCGGCCTCGGCGGCGCGGCCACCGGCTGGGTCCTCGGCGTCGTCGGCTACGACGGCACAGCCGCGACCCAGACCCCTGAGGCGCTCACCGGCATCGTCCTGCTCGCCGGCGCGTTCCCCGCGGTCCTCTGGATCGGTGTCGCGCTCGCCATGCGCCCCTACCGGAGCTTCGAGAAGCTGCTCCCCACCATCACCGCGGGCCTCGCCGTGGTCACCCCTGAACCGAAGGACGCCCGATGACCCACCCCTCCCCCGTCACGACCGACTCGCTCGCCGGGCAGCCGTTCGACCCGGACCCGGTGGACGACGCCTTCGCGCTGCCCTACGTCGACATCGACGAGTGGCGCGACGAGCCGGTGCGCCACCGCTACCTGCACGGCGGCTTCCACGACAGCGACACGCGCTTCTCGCTCTACCTCCCGACCGTCGAGCGGTTCGAGGGCAGGTTCTTCCAGCACGTCACCCCCGTCCCGCAGAGCGAGAACCTCGCGCAGCAGCGCTTCGACGACGAGAACCCGATCCCCTTCACCCTCGCCAGCGGCGGCTACTACCTCGAGACCAACAGCGGCGGTCCCGCGGCCTCGGGCGGCCCGATGTCCGGCGTCGACCCGACGATCGGCGCCTATCGCGCCAACGCGGCCGTCGCCCGGCTCTCGCGCCGGCTCGCGAGCGCGGTCTTCGGCGAGCAGCGGATCTTCGGCTACCTCTACGGCGGCAGCGGCGGCGGCTACCGCACGATCGGCGCGTCCGAGAACACCGACGGCGTCTGGGACGGCTTCGTGCCCTACGTCATCGGCAGCCCGATGGCGATCCCCAACGTCTTCGCCGTCCGGATGCACGCACAGCGGATCCTCCGCGACGCACTCCCCCGGATCGTCGACGCGTACGACGCCGGCGGAGACCCCGCTGCGCTGGAGCTCACCGACGAGGAGCGCGCGACGCTGGACGAGGTGACCCGCATGGGCTTCCCGCTCCGCTCCTGGTTCGGCTGGGAGACCATGGGAATGCACGCGTTCAGCGTCTTGTACCCCGGGATCATGGCCGCCGACCCGAGCTACGCCACCGACTTCTGGAACGCGGAGGGCTACCTCGGCAGCGACCCGCACGCCTCCGTGCACCGCGACCGCGTCCGCCTCGACAGCACCGTCCTCGAGCTGCTCACCGCCGACCCCGAGGCGGCGACCGTCACCGGCGGGGTCGACGAGTCGTACAAGGCCACCGTCTCCGGCGGGGGCTCGGTCATCGGCGTCCGCCTCGCGGACGCCCCCCGCGGCTGGACCCTGGGCGCCGAGCTCGTGATCCGCTCCGGCTCCTCGACCGGTCGCGTGCTGCGCGTCGCAGAAGTCGACGGTGATGAGGTTCTTCTCGAGCCCGGCCAGGGCGACGCCGTCCTCGCCGTCGGCGACGCGGTGACCCTCGACAACTCGAACTTCCTCGCCGCCCAGACCTACCACCGCCATCAGGTCCCGTCCGCCGACTACCGCGTCTGGGACCAGTTCCGAGACATCGACGGCGAGCCTGCCCTGCCCCAGCGACCTCTGCTGCTCGGTCCGCTCTTCGCGCAGGGCGCCTCCGGCACCGTCCCGACCGGTCGCATCAGCGGCCGGATGATCGTGGTCGCCTCCCTCCTCGACCGGGAGGCATTCCCCTGGCAGGCCGACTGGTACCGCTCCCGCGTCGCGGAGTTCCTCGGCGACGCCGCCGACGACCGCTTCCGCCTCTGGTACACCGACAACGCGCTGCACGGCGACGAGAGCGGCGTGCAAGAGCACGAGACGCGGACCGTCAGCTACGCAGGCGCGCTGCAGACCGCGTTGCGTCAGCTCAGCGCGTGGGTCGAGGACGGCGTCGCGCCGAGCACTTCCACCGTCTACGAGGTGGTCGACGGGCAGGTCGCCCTCGACTCCTCCAACCCTGCGCGCGGTGGCGTTCAGCCGATCGTCTCGCTGCTGGTCGACGGCGCCGAGTCGGCGCAAGTCACGGTCGGTCAGGTAGTCCAGGTCGCGATCAGCGCCCAGGCGACCACCCAGCACGGTGTCCTCGTCGAGGTGGCTACCGATCTGATGGGATCGGGACGTTTCTCCCCGGTTCAGCCGGTGACTCCAGCCGTCGCGATCGCCACCGTGCAGGAGTGCTCATTCGACACCCCCGGCATCTACCTGCTCGCCGTCCGCGTCACCGCGCAGACGGAGGGGCGGGCGGAAAGCCCCCACGCGCGGCTCGACAATGTTGCGCGCGCACGGGTGGTGGTGCGGTAGCCGCGACTACTGCGCTGGGAGTACGGGCGACGACCCTGCACCTGTGAGCATGAGACGTGGCCACTTTCCTCCTCGATCTCGGCGCGCGCGGCCGCGCTTCGACACGCCGCCTCCGCTGGCTCGATCTCGCAAGCCTCATCATCACTGCGGGGGCAAGCGCCACGGCCCTAGTCGCGCTCGTTGTCAACGGCTTCGTCGACGGCCGCGGGATTGAGGAGGGGATCGGCGGATATGTAGGACTAGGAGTGTCCCTCGTGGGAGTCGCCATCGTCCGCGACCTCCTCCCAATCGGAATCGCCGACGACCGCGCGCGCCTCTGGCTAGGCACGGTCGTGCTCGTCCTTGGACCCGTCTCCTCCGCCATGCTGGGCACCGATCCGCTGGTGCCGTGGAACCTGGCGGTCTTCACGAGCTTCGCGATCGCGCTGCGCGGTCTCTCGGGGCCCGTAGTCGGCGCGTTCATTGGCGTGGTTAGCTACGCCTCCGTCGTGCTCTTCGAAGGTCTCGGCTGGGTGAACCCGACGGCGGGCGTCGCGCTGGCGATGTCGTTCGCCTTCGCCTCCGCCGGTACGGCTCTGCGCAGCTACGCCCAGTTTCAGCAGGAGGTCGAGAACCGCGCGGTCGAGGCGATCGCCGCGCGGGACGCCGACGCCCATCGGCGCGTCGCGGAAGAGCGGCTCAGCATCGCCCGCGACCTGCACGACGTCGTCGGACACGAGATCGCGGTGCTCGGCATCCACCTGGGGGTCGCCGAGGTGAACCTCCCCGACGAAGCCGGAACATCTCGGGCGTCGCTCGAGAAGGCCAGAGCCAACGTGCAGTCAGTCCTACACGAGACGCAGCGGGTGCTGCGCGTTCTCCGCTCCGACTCCGGGTCCTCGACCGATTCGGCCCCGACGCCCGACTTCGCGCGAATCCCCGCACTCATTGAGTCGTACCGCGCCGCCGGAGTCGTCGTGGAGGCCCAGCTGATCGACCCGCCGGCGGATCTTGATCCTGAGGTCTCGACAGCGGCGTACCGCATTGTCCAGGAGGCGCTGACGAACGCACAGAAGCACGGAGCCGGCCCCGCCGCGGTCTCGGTGCGCGCCGAGAAGCGGCTCCTCACTCTTTCGATCTCGAACCGCAGACGTCCCGATCGGGCACCCGGGCGACGAGGCTTCGGCCTGATCGGCATGCGCGAGCGCGCCCACTCGGCCGGAGGCACGCTTCGGATTGAGGAGACCGATGACGACTACCGTGTCGTGGCACAGCTGCGCATCGAGGGAAGCAGGATCTGATGGTGCGAGTGATGATCGTCGACGATCAGGAGATGATCCGCGAGGGGCTGCAGGCCATCCTCGCGAAGCAGGAGGGGATCGACGTCGTCGGGTCGGCCGGTGACGGACTCGAGGCCCTGACCGCGATCGATGCACTCGAGGTGGATGTCGTGCTCATGGACATCCGCATGCCAGGTATCGATGGAGTCGAGACCACGCGCCGCCTCCGCGAGCGCTACGCCGCGGAGGATCTACGTATCGTCGTGCTGACGACCTTTGACAACGACGAGAACGTCCTCGCGGCGCTGCGGGCGGGCGCCAACGGCTTCCTGAGCAAAGGGGTGGGGCCCACGGCCCTCGCCGACGGCATCCGCGAGGTCGCTGCCGGAGGCGGCGCCCTCTCGAGCGCGGCCAGCGCTGTGCTCATCGGCCAGGTCTCGGCGCAGGCCGCGGCGCCAGCCGTCGACTCCGCGATGCTCGACCGCTTCTCGGCCCTCACTCCGCGCGAACGCGAGATCGTCGCAGCAATTGCTACCGGGCTCGACAACTCGGCCATCGCCGAGCAATTGTTCGTCTCGCCGTTCACCGTGAAGACACACGCGAACCGGGCGATGGCCAAGGTCGGCGCGCGCGATCGAGCGCAGCTGGTGTCGTTCGCCTACCGCGCCGGCCTGACCGCATAGACGCGCACTTTGGCCGGGATGACCCGGCCGGGGTGTCATCGCTTAGTCGAAGAGCGCCGAGATGCTCGCATCGACGGTCTCGACTGCAATCTGGCGCGCCGACAGCGAGGTGAGCAGCTCGCTCGTCGTCGCGACGACGTCGCTCGAGATCTCGAACACGATGGCTGACTCGCCGCGCTCGAGGGTCTTCACCGCCCGATCACGCGACGCCTGAAGTGCGCAGAGCGGTCATCGTCATCCATCCGCAGTAGATCCGGCGGTCCGGCTGGATGACGAGCGCGGCTCCCGGTTCCGCGAACCTCGAAGGACAGCGACGCACCCCGCATCGCCCTACCGAAGGACACGTCATGCCCCAGCGCACCGCCCCCTCCGAGCCCCGCATCGCCGCTGCTCTGCCGGTGATGCTTCTTGACAACTCGCCCCGCGGATCGTCGTCGATCGATCTCGGCGACTCCATCGAGCTCTTCTTCGCCGGCCTCTCAACCACCGCGCGATAGACGGGACCCGGCGCATGAACCTCTCCAAGACGCTGCCCCTGCTCACCGCCTCCGCGGCCGCCGCGCTCCTGCTCGCGGGATGCACCTCCGGCTCCGGCACCGCAGCCTCCACACCGACCCCGACTACCGCCGCCGAGCCGACGCACTGGTCGTACGAGGGCGACTCCGGCCCGAGCGGCTGGGGCGCGCTGGAGGACGGCTTCGCGACCTGCGCGACCGGCACGCAGCAGTCGCCGATCGACCTCCCGTCCTCGACCGCACTCGCCGGCCTCCCCCTGACGCTCGACAGCGAGCGCACGGAGGGTGAGATCGAGGACACCGGGCACACGGTGCAGGTCGGCGCCGAGGACGCCTCGGAGGTGCAGTACGACGGGATGACCTATGAGCTCGCGCAGATGCACGTGCACACCCCGTCCGAGCACACCGTCGACGGAGTCGCGGCCGACGCCGAGTTCCACTTCGTGCACCAGAGCGAGACGGGCGAGCGGCTCGTCGTGGGCGTCCTCGCGGTCGAGGGCGCGGAGTCGAGCGCCTACGACGCCTTCGCCGAGAATGCTGCCAAGGCCTCGGGCACGGACGCCGACCCCGAGATCGACGTCGACGTGGCCGCGATGCTGCCGGCCACCCTCGGCCACTACGCCTACGAGGGCAGCCTCACCACGCCGCCCTGCAGCGAGGGGGTGCAATGGATCGTGCTGAGCACCCCGATCGAGCTCTCGACCCAGCAGCTGGCAGAGGTTGACAAGGCCCACCCCGGCAACACCCGACCCGCTCAGCCGCTCGGGGAGCGCACTCTCACCCGCGGCACCGGCTCGGTCGTCGTCGAGAACGACTGACTTCTCCCGCCTCCTCCCTCGGAAGAACCGCCGTGACCGCGAAACCGCCCGCACTCCTCCCCGACGAGTTCACCGAGGTGACGACGTCCAGAGCCCGCCGCACAACAGAGCTCGTCGTGTTCCTGGGCGCCCTCGCGCTGTACAGCGGGTGGACCTTCGGCGTCGTGAACGGCTCCGGCGACTCTCTGGACTCCCTACTCCGGACGCCGTCGCTGCCGCCGCGCTCCGCCGCAGGGCAGTCGGTCGAGGCCTTCGCGCTCCTGACCCACCCCTACGTGGTGTTAGTGGTCACCGTCTTGGCCGCACTGAGGTCCCTCCGTCAGCGTCAGCGCCGACTTGCGCTGGCGCTGACGATCGCCGTCCTCGGGCTCGTGTTCTGGGAGCTGCAGCGCAACCTGATCGGCCGCCCTCATCCCTTTTCCGAGTACCACGACTCCGTTTCGGCTCTCGGGGCGGCCTACCCCTCTGGACACATCGTCGGAGCGACGGTCCTCACGTGGGTCGTCGTCACCCTCGCCAACGCTCGACGCCGATCGCGGCGCGCCCAGCGCGAGCGCCGCCTCCTCGGGATGCTGTTCGTCGCCCTCGTCGGCACGAGCATGTGGGCGATGGGGACGGATCGGCTGACAGATCTGATCGGCGGACTTCTGCTCGGCACCAGTATCGCGACGGGTGCGCTCTGGATCAGCGGAGTGGAGGCCATCGGTCGCGCCTGGCGCCTTCGTGAGCTGCCGCCCGAGTCCGGTGGCCGGGCCGCCGTGATCTTCAACCCGACGAAGGTCCTCGACCTCGACCTCTTCCGCCGTCGAGTGATCTTTGCCCTCGCCCGCAGCGGCTGGGATCCGCCCCTCTGGATCGAGACGCGACAGGACGACCCCGGGCGCGCGATGGCTGAGTACGCCCTCTCGCAGAACGTCGACCGTGTCCTCGTCGCGGGTGGCGACGGCACGGCGCGGACCGTCTGCGCCGCCATCGCCGGTAGCGGTGTTCCGGTCGCGCTGATCCCGGCAGGAACCGGCAACCTGCTGGGTCGCAACCTTGGGATCTCCCTCGACGAGGACGAGGCCCTCGACGTCGCGCTGCACGGACGCGTCCGCGAGATCGACATGGTCCACTGGAGCGTCGACGGAGTGGACGCTCCTTTCGCCGTGATGGCCGGAGTCGGACTGGATGCGCAGATCATGCGCGACACTGATGCCCGCCTCAAGAAGGTGATCAAGGCCGGTGCCTACGTCGTGGCGGCCGTGCAGCAGCGTCGCATGCGCCCGTTCCGAGCGACGGTCACCATCGACGACCAGCAGATCCACGACTCCGACGCGGTCATGGTGCTCGTCGGCAACGTCGGCCACCTCCAGGGCGGACTCGCGCTGCTCCCCGCCGCGGAGCCCGACGATGGACTGCTGCACGTGCTCGTCGCCTCTGGCGAAGGCGGCCTCCGGGGACTGCTGCGGTTGGTGCTCAGCATCACCCGCAAGGACTCACCTGACGCACCGCTCCGACGCCTCCGCGGCCGACAAGTCGACATCGAGCTCGACCGGCCGATGGCCTACCAGCTCGACGGAGACACGGAGGGCCTGGCAAGCACCTTCAGCGCGAGGGTCGACCCCGGGGCTCTGCTGGTGATGACCCCGCATTGAGCGAGGCGGTCACAGCCCCGCACCGCTGCGCTACGCCAGGGCGCAGGGCCAGAGGCGCTGCCCTGAGGGTGCGCTCAACTATTTCGCGGCCGACAGCGACGAGACCGAAGGTGATGTCGAAGACGTGCATCCACTTGAGGCTGTCGAGGAGGTCCAGTGCAGGTAGCCGCGGACGTCGATCCCGTCGGCGCTCGCCTACGACAGTCCTAGCAGGGCGCCCGCCGTGTAGGCGATGCAGCGGCGATCCTCGTCGGAGGCGGCAAGGCCGCTCTCGGAGATCAGGATCGGGGTGCTTCCGGTCACGGCTCACGCGCGACGGACGGCGATGTTGAGGGCGTCAAGGCGGTAGGCCTAGGAGGTCTGCGTCAGCTCGGCGCCCTCGGGTACCCCTTCCAGGCCGACCAGCTGACTCGTGTCGGACTGGACGCTGCCCCAATCGTCGTCGCGGGAGGCCTCGAGGTAGGTGTCCTCCCAGATCCGCTCGTAGTGGACGAGCCTGTCTTCATAGCCCTCGCGGGCAGGAGACTCGGACCGTGATGGGCCAGCCGACTTCGACGGTCGTCTTCTCGCGACGGATCTCGCGGACGCGGACACCCGCGCGGATGATGGTGTCCCTCGCCTCGCGCTTCGGTTCCGGCAGGGAGAACACGTTAATGCCGACCTCGCGGCCCGCTCCCTTGCGCGCCACTACGGCCGCGGGATCCAGGTAACTGAAGCGGTACCGCCATGTGTTGCATCATGGCGAACATGTCCGGCTACTTGATCGTGACGACGCAGGTGGCGCCCCCGAGGACCGGTGCGGCCGTCCTCGGCACGCTCGCCGAAGCGACCGACAGCCGCTTCCGAGCTCCAGCCGTCAGATATCGCGAACGACAGCGCGCTCGAGAAGTGGTGCAACGTGACGACCGGTTCGATGCCTTGCGCGAGGCAGTATTGGATGATCGCGCGCTCGTGCGCCGGCTCTGCACGTGGGAAGTCACATCGCGTGGGCTCGATTCGCGCGTACTTGATGCCGCAGCGGAACGACGTGAGCCGGAGCGAGTCCAGCAGGTCGATGTCGGTGTTCAGCGCCGGGAGAGGTTGACTGAGTCGCGCCGCGCTCAGCGAACGACGAGCCAGAGAGATGCTCGAGTCGCTGTTCACGTTGTCGCCCTCGTTCTGGTCCGGGCGCAGGACGCACCCAGAGGAATTCAGTGGGAAACGCAGTCAAACGAGTGAGCGAGCGGTGAGGAAATTCCGGACCTCCGAGAGCAAGCTCCCTCGGCGGTCCGGGGTTCTCTCACCGAAGCACGAAGGGGCCCGTCACCTTCTCGGTGACGGGCCCCTCGGATCGAGCGGGTCAGGCGTTCGTGAGCTCGCGCTCTTTCGCGGTGGGCTCCGCGTCGAGAGCGTGGCCTTCGGTGTCGACGTGGGGAACGATCTTGTCGAGCCACTTCGGCAGCCACCAGGCCGACGTGCCGAGCAGGCTCAGCAGGGCCGGCATGAGCACCAGGCGGACGATGAAGGCGTCCGCCATGACTCCGACCATCAGGCCGAAGGCGATCGAGGCGCCGATCGCGAACTCGCCGGTGGCGAATCCTCCGAACACGACGGTCATGATCGTCGCGGCCGCGACGAGGACAGGACCGGAGCGGGCGAAGCCCTCGCGGATCGCCTCCTTGGGTGCCATGCCCTTGTCGTGCATCTCTTTGATCCGCGAGACCAGGAACACCTGGTAGTCCATTGCGAGACCGAAGAGCACGCCGACCAGCAACAGCGGCAGCAGGCTCAGCATGGGGTCCCCCTGGGGAGCCGCAATGAAGGGGTCGAGCCAGCCCCACTGGAACACCGCGGTGCTCGCGCCGAACGACGCGCCTACCGAGAGCAGGTAGCCGAGGGTGGCGATGAGCGGGATGACGAGCGAGCGGAACATCACGATCAGCAGCAGCAGCGAGATGACGACGATCACGATGATGTACTTCACGAGCGCGCTCATCAGCGCCGCATCCTGATCGATCCCGATCGCGGTCTCGCCGGTGACCTCGAGATGGACGCCGGCCAGAGTGTCCGCGTCGTCGCGCAGGGTGTGCACGATGTCCTTGGTCTCCTGGTCAATCGGGCTGCCGTCGGGGATGACGATAAAGCGCGCCATCCTGCCATCGGCCGAGATCTCGGCCGGAGCGACCTGGAGGACACCATCGAGCTCGGTGAGGCGGGACTGAACGCCGTCGGTCTTCGCGGCGATGTTGTCGCCCTCGGCGAGGACGATGAGCGGGCTCTGGGTGCCGCCGAACTCGTCGACGATCAGGTTGTAAGCGGTGCGCTCGGTCGAGTCGGGGCTGGAGCCGCCGGGGATGTTGAACGCGGTCTTCATGCTGAACATCGGCAACGCCACGATCACCAGGATGATGATGCCGGCAAGAGCGGAGATGACCGGGCGGTTGACAACGAAGCTGCCCCAGCCGCGCATGACACCGCGCTTCTGCTCGCCGCCCTCGACCATGAAATGCCCCGCGAGAACCTCGGCGCGCTGCTTCTTCGACAGGGCGCGCAGGCCCATCGTGCGCATCAGCGCGGGAAGGAGGGTCAGTGCCAGCAACACGGCCACCAGGACGGCGGCAGCGGCGGCGAAGCCCATCTCGGTGACGAAGCTGAGGTTCGCGACCAGCAGTGCCACCAGGGCGACGATGACGGTGAGACCGGCGAAGACCACAGCGGTGCCTGCGGTGCCGGTGGCGCGAGCGACGGAGTCCTCCACGCTCTTGCCGGCTCTCAGTTCGATCCGGAACCTCGAAAGGATGAAGAGGGTGTAGTCGATGCCGACGGCCAGCCCCAGCATGGAGGCCAGGATGATCGCGTTGTCGCCGATCGGGAAGAGCGAACCGTAGGCGAGGACGCCGACGAGGCCGACTCCGACACCGAACACCGCGATCAGCAGGTTGACGCCGGCCGCGAGGAGCGAGCCGAAGGTCAGGATCAGAACGAGGAAGGCGATGACGACGCCGACGAGCTCGCCGAGACCCGGCGCAGGGGCGCCGATCGGGACGAGATTGCCGCCGAGTTGGACGCCGAGCTCTGCGGGCGCGTTCTCCTGCAGGGCGAGCGCCGCCTCGTAGTCGGTCTTCTGGTCGTCCTCCGAGAGATCGGGGTAGGCCAGCGTGGCGACGGCGAGGGTCTGATCGGCGGAGACGTAGGGCTGGGCGGGGTCGAACGGGTCTGTGACCGACACGACTCCGGGCAGCGTTCGGGCCTCAGCGAGGAAAGCGGTGATCTCGGCCGATGTCGCCGGGTCTGCGACGTTCCCGTCGGCGGGCTGGAAGACGAGCTGGAGCGCGGCGGCCGATGAGTTGCCGGCGGCCGGGAACTCCTCGTTCATCCGGTCGAGAGCTTGCGAGGCGGGCGAGTTCGGGACCGATGTCTTGGCGGCCTCACTCCCGCCATTCTGGGAACCGATGACCAGGGTGCCGATCAGGGCCGCGAAGATCACGATCCAGGCTCCGACGACCACCAACCGGTGACGTGCGCTGTACCGCCCGAGGCGGGCGAGAAATGTGGACATAGTGGCTCCTGGGAGAAGAGAGGACGGGGAGGGATGGCGGAAGCGCCGCCTGCATCCAGAGTCCCGCTGAGTGCTCTCCCAGGAGTCGTCCCCTGAGACCGTCACCTCTACTACATCCGAAGTAGTCCCGTCCTCTTGTCGATCGCCGTCCGCGTGCTCTACTGCAGCGAGACGACAGCGACCGGTCTACCGGAACGACGACCGGGCCGCCGGACCGCGAGAGGGTGAAGGCATCGCGGAGCGCCCGGCCCCGCAGCCCAGGAGGCCACGATGTCCATGTCCAGCCCTTTCGTCACTCGCACCTTCACCAGCACGTCGCCCGCTGCTCCTGCACGGTCTCTTTCGTTTGGTCGTGCTGCGCTTCAGCACGTCCTGATCGCGATCTCGTCGGCCTCGATCATCAGTGGAGCGCTGCTTGAGAGCCTTGGTCTCCTCAGCCGGATTGGGGCCGGTCGGCTCGAAGTCCTTCGTCAGACCGAGCGCTGAGGGTCGGAGAGTTGGAGCGCGCGAGGGACCCCTGTCCGTCACCCTTCTTCTACTCGGGGTATGCGCCGGCCGCCCGACGCCACCACGGACTAGCCCTTCGCGAACCGAAACGTGTCGATGCACCCCGGCGCCAGCTGGCCGAGCACGGCGGTGGTCTGCATGAGCCTTTTCTCTGCTCAGCCTCCGTTCGACTGAGGGATCCCCTCCGCAAGAGCGTCGAAGCGGTAGACGAAGCCGCCATCGGAGCCGCTGACCGACGCGTAGGCATCAGTAGTGCCGGGCGCGATAGCGACGTTGGTCGCGGAGCTGAGGCCTGATGTCTCCTCCGCCGGCACCACCACCGTGGTCACGAGGGCTCCGTCGACGTTGTAGATCAGGATCTCCGGACGGTTGTGCACCCCGACGTAGAGGTTGCCGTCCGAATCCACCGCGATCGAATCGACTTGGCCCACGCCCGCGGAAGCAAAGATCGCGGGGTGAGCAGTAGCGACCTCCAACCCGCCAGGAGACAGTGTTAGCCGATCGATGCGGTTGCCGGTGTTCAGCCCCACCCAGAGTGCGTCGTACTTGGGTGAGAAGCCGATGCCGTTCGGCGAGGGCAGCTCCGAGGCCAGCACGGTCGCCTGCGCTGTCACCGGATCGATGTGGATGACACGACCGCTCGCCTCCCAGTAGGGCGCCGTCGCACCTGCCGCATCGGTGACGTATAGAGCGCCGTCGCGACCGAACGCGATGTCATCGGGTTGCATGGGCGCCCCGTCGACCGGGCCGGCGAAGACTTCGCGGACATCGGTGCCATCGGTGGTCATGCTGCGCACCGCGCCGCCGACGAAGTCGGTCACGTAGAGGCGGCCGTCCGCCGGGCCGAACTGCGCGGAGGTCAACACGCTCGTGTCATCGGTATAGACGGTCTCGACGCTCTCGTCCTCGACGTCCACGCGAAGAACCTTGCCCTCCCCCGCCGGCGCCACCACGTCAACGACATACAGGCTCCCGTCGGGGCCGAAGGTCGGCCCCTCCAAGAGGGTCATCCCGGTTGCCTCATGGACGTCCGTCACCTGCATGACGCGTTCAGCGATCTGTTCCGCTGCTATTGGCGCATCGGTGTCGTCCGGGGTTGCGGCCGCCGTGCACCCCGTGAGTAGCAGCACGGACGGCACCGCCAGGGAGACGAGCGCGCGCCTCATCGCGAGGCTCCGACCGTCGCGCCGACGAGTACGTCCCGCATGCCGTCTTCGCGCCACTCGCGCAGAAGTCGGTGGAACGCGATCGGTCCCGGGCTGTACGCGGCGCCGGCGATCGAGCGGGTGCCCTCGCCGTTGTAGTAGCCGGGCGTGCACCCGGCCTGGAACGCCCGGGTGTCGCTGGCGGTCTCGTGCACAGTGCGCACCCACGCCTCCTCGGCCTCGGCCGACGGCTCGAGGTACCGAGCGCCGACCTCCCGACCGCGGGCGATGACGGCGGCGATGTGCTCGGCCTGCTCGAGCAGGATGTGCGCGAAGTTGACGGAGTTCGCGTTCTGGATGCCGCTGAGGTGGAAGAGGTTCGGGAAGCCGTGCGAGGAGAACCCGTGCAGGGTCCGCGGGCCTCGCGTCCACGCCTCCAGCAGAGTGCGCCCGCCGCGACCGGTGACGGGCAGAGTGCCCGACATGACCCCGGAGATCCCGACCTCGAAGCCGGTGGCGAAGATGAGGCAGTCGACCTTGTACTCGGCGTCCCCGACGAAGACGGAGGTCTCGGTCACCCGGGTGATGCCGCCCGCGTCCGCGGTGTCGACGAGGGTCACGTTCGACCGGTTGAAGGTCGGGAGGTAGGTGTCGCTGAAGCCGGGCCGCTTGCACATGTAGCGGTACCAGGGCTTGAGGGCCTCGGCGGTCGCGCGGTCGTCCACGACTTCGTCGATGCGCGCGCGGAGGCGGTTCATCGTCGCCAGGTCGTCGAGCTCGTCGCGCTGCTCGCGCTCCTCGAGCGAGAGGCTCTCGTCGACCGCGCCGGTGAGGATCTGCCGCTGCAGGGCCGTCGTCGCGGTCCAGCCGTCCTGGACGAGGCTCTCCGCGACGGGCTCACCGGCGAGGACTGCGAGGAAGTTCTCCATTCGCTCGCGCTGCCAGCCGGGCTGGAGGGACGCCGCCCACTCGGGGTCGGTCGGCCGGTTGTCGCGGAGATCTACCGTCGATGGAGTCCGCTGGAAGACGACCAGCTCGCGAGCATCGGCGCCCACGTGCGGAACGACCTGAAGTCCCGTCGCTCCGGTACCGACCACCGCGACGCGCTTGTCGGCGAGCCCCGTCAAGCCGCCGTCGGCCGAGCCTCCGGTGTAGCCGTAGTCCCAGCGGCTGGTGTGGAAGGTATGGCCGCGGAAGGTCTCGATCCCGGGGATCCCCGGGAGCTTGGCCTGCGTCATCGTGCCCGAGGAGGTGACGACGAAACGAGCGCGGAAGCGGTCACCACGATCGGTGCCGACGATCCACTCGTCGCACTCCTCGTCCCAATCGAGTGACGTCGCACGGGTCTGGAAGAGCGCGTCGCGGTAGAGCCCGTAGTGCTCCGCGATCGCGACGGAGTGTCGGCGGATCTCCTCCCCCGGCGCGTAGCGCTCGCTCGGCATCGTGCCGACCTCTTCGAGCAGCGGCATGTAGACGTAGGACTCGATGTCGCAGCGGACCCCTGGGTAGCGGTTCCAGTACCAGGTGCCGCCGACGTCGCCGGCCTCGTCCATCAGCCTGATCGACTCCACTCCGGCCTCTCGCAGCCGTGCAGCAGTGAGGAGCCCACCGAAGCCGGCGCCGATCACGAGGACCTCCACGCGGCCCTCGACCGGCTCACGCTCGAGGCGCTCGGTGTAGGGGTCCTTCGCGTAGTACCCGAACTCGCCGGCGGCGCGCGTGTACTGGCCGGCGCCGTCGCGTCGGAGGCGGCGGTCCCGCTCGTGGCGGTACTTCTCGCGGGCGGCCTCGAGGTCGAGGGTGTCGGTGCTGTCGGTCATCGTCTCTCGCTTTCGTCGCGCCGTGCGGCGCGACGCCCGCGATCTTCCCGGACATCCACGCAGAAGCGGGGTTCTCCCGTCTTCTCCGTGAACGCGCCGACACGACTCCGGATCGATCACTTACTCTGAAAAGGTTAGTGCTGAGCTAAGTATTTGTGCTGGGTGTCCGCTGACATCTACGGTGAGCGAATGCGAACCGATGACGACCGCGCACGCACGATGTCGAGCATCGAGGCGCTGTCCATTGCGATCACCGTGCGGTCGATCCCGCGGGTTCTCGAGCCACTGATGACGACGGACCTGACGATTCAGCAGCTCAAGGCGCTCACCGTCGTCGTCACGACCGAGGAGGGCGCGACCGGAGGCGGACTCGCTCAGGCGTTCGGCGTCTCGATGCCGTCGATGTCGAAGCTCGTCGACCGCCTCGCGGCGGCCGGTCTGGTCCTCCGTGCGGAAGACCAGGTGGATCATCGGGTTCGCCGCATCCACGCGACGGACCTCGGTAGAGCGGTGGTCCGCGAGCTCATGGCCGCCCGGCCGGAGCTGGGCGAAGATGTCCTCTCCCGCCTCAGCCAGGAGGAGCTCGAGGCTCTTGAGACCGGGCTCCGGGCGATCAGCCGGGAGCTGCGCGGACCGCGCCCCTGACCGCTACTGGACCGACCAGCCGCCGTCGGAGGCGAGCACGATGCCGTTGACGTTCGCGGAATCGTCGCTCAGCAGCCACGTGATCGAGGCCGCCATCGTGTCGGCTGACACCACCGGCGGGATGAGGGTGAAGAACGGCGCGAGACGCTCACGACCGAAGTCGGAGGCCATGCTCCCCTCGATCGCCGTAGCGGTCGGACCGGGCGCGACGGCGTTGGTGCGGATGCCGGAGGGTCCGTAGAGGAACGCGGCACTCTTGGTGATGCCGACGACCGCGTGCTTGGACGCGGTGTACGCGGTGCCGGCGGCGTTACCTCGCAGTGACGCCTCCGACGCGATGTTGACCACGGAGCCCCGGCCCTGCTCCAGCATCAACGGCAGGACTGCGCGGCTGAGCGCGAACGTGCCGTCGACGTTCACCGAGAACACTCGGCGCCAAAGGGCGTCCTCGGTCTCGTGCAGGGGCGTCATCCCATCCATGATCCCTGCGATGTTCGCGAGGCCGTCGACCCGCTCCCCCGCCGCTGCGAGGATCTCGGCGACCCCGTCCGTCGAGGTGATGTCCGCCGTCACGGTGACGACTGTGCCCTCGGGCGACGACGCGGCCAGCTCGTCGATGCCCTTGGGCACCACGTCGACGGCGATCACGCGGCCGCCCTCGCGGAGGATGCGGCGCGCGGTGGCGCGGCCGATCCCCGAGCCGGCGCCGGTGACGATCACCGTCCGACCGGTGAACCGGCCGTCGCCGACGGACTCCTCCTGCGTCTCCTCGAGGGGAATGACGCCGCCGTTGGCCTGCTTCACGAGCGTGTCGACCAGCTCCTGCGGGAACCGTCCGCCGCCGAGCTCGACGAGCGTTCGCAGGCTCAGGCCGGACGCGGGGCGCAGGTCCTCGGCCGACTGGCCGCCCTGGGCGAGGATCTCCCGGAGGAGCGGGCCGCCGACGGTGTCGTCGAGCCATTCCTGCAGGGTGTTCTTCGAGGTGAGCATGTCGTTCTCCTTCGTCTCGGGAACGTCGTTCCCCGCGAGGGGCGCGACGCTGTCTCAGAATCGCCGATCCCCGTCCGGGTGGCGTCGTCCAGGCACGGCGGTGCGGCTACTGCGTCTGCAGTAGAAATCACCGATGAGCCGGCTCGAGGGCTGGCAGTACTTCACCAGGAAGGGCCGGCACTTCCTCCGCGAGAATGCGAGGCTTCGGGATGGACACCGCGAGGGCAGCGCAGAGGATCGCAGCAGCGAGGCCGAAGAGGAGCGCGAGGGTGAAACCCGACTCGGAGGGCACCGAGCCTCCGGAACCGCTGACCGCCGAGTTCGCGAGCACGGCGGCGACGACGGCCGCGGCGATGCTCGTGCCGAGGGCACGCATCAGCGTGTTCAGCCCGTTCGCCGCGCCGCTCTCGCTCATCGGGACCGCGCGCATGATCAGCGTCGGCATGGCCGCGTAGCCCAGGCCGATCCCGATGCCGATCACGACGTTGATCACGAGCACGAGCCAGATGGTCGGCTCGAGCACCACGGCGGCGAGGTAGGCGAGGGCGATGATGACGGCCCCGGCCACCAGCAGCGGCTTCGGGCCGACCCGCTTCTCCACCCGGCCTGCGACGGGCGACATCGCGAGCATCGCCAGGCCCGAGGGCATCAGGATCAGGCTCGCCTCGAGCAGGGGCAGGCCCAGGCCGCCCGTGGTCTCCGGGAGCTGCAGCAGCTGGGGGAAGACGATGCTCGAGGAGAACAGCGCGAATCCCATGGCGACGGACGCGAGGTTCGTCATCAGAACGGGGCCGCGAGCGCTCACCCGCAGGTCGACCAGCGGGTTGCTGCGGCGCAGCTCGTACCAGCCCCACAGCAGCAGGGCCACGACTCCGATTCCGGCGCTGATCAGCGTCGGCGCGCTCGTCCATCCCCACTCGTTGCCGCGGGATACCGCGAGGAGCAGGCCGACGAGGCCGATCGCGAGCCCGACAGCGCCACCGAAGTCGAACCTTCCCCGCGCGTTCGAGTCGCCCGCCGGGATGACGAGGACGAAGAGGGCGAGGGCGACGGCGCCGATCGCGGCGGCGACCCAGAAAAGGGCGTGCCAGTCGAAGTTCTCGGTGACGAGGGCGCTGATCGGCAGGCCAAGGGCTCCACCGACGCCGAGAGTCGCGCTGACCAGAGCGATGGCCGAGCCCAGTCGCTCCTTGGGCAGGACGTCGCGGAGGATCGAGATGCCCAGCGGGATCACCCCCATGCCAGTGCCCTGGAGGCCTCGGCCGATGATCAGCGGCACGACCGTCGGCGAGAGCGCGCAGATCACGGATCCCGCGATCAGGAGGGAGAGCAGCACGATCGCGACGCGGCGCTTGCCGTACATGTCGCCGAGCTTCCCCGAGACGGGCGTGCAGATCGCCGACACCAGCAGCGTGACCGTGATCACCCAGGCCGTGTCATCGCGGCTCGCGTCGAGCAGCTCGGGGAGCTGCGCCTGGATCGGGATCAGGATCGTCTGCATGAACGACGCCCCCATCCCCGCGAAGGCGAGGACGGCGATCACGAGATTCGGGCGAAGCTTCCTCCGCGAGGCGAGTGGTTCAGCAGCGGTTGCAGTCATCGGTTCTCCTGGCTCGAATGGTCCGAATGATACGTAGTATCTACACTGATACCGCGTCTCACATCCTATGCTCGAACTATGACCGGAGGGGTGAGAAATAGAGCGCGAGACCTCCTGCGCGCGCAGTTCGCCGCGGCGGTACTCGAGGTGTTCCTCCAGCGCGGCTACTCCACCGTCACGGTCGAGGACGCCGCGCGGGAGGCCGGGATGTCGCGGGCGACCTTCTTCCGCTACTTCGGCAGCAAAGAGGACGTCGTCATCGCCGCGGTGGAGAGCAACAGCCTTGACCACGCAGCGGCGCTACGGGCTCTGCCCGCCGACACCCGAATGTCCGGCTGGCAGCTGGTGCGCCTCGCGATCGAACCGGTCATCGTCGTCGCCGCAGACGACCCAGACGGGTACCGAGCTCGACTCCGCTTGATCATGGGCGAGCCTGCGCTCACTTCCCGGCTGCGGGAGCGTCGAGCAGAAAGTGCCGTTGCGCTCGCAGACGCCCTCGCTGAGCGCATCCCCGACGTCTTCACCGCACGGGTCCTCGCGAACGCTGCACTCGCAGCAATCGACGTCGCCTGGGAACGCTGGGCCATCGAGGACAACGTCGACCTCGGCGCGCTGGTCGATGCCGCCTTCGAGCGCCTCAGCTCCGCAGCTCGCACACTCATCTGAGTTGGCCTGGCCAAGCTCGAGGGTCAAGAGCGCGTGGGAGAGCGGCAGCTCGAGCATTGGGAGGAATGGGCCCAGGTTCCTGTCTGCTCAGACGAGCGCGTCCGATTGCTTATCGGGTGGGAAGTAGCCGTCGGGTGGTGCTGTGTAAGGCAGCGGGTCACCCGGCTTGCTCTCATCCTCCGAGCCCGCGAACGGCCCGTCTGGGGAGAGCAACACGGCCATCTGGCGATCGCAGTGCGTCAGCCACCAGTCGCTCATCGCGGCGGGGTCCTGGCGCGCTTTCTCCCACGCCCGCCAGAGTGATTCGATCCGGCTGATGGCTTCTTCGCTCTTCCACCAGGACGCGCGCCATCGGAAGTTGCCGCGTCCGGGTCGGGTGATCGCGCGGCGGTACTTGTACCGGAGCTGCTTGCGCATGAACTCGTCCGCGGAACCGAAGAACAGCTCCGGCGTCGGATCCTCCCTCGCCTCCTCGTCCGGTTCGGGCGCTTCATCTTCGTCGACGTCCTGCGCGTCGGACTCTGTACCGAAGTCGTACACGCCCATCGCTATGCCGTCCTCCGGCCGGGCTCGTGCGCGGCGATGGAGGCCTTGATCGCCGCGACGCTCTCCTTCGTGCCGCTGTACCAGGGCACGGTGCGCAGCAGCGCTGCGCGGTTGCCGGATGAGAACATCACCGCGCGGCCGCGGGGCATGTCGGCGAGCTCCTGCACTTCGAGGATCTTCTCTCGCTTCAACGCGGAGGACGTGGAGCGCACTCCCTTGTTCATGCTGACGGAGGTCGTCTCGCGGTCGTACGTGCCGATCAGGTCCGACATCTCGCCCAGGAACGCCGGCTCGGAGACACCGCCCGCGTAGACCTTCACGTTGGACGCCGACCAGAGCTTCCGCATCCCGTCCTGCCCGAACACGGCGATGCCTTGGCTGTAGGACTGGAACACGCTCATGATCGGGATCCCCCTCGAGCCGAAGTGGCTGTAGAGGTCGGGGAGGTCGGTCCACCGGCACACGTTCGCCGCTTCGTCCAGCAGTCCTAGTAGCGGAGTCTGCAGCCGGCCGCCGGGTGATTGCGCGGCCAGCTCCTCAGCCGCCTCGATCGTCGCGGCGGTGAGCGCGGTGACGAGCGGGCCGGCGGTGCCGGCGCCTTCCTTGGAGAGGCTGTAAAGGGTGCCGGTGCCCTTCACGAACTCGTGCGGGTCGAACTGCGGCCGCGGAGTGACCGGGGACGGGTCGGGGTTCACCCACCGTTCGATGCCGGAGTTGTTCAGGCATGCGGCCATCCGCTCGGCGGAGGAGTAGATGCCGTCGCGCTGCTTCTCGGTGGCTTGCTGCACGGCGCTGACGCTCTCCGCGATCCGCCGGTAGCCGGCGCGCTCCAGGTACTCGACCGGCTGGGTGCGGGAGACGTTGGTCAGCCACTCGTACACGTCGGTGACGGGCCTGTTGCCGACCGCGGCCGCGAGCAGGAATGCGGCCAGCAGGTTCTGGCCCTTGCCGTCGAAGTAAGCATCCGTCTTCGCGCCCGGCGCCGTGGTGCCGGAGGCGAAGTGCTGCGCCATCTTCGCCGCCTTGGTGTCGTCGGTGACGTAGGAGAGCGGGTTCCACCACCAGGTGGGCTCCTCCAACGCGACGCGCTGCGGATCGAACACCCACACCGCACCCACGGCTGCGCGCGGGTCGCGAGTTGCGTCGAGCACGTCGCGCTTGTTCGATGTCGTGACCACCGCGCCGGGAGCGGCGGTGATCGCGGGGATGACGAGGGATGTTGACTTCCCCACGCGCGGGCCGGCGATCAGGATCATCATGTCCTCGAACGAGGCGTAGACGGTCTTCGCGCCCATCAGCATCTTCCCGATCGGAACGCCCGGGTTCCCGGTGATGCCCAGGCGCTGCGACTTCTTCAACGCAGCCTTCTCCTGCATCGACGCGAGATCCCGGACCGGCGCCATGTAGCGGGCGGCGTGATCGACGTTCGTGCGGCCCTTCGCTCCCATCGCGCGCATCCACAGCACCCACACCCCGATCAGGACGAGGACGCCACCGAAGACCGCGGCGATCATCGTCCCTGATGCGGGCCACGAGTAGATGCCTTTCCGCAGGCCCTCGATCATCGAGAACGGATCCGCCGTGATCCCGGTGTTCACGCCGTCCATGTCGGAGCCGATCTTCATCGACACCGCGAAGCCGACGATTGCGATAATCGCCGCGACCGCCGACACGAGGATCAGCGTCTCGTTGCCAGCTTTCCCGGGCTCGCGTCGGCGGTTGTTCATCGTCGCGGTCATGGTGCAACTCCTTCAATCTGTGCGGTCGTAGTGAGAGTCGGCGGCGCGGGGATCACGCGCTGCACCGTCGTGGTGAACGAGACCGTTGCTGCGGAGGCCACGAAGCCCGCGACGGCCAGGAGCCCGGCGACGGCGCCGGCCTGGCCGAGCAGACCCCGAAGCAGGGCGGCGCGGGCGCGGGCGCCGATCACGACGTCGCCAGCTCGAGCAGCGAAACGGGCGCCGGCAGGAACCGGCGCGGCTCGCACCGTTCGTAGATCGGCCCGTCGTAGCGCGGCGTCGCATCGGCTGTCGCGGCCTCGCAGCTCGAGCCCCAGGTGAGGACGGCCTGGCCGTTGTCGGCGTACTCGACCGGAAGGTCCGTCATGTGGTGTGAGTGCGGGAGCGTCGTCGTCATCGAGCAGCCCCAGAGGTATCCGTCGTAGACGACCGTCGATGTGCAGCTCATACGATCACCCGGTCCCACTGGTCCCAGGCGACGAAGCCCGCCATCAGGGCGATCCCGGTCCAGCAGCCCGTGAGCAGGAACCGATCGCGCTCCGCCGCCCCCTGACTGCGGGCGGCGATCACGCTGACGATCGCGGCACCGGCCGCGCCGGCCGCCACGCAGCTCGCGCCGAGGGCGACGAGGACGCTCACGGCAGGATCTCCACCACGACCGGATCGGTCGCCAGGGGCTCGTTCGCGCGTCCGGCGCGGGAGGTGGTGTGCCAGAGCTTGTTGGTGTCGTTGACGTCGAGCTCGGCGGCGGTGAGCTGCACCCGGATCGGGATGCCGGGGCGGCCGCCCACCTTGATCAGGAACCGGCCGCGCCCGGGAGGCTCCGATTCGTGTCCGGAGACCGGGTCCCAGGCGGGCGGGTCCTGCCAGCTCGTGAGCATCGACTGTTCCGCGTTCGACAACGGGACGGCCGACGTGAGCAGGGGCATCTCAGCGCCGGGGAGGCCGCCGCAGATGACCATGCCGGAGCGTTCCACGAAGCCCTTGGCCTTCATCTGGTCCTCCTGTGATGCGAGCGCGAGGAGGTCGGACATGGTGTGGCTGATCATCGCCAGGCCGACGCCGCGGGCGCGGTTGAGGCGGGTGAGCGCGTCGACGCGATCGACCATGCCCTTGCCCGCGCGCAGCGCCCGCCACAGCTCATCGAGGATCACGAAGTAGTGCCGACGCGGCTCCAGCCCGGCTTCTGCAAGAGCGGAGGCGACGTTGACGGTTCCGAATCCGGCGGACCAGCAGGCGAGGAGGATGCTGGCTTGCAGGTCACCTTCGGAGTCATCGATGGAGGACACGTCGTAGACCACGGGCCGGTCGCGCCGCATCGGGGTGGTGGTCTGGCGGGAGAAGATCTCTCCCAGCCGACCGCCGGTGGTGAGGCCGATGAGGGACGCTTCGAGGTTCTCGGTGATCGCCTTGTAGCGGGTGAGGTCGCCGCGGTCGAGGGCGACCTGGCGGATCTCGTCGGGTGCTGCCTGGATGACGGCGAGGAGGTCCGCGAGGACGGGGATGCCGTCGTGGGTTTCGTCCAGGTACTTCAGCGCCCGGTCGATGATCGTCTCTTCCCGGTCGGTCGGCGGCTCGGAGCGGAGGATCGTCAGAAGCGCGGCGATCATGGTGTGCCGGCGGCCGTGAGCGTCCGCGAGCACTTGAGATGCGAGGCGTTGGGATTTCACGGCGTGCTTGCGCTCCTCTGTCGAGTTCTCGCCGTGAGCGTCGAGCTCGACGGCGCGCTCGAGCGCTGAGTCCGCGTCGGCGCGCAGGCGCGCTGCGGCGGTGGTCGCCTCGCCGGGGTCGAGGATGTTGAGGTAGCCACGGCCGCGGCCGAGGGTGATGACCTGCCCGTCCATCGCCCGGATGAGGTCCACGTAGTCGGGCTTCAAGTCCCCGAGGACCAGCGGGAGGGTGCCGTATCCGGCGAGCCCGGTCGCCATGCGGCGGGTGAGCGAGGACTTCCCCAGGCCCGGCTTGCCAAGGACGAACATCGACGGGTTGGAGATGAGCTGCGCCCTCTGGAACCACGAAATCGGATCGCAGAGGACTGACGCGCCGGTGGCGAGGTTCTTCCCCAGCGGCACGCCGATCATCGGTGTTCCGGTGCCGACCGAGAACGGGTACAGCCCGCACACCTGCACGGTCGTTGCACGGAACTCATCGGCGGGCTGGATCGAGACGGCCTGCCCGCCGCCGCGGCCCAGCCATCCCGTCGGCGTCGGCCGCATCGGGCGCTTGGGGGCCGGCTCCTTCTCGATCTTCTGCTTCCCGCCCTGGTGCGGGATCGCCCGCTTCTTCCGCGACCGCTTCGAGGGCTTGTCGCGGGCGAGCGGCGAGGCCGCAGCGCGGGCCAGGGCGGCGTCCTCCTGCGCCTTCCGGGTCCGGTGGGACACTGCGCGGCTGTCCGTCGTCGCCGCTTCCGCGGCGTCCGTCGACGGTGCACCGATCGCTCCCGTGGGGACGGTCGTGTCGAGCGCGTCGATGTCGCCGTTGTCGTCGATCCGGTCGACGTCAGCGGCGCCGGTGGGCAGCTCGTCGCCTTCGACGGCGATCGCGTCGACGGGCGGGGCGTCGCGGTGGCGGGAGAAGAGCTTGGTAGCGATGCTCACTGGGGGCCTCCAAGAAGGGACGAAACGACGGCGAAGACGGGCGAGGGCTGAGGGTTAAGCCGGGACGGCACCGGACGTGTGTCCAGTGCCGTCCTGGTGGTGGCGGTGTCCGTCACAGGGCTTCCCTGACCTCGTTGGGGATGCGCAGGTGTCGCGGGAGGACCAGGCCGAGCGGGAGTGCGGCGGCGAAGGCGGAGTCCTGCGACCCGAACGCCGGCCGCATCCGCAGTCGGGCGGCCGAGGTGAGGGAGTCGATCGCGGCGCGCGCTTCGGGCTCCTGCGTGCGCTGCATCGTCGTCGCGGTGACGATCAGGCCGAAGTTCATCAGCCCGGCGCCGGAGGCTTCCTCCGCGGCTGTCGCCTGCGCCGAGCGCGTCGAGAGCGTCGAGCGGGCTGTCGGCTTGGTCGACGCGGAGGAGTTGAACTGGGCGGCGTTGAGGTCCGCCTCCACCAGCGCTGCGGCGCGGGCGGGGTCGATGGGGCGGTAGAGCAGGGTGACGCGCTTGCGGGCGATGTCGCGGTGCGGGGCGAGCAGACGGGCGAGGATCCCGGCCTGAACGACGCCGCGAGGCGGGGCGGTCATCGTCCACGACGTCGACACGGCACCGTCGTGCCGGTAGGAGTCCCAGTGCGCTTCGGCTGCGGCGGGGCCGACGTCGGTCCAGGACAGGTCGGCCGTTTCCCCCGCTGCGCGGGCCTGGTCGATCAGGACTGCCGCGTCGGGGTCGTAGGCGGTGCGGATGACCTCGCACAGCTCCTGCGCGTTGAGGGGGCGTGCAGCGCCAGCGCCGGTCGCCGCGAGCGAGGACGTGAGCCCGGGGATGCGGGCGGAGAGGTCGGTGGCGACCTCCTTCGCGTTGCGGCGCTTCCCGCCGATGCGGGCCGTCGCCGTGAACGTCAAAGCGATGTAGGCGCGGATGGTCGCGGACCCGACCGGGTAGGTTTCCACGACCTCTTGGAGCATTGCTCGAGCGAACAGCGGGGCGTCCGGGTCCATCGATCCTTCGACCTCACCGCGCAGGCGCGTGCCGGTGTCGGGGGCCGTCTCGACGGTGACGGAGGCGGCCTCGATGCCGGGCTCGTCTCCGAGGTTGGCGAGCCAGATGCCGTATTCCGCGACCTGGTTGTTGATCTGCTCCTGATCCACCAGCGCGGCGCCGTCCGGCTCCGTCGCGAGGACCACGGTGAAGTGCTTCGTCATGGGTGTGCTGATCAGCGCGAATCGTCGGCCGTGGGAGTCCTCGTGCTCGGTGAGCTGCGAGGGTGCGGCCAGGCCCGGGAGTTGGAAGGTGCCCCACTTCGCACGTCCGGTCGGGCCGGAGCGGTAGATGTTCGCTCCCTTGCTCTTGGTGCGCCACCAGTTCACGCGGACCACTGTCCTTCCCAGGGCTGACTGCCCGTGCTTGTCCTTGACCGAGACGGTCAGGAGGATGCCGCCGAAGATCCCGGCGACGAGGAGTGCGGGACCGAGGCCGGCGAACATGGACGCGACGATCGAGGAGAGGATGCCCACGAACATCACGAGAGTGGCGACCTGACCGAGGCCGCCGAGGCCGGCAGTCTGGGGCTTTCGCCAGTTGCCGTACGTGCGGGCCTTCACCGGATCAGTAGCGGTAGTAGTCATGGGTTAGCTCCCGTTCTCGTTGCTGCCGGTGGCCTCTTCGGTGCCGGCCTTCACGGCCTGCGCGGCGTTCTTGGCGCCCTCCGCGGCCTTGGTCGCGACCGCGATACCGGCGCCGACCGGACCGGCGGCCGCCGTTGCGCCGCCTGCTGCGGCACCGGCACCGGCACCACTGCTCGCCGCTCCGGCGCCCGCGCCCGCCCCGCTGGTCGCGGCGCCGCCGCTCGAGGCGGCTGCGGAACCGGACGGATCGGCGCCCGGCGTCGAGGACGCCGGTGATCCAGGAGAGCTGCTGCTGCCGGTCGGTCCGTCGGTCGACGAGTTATCGCCTCCCCCGCCTCCCCCGCCGCCGTTCCCGCCTCCGCCGTTGTTGCTGGCACGGATCGCGCCGGTCGCGATGTCACCCGCTGCCGAGACGGCAGCGGCACCCAGGAGTAGGCCCGCCGCTCCTCCGCCGCCGACCGAGGAGACAGCCGGGACGAGGAAGCGCATCAGCGCGGGCAGGGCCACGAGCGCGATGAGCATCAGCGCGAGGCCCGTGACGATCTGGAAGAGCCCGGTGCCGTCCGACTTGAACAGGTCGGTGCCGGTCATTCGGAAGGCGATCGCGTACACGATCGCGGCCGCGGGCTTGTAGAGGATGAAGGCGATCGTCCAGGCCATCGCCTTCTTGAACCACTGCCGACCGATCTCGGTGTTCGTGAACGAAGCTGCCAGGGGGAAGATGCCGGCCAGGACGACGAGCATCGCGCCGCGGAAGACCATCAGCGCGATCTGCACGTAGGTCATGAACACCGCGAGCATCCCCAGCAGAAAGAGACCGATCAGGCCGATTCCGGAGGTCGCGGTGAGGCTGATCATCGCGAAGATGTTGGTGCCGAAGCAGTTGCTCTCGCCCTGCTGGGACACGTCGCAGTCGGTCGAGTTGTTCAGGATCCAGATCGAGAACGCATCGCCCGCTTGGGTCGCCAGGCGGATGACGACGAGCCCTGCGCCGGCCACGGCGATCAGCGTCAGGACCGATCCCGCGAGCTCGCGCAGCGGCAGCGCGCGCTGCGTCCACACCATCCGGCCAGCGGCGACGAGAATCGCGAGGATCGCCAGGCCCCCGGTGTACCACTGCAACTGCCCCTGCACCCAGCCGACCACCGAGGAGGACTCGTTCAGGTGCATCGCCAGAGGCAGGAACCCGGTCACGAGCGCCGAGGCGGACGAGAGCAGCAGTACGGCCAGGAGGATGACGCCGATGCGGCCCATGTGAGCTTCGCCGTCCCCGTGCCGACGACGGCTCGCCATCATCACGCCAGAGACGATCAGGGACATCACGGCCAGGCCCGCGGAGACCCACGTCACGTAGCCGAGGATCGTCTCGAACGCCTCCGGTAGCGGCGGTGTGCCGCCACCGTTGACGCCGCCGCCCTGGTCCACGACCGTGACCGGGGAGGGCACGTTCATCCAGACGGTGCCGAGAGAGGCGATGGCCTTGCCGTAGCCCTCGAGGATGTTGTTGACGAACTGCTGCAGCGCATCGTTCGATGCCTTCGAGACGACGTTGCCGACCGCGACACCGGTCCAGCAGGGGACGTCGATGGGGAGGCACGCCTCTCCACCGCCGGTTGTGGCGGTCGCGATCATTGGACACCCGCCCAGACGATGTAGCCGCCGAGGTTCTGCAACGTGGTGGGGCGGAAGGGCGGCTGTCCCTCGTCGGTGACGACGAGTTTCCAGTCGCCGTCGATCCACTTCACCGCGGACGGGAAGCTGATCAGCGAGCCTGTGTTCAGCTCGAACGCGGTGTCGATCGTCGCGTTCTCTCCGTCGTACGACAGCACCTTGAAGCCCGCAATCTGCACGCTCGTGCCGGTATTGCTCTGCTGCGTATCGGCGGCGATAGCGGCATCGCGTCCAGGTCCCGGTGCCGTGAGCTGTTCCACTGCGAGCGGTGCGAGCCGAGCGTCCGATCCCATGGCCCACAGGTTCGAGACAGCGAAGAGAGCACCTTCGACGGTGTGCGAATAGCACGTGCGCACTCCGTCACTGTCCGTTTCCCCAGGGCCGGCCTCAGCGGAGCTAGGAGCGGCCATGGTGCCGACGATGGTCCACCCGGTCGTCGGCGGTGCGGTGAGGGCGCCGCTCTCCTCGTAGCCGGAAAGCCCGCACACGCTCTCGGCATCGGCGGAGACGGTGGAGGAAGGGGTAGGAGTGCCGGGGGTGGCGGCGGTGGTGTCGCCTCCCCCGGCTCCCAGGGACGTCACGCCGAGCACGATGCCTGCGAGGGCGAGTGCTGCGACGACGCTCGCTCCGATGATGAAGCCCTTCGTGGTGAACGGGTTACGCGGTTCGGAGTCGTTCATGACGTCCCTTGCCTTCCTGTTGGTGATGTCGGTTTCCCGGGGACGCTAGGCGCCCATCAGGAAGCCGACGATGGTGAACGCGGCGGACACGATGATCACGCCGACGAGCAGTCGGCCGAGCCAGCCGCCGATCTCTCCGCCTTCGCCGCGGCGGGCGGAGACGGTCATGGTGACGCCGAGGATGATCAGGCCGACGACGGCGACGCCGAGGCCGACCCACTTGGCCCAGCCCATGACGGTGGTGAAGGCCTCGAATCCGGGGGGCATGCCCCCGGGGCCCGGGTCGGGGACGACGGCGCCGAGCGCACCTGCGGTGGTGAGGATGTCGGCAGTAGCCGAGATGAGGAAAGACATGGTGTGTGCTCCGTTTCGTGGTGAGTGGTGCGGGGTGATCGGCGCCGCGGTCGCGACGTCGAAAGGGTCCGGTTATCCGGTGGTGAGGGGGCCGTCGGCGTAGGCGACGTCGAAGTGCAGATGGTTCGGGGTGTCACCGAACTGAGTGATGTGCTGATACGTGGTCGAGCGGCATTGGATCTGGCCGGCGCGAGAGCCCTGAGGCACCTGCGGGTCCAGGACCGTCAGCAGTTGCAGGGCGTTCGCGTCGCAGCCGGTAGTGGCCGTGCCGTCGAAGGAGAAGAAGTCGACCGCGTTCCCGCCACCGTTCATCCAGTGAGAAGAGCCGGTGCCGGCGCCCAGCAGTGAGCCGGTGCACTGTCGGTTGAGGTCGGAAACGCCGACCTTCCCGAACGTGTTCAGCGCGATCGTGATGATCTGGAGGATGCGGACGTCGATGCCGCAGTTCTCCTTGGCGGTTCCGGCGGCCATGTCGCGGATCTGCTGCGCGTAGCGGTCATCGAGCAGGCGCAGCCGGCCCTCCTCCATCGCCGTGACGAGTGCGGCTGCGAGGGCCTGCGCGTCGCCGGACACGGCGACGCATCCACCGATCGGCGCCGCCGTCGTTGGCGTGGTGCTGGTCAGTGTCGATGGGACGCTAACCGGTGCGGTGGCCGTCGTGGGGGCGGTGGTGCTGCTGCCGAGGCTGCCCAGGTAGGTCATGATCGCCACGGCGTCGGCGCGGTACTTCGTGTAGTGGTTCGGGTCGGCGTTGCGCTGCACCTTGTTGATCGCGATGGAGGGCTCCATCGACTGCCAGCCCTCGATGGCCGCGAGGCGGTCGTAGAAGAAGCCCGCCGAGGTCGTCGGGTCCATGCGCTGCTCGACGGTGCCCCAGCTCGACTGCTGCTGGAACAGGCCGATCGAGTCAGCGACCGACCCGTCCGGGTTGATCGCACCGTCTCCGTAGCTGATGTTCACCAGGGAGGACTCCCCGATCGCCGTTTGCACGCCGAGCGTCTGCCCGTCCGCGCCGAGCCCCTTCGCCGCTCCCGCGTTCACGATCAGTGCAGCGTTCACGAGCTGGTCGTGACCGTAGGCGCCGACCCGCGCATTCGCAGGGATGGCGGACACGTTCACCGGCCCTCCTCCGGGCAGGCAGGCTGCTGCAGCGTCCTCAGCAGCGCCGAAGAACAGCAGCCACAGCAGTAGCGCGATCGCGAGAAGCGGTGCCAGGACCGCTGCAAGAACTCCCATTCCCCCCTTCGCCACCGGATTAGTCCGAGCCCAAGGGGGTGATCTGCTCGACGGCCCAGGGAGTGCTCTCCGTGGGGCGGTGGACGTACACGGAGTACTCCCCCGCGTCGGTAGGAACGAGAATGCGCATCGTGAACGCACCGTCACCGTCTCGAACTGTTGCAGCGCCCGTGAGGCTCGTGCAGGGCACGTTCGCCGGGTCGACCGTTTCGTAGGCAACGGCCGCCTGCTGCGAGAGCACCGGATACAGCTCGTTGATCCAGGTGTCGTAGTCGAGTCCAGGCCGGCAGTACAGCGACGTCGCTCGCGTCGCGAGTGCCGTCGTGTCCGCTTCTGCGGAGTGGTCAGTGGGAACGTCGTGATCGTGGGGCGCCGACTCGTCGTGATCGCCGCCTATCGGCGTCTCCGGTGTCGACGTCGGAGCGTTCACCGCTGACAAGGTTGGGGTCGTCCCCGTCGACGCGGGCGCGTTCGGGTCAGCCGCGTCGACGGGGGTAGGTGCGATGGTGCAGCCCGACAGCGCCAGTACCGAGACGAGCCCGAGGACGGCCCCCGCCGTCGCACGCGAATTCAGGCTCAGTCGGACCATCGGCTGCCGCTCCCATCGCTGTGGGCGCGGCGCGGGAGGGTCCCCTGCTGTCGGCCTACGGGAGTGAGCTTAACAGCTCCTAGCCATGCCTAGGGCGCCTTCTAGGCATGCCTAGCAAACACTTTTGAAGTTAATCGACGGAGGGTGCCCGTTCGGTTCCCTGAGCTGCCTCGTCCAGAATCGCTGTCAGTTTCGCCAACGTCTCCGGGGACACCTCACCGAGCTTGCGCGCAGCGAACAGACGCACGGCACCGAGACGTTCCGCGCGCACGAACTGCAACGCAGCCTCCACCTTCGCCGGGATCTCGTCGTTGTCCGACCCGATCAGGTAGCTCGGGTCGACCTCGAAGAACTCCGCGATGCCGCTCAGTAGCTTCGTGTCGTTGACGACGTAGCGGTTGCCGCTCGTCATGTACGTCCAGCGCGCGCGGCTCAGCTTGATGCCGCGTGCCTCTAGGAACGTGGCGAGAGCGCGATAGCTCGTCGGCTTGCCGTCGTCCGCAACGATGACGTCCATGAGCAGATTCAGCTTACGAGCGAGCTCTGCTCTCTCGTGCCGCTGCTCTGGCGAGTACCAGTCGGTGTCGCTCATCACGCTCGCCCTACGCTCAGAAGCCCGCTGATGCCAGCGTGCTCGCGCTGCGGAGTCCGTTCGGTGGTGCCACCGAGCGTCCGCGCAATCTCGTTTATGAGTTCGCGCTCCGCGCTCGTCGGAACGAATTTTCCCGCTCTTTCGCAGTCGAGCATCTCTTTCCACCTTCGATAGAGGACGTGCTCGACTTCCAGGGTGAAGATCGAGCTCGCCAGTCCCGCACTACCCGTCATTGTCAGCTCGGGTGCCGACTTGATGGCCCGGCGCCAGACCGGAGTGGCCCGAACCAGTAGTAGACGCATCCACAGGTGATCTACGAGGGTCTCCGCGGATGCGACGGCCACTCCTAACCCTGTACAGGCGATCATCGTACCGACGAGCCATGCGCCGACAACATCGCCGTTCGGGCCGAGGAAGAACCCCGGATCCCCCACTACGCGGTACGCGCTTGTTGCCAGGTTCTCCGCGAGCCACAGCAGGTCGAGGGCCGCTGCGACGCCGATCAGCGCCAGCCCCCAGCGTGTCGCCCGGATCGAATGCGCCCGCCACTCGGCTCCCACGGTGAGGATCACGTGGACGGAGAAAGCACCGATGCAGATAGGCATCACGTTCCAGAACAGCTCGCGGCCGATCTCCCCGCCGTACGCAGACAGGTAAGTGTCGGTGATCGGCCAAGAGCTGAGAACGAAGAGAAGGCTCTGTAGGGCGACCATCGCCACGACCACTGCTGCGACGAGCGCTTCCCAAGGGGTTCCGCGTCCTCGCGTCGCTCGGATCACCATCACCTCGAGGCACCCCAGAGCCATGATGACGAGTGCTCGGTAGATCAGGTTCGTAATGTTCGATCCGCCGAGCCAGGTGTCAACAGAGTCGTAGACAACGTCGACCTGCAAGGTGCAGGCGATGGTCCACAGCACGACGCCCGACGGCAGCATGGAGCGCTTCTCGCGCATCTTCTTCCGAAGGGTCGAAGCAGCGGCCACCCAGGTGACCGCGATCGTCGCGGCGTCGATAAAGCTCATCCGGCCAAGCCACGTCGCAACGCTCGTTGCGGCGTCGACAACGCTCATCCGGCGAAGACTTGCTCGAACTTGAAGTCGCGATTCGCGTGCCGTCGACGCCCACGAAGGATGCGCAGCACCAGCAGATCCCCGATCGCCTCAGCCCGCGCTTCGCGCTCGTTCGTGAGGTCGTCGATGCCGTGGAATGCATAGGGGACCACTCTGCCCGGGTTGAGCACAGATGCGAGGAACTCCTGCACACGCGGATCGTCACCGAGCCTAGTTTCGGCGCCAGGCGTCTCAGCCAGCATGTGACCGAGTTCGTGACCAGCGATGAAGAGCTGCACTTCGGTCTTCGCGTCAGCCGGAACATGCACTGTGTCGATGCGAGTTGTCGGATCGCCGGTCCACGCGCCACACACTCGCTCGCCGTTGAGGCGAGGGTCCTGCTTGAAACGGATCTTTGTCCCTCGGTACCGCTCGACGTGCTTCACCAGCTCCTCGAAGCTCACTGCCTCCGGGATGCCACGATCCCTGACGAGCTGCTGGACCTCTGCTCTGCGCTGCCGGTGGTTCATCTGACACTCCCCGCTTGGTTCGTCGCTCATCACGTCTCGGTAACGAGCAAGCTGCAACTTTATAGCCATGCCTAGGTCAACGGTGGAGTTGACCGAAGCCTGGAAGCTCGCCGCCATAGACTTCTGCCCCATGACACACGAGACCGCCGACAATCACTGGGACGTCGTCGTCGTCGGTGCAGGGCCGGCAGGCGCCAGCGCAGCACGCGTCGCCGCCGATCATGGAGCACGGGTGCTCCTCCTCGACAAGGCCCGCTTTCCTCGCTACAAGACATGCGGAGGCGGTCTCATCGGGGTCTCCCGCAACTACCTCGCGCCGGGTGTCTCCTACGACTTCGACCGCCGCATCGGCGCAGTCGGGTTCTCACGACACATGGGCCGCATCACTCGACGTTCTGGCCCGGACGCCGCGCTCGTGATGGTCCAGCGGGAGACGTTCGACCAGCAGAACGTCGATGCCGCCATTGCGGCCGGCGCCGAGTTCCGTGATGGTGTCAATGTCCGCTCGATCAGCGAGGCGGACAGCCTCGTCACGCTCACATCGGACAAGGGCACTTTCACGGCCAACATAGTTGTCGGCGCAGACGGCTCCGGCGGTCGAATCGGCCGATACGTGGGGGTCGAGATTGAACAGGCCGACCTCGGCCTTGAAGCTGAAATCCCGATGCCCAAGGGCGAGCACTGGCGCAACACCGCTCTGCTCGACTGGGGTCCTCGCCCGGGCACCTATGCCTGGGTGTTCCCCAAAAAGGACTCCCTCACGGTCGGCGTCATCGAGGCCAAAGGCACTGCTCCGCACACCCGCGAGTACCTCAACCAGTGGCTCTCTCGGCTCGGCATGGCGACCACTCCCCCGCTGCACGAGAGCGGGCACCTGACTCAATGGCGCAAGGTGGGAACGCCGTCCTACCGTGGTCACGTCCTCGTGGCCGGAGAGACGGCAGGTCTCCTCGAGCCGTGGACTCGGGAAGGCATCAGCTTTGCTCTGCGCTCCGGGACCTGGGCCGGCACAGCGGCCGCGGCCGCAGCGGCCGGCGACGGTGCTGCCCTGGCCGACTACTCCGTGCAGATCACCCGAGAGCTCGAACCGGAGATCAGTGCAGGATCGTCGCTTCTCCGTTTCTTCGAGAAGCGCTCCGCGCTCGTCCACCTCGTCACCGCTCACTCGAGACTCGGAGCCAACTACTTTTTCCGGTTCTGCAACGGCGAGACGAGCCTTGCGCGCGCGTTCCGCCACGGCTTGTTACGCCGAGCCGTGGCGCTTCTTTCGCGCGGATAGCTGTGTGTTGGGCCGCTCACCGCGCCGGCTGAGGCCACCACCATGAGGCACTGAGCCAAATTGGGGCGGAGCGACCGCCCAACCTGCGCTCTCACACGGGCTCCTCGGTGGTCGTGGGCGTGGCATCCGTGCGTCAGCTGTTTCGCTAGATCCCCGAGGCTAGGCATGGCTAGAATCGTCCCTGCGCGCCGAACGAGGTCGCGTGAGCGAGCCGGGAGGGGAGTCTTGATGCGACACGCCCTCGTCAATCCTTTCGGTTCCCGGAACTTCGGTGTTAATGGGTCCATGGCAAGCGCGAAGATCGGACGACCGTCGAAGGGCGATCGCGACACGATGAAGGTGCGTCCACCGATGACTGTCGGTGCACGTATCCGGGCAGAAGCTGACCGCAGGGGGATTCCGTACGGGGATCTTGCCGCGGCGTACCTGTGCCATGCCCTTGGCGCGCCTGAACTTGCCCCGGTTGAGATCGCCCCGGATCACGACTACGAGCAGCAGGAGTGGCCGATCGCCCAAGTCGCTTAAACGAAAAGGGCCCGCCGTTAGGCGGGCCCATCAAGTTCCGTAGCTCAAACCCTCACAGCTGCCAGGCCCAGAGGTTCGAGCTAGTTCCAACAGCGATCCGGTTACCAGCCGGCCCTCTGTTGTACCCACCCCCGCGAGGAGGAGGTGACCTCATAGTACCCAATTTTGCCGAATCTGCACCAACAGGCCCGGCGCGCCAAATCACGCCGACGATGGCGGGCGAGGCATGGTCATTGTCGCGTCGGCTGAGCCCGCGTGACCACGTGCGGACGATGCGCCGAGACGCCTACGGGCGCCTGCCTGAGAACTCCTACCCAGCCGGGTTCCTCGTCTCCCCTGTCGCGCCAACCGCACCCTGGGCGATCTACCTCGCAGATCACGCCGGCTTGTTCCGGCTGCTGTGCTTCGACTTCGACGGCAAGGACTCCCACGGCGTCGACGCGGACCTCATGGAGCAGGCTGCGGACGACTGTGACGCTCTCTCCGCCGTTCTGGACGCACACCAGGTGGCCCACCTGGTGTGCCAGTCCTCCGGGACTGGCGGCCGGCACCTGTGGATCGCACTCGCCGAGGGTGCTCCGGCCGAGTTGGTGGCTCGGCTGGCGATCGCCGCTCGCGCGAACTTCCGCACGCTGGATCACGGGATGCTCTGCAATCCCCGCACCGGCGCCGCTCGACCGCCGCTGTCCCCGCACCGCGACGGCAGTTTCTCGAGCGTTCTGCGCGGTCGCGTGGAGGAGCTGCTGGATGCGACCGTCACCGTGGCCGCGGTCGAGTCCGTGACTACTGCGCTGCAAGCGTCCCGCCCGCCCCGGTCTGTCGACGCCGCTCCCCCGGTCGCCGCGACGACTGCGCATCGGGCGCACCGCCAGCTCAGCGCTGCCGGCGCCGGGCACATGGCGACGGCGGGTGGCGGCGCGAATCCGTCGTGGACGGCGTTCATGTGTCTGCTCTCCGCGGCTCACGCCGGCTGGTCCCTGACCGACGTCGAGCACGCCGCCCGGACCGCTCCCGGGATGGAGCACTACCGGACCAAGAACACCGGTCGCGGTCACCGCCGCCCGCGCTCGCGCGACGAAGCGGCCGAGCGCCTGACACGGCAGTGGGAGAAGGCGCTTCAGTACGCGGCGTTGCACGCGGTTCTCCCGTCCGCGCGCGAGCCCGGTGACCTGGTGGAGCTGGAGAGCCTTGTCGGCTCCGTCAGCGCCCTCCTCGAGCGGTTCCGGGTCAGCCCGGGCCGGTGGGGTTGCAGTGAGCGGGCGACGTCGGAGAAGACGATCCTCACCGCTCTGGCCTACCTCACCCTGCACACCGGCAAGCGCACCGTCGCCGCGTCCATCCGCGACCTCGCCCTCCTCGCGGGCCTGGGCCGAACGACCGCGGCCAGCGCCCTGCGGACGCTGCGTGAGGACGGCTACGTGCAGCTCGTCGTCCGCGCGGACGGCTCGAACGCCAGCGAATGGCGACTGTCCGAGCACTTTTCCACAGGTTCACTGCAAGGTCCGGTCACAACCACTAATAACCCCCGCCCCCCCGGGCCGCTCTTCACCGAACGAACCATGCTCCTCACCATGCTCGAAGCCGACCTCACCGACACCCGGCACGACCTCTTCACCCGCGCCGGCCTGGGACACCTGGCAGGGAAGACCTACGCGCTGTTGCGCCGCGAAGGGACCCTCGCCCTCGACGCCGCCGCCACGCTGCTCGGAGTCACCACCCGCACCGCCGCCACCGCACTTTCCCGCCTGCGCACACACCGGCTGATCATCAAGCACACGACCGGGTGGACCCGCGCCAAGCGCGACCTCCGCACTGCCGCAGCTCGCACCCTCGGTGTCTACGGAGCCCTTGCAGATCGAGCCCACCGCTACGACGTCGAGCGCGAGGTGTGGGCCTGGTGGCAAGCCGAGCTGACCCACCGCTCCTCCTCCCCCAGGCAACGCCCTCGACGCCGACACGTCACGAGCCGACCCCTGTTCGAGGACACCACTCCCGGTGAGCGCGTCTGGCCGCTCTACCCCCGCGACGCCGCCGGCCGCGGCGATCACCGAGAAGCGCTGCACTGGGGACGCACCGGCATGCTCGCCCCCGGATCGCTCTGGTGGTCCTCCACCGCTGCCTAGCGCCGACGCTGACTCTCGAGGTCGGCGCGGATCCCCGATGAGCTCGACGCGCCCGAGATGGCTCGGCTGACCGGCCGAACGACTGGCGCACACGAGCGCTGTCGGACCCTCCGACCTACACTCGACCTTCATAGAACATACGTTCGAACGCGTCAGGAGGTATCGGGATGACTGTGACGATCGTGGAGCGGATCTCGACTCCGGCGCTGGACGCCGTGGCGATCGCGTTCCTCGTCGCCGGCGACGCGGTAGCCGCTGGGTTCCCCTCCCCCGCGCAGGACTACTTCGACGGCTCCCTCGACCTCAACGACCACCTCATCCGCGACAAGACGTCGACCTTCATCGTCCGCGTCTCCGGGGAGAGCATGATCGGCGCCGGCATCAGCGACGGCGACGAACTGGTGGTCGATCGCTCCCTCTCCCCCAAGCACGGCAACGTCGTCGTCGCGATCCTCGACGGCGAACTCACCGTCAAACGCCTCGAACTCTCCCCCGGCGGCGTCATCCTGCGCGCCGAGAACTCCGAGTACCCGCCGATCCTCGTCCCCGAGCTCAGCGACCTCCAGATCTGGGGCGTCGTCACCGTCTGCCTCCACCACCTCCACCGTGCGCTCTGAACAGCGCAAGCGTCATTCTCACCAATCTCTCCCCCAAGAACTCCCACGCCTTCCTCGACGTCTTCGACACCGCCCTCGACACCAAGGGCCTCGGCGCGACCATCGATGCCGTGACCAAGCGCCACGGCCGCTCCGCTGTCGGCCTCGGACTCGCCGGGATCCCCAAGGGACCCGTCCGGACGATGAAGCGCGGCGCGCTCTCCCGACGCTCCACAACCTCTTGGGGCGAACTGGCGACGGCGTTCGCGCACTGACCGCAGCTGCAGGCGTACGGAGACGCGAACCACGTTGCGGAGTGAGTTCCGAACTTCGGAAGATCCAGAAATCCAAAGTCTGTAACTTTGTTCTCACGCTGCTATGCCGTCGTCTGTAAGTTTCAGAATCACGAACTCTGTAAGTCACTTCGTAAGACGGGAGCTCAGTGTGTCAGGGAGACGGAGGAGGAACCATCTCCAGAGTTACAGACTCTGTAATTCTGTATATTACAGGGTTAGCTGACGACCGAAGTTGCCGGTAGCGGCAGCGGGGAAGTTCCGCGTGCCGCCTGGACCTAGTGGAACGAACCGAGCTCAAGCGTTAGAAGAGACCTGCGTCGCAAGCATCCGTCGATGGCCCAGCGCTGCTCGGAGGGCGGCCAGGTGCAACTCGGATCGTCGAGGGTAGCGGTCGACCACGTACTTCGTAAGTTACAGACTTTCGAAGTTTGGGATCTGGAGCCGAACTTCGGTAGTCTGTAACTACGGAATTGAGAGGAGCATCCATGCGCATCGTGTCCCTGGCAAATCAGAAGGGCGGGGTCGGGAAGACGACGAGTCTGATGAACCTTGCGGCCGTCGCCGCCAAGAACGCGCGAGTGCTCGTGGTCGACGTCGACCCCCAACAGTCGACCACCATGTGGGCGGCTCGGGCGGGGGAGCGGCTGCCCTTCGACTTCGCGGAGAATACCGACCCCAACACGCTCACACGCCTGCGGGAGCTGCCGTACGACGTGGTCTTCGTAGATACACCAGGGAACCTGACTGATACGGCGATCCTCGGTGCCGTTCTCGATGTCTCCGACTTCGCGATCGTGCCGATGGTTCCAGAAGCGCTTGCTGTCGATCCGACGCGCAACACGATCAGCAAGCTCATCGAGCCGCGAGATGTTCCGTACCGAGTCCTGCTCGGCAAGGTGGACATGCGTGTACCGAACCTCCTCGAAGACTGGGTCAATCTCGTAGATGTAAGCCTCAAGCTCCCTCGCTTCAAGCAGCACATCCGACAGTACAAATCGATCAGCGATTCGCCGCTCACCGGAGACGTTGTGACGCAGTACCCCGACACCAGGCAAACCGCCAATGCGATCTACGACTACAACGCAGTCGCCCTGGAGCTCACCTCCATCTGGGCGCACTCGACCACGAGGAGCTCCTAATGGCCCGTCAGGACCTCAGCGCAATGCTGTCTACGCCGTCTCAGGCGGATCTGTCTCTCACTCCTCCCGAAGCATCCCCAGAGGTGGTGAAGCCTCTTCAGCCGTCGAAGTCGCCGGGAGTGGAAGACGACGCCTCTGCAACTCGACAGGATCCGGCTGAGGGAGCCGGCTACCGGTCCTTCGCCAGGAAAGAAGCGAAGATCCGAGACGATCAGTACACCGCGCTGACTGCGCACGCGCGTCGACTCACGCGAACCAGGCCCGCCGGGACCGAGCGAATCACGGAGAACACCCTCATCCGAGTGGCGATCGATCTTCTTCTCGAGAGAAGTGAACAGATCGCGGGCGGGTCGGAGGCCGAGATTCGGAAGTCTGTTGGTCTGTAAGTAACAGACTTGGGGAGAGACCTCCAGGGCCGCCTTCCTTGAGCGTGCCCTCCGCTCGGGTATTTTCACTGACCGTGACGGTCCTTCGATAGAATGATCTATAGGAGGTGGTTGCCATGGCGATCGCTCAGAGGCCCGATGGGGACACCGTTCGCCGGCTACGCAGCCGTCAGGTCGTGACGAGAGTGTCGTACCTCCGGGAGCTGCGCCGGGCCGCGCAGGACACCACGCAGAGGCAGCTCGCGCGTCTGATCGGTATCTCTCAGCCCTCCGTGAACAGTGCCTTGAAGTCCGCGGCCGCCGTGCCGGACGTGCGCCCCGGCTTCTCCGGCGCCACCACCTACGAAATCGCCCAGCGTTACGACGCCGGCGAGCTGACGCGCGAGCAGACCATCGACGAGCTCGGCCGCTGGTCCTACCGGCCCGGATCGCCCAGCGACGGCTTCGACTGGACGACCGCGGACGCGGGGGAGTTCGAGGACGTCGAGCGCGCCTTGAGCGAGCACCTGATCGACGCGGACATGTACGACGAGATCCTGACCCGCTACAGCGAGCAAGGTCGGTGACGGGCGAGGACTCGTCAGCGATCGCCGCGCACCGCGAGACGGTGCGCGAGTGGGCTCGGGCGGGCGGCCCGCTGAGCCCTGCCAGCGAGCGGGCGACGGTCAACAACCGAGACTGGTTCGTCCGCGGCCCTGACGGCGTGGACCGGCCGCGAGCTGCGCGCCGGCAGCTGCACGACCGCCTGGTCGCCTCCTACCGCGACGAGTTCCCCGACGTCCGTGCAGAGCGGAAGGCGATCATCCTCGCCGGCCCGCCCGGGGCCGGGAAGTCGACCGTCCTCGCGGACGTACTCGGCGCCGACCGCGGCGCTTGGATCACCGTCGACGCGGACGAGTTCAAGCGCGCCCTGCTCACCGAGGCGATCAAGGACGGCAGCTACGACCGCGCGATCATGCCGCCCGAGGTCCGCGCCGCCGAGGCGGCGGGGGAGCGGTTCTTCCCGCTCGAGCTGGCCTCCCTCGTTCACGAGGAGTCCTCCCAGCTCGCGATCCGCCTCCGCAACGAAGCGGTGCGGGACGGGCTGAACCTCGTGATCGACACCGTGCTCTCCTCACCCGAGAAAGCCGTCGAGCTGGGGCAGCGACTCGGATCCGTCGGCTACGGCGTCGAGGTCATCGACGTGGAGGTCCCGTTCGAGCTGTCGGAATCGCGAATCGCGGGCCGCTGGCAGCAGTCCTACGAACGCGCCCTCGACGGCGCCGACGAGCTCGGCGGCCGATGGGTGCCCAGCGAGTACGCCCGCGGCGTCTACGCCGGCCCGGTCGGCCGTTCCCTCCCCGAGGTCGCCGCCGAGCAGCTGGCCCACACCGGCCCGACGGTCATGCGCTACCGGCGCTACAGCACGCCCGCCGAAGGACAGCCGCGCACGCTCGACGTCGACAAGTCGCGCACCGCGTTCGGAGAACCCCTGATCGTCACGGCCCTCGCGCAAGCACGAGCGACCGTCACCCGCAGCTTCCCCACGACGCCGGCGCAGGCGCCGGACCGCGGCGACCGAAGCCGCTAGACCCACCGCCGGCGGCGCACGTCACCAGCTCGCGCCCTCCTCTACCCGTTCCGGGGGCCGCGAGACGCGGCACCGGCGAAGCCGGGGGACGAAGGCCGCTGCGCGGCCCGTTCTTGCGCGTTTTCTTCACCTCTCCGCGGTTTCAACCTATTTCGCTCCACCGCCTGCGTGCCACCGATCCTGAACGCGGTCGCTGCGCTCCCTCACATCGCTCGTGATCGGCGTCACTCCGCCGCCTCCACTCAAACGGTCTTCCCCGCCGGAGAGGCAAAGAAAAACGATCAGCCAGAGGGAGACACACCATGAGCCAGCAGCGCGGCACCCGTACCGAGGTCATCACGAGCGAGCACCACGGACCCGGGGTGGAGGGCATCAGCCGGACCGCCCGTCAGGTCGTCATCGTCGGCGCCGGTGGTCGCGACCCGGTGACCGAGCAGACCCCGGCCGTGCACCTGGTCACCCGCGAGGGCCGCGCGGGGCTTCCCGGGGTGACGTTGCAGCACTTCGAGCCCGTGGAGGCCCTGCCCGCGGATCGCGTCGGCTACATGGCCTCCGGCGCCTACGTCGTCGTTCCGGTCGACGTCGCGCGAGCGCTCGACCTGTACCCGGCTGCCTACGCGCTGCACGACCGCAGCGAGACGCCCGCCGACTACCGCGACAACGACTGACCCCCCGAACCGAGAAGGAGAACCGACATGCTCACCATCACCCACACCCCCGAAGCCGGAACGGTCATCGAGGGCACCAGCCGCGGGGACGGCACCGCCGAGATCCTGAAGGCGTCCGGCTGGCGCTGGGGCCGCTCCATCGGCGCCTGGTATGTCCCGCAGTCCCGCGACCGCCTGCCGAAGTGGTGGACCATCAACCGCGCCGCGACCGCCATGCGCGACGCCGGACACGAGGTCACCATCGAAGCCGACGAGACGTTCCGCCCGACCATCGAGGCGGAGGCGGCGACCATCGAACGCCAGGCCGCCCGGGTCGACGCGCTCGACGCGACGGCCGACCGCCGAGCCGCGGACGCCGACACCGCCGACGAGGTCGCGCGCCGCGCGTTCGATCGGCTCCCGGAGGGTGGCGAGCCGATCAAGATCGGCCACCATTCCGAGACGCGGCACCGCAACGCGATCGAGAAGGCCCACAACGCAATGGGCCGTAGCGTCGAGGCCGACCGCGAGGCCACCCGCGCCCGCGCCCGCGCCGACGTCGCCGCCGGGACCACCGAATCCCGCTACGCGCCGGGAATGGTTGCCCGCCGGATCGACCGGCTCGATACCGACATTCGCGGCTGCACGCGGAAGATAGAGGGCAGCTCGCACAACTTCGGCGGCGGCTACATCGAGACGACCGCCCCTGCCACCGGCGCCTACCGGGAGCGGCTGCTCACCCAGCGCGCGCAGCTCGAAGACCAGCGCGACTACTGGACCGCCGTTCGCGAGGCGCAGGCCGCCGCCGGACAGGTCACGATCCACAGCCGCGACACGATCGCCAAGGGCGACATGATCAAGCACCGCTTCGGCTGGCACGTCGTGACCCGCGTGAACCCCAAGAGCGTGACCGTCGCGCTCGACTGGAACGACGGAACCCGCCCCTACAAAGTCGCCTACGCCGACGTGCAGGGACACCACACCGCCGCCGAGGTCGAGGCAGCCCGTACCGCCGCCACCGAGACGGCCGCCGCGAGCTGATCGAGCGAGGGCCGGCCTGCGGGCCGGCCCGTGAGGGGCGGGCCCCTCACGCTCCCCGGGGATCCCGTTCCGGGAGGCGCGAGCTGCGCTCGTGCAGCGGCGACGGAGCACCGCCTAAAGGTCGCCCGGCTGCGCCGGCCGCCGTTGGTCGCCCTACGGGCTCACACCCTTTTTTGCCGTGAAGCCTTCGGCGGCTCCCTCCGCTTCGCTGCGGTCGTAGCTACCTACGGGCTCCGTTCAAGTGGCTGCGCCACCGGCTCCTCCGAGACTTTCGGCACGCGGTCGCTGCGCTCCCTCACATCGCGCCGAAACTTTCTCCACCGCCGCCCTGCGGGTTGCACTGCGCCCTCCGGTTGCTCAGGCGGAGAACCGCCTTCCTTACCGTTATTTCCGTGGATCCGGGGCAGTTGTAGGCTCCGGAACGCGCCAGGGGTCCCGGGTATGGCTGACCGCCTTCAGCCGACTGATGGCACGCCGTGATTAGCCGCCCGGGACCCCGCAACGGCAGGACCGCTCATTGAGAAACGCGACCAGATCGCCCCGTAAGGACATGCCGGCAAGGTCGTTCACGGCGCACCGCACCCTCAACGGAAGGACCCTGCGTGCCCCAACTCTGGGCCGGTATCGACGCCGGCAAGACCGAACACCACTGCGTCGTCATCGACGCCAACGGAACCAAGCTGCTCTCCCAACGGTTCAAGAACCGAGAAACGGCGATCCTGACCCTGATGGGAGACGTCGCCTCCCTGCCAGGCGGCACCGACGTCGCCTGGGCAACGGACCTCAACCACGGCGGGACAGGGCTGCTGCAGACGCTCCTGCACTCGCATGCGCAGCCGCTGTTCTACATCTCAGGCCGCGTCGTGCATCACGCCTCGGGCGCCTACCGCGGCGAAGCCAAAACAGACGCGAAGGACGCGGTCATCATCGCCGACCAAGCGCGGACCCGGCGAGACGTGACGCTGATGCGCCAGGCCGACGAGGTCACGGCGGAACTGCGCCTGCTCTCGGCGCGACGAGAAGACCTGGTGCACGATCGCACCCGCGCCGTGAATCGCCTGCGCGCCATCCTGGTCCACTACTTTCCGTCGCTCGAGGGGGCATTCAACTACGCGACGACCAGGGGACCTCTGGTGCTGCTCACCCGGTACGCGACCCCCGGTGCGATCCGGCGCATGGGGGAGAGCCGGCTGGCGGCGTGGTTGAAGGGACAGGGCTGCTGGAAATCCGCGGCGGTCGCGAAGACGGCGGTGGAAGCCGCGCGCGAGCAGACATCGGTCGTCGTGGGGGAGGGGGCAGCGGCTCGGCTGGTGAGCCGGTCCGCGCGTGATCTCCTCCGCATCCGCGACGAGGTCGCCGAGCTCGACGGGGAGATCGAAGCCGCTTTGCAGGACAGCAGATCCGCGGATCTTCTGGTGTCGATTCCTGGGTTCGGGCGCAGGCTCGCCGCGGATTTCCTTGCCGCGACCGGTACTGACCTCGCCGCGTTCGAGACGCCCGACCGGTTGGCCAGCTTCGCGGGTCTCGCTCCCGTGCCGCGGGACTCCGGGAAGATCTCCGGCAACCATCACCGGCCACGTCGCTATGACCGGCGGCTGTTGAACGCCTGCTTCCAGGCGGCGTTCATCGCGTCGAGGAACTGCCCGGTCTCGCGCTCGTTCTACGATCGGAAACGCCAGGAGGGGAAGTCGCACAAGCAGGCTCTGATCGCTCTCGCCCGGCGCCGTATGAACGTCATCTGGGCGATCTTCCGTGACCAGACGACCTTCAACCCCACCCCGCCCCGGCCGAACGATCCCGTCACCCCGCTTCTGCAGCACGGTCCAGAGTCGCCATCGAGGAGCAGACCCACCATCGCCCTTGCGGCCGCCTGACGCGTCTAGGTGAGGAGTTCGGTCTGGATCCGGGCGGCGACGGCCTCGCGGAGGGGGCGGACGTTCTCGGTGCTCCAGTCGGTCGGGTCGGGGAACTTCCACTCCAGGAATCGGCCGGTCGGCGTTGCGGGGAGGGTGAGGCCGGGCTTCATGGTGATGACGATGTCCGCGTTCTCGAGGTCCTCGACGGTGACGGCGCGGGGGATGTGGTTCCTGATGTCGAGGCCGAGCTCGGCGACGGTCGCAGCGATCGCGGGGTTCACCGTCTCGGCGGGGGAGAGACCGGCGGAGGTGGCGGTGTAGCGGTCGCCGGCGAGGACTTCGAGCAGGCCTGCGCCGAGTTGGGAGCGGCCGGCGTTGTGCTGGCAGAGGAAGAGGACGGTGGGCTTCTCGGTCATGCGGGGATGCTGCTTCCGGTGGTGGTGCGGGTCCAGGTCTGGGTGGCGATCTGCACGGCGTCCCAGGGGGAGCCGAGCGGGGGTGTGTAGGAGAGGTCGAGGTCGGAGACCTGCTCGACGGTGAGCCCGGCGAACAGGGCGGTCGCGTACGTGTCGACGCGCTTGGCGGTCTCGGTGCCGAGGCGTCCGACGAGCTGCGCGCCGAGCAGACGTCCGTCGCGGGTGTCGCCGGTGATGCGGATCGTGATGGGCTGCGCGCCCGGGTAGTAGCGCTTGTGGTCGTCCGCGACCGCGCTCGTCGTCGCCGGCGCGAAGCCCGCGGCGAGGGCCTCGTGCTCGCGAAGGCCGGTGCGGGAGGCGACGAGGTCGAAGACCTTCACGACCTGCGTGCCGACCGAGCCGGCGAACCGGGCATCGCCGCCGAGAGCGTTCTCGCCGGCCACCCGTCCCTGCTTGTGGGCCGTGGTGCCCAGCGGCAGGTAGGTGCTGCCGAGCAGACGGTGGTGCGTGGTCACTCCGTCGCCTGCCGCGAACACGTGCGGCAGGCCCGTGCGCATCGCCTCGTCGACGACGACCGCGCGGCCGGCGCCGAGAGACGCTCCGGCGCGGGCGAGCAGGTCGGTGTTCGGCTTCACGCCGACGACGAGGAGGACGACGTCAGCGGTGCGGGTGAGAGGTGTGCCGTCGTGGTCGGCGTGCACGGCGAGGCCGGTGGCGGTCTTCTCGATCGAGGCGACGGTGGTGCGGGTGAGAACCTCGACGCCGCGCTCGGTCAGTTCGGTGTGGACGAGGGCGCCGAGTTCGGGGTCGAGGGTGGAGAGCACTTCCGGGCCGCGCTGGAGCTGGGTGACTCGGAGGCCGCGGACGGTGAGGGCTTCGGCCATCTCGAGGCCGACGTAGCCGGCGCCGACGATGATCGCGGTCTGCGGGTCTCGACTGTCGAGGAACCGCTCGAGCGCGAAGGTGTCGCCCATCGAGTGCAGCACGTGCACTCCGTCCTCCGGCCCCAGTGCGTCCACTCCCGCGATGCCGGCGGAGGAGGCGAGGGCGCCGGTGCCGACGATCAGCTCGTCGTACCCGATCCGGTCGAGCGAGCAGTCGGGGGTGCGGACGGTGAGCTGCTGCCCGGCGACGTCGATGTCCGTCGCGAAGGTGTCCAGGCGCAGGGTCATGCCGGTGGCTTCGAGATCGGCGTGGCTGCGGTGCGCAAGCGACTGCCATGGCTGCACCTCGCGGGAGAAGTAGTACGGGATCCCGCAGATGGAGAAGTTCGGGTACGAGTCGGCGACGACGACGGTCACGTCGACGGACGGGTCGAGCTCGCGGGCGCGCAGCGCGGCGGAGATCCCCGCGTCGCTGCCGCCGATAGCGACGAGATGCATCAGATGGGCCTTTCGAATCAGACGTGTGAAGAGGTCGAGGTGGCCGGGACCACAAGGTCCCCGGCGGCCCGGGCGGCGCCCGGGAAGAGGAACACGGCGATGCCGACGCCGATCGCGGCGCCGACGAGCTGCGCAGCGACGAACGGCAGGACGGAGGCGGGGGCGATGCCGGCGAAGGTGTCGGTGAAGACGCGGCCGAGAGTCACGGCGGGATTCGCGAACGAGGTCGAGGACGTGAACCAGTACGCGGCACCGATGTACGCGCCGACCGCGGCCGCCGCGAGCGGGCCTCGGTGCGTACGGGCGAGGGAGAGGATCACGAGGACCAGGCCCGCGGTGGCGACGACCTCCCCGAGCAGGTGCCCGGCAGTGACCCGCTCCGTCGTCGCGATCGAGGACGGGATTTCGAACATCGCATTCGCGAGGACCGCGCCGCCGATGCCTCCGAGCAGCTGCGCGCCCACGAACACCGCCAGCTCCCGCCCCAGCAGGCCGGTGCGGTCGCGACGACCGAGGACCGCGTCCACGGCGGAGACGAGCGGATTGAAGTGCGCCCCCGACACCGGGCCGAGAGTGAGGATCAGCACCGCCAGCCCCAGCGCGGTCGCGAGGGAGTTCTCCAGCAGTTGCAGACCGACGTCGTCCGGGGAGAGCGTCTGAGCGGCGATGCCGGAGCCGACGACGATCGCCACGAGCAGACCGGTGCCGAGGAACTCGGCCACGGCCCGACGAGCGAGCGGAGGAGGGGAAGTGGTGTCCATGTCGTCGGCCATCTTGACCGCTCACGATCACTCAGTCAAGATTGAGTCAATGAACACCGAGCGAACCGAACTCGAAGCGCGCGCCGCCCGGCACGCCGCCCTCAGCGACCCCGCGCGCCTGCGGATCACCGACCTGCTCACCCTCGGAGACCTCGCGCCGCGGGAGCTGCAGGACCGTCTTGGGATGCCCTCGAACCTCGTCGCGCACCACCTCGCCGTCCTCGAGCGCGAAGGCATGATCCTCCGTCGCCGCTCGGAGGCGGACCGGCGCCGCAGCTACGTCCATCTGATCCCCGGGGCGTTCGACCAGCTCGGGCCCTCGACCACCGCCGCAGCGCGGCGAGTGCTGTTCGTGTGCACCGCGAACTCCGCCCGCTCCAAGCTCGCCGCGCAGCTCTGGGCGCAGCGCAGCCCCATCCCCGTCGCCTCCGCCGGCACCCACCCGGCCGCCGCGGTGGCCGCCGGAGCGATTGCGACCGCCGAACGCCACGGCCTCCCGCTACCCGAAGGAGCCCCGCAGCAGCTCGCGGACGTCGCCGCCGACACAGACCTCGTGATCACCGTCTGCGACGCCGCGCACGAGGAACTCGGCTCGGACGCGCTGCACTGGTCGATCCCCGACCCGGTACCTGCCGGCACGGATGCCGCGTTCGATGCGGCCTACGACGAGCTCGCCGCGCGCGTCGACGCTCTCGCGGCGAGGGTCACGGCCGCCTGATCAGACGCGGGTGAGCATCCCGGCGAGGGAGTCGAGCGCGCCGGGGACGAGGGAGAAGTACGCCCACGTGCCGCGCTTCTCGCGGGCCAGGATCCCGGCGTCCACGAGGATCTTCAAGTGGTGCGACACGGTCGGCTGACTCAGCCCGACCGGCTCCGTGAAGTCGCACACGCACACCTCGCCCGAGCTGCTCGACGCCACGATCGACACCAGGCGGAGCCTCGCCGGATCCGCCATCGCCTTCAACGCTCGCGCCAGCAGCTCCGCGCCCTCGGCGCTCAGCGGCTCGCGCGCGAGCGGCGCGCAGCACGCGGCCGCCGCCGCGGTGAGAGTCAGCTCGGTCGTCGCCATGCCTCCACCCTCCCACACATTGACAGCCATCGATATGCCGGGGCAGACTCGATCCATCGATGACCGTCGATGTTGAGGAGTGCACCTGATGACCCTGCTGCTGACCGTCCCGCCCCGCACCGACGAGCGCCGCCTCACCGGCCTGCCCGTCGCCGTCATCGGCGCCGGCCCCGTGGGTCTCGCCGCCGCCGCGCAGCTGCTCGAGCGCGGCCTCGACGTCATCGTCTACGAGGCGGGTGAGAGCGCAGGTGCCGCTGTGCAGCAGTGGGGTCACACTCGCTTGTTCTCCCCGTGGGAGTTCCTGGTCGACGCGGCCGCCGGGCGCCTGCTCGACGCCGCCGGCTGGGAGGCCCCCGCAGCGAAGAAGCTGCCCACCGGGCACGAGTTCGTCCGCGACTACCTCGCTCCTCTCGCCGCGACCCCGGAGCTCGCCCCGGTCATCCGCTACCGCTCCCGTGTCACCGCCGTCTCTCGTGAGGGCATGGATCGCACCCGCTCCACCGGCCGCGCTGCGACCCCGTTCCTGCTGCGCCTGGACACTCCGGAGGGCGCCGTCGACGTCACCGCGCGCGCGGTCATCGACACCTCCGGCACCTACTCCACGCCCAACGCGCTCGCCTCCGCGGGCCTTGACCCAATCGGTGTCCTTGATGTCGCGGAGCACCTCAGCCACGCACTGCCGGACGTGCTCGGTGCGGACCGTGCCCGGTTCGCCGGGAAAAGCGTCCTCGTCGTCGGCGCCGGCCACTCCGCCGCGAACACCCTGATCAAGCTCGCTCGACTCGCCCGCGAGGAACCGGAGACGAGGATCACGTGGGCGATCCGCGGCACGAGCCCGGTGCGCGTCTTCGGCTCCGGCGACGACGAGCTCGAGGAGCGCGGCAAGCTCGGCGGCACCGTCCACCAGCTCGTCCGCGACGGCGCGATCACCCTCCTGGACCGCTTCGAAATCGACCGCCTCGAGAAGACCCCCTCCGGCGGCGTCACGGTGATGGGGCGCCGCCGGAAGGAGCGCGAGAGCGTGGAAGTCGATGTCGTGGTGCAGGCCACCGGGTTCCGGCCCGACCTCGACATGCTGCGCGAGATCCGCGTCTCCCTGGACGAGATCGTGGAAGCACCCCGCGCCCTCGCCTCGCTCATCGACCCGAACCTGCACTCCTGCGGCACCGTCGACCCCCACGGCGTCGCGGAACTCGCCCACCCCGAGCCGAACTTCTTCATCGCCGGGATGAAGTCGTACGGCCGTGCGCCGACCTTCCTGCTCGCCACCGGCTACGAGCAGGTCCGCTCCATCGCGGACGAACTCGCCGGCGATCACGCCGCCGCCCGGCGCGTCCAGCTCGTGCTCCCCGAAACCGGCGTCTGCTCCACCGACATCGGATCCGCCGGAGGGAGCTGCTGCTCATGACCGCGATCCGGCCGATGACCCCCGGAGACTGGGCGGCGGTCGAGACGATCTACCGCGAGGGGATCGCGACCGGGCACGCCACCTTCGAGGCCGAACCGCCCACGCGGGAGGCGTTCGACGCGGGGAAGCTCGACGTCGGGCGCCTGGTCGCCGTCGACGGAGAACAGATCCTCGGCTGGGCCGCGTTGTCGAAGGTCTCGGCCCGCCCCGTCTACCGGGGCGTGGTCGAGCACTCCGTCTACATCGCCGCCGCTGCACGTGGCCGCGGCGTCGGATCGAGGCTGCTGGCCGCGCTCATCGCCGCGGCGGACGACGCGGACCTGTGGACGATCCAGTCGAGCATCTTCCCCGAGAACACCGCCAGTCTCGCCCTCCACGACCGCGCTGGATTCCGGCGTGTGGGCATCCGGGAGCGCATCGCGCAGATGACGTACGGGCCGGAGGCTGGCCGCTGGCGCGACACGATCCTCATCGAGCGGCGGCGCCCGTGACGCCGTGACTCGTCCAGGATCCGCGTGTATCGTGATCGTCACAACGGGCCGGTTCCCGGAACGTTGCCAGCCGAAGACCCCGCCTAGCGGGGTCTTCGTTTTTAAGGCGTCCAGATCCGGTCGTGCGACGTCGACGCGTCGATCAGAGCGCCCAGGCGCGTCATCGTCGCCGCGGACTTCGGGTGCGTCTCCGTCACCGTCTGCCGACGCCGGTGCAGGTAGATCGCGAGGTCGGCCGCCTGCACCCCGGCGGCGTTCCTCGAGGACGCGAACTGGATCGGGGAGGAAATCAGGTTAAGGCGGCTCGTCAGGTAGCCCGGCGTGCCCAGTGACCGGTAGCTCTCGAACTGCCGCCGGTGCTCCTCCTGCGTCGCGATCTCGTCGGCGACGACGATCACCTCCTCGGTATCGAAGGAGAAGACGTCACGGCGGTACTCGTTCACCCGCTCGAGCAGGTGCTGCAGCACGATCTTGTGCGGCTGCTCCGGGTACCGGTACCGGGCGTTCAGGCGCTTCACGTCCACGCCCCGGAACAGGTAGCGGACTTCTGCCTCCTGCGCGATGCGCAGCGCGGCCGCGTAGATGCCCGCCGCCTCACGATGCTTCCCGCGCAGAGGAGCCCACTCGCCGGCGCCGCCCATCAGCTCGTGCCCGTGAAACTCGACATCCGCCGGCACCCCGTGATCCGCGGCGATCTGCTCCCGGAGAGCGGCGTAGCCGTGCTCGAGCTGCTCCCACTTCTCCTGTGTCGTCACGGCAGCGCCGATGAAGTAGAAGTCCTGTGTGTAGGACTCGTCCAGGTACGCGATCAGCACCCCGTCATCATGTCAGCGACCCCCGCCACCACTGGCGGCAGAACAGCCCGGACGGGCCGCTCCGGACAGCTCAAAGGCGCGAGCATGTCGCAGGAACACACATGCTCGGGGTGCATGGAGAGCACCCGATCGATCGGCTGTCACCGCTTGCGCGCGTCGGCGTCGAGGGTCTGCTGGAGAAGTCGGAGAGCCTTAGGTCCTACCCCATGGAGGGTCGCGAGGTGGTCCAGGCCCACCCGCCGCAGGTCGTCCGCATCGTGCACGCCCGCTTCCTCGAGCGCGCGGGAGGCCGGGGCGCCGATGGCGGGTAGCTGTCGAGACGGTTCCATAAGTCCGACCCTACGAACCGAACTGCTGCCCCGATAGCCGATGTCATCGCTCACCTCGGCACGCCTGCGCCAGGCTGCGGCGCTACTGCGGTCGTGTTCGTTCGCCTCATCCCACGGATCGCAGCGGATCGAACTGCCGTGAAGCCGTCGAAGGACAAGCGGGAACGCTTAGCCAGGGCGCCGGTATCCCGCTGCGTCGAGGACCGCCGGCGTCATTCAGGGCGGGTTGCGCACTTGAACGTCAGGAGCGGACGAGCCGCGCGATGGCGTCGGAGGCTTCTTGCAGCTTGATCTTCGCTTCGTCGCCGCCGGCTGCGGCGGCCTCGAGGACGCAGTGGTTCAGGTGGTCGTTCAGGAGACCGAGCGCGACGGACTCGAGGGCGCTGGTCATCGCGGAGATCTGGGTGAGGATCTTGATGCAGTACTGCTCGTCTTCAACCATGTTCTGCAGGCCGCGAGCCTGCCCCTCGATGCGGCGAAGGCGGCGGAGGTACTGGTCCTTGTCGGAGATGTAGCCGTGGGCGCCGGTGATGTCGGTCTGCTCGCTCGTCTGCTCGGTCACGGTGTCCTCATCCCCCGGGTGCTGGTGCAGCTCGTCCGCTGCTGCGCGGGGCGGACGGGTACGGAGGGGGTTTTCAGCCGCTCCGGCTGCTTTCTGCATACTCTAGGGGGGTATGCATGGGCGTCCCTTCTGATGCCCTCGGACGAGTGACGAGCAGTGTCGGAGGTGTGGATCATGAGCGACAGCGTCGTTTCTAAGCTGTCCGCGCCGCTGATGCGCGCGGTGGTCGTGGTGCTGACGTTGGCGGCTCTGCTGCTGGGCGTGTTCGCGATGCACTCGATGATGGGCAGCCATTCCGACGCGTCTGTGTCCGCAGGACACACGCATGCGCAGACCGATGCTCACGCCGACCCGGTAGCTGCGTCGACAGGCGGGATGGCTCTCGTGGCTGGCGCCGATCAGGGCGCGGTCGTGCCGATGGTGCCGTGTGATGACAGTTGCGCGATGGGGTGCGCTCTGATGGCGGCGACGTGCGTCATCGTCTTCTTCCTCGCGTCCCTGATCCTCCTGGCCCGGGTGCCGGCGCTGTTCGCGCGCGTGCTCGACGCGGGTCCGCGTCTTCTGCTGCTCGTTCCGCGCGCGAAGTTCCATGTGTATCTGCCGTCGTTGACGGTGTTGTCGATCAGTCGCACCTGATTCGCCTGTCGTCGCAGCGTCCGCTGCGACCTCATCACCGCGCCCGCAGGGCGCGGTTCCGGCGATTCCTGCTACCGACTGAACGGATACGACACTCATGAACACCAAGCGCACTCTTCTCGCCTCGACTCTCGCTCTGGCGACCGCAATTACTCTGGCCGCCTGCTCGGACAGCTCCGGCACGGGCGGCATGGAGGGGATGGACCACAGCAGCTCCTCCTCGTCCGCGTCCGCGTCGCCGTCTTCGACTGCTGCGGCGGAGGCGGACTTCAACGATCAGGACGTGATGTTCGCGCAGATGATGAAGCCCCACCACGAGCAGGCGGTGGAGATGGCCGACATGATCCTCGCGAAGGACGGCATCAGCACCGACGTCACCGACCTCGCGACCCAGATCAAGGAAGCGCAGGGTCCGGAGATCGCGCAGCTCGAGGAGTGGATCAGCGCGTGGGGCGCTGAGGACTCGATGTCGGGCATGGATCACAGCATGGACGGGATGATGTCCGACGAGGACATGTCCTCGCTGGAGAGCGCGACCGGCGCCGAGGCGGAGACGCTGTTCCTCGAGCAGATGATGATGCACCACGAGGGCGCCGTGGAGATGGCGCAGACCGAGGTCGACGAGGGCCAGAACGCGGACGCCATCGACATGGCGAACACGATCGTGCAGACCCAGACCGAGGAGATCGCAACCATGCAGGATCTCCTCGCGTCCCGCTGACCCGTCTTTCTGACGCCCCTTCCCCCTCCTGGGCAGGCGGAGCGCTGCTGCGTCGCGCCCGTGCGCGCTACCGCCGCGCCCCGGTGGGGGTCGCCGTACCTGGCGATCCCCACCCTCTACTTCTTCGCGCCCTCTGAGGGCGCTCGAACCAGAAACGTCCCCCTATGCACCGCCTTCCTCTTCACCCCCGTCCGCTTCGCTCGGGAGTCGCCCGGTGAGCGCCGCGTCGACGCCGACGAGCGACCCGCGCCGCCGCGACGTGCACCGCACCCGAACCCGCACCCGCGATGCCTCCCCGCGGCAGGCTGCGCTCACGCTCGGACGCCGGGTGACGTACACGGCGCCCTCGCGAGCCGACGCGCAGGCGTTGCAGCACGCCGCCCGCGTCGCGGCCCGCCCGCGCCCGGCCCCGCCGGGCACGGCCACGATGCGGCCGCGCCTGGCTGGGATGTCCGCGATGACTCTCGTCACGATGATCGCGGTGACCTCCTCCATGCCCGCGTTCGCCGTCGACGGCACCCCGACCAAGACCACGACCCTGGCCGTCAGCGAGGCGCAGCCGCAGACGTTCGTCGCGGCCGGCGCGGTGCAGCTCACCGTCACCCGGGACACGTTCGGCGCGGAAGCCAAACCCGAGGTGCTGGTGACCGCCGCCGTCGCCACGGAACTCGTGGACGACGCATCAGAAGAGTCCGCCGCATCCACTGAGGACAGCGAGGTCGCGTCCGCTACCTGGCGGGTGCCGGTCGCGGGGCGCATCTCGAGCACGTTCGGTCCTCGCCCGGATGCCCCGGTCGCGGGCGTGAGCGCGTTCCACAAGGGCACCGACCTCGCCGCCCCCTGCGGAACCCCGGTGGTCGCAGCGACTGGCGGCACGGTCGAGGAAGCCGGCTACGCCGGCAGCTACGGCAACTGGATCCTGCTGGCGAGCAGCGACGGCATCGAGACCGGCTACGCGCACAACAGCGACCTGCTCGTGGACGTGGGTGACACGGTCGCCGCCGGCGACCTGATCGCTCTCGTGGGCTCCACCGGCGCCTCCTCCGGCTGTCACCTGCACTTTGAAACGCGCGTGGACGGGAGCCCCGTGGACCCGGAAGGCTTCATGAGCGATCTGGGTGTCGGCCTTGGCTGAGCATTGCGGGCACCGCTCGCGCCGCACGCGGCGTCTCGCCGTCATCGTCGGCGCCGCCGTGACGGTGGCGCTGCTCACCGGCTGCGTTTCGTCAGGCCGCGTGGAGACGGGCGCGCTCGTGGCCGCGCCGGCAGGGTTGGAGCACGTGCACGGGCTGGGCTGGGATCCGGTGACCGGGCTCACCTACGCGGCTGCGCACTCGGGAGTGTGGGTGATCCCCACCGACACCCTCCCGGACACCTACCCGGCCAGCCCCACCCCGACCGACGACGAAGCGGGCGGAGGGCCGGTCGCCGGCCGGGCGCAGGACACGATGGGGTTCACGATCACCCCGGAGGGAGTGTTCTACGCCTCCGGGCATCCCGACCCCGCCGACAGGTCCGCGCCAGGACCCAACCTGGGTCTGATCCGCAGCATCGATGCGGCCGCGACCTGGGAGCCGGTGTCCCTGAGTGGGGAGACGGATTTCCACGACCTCGCGACCGTCGCTCTCACCGATGCGGCGACCCGCGTGTACGGGTACGACGCGAGCCGCGGCGTCATCCTCCGCAGCGACGACTCCGGCGCCGCATGGACCCCGTCTGCGCAACTGCCGCTGCGCGATCTGACCGTGGACCCCGAGCGTCCCGACCGGGTGTTCGCGACGACCGAGACGGGCTTACAGGTCAGCGAGGACGCCGCGGTCACGTTCCGGCCCGTCTCCGGCGCGCCCGCCCTGTTCCTCGTGGACGGCAGTGCCGGCGGGCAGCTGGTCGGTGTCGACGTCGACGGGACGTTGTGGACGGGAACTCTCGAGGGCTCCTGGCAGAGCCACGGAACCCTCGAGGGGCAGCCGGAGGCGTTCGCGCTCGTCGACGGCGAAGAACAGTGGGTCCTTGCCGCCGACGAGCGCGGAGTGGTCGCCTCCGGCGACTACGGGCGCACCTGGACGGTACTGCGGCCCTCCTCGTGACGGACTGGGCTGGTGTCGCGTTCGCGCGCGGCGCGGGTGCTGGCCTGCGGGGACAGCTCCAGGCGGCGCAGCAGCTGCGCGTTCACGGCGACGACGACCGTGGACGCGGACATCAGCAGAGCCCCGACCGACATCGGCAGCACGAACCCGATCGGCGCGAGCACTCCCGCGGCCAGGGGGACGGAGAGGAGGTTGTAGCCGGCCGCCCACCACAGGTTCTGCTTCATCTTCCGGTAGCTGGCCCGGGACAGCTCGATCACGGACAGCACCGACCGGGGGTCATCGGAGGCCAGGATCACCCCGGCGGATGCGATCGCGACATCGGTGCCTGCGCCGATCGCGATTCCCACGTCGGCCTGCGCGAGAGCGGGAGCGTCGTTGACGCCGTCACCGACCATCGCGACCCGTCGGCCCTCGCGCTGCAACTCGATGACCTTCGCGGCCTTGTCCTCCGGCTTCACGCCGGCGAACACCCGGTCGATGCCGAGCTCCTCGCCCACGGTGCGGGCGACCGCTTCCGCGTCGCCGGTGATCATGACCACCTGCACGCCGATCGCGTGCAGCGCGTCGACAGCCTGCCGGGACTCCTCCCGCACCTCATCCGCGAGCCCGAGAGCCCCGATGACCCGACCGCCGGCGAGGACGTGGAGGATGATCATCCCCTCCGCCTCCCACGCGCGCGTCTGCTCGAGCGCGGCAGCGTCGTGCGCGCGCAGCATCGACGGACCGCCCACGCTCACCGCACGCCCCTCGACCTGCGCCGTGACGCCGACAGCGGTCGACGCCTGGAAACCGGTCGCTGCCGGCACCCGCACGCCGCGGCTGTTCGCGGCTGCCACGATCGCCCGAGCGAGAGGGTGCTCACTGTCCGCCTCGACCGCCGCAGCGACCGCGAGCAGCTGCTCCTCGTTCACCCCGTCGACAGTGTGCACGGCGGCGAGCGTCGGCTCGCCCTTGGTCAGGGTGCCCGTCTTGTCGAACAGGACCGTGGTCACCGTGCGCATGCTCTCCAACGCGAGACGGTCCTTGACGAGGACGCCGCCCTTCGCGGCCCGCTCGGTCGCGATGGACACCACCAGCGGGATCGCGAGTCCCAGCGCGTGCGGGCACGCGATGACCAGAACCGTGATGGTGCGGATCACCGCCTCGTCGGGACTGCCCAGCAGCGACCACACGATCGCGGTGATCACTCCCGCGCCCAACGCGAACCAGAACAACCACCCGGCGGCAACATCAGCGATGCGCTGCGCCCGGGAGGACGAGTTCTGCGCCTCCGTGACCAGGCGCTGGATGCCGGCGAGAGCGGTGTCGTCTCCGACGGCCGTCACCTCCACCCGCAACGCCGTGTCCGTGGCGACCGTGCCGGCCACGACCATCGATCCCGGGCCGCGACTGACCGGGCGGGACTCCCCGGTGATCATCGACTCATCCACGTCCGCGGTGCCCTCCAGCACCCGGCCGTCCGCCGGCACCCGGCCGCCGGGACGCACGACCACGACATCCCCCTGCACCAGGTCCGCGGGAGACACCTTCTCCACCTCACCCTCGCGCACCCGCTCCGCCTCATCCGGCAGCAGCGCCGCGAGAGAGTCCAGCGCCGAGGACGTCTGCGCGAGAGAGCGCATCTCGATCCAGTGCCCGAGCAGCATGATCACGATCAGCAGCGCCAGCTCCCACCAGAAGTCCAGCTCGTGATCCAGCAGCCCCGCGCTCGCACCCCACGACGCGAGGAACGCGACCGTGATCGCCAGAGCGATCAGCAGCATCATCCCCGGCGTCCTCGAGCGCAGCTCCGACACCGCCCCCTGCAGGAAGGGCCGGCCGCCCCAGACGTACATCACCGTCCCGAGCACCGGCGAGATCCAGCCGACCCCCGCAACGTCGGGGAGGGAGTAGCCCAGGATCATCGAGAACATGCCGCTGAACACGACCACCGGCACCGCGAACACCAGCATGATCCAGAACAACCGCCGGAACTGGCCGACATGATCGCCGTGGCCGCCGTGGCCGCCGTGGCCGCCGTGGCCGCCGTGGCCGGCAGCGCCCGCCGTCATGTTGTGGCCTGCGTGAGGATCAGGCGCTCCGCGCATCTGGTGCCCGGCGTGCCCGTCAGGGGCCGTACTCACGTGATGACCTGTCCTTCCCGCGTCGACGTCGCGTGCTTCGACGGTGCGGTGAGCACTCTCGTGCTCGTCATCGTGCAGGTGGTGCTGCGCCATCATGACTCCTTCCGGCCGCTTCCGGCCTGATCCGACGGTATACCCCCCGGGGGTATCAGACAACGGGGTGATCGGGCGGAAGATTCCCGACTTGACCGAAGATGTCGGGGCAGGGGCAACGCACCACATCGATACGGGATGGGTTGGGCGGGTGCCTAGGCTGAGCGCATGAGTGACTCCAACCCGTCTGGCACGCCGTCGCCCGTCCCGGAGCGCCCCCGCTGGGTGAAGGTGTTCATGGTCGTCGTCGTCGTCCTCGCGATCGGCTTCATCGTCGTGCACCTGCTCACCGGCGGCGGGGCGCAGATGATGAATCACTGATGATGCTCGGCCCGCGAGCTCGCCGAGTCGCCCTCACCGTCCACGTCCTGGTGTCCGTGGGCTGGTTCGGCGCGGTGGGCGCGTTCCTCGCGATCGCGCTCGTCGGAGCGACCAGCAGCGACCCCTTCACGGTCCGAAGCGCCTACTTGGCGTTGGACCCGCTGGGGACGTTCGTCATCATCCCGTTCGCCCTCGCCTCCCTCGCCACCGGAATCCTGCAAGGCCTCGGAACGCACTGGGGACTGGTGCGCCACTACTGGGTGGCGATCAAGCTGTGGCTGAGTGTCTTCGCAACCGCAGTCCTCCTGCTGCACACGCGCCTCATCGAGACGATGTCCCTCGCCGCCCGCCACGGGCTCATTCCCTCCACGCTCGAGGGAACCCGCACGCAACTGGTCGTCGCGACCGCCGGCGGCGCCGTCGTTCTCGTGGTTATCACCGCCCTGTCCGTCCTCAAGCCTCGCGGCCGCACCCGGCTCGGGCTGAGAGCAACCCGAACGACCTGACCGGCGTTGAGTTCCGGCGTGTCAGCGCCGAGACAATGAGGAGGCGCGGGGGTGATCGCTGCCCGGGCGCAGCGCTATCCAGAGCCCGCACCGCCGGCACACGTACGCGGCGCCATCGTTGAGTGCGTGAACCTGACGTCGACGGCGGGCCCGTCCGCAGCAGGAACAGGTGACGGAGGAATCAGGGTTCACGGGCAGCGATCGCTTCCACGAGCTGCTCCGTCGTCGGAAGACCCGCCAGCCCGCTCGGCGTGAAGTAGATCCGACAGGCAAGATCCGTGGTCCGCCCGCCCGACGGGAACAGGTCTTCCCCGTCGAGGGTGATCGTCGGGGAACCCGCGAAAGCGACGCCGGCGGCGTCCTCCGGTGTCGCCAGAAGCCGGTAGGTGACGGGGATGTCGGAGTGGCCGGTGGACTTCAGCGCCTGGTCCAGGCGAGGGCCGACGTCCTTCCAGTTCGGGCAGTCGTCGATGTGAAGAACCTCGATCATCATTCTCCGATCATCCTCCCGCCGTGCGCGTCGCACCCGAGGAGAGCACTTCTGAGGTTGAGGGTGTCTGCCCCGGAACATCGATCGTCAGCCCGCTCGTGGCTCGCCTGTCGGCGCCCGCTCTAGTCATCGTCATCGTCGTCTTCTACGAGCTCGCCTTCCCAGGCCTCGCGTCCCTCGTGAATGGCGAAGAGAGCGATGACGAACCCTGCAACCGGGTCAAGCCACGCGGCTCCAGTGAGGGCGTAGAGGACGAGCCCGACGAGGGTGGAGACGCTCAACAGCACGCAGATCCGAGTCTCCGCTGCGTCCGCGAGGATCAGGGGGTCTCCGAGCCTCTTCCCGACACGCGTTTTCACCGCCGCAAGGACCGGCATGACGATGATCGAGAGGATCAGGAGCACGATGCTGACCGGGGAGGACTCGGGAGCGTCACCCGCGATCAGGCTGCGGATGCCCTCGATGCTCACGTAGGCGGCGAGGAGGAAGAACGTCACGGCGACGAACTTCAACGTGCGCCGCTCCTTCGCTTCGTCCGCCTCACCATGCCGCAGCCGCGCCGCCAGGCGCAGCCCTACCAGCACGGCGGCGATCGACTCGATGCCGGAGTCGATGCCGAACCCGATCACGGACACGAGTCCCGCGGCGATACCGGCCGCGATCGCGACGATGCCCTCGATGACGTTGTAGGCGACGGTGAACTGCGCCAGGCGCAGCCCGCGTCGGGTCAGCTGTTCGGTCTCGGCGGGGGTGAGTGCGCTCATTCGGTGGTCCTCTCGGGGCGGGGGTGACGGGTCAGATGGGGAGGACGAATCCGTTGATCAGGTTCTGGAGGCGGTAGATCAACTGGGTCCACAGGCCGCTGACCATGGCGGTGCCGATGAGGATGAGTAGCCCTCCGCCGAGGAGGTTGATGGTGCGGATGTGGCGTTTGAGGAAGCTGGTCGCGGTGGCGGCCCAGGAGAATCCGAGGGCGATCAGCAGGAACGGCAGTCCCAGGCCCAGGCAGTACAGCAGGCCGAGGAACGCGCCGCGGCCGGCGGAGGCGCCGTCCAGGCTCAGCGCGGAGATCGCGGCGAGGGTGGGCCCGAAGCAGGGTGTCCAGCCGAGCCCGAACACGACACCGAGCAGGGGTGCTCCGGCGAGTCCGGTCGCGGGTTTCCAGCGGGGGCGGATGGTGCGTTGCAGGAACCGGACCTGCCCGATGAACACGACGCCCATGAGGATCACGAGCACTCCGAGGATGCGGGTGACGGTGTCCTGCCATTCGAGCAGCCATGTCCCGAGGGCGCCGAACGCGGCGCCGTAGGCGATGAAGACGACGGCGAAACCGGCGATGAACAGGCCCACTCCGGCGACGAGGCGGCGCCGGCTGCCTGTGGCGAGGTCGGGGTTTCCGCCGATGTAGGCGAGGTAGCCGGGGACGAGGGGGAGCACGCACGGGGACGCGAACGAGACGAGGCCGGCGAGGACCGCGATGGGCGCGGCGAGCAGGAGTTGGCCGCTGAACACAGCCTCTCCCCAGTTCACGAGGCCGCCTCCGCGATGGTGTCCGCGATGAGGGTGTCGAGGATGGAGCGGGCGGTGACCCGGCCGAGGATCCGCGCGGCGGGTCGGCCGTCGACGTCGAGCACGAGGGTGGTAGGGACGGCGTTCGCGGCGAACTTCCCAGAGAACGCGAGGGCCACGGCGGCGTCGGTATCGATGATCGAGGGGTAGGTGATGCCGTAGGTGTTCGCGAACGAGGTGGCGGTGTCGGCTTGGTCGCGAACGTTGACACCGAGAAACGCCGCTCCGTTCCCGTCGTACTGCTCGTGCAGCGCTTGCAGGTCGGGTGCTTCGGCGCGGCAGGGGGCGCAGGCGGCGTACCAGAAGTTCACGACGAGCACCTGCCCGCGGTAATCCTCGGAGCTGATCGCGTCGCCCGTTTCGCTCGTTCCGGCGAAGTCGACCGGCTCGCCGCGGCTGCCGACAGGCCATTCGATGACGGTGCCGTCACCGGCGACGTAGTTCTTGTTCGACCCGCCGCGGTACTGCTCCGCGAGGTCGTCCCGCGCGCATCCGCTGGTCCCGATGCCGATCATCGCGAGCGGGGGAAGGGCCAGCAGGGCGCGGCGGCTGAGGGCGCTCACGAGGCGAGAGCGGCGTCGAGAGCGGCCTGGATGTCTTCGAGGCGTTCGAGCTGGATCGCCTCGTCGTTGACGAAGATCGTCGGCGTGCCCTGCACCCCCAGGTCCTTGCCCGCCTCGAAATCAAAGCGCACCCGCTCGAGCGTCGACGGGTCGGCCACATCCGCGTCGTACTGCTCCAGGTCGAGGCCGATCTCCTCCGCGAAGCCGCGGAACACGTCGGCCTTGGAGTCTTGGCTCTCGCCCCAGCTCGCCTGCGTCTGGAACATCCGGTCGTACATCTCCTCGAACCGGTCCTGCCGCGCTGCTGCCTCGACGGCGAGAGCGGCATTCTCGGAGTTGCGATGCGAGGGAATCGGGAAGTAGCGGGTCGCGAAGGTGACCCGGCCTGCGTACTCCTCACGCAGCTGCTCGATGGTCGGGTAGACGGCCGCGCAGACCTCGCACTCGAAGTCGAGGAACTCGACCAGCGTCACCTTCCCGTCCTCCGCCTGATCGAGCATGTGGGTGTTCTGCTCGAGGACGGGCGTCGCGGCGGCGACCTCTTCGCGGGAGGCGGAGAAGGGCCGGAAGATCGCGATCGCGGCGATGACCGCGACGACGAAGACAGCCGCGGCGATGGCGATCAGGTTGACCTTGGTGCTGGTTTTCACGGGTGGTGCTTTCTGTCAGGCCGGTGGTCGGCAGAAACAAGGGGACGGCGCCGTGATCCGGCGAACGGTGAGGCTCAGGGCTGCGCCTCGATCAGGTTTCGCTCGTCTGTGGTTGGGGCGCGTCCGCTCTGCCGAAGACCTGCAGGAGGGCCCAGCCGGCGATGCCGCAGGTGGTGAAGATGTCGGCGACGTTGAAGATCGCGAACCAGTCGACCGCGATGAAGTCGACGACCTCTCCGCCCAGCGGCGTGTCCGCGGCTCGGCTGATGCGGTCCCAGATGTTCCCTGCGCCACCGCCGGCGGCGAGAGCGAGAAGTGCCGGTCCACCCAGCGGAGCCCCGCGGATGGTCCGCACGAACACCCACACCGTGAGGGTCACAAGAATGACGATCAGTCCGACCGCCAGTGCAGGTCCCAGCTCGGAGCCCATCCCGAAGGCGACGCCGGGGTTGAAGATCAACTCGAACCGCGCTCCGAGAGCGAGCTCGATCGTGCGTCCGTCTTCCAGCGCTGTCAGGGCCCAGCTCTTCGTGAGCTGATCAAGACCGAACGCGGCCGCAATCAGCGCAGCGATGAAAGCCACTCGGAGGACGAGCCTGCGCGTGGCGGGCATCAGAACAGCTCGAGGAGTCGAGGCAGAACACCCGACTCGATCAGGATGAACAGACCCAGGCCGATGAATACGGCAGGCACGAGCCAGTGCTCGACCCTCTCCAACAGCTCGGTCACCGTCTTGTTCGTGCCGACGACGCGAGCGATCAGGCACCACACCGCGACGAGGAGGAAGAACACGATGATCGTGACCACCGTGTCCGCGATCGGGCTCGTGCGGAATACGGGCGTGTAGAGGGAGATGTTGTCCGCGCCGTTCGCGATCGTGATCCCCGCAACGCCCAGCAGCCCGACCGCACTGATCGAACTCTCGTCATCGTCGTCGTCATCATCGCCCCTGCTGCGCAGGGTGCGGATGAGCCCGTACAGACCGATCGCCAGCGGGATCAGGCCCAAAAGCCCCACCCACTCATCCGGGATGATCGTCAACCCGGCGGCGGCAACGACGCTGATCGCGACGAGAGTCGCGAAGCCGAGGTACTGCCCCGCCACAACCTTCCAGCCCGGCAGCGAGCCACGGGCGGACGCGAGGAACAGCACCGTCAGAACCACGATGTCATCGATGTTCGTCGCAGCGAACAGTCCGATTGCCGCCGCGATAGTGCCGATCACGGCGCCACTTCCACGCCCCGACGGACCTCCGATGCGGCAGCGTCCACGTCACGTGCGCTCCGTGCTTCCGCCCCGAACGTGCCGCACAGATCCGCTTGGAACCCCGTCGCCTCCAAAAGTGCCTCAGCGGACTCGAGAAGATCGATCAGCTCCGGACGGGCCAACGAGTAGAACACCTGCCGTCCCTCTGCACGCCCCACGACCAGGCCGCACTCGCGCAGGCAGCTCATGTGCTCAGAAGCCGTCGACTGCGCCACGCCCAGCTCCGCCACTAGATCACTGACCCGAGCCTCACCGTGCTGAAGTCGCCGCACGATCTGGAGACGCTTCGGGTCGGCCAAAGAGTGAAAGAGGGAGACGGCGGCAGAGGTGCCCCGCACGTGATCAATCGGCATGCACCGATGTTATCGACAGAAATCGATTTGAGCGACCACTGCCGAGGTGTTCGCGAACGATCGTTCACGAGACGGCCGGGCAGCGCACCGCCGCGATCGGCGCGTCGTGTTCCACAACTCGTGTCCGAGACCTATGACCCGTGACCTACGTTCGCAGTACAGTCAGCTCATGGCTGCGATCGGATACGCGCGCGTCTCGACCAGAGACCAGAACCCTGACGCTCAGACCGACGCGCTCACGGCCGCCGGCTGCGAGAAGGTCTTCGTGGAGCACGCCTCCGGAGTGCTCGCGAAGCGTCCCGCGCTCGAGGACGCTCTCGACTACCTCCGCGAGGGCGACTCCCTCGTCGTGACCAAGCTCGACCGCCTCGGACGGTCCGTGCGGAACCTGAAAGAGGTGGCCGACGGCCTCCAACAGCGCGGCGTCGGACTGAAGGCTCTCTCCCAGGGCATCGACACCACCACTCCGGGCGGGCGGCTGTTCTTTCACATGCTCGCCGCGATCGCCGAGTTCGAGCACGACCTCATCGTGGAGCGCACCCACGACGGCCTCGCCGCCGCTCGAGCCCGCGGTCGCAAGGGCGGCGGACGCTTCAAGATGACGCCCACGAAGGCGAAGCAGGCGCGCGCGATGTACGAAGAGAAGACGTACACGGTCCAGCAGATCGCCGAGACCTTCGGCGTCTCCCGCGGCACCATCTACCGCCACCTCACCGAAGACCACTGAGAGCCGCCGCGACGAGCGTCGCGGTTCACGGACACGAGCGGACGCCGACCTCCGTCGGCGGCGGTGCTGAGCGCTGCGCGCATTTTGCCTGGAAGCCTTCGGCAGCGTACGGGCCTGCGGCGTCCACGCAAGCCGCTGCGCGGCCGGCTCCTCCGACGTTCTCGGCACGCGGTCGCTGCGCTCCCTCACATCGCGCCGACAACATCTCCTCCTCCGCCCTCCGGGTTGCGCTCCCGCCTCCGACCCTGCTCGGCACTACGTGCCTTCCAGGCAAAAAAACGCTGGGAGAGAAGGAAGAACAGACGAGCAAGACCACCCCCGCTGGCTTGACAAATCTGATTGAGAATCACGGCAAAAAAACGTGGGGGAGAGGCGAAGAGAGGACAGACCATGAGCGCCACCACCACCACCACCACCACGATGCAGACGCCGACCCTTCCCGAGGCGCTGGCCGAGTTCGTGTCCGTGTTCTCGCACGGGGAGCTGGCCGAAGAGCTGGCCCCGCGGCTGACCTGCGGTGAGGTCGACGCGCTGGCTGGACTCCTGCGAGCATTCGGACGAGACGAGGCCGCGGACCTGTGGATCAGGGAGCACGCGACCGACGACGACGAGGGCGACGCCCACCACCCGGAAGGAGAGTGAGACTCATGGCGCTGACCGTCTACTCGAAGCCGTCGTGCGTGCAGTGCACCATGACCTACCGGGTGCTCGAGAAGAAGGGCATCGAATACACCGTCGTGGACATCACGACCAATCCCGCAGCGCTCGCCTACGTCACGGAGGAGCTGGGCTACTCCGCCGCCCCCGTGGTCGTCGCGAGCGACCAGGACCACTGGTCGGGCTTCCGCCCTGACCTCATCGAAAAGCACGCGGCATGACCGGACCGGACGCCTCGAGCGACGAGTACCGGGCCGGGTATCTCGCTGGGCAGGCCGATCGGCAGGGAGAAATCGACGCGCTCGACTTCCTGGCCGACCGGCTCTACCGTGCCGCCTACGGCGACGAGCGACGCCTTCCGGCCTACGTCTCGACGCGCGCCGAGCTCGAACAGCGCAGAGCGCTGTCCGAGCCGCCGGTCGAGGTCACCCGGCGCGACGCTCTGGCGTCCTGGGGCATCGAGCCGGCCCCCATCGACACCCCTGCGGCTGACGCCGCGGGGGAGATCCCGTCGACGTCGACGGGACGAACGAACCGCACGAGCAGGAGACGACAGATGAGCACCAGGACCATCACCGGCAACCTCGCCGCCGACCCCGAGGCGGTACAGGCGGGTCGCCTGCAGATCGTGAAGCTACGCGTCATCGAGAACACCGGAGAGTTCCGCGGGGGAGAGTGGACCGCGCACGAGGCGCCGACGACGCACTTCGTGGAAGCGAAGTTCGAGCTTGGCGAGCACGTGCTCGCATCCCTCCACAAGGGTGACGGCGTGATCGTCGTCGGCTACGAGCGCACCGTCGCCTGGGGTGAAGGAGAGAGCCGCCGCACCGGCCGTGTCCTCGAAGCTGACGCCGTCGGTCCCAACCTCACCCGCGCGACCGCCGTCGTCACCACGACCGCGAACCGCCGCGCCGCGGCGACCGCGGCGGAGTAGACCGCCCGCTCAGTTCTCAATGCGAAGCACGTAGAGGATGACGTGATCTTCCGGGATCGCGGCGCGCACTTCCGCGATCGCCGCGGCGCTCGTCGCCGCGCTGCTGCGCACCACCGTTGATGCCGATTCCGCGCGCGTCCGGTGTGCCAGCTCCCACATGCCTCCATCGTCCCAGTGGCTGATACAGACTAACTCATTTACTCATTAGCTCAAATGAGTGAATGACGCCATGAGTATTTGATCAGCGGGACCTGCGCGGGGGAGTGGCAGGTGAGCCGGCGGCGCCGGCTCGTGAGGGGCGGCCCCTCACGCTCCCCAGCGTCCCGTTCCGGGGCGCGAGCTGCACTCGCGCAGCGGCGACGGAGCGCCGCAGGTCGGAGGCCACTGCGCGGCCCATTCCACCCGTTTTCTTCACCTCTCCGCGGTCTCAACCTATTTCGCTCCGGCGGCTGCGTGCCACCGATCCCGGACGCGCCCTACGGGCTTATTTCGCCCGGAATCGGCGTCACTCCGCCGCCTTCACTCAAACGGTTCTTCCCGCCGGAGAGGCAAAGAAAAACGATCAGCCAGAGGGAGACACACCATGAGCCAGCAGCGCGGCACCCGTACCGAAGTCATCACCACGACCACCCACAGCCCCGGCGTGGAGGGCATCAGCCGGACCGCGCGTCAGGTGGTCATCGTCGGCGCCGGTGGCCGCGACCCCGTGACCGAGCAGACCCCGGCCGTGCACCTGGTCACCCGCGAGGGCCGCGCGGGGCTTCCTGGGGTGACGCTGCAGCACTTCGAGCCGGTCGACCCGGTGCCGGCGGATCGCGTCGGCTACATGGCCTCCGGCGCCTACGTCGTCGTTCCGGTCGCGGTCGCGCGGGCGCTGGACCTGTTCCCGGCCGCGTATGCGCTGCACGACCGCAGCGAGACCCCCGCCGACTACTCCACCAACGACTGACCCCCCCCGACGCGAGAAGGAGACAGAGCATGCTCACCATCACCCACACCCCCGAAGCCGGAACGATCATCGAGGGCACCAGCCGCGGCGACGGCACCGCCGAGATCCTCAAGGCGTCCGGCTGGCGCTGGGGCCGCTCCATCGGCGCCTGGTACGTCCCGCAGTCCCGGGACCGCCTGCCGAAGTGGTGGACCATCAACCGCGCGGCGACGGCCCTGCGCGATGCCGGACACGAGGTCACCATCGAGGCGGAAGAGACGTTCCGCCCGACCGCCGAGGCCGAGGCGGCGACCCTCGAGCGCCAGGCCGCCCGCGTCGACGCACTCGACGCGAAGGCCGACCGCCGCGCCGTCGACGCCGACACCGCCGACGCGGCCGCGCGCCGCGCGTTCGACCGGCTCCCGGAGGGTGGCGAGCCGATCAAGATCGGCCACCACTCCGAGACTCGGCACCGCAACGCGATCGAGAAGGCCCACAACGCGATGGGCCGCAGCGTCGAGGCCGACCGCGAGGCGACCCGCGCCCGAGCCCGCGCGGACGTCGCCGCCCACACCACCGAACACCGTTACGCGCCGGGGATGGTCGCCCGCCGGATCGACCGGCTCGACACCGACATTCGCGGCTACACGCGGAAGATCGAGGGCAGCTCGCACAACTTCGGCGGCGGCTACGTCGAGACGACCGCCCCCGCGACTGGCGCTTACCGGGAGCGGCTGCTCACCCAGCGGGCGCAGCTCGAGGACCAGCGCGACTACTGGTCGGACGTCCGCGAGGCGCAGGCCGCCGCCGGACAAGTCACGATCCACAGCCGCGACACGATCGCCAAGGGCGACGCGATCAAGCACAAGTTCGGGTGGAGCCTCGTCACCCGCGTGAACCCCAAGACCGTGACCGTCGCCCTGGACTGGAACGCCGGAACGCGCGCCTACTCCGTCGCCTACGCCGACGTGCAGGGACACCGCACCGCCGCGGAACTCGACGCGGCCCGCGAGGCAGTCGCGCAGACGGCCGCGGCGAGCTGAGGGGGCGAGGGCCGGCCTTCGGGCCGGCCCGTGAGGGGCGACCCCCTCACACTCCCCGGCCTCCCCGTTCCGGGGGCACGAGCTCCGCCCGCGCAGCGGCGACGGAGCACCGCCAAAAGGAAGCCGCTACGCGGCCCGATTACCCGTTTTCTTCACCTCTCCGCGGTCTCAACCTATTTCGCTCCACCGGCTCCGTGCCACCCATTCCGGACGCGGTCGCTACGCTCCC
>NZ_RJKO01000009.1:0-187229 GCF_003751825.1 Rathayibacter sp. PhB186 | reverse complement strand
GCTCCATCACTACAATCACCACCGACCCCACACCGGAATCGGCGGATCAACCCCCGCAGAACGCGTCCACAACCTCACGGGGAACTACAGCTAGACGACCGACAAGCACTGCCGGGCGATCTCGAGTTCCTCGTTGGTGGGGATGACGAGGACGGCGACGCGGGAGTCGTCGGTGGAGATGCGGCGGGGGCCGCGGTCGCGGGCGGTGTTGCGCTCGGGGTCGAGCTCGATGCCGAGGCCCTCGAGGCCGCGGAGGGCGCCGGCGCGGACGGCGGGGACGTTCTCGCCGACTCCGGCGGTGAAGACGATGGCGTCGACGCGGCCGAGCTGGGCGTAGTAGGCGCCGACGTAGTGGCGGAGGCGGTGGTAGTAGACCTCGAGGGCGGCGATGGCGGTCTCGTCGCCGGACTCGGCCGCGTCCTGCACGTCGCGCATGTCGCCGCGGCCGGAGAGGCCGAGGAGTCCGCTGCGGCGGTTGAGGACGGCGTCGAGCTCGTCGGTGGAGAGGCCTGCCTTGCGGGCGAGGTGGAAGACGACGGCGGGGTCGAGGTCGCCGGAGCGGGTGCCCATCACGAGGCCCTCGAGCGGCGTCATGCCCATCGAGGTCTCCACGGAGGCGCCGCCGTCGATCGCGCAGGCGGAGGCGCCGTTGCCGAGGTGCAGGACGATCGTCTTGAGGTCGGAGCGGCGGCGGCCGAGGAACGCGGCGGCCGCCTCGGAGACGAACTTGTGCGAGGTGCCGTGGAAGCCGTAGCGGCGGATGCGGTGCTTGTCGGCGAGCTCGGCCGGGATCGCGTAGGTGGAGGCCGCCGCAGGGATGGTGTGGTGGAACGCGGTGTCGAAGACGGCGACGTGCGGGACGTCCGGGAACGCCTTCTGCGCGGCCTCGATGCCCTCGAGGTTGGCGGGGTTGTGCAGCGGGGCGAGGTCGCTGAGGTCCTCGATGTTGATCTTGACGAGGTCGGTGACGACGGTCGGCTCGTAGAACCGCTTGCCGCCGTGCACGACGCGGTGGCCGACGGCGATCGGCGGGAACTCGTCGAGGCTCGGGCCGTGCTCGGCGAAGGCGCGGATCATCGCGTCGAAGCCGGCCGTGTGATCCGGGATCGGCGTCTCGAACTCGACGGTGTCGCCGTCGTGGCTGTGCTTCGTGCGGCCGGTCTCCTCGCCGATCCGCTCGACGAGGCCGCTCGCGAGCGTCTCCTCCGTCGTCATCTCGATGAGCTGGTACTTGAAGGACGACGAGCCGCTGTTGACGACGAGGACGACGGACACGGTGGGACTCCTGGGGGTTCGGGGTCGGACGGGGCGCTCGGGCGGGTGGCCCTCAGCGCACGACGGGGATGGCGGAGGTCGGCGGGACGATGGCCTGGGTCGCCGCCTGGATCGCGGTGATCGCGACGGTGTTGACGATGTCCTGCACGAGGGCGCCGCGGGAGAGGTCGTTGACCGGCTTCCGCAGGCCCTGCAGGACCGGCCCGATGGCGACGGCGCCGGCCGAGCGCTGCACGGCCTTGTAGGTGTTGTTGCCCGTGTTGAGGTCGGGGAAGATGAACACCGTCGCACGTCCCGCGACCTGCGAGCCGGGCATCTTCGAGGCGGCGACGGCCGCGTCCGCGGCGGCGTCGTACTGGATCGGGCCCTCGACGAGCAGGTCGGGGCGGCGCTCGCGGACGAGCGCGGTGGCCGCGCGGACCTTCTCGACGTCGGCGCCCGCTCCGCTCTCGCCGGTGGAGTAGGAGAGCATCGCGATCCGCGGGTCGATGCCGAACTGCTGCGCCGTCTCGGCGGAGGAGATCGCGATGTCGGCCAGCTGCGCCTCGGTCGGGTCGGGGTTCACGGCGCAGTCGCCGTAGACGAGGACGCGGTCGGCCAGCGCCATCAGGAACACGCTCGAGACGACGGAGACGCCGGGGCTGGTCTTGATGATCTCGAAGCCGGGGCGGATGGTGTGCGCGGTGGTGTGCGCGGCACCCGAGACCATGCCGTCGGCGAGGCCGAGCTGGACCATCATCGTGCCGAAGTAGGAGACGTCGGTGACGGTGTCGTAGGCGTGGTCGAAGGTGATGCCCTTGTGCGCGCGGATGCGGGCGTACTCCTCGGCGAAGCGGTTGCGGTGCTCCGGGTCGAGGACGCTGAGGACGCGGGCGCCGTCGATGTCCAGGCCGAGGCTCGCGGCGCGGGAGCGCACCTCGACCTCCTCGCCGAGGATCGTCAGGCGGGCGATGCCGCGCTTGAGCACGGTCGCGGCGGCGCGGAGGATGCGGTCGTCGCCGCCCTCGGGCAGCACGATGTGCCGGTCGGCGATGCGGGCGCGCTCGATCAGGCCGTACTCGAACATCAGCGGCGTGACGACCTCGGAGCGGCCGACGTCGAGGAGGGTGAGCAGCTCGACCGGATCGATCGCCTCGGCGAACAGGGCGAGGGAGGTGTCGCGCTTGCGCGGCGAGTCGGCGGCGAGGCGACCGCGTGCGGCGGTGACCCGCACCGCGGTGTCGTAGGTGCCGAGCTCGGTCATCACGATCGGCAGGCGGTTGTCGACGCCCTCGATCAGGCGGACGATCGGCTCCTGCAGCTCGAAGCCGCCGTTGAGGATGATCGCGGAGACCGTCGGGAAGTTGCCGGAGGCGTGCGCCATGATCACGGCGAGCACGACCTCGGGGCGGTCGCCGGGGACGATGACGACTCCGCCCTCCATCAGGCGCGGCAGCACGTTGACCATCGACATGCCGGCGACGACGACGCCGAGCGCCTCGCGGCCGAGCAGCTCCGGGTCGCCCGCGACGAAGACGCCGTCGACGGCGTCGATGATGCGCGACACGCTCGGGGCGACGAGGGACGGGTCCTCGTGGATCGCCCAGACCGGGGCGCCGGAGGGCAGGGCCTCGCGGATCGCGGCGACGGCCTGCTCCGAGGTGCCCGGGTCGGCGCGGTTGGCGACGACGCCGATGAGGCTCGCGTGCGCGGTGCGCAGCTCGACCGCGGCGAGCTCGGTGATCTGCCGCATCTCGTCGGGCGTCCGGGCGGGAGCCTGGCCGAGCTGCTCGCTCCGCGACGGGTCGCGGCCGGTGAGGACGAGGAGGACGGGAGCGCCGAGGTTCGCTGCGATGCGGGCGTTGTAGCCGAGCTCCGTCGGGCTGCCGACATCGGTGTAGTCGGAGCCGAGGATCACGACGGTGTCGCACTGCGCCTCGACGGCCTTGTAGCGCTCGACTATGCGGGAGAGGGCTGCCTCGCCGTCGGCGTGCACGTCCTCGTAGGTGACGCCGATGCAGTCGTCGTAGGCGAGACCCGAGTCGGAGTGGCCGAGCAGCATCTCGAGCACGTAGTCGCGCTCGGAGGTGGAGCGGGCGATCGGGCGGAAGACGCCGACCCGCTGCACCTGACTGCTGAGCAGGTCGAGGACGCCGAGGGCGACCGTGGACTTGCCCGAATGACCTTCGGCGGACGAGATGTAGATGCTCTGAACCATCGGCGCAAGCCTAGCGACGGGCGCCCTCCGGAGGCTGGGCGGGTGCCCCGGATGGGAGAGCGTGCAGGAGCGGCGGTGTGGGGAGGAGAGGTGGGCCGCAGTCGACGCCCGAGCCCGTGCGTCGACTGCTGTGAGCCTGCGGCGTTCCGGAGCCAGGCGCCCGCAGGGCGGCGCCGCCCTCGGGCGGCGCACAGGCGCTCGCGCCGCTTAACGGAAGAGACCCCCCGCGCACCCGCCAGAGCCCGGTTACCCTTGCTGCGTTTCCGCCCTGGGGGAGTTGGCCTGGATGGCGCCACGCGGGGAGCCGGGAGACAGTCTAACCGACGCCGGCGGGGTGCGGGCACGGCCGTCGCGGTGCCGTGGTCAGCGGAGGGCGCCGGTACCGGCTAGTATCGATGAGTCGCGGCCACGGTCGCGCCAGGAGGATTCGCCTAGTGGCCTATGGCGCACGCTTGGAAAGCGTGTTGGGTGCAAGCCCTCGGGGGTTCGAATCCCCCATCCTCCGCCGAACGGCGCCGCACGCTCTCGCCAGCTGCGGCGCCGTTCTCTGCTTTCCGGCGCGTGGTGTTTCCCGGCGCATGGCGCCTCCCCCGCCGAGTCGCCCGAGACGGCTCGTTCCCGGTGCGGAGAACGCGCCTTCTCGGGCGACTCAGTGCGCGCGTCAGCGGGTGAGGCGCAGGAGCCACTCGTCGAGGAGGGCGGACTCGGCGGCGGTCAGGCCGTCGACTCCGGGCAGCGCGGTGCGCAGGGCGACCGCGTGGGCGGCGAAGGCGCGGGCGGCGGGGTCGGTCGGGCCCGCCTCCGCCGTGGTGATCGCGGCGAGGACGGCCTCGCGGGAGCGGGCGGAGAGCTCGTCGTCCGGCGCGGACGCGAGGGTGAGGGTGCAGCCGAGGGCTGCGGACTGCAGGAGGCGGGCGGCGTGCTCGACCTCGACGGTCAGGCGGCCGGCCTCGGCGACGGCGCGGACGTGGGCGGCGAGGACGCCGCGGGCGAGGCGGGCCGCCTCCGACTCCTCCCCCGGACGCCCGGTGAACATCAGGGCGTAGAGGTGCGGCTCGGCGAGTCCGAAGGCGATGTGGTGGTCCCAGGCGGCGCGGAGGGCGTCGACGGCGTCGGCGGGTGCGTCGACGGCGTCGAACTCGGCCTGGGCGGCGGCGAAGCCCGCGGCGGCGACGGAGTCGAGCAGGCCGCGGAGGTCGCCGAAGGTGCGGTAGATGGTGGGCGCCTGGACGCCGGCCGCCGAGCTGATCGCCCGGGTCGAGACGGCGTCGCGGCCGCCCTCCGCGAGCAGCGCCGCCGTCGCGCTGAGGATGCGGTCGCGGGTCGTCGGGCTCTCGGTCACGAGTAACGACGCTAACACGGCGGCGTTAGCGGACGAGCACGGCGCGTGCTGGTGACGTGGATCTCGATACGCCCGCTGCGCGGGCTACTCGATCAGCATGGAATTCCACTGTGTGGAACATTGCGTGGGCTACTCGATCAGCTGGGGCAGCGCGGCGCAGCCCGAGCGGGCCGCGGGCGCTGACGGGATGAGCTGCAAGGCGGAGGAGGAAGCGATACCGCCGGTATCGCGCCCGACGACAACGCCGCAGATCGCCCCGTCAGCACCCGCAGGCCGCGGGCGCTGACGCCGCCGGCTGCAAGGCGGAGGAAGGAGCGATACCGGCGGTATCGCGACTGACGACAACGCCGCAGACGGTGGTGTCAGCGGCCGCGGCGGGCCGTGCCGAAGATGCCTCGGACGACCTCGCGCAACAAGGTCTTCCCGACCGAGGAGCCGAGGACCTCCTCGACGACGGTCTTGTCGCGGCGGGTGGAGCGGGAGCGGGTGGTGGGCGCGGTGCGGCGGCGGGAGCGCTCGGCGGCCTGGTCGGCGCGGCGCTCGGCGGCGGCGCGGTCCTTGGCGCGCTGGGCGGCGGCGCGGGCGTCCTCCTTGGCGCGGCGGGCGTCGTCGGCGGCCTGCTCCTTGGCGCTGCGGGCGGCCTCGGCGGCCTGCTCCTTCGCGCGGCGGGCCTCCTCCTCGGCCTGCTCCTCGGCGGCGGCGCGGGCCTCCTCGGCGTCGGCGGCCGCGTCGAGGCGGCGGGTGAGGATCTCGCGGGCGGAGTCGCGGTCGAGCGGGGTGCCGTAGCGGGCGAGCAGCGGGGAGCGCTGGACGCTCGCCTCCCGCTCGGCCTCGGGGGTCGGCGCCATCGAGCCGCGCGGTGCCCGGAGCCGGGTCCAGGCGACCGGGGTCGGGGCGCCGCGCTCGTTCATCACCGTGACGATCGCCTCGCCGATGGGGAGCGCCTGCAGCACCTCGCCGAGGTCGTAGTCGCTCTCGGGGTAGGTCGAGACCGTGGCGCGCAGGGCCTTCGCGTCGTCGGGGGTGTGCGCGCGCAGCTGGTGCTGGATCCGCGAGCCGAGCTGCGCGAGCACGTCGCTCGGCACGTCCTTCGGGGTCTGCGTCACGAAGACGATGCCGACGCCCTTGGAGCGGATCAGGCGGACCGTCTGCGTGATGGCGGCGAGGAAGTCCTTCGACGCGTCGCGGAAGAGCAGGTGGGCCTCGTCGAAGAAGAAGACGAGCTTCGGCCGGTCTAGATCGCCGACCTCGGGCAGGTCGTTGAAGAGGTCGGCGAGCAGCCACATCAGGAACGTCGAGAACAGCGCGGGCTTGTCCGCGACTCCGGGGACCTCGAGCAGGCTGACCACGCCGCGGCCGTCGGGCGCGAGGCGGAGGAACTCGGCGGTGTCGATCTCGGGCTCGCCGAAGAAGACGTCGGCGCCCTGGTCGGCGAAGGCGATCAGCTCGCGCAGGATGACGCCGGCCGTCGCCTTGGACAGCCCGCCGAGCTCGGCCAGCTCGGCCTTGCCCTCGTCGCCGACGAGGTAGGTGAGCACGGCGCGGAGGTCGGAGAGGTCGACGAGCGGCAGCCCGGCGCTCTCGGCGTAGTGGAAGACCAGGCCGAGGCTCGACTCCTGGGTGTGGTTGAGGCCGAGGACCTTGGCCAGCAGCAGGGCGCCGAAGCCGGTGACCGTCGCGCGGACCGGGACGCCGGTGCCGACGCCGCCGAGCGCGAAGTACTCGGCAGGAGCGGCCTCGGGGGTCCAGTCCTGGCCGATGGTGCGGGTGCGGGCGAGCAGCTTCTCGTCGGGCGTGCCGGGGGTCGCGAGTCCGGAGAGGTCGCCCTTGATGTCGGCGGCGAAGACGGGGACGCCGTGCGCGGAGAGCTGCTCGGCGAGGACCTGGAGCGTCTTGGTCTTGCCGGTGCCGGTCGCGCCGACGACGAGGCCGTGGCGGTTGAGCATCCCGAGCGGGATGCGGACCGGCACGTCGGCGCGGGCGTCGCCGTTGACGAGGGCGCCGATCTCGAGGGCGGGGCCGGTGAAGGCGTAGCCGGCGCGGACGGCGTCGACGGCGGACTCGGCGAGCGGTCCGGGCGCGGGGGCGGGGGCGGGGGCGGCGGACGGTGCGGGTGCGGATGCCGCGGCGGGCGCAGGCGCCTCGACCGGTGCGGGTACAGCGGCAGGCCCGGACTCCTCCCCCGGCCCGCCGTCGACGAGCCGCACGTCGTCGACGACCGCGGCCGCCTCCTCAGGGCCCGCGACCGCCTCGAGGGCCGCGGCGGCCGCCTCCGCGCGGGCCAGCGCCTCCGCGGCCTCGGCCTGCAGTCGTCGGGCGGCCTCGAGGGCCGTGCGTGCGTCGTCCCTCGCCGAGGCGAGCCCGTCGTCGTTGCTCATGGGGTCAGCCTAGGGTCGCGGCGGCGCGAGAACTCGGCCCGGATCCGCGCTTGCCCCGACTCAGTCCTCGCGGACGTGCCACGACTGGCCGTAGCCGCCCTCGTCGAGCGGGCGGGCCATCAGCTCGAGGAACGGCTCGGCGTCGAACGCCTCCGGCCCGAGTACGCCGGAGCCGGACCAGGCGCCCGTCGCGAGCAGCTCGAGGGCGATCACCGGGTTGAGCGCGGTCTGCCAGACGACGCACTGAGTGCCGTACTCCGCCATCGTCCACTCGTTGTCACTCACGTGGTAGAGGTACACCTCGCGGTGCTCGCCGTCCTTCGCGCCGGAGACCCAGAGGCCCGCGCAGGTCTTGCCGGTCATCCGCGGGCCGATGCTCGCCGGGTCGGGCAGGCCGGCGGCGACCACGTCGCGCGGCGAGACCAGCACCGGGCCGTCGGCGGAGCGGACCCGGACCGGCTCGGTGCGGTCGAGGCCGAGCAGGTTGAGCGTGCGGAGGACGCCGATGAACCGGCGCCGAGGCCGTACTTGAAGGTGACCCGCTTCGCATCGAGCCAGCGCGGCATCAGCAGCACCTCCTCGTGCTCGACGTTGACGCACTCGACGGGGCCGATCCCCTCGGGGAACTCGAACACCTCCGGCTCGGAGAACGGCGGCGTCGTGAACCAGCCGCGGTCCTTCTCGAAGATCACCGGCGGGTTCAGGCACTCCTCGATGGTCGTCCAGATCGAGAAGGAGGGCGCGAAGATCTCGGCGCCGGAGTCGTCGCGGACGACGAGGTTCGCGCCGTCGCGGACGCCCAGCTCGTCGATCTCGTCGAACAGGTGGTCGGCGGCGTAGCGGGCGAAGACGTCGGAGAGACCGGGCTCGACGCCCATGCCGACCAGGGCGAGGCGGCCGGCCGCCTCCCAGGTCGGGGCGGCGGCGAACTGCTCGTCGCCGAGCTTCAGGCCGGTCTTCGCGTGCGGCTCCTCGGGGTGCGGCCGGGAGAGGCTCATCGCCATGTCGATGTAGTCGGCGCCGGCGGCGAGGGCGCCCGCGAAGATCGTCGGCACGAAGGACGGCTCCACCGCGTTCATCACGTGGGTGGCGCCGTGCGCGCGGGCGACGGTCTCGACGTTCTCGGCGTCGGAGGCGTCGATGCGCGCGGCGACGAAGCGGTTCTCGACGCCGTCGGCGCCGTGCCGCTCGAGGATCCAGGCGACGGTGCGCTCGGCCCGAGCGAGCTCGTAGTCGCAGACGATGATCTGCTCGAAGAAGGAGCGGCGGGCGGCGATCTTCGCGAAGGCGTCGCCGACGCCGCCGGCGCCGACCAGGAGGATTCTCATGCAGCCACCGTAGCGACGGAATCGCTCGTGATTCAAGGTCGGGACCGCGGGAATCGGGAGGCGGAGCGGATCTGCACGACGGAATCCGTCACTCCTGCGCCGTCTCCTCCGCGATCTCGAGGAGGCGGATGAAGCGCGAGAGCCGCTCGAGCGCCGCCATCGAGGTGGGCGGCGAGGCGGCGAGCGCCGGCGAGTGCACGAGGTAGGCGGCCCACTTCGCCCGCGAGATCGCGACGTTCAGCCGGTTGGGCAGCAGCAGGAACTCGAGGCCGCGCGGGACGTCGGCGCCGGAGGAGGCGGCGAGCGAGACGATCGCGACGACCGCCTCCCGGCCCTGGAAGAGGTCGACCGTGCCGACCAGCGTCTCCTCGAGCCCGGCCGCGTCGAGGGCGTCGCGGAGGAGCGCGCCCTGCGCGTTGTAGGGGGCGACGACGATGACGTCCGCGGCGGTGAGCGGGCGCTCGCCGTGCTCGTCGGTCCAGGCGCGGCCGACCATCGAGAGGGCGATCTCGACGACTCGGCGCGCCTCGTCCGGGGAGGAGGTGGTGTCGCCGGCGTGCACGACCGGGACCGCGTGCAGTCCGGGCCTGACGCCGTCGAGCCGGCGCACCTCCGGGGCGCGGGAGGAGAGGGCGCCCTCGTAGGAGAGCTCGGAGACGGCGGCGGCGAGCGCGGGGTGCATCCTGTAGGTCTGCGCGAGGAAGTAGCCGTAGGCGGGCGGCAGGACGTCGTGGCCGTCGGCGAGCCAGCCGAGCGCCGACTCGTCGACCGGCTCGGGGTGCGAGCCCTGGCTGACCTGCGGCAGCTGCTGCGGGTCGCCGAGGAGGAGCACCCGCTCGGCGGCGATCGCGGAGGCGATGGTCGGCGCGAGCGAGAACTGGCCGGCCTCGTCGATCACCAGCAGGTCGAGCGAGCGGCGCGGGACGCTGCCCGCGTTGGCGAAGGTCCAGGCGGTGCCGCCGACGACGCAGCCGCCGCCCTCGGCGAGCGCCGCGAGGGCGGCGCCGTTCTTCACCGGCGTCCAGGCGGCAGCGGCGAGGGCCTCCGCGGAGCTGCCGGCCTTGGGCACCTTCGCGACCCGGGTACGGTCGACGCCTTTCGCGACGACCGCGGTCAGCACGTTCTCGACGACGGAGTGCGACTGCCCGACGACGCCGACCCGCCAGCCGTGCTCGGTGACGAGCCGGGCGATGACGTGCGAGCCGACGTAGGTCTTGCCGGTGCCGGGCGGGCCCTGGACGGCGAGCGTCGCGCGCTCGAGGCCGAGCAGGGTCTCGACGACCGCGGCGATGACGTCGTCGCCCTCGACCGGCGCGACGACGGCCGGGGGCACGCGCCGGAGCACGTCGAGGGCGGGGTCTGCCAGGAGCGCGGGCAGGGCGTCGAGCACCTGACCGCCCCACTCCGCGATCGCCTCGGGCTGCGGGGCGGCCCGGGGCGGCGGCGCGGGCGCGAGGGCGATCGGGACGTCGTCGTGCGGGTCCTCCCCCGCGCGCAGGCCCTCCTTGAGGAGCACGACGATCCGCTCGCCGTCGTCGGACGCGGCGAGGATCTCGGAGCGGTCGGAGGCTCCGCGCATTCCCGGGCCGGGCGAGGGCGCCCCGGGCGGCGCCGGGGAGTCGTAGACGAGGAACGGCTTCGCGCCGATGCCGAGCCGGCTGCCCGGGGCGAGGCGGCCGAGGATCCGCAGCTCGCGGGAGAGGGTGCGCGCCCGCGCCGGCGTCGACCAGTCGCGGACGACCTCGACCCGCTCGACGACGACCACGTCGCGGGCGTCGGCCCAGTCGTCGAGCGGCTGGCGCAGGCGGTCGAAGTGCTCCTGCCAGAAGGTCTTCGCCTCGCGGCGGTGGTAGTCGATCGCCGCGCCGGCGAGGGCGAGGGCGGTCTGGTCGGGGGTGCGCTCGCGCGGCTCGACGCCCTCGACCTCGGCGAGGAGGGCGACGGCGACCGGGTCCGGCTCGCGCGGGACGGGCAGGTCGACGTCGACGAGCGGGAGCGGCTCCTCCTCGCGGGCGGGGACGAGCGAGCGCAGCCAGTCGCGCAGGCGCAGAGTGGAGCGGCAGTCGTAGGCGTTGTACTCGCCGATCTCGGCGAGGCGGCGCTCGCCCTCGCGGCGGTCGAGCTCGGCCCTCGCCGGGTCCCTCTCCGCCGACGCGGCGTCCCGATCGGCCGACTGCAGCAGCACCCGCGCCTCGACGTACTCGGTGATGCTGTCCGCCGCGTTCGTCACTCCCTCGGCGTCGCGCGCCTCCTCGCCCATGTAGAGCGGCTCGAGCTTCTTGATCGAGTAGCTGCGCGAGCCCACCCGCAGCGCCCGGCGGACGACCGGGTAGAGGTCGACGAGGACGCCGTCGCGCAGGAGGGAGTCGACCTCCTCCTCCCCCGTGCCGTGCCGCTGGGCGAGCGAGAGCAGGTGGCTGCGCTCGTAGGAGGCGTAGTGGTAGACGTGCATCCGCGGGAATCGCGCCCGCCGCTCGCGGAGCAGGGCGAGGAAGTCGACGAGGGCGCGGCGCTCGGCCGCGAGGTCGTGCGCCCAGAACGCGGTGAAGGCCTCGTCCTGGTCGACCATGCCGAAGAGGTAGTCGAGGCCCCACTGGCCGTCCTCCGCGTGCAGCGGGTCGCCCTCGAAGTCGAAGAAGAGGTCGCCCGGGTCGGGGGCGGGCAGGGCGGTCAGCACGGAGGCGTCGACGACCTCGACGGCGGGGACGCGGTCGGCCGAGGCCTCGGTGGCGAGCTGCAGGCGGGCCTGGGCGCGCAGCGTCTCGGCGGCGCCGGCGCTCATCCCGGGGACCGGCCCCTCGCTGGCCGCGAGCGCGTCGAGGGTGGTGATGCCGGCGGCGGCGAGCTTCGCGCGCTGGTCGAGCCGCATGCCGGCGACGAGGATCGGGTCCCGGTGGGCCTGCACCTCGGGGGCGCAGAGGCCGCAGCGGCCGCAGGCGGTGAAGCGCGGATCGCCCCACGCCACCGGCTCGGTCGCGGCGAGGTGCTCCTCCAGAACCGCGCGCAGGCGCGCCCGCTGGACCCGCTGCACGGGGGCGATCATCGCGAGGTCGTGGCTGGTGGTCGTGCCGTCGCCGAGGACCAGGTGGACCTTCTCGCCGACACGGATCCCCCGCGCCGCCATCTGCTCCGCGTACGCGGCGAGCTGCAGCAGCGCCGGGATCTTCGCGTGCCGGGCGAGCTTGGTGTCGTAGACCTCGTAGGCCCCGTCCTCGGTGCGGAGCAGGAAGTCGGAGAAGCCGATGAAGGTGCCGTCGTAGAAGGTGGCCTGGTAGAGCACGTCGACACCCGCGCGCATCGCCTCGACCGCCTCGTCCGCGGCCCTCGCGTAGTCGGCGCGCTCAGGGCGGGCGAACTCGAGGACCTCGTGCGTGCGCTTCAGCTCGGCGAGGAAGGCGACCTCGTGCTCGTCGCCGAGCACGGCGGTGCGCTGCAGCATCGCGTCCTCCGCGACGACGACGCGGGGCGCGCGGCCGAGGGTCGCGTCGAGCCGGCGGAGCACCGCCCACTCGCAGGCCGACCAGGAGGAGAGGTCGGTCGGGCTCGTGACGAGGCGGACTCCCCCGCTGCGGTCGTCCTCGAGATACACGCGACTCCCTCCCGGGCCGCCGGGCGACGACCGCCTCCAGGGTAGGGCGACCCTCCGACACCGGCGCGTGCGAGGCTGGGCGGATGACCAGGGCGCGCTTCGAGATCATCCCGTCGGACGGCATCGGCGAGAAGGCGGAGCGGGCGTTCCCCGATCCGGCCGCGGTGACGCTGACCGTGACGAGCCTGCCGAAGCACGGGACGGAGCGGACGATCGACTCCGCGGTGGAGCTGGCCGGCCGCGGCTTCCGGGTCGTGCCGCATCTCGCGGCGCGGAACGTGGAGGGGCACGAGGCTCTGGAGCGCGCACTCGGGCGGATGCGGGACGCGGGGATCGACGAGGCGTTCGTGATCTCGGGCGACGCGAGGAGCGCCGCGGGCGGCTACTCGACGTCGCTCGAGCTGATCCGCGACGCCCGCGAGCTGCGGCCCGAGCTGGCCGTCGACGTCGCCGGCTACCCGGAGGGGCACCCGCACCTGTCGGACGAGAGCATCGCGAAGCACCTGCGCGAGCGGGCGCCGTACCTCCGCGGGATCGTCACGCAGATGTGCTTCGACGTGGACGCCGTTGTCCGCTACGCCGACCGGCTGCGGGCGGACGGGATCGACGCGGAGCTGTGGGCAGGCGTCCCGGGGCCGGTCGAGCGGGCGCGGCTGCTGTCGCTCGGCGCGCGGATCGGCGTCGGGTCGTCGCTCGGCTTCCTCAAGCGGAGCTCGTCGGTGGCGGGCGGGCTGCTGCGCGGCCACCGCTTCGACCCGTCCGCCTTCGTCGGCCGGCTGGAAGCCGCCGTGGGCGACCGCCTCGCCGGCCTGCACGTCTACACCTTCAACGAGCTCGACGGCCTGCGCGAGTTCTGACCCCCTCCGCGAGATGCCACTTGTGAGCGGCTTTTGCGGCGTGTCGCGCTCATAAGTGGCATCTCGCGGCGGGGATCAGTGCGTGCGCCGGACCCAGAGGGGCGGGTGGGGGAGCTCGGACTCGGTGCGGAGGCGGCCGGCCAGGGGGGCCCAGACGATCAGGGCGACGGCGAGGCCGAGGAGGAGGCCGCCGATGGTGTCGGTGAGCCAGTGGGCGCCGAGGTAGGTGCGGCTGGCCATCATCGCGACGCTGTAGAGGAAGCCGGCGATCCAGACCCAGAGCAGCGGGAAGACCAGAGCGAGCACCATCGCGGTGGTCGAGGCGTTCGCGGTGTGGCCGGAGGGGAAGGAGCCGTAGTCGCTGGTCACCAGCATGTCCTCGGGGCGGGCGCGGCCGACCAGCTCCTTCACGAGCTGGGTGGCGCCGACGCTGACGAGGGCGGCGAGCGCGTAGTAGAGGGCGGCCCAGCGCCGGCGGAAGACCAGCAGAACGATGATGATCGCGACCGGGATGATCGCGGTGCCGACGATCCCGGCGCCGACGGTGTTCATGATGAGCGCCGGGACGTCCCAGACGCTCGAGCGGTGCTCGACGATCTCGTCCATCCACTCGACGTCGAACGAGAACGCGGAGGTGGGGCGGAACGCGATGATCACGGCGAGGACGATCGTCACGGCCAGCGCGATCGAGGCGGAGATCAGCGGCCAGCGGCGCGAGACGTGCCGGGCGGCCTCCGTGGTGAGGACCTTCGCGACGACGTCGTCCGAGGGGGCGCGCCGGTGGAGGCGCTCGCGCTGCACGGCGTCGGGCTGGGCGACGCCGGGCTCGGTCTTCAGGGGGTCGTGGCGAGGATCCATCCGGACATGATGGCGCCACCGGACGTTCACGCGCTGGGGGTTGCGGGCTGACGCGGCGGGGTCGGGCTCGCGGAAACGCTTCCGGCACGTGGAAGCGGCACGTTTTCGCGAGCCGGAGCCGGAACGACGAGCCGGAGATCGGCCGTGATCACCTCCGGCTCGCGGAAACGCGTCCGGCACGTCGGATCGGCACCTTCTCGCGAGCCGGAGCCGGTTCCGCGAGCCGGAGGTCAACCGCGGACACCTCCGGCTCGCGACAACGCGTCCGGCACGTCGAAAGCGGGCCATCCGACGAGCCGGAGCCGGATCCGCGAGCCGGAGGTCATCCGCCCGCACCTTCGGCTCGCCAGAACGGGTCCGGCACGCCGGAAGATGGCGATTTCGCGGGCCGAGGGCGCTTCCGCGAGCCGAACATCTCCCGGCAAGCGGAACGCGCTCCGGCACGCCCGAATCCGAGGATCCGGCGAGTCGGGGCCGGTTCCGCGAGCCGGAGGTCGCCTCGGCGGATCAGTCCTGCAGGGCCGGGACCGTGCGGGGGCGGACGACGAGCCAGAGCGCCAGGATCGACACGGCGGCGGTGGCCATCATCACGCCGGCCATCGGCACGGCCGACTCGGCGCCGAAGAGGCCGGAGATCGGCGAGAGGATGCCTGCGGTGCCGAAGTTCACGGCGCCGAGCAGCGACGCGGCGGTGCCCGCCTCGCGGCCGTGGTTGACCAGGCCGAGCACCTGCACGCAGGGGAAGCTGAAGCCGCAGGCCGCGATGAAGAACCAGAGCGGGACGAGGGTGCCCCCGATGCCGAAGCCCAGGCCGTCGAAGAGCGCGATCAGCCCGGCGGTGACGAAGAGCGTGACCGTGGTGATGGCGAGGATCCACTGCGGGCCGACACCGCGGCGGCTGAGGTACGAGGACGCCTGGACGCCCGAGACCACGCCGAGCGAGTTCACCGCGAAGAGCAGGCCGTACTGCTGCGCGTCCAGGCCGTAGAGCCCCTGGAAGAGGAACGACGAGCTGGAGAGGTAGGTGAACAGACCGCCGAAGGTCATGCCGCCGATGATCGCGACGCCGACGAACACCCGGTCGCTGAGGACCGCGCGGTAGCGCTGCGCGAGCGAGCGGGAGTCGCGGTCGGCGCGCGCCACCCGGGGGCGCGTCTCGACGATCAGCAGCGCGACCGCCAGCATCACCAGCAGGCCGTAGGCGGCCAGGAAGACGAAGATGCCGCGCCAGTCCATCACCAGCAGCAGCTGCGAGCCGATGACCGGCGCGAGCACGGGCGCGAGGCCGGAGACCAGCGCGAGCCGCGACAGCATCTTCACGAGCGGACGCCCGCCGAACAGGTCGCGGACCATCGCCATCGCGACGACACCGCCCGCGGCGGCGCCGGCTCCCATCAGGAAGCGGAAGACGCCGAGCGAGACGATCTCGGGGGCGAACGCCGCTCCGACGCAGGCCAGCACGTGCAGCGAGGTCGCGAGCAGGATCGGCAGCCGCCGCCCGACCACGTCGCTCCACGGCCCGACGACCAGCTGCCCGAGCGCGAAGCCGAGCGTCGTGCCGGTGAGGGTCAGCTGCACCGCCGCCTCCGACACGTTCAGCTCGCCCTGCAGCGCCGGGAAGGCGGGGAGGTAGAGGTCGATCGTGAACGGGCCGAGCGCGGTGAGCGCGCCGAGGACGATCACGTAGACGAGGCGCTGACGGTTGGTCAGGGCGTCGCCGGCGTGCCGGTGCACGGAGATCGAGCCGGTGGGGGTCGGGGCGAGAGAGGTCACGGAGCCTTCCTGCGGGGCGCAGAGCGGAGAAGGGAGAGGGGAGCGCGGAAGGGCACCGCCTCTACCGCCAAGCGACGGGAGACCGGATTCATTCCCCGACTATCGAATCAATTCGACCGGGGGTCGCGCAAGGGCCTGAGCCGAGCCCGTGGACCGGAGTGCGCCTTCGGGATGCGGGGAGCGCTGCTCAGGCCGCCGGCCGCGCGCCGCCGGCCGGGTGCAGCTCGGCGGTGAGCGGATCGGCGAGCAGGCGCTCGAAGGCCAGCTCGGCCGCGCCGAGCATCAGCAGGTCGGCGCCGAGCTCGGTGCGGGCGATGCGCACGGAGTCGAGCGCCACCCGGAACGGCCCGCCGCGGCCCAGCCGCTCCTCGAGGAAGCCCGGTGCGACGCCGACGAGCGCGCCGAGGAACCCGCCGAGCACGACCAGCTGCGGGTTGAAGATGTTGACGACGTTGCGCAGCGCCACGGCGAGGTGTCCCAGCTGCCGCTCCACCTCGGCGCGCACCGCGGGATCGCTCGAGGCGGCGAGCGCCTCCTCGAGCCGCTCGCTCACGTCGGCGCTCTCGTCGAGGCCGAGCACCCGCAGCAGCTCCGCCCGGCCGACCTCGGTCTCGAGGCAGCCGACCGCGCCGCAGTGGCAGTCGACGCCGGCGCTGTTGACGAGGGTGTGGCCGATCTCGCCCGCGTAGCCGTCGATCCCGTGCAGCGGGGTGCCGCCGACGATCACGCCGGCGCCGACGCCGCTCGCGCCGCCGTTGAGGTAGACGAGGTGGGACACGTCACGCCCGGCGCCGAGGACGCTCTCGGCGAGGGCACCGAGGTTCGCGTCGTTGGCCGAGAGCACCGGCAGCCCGGTCGCCTCGGCGAGCATCCGGGAGAACGGCTCATCGGTCCAGCCGAGGTGCGGGCCGACCCGGACCAGGCCGTCGGCGTCCCGGACGAGGCCGGGGACGGCGACGCCGATGCCGACCGTACGGGCGTCGACGGGAAGCTCGGCGACCAGCTCGGCGATGGCGCCGGCCGCGAGCGCCGCCGCGGCCTCGGCGCTCGGCACTGCGGCGGTGCGGCGGATGCGGCGGCGCACCTCGGCGTCCAGGCCGACGATCGCGACGGTGACGGCGTCGATCTCCGGGTTCACCGCGATCGCGACGACCCGCGGATCGGTCTCGACGATCGGGCTCGGCCGTCCGACCTGGTTGAGGGTCTCGGGCTGCAGCTCGTGCACGACGCCCAGCTCGACCAGCTCGCCGACGAGGGCGGCGATGGTGGAGCGGTTGAGGCCGGTGAGGCGGGTGAGCTGCGAGCGGGACCGCGGGCCGCCGCGGTGCACGAGGCGCAGGAGCGCGGACAGATTGTGCCGGCGGACCCGGTCGAGGTTGTTGCCGCGCGTCGCGTTCTCGGCCATTCCGCGGTCTCCTCTGCTCTCCGGGGCCAGCCTATCCGCGGGTGCGGGCGCTTCCGGCCGCACAACATCAGCTGAGAAGGGGGTCCCTCGCCCCACAGAGGAGGGACCCCTCTCTCAGCTGATGTTGTGCGCGGGCCTCGCCGGTCAGGACCCCGCGCGGGTCCAGGTCCAGCTGCCGGCGGGCGCGTCGACGCTCACGTCGCCGCCCGAGCGGGTCACCGTGAACACCGTCTCCGCACCGGAGTCGTGCGCCGGCACCCGCACGACCGTCTCGCCGTCCGCGCCGGGGAACACCCGCAGCTCCAGCCCGTCGACGTAGTCGTACTCGGCGACGTCGCTGCGCGCGCCGACCGGGATCACCGCACCCTCGCGGACGTAGAGCGGCAGCGAGTCGAAGCCGTGCACCTCGCGGCGCCACTCCCCCGCCGAGTCGGTGCTCTCGCCCGTCCACCAGTTCGTCCAGCGCCCGCGCGGCAGGTAGAACTCGACCGAGCCGTCGGGGGTGAACACCGGCGCGACCAGCAGGTCGTGGCCGAGCATGTACTGCGTGTCGAGGTGCGCCGCGTTGCGGTCGTCCTCGAACTCGAGCGTCATCGGCCGCATCACCGGGGTGCCGGTGCGCGCCGCCTCCGCCCCCGCCGCGTAGAGATAGGGCATCAGCGAGAGCTTCAGCCGGGTGAAGAGCCGGGTGACGTCGACCGCCTCCTCGTCGAACGCCCACGGCACCCGCACCGACGACGAGCCGTGCAGCCGCGAGTGCGAGGAGAGCAGGCCGAAGGCGAGCCAGCGCTTGAAGACGCCCGGGTCGGGCGTGCCCTCGAAGCCGCCGATGTCGTGCGCCCAGAAGCCGAAGCCGCCGAGCGCGAGCGAGAGCCCGCCGCGCAGGGTCTCGGCCATCGAGACGTAGGAGGAGGTGTTGTCGCCGCCCCAGTGCACCGGCAGCGCCTGGCCGCCGACGGTCGCGCTGCGGGCGAAGAGCGCCGCGCGGCCCTCGCCGAGCTCCTCCTCCAGCACCTCGAACACCGCGCGGTTGTAGAGCTGGGTGTACCAGTTGTGCATGCCCTCGGGGTCGGAGCCGTCGGACCAGGCCACGCCCTCGGACGGGATGCGCTCGCCGAAGTCGGTCTTGAACGAGTCGACGCCCTGGCGGACGAGGACCCGCAGCTTGTCCTGGAACCAGCGGGTCGCCTCCGGGTTCGTGAAGTCGATCAGCGCCATGCCGGCCACCCACAGGTCCCACTGCCAGACGTCGCCCGCGGTGGTGCGCAGCAGGTAGCCCTTCTCGCGGCCCTCCTCGAACAGCGCCGAGGCCTGGCCGATGTAGGGGTTGATCCAGACGCAGGTGTGCAGGCCGCGCTCGTGCAGGCGGGCGAGGATCCCCTCCGGGTCCGGGAACGTGCGCGGGTCCCACTCGAGGTCGGTCCACTGGAACTCGCGCATCCAGAAGCAGTCGAAGTGGAAGGCCGACAGCGGCAGCTCGCGCTCGGCGAAGCCGTCGATGAAGGAGTTCACCGTCTCCTCGTCGTAGCTGGTGGTGAAGCTCGTGGTGAGCCAGAGTCCGTAGCTCCAGGCGGGGACGATCGCGGGGCGGCCGGCCAGCCCGGTGTAGCGGCGGAGCACGTCCTTCTTGGTCGGGCCCTGGATCACCAGGTACTCCAGCGCCTCGCCGCCGACGGAGAACTGCACGCGCTCGACGGTCTCGGAGCCGATCTCGAACGAGACCAGGCCGGGGTCGTTGACGAGGACGCCGTAGCCGCGGCTGGAGAGGTAGAAGGGGACGTTCTTGTAGGCCTGCTCGGAGGAGGTGCCGCCGTCGGCGTTCCAGACGTCGACGGTCTGGCCGTTCTTCACGAACGGGCCGAAGCGCTCCCCCAGGCCGTAGACGAGCTCGCCGACGCCGAGGTCGAGCTGCTCGTGCAGGTAGGCCTTCCCGTCCGGGCCGGTGAGGTAGCCCTCGGCCTTGTGCCCGGAGCCGGTGAGACGGGTGTCCGTTGCTGTGTCCCAGAACTCGAGCGACCAGGGCGCGCCCTGCGCGACGCGCACCTCGAGGTCGCCGGTGCGCAGCACGCCGCCGGTCTCGGTGAGGCTCGCCTCGCCGACCGCGTCGTCGACCAGGTCGAAGCCGCGGCGGGTCGCGGTGCCGCGCCAGTGCTCGATCCGGACCTTCGCGACGCCCTCCGCCGGCGAGGACACGGTGACGGTCAGCGTCGGCCGGTTCAGCACGTCGCCGCGGCCCTGGATCACCTTGGTCGGCGCGATCACCTCGAGCGAGGTGCCGTGGGAGCGGATGTCGTACGCCTCCTGCGCGAAGAGGGGCGTGAATCCGGCCCTCGTCTGCCAGAACCCGTCGGTGAACTTCATGGGGTGGTGCCTTTCTGATGGGGAGGCCGATGCCGGGGCGAGGTCGAAGCGCTTCGATTCCCGGCCGGGCGCGCCGAGGGGATCAGCGGCGCGGGCCCCGGTGGAAGGACCCGCGCCGCGGTGAGAAGGGGCTACTTGACCGCGCCGGCGGTGATGCCGCGGGTCAGGGTGCGCTGGAAGATCAGGAAGAAGATCAGCGTCGGCAGCAGGCCCAGCAGGGCGCTCGCGCTGGTCGTCGTGACGTCCATGATCTTGTCGCCCTGGAGGCTGGAGATGGCGATCGGGACGGTCTGCGTCGCATCGCTCACCAGGAAGACCAGCGGGATGAGGAACTCGTTCCAGGTCCAGATGAAGAAGAAGATCATCAGCACCGAGAGCGTCGGCCGCGAGATCGGCACGATCACCCGGGTGAGCACCTGCCACTTGGAGGCGCCGTCGAGTGCCGCGGCCTCGAGGATCTCCTTCGGGAAGGTGCCGTAGACGCTGGAGAGCAGATAGGTGCCGAACGCCGACTGGATGACGGTGAAGATGATGATCACCGAGAGCTGGCTGTCGTAGATCCCGACGGCCTTGAACATGTAGTACAGCGGGTAGAGCAGGGCCTCCTGCGGCAGCATGTTCGCCAGCAGGAACAGGATGATGATCCAGCTGCGTCCCTTGACCCGGCCGATGCCGATCGCATAGGCGTTGAGCACCGAGAGGGCGACCGCGAGGATCGCGACCGAGCCCGAGATCAGGATCGAGTTGCCGAGCTTCTCCGGGAAGTTCACCCGCTCCCAGAAGGTCGAGAGGCCGTCGAAGGAGAGGCCGGTCGGGAAGGCGAGCGGGCCGCCCACGGAGTACTCGGCCGGGGTCTTGAACGAGTTGAGCAGGATCAGCAGCACCGGGCTGATGATGACGAGTCCGATCACGACCGCCACGACCAGGATCGCCCAGTCGCCGAGGGTGCGCTTGGTCGCGCCCTTCGAGGCCTTGGGCGCCTTCTTCGGCGTGGTCAGATCGGTGTCGTCGGTTCCGGCCTGGGTGAACGGCAGGGCTTCGATGGCCGACATCAGCGGGCTCCTTCGCTGCGCTCGACGCGCTCCTGGGCGCGGATGAAGAGGACGGCCAGGATCACGATGACGATGGTCAGCGCGGTCGCGATGGTGGCGCCGTAGCCCACCTGCTGCTTCTGGAAGAACTCGGTGTAGGAGTAGTAGCTCGGCACGATGGTCGAGTCGCCCGGGCCGCCGCGGGTCAGCGCGTAGATCGGGCCGAAGACCTTCAGCGCGGCGATGGTGCAGGTGAGGGTGACGACGAAGACCTCGGGCCGGATGATCGAGATGGTGATCCAGCGGAAGCGCTGGAACCAGTTCGCGCCGTCGAGCTCCGCGGCCTCGTAGAGCTCGGGGTCCACGCGCTGCAGCGCCGCCATGAAGATGACGACCGGGTAGCCGAGCTGCACCCAGATCATCACGACCATGATCGAGAGCATCGCGGTGTCGGGCTTGCCGAGCCAGTCGTGCGCGAGCGAGCCGAGGCCGACCGCCTCGAGGATCGAGTTGAGGGCGCCGTTGTCCGGCCGCAGGATCCAGCCGATCACGATGGCGGCGATGACCGTCGGCAGGATCTGCGGGAGGTAGTAGGTCGCGCGGAGGAAGGAGGCGATCCTCCCGCCGAACTTCTTGCCGACGAGATCGAAGAGGATCGCGGCGAGGAGGAGGCCGAGGATCGTCGGCACGATCACCATCGCGATGATCATGTAGACGGAGTTGAGGAACGACGTCCAGAACTGGTCGTCGCCCATCAGCTCGATCCAGTTGTCGAGGCCGATGAAGATCGGCGGCTTGATGCCGCGCCACGACGTGAAGCTGATGTAGATGTTCCAGATCAACGGGATCAGCACGATGAACACGAAGAGCACGAAGCCCGGGATCAGGTACAGCCAGTAGCCGCCGGAGCGCTTCTCGCGGGGCGGCTTCTCCGCCGTGGGAGGCGGCGGGGCGCTCTCCGCGCGACGCGGAACGGTCGTCGTCATGGGTACTCCTTGAACGTGGGGGCTATGGGGGGGGGCGGCGGAGCCCGGGGTGGCCGCGAGATGCCACTTGTGCACGGATTTCACGGCGTGTCGCGTGCACAAGTGGCATCTCGCGGGAGGGGGCGACCTTGCAGTTACTTGATGTCGGCCACTCCGTCGTCGTACTTGCCCTGCAGCTCCGTCAGCATTCCGCTGGGGTCGACCGAGCCGTTGATGAGCTCCTGCGAGGCGGCGACGAGGTCGTCGTAGAAGGTGGCGGTGGGCCAGTCGGGGTAGAAGGAGAGCTGGTCCTGGTCGACGACCGTCTTCCACTGCGACAGCAGCGCCTTGCTCTTCTCGTCGGTGATCGCCGTCTCGTCGACGACCAGCGGGATGCCGCCGTTGTTGCCGATGAGGTTCTGGATCTCGGGGCGCATCGTGATGTCGATCCACTTGTAGGCGAGGTCCTTGTTCTTCGCCGTCTCGGGGATGACCCAGTGGTTGCCCGCGGAGCCCATCGTGAACTCGGCGCCCGGGAAGAGGAAGGTGTCCCACTCGAAGCCGGTGATCTCGGTCTTGAAGCGGCCGAACCACCACGAGCCCGAGAAGAAGATCGGGTACTCGCCGGAGATGAAGGCGGTGCCCGCGTCCTCTGCCTTGAGCCCGGAGGCGTCCGCGGAGAAGTAGCCCTTGTCCACGTAGGTGTGCAGCTGGTCGGCCGCGTAGCTCCAGGCCGCGTCCTCGAAGTCGACCTCGCCGGTGTAGGTCTGGTAGTCGGTGATCCACTGGCGATCGGCCTTCAGCAGCGCGAGCTGGTAGAAGAGCTGCTGCAGCGGGTACTCAGCGCCGGCCTCGGCGAGCGGAGTGATCCCCTTGGCGACGAAGGCGTCGAGCACGGCGGTGAACTCGTCGTAGGTCGTCGGGACCTCGAGGCCGTTCGCCGCGAAGACGTCCTTGTTGTAGTAGACGAAGGTGAACTCGCCGTAGTTGGGGATCCCGTACCAGGAGCCGGAGCCCATGATGCCCTTGTCGTCGTACTTGGCCGTGGTCTGCAGAGCGCCCGGGATGAGCTTGTCCCAGCCGTAGAACTCGACGGCCTCGTCGAGGTTGGTCAGCAGCCCCTGGCTGGAGAGCAGACCGCTGGTCGCGTTGCCCTTGTTGTACTCGACGACGTCGGGTGCGGAGTTGGAGTTGAAGATCTGGCTGGCACCGGTGCGCAGCTGCTCGAAGGCCTTGAACTCGTAGGCGATCTCGGCGCCGGTCTCCTTGGTGAAGATGTCGCGGGCGGCGAGCCAGGCGATGCCGCGGTCGCTGTCGGGGGTCTCGAAGTCCCACATGGTGAGGGTGCGACCGGCGCCGTCGACGTCGGTGGCGAGGGCGTCGGAGCCGGCGTCGGAGCCGCCTCCGGAGCAGGCGGCGAGCGCGAACATCGCGCCGATGCCGACACCGCCGGCGATCAGGCCGCGGCGGCTCAGCGAGCCGACGGTGGCGGCGGAAGGGCGGTGGAAGGCGGTGCGGGGACGAAGCGACATAGCGGGAGTTCTCCTTCAAACGGTGCCGCGGGGCTGTGGACGAGGGCTGTGAGTGGTGGATCGTGCGAGTCGAAGAGCGCTCTCTGAGACCGGCGAGCTGTCGAAGCGTTTCGACGATCGGCGCGGAGAGCGCGGAGGCGAAGAGGACTGGGGAGGGGTCAGGGAGCGGCCGGCACCGGGGCGCCGGTCGCGGCGAGCGCGACGGAGCCGCGGTCGACGTAGTGGGGCGGGAGGAGGTCGACGCCGGTGGTGCGGCCGGAGTCGATCTGCTGGAGCGTGCGGGCGACGGCCGCGCGGCACATCGCGTCGAACGGGAGGGGGATGCTGCTGACCGGCACCGGGAGCGCCGCGCCGTCGTAGCTCGCGCAGGCCGCGAGGACCGACAGGTCGCCGGGGATCGAGAGGCCGCGCTCGACGAGGCGCTCGATCGCCGCCTCCGCCACCGGCTCGTTGCAGTGCAGCACGAGGGCGGAGACCGGGGCGGTGAGCAGCGCGTCGACCGCCGCCGACGCGCTCGCGCGGCCGATGTGCGGGCGCTCGACGCTGAGGGCGAGGCCGAGGGCCGCGCACTCCGCCTCGAAGGCGTCGTCGAAACGGCGGACGAAGCCGGCGTTGCGGTCGGTGTACGACTGCGGGTGCTCGATCAGGCCGATCGAGCGGTGGCCCTGCTCGGCGAGCAGGCGGACGCTGCGGCGGGCGGCCTCGGCGAAGTCGAGGTCGACGCAGGCGAGGTCGTGCGCGTCGGCCGGGACGCCGATGAAGGTCGCCGGGACGCCGGCCGCGCGGATGAGGGCCGCGCGGTCGTCCTCGTCGTCGACGCCCATCAGGACGACGCCGTCGACGAGCGAGGAGGAGGAGACGCGGGCGATGCCGCTGGAGGCCTCGTCCGTGACGAGGAGGAGGACGTCGTAGTCGGACTCGCGGGCCCGCTCGAGCACCTCGGTGACGAAGCGCATGTGGGTGGGCAGGTGCAGCTCGCCGCGCATCGGCGCCGAGAGGGCGAGGATGTGGGTCCGCGCTCCGGCGAGCATGCGGGCGCCGGCGTGCGGCCGGTAGCCCAGCTGCCGGACGGCCTCGTCGACCCGCTGGCGGGTGGAGGCGGCGATCGATCGCTTGCCGGAGAGGGCGTAGGAGACGGTGCTGATCGAGACTCCGGCCACGCGGGCGACGTCGTGGATGCTCGCCATCGTTCCTCCTGCCGGACCTCGTCGTCGGTGCCCGGCCGCTCCGCCCTGCTCGGGAGAGCAGTGCTTCGAAACGCTTCGACCGGGTTGCTGCTGAGCACTGTACGCACAGTCGAAACGCTTCCGCAAGGAATTCGTCGGGCCACGCCACATATCGGCGCGAGACGTCGCGTCGATCGATCAGCACAGTGACGCGGGACGTCGCGTCGATCGAGGGGCACCACCGCGCGACACGTCGCGACGACCGTTGCGCCGCACGCCGCCGCTCGATATGTTGGGCGCAACAACAATTCGGCGACGTCGCCGGAAAGGATTCGGATCAATGTCCCTGACCCCCACCCGCGCCGACAAGTTCTCGTTCGGCCTCTGGACCATCGGCTACAACGGGACGGACCCGTTCGGCGGCCCGACCCGCAAGCCCCTCGACACCGTGCACGCGGTCGAGAAGCTGAGCGAGCTCGGCGCCTACGGCCTCACCTTCCACGACGACGACCTCTTCGCGTTCGGCTCGACCGACGCCGAGCGCCAGACCGAGATCGACCGCCTCAAGGGCGCGCTCGAGTCCACCGGCCTGATCGTCCCGATGGTGACGACCAACCTCTTCAGCGCCCCGGTCTTCAAGGACGGCGGCTTCACCTCGAACGACCGCGACGTGCGCCGCTTCGCGCTGCGCAAGGTCCTCCGCAACATCGACCTCGCCGCCGAGCTCGGCGCGCAGACCTTCGTGATGTGGGGCGGCCGCGAGGGCGCCGAGTACGACTCCGCCAAGGACATCCGCGCGGCCCTCGAGCGCTACCGCGAGGCCGTCAACCTGCTCGGCGACTACGTCACCGACAAGGGCTACGACATCCGCTTCGCGATCGAGCCCAAGCCCAACGAGCCCCGCGGCGACATCCTGCTGCCGACCCTCGGCCACGCGATCGCGTTCATCGACTCGCTCGAGCGCCCCGAGCTCGTCGGCGTGAACCCCGAGGTCGGCCACGAGCAGATGGCGGGCCTGAACTTCACGGCCGGCATCGCCCAGGCGCTGTACCACGGCAAGCTCTTCCACATCGACCTCAACGGCCAGCGCGGCATCAAGTACGACCAGGACCTCGTCTTCGGTCACGGCGACCTGCACAACGCGTTCTCGCTCGTCGACCTGCTGGAGAACGGCGGCCCCGGCGGCGTCCCGGCATACGACGGCCCGCGCCACTTCGACTACAAGCCCTCGCGCACCGAGGACGAGACCGGAGTCTGGGACTCGGCCGCGGCCAACATGCGCACCTACCTGCTGCTCAAGGAGCGTGCCGCGGCCTTCCGCGCCGACCCCGAGGTCCAGGAGGCGCTCGCAGCGTCCAAGGTCGGCGAGCTGTCGACCCCGACGCTGAACGAGGGCGAGTCCTACGACGACCTGCTCGCGGACACCGCGTCCTACGAGTCGTTCGACACCGACGCGTACCTCGGCGGCAAGGGCTTCGGCTTCGTCCGCCTGCAGCAGCTCGCCACCGAGCACCTGCTCGGCGCGCGCGGCTGACCCACCCGGCCGCTCCCGCGGTGCGCCGCGGGACGTCCTGAGACGGACGGGATCCTCTGCCTCGGCAGGGGGTCTCGTCCGTTCTCGCATGCTCGGGTGACGGCTCCGGCCCTCCCCCGCCTCTCCTCCGCGGAGGCATGGCCCCCGCCCTTCCACCCGACGGAGGCACCGTCTCCGCACCCCGACTTCAGCGGAGGCCGCGCCTCCGCACCCGCCACAACGAACGGAGACGGCGATGACGCTCGTCGCAGGGATCGACTCGTCCACCCAGAGCTGCAAGGTCGTCGTCCGCGACCTCGACACGGGAGCCGTGGTCCGCACCGGCCGCGCCTCGCACCCGGACGGGACCGAGGTCGACCCGGCCGCCTGGTGGGAGGCGCTGCAGATCGCGCTCGCGGACGCGGGCGGACTCGACGACGTCGCTGCGATCTCGGTCGGCGGGCAGCAGCACGGGATGGTCGTGCTCGACGCCGACGGGCGGGTCGTCCGGCCCGCGCTGCTCTGGAACGACACCCGCAGTGCCGGCGCGGCGCGCGAGCTGATCGAGGAGCTCGGCGCGGAGGCGTGGGCGCAGCGCACCGGCAGCGTCCCGGTCGCGTCCTTCACCGCCACCAAGCTGCGCTGGCTGCGCGACGCCGAGCCGGAGAACGCCGCGCGCGTCGCGGCCGTGGCGCTCCCGCACGACTGGCTGACCTGGCGCCTGCTCGGCTACGGCCCCGACTCCGCGCGCGGGCCGCAGCTGGACGCGCTGACCACCGACCGCTCCGACGCCTCCGGCACCTCGTACTGGGGCGCCGACGGCTACGACCTCGACCTGCTCGAGCGCGCGCTCGGGCACCGGGCGCTCCTCCCCCGCGTGCTCGGGCCCTCGGAGCAGGCGGGCACGACCGAGAGCGGTCTCGTCGTCGGTCCCGGCGCGGGTGACAACGCCGGCGCGGCGCTCGGACTCGGTGCGGGTCCCGGCGACGTCGTGGTGAGCATCGGCACCAGCGGCACGGTCTTCGCGGTGACGGACGACCCGGTGCGCGACGCCTCCGGGACGGTCGCCGGGTTCGCGGACGCGAGCGGTCGGTTCCTGCCGCTGGTCGCGACGCTGAACGCGGCGCGAGTGCTGGCCTCGACGGCCGGGCTGCTCGGCAGCGACTTCGACGCCTTCTCGGCGCTCGCGCTCGAGGCGGAGCCGGGCTCCGGCGGCCTCGTGCTCGTGCCCTACTTCGAGGGCGAGCGGACGCCGAACCTGCCCGACGCGACGGCGAGCCTGCACGGGATGACGATCGCGTCGGCCACGCGGCCGAACCTGGCGCGCGCGGCGATCGAGGGCATGCTCTGCGGCCTCGCCGACGGCCTGGACGCGGTGCGGGCGCAGGGCGTCGAGGCGCGGCGCATCCTGCTGATCGGCGGGGCGGCGCAGAACAGCGCGGTGCAGCTGGCGGCCTCGCAGGTCTTCGACGTGCCCGTGGTCGTGCCGACGCCCGGCGAGTACGTCGCCGACGGCGCCGCGGTGCAGGCCGCCTGGGCGCTGACCGGCGCGCGCCCGACCTGGGAGGTCACCTCCCTCGCCGAGCCGGCGCCGGACCACCGCCCGGTCATCCGCGAGCAGTACGCCGCGGCCCGCGCCTGACCCGCGCGCAGAACATCAGCTGAGAGTCCGTCTCATCGCCCATGAGCGATGAGGGCGGCTCTCAGCTGATGTTCTGGCGGAGGGCGGGTCTCGATACGCGCTCCGCGCTACTCGACCAGCATGGGGAGAGGGCTGCCGCCCATCGGGCGACCGCTCCCCTCATGCCGACGGCACAGCCGCATCATGCTGACCGAGGAGGGCGCGCAGCGCCCGTATCGAGCGGAGGGGGCGCCTTCGGCGCCAGCGCAGGGCGGGGAAGAGACTGACGTTCATGCGGTGGTGGGTCTCGATACGCCCCTGCGGGGCTACTCGACCAGCATGTCTGCGGGCGTCTCTTCCAAGTAGATCCCGCCGTCAGCTCGTCAGGCCGTCGACGTACTCCCGGTTCTCCGCCAGCCACGACTCGAGGGCCGCGTCCTGGTCGTCGGCCCCCTCGTTGAACAGGGCGTTCTCGAGCGAGTACAGCGTGTCCGAGTCCATCCGGAAGTCGCGCAGCCAGCTGCTCAGCGTCGGGAAGTCGCTGTCGAAGGACGCGGAGCCGAAGGCGTGGATCCCCTCGGCCTCGCCGAGCAGTCCCTTCGGGTCCTCGAGGTCCTTCACCGGGAACGCGTCGTAGGCCCAGTGCGGGCGCCACAGCGTCACCGCGATGTTCTCGCCGGCCGCCGTCGCGCTGGAGAGCTCCTGCAGCATCGCGGGCGTGGACGAGGTGAGGTACTCCATCCCCTCCAGGCCGTAGCCGGGGATGACCGCGTCGGTCGTGATCCCGTTCAGCCCCGAGCCGGGCTCGATGCCGACGAGGCGGTTCCCGACCACCTCGGGGTTCGCCGCGAGCTCCTCGAGGGTGTCGATCGGCGCGTCCTCGTTCACCGCGATGGTGAGCTTCGCGTCGTCGTTCCAGGCGCCGAGGTCGACGATCCGGTCGCCGTACTCGTCGAGGTAGTCGCCGTGGGTGATCGGCAGCCAGGTGTCCAGCGCCAGGTCGTAGTCGCCGCTGGCGAGACCCGAGAAACCGGGCGCCACGTCGATGCTCTGCAGCGTCACGTCGTAGCCCTCCTCCTCGAGCACCGCGCCCCACAGCCGCGACGCGGCGATGCCCTCGTCCCAGCCCTGGAAGACGGCGAGGGTGACGTCGGTGCGGTCGCCGTTGTCGACGGCCGCGGTGGTCGCCGGGCCGGCGACGGCCGACGCACCGAGCGACGCGACGACGCCGACCGACACCGCGGCGATGGCCGTGCGGGTCGCGACGACGGCCTTGCGGCTGCTCGCCCGGGCGACGCGGGCCGGCGACGGGGCGCCGAGGGCGCTCGTCATCCGGTCGAGGATGATCGCCAGGATCACCACCGCGATGCCGGCCTCGAAGCCGAGCGCCACGTCGATCCGGCCGATGCTGGCCACGACGTCCCCGCCGAGACCGCCCGCGCCGACCATGCCCGCGATGACGACCATGGAGAGCGACAGCATGATGACCTGGTTGAGGCCGGCCAGGATCGACGGCAGCGCGAGCGGCAGCTGGATCTGGCGGAGGATGCGCCACTTCGACGAGCCGAACGACTCGCCCGCCTCGACCAGCTCGGAGTCGACCCCGCGGACGCCCAGCTCGGTCAGCCGGACGCCGGGCGCCATCGCGAAGACGATCGTCGCGACGATGCCCGGCACGACACCGACGCGGAAGAGGATCAGCGCCGGAATGAGGTACACGAACGCCGGCATGGTCTGCATGAAGTCGAGGACCGGGCGCAGGATCGCCGAGGCGGTCCGGTTGCGGGCCGCGAGGATCCCGAGCGGCACGCTCAGCGCGATGGCGACGGCGGAGGCGACGAGCACCAGGGCGAGCGAGTCCATCGCGTTGTCCCACTGGTCGACGCTCGCGATCAGCAGGAGCCCGACCGCGGAGCCGAGCCCGAAGACCCAGCCGCGCGCGGCGTAGGCGAGCACCGCGATCAGGGCGATGACGACCCAGAACGGCGGGGTCGCCAGCACGAAGTCGACGCCGGTGTAGGCGGCGCCGAAGACCGTGCGGAGCAGGTCGAAGACGGGCTGGAAGGTCTGCGTCAGCAGGTCGACGACGTTCTCGGCGGCAGCGCCGAGCGGGAGGCGGAGGTCCGGGTTCATCGCACGCCCCCCTCGTTCGCGAGCACGGCGTCGTCGACGGGGCCGCCGGTCGCGTGCAGGGTCGCGGTGACCATCTCCGTGGGGAGGGTCGCAGGCGGCTCGACGAGCGGCAGTCCGCCGGTCTGCGGGCCGAGATTGCCGAGGGCCGCGAGCAGCGTCACGCGCGGGATCGCGCCGAGGAGCCGCCCCGCCTCGTCGACGACGGCCACCGGCAGCGCCGACTCGACGGCCGGCTCGATGATCTCGCTGAGCGCGGTGTCCGGGCCGACGCTGACGACGGCCTCGGTGACGACGAGCGAGAGGTCGGTGGTGCCCGCGCGGACCTGCTCGATCACGTCGCGGTCGCGGACGGTGCCGAGCAGCCTGCGACCGGCGCCGACGACGAAGGCCGCCGCGGTCTGCTGGTCGCGCATGGTGCGCAGGGCGGCGCGGGGGCCGGCGGCGAGCGTCACGACGGAGCGCGCCGGCTCCATCACGGCGGACGCGGTGAGCACGCGGGCGCGGTCGACGTCCTGCACGAACTGGGCGACGTAGTCGTTCGCCGGGTCGGTGAGGATCTCCTCCGGGGTGCCGATCTGCACGATCCGGCCGTCGCGCATGACCGCGATCCGGTCGCCGAGGAGCATGGCCTCGTTGAGGTCGTGGGTGATGAAGACGATGGTCTTGCCGAGCTCGTGCTGCAGCTCGATCAGCTGCTCCTGCATCTCGCGGCGGATGAGCGGGTCCAGCGCCGAGAACGCCTCGTCCATCAGCACGATGTCGGTGTCGGCGGCGAGCGCCCGGGCCAGTCCGACCCGCTGGCGCATGCCGCCGGAGAGCTCGTCGGGCATCTTCTCGTGCCAGCCGGCGAGGCCGGCCCGCTCGACCGCGAGCAGCGCGCGCTCGCGGCGCTCGGCCGCCGGCACGCCCTGGATCTCGAGCGGGTAGGCCACGTTGTCGAGCACGGTGCGGTGCGGGAGCAGCGCGAAGTGCTGGAAGACCATCGAGATCGAGGAGCGGCGCACGCGGCGGAGCTCCTTGTCGGAGACGCCGGTGATCGAGCTGCCCTCGATCAGCACCTCCCCCGCGGTCGGCTCCTGCAGGCCGTTGAGCATGCGGATGAGCGTCGACTTGCCGGAGCCGGACAGCCCCATCACGACGAAGATCTCGCCGCGGCGCACCTCGAAGGAGGAGTCGATCACCGCCGCGGTGCCCTGGCCCGCGAGGTCGGCGCGGTCGGCGCCCTCGCGCAGCCGCCGCACGACCTCCTCGGGCCGGCGCCCGAAGACCTTGAAGAGGTTCCTCGCCTCGAGGGCCGGGCCCTCCCGCTCGAGGGTCGCTGTGGCGGCTCCGGCTCCGTTCCCGGGCTCGCTGATGTCCTGCTGATTCTGCTGCACGTGCACTCCGTCGGCGCGCAGGGACGCATCCCTGCACTCTCATCTCGTGGTGCCGGGTCGGGTGCGGGGGACGTCCGTCTCTCCAGCCTCCGCGGGCGTCCCGCCGCGGTGAGCGGAGGGGGCGCAGAGGCGATTCCGGTTCGTCCGGGAGGCGGCCACGGGGCCGCCTCGCGCACCCGTTGACCGTACGCTCGCGGCACGTCGGGGAGGACGCCGCACGAGCGCGGACCGATTCATCGGGGTCTCGAGGACCGCCGTCCACGGTAGCCGCGGGTGTCCGTCCGGACAAACGGCGGGCCCCGCATCAGGCGGTCTGCAACGATGCAGAGCCGGGCTATGCGGTGACGTCCGTGCTGGTCAGGGCTGTTTTCCGCGCCGTTGCCCGATCGTTACCAGCGGATGCCCGCTTGCGCCCGGATGATCGAGCAGCCCGCGCAACGGACCTCTCATGTCGATCGAGCAGCCCGCGCAGCGGACCTCTCATGCTGATCGAGCAGCCCACGCAGCGGACCTCTCATGCTGATCGAGCAGCCCGCGAAGCGGGCGTATCGAGATCCCCCGCCGTCAGTCCGTCGTCTCGCCCGCCGGCCCGGACGGGGCCGTGACGCCGACGCCGCTGACCGGCTCGCCCTCCCAGGAGACGAGCGACCACTCCGAGCCCGAGCCTTCGAGGACCACGATGCCGGTGTTGTCGAGGAGGTGGTCGGCGATGAAGTCCGCATCGAGGTCGAGCGAGCGGAGCCCGGCCCAGCAGCGGATGGCGGCGCCGTGGCTGACCAGCGCGACGACGTCGTGGCCGGTGGCCTCCGCCTCCGCCACCACCGCGTCGTAGCGGGCGGCGAACTCGTCACCGGTCTCGCCGCCCGCCAGGCGCAGCGAGGTCTCGCCACCCGCCCAGCGGAACACCGTGCCCATGTACTCCTCGACCGCGGCCTCGTCGCCCCGCATCTCCAGGCCCGCGGCCGCGATCTCGCGGATGCCTGCGCGCTCGACCGGTTCGAGCCCGAGCGCGGCGGCCAGGGGCGCGGCCGTCTCGTGGGTGCGCTTCATCGTCGAGACGAAGAGCGCGCCGATCGGCTCGTCGGCGAGCGTCGTCGGCAGGGCCGCCGCTTGGCTGCGGCCGAGCTCGGTGAGCCCGGGTCCGGGGATGCGGGTGTCGAGGATGCCGTCGACGTTGGAGGGGGTCTGGCCGTGGCGGATCAGGAGGAGGCGCATCCGTCCACGCTACCGGCGGCCGCCGACACGGCTGCCGAGCGGGCGGCCGTCTCCGCCGTTGCCGCGATCGCCGCCGACTGCCACGATGAGCCCCGACGGACCGCCCGGGCCCGCGCGAAGGAGACTCCCATGGCTGACGGCTTCACGAAAGAGGAGCGCGCCGCGATGAAGCAGCGCGCCGCCGAGCTGCGCGAGGAGGCGAAGCGCCAGAAGAGCGCCGACAAGACCGCCGCGGAGAAGGCCGACGCGGAGGCGGCGATCGCGGCGATGACGGACGTCGAGCGTCCGATCGCGCAGATGCTGCACGAGGTCGTGGCCGCCGAGGCGCCCGAGCTGCTGCCGAAGACCTGGTACGGCTTCCCCGCGTACGCGCGCGCCGACGGCAAGGCGATCGTCTTCTTCCAGCCGGGCGCGAAGTTCGGCACCCGCTACTCGACACTCGGCTTCCAGGACGGCGCGCAGCTCGACGACGGCACGATCTGGCCGACGGCCTACGCGCTCACCGCGGCCGACGACGGGACCCGCGCCACGGTCGCCGAGCTCGTGCGCCGCGCGGCCGGCGTCGCCTGACGGCTCATGCTGATCGAGTAGCCCGCGCAGCAGGCCCACCCATGCTGATCGAGTAGCCCGCGCAGCAGGCGTATCGAGATCCACCCTTCTGGAGACGCAGGGTCTCGATACGCCCCTTCGGGGCTACTCGACCAGCATGAAAGGCGGCGCTTCCAGCGAGAAACCCGCCTCCTGCTGATCGAGTAGCCCGCGCAGCGGGCGTATCAAGATCCACCGTTCTGCAGACGCGGGGTCTCGATACGCCGTCCCGCGGACGGCTACTCGACCAGCATGTTTCGACGCGCGACCGGCATGGTTCGGCCCGTGACCGGCATCGTTCGGCGCACGATCGGCACGGTCCTGTCCGCGACCGGCATGCATCGCCGATCAGCGCAGCAGCACCGGCCCCGCGTCGACCGCGAGGCGGAACAGCGAGTACGGGTAGGTCCGCAGGTCCGTCCCGCCCTGGTAGTCCGCCTGCCGGTGCAGCTGGTTGGCGGTGACGTAGAGGTGCCCGTCCGTCGCGAGCGACATCGTGTCGGGCCAGAGCAGGCGCTCGTCGTGCACGAGGGTCTCGATGGTGCCGTCGGTGCGGCGGCGCACGATCGCGTTGTTCTCGTAGCTCGTCGCGTAGAAGCGGCCCCGGTCGTCCGTCTCGAGTCCGTCCGCCCCGCCGCCCTTGTCGCCCTCGTCGACGACCGTCGCAGCGACGTCCTCGTCGGAGACGCCGCGGTCGACGAGCGCGTCGGTCGCCACGCTGTACCAGCGCCGCGAGGCGAGCGGGCAGTACCAGAGCCGCTCGCCGTCGGCCGAGATCGCGATGCCGTCCGCGCCCATCGTCACGGGCTCGGGGTCGCCGTCGGCCGGCCGCTTCATCAGCACCCGCCCCTCGGCCATCGGCACGAGCTCGGGCGGCGTCAGCGCCTTGGTGCTGGGGTGCTCGTGCAGGCGGCGCCAGGCAGTGCCGGACTCGAGGTCCACGACGATGATCCCGTTCGGCCCGGAGTCGGCGGAGTCGGTGATGTAGGCGATCCCGCGCCGCAGATCGAAGCGGATGTCGTTCAGGTAGGTCGTCGGCAGCGCGACGTCCGGCTCGAGGACGATCACCTTCTCGACCGTGTCCGTCGCCAGGTCGACGCAGACGAGCTTCGGCCCGCCGCGCTTCGTCGGCTGGAACAGCGGGCTGCCCGTGTCCAGGATCCACAGCCGGTCGGCCGGATCGACCACGATGCTCTGCACCGAGACCAGCGCCCCCGCGTCGTCGTCCCCGTCGGGCGAGTTCCACGCCTCGTCCGGGAACGGCACCGCGACGCCGTCCCGCAGCTCCACGACCGTCGCCGGCACCTCGTCGCCCCACTTCGGGAAGTTCACGAAGATCCGGCCCGTGTGCGACACGCTCACACCCGTCGGCATCGGCCCCTCGGTGAACTCGTGCACGAGCTCCAGCTCGCCCAGCGGCTCGTCGACCGGGCGCGGCCTGCCGTGCGAGTCGTCGTCGTCCTGTCCCCAGAAGCCCATCGGTCGTCCTCTCGTCGGTGCCCGCGGTGATGCGGAGCGGTGCGGATGGGGCGGGCCGTCGCGCCGGTCGTGCGCCGATGCGCGTCCCGCCTGCCCCTTCATCGTCGGTCCACCCCCGCTCCGCTGGCGAGGTGCTGGCCATCTCGCTGTCGAGCGCCTACCCTCCCGCCCACCGCCGCTCCCCCGCCCACCTCCGGCACGCGGAACCGTCTCCGGCACGCGAAAAGCTCCCGAAACGACGAGCCCGAGGTCGTTCCACGAGCCGAACCTCCGACGCCCCCACCTCCGGCACGCGAGAACACCTCCGGCACGCAGGAACCGCGCGATCCTGCGAGCCGGACGCCGTTCCGCGAGCCGAACCTCCGATGCGCCACCTCCGGCACGCGGAACCACCTCCGGCACGCCGGAACCCGCTGATCCCGCGAGCCGGACGGCGTTCGGCGAGCCGGAGTCCACAGGAGCCGCCCGCCCCGGACCCGCGCCGCAGAACGACGGGTCCAGCGCACCCCCGCGACCGCACCGCCGCCTTAGACTCGGCTGGCGGTCCCGTCCGCTGGTCCTGCTTCACCGATGGAGGTGCACGGTCGTCACCGCGTCCGGCTCGCTGCCCGCCTGGGCCGGGTCGCTGGCGGTGCGCCGCTGGCGCAGCCACTCCCGGCTCTTCGCGCTCGTCGTCGCCGTCGCGGTCCTCGCCGGCTCCGTGCTCTGCGGGGCGCTCCTGCTCGTCCGCTCGTCCGAGCAGGCCGGCGTCAGCGGAGCGCTGACCTCCCTCGGCTCGGAGCGCGTCGACGTCACCGTGCGCGTCCTCGGCCCCGGCAGCCCGGTCACTGCGGCGCGCGAGGCGGCCGACACCGCGACCCGCGAGGCCTACGGCGGCGACGTCATGTGGACGAGCAGCGGCTGGGCGAGCTCCGAGTGGGCGACGACCGCGGAGGGCGTCTACTCCTACCTCGTCGAGCTCGACGACCCGGCCACCGACGCCGTCCTCACCGCGGGCGCCTGGCCGACGGCCGCGCCCGGCGTCGCCCTCCCCGAGATCGCCGCCCGCTCCCTGGGTCTCGCCGTCGGCGACTCGATCACCCTCGGCGACGAAGCCCCCCTCCGGATCGACGGCCTCTACTCCGCCTCCCGCGACTCCACCGACTACTGGGAGAACGACCCGCTCCTCGCGCAGGGCGACGTGCAGGACTTCGCCGAGCCGAACCGCTCCTTCTACAACCCCGTCCACGCCGTCGGTCCGCTGATCACCGCGCCGGGCGGACTGGACGCCTCCGGCCTCGTCCCTGCGCAACTCGAGGCCGTCGAGAGCCCGCGGTTCCCGAGCACCGGAGTCGAGGGCCTCGCCGAGCTGCGCGCCGCGGCCGGGGACGCGGACCTCGAGATCGCCCGCGCCGTCCCGCATCCGAACGGCTCGCTCTTCGTCGACACCGAGCTGCCCGCCGCCCTCGACGACGTGGCGGACGGTCTCGCCGGGTCGCGCGCCGCCGCCCTCGTCGTCGCGCTGCTGCTGGCGGTCGTCCTCGTGGTCTGCGCCCGCGCCGTCACCGGGCTGCTCGCCGAGGCGCGCCGCGAGGAGATCGAGCGGCTGCGCGAGCGCGGAGCGACTCCCTTGCAGCGGGTGGGCGCGGTGGCGGTCGACGGCCTCGCGGTCGCCGCGGTGATCGCGGCGCTCAGCCCGTGGGGCGGTGTCCTGCTGCACGCGCTGGTCGTCTCCGCGCCGCCGCTCGACGCCGCGGGCCTCCCCCGCTGGGTGCTGCCGGACGCCGCCGCCCTGCTCTGCGCCGCCGCGGTGGCGCTCGTCGTCGGCGTCCTCGTCGCCCTGCCGCCCGCGCCGGCCGCAGGCGAGGGCCCGCTCGCCGCGGCCGGCCAGACGATCCTCGTCGTCGTCGCGGCCGTGCTGGTCTGGCGCGCGGCGACCGGCGGCACCGAGCGCGGCGACCTCCTGCTCACTCTCACCCCCGCGCTGCTGCTCGGCGCGATCGCCGTGGTCGGCGCGCGGCTGGCGGAGCTGTGCGCGCGGCCGGTCGCGGCCCTCGCGGTCCGCTCGCGCGGCGCCGTCGCTCCGCTGGCCGGCTGGTTCGCCGCACGCGGACGCGGTCGCTCGACCGGCATCGTGCTCGTCGCGCTCACCGTCGGCGCCTCGGTCGTGGCGCTCGGTGCGAGCGCGACCTGGCAGCAGGGCGTCCGCGACGAGGCCGCGGTCGCCCTCGGCGCTCCCGCCCGGTCGTCGGTCTCGGCCGACGGCGCGCCCGTGCTCCGCCGGCAGAGTCTCGTGGCGAAGGAGGCCCCGCCCGGTCTCGGGAGCGAGGGACCCGGCGCGGCGGCGCAGATCCTCGCCCTCGACGCCCGCGCCCGGCAGCTGCTCGGCACGGGATCGGGCCCGGTCCCGCGCGCGGGCGGCGCCGACATCGCCGGGGAGCTGCGCGCTGAGGACCGCGTCGACACCGGCCCCGCCCTGCCCGCCGGGACCACCGGGCTCCAGCTGCTCGCCGGACTCGACGCGCCGGAGGGGCTCGAGGTGCAGGTGTCGGCCGCCGTGGAGGACGAGCGCGGGCGGATCGACATCCTGCCGCTCGGCGCGCTGACCTCGCCGACCGAGCCGGTGCCGCTGGCCACCGCGGAGGGAGCGATCGACCCGGCCGCGTCGCTCCGCCTCGTCGCGCTCACCGCGACCCTGCGCGACGTCGAGACGGACACCTTCGTCACCGTCGACGTCTCGCTCGAGTCGCTCGCCACGCTGTCCGCGGGCTCGGACACGCCGGTCCCGCTCGCGCTGACCGGCGCCGCCGAGTGGGCCGGCTCGCGCCAGGACACCGGCCGACGACCGCCCGAGGTCGCGGTCACCGCGACCGGGGTGCGCCTCTCGATCCTGACCCAGCTCTCCTCCGCGCCGACCACCTACGGCGCCGTCGGCTGGGACCCGGAGGAGCCGGTCGGCGCGGTCCTGCCCGAGACGCTCGCCGACGACCTCGACGTCCTGGCGGGGGCCGCGGTCACCGCTTTCGTCGCGGGCACCCCCGTCTCGCTGCGCATGGTCGGCGACACTCCGGAGGTGCCGGGAGCCGCGACCTCCGGCGATCTGGCGTCGCTCGCGGCCGGGCTGGCGTCCAGCCCGCGATCCGACTCGACGATCGTGGTCGACGGCCGCGCGCTCGCGCACCGACTGGTGCAGGCCGACGCCTTCGGGAGCCTGGTGGACGAGTACTGGTCGGCGGAGGCGGCGGACGCGGCGGGCGCGACCACCGCGGACGAGCCCGAGACCGTCACCGCCGCGTCCCTCGCCCGCCGGATGCAGGAGGCGCCGCTGCGCGCCGAGATCCCCGCCGCCTCCGCGGTCGTCGTCTGGGCGAGCCTGCTGCTCGCGCTCGCCGGCTTCTCGGCCCGGGCCGCCGCGGTCGCCCGCGCGCGACGCCTCGAGGCGGCGCAGCTGCGGGCGATCGGGCTCTCCCGGCGCGGGATGCTCGCCGTCCTCTCCGCCGACACCGCCGCGACCGCGCTGGCCGGCGTGCTCGTCGGCCTGGCCGGTGGCTGGGCCGTGCTGGCGCTCACCGGCAGCCGCCTGGCCGCGGGCGCGAGCGGCCGCCCGGTCGAGCTGGTGGTGCCGTGGCAGGCCGTCTCGCTCCTGCCGGTGGCCCTGCTGCTCGCGCTCGCCGCCGTCTCGGCGGCCCTCGCCCTCGCCCAGCGGCGCCTGCCGCTGTCCGAGCTGCTCCGGCAGGGGGCGGACGGATGACCGCGTCCGGGCGCCCGAGCGCCGCCGCCCGCCCGGCGCAGGTCACCGCCGCCCCCTCCCCAGCCCGCCGCACCGACGGCCTCCGCGCCGTCGGCGCCGCCGCCTTCCTGATCGCCCGCCGCGCCCGCCGCGACCTCGTCGCCCTGCTCGGAATCCTCGTGCTCACGGCCCTGACCGCAGCCCTCGCCGTCGCCGTGCCGCACCAGCTGCGCACCACCCTCGACGCCGCCGCGGTCGAGGCGGTCAGCGCAGCCGGGAGCGACGCCGACCTCCGCCTCCTGAGCACCGTCGCCGACGTCTCCGGCTACGACACCACCACCTCCGAACGCCTGCTCACCCTCGCCGACGAGCTCCCCGAGCGCCTGCCCGCGCCGCTCCTCGACGTCGTCCGGAGCATCGACACCGCCATCCTCGGTCCGGAGGAGCCCGCGCGGATCCCCGCCGGCGACGCCGTCGTTCGCGTCGGCGTCCTCGATCCGGCGGCCGCCGACGGCGTCCGGCTGGTCGCCGGCGCGCTGCCCGCGGAGGAGGACCCGGGCGACCCCGCCCCGGTCGTCGTCTCCTCGGCGAGCGCCGCCGCCGCCGGGCTCTCGGTGGGCGACGCGATCGACGGCGCCTCCCGCGGCGGCGGCCCCTCGCTCCGCATCACCGGTGTCATCGAGCCCGTCGACCCGTCCGCCGCCGCCTGGACCGACCTGCCCGGCCTCTGGCAGCCCGGCACCTCCGGCAGCAGCGGCGGCGAGCCGCAGCCCGTCGTCGTCGCCCTCACGAGTCCCGTCGTCTTCGACCGGATCGGCCTGCTGCTTCAAGAACCGGCCGTGGGCACGATCCGCGTCAGCGTCGAGCCCGCGCGCTTCGACCTGGCGCGGACGGAGACGGTGCGCCGCGAGATCGACGCGCTCGAGACGTCGACCTCGACGATCACCGAGGGCGCTCCGCTGAGCGTCGCCGCGGAGTCCGGCTACGAGGAGGCCCTCGCCGCGCTCCCGCCGGCCGCCGCGGCCGCCACCGCGCAGCTGTCCACCCTCGCCGCCGGGCTGCTCGGCGTCGCGGTGCTGGTCACCGGTCTCGCCAGTACCGCGCTCACCCGGCGGCGGCGCCCCGAGATCGCGCTGCTGCGCTCGCACGGCGCCTCCCTCGGCCTGCTCGGGAGCCACGCGGGCGTCGAGGCGCTGATCCTCACCGCGCTCGGCGCCGCGCTCGGGCTCGCGACCGCCGCCGCCCTCGGTGCCCCGCCGGAGTCGCCCGGCCTCCTGATCGCCGTCGCCGGCGTGCTCGTGGTCGCGCCCGTCGTCGCAGTGCTGCGCCCGCTGCTCCGCCCGCCGCGCCGGATCCGCGTCCTCCGCCTCGCCGGGGCGGGCCTCCTCCTGGCACTGGCCGTCATCGCGGTCGCGGCGCTGCGCGGCGGGGCGCGCTCGAGCGGCGGCGTCGACCCGCTCGCCCTGGTCGCGCCGGTGCTCTGCGCGGCGGTGATCGCGCTGGCGCTGGCGCCCCTGCCCGCCGCGCTGCTCGCCCCGCTGCGCCGGGCGGCCGCCGGCATGCGCGGCCCCGGTCCGCTGCTCGCCGGCGCCGGCGCGCAGGAGGGCCGCTCGCTGCTCACCCTCGCGACCCTGGTGCTCGCGGCGAGCACCGCCCTCACCTCGCTGGTGCTGCTGCAGACCGTCGCGGCGGGTCAGGAGTCGCTGTCCTGGCGTACCGTCGGCGCGGACGTCCGGGTCGACGACGCCGCCGCCGGTCCCGCGCTCGCCGCGAGCCTCGCCGACGGCGGCGCGGTCACCGCCGCGATCGGCGCCCTCGACGCCGTGGAGGTCCGCAGCCCCACCGCCTCCCTCACCGCGACCGTGCTGAGCGTCGACGACGACTACGCCGACCTGCTCGCCGCGCTGCCCGACGACCAGCCGCAGCACGCCTCCGCCGAGGCCGTCCGCGCCCTCGTCGCGACCGGCCCCGCCGAACCGGTGCCCGTCCTGGTCGACGCGCGACTCGCCGCCTCCCTCGGCACCGCGCCGTTCGGGCTCGAGGTGGACGGCGCACTGCTGCAGGCGGTGGTCACCGGGGAGCCTGTGGCGGGCCCTGACCGGATCGACACCTCCGTCGTCGTGGTCGACCGCGAGGCGCTGACCGCCGCCGTCACCGCCGCGGGCGGCGACTCCCCGGCACCGCCCGGCACGGTCCTCGCCGTCGGCGCAGTCGACCGCGCGGCCCTCCCGGATGGCACGATCCTCCGCTCCGACGTGCTGGAACGGCAGCGCGATTCCGCCCTCGTCGCCGGCGTCGCGGACGCGACCGGACTCTCGCTCCTGGCCACCGCGGCGCTCGCCGTCCTCGCCCTCCTGGTCACCACGGTCCTCGGCGCACGCCGGCGCGGCGGGACCCTCGCCCTGCTCAGCGCGCTCGGCGTCCCCGGTCGTGCGCGGCTCGTCCTGGCGGCCGGCGAGCTGGTCCCGGCGGTGCTGAGCGGGGTCGTCGGCGGAGCGGTCGCCGCGGCCGTCGTCCTCGCCGCGGCCTGGCCGGCGTTCGGCGTGGAGACCCTCGTCGGCGGCGACGCGGCCCTCTCGATCCCGTGGCCGCTGCCCGTCGGCCTGCTCGGCGCGGCCGTCGCCGCCCTCGCGCTCGCCCTCGCGGTCGACGCCCCGCTCTCGCGCCGCGTGCGCACAGCCGACATCCTGAGATCCGGAGAGGAATCATGAGCCCCAGCAGCGCAGCGAGCCCTACGAGGACGGCACGAATCGGCCGATCACCCGGGCGTGACAACGCGCCCGCCGGCGCGCCGCTCCCCACCGGCACCCTGGCCGCCCGCCGCACCGGCGAGTACGGCGCCGAGGCGCTGATCGTCTGCGACGCCCTCGTCCGCGTCTTCCGCGCCGGCGGCGTCGAGGTGCAGGCGCTGCAGGGCCTCGACCTGCTCGTCGGCGCGGGCGAGGTCCTGGCGATCGTGGGCGCGTCCGGCTCCGGCAAGTCGACGCTGCTCGGCATCCTCTCCGGACTCGACGCCCCCACCGCCGGCCGCGCCCGTCTCGACGGCCACGACCTCTCCGCCCTCCGCGGCGCCGAGCTGGTCCGCTACCGCCGCTCGAGCGTCGGCTTCGTCCGCCAGCAGTCCGCGAGGAACCTGCTGCCCGCGCTCACCGCCGCCGAGAACGTCGCCCTGCCGCTCGCCCTGGCGGGGCGCGGCCGGCGCGAGCGGGCGGCGAGGGCGCACGAGCTGCTCGGGATGCTCGGCCTCGCCGAGAAGGCCGACCGCCGACCGGCCGCGCTCTCAGGAGGCGAGCAGCAGCGCGTCTCCATCGCCGTCGCCCTGGCCGGCTCGCCGCGCGTCCTGCTCGCCGACGAGCCCACCGGCCAGCTCGACGCCCGCACCGGCGACGAGGTCTTCGCCGCCCTCCGCGCGGTGAACGAGTCGCTCGGCTGCACGATCCTGATCGTCACCCACGACCCGACGGTCGCCGGCCAGGTGCAGCGCGCGGTCGCGATCCGCGACGGCCGGATCTCCTCCGAGACCCTCCGCCGCGACGAGCTCGACGCGAGCGGCGGCACCACCACCTCCGAGGAGGAGTTCGCCGTCCTCGACCGGGTCGGTCGGCTGCAACTGCCCGCCGAGTACCGCGACGCGCTGAAGCTCGAGGACCGGGTGCGGCTGACGCTCGAGGGCGACCACGTCGGCGTCTGGCCCGAGCGCCGCGAGATCGACCCGGCCGCCGACTCCGCCCCCGAGGAGCCCCCGCGATGACCGACGTGCTCGTGGTCGAGTCCCTCACCCGCACCTTCCGCACCCCGGCCGGCGACGTGACCGCCCTGCGCGACGTCTCGTTCCGCATCCCGCGCGGCCAGATCGTCGCCCTCTCCGGCCGCTCCGGCTCCGGCAAGACGACGCTGCTGAACTGCATCAGCGGCCTCGACGTGCCCACCTCCGGCACCGTCCTCCTCGACGGCGAGCCGGTCACCGGCCTCGACGAAGCGGCCCGCACCCGCCTGCGCCGCGACTCCCTGGCCTTCGTCTTCCAGACCTTCGGGCTCCTGCCGCACCTGACCATCGCCGAGAACGTCGGCCTCCCGCTCCGCCTGCGCCGCGAGGAGCCGGCCCGCCGGGACGAGCGCGTCGCCCACCTCCTCGACCTGGTCGGCCTCGCCGGCCGCGGCCGCTCCCGCCCGGGTGAGCTCTCCGGCGGCCAGCAGCAGCGCGTCGCGATCGCCCGCGCCCTCGCCGCCTCGCCGCGGCTCCTGATCGCGGACGAGCCGACCGGCCAGCTCGACGCGGCGACCGGCGCGGCGATCATGGACCTCATCCGCGCGGTCGTGCACGCCGAGTCGGCGACCGCCCTGATCGCCACCCACGACGCCTCCGTCCAGGCCTCGGCCGACCGCGTCCTCCGCATCAGCGAGGGCGCGCTCGCCACCCGCGGCCGCCACGCCGCCCCCGCCACGGGCCCCGACGACGCGCCGACCCCGCCCGCCTGAGCCTCCGTCCGCGCCACCTCCGGCACGCGGAACCACCCCCGGCACGCCGAAACCCCGCAAACCCGCGAGCCCCACTCCATTCCACGAGCCGAACCGCCGCCCCACCCACCTCCGGCACGCGGAACCACCTCCGGCACGCCGGAACCCCCCGATCCGACGAGCCCGACTCCATCCCACGAGCCGAACCTCCGCCCCACCCACCTCCGGCACGCGAAACCACCTCCGGCACGCCGCCACCCCCCGATCCGACGAGCCCGACTCCATCCCACGAGCCGAACCTCCGCCCCATCACCTCCGGCACGCGAGAACACCCCCGGCACGCAAGAACTGCGCAATCCGACGAGCCCGACTCCATTCCACGAGCCGAACCTCCGCCCGCCCCACCTCCGGCACGCGGAACCACCCCCGGCACGCCGGAACCCCGCGATCCCGCGAGCCCGACCTCATCCCGCGAGCCGGACCTCCGAGCACCCCCGCGTCCCCCTGAGAGGGGTTCCGCCCCGCGGGAGACGTAAGGTGTGCTCACACGCGCCCGCGGACGGGCGGGCCCCGCATCGCAGCGGCACCCGCGTCCCTGCGACGAAGCGCCGCCCGATCACAGGAAGCCACGGTGCCCGATGCCGGAAGACAAGCCCGCGCCGCGGGCCCCGAGCATCTACGACGTCGCCCGGGCCGCCGGAGTGTCGCACCAGACCGTCTCCCGCGTGCTCAACGACCACCCGAGCCTGCGCGCCGAGACCAAGAAGCGCGTGCTCGGCGTGATGGCCGAGCTCGACTACCGGCCCAACCTCGCCGCCCGCGCCCTGGTCACCAGCCGCACCCGCACCATCGGCGTGCTCTCCTCGCAGAGCCTCCAGTTCGGCCCCGCGTCGAGCATCCAGGCCATCGAGGTCGCCGCCCGCGACGCCGGCTACCTCGTCGTCACGGCCAACGTCGACGGCACCGACGGCGACTCCATCCAGGCCGGGATCCGGCACCTGCTCAACCAGGCGGTCGAGGGTCTGGTGGTCATCGCCCCGCAGATCCGCGTCTTCGACATCCTCTCCGGCGTCGCGCTGCGGATCCCGAACGTCACCCTGCAGACCACCGACGCCGAGCGCGGCGACGCGCTCTACGTCGACCAGATGGCCGGCGCACGGATGGCGACCGCGCACCTGATCGAGCTCGGCCACACCGAGATCGTGCACCTCTCCGGTCCGCAGGACTGGATCGAGGCCGAGGCCAGGATGCGCGGCTACCTGGTGGAGCTCGGCGACCGGAACCTGCCGCTGCGCCCGCCGATCCTCGGCGACTGGAGCGCCGAGCGCGGCCACCACGTCGGCCTCGAGCTCAGCCGCCTCCTCGACGTCACCGCGGTCTTCGCCGCCAACGACCAGATGGCGCTCGGCGTGATGAGCGCGTTCCACGAGCGCGGGATCCGCGTCCCCGAGGACGTCAGCGTCATCGGCTTCGACGACATCCCCGAAGCCGCCTACTACTGGCCGCCGCTGACGAGCGTGCGGCAGGACTTCGCCGAGCTCGGCCGACGCTGCGTGGCCACGCTGCTGAGCCTGATCGAGGGCGAGCGTCCCGAGGCGTCTCCGCCGATCGACCCGCAGCTGATGGTCCGCGGCTCCACCGCCGTTCCCCGGTCGCTCGCGGCCGTCGTGCGCGCGGCGCACCGATGATCCGCGCCGTTATCGAGTCGAGACATCCGTGGTGGCACGATTGCCGCCAGCGGGTCTAGCATCACTCCATGTGATCGCTCACATGAGCGTCCCGCCGCCGCTGGCACCCCGCGGCAGCCCAGCACCCGCTGCATTCAATGACGAAGGAATCACAGTGACCACAATGAAGCGCGCTCTCATCGCCGGCCTCGCCGGCGGCGCGATGATCCTCTCCCTCGCGGCCTGCTCGAGCGGCTCCGGCGACTCGGGCTCCGGCTCGGGCGACGGCGGCCTCGTCGGCGTCGCGATGCCGACCAAGTCCTCCGAGCGCTGGATCGCCGACGGCAACAACGTCAAGTCGCAGCTCGAGGACGCCGGCTACCAGGTCGACCTGCAGTACGCCGAGGACGACATCCCCACCCAGGTCTCGCAGCTCGAGAACATGATCACCAAGGGCGCCAAGGCCCTGATCGTCGCCTCGATCGACGGCACCACCCTCACCAGCGTGCTGGAGGAGGCCAAGGCCAACGACATCCCCGTCATCGCCTACGACCGCCTCATCCGCGACTCGCCGAACGTCGACTACTACGCCACGTTCGACAACTACAAGGTCGGCGTCCAGCAGGCCACCTCGCTCCTCGCGGGCCTCGGCCTGACCGACCTCGAGGGCACCGCCGCGGCGAGCGCCCCGGCCGGCCCCTTCAACATCGAGCTCTTCGCCGGCAGCCCCGACGACAACAACGCCACGTTCTTCTTCAACGGCGCGATGGACACCCTCAAGCCATTCATCGACGCGGGCACCCTCGTCGTGAAGTCGGGCGAGACCGAGTTCAACACCGTCGCCACGCTGCGCTGGGACCCCGAGGTCGCCCAGAGCCGCATGGAGGACATCATCACCAAGACGTACTCCGACGGCTCGAAGATCCAGGGCGTCCTCTCGCCCTACGACGGCCTCAGCCGCGGCATCATCTCCGCGCTGACGGACGCCGGCTACACCGTGGGCACCGACTTCCCGATCATCACCGGTCAGGACGCCGAGCTCGACTCCGTCAAGGCGATCATCTCGGGTGAGCAGTACGCGACCATCTACAAGGACACCCGCGAGCTCGCCAAGGAGGCCGTGCTCATGGCCCAGGCCGTCCTCGAGGGCACCGAGCCCGAGGTCAACGACACCGAGACCTACGACAACGGCGAGAAGGTCGTCCCGTCCTTCCTGCTCGAGCCGGTCATCGTCACCAAGGACCAGATCCAGTCCGTGCTGGTCGACGGCGGCTACTACACCGACGCCGAGGTCAACGGCTAAGCGCCACCTCCACTGAAGTCAGCACGACCCCGGGAGGGCGCCCATCGGGCGCCCTCCCCCACTACGAAGGAAGGGAGGCACGCGTGACCACGAACATCCTCGAGATGCGCGGCATCACCAAGACGTTCCCGGGCGTGAAGGCGCTCCAGGACGTCACGCTGAACGCCGAGCGCGGCGAAGTCCACGCGATCTGCGGAGAGAACGGCGCCGGCAAGTCGACGCTGATGAAGGTGCTGTCGGGCGTGTACCCGCACGGCACGTACGAGGGCGACATCGTCTTCGAGGACGAGGTGATGCAGTTCGCCAGCATCCGCGACTCGGAGGCGAAGGGCATCGTCATCATCCACCAGGAGCTGGCCCTCAGCCCCTACCTCTCCATCGCGGAGAACATCTTCCTCGGCAACGAGGTCCGCGGCTTCGCCGGTCTGATCGACTGGAACAAGACCAACCAGGAGGCGGCCTCGCTGCTCGCCCGGGTCGGCCTGAAGGAGAACCCCACCACCAAGATCCAGGACATCGGAGTCGGCAAGCAGCAGCTCGTCGAGATCGCCAAGGCGCTGTCCAAGCGAGTCAAGCTGCTCATCCTCGACGAGCCCACCGCGGCGCTCAACGACGAGGACTCCGACCACCTGCTCGACCTGATCCTGCACCTCAAGGAGCAGGGCATCACCTCGCTGATCATCAGCCACAAGCTCAACGAGATCAAGAAGATCGCCGACACCGTCACGGTCATCCGGGACGGCAAGACGATCGAGACGATCGCGCACGACGACGTGACCGAAGACCGGATCATCAAGGACATGGTCGGCCGCGACCTCGACCACCGCTACCCGGACCACACGCCGCACATCGGCGAGGAGATCCTCCGCGTCGTCGACTGGACCGCGCACCACCCGCAGGACCCGACGCGCGTCATGGTCGACAAGGTGAACCTCACCGTGCACCGCGGCGAGATCGTCGGCATCGCGGGCCTGATGGGCGCCGGCCGCACCGAGTTCGCGATGAGCCTCTTCGGCCGTTCCTACGGCAGCCGCATCTCCGGCCAGGTCTTCAAGGCCGGCAAGGAGATCAAGATGCGCAACGTGTCGGAGGCGATCGCCCACGGCCTCGCCTACGCCACCGAGGACCGCAAGCACTACGGCCTGAACCTGATCGACGACATCAAGCGGAACATCTCGCTCGCGTCGCTGCCCAAGGTGTCCAGCGCCGGACTCGTCGACGACAACCGCGAGTTCGAGGTCGCCAACGAGTACCGCGGCAGCATGAACATCAAGTCGCCGACCGTGCTCGCCAAGACCGGGAAGCTCTCCGGCGGCAACCAGCAGAAGGTCGTCCTGTCGAAGTGGATCTACTCCGACCCGGACGTCCTGATCCTCGACGAGCCCACCCGCGGCATCGACGTGGGTGCGAAGTACGAGATCTACACCATCATCAACAAGCTCGCGGCGGAGGGTAAGGGGATCATCGTCATCTCCTCCGAGCTGCCCGAGCTGCTCGGCATCTGCGACCGCGTCTACGCGCTGTCGGAGGGCCGCATCACGGGCGAGCTGCCCATCGCCGAGGCCACGCCCGAGGCCGTCCTCACCCTCATGACCCAGGAGAAGCAACGATGACCGATCTGCAGAACACCCCGCCGACGGCGGCGGGAGCGCAGGTGAACCCCACCGAGAACGCGTTCACCAAGCGCCTCAGCCACGTGCTGGGCGACCTGGGCAAGAACGGCATCTTCATCGCCCTGATCGTGGTGGTGCTGCTGTTCCAGATCATGACCAACGGGATCCTCCTGCGTCCGCAGAACATCTCGAACCTGATCGTCCAGAACGGCTACATCCTCATCCTCGCCATCGGCATGGTGATGGTCATCGTGGCCGGGCACATCGACCTCTCGGTCGGCTCGATCGCCGCGTTCGTCGGCGCCATGTCCGGTGTCTTCGCCGTCAACATGGGCCTGCCGTGGTTCGTCTCGATCGTGCTCTCGCTGCTCATCGGAGCTCTGGTGGGCGCCTGGCAGGGCTTCTGGATCGCGTTCGTGGGGATACCCGCGTTCATCGTGACCCTGGCGGGCATGCTGATCTTCCGCGGCCTGGCGCTCGTCGTCCTCGGCAACGCGAACATCGGCTCCTTCCCGATCGAGTACCGCGCCCTGGGCAACGGCTTCCTCACCGACCTGTTCGGCGAGACCACCGGTCTCGACCCGCTGTCGCTCGGCGTCGGCGCGCTCGCGATCGTCGCGTTCACCGTCCAGTCGGTGCGCACCCGCCGCGGCCGCCAGAAGTACAACCAGGGCGTCGAGCCCGGCGCCTGGTTCGTCACCAAGCTCGTCCTCATCGCCGTCGTCGTCGCCGCGTTCGCCTTCGCGCTCTCGTCGTTCAAGGGCATCCCGGTGACCCTGATCGTCCTCGCCGTCCTCGTCCTCGTCTACGGCGTCGTGATGAACCGCTCGGTCTTCGGCCGCCACGTCTACGCCATCGGCGGCAACCTGCACGCCGCGGAGCTCTCGGGCATCAAGACGCGCAACGTCACCTTCTGGCTGTTCGTCAACATGGGCGTCCTCGCGGCGCTGGCCGGCCTCGTCTTCACCGCCCGCCTCAACCTGGCGGGCCCGAAGGCCGGCGACGGCTTCGAACTCGAGGCCATCTCGGCCGCGTTCATCGGCGGCGCGGCCGTCCAGGGCGGCGTCGGCACCATCGGCGGCGCGATCCTCGGTGGTCTGATCATCGGCGTCCTGAACAACGGCATGTCGATCATGGGCATCGGCATCGAGTGGCAGCAGGCGGTCAAGGGCCTCGTGCTCCTGCTCGCGGTCGCCTTCGACGTCTACAACAAGCGCCGCTCCGGCGGACGCTAGCCGCTCCGGTCGTGGCCGACTGGTCGCGGTTCCTGCCGCTCAGCTCCGGAGCCTCGGTCGACGAGTCGGGGGTCAGCAACGACTGGCGCCCGCTCGTCGCGGATCGGCTCGACCGGCTCGCCGTCCTGGCCGCCTCCCCCTCCTTCGCGGAGGGCGGGGCGGCCAGTGCCGTCTCCACCCCTCTTCTCGGCGCCCTCGTCGTGCGGCTCTCCAGCAGCACGACGCAGCGGCTCGCCTCCCGCCTCGGCGCTCGCGAGGCCGCCGATCCTCCCGCCCCGGCAGCGCTGCCGGCGGCTCTCACCGCCCTCGCCACCGCCCGCCGCGCCGGTCACGGCCCCACCGGCGTCGCCGAGCTGGTCGAGGCCGTCCGGGTGGAGCTCGCCCTCGCCCCCGAGACCGTGCTCCCCGAGAAGGTGAGCGGGGCCGTGGCGCTGGACCGCTCGCTCCGCGCCCCGCTCGCCATCCGCGCGGCGGCCCGCGGCAGCTCCCTCGTGCCGACCGACGCCTCCTGGTCGCTCGGCTCCGGCCCCGCCGTCCGCGCCCCGGCCGGCGAGATCCTCCGCTTCCTGCTCGACCTCGGGCCGTTCCCCACCCAGTCCGGCTGACCAGGGGCCGACCTTTCCTGCTCGGGCTCAGCCTCTTCCCATTCGAGCTCAGCCACCCGGCGTCGCTATACGAAGAAGGAAGAGGCGCTCGCCACCTCGCATCGCGGTTTTGAGGCGAGCATGCGGATAACGGGAATCCGACGAAGGAGCTGGGCACTTGCCGTCCCCGGCACGCAGACGGGATGCGCCTCGATACACCCATACACAAGAGGTGGCACAATGCACTCCATGAGCAGCCGCAACCTTTCCCGTCAGGATCTCCTCGCATTGCGCGGACTCGTCAACACTCTCCATTCGCTCCTGTTGGCAGAGATCGTCGACAGTCACGCGGTCGGCAGAATCAGGATCTCGCTGCGAGACAGTGGACTCCTCGGCGGAACGGAAGTCACAGATCCGGCCGACATGGACATCCGCCAAGCGCTCGAGGATCTCTTCCACCGGATGCTCTACGTCCTCTATGAAACGGACGAGCTCGGCAACCATCACCCCGTCTGGTCGGGTGACGAAGCGAGAGAGTCCGACGCTTAGTGACCTTCCGATGTCAGCGGGTTCTCCGCTGACAATCCGCGTGGAGTGAAGCTCAATCCCTGCCAATGCTCGTTCATGACAGGCTGATCCTCATCGCGGGGAAGATGATGAAAGCTGCTTTGAAGCCAGAGTATCGGCTCGGTCAGTCGCTCCTCATTCACATAGTCGATGAGAGAACGGCCACAGTGCGGCGTGGTGTTGCCCGCTGCCAGCAGCTCGCACGGGCGATTCTGGGTCACGATCAGGTCGTTCTCCGCATATTCAGCTCCCGGGACACTCTGGTACGAGTCCCTGTTCTGCAGATCGATGTCGTATCCGACCGCATGAGCATCAGAGTTGAGGACCTTCTCGTTGGTCAACCGCCAGGAGTGCCTCAGACTGCTTCGCGTCGCCGTTTCGACGCGTATCGGCGAAGCGGTCGTCGTCACCTTCGACTCTTGCATTGAATAGCTGATTTCGTCCAGCCGCAAGGAAGTCGGGGAACCGAGATCGAACTGCACGCGCCAGAAGATGTTGTGGAAGTGGGCGAGACGCTTGTCCTTAACACCCTCACCGAGTGGAACCGAGTTCGTATCGTCGCCGAGGAACGACGGGGCGAGCCTGCCGCCCGCTCCGACGCTTGGACGCATCGAGCCGTCGTCGCAAAGAGTCCAGCGGTTCACATAGGTGTACCAGTCCACCGGCGTCATCGTGAAAAGGTCCAGGCACTGCCCGGGTTGCGAATGATTGCCGGAGTCGAAGCTGTCGTCGGACCACGCGTACCTCAAATTATCTTGGATCAGCGTCGCGCAGAGAAGCGGACGACCGTTGCTCACGATCTCGCCACCCGGGCAGTCCGAAGGGCGCAGATCCGCCGTATGAGATCCGAAGGCGGGCATGTCCAGCTGGCCGTGCTCGCCGTCGTCATAGGGGACGTGGATCTGGGCTAGTGCCGCCTCAGCGAGAACCGTAGGGCGATCGGCATCAGGAGCAGTGAATTCGACATTCGAGAGCGTCAGCCCGACCATCGGCTCGTCCGCCCAGCAGAGGGACCACTGCGAACCCGCATCGAATGTGCGCGTGAGAGCATGCGAGCCGGCACCGCAGGTCGAGCCGAACACGTCTGCGTCAATGTCTGCAACGCGGCTCGGAACACACCCCGGCAGGAGAGCGAGAGCGGCCACGCTGAGGATGATGCCCCGATGCCACCGCCACTTCCCTGCAGTCATCGCTAATTGCACTTGCGATCAGAAGCGCCGCCGGTCGCAGTTCCGACGACACACATCACCGTGTTGGTTCGCTTGAAGTCGAACAGCTGCGTCCGGAAGTACGTGTCCTTGAAAGTGTCGCTGTGGGACTCCTGCAGCACCCCGTCAGCTGATTCGAGCCGACATGTCCACGTTCGCGTTTTGACGGGATGGAAGCCGGCGCCGACGCACTTGTAGTCGTACTGGCTGGTCTCAGTGTTGTAGTAGAGCGTCACGGTCACGGTACCTCCCGCTGCCTCGGCCTGAGACGCATTGAGCGCCAGCCCTCCCGCGATCGCCAGTAAAGAGGCGCCCGCCGCCGTCCATATTTTGGATACGCTCCGCCGCCTGGTGATTTTCAGTTCAGTCACGCTTCTCTCTCTTCCTGGTCGTGGACGAATCGACCATCGGGGAAGACGTCCTCGACGGCTTGATTGGGCCGAGGCCTTCTCGTCGTCGTTTGTGAGTATTGAATACTCGTATGGTCTTCGAAGCAACCTCTCAAGGTTCTTGGCGCGATACATCGCCTAACGCGGGGAACCGGTGCTGCTGAATTGACGGTCGACACCCGCCGTAGCATCGAGGCATGACGCGCTCACTGCCGAGAAGCTCCCCCTCCGCCCACGCCCTCGACGCCGGTGGCGTCCTCGATCTGCTCGACGCGATCGAGGCCGCTCCCGGCGTCGAGCTGCACGGCCTGATGGTCGTGCACGCCGGGGCAGTGGTCGCCGAGGGGTGGTGGGCGCCGTACTCCGCCGAGCGGCTGCACCTGCTCTACTCGCTGAGCAAGAGCTTCACCGCCGCGGCGGTCGGCCTCGCGGTGGGCGAGGGCCTCGTCGACCTCGATGCGACCGTCCTCTCCTTCTTCCCGGAGCTGAACGCCGAGATCACGGATCCGCGGTCACGGGCGATCCGCGTCCGCGACGTCCTCGCGATGGCGAGCGGTCACTCCGCCGAGACCATCGACCGGGCGCGCGAGCTCGATCCCGTGGACATGGTCCGCGGCTTCCTGCTGCTGCCGCCGGAGCAGGAGCCGGGCAGCGTCTTCGCCTACAACCAGCCCTGCACCTTCGCCGCCGCCGCGATCGTCCAGCGGGTGAGCGGCCTGCCGCTGACCGAGTACCTCCGCCCGCGCCTGCTCGACCCGCTCGGGATCGGCGAAGTCGCCTGGATCCGCGACGCCTCCGACCGCGAGATCGGCTACAGCGGGATGCACACGACGACGGAGGCGGCCGCCGCCCTCGGGCAGCTCTACCTCCAGGACGGGCGCTGGGGTGACGCGACGATCCTCTCGCCGGAGTGGGTCGCCGAGGCGTCGACCGCCCACGTCGCCACTCCCCCGGCCGACTCCCCCGACTGGGAGCAGGGCTACGGCTTCCAGTTCTGGCGCTCGCTGCACGGCTACCGGGCCGACGGCGCCTACGGGCAGTTCAGCCTGATCCTGCCCGAGCACGACCTCGTCGTCGCGATCACCGGGCAGAGCACCGATACAGGCGCACTCCTCGCCGCGGTCTGGGAGCACCTGCTGCCGGCGGTCGGCCGCGGCTCCTCCGTCGAGGCCGACGCGCGACTGCTCACGCGCCTCGGCTCGCTCGGGCTCGCGCCGCTCCCCGCACTGCCCACGACGCCGGAGCCCGGGCGCTTCTCGCCCGCGGCCGGGTCGGCGATCCGCTCGCTGACCGCGCTGGAGATCGCGGGCGACGCGGCCGGCTGGTCGCTCGCGCTGATCGAGGGCGAGGAACGGCTGCTGCTGGCCCCCGGCTCCGGCGAGTGGACCGTCACGGACGCGTTCGCGGCGAGCGCCGGCCCGGGCGAGGGCGGGACCATCCTCGTCGACGTCCTCTTCCTCGAGACGCCGCACCGCCTGCACCTCGCGCTCGACCCGAACGACGGCACCTTCGCGGCGCACTGGGAGACGGAGCCCCTGCACGACGGCCCGCTCGCGCAGCTGCGCGCCCCGCGCTCCCTGCTGGTCGAGTAGTCCCGCAGGGACGTCTCGAGACCCACATTCCTCAGCAGGCCGGCTCTGCAGACTCGACTCCCGACGAAGGTGGATCTCGATACGCCCGCTCCGCGGGCTACTCGATCAGCATGAACTCCGACCCCCCGATGGGCGGACCTCACATCGCAACGCTCCCCGCCGCATGCTGGTCGAGCAGGCCCGCGGGGGCGTATCGAGACCCACGTCCTCCAGCGGAGCGGCACTCACCCCTCGCCAAGTGTTGACGTCGCCATGTACGGTCGAGAAGCGGTGTTTGCGTGAACATCGGTCCGGCGTGCAAAGGAGCACAGCATGAGTCCTCGACAGCGATCCGTGGCGGCGGGAGTGGCGGCCCTCCTCGCGGCCGTCCTCCTCGGAGCGGGAGCGTCCCCCGCGGCGGCCGCCCCCTCCGGCGTGGTCACCGACCCGAACGACGGTGTCCCGCGGACGAGTCCGCCGCCCGTCTACACCGACTACCCCGCGATCCAGGACCCAGGTCGCGCCGCCGCCGATTACTTCCAGCCCTCCTGGTACGACACCGACGGGCGCCACATCCAGGCGCACGGCGGCCAGATCGTCACCACGCAGGAGAACGGCCAGGAGGTGCAGTACTGGTACGGCGAGGACCGCACCAAGGGCTACTGGAGCAGCCCCGGCGTCGCCGTCTACCGCTCGACCGACGGCCACAACTGGGAGAACAAGGGAGTCGCGCTGCACAGCGTCGCCACTCCCGACGACCTGAAGTCCCCCTACTTCGACGCCCTCTACGACACCGTCGACGACGCCGGCCAGCCGCGTGCCGACCGCATCGCCGAGCTCGACTACCACCTGGACACCACGCAGGCCTCGCCGAACACCGCGATCTTCGAGCGGCCCAAGGTGCTCTTCAACGAGAAGACCGGCAAGTGGGTCATGTGGTGGCACTCCGACGGCCGGATCACCCCCGGCGGCAGCACCTACGCCCGGTCGATGGCGGGAGTAGCGACCTCCGACAGCCCGACCGGCCCCTTCACGATGCAGGGCGTCTACCGGCTCTACAACCGGTCGAACTACCAGGCCTGCACCACCTCGGCGGTCCCCGGCCAGGCGCGCGACATGACCGTCTTCCAGGACGAGGACGGCACCGCGTACATCTCCTACTCCTCCGAGGAGAACTACTCCCTCTACATCGCGAAGCTCGACGCCGACTACACGAACGTCGAGCGCACGACCACGACGGACACCCTCGACGCCGACCAGTACTCGGCCGACGGCACCTACCCCTACGTCTTCGCCGACGGGAAGGCCGGAGCGCCGGTCCGCGGCACCGACTTCCAGATCGTGAAGGAGTGCGGCCACCTCGAGGCGCCCGCGATCTTCGCGAACGGCGGGAAGTACTACACGATCGCGTCCGGAGCGACCGGCTGGGCGCCCAACCCGCAGACCTACTACACGGCCGACTCGATCCTCGGCTCGTGGATCCGCGGAGTGGAGAAGGGCGACGTCAACGAGAATGTCGCCTACAACGCGATCCCCGAGGGCGGCGACGGACTCCTCTCCGTCGGCGACACCCGGAAGACCACCTTCGGCTCGCAATCGACCAACGTGCTGACCCTCGCGCCCGGCAAGTACGTCTACATGGGCGACCGCTGGGCCGACGGCGAGTCGAACTCGAACTACGTCTGGCTGCCGATGACCATCGGCGAGAACGGCCGCCTCGAGATGCGCAACCCCGCCGTCGAGGACCCGGCGCGCTGGGCGACCGGCTGGAACGAGTCCTACTGGGACGACAAGGGCGTCGGAGCCGGCACCTGGTCGGTCGTCGACGACCGCCTCCCCGAGGCGGTGCGCCGGAACGCCGACGTCGCCGCGGTCCTGCCCGCGACGGTCTCGGTGAAGACCGACACCGCCACCCGCGACGTCGCGGTCACCTGGGCGCCCACCGGCCCCGCGCTCCTCGGCACGCTGACGGTGACGGGCACGCTCGCCGCCGACTCCGAGTTCGCGCGCGGCCGCACCTTCACCCGCACGATCGAGGTCGCGGAGCCCGGGATCGCGAATCTCGCGCCCGGCGCCTCGCTGACGGTCTCGAGCCGCACCGACCTCGCGCCGACGCTGATCGACGGGAACGTGAAGGCGAAGGGCTGGGACGACTGGACCGGCACCGGCTACCCCCGCGACAGCCGGCTCGCCTTCTCCTGGAGCAGCCCGCAGAACCTCGACTCGGTGACGGTGCACGCTTTCAAGGACGGCGCGACGGCGACCTGGCCGTCGCGCATCGAGGTCGAGTACCAGGTGAACGGCGCCTGGACCACGAGCACCGTCGCCGCGACTCTCTCGCAGGCCGCGTCCGACGCCGCGCCGACGGTCGCCCTCGACCTGTCCTCGCTCCCGGACACCACCGGCCTCCGCCTGCACCTGACGAGCGCCGCGAACACCTGGCAGTCGATCGCCGAGGTGCAGATCTGGGGCACCGCGCCGCCCGTGAACGTCTGCCGGGTGAAGGGCGCCGCCGTCTCGGCGTCCTTCAGCCAGACGAAGTGGGCGACCCTGCCCGCCGGCAACGCCTGCGACGGGAACGTCGCGACGGCGTGGTCGACCTGGACCGACCAGGCCTTCGCTGGCAGTGCGGACTTCACGCTGACGAACACGGAGGCGCACCGCGTCGCCGGGCTGTCGTTCACGAACACCGAGGGCACGCTGGCTTCGGTGAGCATCGCCTACCGCGGCACCGACGGCGTCTGGCGCCCGACGTCCGCGCAGAACGTCGCTCCGGCAGTGAACGGCGCACTGACGACGATCCCCTTCACCGCGGTCGACGCCACGGGGCTGAAGCTCAGCTTCTCGACGCCGAACTCGTACCTGAAGATCACCGAGATCGTGGTGCCCGAGGCGGCCGCTCCCGCTCTGAAGGTCCCGGCCGTCGTGTCCTCGCGCTGCATCGCCGGCAAGGCGGTGCTGTCGGTGACGGCGACCAACGGCGAGACCGTGCCGATCGGCGTCACCGTCTCGTCCTCGTACGGGCAGAAGGCCTTCGCGAGCGTCGCGGCCGGCGCGAACGCCAGCCACAGCTGGACCACCCGCCAGGCGTCGATGCCGGCCGGCGAGGTCACCGTGACCGCGACGTCCGGCCCGTCCACCCTCGAGCAGAAGGTGAGCTACCCGGCCCGCACCTGCTGACCCGGCCCTCCATGCTGGTCAAGTAGCCGCGCAGCGGCACCCTTCATGCTGGTCGAGCAGCCGCGCAGCGGCCCCCTCCATGCTGGTCGAGTAGCCGCGCAGCGGCCCCGTTCATGCTGGTCGAGTAGCCGCGCAGCGGCGTATCGAGACCCACCGTCCTCAGCAGGCAGGTCTGCAGACTCGTCCTTCTGACGCTGTGGATCTCGATACGCCCGCTGCGCGGGCTACTCGATCAGCATGGAGCGCTGCCCTCGCCTGCCGAACCGCAGCCCCTCCTCTGCATGCTGGTCGAGTAGCCGCGGCACGCGGCGTATCGAGACTCACCCACCCACTGCACCCGGAAGCGGGGTCTCCCCCGCCCGCCCGCCACTGATAGGAATCTCAGGCCGGCGCATCGCCGCGTCCGGCAGAACGGGAACCTCAGTGATCCGCACCACCCGCGCCGTCCTCGCGACCGCGGTCCCCTCCACCGCCCTCGCGCTCAGCCTGGTCTTCGCCTCGGCGGCTGTCGCTCCGGAGGCGGTCACCGCGCCGGAGGCCACCGCCACCGCCGCGCCCGTCCCCGTCGCCTCCGCGTCCGCCTCGCCGACGGCCCTGCCCTGGCCGTCGACCGCCACGCGCAGCGGTCGCGGCTCCGTCACGGACGCGACGACCGCCTGCTGCGCGGTCCCCCCGCCGACGAGCACCCCGAGCGCCGTCGCCTCGCCCGCTGACGACTCCGCAGACGGCTCCCCCGCTGAGAGCGACTCCCCCGACGGAGCCTCCCCCGCCGCGACACCCGCGCCCGAGTCCCCGGAGCGCGTCCCCGAGCAGCAGGACGCCGGCGGCGTCGACGTGGGCGTCAGCATCGACCCGCCGACCGCCCCCGGAGCCCTGTCGATGACCGTCGCCGACTCGTCCGCCACTCTCGTCGAATCCGGCTCCACCCCCCTGCGCCGCCAGTTCCTCGGCGCCCTGCCCACCGTCACGGTCACCGACACCCGCGATTCCGCGCAGAGCCCGGCCTTCGCCGGCTGGTACGTCCTCGGCTCCGCGAGCGACTTCACCGGCGCGAGCGGCCGCGCGATCGGCGCCGAGCACCTCGGCTGGACCCCGGAGCTGAGGGGCACCGGTGACGCGGTCTCCGCGGGCCCCCACGTCGCAGGAACCCTCGACGGCGGCCCGGGCCTCAGCGACGCGGTGCTCCTCAGCGCCGCCGACGACTCCCCCGCGGCGTCCGGCTCGTGGTCCGCGACCGCCACCCTCCTGCTCGGCACCGAGCCCACCGTCGCGGCCGGCGGCTACCGCTCGACGCTCACCCTCTCGCTCTTCGAGTGAGCCGGCCCGACCCTCACTCCCCGAGCGTCGCCAGGATCTCGTCCGCCCGCACCGCGACGGCGTGCTCCCGCTCGGCGACCTCGGCGAGCGCCTCGCGGTGCTGCTCGATCAGCGCCGCCTGGTACCGCGCCTCCAGCCCGCTCAGCGTCTCGACCAGGGCCGTCTCCTCCTTGCACCCCACGTCGATCAGGGCCGCCCGGATCGCCGCCTCGCGGTCGACCGGCACCTCCGGCGTCCCCGGCGAGTGCTCGCCGGTGCGCAGCACGAGGCCGCGCTCGACCAGGCAGGCGCTCCAGCGCGCGCGGGTCGCCGCCCACTCCGGCCGCGCCTCGCCGGCGGACCTCGCCCGCTCGCGGATCCGCCGCGGCAGCTCCGTGATCGCGAGCGACTCCGCGTCCGCGCTGTCGCGGCCGAGCCCGGGCAGCTGCTCCGTCGACTCGAGGCAGCCGGCGAAGGCGGGCCCCCAGCCCGGATCCGCCCGGCTCGCGGCCAGGAGCGACTCGTCCAGCGCGTGCATCAAGGCCGTCCGCTCCCCGTCGAGCTCGTAGCCGGAGCGCGACGCCTGCTCCTCGGTCCACACCCCGTAGACGCTGTCGGCGAGCGGCGGACGGACCATCGGTCCGAGCCGGGCCGGTGGGTAGGACCGGTCGGCCTCCCGGAGGCACGCGTCGAGCAGCAGCGCGTTCGCCTGCGCCACCCGCCCCTGCGCGGCCGGATCGAGGAAGTACGCGTCGATCGGGAGCACGATCACGGCGGTCGATCGGTCCAGGACGGCGCCGAGGTCGGCGGAGGCACTGATGTCGACGTCGTCGCTCCGCACGGGGACAGCAGGCTCCGACGCTGCGCAGCCCGCGAGGACCAGTGCGATCAGGGCCGCCGCGACGGCCGCGGCAGCGCGCGGGCGCCTCGCCCGACGAGGGCGGACGGGAGGGCGGACGGGCGCGTGGACGGGAGGGCGGACGGGCGCGCGGACGCGCCCAGGTCGACCGGGCATGCAGGACTCCCGAGGACTCGGTGGGAGGAGAGTCCTCGGAGAGTAGGGCGCGACGGCGGGATCACCGGTCGGCGGCGCCCGCCGTCGGGTGCCCCGGCGCGCGCCGCGTGCCGCCCGGCACCGCGCGAGTGCGGCGCGACGCGCCCTCAGTCCTGCGCGACCGCGACCGTGACGACGAGCGCCGAATGCACCACCGGCTCCGAGACGGCGAGGTAGCCCTCGGAGCCCTCGATCCACGCCTCCGTCGCCCCCTCGCGGGTGCGGAAGAGGACCGGGTCGCCGCTCGACGCCCCGCGTCCGTCGGCCTTCCTCACGGCGCGGGTCCGCAGCTCCTGCAGCACCTGCTCCGCGCTCGCGCTCCCCGAGGCGATCCGCTCGCGCACCGCACGGGTCCGGGCGGCGGCGATGCCGATCTCGCGACCGGTGGCGAGCGCGGCCACGACCGCGCCGTCGCAGTGGGCGATGCTGATCCGCATCCGCTCGAGCGCCGGGTGGTCGCCGCCCAGCACCGGGCGGCCGTGCGGTCCGCTGCACTCGCCGCAGCGCGCGTCGACGCGGACGTCGAGCGGATCGATCCCGAGCGTCTCGGCGGCCAGCTCGCGGACCAGCACCCGGCCGAGGAGGAAGCCGTCGCGCACCTCGCGGCGGCCGGTGGCCTCGTAGCGCAGGCGCTCGGCGAGGGTGAGCAGCCGGAGCATCCGGTGCCGGGCGGAGTCGAGCACCTCGGGGCGCGCCCAGCGCAGCTGGACGTCGTCGGTGGCGAGGAGGGGGAGACCGGTCATGCGCCGCACGGTACGCCGCGCAGGCGACATCGGCGTGACGGTCCGGTGGCCGGGCGGCGTCCGGCCGGATTCAGCCGGGGAGCATCCGCGTCGTCTTGGATGGGGCGGGTGCAGACCTTCCTCCCCGTCCCCGACCTCCGCGCGAGCGCCCGCGCCCTCGACAGCAAGCGGCTCGGGAAGCAGCGGATCGAGACGCTGCAGATCATGCGCGCGCTCACCCTTCCCGGGTACGGCTGGCAGCACCACCCCGCCGTGCGGATGTGGCGCGGCTACCGGCCGGCCGTGATGGCCTACCAGCGCGAGACCTGCGACGCCTGGACCGACCGCGGCTTCGCCGACACCTGCCTCGAGAAGACCGAGGCGGCCCTGGCGACGCAGCGCGCCGACCTGGCGCTGTACCGCGCCGGGACGATCGAGCTGCCGCCCTGGTTCGGCCGCGACGACGTGCACCTCTCGCACCGCTCGAAGCTGGTGGAGAAGGACCCGGAGCACTACGCGCCGCTCTTCCCGGACACGCTGCCCGGGCTCGACTACGTCTGGCCGGTCAGCGGCTGACGGCCCGCCGCAGGAGCCCGATCCGGACGCCCGCCGACGCTCGCGCGGTGCACGGAGTGTGCTTCGCCTGCGCACAGGTCCTTTTCAGGCCCCGGACCGGCCCTTCGTCATTCCCGGGTCTCGGGTTAGTCTGTCGGGGTTGACCCGGCGCAGATGGGCGTCCGGGGCGTCGGTGGCGGCCGTCGCGATGATCGGGGGTTACCCGAAGGAGAAGGTTTGGCGTCCGACAGCAGGACAACCGGTGGCGTGATCAAGGCGGTCGTGGGCTTCCTCGGCATGAGTGTCGTGGCAGGAGTCCTCGTGACCGCCACCGTCACTCCTGCCGTGGCGATCGCCGGCGTCGCCGCGAACCAGTCCATCGGAGTGTTCGACGGTCTCCCCGAGTACCTCGAGGTCGACAAGCTCTCCGAGAAGAGCAACATCTACGCGACCCGCGCGGACGGCTCCCCGCAGCTGCTCGCCTCCTTCTACGTCGAGAACCGCATCGAGGTCCCGCTGGACCAGATCTCGCAGTTCGCGAAGGACGCCGCCGTCTCCGGCGAGGACCCCCGCTTCTACGAGCACGGCGGAGTCGACCTCCCCGGCACCCTGCGCGCCGTCGCGCAGACCTACGTCCTCGGCAACGACACCCAGGGCGGCTCCTCCATCACGCAGCAGTACGTGAAGAACGTGCTGGTCGAGAAGGCCGTCCGCAACATCACCGACGAGGCCGAGCGCGCCGCCGCCATCGACGCCGCGACGCGCACCTCCCCCGAGCGCAAGCTCCGCGAGATGAAGCTCGCGATCGGCCTCGAGAAGGAGTACTCGAAGGACCAGATCCTCCAGGGCTACCTCAACATCGCCTTCTTCGGCGGCACCACCTACGGCATCGAGACCGCCGCCAACTACTACTACAACACCACCGCTGCGAACCTCACCGTCGCCCAGGCCGCCAGCCTCATCGCGATCGTGAACAACCCGGCCGTGCTCCGCCTCGACCAGCCGGACAACCCCGACAACGGCGCCGCGAACGGCTACCTGCGCAACAAGGACCGCCGCGACTACATCATCGGCAAGATGCTGGAGGAGGGGAAGATCTCGCAGGAGGATCACGACGCCGCCATCGCGTCGCCGATCGAGCCGCAGATCACCGAGCCGAGCACCGGCTGCTCCACCGCCGGCGACGCGGGCTACTTCTGCGACTACGTCACGAACATCCTCAAGAACGACCCGGTGTTCGGCGACGACGAGGACACCCGCTGGACGAACTTCCGCCGCGGCGGCCTCGACGTCTACACGACGCTCGACGTCGACCTGCAGAACGCGGCCGTCGCCGCCGTCAACGCGCAGGTCCCGCAGACCTGGAACTTCGATGTCGGAGCGGTCTCCGTCAGCGTCGAGGTCGGCTCCGGCCGCGTCCTCGCGATGACGCAGAACAAGAAGTACTCGCAGGACCCGGACGTCCTCGCGGCCGACCCCTCCTACAGCGCCATCAACCTCAGCACCGACCGCGCCTACGGCGGCTCCTCGGGCATCCAGCCCGGCTCCACCTACAAGCTCTTCACCCTGGTGGAGTGGCTGAAGGAGGGGCACAGCATCAACGAGTCCGTGGACGGGACCCGGAAGGCGACGTGGGGGACGTTCGAGGACTCGTGTGAGCCGGGCGGCTCGACGACCAGCTCCGACACCGCCGCCCGGAACGACGAGGGCGGCAACGGCCAGGTCGGCACGCCCGTCAGCTTCACCAAGACGTCCCTGAACACCGGCTTCGTGGGGATGGCTCGCGAGCTCGACCTGTGTGCCATCCGCAACACGGCGAAGGACATGGGCGTGGTGCAGGGCAGCGACGGCGAGCTCGACAAGTTCCCGGCCACGGTCCTCGGCACCAACTACGTCTCGCCGCTGTCGATGGCCGGCGCCTACGCGACCATCGCCTCGGGCGGATCGACGTGCAACCCGATCGCGATCGACCGCATCACCGATGCCACTGGCGCCGAGCAGCCGGTCCCGTCGGCGGACTGCCGGCAGTCGATCGACCGCAATGTCGCCGCTACGGCTGCCGTCGCACTGCAGTCGACGTTCACTAACGGCGGCACCGCGGTCTCCTCCCGCACTCCCGACAGCATCCCGCTGATCGGCAAGACCGGAACCACCGACGACGCCGTCGCGACCTGGATGACCGGGGCGAGCACCCGCGTCGCGACCGCCGTGGGTGTCTTCAACATCAAGGGTGCCGCGAGCCTCCGTGCTCCGCGCTACTCCTTCGACTCCGGATCCGCGGCGACCGCTCGCCACCGAATCTGGCCGGTGGTCATGGCCGCCGCCAACGCTAAGTACGGCGGCACCACGTTCCCCGAGGCGGACGGCTCCCTGCAGGTCGTGCCGCGCGTCAACGTCCCCGACGTGACCGGCCTGTCGGTCGGCGATGCCCGGGCGAAGCTCGAGTCGGCCGGTTTCAGCGTGAGCGAGGGCGCCGCCGAGGCGAACTCCGCCGCGTCGGGCACCGTCGTCCGCCAGAGCCCCTCCGGCACCGCGACCCGCGGCACCATGGTGACGATCATCCCGAGCTCGGGCCCGGCGCCCGCCCCCGCCCCGACCGCGGAACCCGCCCCTCCGGCCGCCCCCGCCGCCGGTCAGCAGACGGTGCCGAACGTCGTCGGTCAGGACCTCGAGACCGCCAAGGCCGCGTTCGCCTCGGCCGGCTTCTCGAAGATCACCCTGTCCTGCACCGAGAACGGCAACGCCCCCGACGCCGGCCAGGTCACCGGCCAGGACCCCGCGGGCGGCACCGGCGTCTCCCCCGACGCCACCCTCCGCGTCGCCATCACCGCGAAGAAGTGCCCGTAGCCCCCACCTCCGGCACGTGAATCCGCCTCCGGCTCGCAGAACCCCTCGGTTCCCGCGAGCCGGAGCCGTTTCGGCGTGCCGGAGCTCGCGCCTCATGCCGGTCATTGCGGATTCGGCTTCTGACGCCAGCGGATCTCGATACGCCCGCTGCGCGGGCTACTCGATCAGCAGAGGAAGCGCCGACGCTGCCTTCATGCTGGTCGAGTAGCCCCGCAGGGGCGTATCGAGACCCACCGTCCCCAGCAGGCCAGGTCTGCAGACTCCCGCAGCTAGCTCGCGTACCAGCGACGCGGTCCACGTGGGCCGTTCAACCGGTGGGAGTCCATACGGCCTCGTTTGGAAGGTCCTCGCTCGGTCGAGGCAAGCTAGCGCGACACCCAAAAGGGGAGGTTTCCTCACCCCTCGTGCGGCGGTAGATTTTTTGTCATTTTTTGGCGACCAGAAGCAGGTCGAAGCTGAGACTTTGGAGGTCTAATCGATGCGAAACAAACTCTGCGCGAGCGCGAAAGCGATGAACCCAGCTCCGAAAGGGTTTGTTCGAGCTCGGCGCTCCGCCCTCTTAGCGTCATTGTCGCTCGTCATTTCGGCAATGTTCGCGCCGGGAGCGGCGGCGGACTACTCGAATCCGTCCGGCTGGGGCGGATATCCGTATTGCGTCATCGGCACCGGAGACAGCACCTTCATGTGGAACATCTCGAACGGCTGCACGTATGCCAATGGCACGATGAAGATGCGGCTGACGTCGACGAGCGGAGAGTATCGGCTCGTCTTCCAGAGCGATGGCAATCTGGTCGTGTACCGGAACGGCTCCAGTGCCGTGTGGCACTCCGGGACTGCCGGCAAGGGGGCGACGAGAATAGTGTTCCAGAAAGATGGGAATGTCGTCATCTATCGCGGAAATACCGCACTCTGGTCCACTCAGACCAACAGCTGCCATGCCGGCGCCGGCCTCTCCCTCGACATGCAGAACGATGGAAACCTGGTGGTGTACAACTACATCTGGTCGACCAGCCCGTCCTCGGAAAGATATGCGCAATGGTCGAGCCGGTCCGGGCCGTCGTGCCGCTGACCACATATTGATTTTCATCCGTCATCGTCGAAACCAGAGTAATAACCCATTACACGACGTAGACGGAGTCCCTTCGCTGATGATCTGGCGGACATCAGCGATCATGCTCTTGGTGATTTCTGGAGGCCAAGGACTGTCACAGCGGACAAGAGTTCTGTCTCAGACAGACGGCAGCCCGTGGCAGCCTTCGGGGAGTGAGTCAGCCGCGGCCGCGCAGCGCGCCGACGATGGCGACCGTCGCGTAGTGGACGATCAGCGCCGCGATCCCGAAGCAGGCCAGTCCGCCGCTCGCCTCCGACCAGGGGCGGTGTGCGTCGGTCATGCTGCCGGGCATCACGATGTCGAGGGCGAAGAAGCCGACCGCGAGTCCGAAGCAGACGAAGCTGATGACCAGGAGTGCGCGGACCGCCTTGCCGACCGGGTCGTAGTAGCGCGGGTTCGTCATCGTGCCTCCGGTTCTCGTCCCTCGTGTCTACCCACCCGCGCGACCCCCCGCAACCACTCGACACCCGTCCCCGCACGGCCCCCGAGCGCACGAAACCCCCGGCCTCCCCCTCCGCGAGATGCCACTTGTGCACGCGACACGCCGTGAAAAGCGTGCACAAGTGGCATCTCGCGGGAGGGACGCCGGGGGCGTCCGCTCACCAGGGGGTCAGGCTGCCAGGGGGAGGGTCGCCTTCGAGGTCACGACGAGGTCGCCGGCGACGGCGTCGACGCGGACGACGCCGCCGTCGGTCACGTCGCCGGAGACGAACAGGTCGGCGATGCGGTCGTCGACCCAGCGCTGCACCAGGCGGCGGAGCGGCCGGGCGCCGTACTGCGGCTCGTAGCCGTGCTCGGCGAGCCAGTCGACCGCGGCCTCGGCGACCTCGAGCGAGACGTCGCGCGAGGCGAGCCGCGCACGGCTGGCCTCGAGCACCAGCCCGACGATCTCGCGCAGCTGCGCACGGCCGAGCCGGCGGAACAGCACGATCTCGTCGATCCGGTTGAGGAACTCCGGTCGCATCGCCTCGCGGAGCCGGCCCATCACGCGGTCGTGCAGGTCCTTCTCCGAGGCGAAGCCCTCGGCCGACTCGTCGCTCTGCGCGACGAAGCCGAGCGCACCGGAGCGCGAGGCGAGGAACTCCGACCCCAGGTTCGAGGTCATGATGATCACCGTGTTCCGGAAGTCGACCGTGCGGCCCTGACCGTCGGTCAGGCGTCCGTCGTCGAGCACCTGCAGCAGCAGGTTGAAGACGTCCGGGTGGGCCTTCTCGATCTCGTCGAAGAGCACGACCGAGTACGGGTTCCGGCGCACGCGCTCGGTCAGCTGACCGGCCTCGTCGTAGCCGACGTAGCCGGGAGGGGAGCCGACCAGCCGCGAGACGGTGTGCCGCTCGCCGAACTCGCTCATGTCGAAGCGGATCACCGACTGCTCGTCGGCGAACAGCGAGCCCGCGAGGGTGCGGGCCAGCTCGGTCTTGCCGACGCCGGTCGGGCCGAGGAAGAGGAACGAGCCGACGGGCCGCGAGGAGTCGCCCATCCCGGTCCGGCTGCGGCGGACGGCGCGGGCGACCGCGGCGACCGCGGCGTCCTGGCCGATGACGCGCCGGTGCAGCTCGGTCTCGAGCTGCGCGAGCCGGTCGCGCTCCCCCTCGGTCAGCCGCGACACCGGGATGCCGGTGGCACGGGCGACGACCGCGGCGATCTCGGCCTCGCCGACGACCGCCTCCTGCGAGACGGCTCCCCCGGCGGTCGCCGCGTCGAGCGACGCCTGCACCGCGGTGATCTCGTCGCGCAGGCGCGACGCCTCCTCGTAGTGCTCGGCCGAGACGGCCGCGTTCTTGTCGCCTTCGAGGGTGGCGAGCCGCGCGAGCAGCGCGTCGGTGTCGACCCCCGCGCCGAGCTTCAGGCGCAGGCGCGCGCCGGCCTGGTCGATCAGGTCGATCGCCTTGTCGGGCAGCACCCGGTCGGGCAGGTAGCGGGCGGAGAGCTCGACGGAGGCTCGCAGCGCGTCGTCGGTGAAGGCGACGCGGTGGTGCTCCTCGTAGGCGCCGCGGAGGCCGTGCAGGATCGCCACGGCGTCCTCGATGCTCGGCTCGCCGATGCGGACCGGCTGGAACCGGCGCTCGAGGGCCGGGTCCTTCTCGATGGTGCGGTACTCCTTGAGCGTGGTCGCACCGATCAGATGCAGCTCGCCGCGGGCCAGCCGGGGCTTGAGGATGTTCCCCGCGTCCATGCCGCCCTCGCCCGCGCCACCGGCGCCGACGACGGTGTGCACCTCGTCGATGAAGACGATCAGCTCGCCCGAGTGGGCCGCGATCTCGTCCATCGTCGTGGTGAGGCGCTCCTCGAAGTCGCCGCGGTAGCGGGTGCCCGCGAGCATGGCGGGCAGGTCGAGCGAGACGACGCGCTTCTCGCGCAGCTGCTCCGGGACCTCGCCGGCCACGATCGCGCGGGCCAGGCCCTCGACGACGGCGGTCTTGCCGACGCCGGCCTCGCCGACGAGCACCGGGTTGTTCTTGGTGCGGCGGCTGAGGATCTCGACGGCCTGCTCGATCTCGTCGGAGCGGCCGATCACCGGGTCGAGCCGGCCCTCGCGGGCGAGCTCGGTGAGGTCGGTGCCGAACTTGTCGAGCATCGGGGTCTCGGACGCGGGTGCGCCCTGCTCGGGGACGGTCTGCTCGCCGGCGACGGTCTCGCGCAGGCCCTGGGTGAGCGCCTCCGCAGTCACGCCGGCGCGGGCGAGGACCTGCCCGGCGGGCGCGTCCTGGCCAAGCACGAGCGCGAAGAAGAGGTGCTCGGGGTCGATGTAGGTCGAGCCGCTGGAGCGGGCGACCTGGTAGGAGTGGAAGAGCGCGCGCTGGGCGCTCGGGGTGATGGTCGCCGCGTTCTGCGAGGCCGGAGCCTCGCTCGCCTGCGGCAGGCGCGCCTCCGTGGCGGTCGCGATGGCGCCGGGGTCGACGCCGATGCGGCGGACCGCCTGCGACACGACCTCGTCGTCGACGAGGACCCGCAGCACGTGCAGGGCGTCGAGCTCGGTCTGGCCGCGCTCGAGAGCGAAGCGTCCTGCGGACTGCAGGATGCTCTGGGTGCGTGCGCTGAGGAAGCGGCTGAGGTCGATGGACCGCGCCGCGCGGGCGCGCTCACCGTCGAGGTAGCGGGCGAGGAAGTCGTCGAACGAGCTCGCTCCGGCCTCGTTGAAGTTGTCGGGCACCAGTCCTCCTGAAAGAGTTGAGTCACTTGCACTCAAGTTCAACGCAGGGGGCCCTCCCCTATTCCCGCCCGCGAGATGCCACTTGTGCACGCCTTCTGCGGCGTGTCGCGTGCACAAGTGGCATCTCGCGGAGGGGGCAGACGGAGAGGAGGCACGGACCCTGTCCGGTCCGTGCCTCCCTGTGCGCCGACGCGCGTTCCTCCGGGGTGGGAGCTCTAGGGGACGATGTGGCCCGCGGCGCGGAACAGCTCGTACCACTCCGGCCGCGTGAGCGGCAGGTCGGAGCCGAGGGCTGCATCGCGCACGCGCTGCTCGTTCGTCGTGCCGAGGACGACCTGCATCTTCGCCGGGTGGCGGGTGATCCAGGCGGTCGCGACGGCGAGGGGCGGGACGTCGTACTGGGCGGCGAGGCGGTCGAGGACCGCGTTCAGCTCGCCGTACTCGGGGTTGTCGAGGAAGACGCCGGTGAAGAAGCCGCTCTGGAACGGCGACCAGGCCTGCACGGTGATGTCGTTGAGGCGGCAGTAGTCGAGGATGCCCGCGTCGCGCATCACCGACTGGTCCTCGGCGATCATGTTCGAGGCCACGCCCTGCGCGATCATCGGCGAGTGCGTGATCGAGAGCTGCAGCTGATTTGCGACGATCGGCTGGTTCAGCGACTTCTTGAGCAGCTCGATCTGGTACGGCGTCTGGTTGGAGACACCGAAGTGCTTGACCTTGCCGGCGGCGTGCAGCTCGTCGAAGGCGCGGGCGACCTCGTCGGGCTCGACCAGCGCGTCGGGGCGGTGCAGCAGGAGCACGTCGATGTAGTCGGTGCGCAGCGCCTTCAGCGAGCCCTCGACCGACTGCATCAGGTGCTCGTAGGAGAAGTCGAAGTACGGGCCGTCGCCGACGATCCCGGCCTTGGTCTGCAGGACGACCTGCTCACGCTCGGACGGAGTGAGCGCCAGCGCCTCGGCGAAGCGCTCCTCGCAGCGGTGCAGCTCGCCGCCGTAGACGTCGGCGTGGTCGAAGAAGTCGATGCCGGAGTCGCGGGCGGTGCGGACGAGGTCGCGGATGGCGTCGTCGGTCATGTCGGGGATGCGCATGAGGCCGAGGACGACGTTCGGGGAGTCGAGGCCGGAGGCGCCGAGGGGGACGTGCTTCAAGGGAGTGCTCCTTCGTTGGATACCTCGACCACGGTACGGGCGCCGCCTGTGCGCCGTCCAACAGGGGGTGCTGGTGCGATTCATTCGCCGGAGTGGTGAATCGAGCGCCTTGCCGGAGGGACGCCGCGGTGGGAGGCTGCCGCCATGACGATCGAAGTGCGCCCAGCCACCGTCTTCGACGACCTGGCGACGATGAACGGCCCGAAGCGGCCCGACGCGAGCGTGTGCTGGTGCCTGAGCTACCGGCTGCTCTCCTCCACCGAGAACAACGCCCTCCGGGGCCCGGCCCGCGGCGAGCGGATGCGCGAGCTCGTCGCGCAGGACCCCCCGCCCGGCGTCCTCGCCTACGACGGCGGCGAGGTGGCGGGCTGGGCCGCCGTGCACCGTCGCGCCGACACCAGCTACGCGAAGAACCGGAGGATCCCGCACGTCGACGACGTCGACGTCTGGAGCGTCTGGTGCATCCGGGTCCGGCCCGGCTTCCGCAGGCGCGGGATCTCGCACGCCCTGCTCGCGGGCGCCGTCGACTTCGCCCGCTCTCACGGCGCTCCCGCGATCGAGGGCTACCCCGTCGACAACGCCGTCGCGCGGGTGGAGCAGACGATGGCCTACGTCGGCACCCGCGCCCTCTTCGAGAAGGCCGGCTTCTCGCACGCGGCCGACACGACCTCGGTGCTCAACGGCTTCCCGCGCATCCTGATGCGGCTGCCGCTGAAGTGAGCACGCCGACACGCCTTGGTGGCCGCGCTTCATGCTGATCGAGTAGTCCGCGGAGCGGGCGTATCGAGATCCACCAGCGTCCGACGACGGTCTGCAGACCCGCCTTCTGAGGACGGCGGGTCTCGATACGCCCCTGCGGGGCTACTCGACCAGCATGCGAAACGCTCGTGTCGGGCTACTCGACCAGCATGTGACTGCAGGCACCCCGGGAACGAGGAACGGCTCCTCACCCGGAGGGGAGGAGCCGTTCGCCGTGGGGGCCGGGACGTGGTGTCGACGCCTAGAAGTCCCAGTCCTCGTCCTCGGTGTTCACGGCCTTGCCGATCACGTAGGAGGAGCCGGAGCCCGAGAAGAAGTCGTGGTTCTCGTCCGCGTTGGGCGAGAGGGCCGACAGGATCGCGGGGTTCACATCGGTGACCTGCTTGGGGAACATCGGCTCGTAGCCGAGGTTCATCAGGGCCTTGTTGGCGTTGTAGTGCAGGAACTTCTTGACGTCCTCGGTCAGGCCGAGCTGGTCGTAGAGGTCCTGGGTGTACTGCGCCTCGTTGTCGTAGAGCTCGTAGAGCAGCGAGAACGTGTAGTCCTTGATCTCGTCGCGCTTGGCCTGGTCGACCAGCTCGAGTCCCTTCTGGAACTTGTAGCCGATGTAGTAGCCGTGCACGGCCTCGTCGCGGATGATCAGCCGCACCAGGTCCGCGGTGTTGGTGAGCTTGGCGCGCGAGGACCAGTACATCGGCAGGTAGAAGCCCGAGTAGAAGAGGAACGACTCCAGCAGCGTGGAGGCGACCTTCCGCTTCAGCGGGTCGTCGCCGCGGTAGTAGTCCATGACGATGGACGCCTTCTTCTGCAGGTTCGGGTTCTCGACCGACCAGCGGAACGCCTCGTCGATGTCCTGGGTGTTCGACAGCGTCGAGAACACCGAGGAGTACGACTTCGCGTGCACCGACTCCATGAACGCGATGTTCGTGTAGACGGCCTCCTCGTGCGGGGTGAGCGCATCGGGGATCAGCGAGACGGCGCCGACCGTGCCCTGGATGGTGTCGAGCAGGGTCAGGCCCGTGAACACGCGCATCGTGAGCTGCTGCTCGTCGTGGGTCAGCGTGTTCCACGACTGGATGTCGTTGGACAGCGGGACCTTCTCGGGCAGCCAGAAGTTGCTCGTCAGGCGGTTCCAGACCTCCACGTCCTTGTCGTCCTGGATGCGGTTCCAGTTGATGGCGTCGACGTGGCTGACCAGCTTGAGCTTCTCAGGGGGAGTCATGATCTCTTCTTCGTGCGGATAGGTCGTTCGAGGCTGTCGGGGGATCGACGGAGGACGTTACAGCATGCAGCTGACGCAGCCGTCGACCTCCGTGCCCTCCAGCGCGAGCTGGCGGAGACGGATGTAGTAGATCGTCTTGATGCCCTTGCGCCAGGCGTAGATCTGCGCGCGATTGATGTCGCGGGTGGTCGCGGTGTCCTTGAAGAACAGCGTCAGCGAGAGGCCCTGGTCGACGTGCTGCGTCGCCGCGGCGTAGGTGTCGATGATCTTCTCGTAGCCGATCTCGTACGCGTCCTGGTAGTACTCCAGGTTGTCGTTCGTCATGAACGGCGCCGGGTAGTAGACGCGGCCGAGCTTGCCCTCCTTGCGGATCTCGATCTTCGACGCGATCGGGTGGATCGAGGACGTCGAGTTGTTGATGTACGAGATCGAGCCGGTCGGCGGGACGGCCTGCAGGTTCTGGTTGTAGATGCCGTGCTCCATGACCGAGGCCTTGAGCGCGCGCCAGTCGTCCTGGGTGGGGACGGCGATGCCGGCCTCGGAGAAGAGGCGGGAGACGCGCTCGGTGGCGGGCGTCCACTCCTTCTCGGTGTAGGTGTCGAAGAACTCGCCCGAGGCGTACTTCGAGTCGGCGAAGCCCTCGAAGGTGGTGCCGCGCTCGATGGAGATGCTGTTCGACGCGCGCAGGGCGTGGAAGAGCACCGAGTAGAAGTAGATGTTGGTGAAGTCGATGCCCTCCTCGGATCCGTAGTGGATCCGCTCGCGGGCGAGGTAGCCGTGCAGGTTCATCTGGCCGAGGCCGATGGCGTGCGACTTGTCATTGCCGTCCTCGATGGAGCGCACCGAGGTGATGTGCGACTGGTCGGACACCGAGGTGAGGCCGCGGATCGCGGTCTCGATGGTGCGGCCGAAGTCGGGCGAGTCCATCGTCAGCGCGATGTTCAGCGAGCCGAGGTTGCAGGAGATGTCCTTGCCGATGCTGTTGTAGGAGAGGTCCTCGTTGTAGGTCGTCGGCGTGTTGACCTGGAGGATCTCGGAGCACAGGTTGGACATGTTGATGCGGCCCTTGATCGGGTTCGCCTTATTCACCGTGTCCTCGAACACGATGTAGGGGTAGCCCGACTCGAACTGGATCTCCGCGATGGTCTGGAAGAACTCGCGCGCCGAGATCTTGGTCTTCTTGATGCGCGGGTCGTCGACCATCTCGCGGTACTTCTCGGAGATCGAGATGTCGCCGAAGGGCAGGCCGTAGACGCGCTCGACGTCGTACGGCGAGAAGAGGTACATGTCCTCGTTGTTCTTCGCGAGCTCGAACGTGATGTCGGGCACGACGACGCCGAGGGAGAGCGTCTTGATGCGGATCTTCTCGTCGGCGTTCTCGCGCTTGGTGTCGAGGAAGCGCAGGATGTCCGGGTGGTGCGCCGAGAGGTACACCGCTCCCGCACCCTGGCGGGCGCCGAGCTGGTTCGCGTAGCTGAAGCTGTCCTCGAGGAGCTTCATCACGGGGATGATGCCCGAGGACTGGTTCTCGATCTGCTTGATCGGGGCGCCGGCCTCGCGGATGTTGGAGAGCGAGAGGGCGACGCCGCCACCGCGCTTGGAGAGCTGCAGCGCGGAGTTGATGCCGCGGGCGATCGACTCCATGTTGTCCTCGATGCGGAGGAGGAAGCAGGAGACGAGTTCGCCGCGCTGCGCCTTGCCCGTGTTGAGGAAGGTGGGGGTCGCGGGCTGGAAGCGGCCGGCGACGATCTCCTCGACGAGGGCGATCGCGAGCTTCTCGTCGCCCTGGGCGAGGCCGAGGGCCGACATGACGACGCGGTCCTCGAAGCGCTCGAGGTAGCGCTTCCCGTCGAAGGTCTTCAGCGTGTACGACGTGTAGTACTTGAAGGCGCCGAGGAAGGTCGCGAAGCGGAACTTCTTCGAGTAGGCGAGGTCGTTCAGCTCCTGGATGAAGTCGAACGAGTACTGGTCGAGGACGGCCTTCTCGTAGTACTCCTTCTCGACCAGGTAGTCGAGGCGCTCCTTGAGGGAGTGGAAGAAGACGGTGTTCTGGTTGACGTGCTGCAGGAAGTACTCGCGCGCCGCCTCGCGGTCCTTGTCGAACTGGATCTCCCCGTTCGGGCCGTACAGGTTCAGCATCGCGTTGAGCGAGTGGTAGTCCATCTGCGCGGCGTCCCGGGGGGCGTCGATCACTGCTGCGTCCAAAACGAGTCCAATCCTTCGTCGACGGCGCGGACGTCGTCGGGTGTGCCGAATACTTCGAAACGGTAGAGATGCGGCACCTCGCACTTGCGGGCGATGATGTCGCCGGCGAGGCAGTAGGCCTCGCCGAAGTTGGTGTTGCCGGCGCCGATGACGCCGCGGAGCAGGGCGCGGTTGCGCGGGACGTTCAGGAAGCGGATGACCTGCTTGGGGACCGCTCCCCCGCCGTTGCCCCCGCCGTAGGTGGGGAGTACGAGCACGTACGGCTCGTCGACGTGGAGCGTGTCGACCGCGGCGCCGTCCCGCCGGGAGTGCAGGGGGATCTGCTGCGCGGGCCGCCCGAGCTTCTGCATGAAGCGGTGGGTGTTGCCCGAGCTGCTCGAGAAGTACACGAGTCCGCTCATCGCGCGCCTCCCCCGTCTTCCCGTCGTCCGCCCTCTCGGGCGCTTGCGGACCCGCTCACGCGGATCCTTCGCCGGCCCGGGGTAGAACCTGCGCACCCGGACCGGCGAAGCTGTGTGCTCTGCCCTTGTCGCCATGCCCTGACCAGAACCCGCTCTGAGGCGTCCGGTCGGTCAGCTGCAAGGCGGAGGAAGGAGTCGTAGCGGCGCTACGGCGACTGACGACAACGCCGCAGATGGCCGGCCGGACGGCTCAGAGAGCGGAGATCTTGTCGGGGCGGAAGCCGGACCAGTGATCGTCGTCCGTGATGACGACCGGCGCCTGGAGGTAGCCGAGGGCCTTGACGGCGTCGAGGGCCTTCTCGTCGACGGAGAGGTCGAAGATCTCGTAGTCGATGCCCTTGCTGTCGAGGGCCCGGTAGGTCGCGGTGCACTGCACGCAGGAGGGCTTGGTGTAGACCGTCACAGCCATGGGTGTCGTCCTTTCGGAAGGAGGTGTCCCGAGGGCCGGATCCGGTGCCGCGCCGGGGGTCCGGGCGGGCGGGGAGGCGGTCGTGGGGAGTTCTGATGTGGAGTGGTGCGGGGCGCTCGGAGACCGAGCGGCGGTGCCGATGGGCCTCTCGGCCCGACCTGCTCAGCAATACTACATATAGTGGGCGGCCCGGCGGCAGCCCACTAGGAGTAGTAGTTACATCCGTGTAGTTATCCACCGGTCCTCCCCCGATCCATCCACAGGCCGGGGCCCGCGGACCCGCGGAAGGACGCGGATCTTCTGGAGTTATCCACCGCTGTGGACAGTCGCGATCCGTTCCCTGGGTACAACGCTCCCCGGCGTGTCGGCATGCCCGACATGCGGGGATCCGGACGCACTCCGACCACTACATCTGGGGGTCGTCGCGCGTCGCGGGCCATACGTCGACGCTACGGCCGACCACCGACATCGGCGGCTCCGCGGGCGGGCTGCAAACGGGTCGCGGCGGCGGGGCGGACGGGACCGCGAGGACGGCGCACCACGGGCCGCGCGAGGCCTCACGACGGGTGATCAGGCGGCGCGCGCGAGCTCCGCCGCGACCGCCCGCAGGTGCGGCAGCGGGTCGGCGATGGCCGCCGCCGCCGACCCCGCCGCCTCGGTGAGGGAGCCCGCCGCGGCGAACGCGGTGGTCGGCGCCTGGATCGCTCCGGCGACCAGCATCGTGCGGGCGCCCGCCGCCTCCGCCAGCCCGAGCAGGTAGGAGGGGACCTTGCCCGCCATCGACTGCGCGTCGAAGCGCCCCTCGCCCGTGAGCACGACGTCAGCGCCCGCGACGAGGGCCGGGAGCCCGAGCGCCTCGCCGACCGCGGCCGAGCCGGGGGCCAGGCGCGCGCCCCAGGCCAGCAGGCCGAAGCCGGTGCCGCCGGCCGCGCCGGTGCCGGCTTCCTCCGGATCCGCGTCGAGGTGCGCCGCGAGGTGGCGCAGGCCGTCGTCGAGGCGGAGGACGTCGTCGAGGGTCGCGCCCTTCTGCGGTCCGAAGACGTGCGCGGCCCCGGAGTCGCCGAGCAGCGGGTTGGTGACGTCGCTGAGGATCCGGGCGCCGCCGACGGGGACGGGGCGCAGCGCGTGCCGGTCGACGACCGCGAGCTCGTGCAGGGCGCCGCCGCCGTCGCCGAGGTCGTGCCCGGACACGGTGAGGAAGCGCGCGCCGAGCTCGCGCAGCGCTCCGACTCCGCCGTCGGTCGAGGAGCTGCCGCCGATCGCGAGCAGGAGCGCCTGCGCGCCGGCGTCGAGCGCGGCGGCGATCGCCCCGCCGAAGCCGCGGGTGTGCGCGGTGAGCGGGCGCAGCGGATCGAGCAGCGTGATGCCGCTCGCGGAGGCGAGCTCGACCACAGCGGTGCCGTCCGGCAGCAGCAGCCAGGCCGTCTCGACCGGGCGGTCGTCGGGCCCGACCACGGTGAGCGCGTGGCGCTCCGCCTCCGGCACCGCGACCGCGAACGCGTCGACCGTGCCCTCGCCGCCGTCGGCCATCGGCGCGAGCACCAGCTCGTCGTCCGGCCGCACACCGCGCCAGCCCTCGGCGAGCGCCTCCGCCACCTCGACGGCGGTCGCCGACCCCTTGAAGGAGTCGGGCGCGATGATCACTCTCAGGGCTCCGCTGCTCATGCACTCCAGTCTGGCAGCGGTGCGCCCACGGGTCGGCCTGTGGAGAACTCGAGCGGGGAGGGCTCGGGACCGGGCACTCTGCTGCGATGCGTCGACCTGCACCTCTCCCCCGCGAGCTCGAAGGACGGCCGTTCTCGACCGCTCGCGCCGGCACGGAAGGGGTATCGGGCGCCCGGCTGAGAGCAGCGGACCTCGAGGCTCCCTTCTCGGGGGTCCGCGTGCCGCGGGGGTCGGCGACGACCGTCGCGGCACGGGCGCGGGCGCTCTCGACCGTGCTCGGAGACGGCGTCGTCTTCAGCCACCTCACCGCGGCCCGACTCTGGCCGCTCGAGCTCCCCCGCGAGTCGGCCGACGAGCCGCTGCACGTGGCGGTCCGCCACCCCGGGCGCGCGCCGCGCAGACGCGGCGTGGTCGGCCACGCGATCGCGGATCCGGAGGTGCGCGCCGTGGTCCGGCACGGGCTCCGACTGACCGACGGCGCGAGCCTGTTCTGCCACCTCGCGCCGATCCTCCGGCTCGAGGACCTGGTGGCGGTCGGCGACGCGCTCGTCCGCGAGCCGTTCCGCCAGGTCGTGGGAGATCACCGGCCGTGGGTCGCCCGCGGCGCCCTCGAGGCTCGCGTCGCCGCCTACCGCGGACCGGGAGCTCCCGCGGCCAGGCGGGCGCTCCCCCTCGTCCGCTCAGGTGCGGAGTCGCGGAAGGAGACGGAGTTCCGGCTGGCGCTCCTCGGGGCGGGCCTGCCCGAGCCGGAGCTCCAGGTCCCGGTGCACGACGCGGCCGGCTTCATCGGCCGGCTGGACACGCTCTACCCGCGCTGGAAGGTCGGCGGCGAGTACGAGGGCGACCAGCACCGCACCGACCGGGTCCAGTGGGACCGCGACCTGATCCGCTACGAGCGCCTCGCGGCCGCAGGCTTCTCGATCGTCCGCGTCGCCGCGGCCTCGTTCCTGCGCGACCCCGCAGGCTGCGCCGCCCGCGTCCGCGCCCGCCTCCTCGACGCGGGCTGGCGCCCGGACCCCTGACCGTTCGCCACTTCCTGCTGCTTCACTCCCCGACCTGTGATCCGTTCGCCACTTTCTGCTGCTTCGGCCCCCGCATTCCAGCAGAAAGTGTCGAATGGCTGGCCGCGCTGCGGCAAACCGCTCGCGGGTCTCCGCGCGGTGAGCCGCAAGGCGGAGGAGGGCGCGATACCGGCGGTATCGCAACCGACGACAACGCCGCGGATCGCCGTGTGGAGAGGCGCGAGCCTACGTGGGAAGGGACAGGCGGAAGCCGCGCTTGATCACGGTGGCGACGAGGCGCGGCTCGGGCAGGGCCTGGCGGAGGCGGCTGATGGCGACGTCGACGGCGTGGTCGTCGAGGGGCTCGGGGGCGGCGGCGGCGAGGACGGCGCGGGCGACGGTGGCGCCCTCGGCGGCGACCAGGGTGCGGAAGAGGGCGAGGGCGACGGGAGTGAGGGCGACGCGGGTGCCCGCGAGCACGGCGTGCCGGCCGCGCAGCTCGAGGGGGCCGAAGTCGGTGTCGATGCGGGGGGCGGACTGCTCGAGGTGCTCGCAGGTGAGGCGGATGAGCGCGCCCATCCGGAACCGGTCGGGGACGATCGGCAGGATCTGCGCCTCGACGAGCGGGGCGGCGGTGACCGGGCCGACGGCGGCCGCGACGACCGTCTCGCGGAAGGCGGCCTGGAGCTCGTCGAGCCGGCCGGCCGCCTCCGCGACGGTGAAGAGCGCCTCGACGGCGGGCGCGCTGGTGAAGGTGACGGCGTCGAGGCCGCCGCAGCAGATCGCCTCGATCAGCCGGAGGACGCGGGCCGAGTCCTCGTGGGCGCTCCAGCGGTAGGGGGCGGCGGTGAGCACGGTCGCGCCGGCGTCGGTGAGGCGCTGCAGCTGCGCCGGGTCGGTGAAGCCGTGCAGCTGGACCGCGACGGTGCGGCCGGCGGCGCCCTCACGCAGGGCCAGGTCGACCAGGGAGGTGGTGGTCTCGCGCTCGCTCATGCCGTGGTCGTCGAGGCCGGCGGCGCGGATCGCCCCGCGCGCCTTCGGGCCGCGGACGAGGATCCGGGCGTCGGAGAGCGCGTCGGTCAGGTCGTCGCCGAGGCCGGCGGCGTCGGCCGCCTCGAGCCAGCGGCGCATGCCGTAGGAGGTGGTCGCGAGCAGCACGTCGGGGCGCGCCGCCACGATCGCGCGGGTCTCCGCCTCGAGGACGCCCTCGGTGTCGACGCCGCGCATCCGGATGGTGGGGGCGTGGGTGACGTCGGCGCCGCGGCGCTCGAAGGCGGCGATCAGGTCCTCGGAGCGGCGGTCGGAGGTGACGCCGATCCGGAAGCCGACGAGCTGATCGGCCCGGAAGCCGGGCGATGCGGCGTCGGCGTCGGGTCCGTCGGCGCCGGGGGCGGCGCCCGCGACAGCACCGGTCGCCGCGCCGCTCGCCTCGGTGCCGGTCATCAGCGGCCCCCTCGGGCGGTCACAGGGTGAGCGCATCGACCGCGCGGGCGATGCTCTCGGGATCCTGAGCATCATCGCACGCCGCCTGGCGCACGACCTCGCCGATCACGATGACCGCGGGCGAGCGGGGCGCCAGCTCGGCGAGCAGGCCGAGCACCCCGCCGACCGAGGAGATCGTGGTGCGCTGGGCGTGCGACCAGCCGCGCTCGACGATCGCCAGCGGCATCCCGGCCGGCATCCCGGCGCGCTGCAGTCCCGCGACGAGGTGCGGGAGCGTGTTCACGCCCATCAGCACGACCAGGGTCCCGCCGAGCCCGGCCAGGTGCCCGAGCTCCTCCTCGCTGAAGGGCGCGTGGCCCGAGACCACGGTGAACGCGCGGCTGACCTCGCGGTGGGTGACCGGGATGCCGGCGGCGGCGGGGACCGAGATCGCGCTCGTGACACCGGGAACGATCGTGAACGGCACGCCGGCGACGCGGCAGGCGCGCACCTCCTCCGACCCGCGGCCGAAGACGAACGGGTCGCCGCCCTTCAGCCGGACGACCTCGAGCCCGTCGAGCGCGCGGGAGACCATCAGCCGCTCGATCTCGTGCTGCGGCACGGCGTGGTGGCCGGGGGTCTTGCCGACGTCGATCAGCTCGGCGCCGGGCGCCCAGTGGGCGAGGCCGTCGTGCGGGCCGAGGCGGTCGAAGAGCACGACGTCGGCCTCGCGGAGGGCCCGGTGCGCGGCGAGGGTCATCAGCTCGGGGTCGCCGGGTCCGCCGCCGACGATGCTCACGTGCCCGACGCGGCGGTGCGCGGCGGGCTCCTCGTCGACGACCCAGACGCCGTGCCGGGCGGCCTCCGCGGCCGCGGCCGAGCGGAGCGACGCGGCCCCCTCGACCCAGGCGAGCAGGGCGGGGCGGGCGGCGGGCAGGAGCGACGCGGAGGTGAGGCGCAGGCACAGCGCGTCGTCCGCGTCCCAGCGCTCGACCCGGGCGCCGGCCGCGCGGTAGCGCGCGAGGACGCGGCGGGTGCCGGCGACGCTGCCGACGACGAGGACGCGGCGGCCGGTGAGATCGACGGAGAGCTGCATCACGCCTCCGATCCGGGAGCAGAGGGAGCGAACGGTGCGAGCGGCGCGGGCGCCGGCACCGAGGCCGACGGCCCGACCACGGAGACCGCGCCCGGCCCGATCGGGATCGACGTCCCGGCCACGAGCACCGGCCCGTCCGAGCGCTCGTCGCGCCCCGCCGGCCGGCTCTGCCCGCGCTCGCGCACGGTGCTCACCCGCGGATCCGCGGTGTCGGGCGCGTTGACGAACGAGCGGAAGCGGCGCAGCCGGTCCGGGTCCGCGAGCGTCGCCGCCCACTCGTCCACGTAGGTGTCGACGTGGGTGGCCATCGCCGCCTCCAGCTCGGTCGCGATCCCGAGCGAGTCCTCGCAGACCACCTCCTTGACGTGGTCGAGGCCGCCGGGCAGGTCCTCCTGCCAGCGCGCGGTCCGCTGCAGCCGCTCGGCGGTGCGGACGTAGTACATGACGTAGCGGTCGATGTAGCGCACCAGCGTCTCGTCGTCGAGGTCCTGCGCGAGCAGCTGCGCATGGGCGGGCTGGTAGCCGCCGTTGCCGCCGACGTAGAGGTTCCAGCCGGTGTCGGTCGCGATCACGCCGATGTCCTTCCCGCGCGCCTCGGCGCACTCCCGGGCGCAGCCGCTGACTCCGAGCTTGAACTTGTGCGGCGAGCGCAGGCCGCGGTAGCGCTCCTCCAGGAAGATCGCCATGCCGACCGCGTCCTGCACGCCGTAGCGGCACCAGGTCGAGCCGACGCAGGACTTCACGGTGCGCAGCGACTTGCCGTAGGCCTGGCCCGACTCCATCCCGGCGTCGACGAGGATGCGCCAGATCTCGGGGAGCTGCTCGAGGCGCGCGCCGAACATGTCGATCCGCTGGCCGCCGGTGATCTTCGTGTAGAGGCCGTACTGCTCGGCGACCTCGGCGATCACCTTGAGCTTCGCCGGCGTGATCTCGCCGCCCGGCACCCGCGGGACGACGGAGTAGGTGCCGTCCTTCTGCATGTTGGCGAGCGCGCGGTCGTTGGTGTCCTGGAGCGGCGCCTGGCCGGCGTCGAGGATGTAGCCGTTGGTCTGGGTCGCGAGCACGGAGGCGATCACCGGCTTGCAGACGTCGCAGCCCAGGCCCGAGCCGAAGCGCTCCATCACCTGCTCGGCCGAGGACAGGCCGAGGATCCGGACGGACTCGAACAGCTCGCTGCGGCTGAGCGAGACGTGCTCGCAGAGCGCGCGCGACACCTCGACGCCGGCGCGGGTCAGCTCGGTGTCGAGCAGCTTCTTCACCAGCGGCACGCAGGAGCCGCACTGGGTGCCGGCGCGGGTGCAGGCCTTCAGCGGGCCGAGCTCGGTGCAGCCCTCGCCGATCGCGTGGCGGACGTCGCCGACCGAGACGTTGTTGCAGGAGCAGAGCTGGGCGTCGTCGGGCAGGTCGCCCGAGGGCGCCTCTCCGCCGGCCGCCGCGAGGTAGGCGCTGGGCTCCGCGGGCAGCTCGCGGCCGAGCAGCGGGCGGAGCGAGGAGTAGGGCCCCGCGTCGCCGACGAACATGCCGCCCAGCAGGGTGCGCGCGTCGTCCGAGACGACGATCTTCTGGTAGAGCCCGCGGGCGGGGTCGGCGTAGACGACCTCGAGCGCTCCCTCCCCCGCGCCGAGCGCGTCGCCGAAGCTGGCGACCTCGACCCCGGAGAGCTTGAGCTTGGTGGCGTCGTCGACGCCGGGGAAGGTGGCGTCGCCGCCCAGCAGGCGGTCGGCGACGACCTCGGCCATCGCGTTGGCCGGGGCGACGAGGCCGACGGTGCGGCCGTCGATCGCGGCGACCTCGCCGATCGCCCAGACGTGCGGGCGGCTGGTGCGGCAGGCCTCGTCGACGACGACGCCGCCGCGGGGCGCGACCTCGATGCCGACCGCGCGGGCGAGCTCGTCGCGCGCCGTGATGCCGATCGAGAAGACGACCATGTCGGCGCCGATGCTGGTGCCGTCCGTCATCGTGACGCCGAGCACCGTCCCCTGCGGCGAGGTGAGGACGGCGGTGGGGCGGTTGCCGAGGTGCAGGGTGACGCCCTGCGCCGCGATGATGCGGCCGAGCGCCTGCCCCGCGCCCTCGTCGAGCTGGGCGCTCATCAGCCAGCGGCCGGAGTGGATCAGCGCGGTGCGCGCGCCGAGCCGGTGCGCGCCGCCCGCGGCCTCGAGGCCGAGCAGTCCGCCGCCGACCACGACGACGCTCGCCGGGCGGCCGCGGCGGGCGCGGAAGGCGGCGAGGTCGGCGACGAGGCCGTCGACGTCCTCGAGGGTGCGGTAGACGCGGCCGTGCTCGGCGCCCTCGATCGGCGGCACGGTGGCGGAGGAGCCGGTGGCCAGCACGATCTCGTCGCCCTCGAACCAGCGGCCGTCGGCGAGCTGCACGCGGCAGTGCTCCGGGTCGAGCGCCACGACGCGGGAGGAGGTGACGAGCGTCGCCGACTCCCAGAGCGCGCCGTCGCCGAGGGTGAGGTCGGTCATCCCCTCGAGGCGCTTGGAGAGGGCGACGCGGTCGTAGGGGTGGTGCGCCTCCTCGCCGAAGACGGTGATCGCGAGGGCGGTGGCGCCGGCGCGGGCGACGAGCGCGTCGACCAGGCGGTGGGCGGCGGGGCCGGCGCCGACGACGAGCACGCGTCGGGGGCCGGTGGGGATCGCACCTCGGGATGTCATGGGCTCCACCGTAGGCAGGCGCGGTTTCGCCCCCGTTGCCCCTGCGTAACGTCGTGTGACCGACCTCTCACGACAGCGGACCGGCATCGTGAGGGCTTCGTTACGCCCGTGACTCCGGAGGGGTGCTCCCGCGAAACCTGCGCTCTCTACCGTGGGGCTCACCGCCGCCGACCGGCCGCGGGCAGCACTCCTCTCGGAAGGCGGGACGATGACCCTCCTCGATCAGCACGTCACCGCCGGCCCCGCGACGGCCCGCACTGCTCCGGCCGCGACCTGGGTCCCCGTCTGCGACCGGCTCGAGCTCGAGCCGCTCTGGGGCGAGGCCGCGCTCGTCGGCGGCGTGCAGCTCGCGCTGTTCCTCCTGCCCGACGGCCGCGTCTTCGCCGTCTCGAACCTCGACCCGGCGACCGGTGCGGCCGTGCTCTCCCGGGGCATCGTCGGCTCCCGCGCGGTCGACGGCGTGCAGCGCGCGACGATCGCCTCGCCCCTGTACAAGGACGTCTTCGACCTCGAGACGGGCGTCTGCTACACCTCGCCGCGGCTGCACCTCGCCACCTGGAGCGTGCGGGAGACGGACGGAGTGATCGAGGTCGCCCAGCGGACCGCGCTGGTCTGCGCCTCGCACGGCACCTCCGACGACGACGGCCGCACCGCGGTCGCCGCGCTGGTCCAGGCGGTCCGCGAGGCGAACCCCGCAGCGGATGTGCTCGACTCCTTCGTCGACGTGCAGCAGCCCGACGTGCCGGCCTCCCTCGGCACCCTCGAGCCCGACCGCCCGGCCGTCGTCGTGCCGCTGCTGCTCTCGGCCGGCTACCACGTGCACGTCGACCTCGCCGAGGCCGCGGCGGAGGCGGAGCGCCCCGTCCGCGTGACCGGCGCCCTGGGCCCGGATCCGCGGCTCGCCCGCGTGCTGGCCCGCCGGCTGCGCGAGGCGGGACTCGCCGACGGCGACCGCGTCGTGCTGGCCGCGGCCGGCTCGAGCGACGCCGGCGCGGTCGCCGACTGCTGGGCCACCGGCCGCCTCCTGGCCGCCGAGCTCGGCCGCGAGGTCGCCGTCTCCTTCATCTCGGCCGCCGAGCCGCGCGTCCCGGAGGCGGTGGCCGCCGAGCGCGCCGCCCACCCCGGCGCCCGCGTGCTCGTCTCCACCTACCTCCTCGCCCCCGGCTACTTCGCCTCGCTCGCCGCCTCGGCGGGAGCCGACCTCGCCACCGCCCCGCTGCTCACCGCCGTCGACCCGCCCGCGCGCGAGCTGGTCGACATCGTCTCCGAGCTCTTCGGCCGCAGCGCCTAGGCGCCCGGCCGCTCGCCCCGCTCTCTCCCCGCACTCTCTTCGGCGCGCCCGCGCCCACTCCCCGGAGGATCCGATGACTGCTGCACCGCCCACCACCGCCCCCACCACCACGAGCGCCGCGACGACCACCCCGTCGGGCATCACCCGCCGCCCCGGCCGCTGGATCGACGGCTGGAACCCCGAGGACCCCGCGCAGTGGCAGGCGGAGGGCCGACAGGTCGCCGGCCGCAACCTGCGCTGGTCGATCTTCGCCGAGTTCCTCGGCTTCGTCGTCTGGCAGCTCTGGTCGGTCGTGGTCGTCCAGCTGCCCGCGGCCGGCTTCGACTTCAGCACCGGCGAGATCTTCTGGCTGATCTCGATGCCGAGCCTCGTCGGCGCGACGCTGCGGATCCCGTACACCTTCATGGTCCCCCGCTTCGGCGGGCGCAACTGGACGATCGTGTCGGCCGGGCTCCTGCTCATCCCGAGCATCGGGCTCGCGCTCGCGGTGGGGAACCCGGACACGCCCTTCGGCGTGATGCTCCTCGTCGCGGCGCTGGCCGGCTTCGGCGGCGGCAACTTCGCCAGCTCGATGGCCAACATCACCTTCTTCTACCCGCACGCTCAGAAGGGCTACGCGCTCGGCCTGAACGCCGCGGGCGGCAACCTCGGCGCCTCGGTGGCACAGCTCATCGTGCCGATCGCCGTCACGATCGGCGCCGCGGCCACGGTCAACCTGCCGCTCGCCGGCCTGATCTGGGTGCCGCTGATCATCGTCGCGATGATCGGGGCTTGGAAGCGGATGGACAACCTCTCGACGGCGAAGGCCGACGTCGCCGCCTCCCTCGCCGCGCTGCGCGAGCCGCACCTCTGGCTGCTGGCGGTGCTCTACATCGGCACCTTCGGCTCGTTCATCGGCTTCGCGGGCGTCTTCCCGAAGCTCATCGCCGACACCTTCCCCGAGTTCTCGCAGTTCTCCGTCGGCTCCGCGACGCTGACGCTCGCCTTCCTCGGCGCCCTGGTCGGCTCGCTCTCGCGGCCCTACGGCGGCCGTCTCGCCGACCGCTTCGGCGGGGCACCCGTGACGATCGCCGCGTTCGTCGCCATGGGCGCCGGCATCCTCTTCGTCATCGCGACGCTGCCGCTCGGCAGCTTCTGGCTCTTCCTCGCCGGCTTCCTCGTGCTGTTCGCCTCGGCGGGCATCGGCAACGGCGCGACCTACCGGATGATCCCGACCGTCTTCGCCCTGCGCGCCCGGCAGAAGGGCGACGACGGGGTCGGCGCTCAGCGCACCGCGGCCGCGGCCCTCGGCCTGATCTCGGCGATCGGCGCGTACGGCGGCTTCGTCATCCCGCAGCTGCTCGGCTACTCGAAGACGACCTTCGGCGACTACACGACGGCGCTCGGCTGGTTCGTCGCGGCCTACGCGGTGATGCTCGCGATCACGGCGGGCGTTTACCTCCGCCTGGCCGCGAAGACCGGGACCCGGATCTGACGATGACCGCCGCTCCCGCCCCGACCGACTCGCACTGCCCGTACTGCGCACTGCAGTGCGCGATGACGCTGACCCGGATCGACGACCCGACGCCGGTGAGCATCGCGGGGCGGGAGTTCCCGACCAACCGGGGCGGGCTCTGCGCGAAGGGCTGGACGGCCGCGGAGCTGCTCGCGAGCGGGCAGCGGCTGCGGGCGCCGCTGATGCGCGGATCGGACGGCACCTTCGTCGAGGTCTCCTGGGACGAGGCGCTCGACGCGGTCGCGGCGGCCGTCACGAAGGCTCAGGAGCGGCACGGAGCGGACGCGGTCGCGGTCTTCGGCGGCGGCGGGCTGACCAACGAGAAGGCCTACCAGCTGGGGAAGTTCGCCCGGATCGCGCTCGGCACCTCGCGGATCGACTACAACGGCCGCTTCTGCATGTCCTCGGCCGCCGCCGCCGGCAACCGGGCCTTCGGCGTCGACCGCGGGCTGCCGTTCCCGGTGACCGACCTCGACGAGGCCGACACGATCCTGCTGCTGGGCTCGAACGTCGCGGCGACCATGCCGCCCTTCCTGGCGCACCTGGCCGGGGCGCGCTCGCGCGGCGGGCTGATCGTCGTCGATCCGCGCCGCTCCGCCACCGCCCGGCTCACCGAGGACGGCGCCGGGCTGCACCTGCAGCCGGCGCCCGGCACCGACCTCGCGCTGCTGCTCGGCCTCACCCACCTCGTGCTCGCCGAGGAGCTGGCCGATCGCGACTACCTCGCCGCGCGCACGACCGGGTTCGACGCGGTGCGCCGCAGCGTCGCGTCCTGGTGGCCGGAGCGCACCGCCTCCGTCACCGGCGTGCCGGCTGAGCTGCTCCGCGGCACCGCCCGCCGCCTCGCGAGCGGTCGCACCTTCGTGCTGACCGGCCGCGGGGTCGAGCAGCACGTGGACGGCACCGACACCGCCACCGCAGCGATCAACCTCGCGCTCGTGCTCGGGCTGGTTGGGCGGACGGGCTCCGGCTACGGCACCCTCACCGGCCAGGGCAACGGCCAGGGCGGACGCGAGCACGGGCAGAAGGCCGACCAGCTCCCCGGCTACCGCTCGATCCGCGATCCGGAGGCGCGGCGCCACGTCGCCGGCGTCTGGGGCGTGGACCCGTCGACGATCCCGGGACCGGGGCTGCCGGCCGTCGCGCTGCTCGGCGAGCTCGGCCGCTCGGTGCACTGCCTGCTCGTGCACGGCTCGAACGTGGTCGTCTCGGCACCCGACGTCGACGCGGTGCGGGCCGGGCTCTCCGCGCTGGACACGCTGATCGTCTGCGACTTCTTCCTCTCCGAGACCGCGGCACTGGCCGACATCGTGCTGCCGGTGCCGCAGTGGGCGGAGGAGGAGGGCACGATGACCTCGCTCGAGGGCCGCGTCCTGCGCCGCCGCCGCGCGCTCGACCCGCCCGCCGGCGTCCGCAGCGAGCTGTGGATCCTGAGCGAGCTCGCCCGCCGCCTCGCCGCGCCGTCGACCTGGTCGACCGACCCGGCGGAGGTGTTCGACGAGCTGGCCCGCGCCTCGGCCGGCGGCGTCGCGGACTACTCCGGGCTCTCGCACGCGCTGCTCGACACCGGGATCGCCGCGTACTGGCCGTACCCCGTCGGCAGCACCGGCACACCGCGGCTCTTCGGCGAGCGCTTCGGCCACGCCGACGGCCGGGCCAGGATGGTCGCCGTCAGCACCGCTCCCCCGGCGCCGGTCGACGTCGGCGACGAGCTGACGCTGATCACCGGCCGCTACCTCCAGCAGTACCAGTCGGGCACGCAGACCCGGCGGGTCGCCGAGCTCGACGCGGCGCGGCCCGAGGCGCGGCTGGAGATCCACCCGGCCACCGCCTCCCGGCTCGGCGTGCGCGACGGCGGGCCGGTCTCGGTCGGCAACGCGCGCGGAGTGGTGCGGGCGCGCGCGAGCGTCACGGCCGACATCCGGCACGACACGGTCTTCCTGCCGTTCCACTACGCGGGCGAGCAGTGCGCCAACCTGCTGACCGAGGCGGTCGTCGATCCGATCTCCTCGATGCCGGAGTTCAAGCGGACGCGGGTCTGGATCCGCGCGGAAGGGGTGCTCGATGTCTGAGCCGATGACGGCGGCAAGCGGAGCAGTCGCGCCCGAGCGGGTCGTCCTGCTCGGCTACGGGCCGGTGGGCGCGCGCTTCGTCGAGGAGCTGCTGCCGGCCGTCCGCGCCGGGGCGGTCGCGCTGACCGTCGTCGGCGCGGAATCCGCCGACGCCTACAACCGCGTGCTGCTGGCCGAGTACGCCGTCGGGCGGGCGACCCGCGAGCGGCTCGACCTCGGCGACCGCGCCACGGCCGAGACGGCCGGCGTGGTCTTCCGGCTCGGGGCCGCCGCCGTCGGCCTCGACCGCGCGCGCGGGGTCGTCCGCCTGCACGACGACGAGCGCCTCCCCTACGACCGCCTCGTCTTCGCGACCGGGGCCCGGGCGAACGTGCCCACCCTCGCCGGGATGGAGCGCTCGCGGCGCGACCGGCGAGTGCGCTCGGCGCTGCCCGCGACGCTCGACCAGGGAGCGAGCCCGCTGCCCGAGCGCGTCGTCGCGCTGCGCGACCTCGACGACGCGCACGTCGTGCTCGACGCGGTGCGCGCCCGGTCCCGCATCGTGGTGCTCGGCGCCGGGGTGCTCGGGGTCGAGTTCGCGCTCGCCGCCGCCGAGCAGGGCGCCGATGTCGTCGTCGTGTATCACGGCGACATCCCGATGGGACGGAACCTCGATCACGGCGGCGGGCGGATGCTCGCCGCGGCCGCCGGCGCCGCCGGCGTCGACATGGTCTCGCACACCCGCTCCGAGAGCATCCTGCTCGCCCACGACGACCTCGGCCGCGCGCACTTCCAGGCGCTGGTCTGCGCGGACGGCAAGCAGATCGAGGGCGACCTGCTCGTGCTGTCCTGCGGCGTCGGGGCGCGCACCGAGCTCGCGGCGAGCGCCGACCTCGCGGTCTCGACCGGGATCCTCGTCGACGAGCACCAGCGCAGCTGGACGGACCCGCGCGTCTTCGCGATCGGCGACTGCGCCCACGTCGCGGCCCGGGGCTCGGCGCTGCCGGACGGCCGCGTACCCGGCGGCCCCAGCGGGCTGATCGGGCCCGGCTGGCAGCAGGCCGACCGCCTCGCGGCGCGCATCGCGGCGGAGGCGGCGGGTCGCCTCGCCGACGAGCGCGTGCCGGCCGCGCGCCCCGCCGTGGTGATGCTGAAGGCCGAGGGCGTCGACCTGGTGGCGGGCGGCGATCCGACGGCCGAGCCCTGGGACGCGTGCGACGGCGCCCCGCACCCCGAGGTCACCGTCTGGGCCGACCCCGCCAGGGGCGGCTACGCGAAGCTCGTCACCGTCGGCGGAGTGCTGCGCGGCTTCGTCTCGGTCGGCCTGCCGCGCGTCGGCGCGGAGCTGACGCTGCTGTTCGAGCGCGGCTCCGAGCTGCCGGCCGACCGCTCGAGTCTGCTGCGGCTCGACGCCCCGGACGCGGGCGCGGCCCCGACCGGCGACCCGTTCGCTCCGGACGCGACGGTCTGCTGGTGCAACGGCGTCTCGGCCGGCACGATCGCGGACGCGGCGGCCGCGGGTCACGACACGGTCGCCTGCATCGGCTCGGCCACCCGGGCCGGCACCGGCTGCGGCGGCTGCACCGGCCGGATCGCGGAGCTCCTGGCCCGCACGGCCGTCCCGGCCTGAGACGTCCACGAGCGGACCCGTATCAGGCCCCGGTTCCCGAATGCACCCCGACGCCTGATCCGTTCGCCACTTCCTGCTGCTTCGGCCCCCGCATTCCAGCAGAAAGTGCCGAACGGAGCACAGCTCCCTGAGGCGCTCAGTCCGCGGCGTCCAGCGCCTCCGCCAGGCGGCGGGTCACCGCGCGCAGCTCGAGCTCGGCGCCGCGGACGCGCTCCTCGAGGTCGGCCGTCCGCGACTCTCCGGCGGTGAGCAGCGGCGGAGTGACGGCCAGCGACTCCTCGGTCTCGCGGCGCAGCTCCGCCAGCGCGGCGCGGTCCTCGTCGAGGGCCGCGCGCAGCCCGGCCGTCTCCTCGCGCAGCGCCGCCGTCTCGGCGCGCACCGCCGCGAGCTCGTCCCGGAGCCCGGCCAGCTCGCCGCGGACCGCCGCGACCTCCTCGCGCACCTCCTCGGTGCGCAGTCGCGCCTGCTCGAAGTACGGCGCGACCATCCGGTGCACCGCCTCGCGCAGCGCGACGCCGCCCCGGCCGAAGCGGGTCGGTGCGGAGGCGGGGTCGGCCCTGAAGTCGTGGTCGTCGGTCATTCGTCGTCCCGTCCGGAGAAGCGGCGGTGGAGCACGTCCATCGCGCGGTGGTCCTTGTCCATGATCTCGGCCTCGAGGGCCGTGTCGGCGGCGCGCTCGGCGAGGCCCGGTCGCGAGCGGCGCTCCAGCGACCGCTCGAGCAGCTCGATCGAGCGCCCGAACGAGAGCGGTCCGCGGGCCGCCGCGCGCCCCCGCCGGCCGAGGGCCTCGAGGTCGGTCGCGCCGCTCACCACGTCGCTCATCGCCTCGAGCAGCGCAGGCGCCGAGCGGCGGATCTTGACGCAGTCGACCCCGTCGACGAGGAACTCGGCGACTCCGCTCGCGGCGGTCACGATCGGCACGCAGCCGGCCGCGGCCGCCTCCACCGGCGCGACGCCGAACGGCTCGCCCGCCCAGGTCGGGAAGAGGAAGGCGTCGGCGCGCCCGTGCGCGGCGAGCACCTCGTCGCGGGGGCGCGGGCCGTGGAACGTCACGACACCCTCGAGCCCGGCCGCGGCGGCGGCGGCGCGGTAGCCGTCCACGTCGCCGTCGCCGTAGAGGTCGACCCGGAAGTCGCGGGTCCGCTCGGCGAGCGCGGCCGACGCCTCGAGCACGAGGTCGACGCCCTTGTGCTCGCCCAGCGACGCCGCGAAGGTGAAGCGCGTGACGCCGCCCTCGCGGTACGTCCGCGGGCCGTCGTCCTCGGGCACGACGACGCCGCGGCCGATCACCTCGACGTCGCCGAGCTGCAGCCCGCCCGCCTCGATCGACTCGACGAGCGAGCGGCTCACGGCCACGATCTCGCCGCGGTCGAAGTGGTCGGCCCGATCCGCTCCGTAGACCGCGAGCACCTTCTCCGGCAGGCCGTCGACGAGCGCGTTCGGCGTGCGGTCGCCGAGGTTCCACAGCCAGCCCGCCTCGACCCGGCGCAGCAGGTCGACGATCGCGAGCCCGCCGATCCCCAGCAGGTTGAAGGCCACCACGTGGGTCGGAGCGAAGTCGCGCAGCTCCTCGAGCAGGATGCGGGTGTTCTCGAACCGCGACACCGCGCTCTCGTGGTGCATCAGCCGGGCGATCTCGCCGCCGGTCTGCGGCAGCGGGAAGTAGGTGCGGAGGCTCAGGGTGCGGTGCACCTCGACGCCGGACGGCTCCGGCGGCAGGTAGGTCGGCGTGGTCAGCACCCGGACGTCGTGGCCGCGGGCGGCCATCGCCTCGGCGACGCGGGCGCAGGTCATCTCGTAGCCGCCGAGCACCTGCGGCGGGTAGAGGTTGCTGAGGAAGAGAAGTCTCATGCGCTCGCTCCCTGCCGGCCGGCGTCCGCGGCGATGCGGGCGGTGACCTCGGGCGTGTAGCTCGCGCCGGCCTGGCGGTCGTTGCCGCCGTCCCAGTAGTTGACGAGGTAGAGGCCGGTCTGCTGCGTCCGCGGGACGAACGGGAAGAGCTCGGCGGCCGGCTCGATCTGCGCGACGCGGTAGCCCGCGTCGACGGCGCGCACGTGCAGCCAGATGTCGTCGGCGTCGGGCGCGACCTCCCGGAAGGCGTCGCCGTGCTCGGCGATCGCGACCATCAGCTCGCTCGGGAACAGCTGCCCGGACACCGAGGTGCCGAAGACGTCGAAACCGGCCCGCGTGTCCGCGACGGGCGGCCAGCTCGTGTACGGAGCGACGACGCCGTCGGCGACGAGCACCCGGTGCGCGCGGTAGCAGAGCACTGTCTCGCGCGGGTAGCGCGCGCGGGCGTCGAGCAGACCCCGGAGCCAGCTGCGCGGGTAGACGATGTCGTCGTCGGAGGTGACCAGGTCGCGCTCCCCCGCCCGCCCGGAGAGCAGGTGCGGGTAGTACTTGGTGTGCACGCGGTAGCCGTCGACCAGCCGGATCTCGAGGCCGCGGCGGCGCAGGCGCTCGAGGCTCGCGGGCAGCGCGGTGAACAGCGCCGGGTCGTCCAGCCAGAGCACGAGCCGGGCCGGGCGGGCGGACCCGCGGGCGATCGACTCGATCGCGACGTGCACGCGCCGGATCCGCTGGCCGTGGGTCGTCATCGTGACGACGACCTCGCCGGCCGGGTCGACGACCGGGCGGCGCGAGACGCGGTTGGCGAGGTCGAGGCCGAGCAGCTCGCGCCGGAACGCGAGCGAGCGCGGGTGGTCGATCGGGCGGGCGGCCACGACCGCGGCGCGGCGCTCGCGGAGGCTCTGCGGCGCGGATCGGGCCCGGCGCGCCAGGCGGAGCAGGCGGGTGCGGGGGCGGAGCCGGGCCCCCAGCGCGGCGAGGCGCGTGCGGGGCCGGAGACGTCGGCCGAGCGCGGCGAGGGCGGAGTGCATCGGTCCAGGATAACCAGGCACCCCTGGACGGCCGGTGGTCTCAGCGGCCGCCGAGGACCGCATAGGCCCGCACCGGGAAGGTGCCGAAGCCGCTCACCTTGGGCGGGACCGCGGTGAAGCGGGCGCCCGCGGCGGGGAGCTGCTCGAGCCCGCGGAGGTGCTCCACGACGTGCACTCCCGCGGCGAGGAGGAGGCTGTGGGCGGGCCGCTCGCCCCCGCCCTCGACGTCGTCGATGTTGACGGAGTCGATGCCGACGAGCACCGCGCCGCCGGCGATCAGCGCCTCCGCCCCGGCCGCGGTGAGGAACGGCGCGCCGCTCGCGTACCCGGGCGTGGCGAAGTGCGCGTCCCAGCCGGTCGAGAGCAGCACCGCGGCCCCGGAGACGTCGAGTCCGCCGAGCGCGTCGTGGTCGATCCCGCGCCGTCCGGCCGCGCGCGCGTCAACGACGACGGCGGGGAGGTCGACCAGTGTCTCGAGGTCGAGCCCGGCCAGGTCGGTGCCGCCCTCGTAGCGGTGGAACGGGCTGTCGAGGTAGGTGCCGGTGTTGCCGATCATCTCGATGACGTCCAGCGCGAACTCCGTGCCCGGGGCGTAGGAGGCACGCGAGGCCTCCCGCGTGAGGTGCGGTCGGATCCGCGGCGACGGCAGGCCCGGGTAGGTCACCAGCCCGTCCGCGACGGTGTGACTGAGATCGACGATGCGGCGCGCGGAGGAGGTCATGCCTCCGATGCTGGCAGTGGCAGGATCACCGCGTCCCTCGAAGAACTGCCACTCATCGCCCGAAGAAGGCCAGCCGTCGGCCACCTCCGGCACGCGGAACCACCTCCGGCACGCGGAAACGACCGGATCCGGCGAGCCCGACCGCGAATCACGAGCCGAACATGCGCAGGTGACTGCCGGGCGCACCTCCGGCACGCGGAAACACCTCCGGCACGCGGAATCCGCCGACTCCTGCGAGCCGGACGCGATCCCACGAGCCGGAGGTGCGAGCAGACGCCTGGGCGACGCCGGACTCCGCCCGGGCCGCCTGCGCCGCTACTTCTTCGGCAGCGCCGCCGCGAGGTCCGCGATCAGGTCGCTCGCGTCCTCGATGCCGACCGACAGCCGCACCAGCGACTCCGACACCTCGAGCGGCGTGCCCTTGACCGACGCGTGGGTCATCTCGCTCGGGTAGCCGATCAGCGACTCCACGCCGCCCAGCGACTCCGCCAGCTGGAACAGCTCGGTCGACTCCGCGAACTTCCGCGCCGCGCGCGGCGTCGCCAGCTCGACCGAGAGCATGCCGCCGAAGCCCGACATCTGGCGCTTCGCCAGCTCGTGGCCCGGGTGCGAGGGCAGCCCCGGGTAGTGCACGGCCGTCACCGCGGAGTGCCCGGCCAGGAACTCGGCGACCGCCTGAGCGTTCTTGGAGTGGCGCTCCATCCGGATCGCGAGCGTCTTGATGCCGCGCACGGTCAGCCAGGCGTCCATCGGGCTCGAGATCGCGCCGACCGCGAACTGCAGGAAGGCGACCTTCTCGGCGAGCGGGCCGGAGCGCAGCGCGAGCGCCCCGCCGACCACGTCCGAGTGCCCGCCGAGGTACTTCGTCGTCGAGTGCACGACCACGTCGGCGCCGAGCGCGAGCGGCTGCTGCAGCGCCGAGGAGGCGAAGGTGTTGTCGACGACCACGATCAGGTCGTGCGCGTGCGCCAGGTCGGCCAGCTCCGCGATGTCGCTGATGGTCATCAGCGGGTTCGACGGCGTCTCGACCCAGAGCATCTTGGTCTCGCCGGGGCGGATCGCGTGCTGCACCTCGCGCAGGTTCGACATGTCGACCGCGGTGTTGCTGATGCCCCAGGCCGCGTGCACCCGGTCGATCAGCCGGTGGCTTCCGCCGTACGCGTCGTTGCCGAGCACGATGTGGTCGCCGGGAGCGAGCGCCGCGCGGATCAGGGTGTCCTCGGCGGCGAGGCCGGAGGAGAACGAGTAGGCGACGTCCGCGCCCTCGAGCGAGGCGATCAGCTCCTGCAGCGAGTCGCGGGTCGGGTTCGCCGAGCGGGCGTACTCGTAGCCGCCGCGGAAGCCGCCGATCCCGTCCTGGACGAAGGTCGACGTCATGTAGACGGGCGGGACGACGGCGCCGGTGGTCGGGTCGAACTCCTGACCGGCGTGGATGGCGCGGGTGTCGAAGTGCTGCTTCTTGGGCATGATCGCGGGGCTTTCCTGGTCGAGGGGGTGGAGAAGAAGGGAGGGGGCGGCGCTCAGGCCGTCGCGAACGACAGGAGGTCCTGCCGGGTGATCACGGCGACGGGCTTGCCCTCGTCGGTGACGAGCAGGGCGTTCGCCTCGCTCAGCGCGGCGCGGGCCGCCGTGATGCTCTCACCGAGGCCGATCAGCCGGAGCGCGTCGCCGGCGGAGGCGCCGATCGGATCGGTCATCGAGGTCGCACCGCTGAAGACGCGGTCGAGCAGCTCGCGCTCGTCGACCGCGCCGACGACCTCGCCCATCACCACGGGCGGCTCGGCGGTGAGGACGGGCAGCTGCGAGACGCCGTAGGTCGTCATGATCTCGATCGCGTCGCGGACGGTGTCGCTGGGGTGCACGTGCACGAGGGCCGGCAGGTCGCCCGTGCTGGGGTTCGCGGCCCGCGCCGAGAGCACGTCGCGGACGGTGCCCTCCTCGCGGTGCTCGAGGAAGCCGTAGGAGCGCATCCAGCGGTCGTTGAAGATCTTGCCGAGGTAGCCGCGCCCGCCGTCGGGCAGCAGCACGACGACCACGTCGTCGGGTCCGAGCTCGGCGGCGGCCTTGAGCGCGACCGAGACGGCGAGGCCGCTCGAGCCGCCGACCAGCAGGCCCTCCTCGCGGGCGAGCCGGCGGGTCATCGCGAACGACTCCGCGTCGCTCGAGGCGATGATCCGGTCGACGACGCTCGGGTCGTAGGCGCTCGGCCAGAAGTCCTCGCCGACGCCCTCGGTCAGGTACGGGCGGCCGCCGCCGCCGGAGTAGACCGAGCCCTCGGGGTCGGCGCCGACGATCTGCACGCGGCCCTCCGACACCTCCTTGAGGTAGCGGCCGACGCCGCTGATGGTGCCGCCGGTGCCGACGCCCGCCACGAAGTGCGTCAGCTTCCCGGCGGTGTCGCGCCAGATCTCGGGGCCGGTGGTCTCGTAGTGGCTGAGCGGGCCGTTGAGGTTCGCGTACTGGTTGGGCTTGAAGGCGCCCGGGATCTCCCGCGCCAGCCGGTCGGAGACGGAGTAGTAGGAGTCCGGGTCCTCGGGAGCGACGGCCGTCGGGGTGACGACGATCTCGGCGCCGTACGCGGTGAGCACGTTCCGCTTGTCCTCGCCGACTTTGTCGGGCAGGACGAACACGCAGCGGTAGCCGCGCTGCTGCGCGACGAGGGCCAGGCCGATGCCGGTGTTGCCGCTGGTCGGCTCGACGATCGTGCCGCCGGGCTTCAGCAGGCCGTCGCGCTCGGCCGCGTCGATGATGCGGGTCGCGATGCGGTCCTTGGACGAGCCGCCGGGGTTGAGGTACTCCACCTTGACCAGGACGGTGGCCTGCACGCCGGAGGCGACCGGGCCGAGCTTCACGAGCGGGGTGTCGCCGATCAGGTCGAGCACCGAATCGGCGTACGCCATCCCGGTGTCCGGGCGTGCGGGAAGGGCTCGATCGAGGGTCATGCGGCCAGCGTATCAACCGCGGATCGCCGGATGACGGGGGTCGCCGAGACCCCCGGACGCGGCCCCGGCACGGTCCGCGGGAGAGTGGTTCAGCGCAGAGGAGTGCCCTATCGTGGGGGTCCTCGCGTCACCGCCGACCGGAACGGACACCGCCTGCAATGACCCCTCCGATCACCGCCACGACGCGGGGTCCGGCCGATGCACGCCTGCTCAGACTGCTCGGCCCCGCCATGGTCGCCGGAGTCGCCTACCTCGATCCGGGCAATGTCGCCAGCAACATGACGGCGGGCGCCCGCTTCGGCTATCTGCTCGTCTGGGTGGTCGTCCTCGGCAACCTGATGGCCTGGCTGATCCAGTACCTCTCGGCCAAGCTCGGCCTGATGACGGGCAAGTCGCTGCCCGAGCTGCTCGGCGAGCGCCTCCGCGGCCGCTGGGGCCGTCGGGCGTACTGGCTGCAGGCCGAGACGGTGGCGATCGCCACCGACCTCGCCGAGGTCATCGGCGGCGCGATCGCGCTGAACCTGCTGTTCGGACTGCCGCTGCTCGCGGGCGGACTCGTCACCGGGGCGGTGTCACTGGTGCTGCTGGTGATCCAGACCCGCGGCGGCGCGCAGCCGTTCGAGCGCGTGATCACGGCGCTGATGGTCGTCATCGCCGTCGGCTTCACCGTGGGCGTGGTCGTCGATCCGCCGGACGCGGGCGCGGCGGCGGCCGGGCTCCTCCCCCGCTTCGACGGCTCCGAGTCGGTGCTCCTCGCCGCGTCGATCCTCGGCGCCACCGTGATGCCGCACGCGATCTACGCGCACTCCGCCCTCGCGCGCGACCGCTTCGGCCGCGTCGACGGGGTGACCGCCCGCCGGAGGATCCTCACGGCCACTCGGATCGACGTCACCGTCGCCCTCGCGATCGCCGGCACCGTGAACCTCGCGATCCTGCTGCTCGCCGCGCACTCGCTGTCCGGCGTCGCCGGCACCGACAGCCTCGAGGGTGCGCACGCCGCGATCGGCGCGGCCCTCGGCCCGGTCGTCGCGACGCTCTTCGCGGTCGGCCTCCTCGCCTCCGGCCTCGCCTCGACCTCGGTCGGCGCCTACGCCGGCGCGGAGATCATGCACGGGCTGCTGAACCTGCGGGTGCCGCTCGTCGCCCGCCGCCTCGTCACGCTGATCCCGGCGCTGATCGTGCTCGGGATCGGCTTCGACCCGACCCGCGCGCTCGTGCTCAGCCAGGTCGTGCTCTCGTTCGGCATCCCGTTCGCACTCGTGCCGCTCGTCGCCCTCACCCGCGACCGCGCCCTGATGGGCGACCAGGCGAACCGCTGGTTCACCACCCTCGGCGCGATCCTCGCTGCCCTCTTCCTGATCGTCCTCAACGGCCTGCTCCTCTGGCTGACCTTCACCGGCTGAGCGCGGCGGATCTCGATACGCCCTCTTCGAGGGCTACTCGATCACCATGAGGCGACGCCCTCTGCGAGCGCGGCCCGACCACTCTGCGCTGCATGCTGGTCGAGCAGCCCCGGAGGGGCGTATCGAGACCCGCCCACCCCGAGCACTCCCACCCCGCATTGATCCGATCCGGAGCCTCGCTCGTTATCCTCTGAGAGCGCCTCTCAGGCGCCTGCGCCTCCCCCGGCGCGCCACCCCGCGATCAGAACGAGAGACGCCACCGTGCCCAAAGACACGATGTCCGCCAAGAACCGCGCCCGCCAGGACAAGGTCGAGGCCTACAAGCGCGAGCAGGCCAAGCGCAAGCGCAGCGGCCGGATCTGGATCTGGTCGCTCTCGGCCCTCGCCGTCGTCGCGATCGGCGGCATCGTCGCCGTCACCGTCTTCGGCAACCAGCAGATCGTCGAGGCCCGGCAGATCGACGGCCTGCAGACCTTCGAGAACGACGCGACCCACGTCGCCGGCACCGTCGACTACGCGCAGACCCCTCCCGCGGGCGGCCCGCACAACGCCGTCTGGATGAACTGCGGGGTCTACAACGAGCCCGTCCCGAACGAGAACGCCGTGCACGACCTCGAGCACGGCGCCGTCTGGGCGACCTACGACCCGTCCCTCCCGCAGAGCGAGGTCGACGCCCTGATCGCCGCGATGCCCGACACCTACGCGGTCGTCTCGCCCTACGAGGGTCTCGACTCCCCCATCGTGCTCAGCGCCTGGGACGCCCAGGTCGCCATCGACTCCCCCGAGGACCCGCGCATCGACGCGTTCATCGAGCGCTTCTGGCAGTCCTCGACCGCACCCGAGCCCGGTGCCCCGTGCACCGGAGGCATCGATGCGCCCGGCAAGCAGTAGGGGCCGCCTCCTCGTCGCGGCCGTCGCCGTCGTCGCCCTCCTCCTGGGCGCGGCGGGCGGCTACCTCTTCGGCGCCCTCGCCCCGTTCTCCTCCTCGGCCACCCCGTCGAGCACCAGCGCGGAGGCCGGCTTCGCCCGCGACATGCAGGTGCACCACCTCCAGGGCGCCGAGCTGGCGATGATCGCGCGGAACCGCAGCGCCGACGACGAGGTGCTCACCGTCTCGAAGGACATCCTGCTCACCCAGCAGCAGCAGGCCGGTCAGCTCTTCGGCTGGCTGAACTCCTGGGGCCTCCCGCAGGCGGCCCCCGAGCCGTCGATGACCTGGATGGGCCGGCCGACCCTCGCCGGCGCCGCCGACGAGCACTCCTCGATGGGCATGTCCACCGAGGAGGACGTCGTCCCGGAGAGCATGCCCGGCCTCGCGACGCCCGAGCAGATCGCCGAGCTGAGCACGCTCACCGGCCGCGACTTCGACCGCAGGTTCCTCGAGCTGATGATCGCCCACCACCGCGGCGCGATCGACATGGCCGAGGCGCTGCTCGCCCGCAGCCGCGCCACGGTCGCCACCGACTTCGCCTCCTCCGTGGTGAAGGCCCAGGAGGCCGAGATCTCCCTGATGGAGCAGATGCTCACCGACCGCCCGGCGGTCTGACCGGCGTCCTGCGTGCAGAACGTCAGCGGAGAGCCGTGCTCATCCGCCATCGGCGATGAGGGGCCGTCTCAGCTGATGTCCTGCACCATCACCCCGCACAGCGACCGGGCGATCCCCTCTCTCGGGCCGTCTCAGGGCTGAGACGGAGTCGACCGGGGTCTCAGCGCTGAGACGGCCCGAGAGTCGACGCCGCTGCAGGTCCGCTCGGCGGGATGCGACAGCGGGAGCGACGGAGTGGCCGAGGGCGTCCTCAGGAGCTGAGGGCCGTCTCGACCTGCTGGGCGTAGAGGGAGGCGTAGAGGCCGCGGCGCTCGATCAGCTCGAGGTGGGTGCCCGACTCGACGATGCGTCCGCCATCGACGACGTGGATGACGTCGGCCGAGACGACCGTCGAGAGGCGGTGCGCGATCGCGATGGTGGTGCGGCCGCGGGCGGCGTCGTCGAGGGCGGTCTGCACGATCCGCTCCGAGACGGTGTCCAGTGCGCTGGTCGCCTCGTCGAGGATGAGCACGGCCGGGTCCTTCAGCAGCACCCGCGCGATCGCGAGGCGCTGCTTCTCGCCGCCGGAGAGCCGGTAGCCGCGCTCGCCGACGAGGGTGTCGTAGCCGTCGGGGAAGGACGCGATCGTGTCGTGGATGTTCGCGGACCGGGCGGCCGCCTCCAGCTCCTCCTGCGTCGCGCCGGGGCGGGCGTAGCGGAGGTTGTCGGCGATCGTCGCGTGGAAGAGGTAGGTCTCCTGGCTGACGATGCCGATGTGCGAGACGAGCGACTCCTGCCGCAGCTCCCGGACGTCCGTGCCGGCGAAGCGGACGGAGCCCTCGGTGACGTCGTAGAGCCGGGGCACGAGGTACGAGATGGTCGTCTTGCCGGCGCCGGAGGGACCGACGAAGGCGACGAACTCACCCGGCGCGATCGAGACCGAGACGTGGTCGAGGGTCGGCCGGACGTCGTCGGTCTGGTCGGGGTAGCGGAAGACGACCTCGTCCAGCTCGACGCGGCCGAGCTCGCCGTCGACGTCGCGGGCGCCCGCGCGGTCGGCGATGGCGGGCCGCAGGTCCAGGTACTCGAAGATGCGGGCGAAGAGCGCACCGGCGGTCTGCAGGTCGAGCGCGACGCGCATCAGCCCGAGCAGCGGCCACATCAACCGGGCCTGCACGGTCGTGAACGCGACGACGGTGCCCGCGGTGACGGTCGTCCCGCCGAGGATCAGCCAGGCGGCCACGAGGTAGACGACCACGGGGATCACCGAGAGGAAGATCTGCACGGTCGCGAAGAACCACTGCCCGGACATCTGCTGGCGGACCTGGAGGTCGATCTGCCGGCCGTTCTCATCGGCGTAGCGGGTGACCTCCGACTCCTGACGGCCGAAGCTCTTGGCGAGCAGGATGCCCGAGACGCTCAGCGTCTCCTGCGTGATCGCCGTCATCTCGGACAGCGACTCCTGCGTCTTGGTGGCGATCCGGGCGCGGACCTGGCCGACCCGGCGCTGCGCGATCACGAGCACCGGAGTGAGCACCACCGCGACGATCGTCATCTGCCAGGAGAGCAGGAGCATCGCGACGACGGCCGCGATCACGGTGACGGTGTTCCCGAGCACGCTCGAGACGGTGTTGGTGAGGACGCTGGCCACGCCGCCGACGTCGTTGGCGAGGCGCGACTGGATGACGCCGGTGCGGGTGCGGGTGAAGAAGCCGAGCTCCATCGCCTGGAGGTGGCGGAACAGCCGGATGCGCAGCTCGCCCATCACGCTGTTGCCGACCGTGGCGGTGAGGAAGGTCTGCCAGACGCCGAGCACGGCGGAGACCACCCAGATCAGCACCATCACGCCGACCAGCTCGAGCAGGACGGGGAGGTTCGGGCGGCCGCCGGGCGGGAAGAGCCCGCGGTCGAAGGCGAGCTGGGTGAGCAGCGGCGGCACGACGGTGAGGGCGGCGCCGACGAGCACGAGGGCGACGGTGAGAGTGAGCTTCGTGCGGTGGGCGTGGAAGAGCGAGGCGATCCGGGAGAAGAGGTGGTCGATCCGCGGAGCGTCGGAGTTCTTCCGCCGCTGGGCGTCGGGGTCGCTGCTGGAGATCTTCCCGCGCACCGCGCCCGCGCGCATCCCGCCGCCGCTCGCGACGTCACCCATCCTGCTCATCGCTCGACCATAACCCCGGCCGCCGACACCGCCCGCGGCTTCCGCCCACGGCGAAGATGTGCTCAGCGGCGGGCCCTCGGCGGCGTACCTGCCGACCCCGACGGGCCGCGTTCCGCGGACTCCGCTCCCCGGGTCTCGATACGCCGCGTCCCGCGGCTACTCGACCGGCATGGATCACCGACCGTCCGCGGCATGCCTGTCCGGCCACCGCCTTCATGCTGGTCGAGTAGCCCCGCAGGGGCGTATCGAGACCCGACGGCACCAGCACGGCGGGTCTGCGGACTCAGGTATTGACGGTGGTGGATCTCGATACGCCCGCTTCGCGGGCTACTCGATCAGCATGAGCGGCCCCCCTTCGCGGGCTGCTCGATCAGCATGGGGGCACCCGCACCGACGAGCCGGAAACGACAGAAGGCCCGGGCCCTGCGTGAGCAGGACCCGGGCCTTCCCTCGCACTCGCTGGCGGTTCGCGGCGCCGTCGGCTGCAAGGCGGAGGAGGAGAGCTGTAGCGGAGCTACTGCCGACGACGACAACGCCGCAGACGGCGGTGCCGCGGACCGTCAGCCCTTCGTCGCGCCGGCGAGGAGGCCGCGGACGAAGAAGCGCTGGAGGGCGAAGAACACGATCAGCGGGACGATGATCGAGATGAACGCGCCGGCCGTGAGGAGCTCCCACGACTGGCCGTACGAGCCCGAGAGGTCCTGCAGAGCCTTCGTGATCGGCAAGCCCTGCCCGGAGGTGAAGACCGTCGCGACCAGCAGGTCGTTCCAGACCCAGAGGAACTGGAAGATGCCGAACGAGGCGATCGCCGGGACCGACAGCGGCAGCACGATGCGGAAGAAGATCTGGCCGTGGCCGGCTCCGTCCACGCGCGCCGCCTCGATGACCTCGCCGGGGATCTCCGAGATGAAGTTGTGCAGCATGAAGATCGCCAGCGGGAGCGCGAAGATCGTGTGCGCGATCCACACCTTCGCGTACGAGCCGTCCAACCCGTTCACTCCGAGTCCGGGGAGGATGTAGAGGTTGCCGATGCGCAGGCCGTCCGAGAACAGCTGCAGCAGCGGCACGAGGGCCATCTGGATCGGCACGATCTGCAGCGAGAACACGAGCACGAAGAGCGTGTTGCGGCCCTTGAAGTCGATCCAGGCGAACGCGTAGGCCGCGAGGCTGGCGATCGTGATCGGGATGAGCGCCGCCGGCAGCGTGATGACCAGCGAGTTCACGAACGCCTTGCCCAGCGTCAGGCTGTCGCCGGAGTTGAGCGCGTTCGCGTAGTTGTCGAGGGTGAAGCCGGGGTTGGCGAAGATCGTCCACCAGCCGGTCGTCTTGATGTCGTTCGCGGGGCGGAACGACGAGATGAACAGCCCGAGGGTCGGGATGGTCCAGATCGCCGCGATGATCGCGGCCGCGAGCGTCGCTCCGCGCGAGGTGGTCGCCTTGCGGACCTTGCCGCTGGCCGCCTCGATCTTCGACTCGCCGCGGGCGAGCGCGCGCTCGGTGCTGCGGTCGACCGGAACCTGGATCGGAGTGGGCGTGACGCTCATCGGATCTCCCTCTGCTTGGCGAGCTGGCGGGCGTTGTAGACGACGATCGGGAGCACGAGCAGGAACAGGATGACCGCGAGGGCCGCGCTGTAGCCGCTGCGGGCGCCGAGCTGGAACTGGCGCACCATCTCGAAGGCGAGGACGGTGGTGTCGGAGCGGCCGCCGGTCATCGCCGAGACGATGTCGAAGACCTTCAGGGACGCGATCGAGATCGTGGTCAGCACGACGACGATCGAGGAGCGGATGCCCGGGACGACGACGTTCCAGAACGACTGCCAGGCGTTGGTGCCGTCGAGCGACGCCGCCTCCAGCTGCTCGGACGGCACGCCCTTGATGGCGGCCGAGAGGACCGTCATCGCGAAGCCGGCCTGGGTCCAGATCAGCACGACGACCAGGAACAGCGTGTTCCACGGCTCGAGGCCCAGCCAGTCGACGGGCGAGCCGCCGAACGCGGTGAGGATGCCGTTGAGGACACCGATCTGCTCGCCCTGGCGGGTGTCGTAGAAGAACTTGAAGATGATCGACGCGCCGACGAACGAGATCGCCATCGGCATGAAGACCAGCAGCTTGAAGAACTTCTCGCCGCGGCTCTTGTCGATGAAGACCGCGTAGGCGAGGCCGATCGCGGTGGCGGTGATCGGGGCGAGGAGCACCCAGACCACGGTGTTGAGGAAGGCGGTCACGCCGTCCGGGCTGGTGAAGACCCAGATGAAGTTGTCGAGGCCGGCGAAGCCGGAGCCGTCGTTCTTCATGAAGGCGTTCAGCGCGGTCGTGATCGTCGGGTAGATCAGGCCGATCAGGATGAAGAAGGCGGCCGGAGCCATGAACGCGATCAGCTGCAGTCCGTAGCCCGCGCCTTTGCGGGACCGGAAGTCGAGCAGGAAGAGGATGCCGCCGATGACCGCCGCGACGACCGCGACCCACATCACCGAGTTGTAGAGGCCGAACGCGAGGAGGAGGACCACCGGGAGGAGGACCGTGACGGCGAGGCGGAGGATCGTGTAGCCGGTGCCGCGCCGCGGGGCGATCTCGACGAAGAAGAGGATGATCGCGACGACCGCCGCGAACGCCAGAAGGATGATGGGGATCTGCGCGAGCGGGGGGATGCTCGCCAGCCACTGGAAGAAGCCGGACATGGACGCCCTTTCGAGTGCGACTCTGAACTCTGGTGAGGCCCGGTCCGGCCGGACCGCGGGTGCGATCCGGCCGGACGGGCATCGGTCGAGGGCCGCCGCTCCGGGGAGCGACGGCCCTCTCCGCGACTGCTAGGAGGTGTAGCCGGCCTGGATCTCCTCGAGGACCTGATCGGTGCTCGAGCCGTCGATCCAGTCGACCATGCCCTTCCAGAAGCTGTCGGCGCCGACGGACTTCGGCATGAGGTCCGAGCCGTCGAAGCGGAAGGTGGTGTCCGGGTCCTGGAGGATCCCGATGGAGTCCTTCAGGATGTCGCTGCCGGCGTTGGCGGCGTCGAGGCCGGTGTTCGCCGAGATGACGCCACCGAGCTTGACGCGGCTGTTGGCCCAGTCGGCGCTGGCCAGGTACTCCTGGACCTTGGCGGTGTCCTCGTCGTTCGAGAACGCGGCGACCATCTCGCCACCACCGGTGACGGCCTGGGCGTCGCCCGCCTCGGCCGGCGGGGTGAGGAAGGCCCAGACGTCGCCGTCCTCGGCGACGTTGGCGCCGGCCGAGATCAGGAAGCCCTCGAAGAACGAGGCCTGGTGGGTCAGCGCGCAGGTGCCGTTGGCGACGTTCTGCGCGACGTCGCCGAAGGCGGTCGAGTTGATCGAGGAGACGTCGCCGTAGCCGGCGTTGACCAGCGTCGGGTCGAGCAGGATCGAGCCGACCTTGTCGAAGGCCGCCTTGATCTCGGGGTCGGTGAACGGGGTGTCGCCCGCGACCCAGGAGTCGTACACGTCGGGGCCGGCCTCGCGGAGGACGGCGTCCTCGATCCAGTCGGTGCCCGGCCAGCCGGACGCCTCACCGGAGTTGAAGCCCGCGCACCAGGACGGTCCGCCGGTCTTCTCGGCGATGGTCTTGCCCAGCGCCTCCATCTCGTCCCACGTGGTGGGAACGGAGACGCCCCACTCGGCGAACTTCTTCGGCGAGTACCAGATGTAGCCCTTGACGGAGGCCATCAGCGGCGCGCCGTACTGGGTGCCGTCGACCTGGCCGTACTTCTGCCAGTCCTCGGACCAGTTGTCCTGGACGTTCTTGAGCGCGCCGGCGGGCAGCTCCTGGACCTTGCCGGAGGCGACGGTGTCGGCGAGCAGACCCGGCTGCGGGAAGATCGCGAGGTCGGGGGTGTCGCCACCCTGGACCTTGATGCCGATCTGCTTCTCGAACTCCTTGTCGCCGGTGTACTTGATGTCGATGCCCGACTCCTTCTCCCAGTCCGCCCAGGACTGCTCGAGAAGGGTGGCCTCGTCGCCGTTGATGGTGCCGTAGACGTTGACGACGCCGTCGGCGGTGCCCACGGTGCCGGCAGAGCTGCCGCCGCCCGCGTTCGGGTCGTTCGGGTCGCTGCTGCTCGAGCAGCCGGCGAGGGCGATCCCGGCCGCTGCGAGAACGGCGACGGGAAGGGTGATACGGCGGTGCAGGGATGACCGCATGGTTCCTCCTCATTGAGTGGTGGTTCAGCCGAGGGCCGGTGCCGTCCGGCGGGCCGGCGGGCTGAGGCGACTCGAAGCAGGTGCTGCGACGACTCGGATGCTGTTGGTGGTTCCGTGCGGAGACTCTCCGAGCGGAACACCGGGTTCGTGTGGCTCGGGCCTCCACGGAGGGAAACCTTTCCACAAGATCGATGAAAGCACAACGGCGGCGATAGAGCGCTCTCTCAGATAACGATCCGGCGACGAACCGCGGGAAATCGGGCCGTGCGCCGCGGGAGATCGATCTCGACGCTCCCCCTCGCGTCGAGCCCGGGGTATAACTTTCTGGAACCGTTTCCAGCACCGACGCCGGACGGTCCGGGAGGAACGCCGTGCCAGGCATCGAAGAGGTCGCCGAGCTCGCGGGAGTGTCGAAGGCGACCGTCTCGCGCGCCCTGAGCGGCCGCGGCTACGTCTCCGCCGGGACGAAGCAGCGGGTCGAGCACGCCGCGTCGAGCCTCGGCTACGTCGTCTCCGCCAACGCCTCGAGCCTCGTCACCGGGCGCAGCAACAACGTCGCCGTGATCATCCCGGTGATCAACCAGTGGTTCTTCGGCGGGATCATCGAGGGCATCGAGCGCGCCCTGCTCGCCGCCGGCTACGACCTGCTCCTCTACAACATCGACAAGCACCGCGACGCGCGCCGCAGCGTCTTCGAGTACTACCTCGTCCGCAAGCGCGTCGATGCGATCGTCGCCGTGACCCTCGAGATCTCGCCCGACGAGACGGAGGCGCTGCTCGCCCTGGGCAAGCCGATCGTCGGGATCGGCGGCTCGCTCCCCGGCATCCCCACCTTCAGCATCGACGACGTCGCCGCGGCCCGGCTCGCCACCGAGCACCTGCTCTCCCTCGGCCACGAGCGCATCGTCCACATCGGCGGACTGGCGGAGGAGGAGATGGACTTCCACGTGCACACCAAGCGCCACGAGGGCTTCTCGCAGGCCCTCGCGGCGGCCGGACTCGAGCGCGAGGCCGGCCACTTCGTGCCGACCCGGTTCGACATCCCCGGCGGGCACCGGGCCGGGCGTCAGGTGCTGGGCGACCCGCGCACCCGGCCGACCGCGATCTTCGCCGCCTCCGACGAGATCGGGATCGGCATCATCCTCGCGGCGCGCGAGCTCGGGCTCTCGGTGCCGGAGGACGTCTCGATCATCGGGATCGACGACCACCCACTGGCCGAGCTGTTCGGCCTGAGCTCGATCCGCCAGGACCCGCGGCAGCAGGGCGAGCTCGCGGTCGCGCTGGTTCTGGAGGCGCTGGCCGCGCTGGCCCGGGGCGAGGCGCCGCCGCCCGCCCGGCACACGACCATCCCCGCTTCGCTCGTCATCCGCACCAGCACGTCGGCGCCGCGGGGCGCGAGAATCGGAGCATGAGCGACTCCGAGTCCCCCTCCCCCGTCGTCCGCGATGCGCCCGAGCGCTCGCGCTTCGAGATCTCCGTCGGCGGCGAGACGGCCGGCTTCGCGGCCTACGTCCGCCGCGGCGACGAGGTCGTGCTGACCCACACCGTCGTCGACGACGCCTGGGAGGGACACGGCCTCGGCAGCGTCCTCGCCCGTGCCGCGGTCCTCGCGGTGACGGAGGCGGGAGGCACCGTCGTCCCGCGCTGCCCCTTCGTCGCGGCCTGGCTCCGCAAGCACCCGGACTCGGGCGCCCGCGTCCGCTGGCCCGAGGACTGAGCCGAGGCGGACGCCTCGGGGCTTGCGGACCATCGTGCCGACGCGCCTCACAGCGCGCGCTTCTTCGCTGATCGAGTAGCCCGCGCAGCGGGCGTATCGAGATCCACCACCGGCAACACTCACTGCTGACGACCGCGGGTCTCGATACGCCCCTGCCCGGCTACTCGACCAGCATGGAAGCGAGCGCCGCCGCTCAGGCGGGCGGAGTGCGGGAGCCGATCTCCTGGAGGGACCAGGTGTTGCCGTCGGGGTCGGCGAAGTGGGAGTACTTCACGCCGCCCATGTCCTGGACGTCCGACAGCTCGAGACCGCGCTCGACCAGCTCGGCGCGCGCGGCGGCGATGTCGTCGACGACGAGGTGCAGCCCGCGGACGACGCCGTCCTCCGGCCCGGGCCCCATCCCGGTGCCGATCACGATCGAGCAGGAGGAGCCGGGCGGTGTCAGCTGGACGACCCGCATCGACGGCGAGGGCCGGACGTCGTGATCGACGTGGAAGCCGACGACGTCCGCGTAGAACGCCAGCGCCCGATCGACGTCGGAGACGGGCACGGGGACGAGTTCGAGTCGCATCTGCACCCGCTCATCCTGCACCCCCTGCCGACCCGGTCCGGAGCGGCGCGGCCCTCCATGCTGATCGAGTAGCCCGCACAGCGGGCGTATCGAGATCGCCCACCGTCAGCACTCACTGCTGACGACCGCGGGTCTCGATGCGCCCCTCCCGGGCTACTCGACCAGCAGGGAGAGGGCGGGGTCAGTCGCGCGGGGCGACGACGAGGCGCTCGTGCATGATCTCGACGGCGCGCTCGAGGACGCGGCGGTCCTCGGGGCGGAGGTCGGCGAAGATCGGCGTGAGGGCGTCGCCCAGCTGGGTGCGCCAGGCGCTGAGCGCGGCGGCGCCGTCGGGCGCGAGGCGGATCTGCCAGGCCCGCGCGTCGGCCGGGTCGGCGATGCGGTCGAGCCAGCCGGCCTCGACGAGGTTCTTCACGATCTTGGTCATCGTGGGCTGCGAGACGCGGCTCTGGGTCGCCAGCTCGCCCAGGCGCATCGGCCCCATCGACAGCAGCACCGACAGGGTGCGCCAGACCGCCTGCGACTCCTGGTTGTCGGTGGCCTGCGCGGCGAGGCGGGTGATCCGGTGCGTCACCGAGACGAAGTCGCTCAGCAGCTCGCTCAGCGACACCTCGCTGGGCGGCACGTCGCGGGCCGGCAGGCCTGCGAGCGGATCGATAGCAGTCACCCGCCGATTCTAGAGGCTGCGTCGCGCGGCACCGGGGAGGCCGGTCACCCCCGGTCGGGGACGCCGGGGCGGTGACCACAGCGCAGGGAGGACAGCGCGACGACGAGCGGGAACGACGAAGGGCGCCGCCTCCGAGGAGACGACGCCCTGCGCCGGTGGGCCCGCCCGAGGGAGGACCCGTGCACCCTGACGGGTGCGAGGGGATTACTTGACGGTGACGGTCGCGCCGGCGGCCTCGAGCTGGGCCTTGGCCTTCTCGGCGGTCTCCTTGTTGACGGCCTCGAGGACAGCCTTGGGGGCGCCGTCGACGACAGCCTTCGCCTCGCCGAGGCCGAGGCTGGTGAGCGCGCGGACCTCCTTGATGACCTGGATCTTCTTCTCGCCGGCGGCCTCGAGCACGACGTCGAACTCGGTCTGCTCCTCGACCTCTTCGGCCGGGGCGGCCGGGCCGGCGACACCAGCAGCGGCGACGGGCGCGGCGGCGGTGACCTCGAAGACCTCTTCGAACTTCTTCACGAACTCAGAGAGCTCGATGAGCGTGAGCTCCTTGAAGGCCTCGATGAGCTCGTCCTGCGTGAGCTTTGCCATGATTTTTCTCCTTGTTGTTTCTTGTCTACGAACCGCGTGCGCACTGCCTCCCGGAGGGAAGCGTCAGCTCGCGGACTCCTGCTTCTCGCGCAGTGCCTCGACCGTGCGAACGGCCTTGGACAGCGGCGCCTGGAACAGGTAAGCGGCACCGAAGAGCGAGGCCTTGAAGGCGCCGGCGAGCTTGCCGAGCAGCACTTCACGGGACTCGAGGTCGGCGAGCTTTCCCACCTCTTCCGCGGTCAGCGGGTTACCGTCGAAGTAACCGCCCTTGACCACGAGGAGAGGGTTTGCCTTGGCGAAGGCACGCAGCGACTTCGCGACGGCGACGGGGTCGCCGTGCACGAACGCGATGGCCGAAGGGCCAGCGAGCTCGGCGTCGAAGGACGAGATCCCGGCGTTGTTCGCCGCGATCTTGGTCAGCGTGTTCTTCACCACGGCGTAGGTCGCGTGCTCACTGATGTCCTTGCGCAGCGTCTTGAGCTGAGCAACAGTGAGACCGCGGTACTCGGTCAGCAGAACGGCGGTCGAACTCTGGAACTTCTCCGTGAGTTCGGCGACCGAGGCTTCCTTGTTCGCCATGGCTACTCCTGTGAATTCTCGTGCCGGTAGCCCGAAGGCACGCAAAGAAAAAGGCTCCGGCGCAGGAGCGCGGGAGCCTGGGGAACGCGATGAACGCGGAACACATCTCTTGCACACCTGCGCGGGCCATTCGCTTCGCGAATCCTTCGTCCGGTGGCGATCCGCGGGGCCTGGGCCCTGCTCGTGCGCACACCGGAAACCGGCGGTCTTTGGCTTCGGGAAGCGTACGACGTGGACGGGGTCGTGCGCAAGTCGGATCGACGCGGGATGCTGGAGGGATGACCGGCCCGTCCTCCCCTCCCGACCCCGAGACCGGCGGGCACGCCGAAGGCGACCGCGCGACCGAGGGCGCGACCGACGCCGCGATCGCCGCCGTCGAGGGCGAGCTGAGCACCCTCTTCAACCGGGTGCGCGACGCGATGCGCTCCGCCGCCGAGCGCCTGCACCCCGACCTCAGCACCGCCGGGTACCGGACGCTCGCCACCCTGGAGCGGCGCGGCCCGATGCACTCGGGCGCCCTGGCCGAGCTGCTCGAGACGGACAAGTCCTCGATCAGCCGGCAGATCTCGGCGCTGGACCGCCTCGGTCTGCTGCAGCGCTCCCCCGACCCCGACGACGGACGCGCGACGATCCTCTCGGTGCCGCCGGAGACCGCCGAGCGGATGCGGGCGATCCGCAGCTCCCGCCAGGCGCTGATGCACGAGGAGCTGCGCCGCTGGGAGGCGGGCGACGTCGAGCTCTTCGCCGTGCTCCTGCGCCGCATCACCGCCCTGGACATGCGCGGCGCTACCACCGAGCCCTCCCCCGGACAATCCGGGGCGGGGGCGGCGCCGACCGCGTAGCGTCCACGGGGATGGAACCGCTCGCTCCTCCCTCCCTTCCCGGCGACGTCGACGGCGCTCTGGCCCTCGCCCGCACCCTCTCCGCCGACCCGCCGCGGCCCGGCACCGGCCGCACCGCCGAGCTGCACGGCCTGCTCGAGCGCCTGGCCCGGCACGATCTCGGCGTCGCCCGCGCGATCGAGCCGCACCTCGACGCGCTCGCGATCCTCGGCGAGGCGGGCCTGTCCGCCGCGGACGTCGGTGTCCAGGACGACGCGGTCTGGGGCGTCTTCGCGGCGGAGGGCGGCGACGAGCCGCTCGTCGCGACTCCCGAGGGCGACGCTTGGCGACTGGACGGCGTGAAGCCCTGGTGCTCGCTGGCGGGCCGCCTGGACGCGGCGCTGATCACGGCGCACGTCGGCGACGGCTCGGGCGAGCGCCGGCTCTTCGCGGTGCGCCTCGGCGACGGCACCGCGACCCCGGAGGAGAACGCCTGGCACCCCCGCGGGCTGACCGAGATCCCGAGCGGGCCGGTGCGCTTCGCCGGTGCGCGCGCCCAGGAGGTCGGCGCTCCCGGCTGGTACCTCTCGCGACCGGGCTTCGGCTGGGGCGGGATCGGCGTGGCCGCCTGCTGGCTCGGCGGGGCCCGGGGCGTCGCCGCGACGCTGGCCCGGGCGGCCGCCCGCCGCGAGGACCCGCACCTGCTCGCGCACCTCGGCGCGGTGGACACCGCCCTGTCCGCCGGGCGCCGCGCGCTCGACGAGGCCTCGGCGCTGATCGACGCGGGCGAGGCCGAGGGCGCCCGCGGTGCACTGCTGGCCAAGCGGGTCCGCGGCACGGTCGCGAGCGCCGTGGAGGAGATCCTGCTGCGCGCCGGCCGCGCACTCGGACCGGCTCCGCTGGCCCTCGACGCGGAGCACGCGAAGCGGGTCGCCGACCTCGCCCTCTACGTCCGCCAGCACCACGCCGAGCGCGACGACGCGGCCCTCGGCCGAGCGGTCCTGGCCAGCGGCGAGACGGAGGAGTGGTGAGCCGCGTCATCGAGTTCGACGGTCACCTCGAGGGCACCCCGGTCGAGCGCTGGCGCGAGGACGGGCGGCTCGACCGGCTGCCGGTCCTGCCGGAGGACGCACTCGTCTCCGTCGACCGCGTGCTCGCCGTCGTCGCGCACGCCGACGACGAGACGCTCGGCTGCGGCGGCACGATCGCCCTGGCCCGCCGCCTCGGCGTCCCCGTGGACGTCGTGATCGTGACGGACGGCGGCGCGGCGCACGGCGCCTCCTCCCCCGGGGCCGCAGCCGCCCTCGTCGCCGAGCGCCGCGCCGAGGCCCGGGCCGCGCTCGACGAGCTCGGCGCCGGGATCGGCCTCGCCTTCCTCGACGTCCCCGACTCCGGCACCCCCGAGCACCGCGACCGGATCCTCGCCGAGGTGCTCGCCCGCGCCGCCGCCGAGCCCGGCCGGGTCCTCCTGCTCTCCACCTGGACCGGCGACGGCCACCGCGACCACCGCGTCGTCGGCGAGGTCTGCGCCGAGGCGGCCGACACCCTCGGTCACCCGCTGCTCGCGGCGCCGATCTGGCTCTGGCACTGGGCCGCGCCCGACGACGCCGAGGTGCCGTGGCCGGCGCTCGTCCGGGTCGAGGCGGACGAGGACCTGCGGGAGAGGAAGGCCCGCGCCCGCGAGCGCTATCCGAGCCAGACCGCGCCGGGACCCGGCGGGATCGCCCCGGTCCTCCACCCGCTCTTCGTCCGGGCCTTCGCCGGCGACGACCGCCTGATCCGGGTCCGCTGATGGCCCGGCCGGAGCTAGCGCACGGCGATCCGACCGACAAGTGGCGGAGAGAAGCCCCGATCCTGCCTAGGCTCGGGGGGACGGACGGGCGCGGCCCCGGCGACGAGGACACGGGGATGAGCTACTTCGACGAGCTGTACGAGCGGCACGAGGACCCCTGGGGGTACACGAGCCGCTGGTACGAGGAGCGCAAGCGCGCCCTCACCCTCGCGAGCCTGCCCGAGCGGCGCTACGACTCCGTCCTCGAGATCGGCTCCTCGATCGGCGTGCTGGCCGAGGCCCTCGCCGCGCGGGCCGAGCGCCTGCTGGCGATCGACGTCTCCGTGGCCGCCGTGGAGCGGGCCGCCCGCCGGCTCGCGCCGCTCGCGCACGTGCGGGTCGAGCACCACGACATCACTCGCGGGGTGCCGGAGGGTCCGTTCGACCTGATCGTGCTCTCCGAGGTCGGCTACTACCTGGGGCGCGAGACGCTCGAGCGCACGCTGCGCGGGGTGCGCGACCGGCTCTCCGCGTCCGGCGAGCTCGTCACCGTGCACTGGCGGCACCCGATCGACGGCCTCGAGCTCGACGGCGACGCCGTCCAGAGCGCCGTCGCCGGTCTCGGCCTGCACCGGATCGCCCGGCACGAGGAGGAGGACCTGCTGCTCGAGGTCCACTCGCGCGACGGCCGCTCGGTCGCCCGGCGGACGGGGCTGCTGTGACCCGGATCGAGGAGCTGCTGGTGGTCGTGCCGGCCCACGACGAGGAGGAGCGGATCGGCGCCACCGTCGCGTCGGTCCTCCGGAGCGCCGCGCACCTCGCCACGACCGCCCCTGACGTCGCGGTCCGGCTGATCGTCGTGGCGGACGGCTGCACGGACGCGACGGTGGAGCGTGCGCGGGCCGCGGGCGCCGAGGTCCTCGAGCTCGAGCGCTGCGGAGTCGGCGCGGCGCGGGCGGCCGGCATCGCGCACGCCCTCGGCTCCGTCTCCGGCTCCGTCCCGGACGACCGGGTCTGGCTCGCGAACACCGACGCCGACACGGTCGTGCCGGAGGAGTGGCTGCTCGAGCACGTCGAGCACGCCCGCCACCACGACGCGCTGGTCGGCACGGTCCGGCCCGACCCGTCCGACCTCTCGCCGGAGATGTACGGCCGCTGGCAGCGCACCCGCGAGCGGGAGGAGTCGATCGGCAGCATCCACGGCGCGAACCTCGGCGTGCGCGCGAGCGCGTACCTGGCGGCGGGCGGGTTCGGCGGCGAGCCGCTGCACGAGGACGTCCTGCTGGTCGAGCGCCTCCACGCCGCCGGCGCCCGCGTGGGAGCGACCGACCGCGGCGAGGTGACCACCTCCGGACGCCGTCGCAACCGCGTGGACGGCGGCTACGGCCCCTACCTGCACGACCGGTTCGCGGACGCTCCGGTCTGCTGACCGCTTCGGTCGGGGACGACCTCTGCTACTACGCGCGGGCGCAAGCAGATCCGCGAGGCCGTTGTCAACGGTCCGGGCCTGAATTGTCACGGCATCCGCAGGAGAGTGGAATGGGGGCCGAGCACGACCCTGTGCTCTCTCCGATGGAAGGGTCACCGCATGAATCCCCGCCTCGTCCTGCTGGCGCTCGTCGCCCTCGCCGCGTACGTCTTCGGCGCCCGCGCCGGCCGCGGACGCTACGAAGAGCTCCGCCATCTCGCACTCGGTGTGTGGAACGACCCGGCCACGAAGAAGACGCGCAAGAAGCTCAAGAAGACCTCGAAGCGCGAGGCGAAGCACTTCACCGCGGTCGCCGACAAGGCACGCGCGAAGGTGCAGCGCTCACTCCGCTGATCGACATCATCTGCAAGGACGCCTTCACGACAGGCGTTGACGCTCGCACCGGAACGGCCGGTCGAGCACACTACGAAGGAGACACATCATGGGCATCATCGGTTGGATCGTTCTCGGCCTCATCGCCGGCGCACTCGCAAAGCTCATCCTGCCCGGCAAGCAGGGCGGCGGATGGATCATCACCATCATCCTCGGCATCGTCGGCGCCCTCCTCGGAGGATTCATCGGCGGCGCGCTCTTCGGGCGCGACGACCCGATGGGCTTCAACCTCGTCAGCATCATCCTCGCTGTCGTCGGCGCCATCATCGTGCTGCTGATCTACGGCGCGATCACCGGCCGCAAGTCCCGCGCGTAATCACGCGCCTCCCGAAGGCCCCCGGCATCCGTGCCGGGGGCCTTCGTCGTTCCCCGGGCGTCCGACGGCGCCGGACGACCGCCGATGTTCGCGGGACGCGCAAGGCCTTGCACCTGGGAGGCCCCGGGGCGTGGACTGTACTCCGGCCGCAAGCTCTCCGATGCGGCCGATCCCCGGACGAAAGGACGCTCGAGTATGAGCACGGACGCGAACACTGTCCCCACGATCACCCTCAACAACGGAGTCGAGATCCCGCAGCTGGGCTTCGGTGTCTTCCAGATCGACCCCGCCGAGACCAAGGACGCGACGCTCGCCGCCCTCGAGGTCGGCTACCGCCACATCGACACCGCCGAGATGTACGGCAACGAGGCCGGCGTCGGCGAGGCCGTGCGCGCCTCCGGCCTCGACCGCTCCGAGGTCTTCGTCACCTCGAAGCTCAACAACGGCTTCCACGCCCGTGAGGACGCCCTGCAGGCGATCGACGACACCCTCGCCGAGCTGAAGTTCGACTACGTCGACCTCTTCCTCATCCACTGGCCGCTGCCGAAGGTCGGCGACTACCTGGAGACCTGGAAGGCGATGGAGGAGATCTATCGCAGCGGCAAGGCGAAGGCGATCGGCGTCTCCAACTTCCAGACCAACCACCTCAACCGGCTCCGCGCCGAGGCGACGATCGTCCCGGCCGTGAACCAGATCGAGGTGCACCCCTTCCTCACGCAGGAGGAGCTCCGCGCCTACGGCGTCGAGCACGGCATCGCGACCGAGGCCTGGTCGCCGATCGCGCAGGGCAAGGTGCTGGACGACGAGGCGATCGTCCGCATCGCGCACAGCGTCGACCGCTCCCCCGCGCAGGTCGTCCTGCGCTGGCACATCCAGCGCGGCGACATCGTCTTCCCGAAGTCGGTCACCCGCAAGCGCGTGGAGGAGAACTTCGCGCTCTTCGACTTCGAGCTGGACGACGAGTCGATGACGGCGATCTCCGCGCTCAACCGCGACGAGCGCACCGGCCCGAACCCGGACGAGTTCAACTACATCCCCAGCTGACCCTCGGCTGCTGAGCCGGCACCTCCGGCTCGCCCTCACGCCTCCGGCTCGCGGGATCCTCGGATCCCCGCGAGCCGGAGGCGTCTCCACGTGCCGAACCTCCCGTGGGAGACCTCCGGCACGCGGGATCACCCTCGGCACGCGGAAACCGCGAATTCCAGCGAGCCGGACACCGATCCACGAGCCGAAGCTCCCCGCACCACACCTCCGGCACGCGGAAGCACCCCCGGCACGCAGAAACCGCGGACACCAGCGAGCCGGACACCGTTCCACGAGCCGAAGCTCCGCAGACTGTACCTCCGGCACGCGGAATCACCCCCGGCACGCGGGAACCGCGGACACCAGCGAGCCGGACACCGATCCACGAGCCGAAGCTCCCCGCACCCCACCTCCGGCACGCGGAAGCACCCACGGCACGCAGAAACCGCGGACTCCAGCGAGCCGGACACCGTTCCACGAGCCGAAGCTCCCCGCACCGCACCTCCGGCACGCGGAAGCACCCCCGGCACGTAGAAACCGCGGACTCCAGCGAGCCGGACACCGATCCACGAGCCGAAGCTCCCCGCACCCCACCTCCGGCACGCGGAAGCACCCCCGGCACGCAGAAACCGCGGACTCCAGCGAGCCGGACACCGTTCCACGAGCCGAAGCTCCCCGCACCGCACCTCCGGCACGCGGAATCACCGTCGGCACGCGGAAACCGCGGACTCCAGCGAGCCGGACGTCGTTCCACGAGCCCGAGGTCGGCCGGGCACAGCTCCGGCTCGCGGAAACGGCTCCGGCTCGCGGGATCCGTGGATTCCTGCGAGCCGGAGGGCGTGTCGCGAGCCGGAGCAGCGCGGAGGCGGTGGTGGCTACTGCGAGTCGCGCCAGGAGTGCTCGGGGGCGTAGCCGAGGACCTCGCGGGCGTGGTCGATCGCGAGCAGCGTGTCGTTGACGCCGAGATCGCCGCGCAGCTCGACGCCGGGGAAGACCTCGGCGACCAGCTCGTCGTTCGGGCGGGTCATCACGGTGTCGGCCGCCGCGATGATGAAGCGGTCGAAGCCGGGCTCGCGGTGCGCGAGGGCCTTCTCGACCGCCTGGGCGCCGTCGCGGCCGTCGATGTAGCCCCAGAGGTTCCACTTGCGCAGCGTCGCGTCGGCGTCGAAGGACGGGAACTCGGCGTAGTCCTCCTCGTTCATCACGTTGGAGAAGCGCAGGCCGATGATCGTCAGGTCCTCGTGCCAGCGGCAGAGCTCGATCGCCAGCTGCTCCTCGAGGTGCTTGGTGAGCGAGTAGACCGACTCCGGGCGGGCCGGGTACTTCTCGTCGACGGGGATGTACGGCGGCGGCACGTCGAACGGCAGGCCGAGCACGGTCTCGCTGGACGCGTAGACGATGCTGCGGATGCCCGCGCGGATCGCCGCGTGGAAGACGTTGAAGGTCGACGACATGTTGTTCTGGAAGGTCGCGATGTCCGGGACGATGCCCGGCGCCGGGACGGCCGCGAGGTGCACGACCGCGTCGATCCCCTCGTAGCGGTCGCCCACGGCCTGCAGGGCGTCGACGACCTGCCCGTAGTCGGTGATGTCGATGCTGATGACGCCCTCGCCGCGGGTTCCCGCGCGGTCGAGGACGAAGACGTCGTGGCCGGACTCGCGGAGACGGGTGACGACGCTGCGGCCGAGTTTCCCGGATCCACCGGTGACTGCGATTCTCATGCCTCGAACGCTAACGGGCCGCGGGCCTGCGGACGAGGGGCTGGCGGATCAGCCCGCGACGTGGAGGGAGATGCCGCCGCCGACCTCGGGCGTCGTCTCGTCGGCGACGAGCTCGGTCCAGCGGCGCAGCACGGCGGCGCCGGCCTCGTCGTTGATCGCGCCGTCGACCACGAGGATCGGGTACGGCTTGTCCGGGACGCCCTCCGCGGGGCGGACGTCCACGTGGGCGACGTCGTAGGCGTGCTCGGAGAGCCAGTCGGCCATGGCGTAGTCGCTGCGGGAATCGCCGACCGTGCGCCAGCGCTGCGGGATCGGGCCGGTGGCGCCGAGCAGCTCGACGGCGCGCTGGGCGCCGAGGTCCTTGCCGAGGCGGTTGGACTCGATGTCGGTGGAGATCACGGTCGGGTCGATGCGGTACTCGACGGCGCCGGTGTCGTTCGGGTAGCGGATGCCGCGGCGCTCGACGCCGAGGCCGGCCGCGGTCATGATCTGCAGGGCGTCGGCGTCGAAGACGAGCTGGCGCTCGAGGTAGTCCTCGCTGGAGAGGTCGACGAGCTGCTCGGCCGAGACCATCGCGCGCTTGGTCTCGTCGAAGAAGACCAGGTCGTCGTAGTCCTCGCGGATCATCCGCTCGAGGTCGCGGGCGACCGCCTCCGGGATCGCGAGCGACTCGTCGACGATCGGCTCGGAGGTGCCACGGTAGTCGACGGTGAACCAGACGGCGCCCTTCTCGCAGACGCAGACGATCCGCGCGTCGGCCGAGACGCCGCGCTCGAGGAGCGGCGGCAGCACGCGCTCGCGCAGGAACGCGTCGGAGCGGCCGGTGTTGAAGACGAGCGGGATGCCGGCGTTCGCGAGCGCGACGAGGTCGTCGGCGATCGAGTCGATGGCGATCGTGCGGCTGATCGGGCTGGCGATCGGGCCGTCGACGTCGAGGAGCAGGCCGAGCGGAGGCGGGGTGGAGGTCATCGTCTCCATTCTGCCGTGCGGGCGCGTCCGGCCGTCCCCGCGAGATGCCACTTGTGCACGCTTTCCTCGGCGTGTCGCGTGCACAAGTGGCATCTCGCGGCGGGGAGGAGATCAGTCCGTGGGGAGGACGAGGGTGCGCTGCGTGAGGGTTCCGTCGGGGGACTCGACGGCGAGGGTGATCAGGGTCTCGGCGTCGCGGCAGGGGACGGAGAGGGCGGAGTAGCCGGTCGCGCTGAGGTCGACGGGGGTGCCGGACTGCGCGTCGGTGGTACCGACGGCGAGGCGGGCCGAGACGCCGCCCTCGGTCTGCCAGGAGAGCGCGACGGGGACGGAGGCGGTGCGGTCGCCGGCGCAGTCGATCGTCGCGGGCGAGGCGGTGAAGGAGAGGACGGCGGCCGCAGTGGCGGCGGAGCCGGGGGCGGCCGAGGCGACGACGCCCTCGGTCGGGGAGGTCTCCGCGGGGGCATCGGTGGCCGTCGGTCCCGTCGCGGTCTCCGTGGACTCGGCCTCGGTGGGCGCGGTCGACGGGGCGGCGGCGGCCGAGGCGGAGGGGGCGACCGGGGTGGAGGTCGGGGCTCCGGCGCCGTCGGCGGGGCGGACGAGGAGGACGATCGCGACGATCACGGCGACGAGACCGAGGACGGCCAGGACGATCCCGAGGGTGCGGGCGGTACGGGGCGGCATCGGGACTCCTCGGTGGTGCGGGTGCGGTGGCGCGGGTGTGCAGTGGTGGGGTTGTGCGGAGAGAGCAGTGCGGGAGGGCCGGCGGATCGTGCTCGCCGGCCCTCCCGCGGCGCAGGCTACGCCTCCTCGACCTCGCGGCGGCTGCGGGCGATCAGCAGGGCGCCGAGACCGAGCACGAGCGCACCTCCCGAGAGCAGCAGCCAGGGGCCGGTCTCGACTCCGGTCGAGGCGAGACCGCCGGTACCCGGCTTCGCGACGGGAGCCGCGGTCGCCGTGGCGGTCGGCTCCGGAGCCGCGGTGGGCGCGGCCGTCGGCGTGGCGGTCGCGGTCGGTTCCGGAGTCGCGGAGGGCTCCGGGGTCACCGTCGGCTCAGGAGTCGCGGTCGGCTCCGGGGTCGCGGTGGGCTCCGGGGTCACCGTCGGCTCCGGAGTCGCGGTCGGCTCGGGAGTCGCCGTCGGCTCAGGCGTGGCCGTGGGCTCCGGCGTCGCGGTCGGCGTCGCCGTCGGCTCCGGGGTCCCCGGCAGCTCGACGGCCGCGCCCTCGGGCGCCACGGCGAACAGCGCCCGGGCGACGTCGCTGAACGCGCCGACCGGGTGGTTGCGGAAGACCGGCGAGGTGCCGAAGAGGAAGCCCTCGGTGCCCGACTCCGTCGCGAACGAGACGGCCGAGGCCTGCCCGGCCGCGTCGCTCCGGGACTGCCGCTCGGACGCGACCCAGTGCCCGGCGACGAAGGTGTCCTCGGCGGCGTAGCTCTGCTCCACCGTCACGGACGCGTCGAAGCCCTCGAACCAGAGCGCCGGCGAGACGAAGGCGGTGTCCTGCGGGTAGTCGCCGAGGATCCCGTCGGCCGGCGTCTCGACCGAGACGATGCCGTTCGAGCCGCTCGTACCGGTCTGCGCGGTCAGCGTCGCGAGGCCGAAGTCGGTCGCGAAGGCCGCTCCCGCTCCGCCGCGGCCGACCACGTCGCCGCCCGCCGCGAGGAACTCCTCGACGGCGGTGCGGCCCGCGGCCTGCTCCGGGGTGAAGGACAGCGCGCGGCCCAGCAGCAGCACGTCCGCGTCAGTGAGGACGGTCTCGCCCGAGGCGAGCGTGTCCGCCGTGACGGCGACCGCGTCGGCGAAGCCGAGCTTGGCCAGCGCGTCGCGGTCCTCGTGCGAGCCGGAGTAGGCGACGCGGACGGCGGACAGCGCGGTGCCGTCCTCGTCCTCGATACGCTCCGCCGTGGTCGCCGTGAAGTCGACGCCGAACTCGGCGGCGGCGGCCTTCGCGGCGGCGAGACCGTCGGCGTCGGCGCGGAGGGCGATCGTGCCGTCGGCGAACTGCTCGAGCGCGACTCCGGCGCCCAGGAGCGCGTTCACCGCCTGGTACTCGAGCACGCCGCGCGGCTCGAAGGCGAGGTAGCCGGCGTCGGCGGGGACGCTGCCGCTCGGGGCGACGGCGGTGACCGGCTCGAGCTCGACGGCGGGCATCGGGTCGAGCGTGGAGCCGACCGGGATCACGTCGGCGCCCCAGAGCAGCGAGAGGCTCCAGGCCGAGACGTCGTACATCTCGGGCACACGGTCGGAGATGTCGGTGCCGTCGGCGAGCAGCACGTTCGCGAGGCCGCGGACGGGCTGGTGCATGTCGACGACGTAGGAGCCGGCGGCGTAGGTCGTGCCGCCCGCGGTCATCGCCGCGGTCGTGCGATCGACCTCGACGCCGTGCGCGAGCAGCTGCGCGACGAGGGTCTCGGCGTCGGACGAGGAGCGCTGCGCGTCACCGGCGGGGATGACGTAGGCGCGGGGGTACTCGGTCGTGTAGACGTCGGTCTCGTCCCAGATCTCGGTCCACTCGGTCGGCGTGCCGGCCGGCAGGTCGGACGCGGCGACGTCGGCGGGGATCTCGACGGCGGGGGCGCCGGTGACGCCGCGCTCGAAGATCTGCACCTGGTTGCTCAGCAGGGCGTCGCGGTTGGCCTCGATGTAGTCGACCGAGGCGTCCATCACGATCCCGGCGACCTCGATGTCGATGTCCGCGTTGGCCTGGCCCTCGGCGATCTCCTCGGGCGTCTCGTTCGCCGTGCGGCCCAGCGGCAGCTCCACCGTGTTGGTGATCGCGCCCTGGAAGGCGACGTACTGCGGCGCGAAGATCGGAGGCCAGTCGTCCCAGCCCGCGCGGATGTCGCGGTAGGGGATCAGGATCTGGCCGGTGTTCTCGGTCGTGACGCTGCCGTCGGCGGCCTTGTAGGTGTTGCCGGGCACGTCCGCCTCGACGACGCGGCGCTCGATCTCGAGCGCGGTCGCGTAGGCGTGCGGCAGGAACAGGTCGTACTCGTAGTTCTCGCCGTGCGGCGGGCCGCAGGGCTCGACCTGGAGGATGCCGGTGTAGCCGTGGATGTCGATGAAGTAGGTCGGCTGCAGGACGCTGGAGAGGTCGCGGATGACGGCCGCCTCGTTGGTCGCGCCGGTGATCATGTCGCGATTGGGGTCGTAGCCGGCCGCGACGGCGCGCTGGCCGAGGGCCCGGCCGTCGGGGTTGTTGGTGACGGTGAAGTAGAGGCGGTTGCCCTCGAGGAGCGCCTCGGTCTCGGCGTCCTCGGCGGTGGCCACCTTCTCGATGTAGTTCAGGATCGCGTCGGATCCCTCCCACTCGTTGCCGTGGATGTTGCCGTTGAACCAGGTCGGCACCTTGTACTCGGCCATCAGCTCGGCGTCGGCGGCGGCCGCCTCCGGCTCGTTCTTCAGGCGGTCGCGCCACTCGGCCTGCTGCGCCGTCTCGGCGGCGGTCTCGGGAGCGGTGACGGTGACCAGGTAGATGTCGCGGCCGAGGCCCGACTTCCCGACCACCTGGGTCGAGACGCGGTCGGAGCGCGCAGCGAGGTCGTTCAGGGCTGGGGCGATCCGGTCGTACGGCGTGACGCCGCGGGTCAGCGAGGCGTCGGTCGGGTCGACCGCGACCTCGGTGAGGGCTTCCCGGTAGGGGTAGCTCGCGGGCTCGGTGATCGGCGCGGAGGCGGGGCGGACGAGGTCCACCCGCTCGAAGGCGGAGGCGGTGGTCGGTGTCGCGGTGGTGGTCGCTGTCGCGGCGGGCGCGATCAGCAGACCGCCGGCGGCGAGCGCGAGGGCCGCGCAGCCGGAGGTCAGGGCGGTGCGTGTTCTCAAGCGGAGATCTTTCGTGTCGGAGGTCGGCGCGGACGAGGCTCCGCGCTCGCTCCTGCGTCATCGACCTCGGAGCAACGTGTGAACCCTCTCAGGAACCTAGGCCACCCGTGTTTCCGGCACGTGTCACGCCGGTCCCCCTCCGCGAGATGCCACTTGTGCACGCGACACGCCGTGAAAGGCGTGCACAAGTGGCATCTCGCGGCGGGGATCAGCAGGGGGGTCAGCCCAGGAACAGCGAGAGGAGGAGGACCATGCCGAGGGCCAGGACGGAGGCGAGGGAGACGCCGACCGTCACCGACTTGAGGGCGCCGCGGACGGACTGGCCGAGGAAGCTCTGCAGCAGCCAGAAGGTGTTCGAGGTGACGTGGATGCAGAACAGCGCGCCGGAGCCGGCGGCGAGCGCGATCAGCAGCGGATCGAGTCCGAGCGTCGCGGCGACCGGGGCCACGACGCCCGCGGCGGTGATCGCCGAGAGGGTGACCGAGCCGACGGCGATGTGCAGCACGGCCGCCATCAGCCAGACCAGCAGCAGCGGCGCGGCGGCGTTCGCCGAGAAGTAGCCCTTGAGCAGCTCGCCGAGGTCGCCCTCCGCGATCACCGCTGCGAGCGCGCCGCCGACGCCGGTGAGCAGGAAGATCTGCCCGCCGTCCTGGAAGCCCTTCGCGACCGCCTTCTCCATCCGCGGAGTCCCGACGACGGAGCGGCCGACGAGGCCGGTCGCGATCACGGCGAGCAGCAGCGCGATCACCGGGTTGCCGAGGAACTGCAGCACCGGCACCTCCGCGCCCGCGACCGAGAGCACGGCCTGCGCGGCGATGAGCAGCAGCGCGAGAAGCATCGGGGCGAACAGCAGGAGCAGCGGGCGCTCGCGCGGGGCGTCGGCGTCGCGCGCGTCTGTGTCGCCGTCAGCGGTGGAGCGACCGGCCGCGGAGCCACCGCTCGAGGACCGCCCGGACCCCGCCGACCCGGATCCGCCGACCGCCTCGCTCCCGGCCCGCTCCCCCGCGGGCACCGTCGCGAGCCCGGCGGTCTCGTCGCGCACGACGAGCTGCTCGTCGCGCGCCGGATCCCAGAAGCCCAGGCGGAAGGCGAGCGACATCAGCAGGATCGTGACCACGACGGTCGGTGCGACCACCACGAAGCCGCCCAGCAGCATCACGCCGAGCGGAACGCCGAGCAGCCCGGCGAGCGCCACGGCCGCGAAGCCCGGCACCATCATCACGATGCCCATCTCGAGGCCGACGGCGAAGGTGACGGCGACGATCCCCGTGCCGGCGGGGCCGAGCCGCGGCGCGATCCGCCGGGCGAGCGGCGCCGCGATGACGATCAGGGCGTCGACGAAGATCGTCTGCAGATAGGTGGCGAAGGACAGCCCGAGCGCGTACGGGATGCCGCGCTTGCCGAAGACCCGCAGCAGCCCCTCGACGAGGCGGACGACCGCGCCCATCTCGTTGAGCATCGCGCCGATCAGCACCCCCCAGCCGATCAGGAGCCCCGCCTCCATCATCACCTCGCCGAAGCCGCGGGTCATCGTCGAGACGGTGTCGACGGGGCCGAGCCCGGTGAGCAGCCCGATGGCCGCCGCACCCACGGCGAGCGCGAGCACCGGGTTGAAGCGGAAGCGGACGATCGCGACGACGACCACGACGATGACCAGGGCGACGACGCCGAGGGTGTACCACTCCGGCATGACGCCTCCTCCGCCCGCGGCGGCGCGGGCTCTCACACCCTAGGGGTGCGGAGGATCCGGCGCAGAGCACCCGCGCCGCCACGCGGGTCTGCCGCGTGACGGGGTCCGCCCCATGGACTCCTGGCCACCGCGGTCCTACGGTGTGCGCATCGGCGATTCCCGTCGCCGCGGTCGGAGCCGCGGATCGTTCGACCCGCAGCACTGCTCTGCCCGCATCCCGAGTGCAAAGGAGCACCTCGTGAACAAACGCCTCCTCCTCACCGCGGCCGCCGCCGTCGCGGTCACGACTCTCGTCTCGGCCCCCGTCGCCCAGGCCACCCCCTCCCCGCTGTCCTTCGTCTCCGTCACCGATCGAGCGACCGGACTCGTCTCGCCGCTCAGCTTCGCCGTCGATGCGGGCGGCACCGCCTACGTCGCGCAGAACTTCGCCGGAATGCTGACCAAGGTCGCTCCCTCCGGCGCGACCTCGACCCTGGTCAGTGCGCCCGGAACCGAGATCGGGGCCGTCTCGGTCCGCGGCTCCACCGTCTACTACAGCGAGGGCGTCCAGGAGGAGGGCGAGGCGCTGCTGCAATCGGTGCCGAGCGGCGGCGGAGCGCCGACGACCCTCGCCGACCTCGGCGCGTACGAGGCGAGCGCGAACCCGGATGCGGGCAACAGCTACGGCTTCCTCGGCCTGCCCGCCGAGTGCGCCGCCCAGGTGGACCCGGCGGTCGCCGGCCCCGCCTCCTACACCGGCCGGATCGACGTGCACCCCTACGCGTCGGCCGCGACCAGCGCCGGCGTCTACGTCGCCGACGCGGCCGGCAACGCGATCCTGAAGGTCACGCCGAACGGCGTCGTCTCGACCGTGGCGGTGCTGCCGCCCACGGCCCCGATCACGATCACGGCGGAGCAGGCGGCGGCCTTCGGCTTCCCGGCCTGCACAGCCGGCTACCGCTACTCGTTCGAGCCCGTCCCGACCGACGTCGAGGTCGGCCCCGGCGGCTGGCTCTACGTGTCGACGCTGCCCGGCGGACCGGAGGACGCCAGCCTCGGCGCTCGCGGCTCCGTGGTGCGGGTGAACCCGGCGACCGGCGAGATCCGCACGGTGGCCACCGGCCTGCTGAGCGCGACCGGCCTCGCGGTCGACCGCGTCACCGGCACGGTCGTGGTGACCGAGCTGTTCGGCGGCCCGGACGGCACGGGACGCGTGGCGCTGATCCTGCCGCGCACCTCGACGCCGATCACCGGACTCGCGGTCGTCTCGCCCGCGGCGATCGAGCTGCGGGACGGCGCTCTCTACGTCGCCCGCAACGCGTTCGTCCTCTCGCCGGAGGGCGCCCCGCAGCCGATCGGCACCCTGACGGTCGCCCGGCTGCGCGGCTTCGGAGCGGCGATGACCGCGGTCGACTGAGGTCTGCTGCACTCCGCTGAAGTCCGCTGAGTCGCCCGGGAAGGCTCGTTCTCCAGCCCGAGAACGAGCCTTCTCGGGCGACTCAGGAGCTCCGGGCCCGCGTGGCGGGGGCTCGGAGCCGCCCAGGGGGAGGGCATAGCGTGGCGGGATGGCACTGACGCTTCCCGAGCCCCGGCTCCCCTCGCTCCTCGACTCCCCGGTGCTGCGCTGGGGAGTCCTCGCCCCCGGCTCGATCGCCGGCACCTTCGTCGCCGCGCTGCAGAAGCACACCCGGCAGCGCGTGGTCGCGGTCGGCTCGCGCTCGCAGGAGCGCGCCGAGGAGTTCGCGCGGCGCTTCGGCGTCGAGCGGGCCTCGGTCGGCTCCGACGCGGTCGTGAACGACCCGGAGGTCGACGTCGTCTACATCGCCTCGCCGAACTCGGAGCACGCGCGCCAGGCCCTGCGCGCGATCGCCGCGGGCAAGCACGTCCTCATCGAGAAGCCGTTCGCCACCACGGCGGGCGAGGCCGAGATGATCGTCCATGCGGCGCGCGACGCCGGCGTCTTCGCGATGGAAGCGATGTGGATGCGCTACCTGCCGCAGATGGACGTGGTGCGGCAGCTCCTCGCGGACGGCGCGGTCGGCGCTCCCGCGCTGGTCTCCGCCGACTTCGGCGCAGCGTTCGCGTTCGACCCGGCCAGCCGCATCTTCGATCCGGCGCTGGCGGGCGGCGGCCTGCTCGACGTGGGCGTCTACGCCTCCTCGTTCGTGTCGATGGTCGCGGGCGCGCCGCAGAGCACCGTCGTCGCCGGCGCGCTGACCTCGACCGGCGTGGACGCGATGGCGACGATCGTCGGGCGGCACGCGCACGGGGTCCAGTCGGTCGCGACGTCGACCGTGCTGGCCGACACCCTGCACGCGGCGAGCGTCGCGGGCAGCGAGGGGCGGATCGACGTGCACCCCTCGTTCTGGACGCCGAGCGGCGTCACCCTGACCCGCGGCTCCGAGAGCGCCTCGTGGCGGGATGAGACGGGGCTGCAGGGCGGCGAGGGCCTCGCGTGGGAGGCGGTGCACCTCGCGGAGTACGTAGCGGAGGGGCTCACCGAGTCGCCGGTGCACCCGCTGGACGAGACGGTGCAGGTGGTGCGCACGCTGGACGAGGCGCGCCGCCGCCTGGGCGTCGAGGTCTGACGACAGCGGTTCGATCTGCAGGCGATCCGCCAACCGCGCGGCACTCCCCCGCGGAGGAGAGCGCGTTCCGGACGGCATCGCCTGCAGATCGCACCCGCCGCGTCAGCCCGCGGGCAGCTCCACCCGGAAGCTGGTGCGCCCCGGCTCCGACTCGACCAGCACGCGCCCGCCGTGCGCCTCGACCACGGCCGCCACGATCGCCAGGCCCAGCCCGGTCGAGCCGGTGGTCCGCGCCCGCGAGGAGTCGCCGCGGGCGAAGCGCTCGAACAGCACCGGCACCAGCGCCTCGTCGATCCCCAGACCGGAGTCGGTGACCGTCACCACCGCGATCGGCCGGCCGCGCTCGTCGCGGTCCTCGGCGAGCGCCGCGACGACGCGCGTGCCCGGCGGCGTGTGCACGGTGGCGTTCCGCAGCAGGTTCGCGACCACCTGGTGCAGCCGGAAGCCGTCGCCGCGGATCTCGATCGGCTCCTCCGGCAGGTCGAGGTCCCACTCGTGGTCCGGTCCGGCGACGTGGGCGTCGGACACGGCCTCGATCAGCACCATCGTCAGGTCGACCGGCTCCTTCTCGAGATCGCGGCCCTCGTCGAGGCGCGCGAGCAGGAGGAGGTCCTCGACCAGCGAGGTCATCCGGGTGGCGGCCGACTCGATCCGGTCGAGCGAGTAGCTCGCCGACTCCGACAGCTCGACGTCGCCGCGGCGGGGCAGCTCGGCGTAGCCGCGGATCGCCGCGAGCGGCGTGCGCAGCTCGTGCGAGGCGTCGGCGACGAACTGGCGGACCTTGTTCTCGCTGGCCTGGCGCGACTCCAGAGCACCGCCGACGTGGTCGAGCATGCGGTTGAAGGCGGCGCCCACCCGGCCGACCTCGGTGCGGACGTCGGCGTCCTCCTCCGGCACCCGCTCGATCAGCTCGACCTCGCCGCGCTCGAGCGGCAGCTCGGCGACACGGGTCGCGGTCGCCTCCACCCGCTCGAGCGGCCGCAGCGCCACCCGGATGATCGCGGTCGCGATCAGGGCGACCAGCAGCATCGCGAGCAGGACGACGACGACCACCACGGTGGTCAGGGTCCGGAGCGTGTCCTCGGCTTCGCCGAGGGGCACTCCGACGATCACGACCGAGCCGTCGATCACGCGCGCCTCTGCGCGGTACTGGCCGAGGGCGTCGCCGAGATCGAGGGTGGTCGCGTCACCGGCGTCGGCGACCGCGGCGGCCAGCACGGAGTCGGCCGGGTCGGCGAACTCCTGGCAGGCCCCGGAGCTGTCGATGTACGCGCCGGTGTAGGCACCGGACGCCCCGAGCACCGCCGTGATCGTCTGGGTGTCCTGGTTCGGGCGTCCCTCGAAGTCGCCGCTCGGGCAGGTGGTCGCCCGCTCGATCGCGCTGGAGCCGGCGAACTGGCCCGGCCCGTCGAAGCCGGCCAGCCGGTCCAGCGACTCCGAGAGCTGCGTCTCCGCGTTGTCGTAGAGGATGCCGCGCAGCGACAGCACGCTGACCGTCCCGACGATCCCCGCGATCACCGCGACCAGCGCGACGACGGCGACGACCATCCGGCGCCGCAGCGTCCAGGGCGCGCGTCGGGTGGCGTTCGAACGGCGCAGTGCCGACCGGGTCGCGAAGTCGCCGAGTGTGGGCCGCAGCCGCCCGCCCTCGGTCGTCACTGCTCGGCGGGCTTCAGCAGGTAGCCGGCGCCGCGGACCGTGTGGATCATCGGCGAGCGGCCCGCGTCGATCTTCTTGCGGAGGTAGGAGATGTAGATCTCGACCACGCTCGACTTGCCGCCGAAGTCGTAGGACCAGACCCGGTCGAGGATCTGCGCCTTGCTGAGCACGCGGCGCGGGTTGCGCATCAGGAAGCGCAGCAGCTCGAACTCGGTCGCGGTCAGCTCGATGTCGGTGCCGGCCCGGCGCACCTCGTGGCTGTCCTCGTTGAGGACGAGGTCGCCCACCACGACCTCGGGGTCGTCGGCGTCGTTGGCGAGCAGGGTGGAGCGGCGGATGAGCCCGCGCATCCGGGCGACGAGCTCCTCGAGGGAGAACGGCTTGGTGACGTAGTCGTCGCCGCCGGCGGTGAGCCCGGCGATCCGGTCGTCGAGCGCGTCCTTCGCGGTGAGGAAGAGGACCGGGGTCTCGCTGCCGTCGGCGCGGATCCGCTGGAGCACCTGCAGCCCGTCGATGTCCGGCAGCATCACGTCGAGCACGATGACGTCGGGGCGGAACTCGCGGGTGATCGTGATCGCGGAGCGGCCCTCGGCGGCGGTGCGCACCTCCCAGCCCTCGTAGCGCAGCGCCATCTGCAGCAGATCGGTGAGGGTGCTCTCGTCGTCGACGACGAGGACGCGGATCGGCGTGCCGTCCGCTCGCTTGAGGCGGGTGCGCTGCGCGGAGGCGAGATGCTTCGAGGGGGCCGGGGTGCTCATGTCTCCCCAGTATCAGGAGTTTCCTATGAGCGCGCTATGACCTGGCGATGCCTCGACTGTGCGCGGCCGGAGAGGCGCGCCGGTGACCGCCGCACCGCGCGCCATCACGGACAGCGGGCGGATCGCCCGCCGCTATCGTGCAGCTGGCGCACACTCGCGCGCCCGAACGGACGGAGCAGAACGATGCCGGACTCCTCGCGCGCGATCGTGCGGCCGCTGAACGCCGCCGTCTCGGGCTGCGTCACGGTCCCCGGGAGCAAGAGCCTGACGAACCGGGCGATCGTCCTCGCCCTCGCCGCGCGGGGCACGTCGGTGCTGCGGCGCCCCCTCCGCAGCGACGACACCCGGCACGGCGCGACCGTCGCCCGTGCACTGGGCGCCACCGCGATCGACAAGGACGACACGATCTCGATCACCGGGCTCGGTGCCCTTCGCCCTGTCGATCACGCGGAGCTCCACGTCGGCTCGGCGGGCACGATCGCCCGCTTCCTGCCCTGCTTCCTCGCCTTCGGCGGGCCGGGCGAGTGGACGCTGACCGCGAGCGAGCAGATGACGCGGCGCCCGATGGCCGGCCTGTTCGCCGCGCTCGAGTCGTTCCCCGGCGCCCTCACCGCCCTCGGCGAGCCCGACCGCTATCCGCTTCGCGTCCGGGGCGGCGGCCGCGTGCCCGCGGCGATCGAGGTCGACGGCGGCGTCTCCAGCCAGTACCTCAGCGGGCTCCTCCTCTCGGCGCCGCTGCTCGACCGCGACGTCACCGTCCGCGCGCGGGGCGCCGTCGTCCAGGGCGCCTATGTCGACATGACCGTCGACTCGCTCCGCCGCTTCGGCGCGACCGTCGAGCGGAGCGCCGACCGCCGCTCGATCACCGTGCACGCGGGACCCACCTCTGCGACCGACCTGGAGATCGAGGCGGACGCGTCGACCGCCTCCTACTTCGCCGCGCTCCCCGCGATCCTCGGCGGGTCGATCCGGCTGCCGAACGTGGTGCGCGCGAGCCGGCAGCCGGACACCCGCTTCCTCGAGATCCTCGAGCGGTTCGGCTGCGAGACCGTGTGGGACGACGGAGGTCGCGGCTTGACGGTGACGCGGCCCGGCGATCTCGACCGCCTGCGCGGCGGCGCGCGGCTGGATCTGAACGACTGCTCCGACGTCGCGCTGACGACCGCCGCGCTCGCCGTCTTCGCCGACGCCCCGACCGAGATCGTCGGAGTGGAGCACATCCGCCAGCACGAGTGCGACCGGATCGACGCACTCACAGCCGCGTTGACCGCCTTCGGGATCGAGGTCGAGGAGCGCCCGGACGGCTGGCTGATCCACCCCGGGACCCCGCGCTCCGCCGAGATCGGCACCCGCGACGACCACCGCGTCGCCATGTCCACGGCCCTCGTCGCTCTCGGCGGAGCGGGAGCAGCGCTCGACCACCCGCGCTCCGTCGACAAGACCTGCCCCGAGTTCTGGGACCTCCTCGCGGGCGTCGGCGCGGACGTCGAGCTGATCGCCGGACCCGAGCGCTCGAGGCCCACCGGGCCGTGACGCCCGACAGGAGGAGCACACCATCCTCGGTGGAGCGGTCTGCAGACCCGCCGTCTGCCACGGGTGGATCTCGATACGCCCGCTCCGCGGGCTACTCGATCAGCAGGGACGTGCGCGTCGACTCTCGCGCCAAGTGCAGCTAGCGCTTCGATCCCGGAGCCGGCTCGTCGGCCGGGTCCGCGTCGAACTCCTCCGGGTCGACGACGGCCGAGCGGGCGTAGCCGCGCACGCGCCGGTCGATGAAGGTCGCGAACCAGAGGAGCACGCCGATCACGAGCAGCACGCCCGCGATCTCGTACTGCGCGATGTCCCGGCCGGAGGTGATCGGCAGCACCAGGTAGAGGCAGGCGATCGCGCCGAGCACCGGCAGCACCGTCGGCGTCCGGAAGTGCTTGTGCTCGACCGGCTGGCGCCGCAGCACGAGCACCGCGACGTTCACCACCGCGAAGACCGCGAGCAGCAGCAGCGACGTGGTGCCGCCGAGCAGGACCGCGATCGGGTCGGAGGGGTCGCGCGACACGTACGCGGTGAGCAGCAGCGCGAGGACCGTGGTGAACAGGATCGCCGCCCACGGCGTCCGCCGGCCGGCCAGCACGTTCTTCAGGAACGGCGGCAGCACGCCCTGCTTGCTCATCCCGTAGAGCAGTCGGCTGGCCATCATCATGTTGATCAGCGCGCTGTTCGCGACGGCGAAGAGCGAGATGAAGGGCAGCAGCGTCGAGATCGGGAAGTCCGGCGCGGCCGTCTCCACGACCGTCACGAGCGGGGTGTCGTTGCCGGCCAGCTCGCCGATCGGCACGATCGCGACGGCGAGCGTCGAGACCAGCACGTAGACGACGGCGGTGATGCCGAGTCCGGTCAGCATCACCTTCGGGAAGATGCGGCTCGGGTCCTTGGTCTCCTCCGCCATGTTGACCGAGTCCTCGAAGCCGACCATCGCGAAGAAGGCCAGCGAGGTCGCGGTGCTGACCGCGAGCAGGAGCGACTTGTCCTCGGGCGTCTCGAACGCGACGACGCGGGAGAAGTCGGCCTGGCCGCCGAACACCGCGAAGAAGCAGACGAAGATCACCAGCAGCAGGCCCGACAGCTCGATCAGGGTGAGCACCACGTTCAGGCCGACGCTCTCGGCGACGCCGCGCAGGTTGACCAGCGCGATGCAGACCATGAAGATCAGCGCGATGCTCAGCCGCGTGCCCGCGCCGTCGCCCAGGCCGAAGCCGATCGCGAAGTTGCTGGCGAACGCGCCGGAGGCGGCCGAGGCGGAGGTGATCCCGCTCGCCATCACGGTGAAGCAGACCAGGAAGGTGACGAAGTGGATCCTGAACGCCTTGTGCGCGTAGAGCGCGGCGCCGGCGGCCTGCGGGAACTTGGTCACCAGCTCGAGGTAGGAGCAGGCGGTCAGCGTCGCGACGACGAAGGCGATCACGAACGGCAGCCAGGCGGCACCGCCCACCTCCGAGGCGACCTGCCCGGTCAGCGCGTAGATGCCGGTGCCGAGGATGTCCCCCACCACGAAGAGGAGGAGGAGCTTGGGGCCGAGGACCCGCTTGAGCTCGGGAGGTGCCGTCTTCTCGCTGGTCGCCGTCATGATCGCGCCTCCATCGGTTCGTACCGGGTGGCGTGAGCCTAGGGCCGCGCGGGAGGCAGGGGGAAGCCCCGAGGACGGGAACGACGGCGCGATCGCGTCCGGGAACGCAGAAGCGCCAGGACCCCGAACCGGTCCTGGCGCTTCTGTGGTGGTCGGTCACCGGGGACGACCGAAGTCGCCCGCTCAGGTGATCGAGACCTAGATCCCGAGGCAGACCCCGAGGAAGCCGGTCAGCGGGGAGGCGGAGAGACCGGTGAGGTTCGCAGCCGCCGTGTTGTTCCCCGTGTTGGTCTCCGTGAAGCCGGCGGGGACACTGGCGAGGGAGAGACGGAACTCGGCCACCGCGAAGACGCCCAGGACGCCGGTGATGTCGATGATCGCCGACGGGGTCGCCGTTGCGATGGTGAAGGTGATGGTGTTGTTGACGAGGACGCCGACGGTCGCACCCGCGGCCGAGACGCTCACGTTCGCCAGGCGCGGGCTGGACAGCGTGAAGGTCGTGCCGGCGGGGATGTTGCCCGTCACGGCGGACACCGTGAAGCGCGGCACGGAGCCGCCGAGCGTGAGCGTGCGGCAGGCGCGCGAGACGACGATGTCGACGGTCGCGTTCGACGCGGCGGCAGCGGGAGTGGCGATGGCGACGGCGACGACCGGCACGCTCCAGGCGGCGGTCTTGGCGAGCGAGCGGCGGGAGAGGGAGTTCTCGGGCACGGGTTCCCTTTCGAGGAGTCGGAGCGGAGGCCGTGCGTCGGAGGAGACCCCCGCGACCGGACAAGGGGAAAGCTAGGGAGCTGTCCCCCTTTCGATCCATCCCGGCGAATGCGGCGAGGATCACTCGAATCCGGAAGAACCTGTCTCCGGGCTGAGAGCCGCCTGCACGGCCGCGCGCGAGGATCCGCGCCGTTCCGGGCGCCACCGAGCGCCGCTCCGGCGACCGGTACCTCGGTCGCGTTCCTCGCCGAGGCGAGCCGACCCGCCGAGGAGGCCGATCAGGCGTCGCGAAACAGCGCGCCGCTGTCGGCCCCCGACGGTTCCCCCGCCGGTCGCGTCTCCGGACGTCCCGCCGGTTCAGGCGTCGTCGAGGTCCTCCGCGGCGCGCCGCAACCGCAGCAGCACCTGGAGCTCCAGCGCCCGCCCCCGCCACTCCCGTCCGAGCAGCCGGTCGAGCGCCGCGAGCCGCTGATAGACGGTGTTGACGTGCACGCGCAGCGCCGCTGCGGTGGCCGTGGGCCGGCGGCCCTGGTCGAGGAACACCTCGAGCGTCCGGAGCAGCGGGACGCCGCGCGCGGCCTCCTCGGCGAGCACCGGTCCCAGCTCGCGCGCCGTCTGGTCGCGCAGCTCCTGCCGACCGGTGCGGCTGAGCAGGACCGCGAAGACGCCGAGGTCGGCGGCCCGCGCCAGTACGGCCGTCCGGCCGAGCGTCGTCATGACCCGCGCGGTCCGGCTGGCCTCCGCGTGCGCCGCTCGCAGCCCCGCGGGCTCGAGCACCGGCCCGGCCAAGCCCGCCGCCGGCGCCTCCTCGCCGCCCCAGCGCAGAGACAGGTCGAGGTCGGCGGGGACGACGAGCACCAGCTGACCGCGGTGCACTGCCGAGGCGACGCGCTCGCCGAGGCGCAGGCCCGCCACGAACCGCCGGGCGCGCTCGGGGTCGCCGCCCGCGACCACCACGAGGTGCGCTCGACGGGGATCGAGGCCCGCTCCCCACCAGCGCCGGCTCTCGGCGGCCGGGTCCTCCTCGCTCCGGCTGAGCAGGTCGATGGTGGCGATGTCGCGGCCGAGCTGCACCGCGCGGGCGGTCGCCCGAGCGCCGGCGAGGGTCAGCGCGATCAGCGGAGCGGCGCGCTCGACGAGCAGCGCCGCATCGACGGCGGGTGCAGCGGAGCCGGGCGCGCCGGGCTCCGTGTCGTCGACGACCAGCGCGCCGAAGAGGGTGCCCGCCGCCAGCACCGGCTGCACGAGCGCGTCGCCCACCCGGATCCGGCCCGGATCGCCCGACTCGCCCGCCCGGGCGAGCGCCGCCCCGATCGGCCCGGCGCCGGGGTGCGCGAACCAGCGCACCGGCGCGTCCGTCATCGCCCGCACCCGCTCGACGAGGGAGTCGGGGTCGCCGCCCGCGAGCACGGCCGCGGTGAGCTCGGCGTCCAGGCGCAGCGTCGCCGCCAGCCCGTCGCGCGCGTCCCGCAGCTCCTGCGCTCTGCTGGCGTTGTCGAGCGCGACCGCCGCGTGCGCGGCGAGCGCCGTCAGCAGGCTGATCTCGTGCTGCCCGAAGCGCCGCTCCTCCCGCTTGGCGGCGAGCAGCACGCCGAGGACCTGCCCGCGCACGCTGAGCGGCACGCCGAGCAGGCCGCGGATCGATTCGGCGGCGGCGGCGCGATCGGCGCGCGGCTCGTGGACGAGGGTCTCGTCCGCCGCGTAGTCCGAGGTCCACCGGGGCGCTCCCGCCTCGAGCACGGCGCCGACGAGCCCGGCCGAGCTCGGCAGGCGCACGCCGACCAGGTGCGCCGAGCGGTCCCCGCTGGCGACCCGGATCTCGAGGTCGTCCTCGGCGATCAGCACCACGTAGGTCAGGTCGACGCCCAGCAGCCGCCGGGCCTGATCGACCACCTCGACCAGCAGCTCGCCCGGATCGGCGACGGAGGCGAGCCGGCCGGCGATGTCGTTCAGTGCCGCCAGCTCGACCGCGCGGTGGCGCCGCTCCTGCAGCAGCACCGCGATCTCGACGGCCGCGCGCGCCTCGGCGTCGACGACGGACTCCTGAGCGCCCGCCGCCAGCAGCGCGACGCGGTGCGCCTCGAGCGCGGGCAGGTCGGCCTGGTCCGCGAGGAGGTCGAGCCACTGCTGCCGTGCCATGGAGGCATCCTCCACCCTGCGGCTCGAGAGTGGAAGGTCCGTCCATTGTCGGCGAGGGCGGGGAGGACCGAGAGTGGAGCGTCCCCGAGCGGCACCGCCGCCCCCAGCTCAGGAGCTCCCCATGAACAACGTCGTTCCCCAGCCCGATCACGGCCTCTCCGACGTCGCGCCGACGCCCGGCAGCGCCGGCCCCGCCGCCGTCGCCGACACCCCGCCCGTCCTCACCGGACCGCTCCGGCTGCGCCGGCTCTCGGTCGGCCTCGCCCTCGTCTACGTCGCGATCCTCGCGATCAACTCCGGCGGCCTCGGCATCCTCATCCCGAACCTCGTCGCCGACCTCGACGCCGCGAACAAGATCGGCAACCTCGCGATCGTCACCACGGTCGCCTTCCTCGCCAACGTCTTCGCGCAGCCGATCGCCGGCGCGCTGTCGGACGCGACCCGCTCGCGCTTCGGCCGCCGCTCCCCCTGGATGATCGGCGGGGCGCTGCTCGCGGGCGGCTTCGTCCTCGGCCTCCCGCTGGCGAGCTCGGTGGTCATGGTCGCCGTGATCTGGCTCGTGGTCCAGCTCGGCCTCAACGCCCTGCAGGCCGCGGCGACCGCCCTGGTGCCCGACCGCTTCCCCGCGGCCAAGCGCGGCGGCGTCTCCGGCATGATCGGCCTCGGCATCACCGTCGGCAACGCGGCCGGCGCGGTCATCGCCGGATCCACGGTCGGCTCGGGTGCGCTGCCCTACGTCGTCCTCGCCGTGGTCCTGCTCGTGATCGTCGCGCTCTTCGTCGTGGTCAACCCCGACCGCTCCAGCCGCGACGACGTCGCCGCGCCCCGCCAGACCCTCGGCGAATTCCTCCGCGGCTTCTGGGTCGACCCCCGCAAGCACCCCGACTTCGCCTGGGCCTTCGCGGCGCGCTTCCTGATGGTGATCGGCTTCTACGGCGCGCAGACCTTCGGGCTCTACATCCTGCGCGACTACATCGGCCTCAGCGACGAGGCGTCCAACGGCTTCGCCGCGCAGATCGGCATCGTCCTCCTGCTCGGCGTGCTGATCTCCGCGCTCACCAGCGGAGTGCTGTCCGACCGGATCGGGCGCCGCAAGCCCTTCATCGTCTGGGCCTCGGTGATCATGGCGATCGGCCTCGCCGTCCCGCTGGTGCTGCCGACCACCACCGGCATCCTGATCTACAGCTTCCTGCTCGGACTCGGCTTCGGCGCCTACATCTCGATCGACCTCGCCCTGATGACCGAGGTGCTGCCCGTCTCGATGACCTCCGGCGCCAGCACCGCGGGCCGCGACCTCGCGATCCTCGGCCTCGCCACGACGCTCCCCCAGGCGCTCAGCCCGTCGATCGCGGCCGGACTCGTCTCGCTCACCGGCGGCTACCCCGTGCTGTTCGTCTCGGGCATCGTGTTCGTGGTGCTCGGAGCGCTCGCGGTGATCCCGATCAAGTCGGTCCGCTGACCGGCATGGCCCCGGGACCCGCGGCGGGGTCCCGGGGCCGACCTGCGCCCGCCGCCCCCTGCTCCCCCGCCCGCCCCTCGAGAAAGACGGACCGATGCGACTGCACACCACGACGACCGGAGACGGCGAGCGCCGGCTGGCCCTCGTCCACGGCCTCGGCGCCGACGGGGCGACCTGGGCGCCGCTCGCCGAGCGGCTGCTCGCGACCGGCGAGTACACCGTCACCACGGTCGACCTCCGCGGGCACGGCCTGAGCGACCGCGCCTCCCGCTACCGCCTCGACGACTTCGCCGACGACCTCGTCGAGACCCTGCCGGCGGGCCTGGACGGCGTCGTCGGCCACTCGCTCGGCGGCGCGGTGCTGGTGCGCGCGGTGCCGCGCCTCCGCCCCGCGCAGGCGGTCTACCTCGATCCGGGCTTCGCGCTCGCGCTGCCGACCAGCGGAGTCGCGGGGCGGCTGTTCTGGGCGGTCCCGCAGCTCACGATGGGCGTCGCCGGCCTGGTGCAGGCCCGCAAGGGGGCCGCGGTGCGCCGCGCCTACCCGCCGGAGATCCGCGCCTCGCTGGACGACGCGCGCGGCCGGTTCGACACCTCGATGGCGATCGGCGTCTTCCGCGACGTCGCCTTCCACCCGGTCGCGGTCGGCGCTCCGGCCGTGCCGTCGGTCCTCGTGCTCTCCGACGACTCGCCCGCCGTGCTGCCCGATGCCGTCGTCGACCGGCTCGAGGCGGCGGGCTGGGGCGTGCGGCGCGTCCCCGGCGTGCACCACGACCTGCACCTCGAGGCGCCGGAGCGGACCTTCGAGCTGGTCGCCGGGCTCCTCCGTCCCGGCGCGGAGCGGCGCTGACCGGCGCGGCACCCCACGGCGAGCCGACGGGCCCGGCGGCGCACATCGGCGACTCATAGACGACCGAGACGAGCTGCATAGCGCGCCTTCCTACTGTCGGGACGTCGAGCGGACCCCACCGCTCGGCCTCCCCGACCGAAGGACGCCATGTTCGCCACCTATCTCCGGCGAGAGCTGACCAACCGCCGCCGGCAGACGATGATCATCGCCGCCGGAATGGCGCTCGCCATCGCCCTCGTGATCCTCGTCACCTCGTTCTCCGCCGGAGTCCGCAGCGCCCAGGCCTCGGTCCTCGAGTCCGTCTACGGCGTCGGCACCGACATCACCGTCACCCAGGCCGCCGTCGCCCCGACGGAGGGGCAGGCCCCCGGCCAGCGCTTCGACTTCGGCTCCACCGACGGGACGACCGACGACGGCACCACCTCCGTCAGCCAGTCGCGCCTCGAGGCCGACCGCGGCACGACCACCTTCGACGCCTCGGCCGTCGCCACCGCGCAGGGCGTGACCGACGTCTCCGCCGCGATCGGCGTCCTCGCGCTGAACAACACGACCTTCAGCGGGCAGCTGCCCGACTCCGCCCAGCAGGGCGGCACCGGCGGCACCGCGGGTCAGGGCGCCGCAGGCACCGCTCCGGCGGCCGGCGAGGCGCCCACGGGCGGCCCGGACGGCGCGGGGGGCTCCTCCTTCGGCGTCGACTCCTTTTCGGTGCTCGGCCTCGACCCGGCCGGCTCCGCGATCGGCCCCCTGGCCGACGTGAGCCTCACCGACGGCCGCACGTTCACCGCGGACGACGCGGGCCAGAACGTCGTCGTCGTCGACTCCTCCTACGCGACCACGGCCGCGCTGTCCGTCGGCTCGACCGTCGACATCGGCGGCACCGACTTCAGCGTGATCGGCATCGTCACGACCGACTCCACGGACGCGAGCACCGCCTCCGACACGTACATCCCGCTCGACGTCGCCCAGACCCTCTCCGGCCAGGCCGGACTGATCTCCTCCGTCTACGTCCAGGCCGCCTCCTCCGCGGACATCTCCTCGATCCAGACCGCCCTGCAGACCGCGCTGCCCGACGCGACCGTCTCGACGCAGGCCGACCTCGCCTCGAGCGTCTCCGGCTCGCTCTCCACGGCGGGCAGCCTCGTGGCGAACCTCGGCACCTGGCTCTCGCTGCTGGTCCTCGCCGCCGCGTTCCTGATCGCGATCCTGTTCACCGTCTCGGGCGTCACCCGGCGCACCCGCGAGTTCGGCACGCTCAAGGCGATCGGCTGGAGCAACGGCGCGATCGTCCGCCAGGTGGCCGGCGAGTCCGTCGTCCAGGGGCTGATCGGCGGTGCCGCGGGCATCGTCCTCGGGCTCGTCGGCGTCACGATCGTGAATCTGATCGCGCCCACCCTCTCGGGCACCTCCACCACCACCTCGGCGATGGGCGCCGGCGGTCCTGGCGGCGGCTTCGGCGGAGGCGGCCCCGGCGCCGCGCAGACCGCCGCGGCCACCGAGGTGGCGCTCTCGCTCCCCGTCACCGTGCCGGTGATCCTGCTCGCGGTCGGCCTCGCCGTCCTCGGCGGACTCCTCGCCGGAGCCCTCGGCGGCTGGCGCGCCTCGCGTCTGCGCCCCGCGGCCGCGCTCCGCTCGGTCGGCTGACCCCCTCGTCTCCTCGTCCCCTCGACTCCTCGTCCCCGGAAGGACACCCGCATGTACACCCTCACGAACGTCACCAAGAGCTACGACGGCGCGAAGACGACGGTCACCGCGCTGAAGGACGTCACCCTCACGATCCCGGACGGGCAGATGGTCGCGATCCAGGGACCGACCGGTGGCGGCAAGTCGACGCTGCTGCAGATGCTCGGCGCCCTCGACCGGCCCACCTCGGGCACCGTCGTCCTCGGCGAGCACGAGATCTCCTCGGCGGGCGACGCGCGTCTCGCCTCGATCCGGGCGCGGGAGGTGGGGATCGTCTTCCAGAGCTTCAATCTGATCCCGACGCTCACCGCGCTCGAGAACGTGGAGACGGCGCTCGCTCCCCAGCGCGTCCCCCGGGCGGAGCGGGCCGAGCGGGCGAAGACGGCCCTCGCCTCCGTCGGTCTCGCCGACCGGCTCGACCACCTGCCCGCCGAGCTCTCCGGCGGTCAGCAGCAGCGCGTCGCGATCGCCCGCGCACTGGTCAAGAACCCGACGGTGCTCCTCGCCGACGAGCCGACCGGCGCTCTCGACGAGGACACCCGCGACGACATCATGACGCTGCTCGAGACCCTCTGGAAGGACCTCGGCCTCACCCTCGTCATCGTCACCCACGACTCCGCCGTCGCCCGCCGCGCCCAGCGCCGCCTGCACCTCAAGAACGGCCACGTCCGCGACGTCGCGTGAGCCCATGCTGATCGAGGAGCTGCATGCACCATGCAGCGCAGTCCTGCTGATCGAGTAGCCCGCGCAGCGGGCGTTTCGAGATCCACCACCGCAGACGAGGCCGGGTCTCGATACGCGCCTCCGGCGCCACTCGACCAGCATGCACGGCGCGGAGCTGCAGGCAGCAGGCAGCAGGCAGCACAGCCATGCTGATCGAGTAGCACGCGCAGCGGGCGTATCGAGATCCACCACCGTTCGAACAGCGGGTCTCGATACGCGCTGCGCGCTACTCGACCAGCAGAAAGCGCCTGCTCCTCGGTCGGCCGCGCCTCCCGCTGAGGCCCCGCCTCAGCCCGCGTGCTCCCGCAGGAACGCCAGCGCACGCGGCCACGCGTCCGTCGCCGCATCCGCCCGGTACATGCCCTCGTTCGCGTCGTTGAAGAACGCGTGCCCGGCTCCCGGATACACGACGATCTCCACGTCCTTGCCCGCGGTCGCCTCGCGGATCCCGGGGACCTGCGCCATCAGCGGTTCGTCCTGCTCGCCGTAGAACGCGAGGACCGGCACGCGCAGCGAGCCGAGCTCCTCCGCCGAGGCGGTGTTGTGCCCGTAGAACGGCACGGCCGCGGCCACGCGCGGCTCCGCGAGCGCGAGGGCCCAGCTGAAGGTGCCGCCGTAGCAGAAGCCGGTGACGGAGACGCTCGTCGTCCCCTCCTCGCGCAGGAGCCGCTCGACCAGCGCCCGGAGGATCGCGATCGTCCGCACCGCGTGCTGCGGTGTGAACACCGGGGCGAAGAACGTCCGCAGCTCCACCTGGCGCGGCAGCCGGCGGACCGGGTGGTCGTAGTCCGCGCGCTGCTCGGTCTCGAGCTGCTCGAGCAGACCGCTGTCGGCGAGCAGCTCGGGCGCGACGACCTGGAAGCCCTCGGCCGCGTACCGGTCGGCGACCGAGCGGATGTGGCCGTCGACCCCCCACACCTCGTGGATCAGGATCAGGACGCGCCCGCCCTCTCCGCTGCAGTACACCGGTACATCGTGGTCGGCCAGGGTCCAGGTCTCATCGCTCGTGGGCATCTGCGCACCCTAGCCCCGCCGGCCGGGAGCGGGCCCACCGATGGACCTCCGGCACGCGGAACCTCGTCCGGCTCGTCGAACCGGCCGATTCCCGCGAGCCGGAGCCGATTCCGCGAGCCGGAGGTGCTCCGGAGTCGCGGTCAATCCACGGCAGCCGCGAGCGGCGGCGCGACGAGGATCTCGTCCCACTCCCCCTCGGGCCGCTCCCAGCGGAAGCCGTGCCGCTCGTAGAGCCGGCGTGCGGCGCTCCCCCGCAGCACGTCGAGGCGGAAGGGCCGGTCGGCGCGCCCGTCCTCGAGCATCACCCGCCGGAGGACCGCCCCGCCGATCCCGCGCCCCTGCGCGGCGGTCGCGAGGTAGAAGTGCTCGATCCAGACCGCGTCGTCCTCGAGGCGCGACGCGATGCAGCCGACGACCTGGCCGTCCGCCTCGATCACGCGGGTGTGCTCGGGCCGGTAGCCGTCCAGGAAGCGGTGCCGCACCCGGTGCTCGTCGTAGCGGTCGAGCCGCTCGAGGTCGGGCCGCATCACGACGGCGCGCAGCTCGGCGATCACCGGGGCGTCGTCGAGCCGCCCCGCCCGGAGGCTCCAGCGCGGAACCCCGTCGAGCTCAGCGCCCACGGGGCTTCCGGGTCCGCCGCACAGCCGGCCGTGCGGTACCGCCGGGGCGGGCGGGCTTCTTCTTCCCGCCGCCGGCCTTCTCCAGCTTCTCCCGCGCCTCGCGGGCCTTCGCCTTCGCCGCCTTCGCCCGCGACTCGACCTTCGGCGTCGCCGCTGTGCCGCGCGTCGTGTTCGCGCTGCGGCCGCGGACCACGCCGATGAAGTCCTCGACGTCGTCGGTCTTGTCCTCGGTCGCCCAGGCGAGGCGGATGCTGGTGGGCGCGACGCCGGTGACGGGGACGACCCGCACGTCCTTCCGGCTGTGCACGCGGGCGACCGACTGCGGCACGATCAGCACGCCGACTCCTGCGGCGACCTGCTCGACGGCGTCGTCGAGGCCGGCCATCCGCGGCAGCGCCCGGCGGGTGCCGTCCGCGATCTCCGCGGCGAGCGCCGCCCACTCCGGCACCGTCTCCGGCTCCTGCAGCAGGTGCTCGTCGGCGAGGTCGGCGACGTCCATCTCCTCGGCGTCCGCGAACGGGTGGTCCCGGGGCAGGATCGCGACGGGCTGCTCCTCGTAGAGCAGGATCGAGCTGACGGAGTCGCTGCGCAGGTCCCCGCGCACGAAGACGATCTGCGCGCGGCCGTCGCGCAGCACCTCCTCCTGCTCGCTCTCCGCGATCGGGAGCACGCGGAGCCGCAGGTCGGGGCGGCGCTCGGACCAGACCCGGGTCCACTTGGTCGGCGTGACGCCGGGCACCAGGGCGATCAGAAGCGCGGGACCTTCCGGCTCGACGTCGTCCGGCTCGACGTCAACCGGCTCGGTGGCGTCCGGCGCAGGCGTCTCCACGTCCGTCTCAGTGGCATCGGCCCCGTCGTCCAGGCCGACCGCGTCCTCGCGGGGTGCCGGCTGCTCGCGGGGGTCCGGCTCGTCGCTCATCCGACCAGGGTAGGTCCTGCGCGCCCACCGGTAGGGTTGCCGCATGGCCAAGGCGACACAGACGATGAAGGCTGCGACCGCGGCGAAGAAGCTCCAGATCTTCCTCCCCGCGACTCCGGAGGAGTTCCAGGAGTCGGCGATCACGCGCGAGCAGTACGACGACCTCGTCGCGAACCCGCCGGAGTGGCTGACCAAGCTCCGCGAGACCGGCCCGCACCCGCGCCCCGTCATCGCCTCGCGCCTCAACGTCTCGATCTCGGGTCTCGCCCGCGGCGGCATCGACGAGGCGCTGACCACCGAGCAGATCCAGGCCCTCCTCGACGAGGTCCCCGAGTGGCTCCGCGTCGAGCAGAACTCCTACGCCGAGGTCCGCCGCGAGCAGGCCCGCCTGAAGTCCGAGCGAGCCGCCAAGGACGCCGAGTCCGCGTAAGCCGGACTCCCGCGAGATGCCACTTGTGCACGCGACACGCCGTGAAAGGCGTGCACAAGTGGCATCTCGCGGAGGGGGCTAGGCCGGCACGTCCACCCAGGCGCCCGCCGCCGAGGCGTCGAGGACGGCGTCGGTGATGCGGGCGGCACGCAGGCCGTCCGCGAAGGTCGGCAGACCCTCGACCTCGGCACCCGCGACGGCGGCGTAGGTGTCCCGGGCGAACGCGGTGAACGCGTCCTGGTAGCCCATCGGGTGCCCGCTCGGCACGATCGAGAGCCGCGCCGCATCAGGGCGGAGGATCGACCCGTCGCGCGGAACGAGCGTCGCGCTGTCGCGCCGCCCGACCCACAGCGTCTCGGGCAGCTCCTGCTCGAACCGCAGCGACTCCTCGAGCCCCGACACCTCGAGCACCAGCTCGTTGCGGTGCCCGGCGGTCACCTGGGAGACGAGCAGCGTGCCGACGGCGCCGCCCTCGAGGCGGACGATCACCCCGGCGGCGTCCTCCGTCTCGACCCGACGCCCGCCGCGCTCCGCGTGCACCGTGCTCGTGAGCGACGCGAGCGCCGCGATCCGCTCGCCGGTCACGAACTCGAGCAGGTCGACCAGGTGCGAGCCGATGTCGGCGAAGGCGCGGGAGCGCCCGCCCGCCGCCGGGTCGACGCGCCAGTTGTCGTCGGACGCGCCGAGCAGCCAGTCCTGCAGATAGCTCCCGCGCACCGTCACGAGCCGCCCGGTCTCACCGGCCGCGACGCGGGCCCGCGCCTCGCGCACCATCGGGTGGAACCGGTAGGCGAACGGCACGGTGGCGACCACCCCGGCGGCCGACGCGGCGTCGACGAGCGCGGTCGCCTCCGCCGTCGTCGCCGCGAGCGGCTTCTCGCAGACCACGTGCTTGCCCGCCGCGATCGCCGCGAGGGCGAGCTCGGCGTGCGTCCCGTTCGGCGTGCAGACGTGCACCACGTCGATCGAGTCGTCCTCGATCAGCGCGCGCGCATCGTCGTAGGCGACCTCGAAGCCGAGCTCGCCGGCCGCCCGCTCGCCCTTCGCCGGGCTGGAGGAGGCGATGCCCGCGAGCACCGCGCCCGCACTGCGGGCCGCCCGGCTGTGCACGGCGGCCATGAAGCCGCCGCCGAGCACGCCGACCCGCAGGGGTCCGCCCATCAGACGAGCGTCGCTTCGCTCGGGTCCCAGTCCTCGGGCAGAGCGGGGCGCGGCGCGACGGTGCTCTCGACGAGCACCTTCTCGCCGGTCTCGGCGGCCTCGAGCAGCGACAGCATCACGTCGGTCACGTGGTAGGCCAGATCGCCCGAGGCCGCCTCGGGACGGTCGGCGCGGATCGCGCGCGCGAGCTCGAGCACGCCGGTGCCGCGCGAGGCGGTCGAGCCGGTCGCCTGCACGACCTCCGGCTCGGACTCGCCGCGCCGGTACAGCGTCAGCTCGCCGTCGTGCATGTTCGGGTCGGGGAGCACGAGGGTGCCCTCCGAGCCGTTGATCTCGACGAAGCCCATCCGCGGCAGGCTCGACTCGAAGCTCCAGACGCCCTGCGCCGAGGCGCCGGACTCGAAGCGCAGGAGCCCGCCGATGTGCGTGGGGATCGTCACGGGGAACTCGGTGCCCTCGCGCGGGCCGGAGCCGACCGTGCGGGTCGCCCGGGCCTGCGAGGAGACCGCGGTGACGCTCTCGACCGGGCCGAGGTTCTGCACCAGGGTCGTGATGTAGTACGGCCCCATGTCCAGCAGCGGTCCGCCGCCGGTGGTGAAGAAGAACTCGGGGTTCGGGTGCCAGCCCTCGGGGCCGGGGCCCTGGAAGAGCGTGATCGCCGAGAGCGGTGTGCCGATGGCTCCGCCCTCGATGAGGCGCTGCGCGGTCTGCAGGCCGGCACCGAGGAAGGTGTCGGGCGCTGTGGCGACGCGCAGCCCCTTCTCCTTCGCGAGCGCGAGCAGCTCGACGCCGCTGTCGCGGTCGAGCGAGAACGGCTTCTCGGTCCAGACGTGCTTGCCCGCCTCGACGGCCTTGCGCGCGACCTCGACGTGCGCGGCCGGGATCGTGAGGTTCACCACGATCTCGATGCCGGGGTGCGCGAGCAGCTCGTCCACCGTGCCCGAGGCCGGCACGCCGAACGCCTCGGCCTGCGCCTTCGCGCGCTCGAGGTCGATGTCGGCGACGAAGAGGACCTCGAGGTCGGGGAAGACGGTGAGGTTGGTCAGGTACTGCGTGCTGATGTTGCCGGCGCCGATGACGCCGACGCCGACGCGCCCCGCGCCGCTCATGCGCTGAGCTCCGAGACGTAGCGGAGGCCGGAGGCGAGGCCCTCGAAGACGTCGCCCGCGTAGGCGTCGAACTCGAGGACGGCCAGGGCCTGCGGGGCTGCAGCGAGGATCGCCGGGACGTCCATCGCCCCCTCGCCCGCGGGCAGTTGCTCGGACGTCTCCTTCGAGATCGGCCCGTCCTTCACGTGCAGGAACTGCACGCGATCACCGAGGCGGCCGAGCACCTCGACCGGGTCGTCACCGCCGACCGCGGCCCAGTAGGTGTCCAGCTCGAGGACGATGCGCGGGTCGAGCAGGCCCGCGAGGTGCTCGAAGGCGCTGCGGCCGTCGACGCGGTTCTCGAACTCGAAGGCGTGGTTGTGGTAGCCCAGCACCAGCCCGCGCGAGGCGGCGGAGTCGACGAACCCGTTGAGCTCGTCGGCGATCGCCTTCACGCCGTCGGCGCTGGTCCAGCGCTCCGGGTCGACCATCGGGTCGATCACGGTCTGCACCCCGAGCGAGGCCGCGATGTCGAGGATCTCCTCGACCGGCGCCCCGGTCTCGAGCAGCCGGGCGTGCGCGCTCGGCGCCGTGAGGCCGGCGGCCGGGAGGGCGGAGCGGTACGCGTCGGCGCGGTTCACCAGGTCGAACAGCTCGACCTTCGCGAAGCCGAGTCCGGCGAGCCGGTCCAGCGCGGCCGGCAGGTCCTCCGCGAGCGCGTCGCGGACCGAGTAGAGCTGGACGGAGAGGTCTGAGGGTGTGGCCACCGGGGGGTGCTCCTGATCGACGTCGAACATTGGTCCCCCGACCCTACGCGGACTTTTGCTTCCCGCCAAGCAAAACCCTGGGCCGCGGCGCGGGAAAGCGTGCTCCCGACGCGCAGAAGCCAACCCCCCTGTGGTTGACTCCAGCCATGTCCCCGCGCCGCCGCTCCTCGATCAGCGCGGTGGGCGAGCTGCTGCTCCTCCTCGCCGACGGAGCGCCGCGCACCCGGGCCGACGTCGTCGCCGAGACCGGCCTGCCCCGCGCCGCCGTGTCCGCGCAGCTCGACGCGCTGATCGCGACGGGCCTCGTCGCCCGCCGCGACGACGCCCCCTCCTCCGGCGGGCGCCCGGCCGGCCGCGTCGCCTTCGACGTCCGCGCACGCAGCCTCCTCGTCATCGACTTCGGTGCCGCGCACGCCACCGTCGCCCTCACGGACCTCGACGGCCGCGTCCTGGCCGAGCGGCGCGAGGCGATCGCGATCGCCGACGGCCCGCAGGTCGTCCTCGGCCACGCCCTCGACGTCGCCGACGCGCTGCTCGCGCAGACCCCCGGCGCCGGTCCGCTCGTCGGCGTCGGCGTCGGCGTCCCCGGCCCGGTCGAGCACGCGACCGGCCGCCCGGTGAAGCCGCCGATCATGCCCGGCTGGGACCGCTTCGACATCCCCGCCGCGGTCGGCCGCCGCCTCGCCGTCCCCGTCCTCGTCGACAACGACGTGAACCTGCTCGCGCTCGGCGAGCACGCCGCCCACTACGCCGACGTCGACGACCTCCTCTACGTGAAGGTCTCCACCGGCATCGGCGCCGGCATCGTCAGCGGCGGCGCCCTCCAGCGCGGCGCCCTCGGCGCGGCGGGCGATCTCGGCCACGTGCAGGTGCCCGGCGACCGCGGCGAGGCCGACCTCGAGGCGATCGCGAGCGGCTCGGCCATCGCCCGCCGCCTCACCGCCGCAGGCCTGCACACCGCGGCCGGCCTCCCCGTCGCCCGGACCTCCGACGTCGTCGCCCTGCTCACCGCCGGCGAGCCGACCACCGTCGAGCTGACCCGCGCCGCCGGCCGCGACCTCGGCGAGGTGCTCGCGACCTGCGTCAACCTGCTCAACCCCTCCGTCATCGTCATCGGCGGCAGCATCGCGGAGGCGAGCCACGAGGTCCTCGCCGGCGTCCGCGAGGTGGTCTACCGCCGCTCCCTCCCCCTGGCGACCCGCGCCCTCGACATCGTGCAGGCCTCCGGCGACACCGGCGGCGGCGTCCGCGGCGCCGCCCTGATGGTCCGCCGCCACCTGCTCTCCCCCGCCGAGGTCGACGCCTTCCTCAGCGCCTGACCCGGCCCGCACCCGCGCCGACCTCCCCCCGCCGACGGCGTGCCGGTTGGGCAGGACGGCCCGACAGGCAGAGAATGAATCGGTGCCCGATCTGCAGCTCTCGTTCCCCTGGGAGACGCAACCCGTCTTCGTGGACGCGAAGCCGCCGCACCTCCGCCGGGTCGTGGCCGACTCCTCCGACCGCGTCGCCTGGCTGCGCGCCCGCTCGCGGGGCATCACCGCGACCGACGTCGCGCGCCTGTCCTCCCCCGCGGCGATCGACCGCGCCGCGCTCGACAAGCTCTACGGCTCGAGCTTCAGTGGCAACGCCTTCACCGACCACGGCCGCGCCCGCGAGCCGGAGATCGCCGCCTGGGTGCTCCGCGAGCACGCGATCGAGCCGAGCAGCACCCTCTTCCACGCGAGTCAGGAGCGCCGCCACCTGGCCACTCCCGACGGCATCGGCCTCCGCGAGGACGGCCGCCTCGAGCTCTGCGAGATCAAGACGACCTCGAAGCAGTGGCGCAGCATCCCGCGCCACTACCTGCGCCAGGTCTTCTGGCAGCAGTACGTCCTCGGCGCCGAGCGCACCCTCGTCGTCTGGGAGCAGCACCGCGATTTCGTGCCGATCGACGCCGTCCCCGAGTTCCGCTGGGTCGACCGCGACGAGGACGAGATCCACGTGCTGGTCCGCCTCGCCGGCATGCTGATGGCCGAGCTGCACGAGAGAACGCGCGCGGGCCGGCGATGACCGCCCTGCTCCTGCACGGCCTGGGCGGCGACCGCTCCCAGCCGCTCGGCCTCCTGCGCGCGGCACTGCCGGCCGGCACCGAGGTCATCGCGCCGGACGTCCGCGCCCACGGCGCCTCCGAGTTGATCGGCGGCGCGGCCGACTTCTCGCTCGACGCCCTGGCGGACGAGGTGACCGAGCACGTGATCCGGGCCGGAGCCGCGCACAAGCCGCTCACCGTCCTCGGCATCTCGATGGGCGCCGCGATCGCCCTGCGGCTCGCCAGCAGGAAGGTCCTGCCGATCGACCGGGCCGTGTTCGTCCGCCCCGCCTTCACCGCGGAGCCGCTGCCGGACAACCTCACGGTCTTCCCCGTCATCGCGCAGCTGCTGCACGACCACGGCGCCAAGCGCGGCGAGCGGCTCTTCCGCGCCTCCGGCCTCTTCGAGCGCGCGGCCCAGGTGTCGCCCGCGTCGGCGGAGGCGCTCTGCCTGCAGTTCCGCTCGCCGCAGGCCCAGGAGCGCGCGGTCCGCCTGGCCGAGATCCCGCGGAACGCCGCCTACCGCGACTCCGGCGAGCTCGGCGAGGTCATCGCGCGCACGCTCGTGATCGCGGCCGACCGCGACCCGGTGCACCCGGTCGCGGTCGCCGAGCAGTGGGCTAGGGCTCTTCCGGACGCAGACCTCGAGCAGGTCCCGTCGCGGGACGCAGGTCTGTCGCAGCAGCAGGAGCGGATCCGCGGTCACGTCCGGGAGTGGCTCGGTCGCTGAGCTCCCGGCCGGTCGCGGCCGCCCGGAACTCCTCGCCCGCCCGCCCACCCTTGAACTCCTCGCCAGCGAGGACGAGCCCGACGACGGCCAGCCAGAGCACCGCGATCGCCGTCGCGACGAACTCGAGGGTGCCGCCGACTCCCAGCCACAGCCGCAGCAGCGAGAAGATCGCGCCGGTCCCGGCGACCAGGGCCACCGCGACTCCTGCGACCAGCGAGAGTCGGGCGACGCCGGGCCGCTCCCGAGCCGTGGCGAGCTGCAGCATCGCCAGGCAGGCCGCGGAGAAGCCGAGCACCGCGGCGGAGGTGTGGATCAGGTCCTGCCAGCTGAACCGCGGTCCGACCGGGAGCGGGCAGCCCGCCGAGCAGGTCACCTGCGAGGCGAGCGCGAAGCACAGAGCGGCGAGGAGGATCGCCAGTGCGGGCCGGAAGCCGGGCAGCAGCCGCGTCCGCACCGCTCGCGCCCCGATCGCGATCGCGACGCCGCCCGCCGCGACCAGCAGCAGGGCGATGCGGAACGTCCCGGCGGTCGGCAGGTCCGGCGCGCCCATCTCGCTGACGTAGACCCAGCGGCTCGTGCCGATGCTGAACCGCGCGGCCAGCAGCAGAGCAAGCCCCGCGAGGACCAGGAGCGCCCCGACCACGAGAAGGGGGCCGTTCGCTCGTCGTCGCACCCCCTCATCGTGCCAGACCGCACCTGGAGCGCCACTCAGGAGACGACCGGGCGCCCACCCCTCCCGTACGGGGGACATGAGGGCTTTCTTCTCCGAGGGGTGACACCGCCGAAACAGCCCGGACTCATTACCGGGCTTGACTGAACGCGGCGCGCGGAAGCGGGGTCGGTCGGGGCGGACAGCCGCCTCCCGCCTGCTCGAAGGACCACCGGCGCCGGATCAGGAAAGGGCGATGATGCACAACAGCGCGCTCGGCCACGGCCTCGCGATCGGCGACATCCCGGAGGAGGTGGTGCTCCCCGAGACGATGACGGCGGCGGTCATCGACGCCCCGGGCGACTGCTCGGTCCTCCACCTGGCGACGGTGCCCACGCCGACCGCGATCAACGCCGAGTTCGCCGTCAAGGTGATCGCGGCGGGAGTGAACCCGCTCGACGTGAAGACGCGAGCGGGCAAGGGAGTCGCCGCGCAGATCCCCTCCTACCCGGCGGTGCTCGGCCACGACTTCTCCGGCATCGTCGTCTCGAGCCCCTCCCCGGCGCACCCGCTGCGCCCCGGTGACGAGGTCTACGGCTTCGTGATGGTGCCGCGCTACTCCGGCTCCTACGCCGAGTACGTCAGCGTCCCGAGCGTCTCCCTGGCCCGCAAGCCGTCGACGCTCTCGCACGTCGAGGCGGCCGGGGTGCCGCTCGCCGCGCTGACCGCCTGGGGCATGGTCGTCGAGCTGGCGAAGGCGCACGAGGGCCAGCGGATCCTCATCCACGCGGGCTCCGGCGGCGTCGGGCACTTCGCGGTGCAGTTCGCCGCCTACTTCGGCGCCTCGGTGATCGCGACCGGCTCGACCCGCAACCTGCAGTGGCTGCGCGAGCTCGGCGCCGACCAGGTCATCGACCACACCACGGAGCGCTTCGACGAGCTGCTGCACGGCGTCGACGTGGTGATCGACCTCGTCGGCAACGTGCACGACAGCACGGGCTCCCGCTCACTGTCGGTGCTGCGCCCCGGTGGGCTGATCGTCAACGCGCCGACCGGCAGCTGGCCGGAGTTCTTCGAGGAGGCGGCGGCCGCGGGAGTCCGCGCCTCCACCTTCCGCGTCGCCCCCGACGGCGCCACGCTCGGCGTCGTCTCACGCCTGCTGGAGTCCGGCGACGTCCGCGTCTTCATCGACGGCGTCTTCCCGCTCTCCGCCGCCGGCGCCGCGCACGCGCAGCTCGAGACCGGCCACACCCGCGGCAAGCTCGTCCTCACGGTCGCCGAGGGCTGACCCCCTCCCCTCCCGCGAGATGCCACTTGTGCACGCGACACGCCGTGTCGGGCGTGCACAAGTGGCATCTCGCGGCGGGGAGCAGGACGTCAGGGCAGGGGGCGCTCGAGGACGAAGTCCTCCTCGAGGCGGCCGCCGACGAGGAAGTGCCGGACGCCGACGGGCGCGAAGCCGTGCTTCGCGTAGAAGCGGCGCGCGCGCTCGTTCTCCTGGTTCACGCCGAGCCAGACGCTGAGGGCGCCGATCGCGCGCGCCTCGTCGAGGGTCGCGGCCATCAGCCGCGCCGCGATCCCCGAGCCGTGCCGGTCGGGCAGCGCGTAGCACTTGCTCAGCTCGATCGTCGGCCGGACCGTGACCGCGACCGCCGCCTCGGGGTCGTACGGCTCGCCCCGCACGAGCATCGTGTAGCCGAGCGCCCCGGAGTCGTCCTCCGCCACGAACAGCACGCGGCCGGGATCGGCGAGGTAGCCGCGGAAGCGCTCGACCGACAGCACGGTGCGGATGAAGTCCGCCTTCGCCTCCTCCGTGACATGCGGCGGGCAGGCGAGCGGGAACGTCGCGGCCGCGACCGCGGCGAGCTCCTCGGCGTCAGCGGCCGAGGCGCGGCGGACGGTCACGGGGTCGGCACTCGGGGGCAGGGAGTCGGACACGCCGTTCAGTATGCCCGGCGCGCGCGACTCCCCCGGAACGACGAAGGAGGGGACCCGCCGAAGCGGATCCCCTCCCGTCACTGCCTGCGCAGCTCAGTGCTGTGCCGAGGCTCAGGCCAGGACGTTGACGTCCAGCGGGATGCCGGGGCCGAAGGTCGTCGAGACGGCGGCCTTCTGGATGTAGCGGCCCTTCGAGGAGGACGGCTTCAGGCGGACGATCTCGTCGAGAGCCGTCTTGAAGTTCTCCTGGAGCTGCTCCTCCGTGAAGGCGGCCTTGCCGACGACGAGGTGCACGTTGGCGTGCTTGTCGACGCGGAACTCGATCTTGCCGCCCTTGATCTCGGTCACGGCGCGCGCCACGTCCGGGGTCACGGTGCCGGTCTTCGGGTTGGGCATGAGGCCGCGGGGGCCGAGCACCTTTCCGAGACGGCCGACCTGGCCCATGAGCTCCGGGGTCGAGACCGCGGAGTCGAACGAGGTGTAGCCGCCGGCGACCTTCTCGATGAGCTCGGCGCCGCCGACCTCGTCGGCGCCCGCGGCGATCGCGGCCTCAGCGGCCGGACCGGTCGCGAACACGATGACGCGGGCGGTCTTGCCCGTGCCGTGCGGCAGGATGACCGTGCCGCGGACCATCTGGTCGGCCTTGCGCGGGTCGACCCCGAGCTTGAGCGCGACCTCGACGGTGCTGTTGAACTTCGCGGAGCCGGTCTCGCGCGCGAGCGCGACGGCCTCGTCGGCGGTGTAGAACTTGCCCTCTTCGAGCTTGGCGGCGGCGGCCCGGTAGGCCTTCGACTTCTGTGCCATGTTGTTTCTCCTTGAAACGAGAATGTGGTTCTAGAGCCTGGCGGGCTCTCCCACGGTGTGAGTTCTGGAAAGGCGGAGGGACTAGCCCTCGACCGTGATGCCCATCGAGCGAGCCGTGCCGGCGATGATCTTCGAGGCGGCCTCGATGTCGTTCGCGTTCAGGTCGGCCTGCTTGGCCTCGGCGATCTCGCGGACCTGCGCCATGGTGAGCTTCGCGACCTTCACGGTGTGCGGGGTCGACGAGCCCTTGGCGACGCCGGCGGCCTTCTTGATGAGCTCCGCCGCGGGCGGGGTCTTCAGGATGAAGGTGAACGAGCGGTCCTCGTAGACGGTGATCTCGACGGGGATGACGTTGCCGCGCTGCGACTCGGTCTGCGCGTTGTACGCCTTGCAGAACTCCATGATGTTGACGCCGTGCTGACCGAGCGCCGGACCGATCGGGGGGGCCGGGTTCGCGGCGCCCGCCTTGATCTGGAGCTTGATCAGGCCGGTGACCTTCTTCTTGGGGGCCATTCAGGATTCCTTTTCTCAGGGTTCGAGCGGTCGGGGGCTCCCGGCCGCTCTCCCGCGCATCCGACGGAGCCGGATCGCGGTGGAGGAGGGTCGGTCGGCGCGCACGCGGACGGGCGCCGACACGAAAACCCGTACGAGCTTACACGGCGGAGGCCCTCCCCGACAGTGCGGGAAGGGCCTCGGCCGGACGGGGGTCCGTCGTCAGAGCTTGGTGACCTGGTCGAACGAGAGCTCGACCGGGGTCTCGCGCTCGAAGAGCGAGACGAGGACCGTGAGCTTGCCGCTCTCGGGCTTGATCTCGCTGATCGAGCCGGGAAGACCCGCGAACGAGCCCTCCTTGATCGTGATGGTCTCGCCGATCTCGAAGTCGACCTCGGCGGGCAGCACGCGCTGCGCCTGCTTCTGACCCTTGACGCCGGCCGTCTTGGACGGCGCGACCTCCTTGATCTCGACCAGGCTCTTCAGCATCGTGAAGGCCTCCTCGAAGCGCAGCGGCGTCGGGTTGTGGGCGTTGCCCACGAAGCCGGTGACGCCCGGAGTGTGGCGGACGACCGACCACGAGTCCTCGTTGAGGTCCATGCGCACCAGCACGTATCCGGGGATGCGCACGCGGGTGACCATCTTGCGCTGGCCGTTCTTGATCTCGACCACGTCCTCCATCGGGACCTGGACCTCGAAGATGTAGTCCTCGGCCTCGAGGGAGACCTTGCGGTTCTCGATGTTCGACTTCACGCGCTTCTCGAAGCCCGCGTAGGAGTGGATGACGTACCACTTGCCCATCTTGCCGCGCAGCTCGGCGCGGAACGCCTCGTACGGGTCGATGTCGGCGAGGTCCTCGCCCTCGGCCTCCGCGTCCTCCGCGGCGACCTCGGCCTCGTCCTCGACGGCCTCGAGGGCCGCTTCGGCCTCCTCGACGGTGTCGATGTGCGCGGCCTCGTCGACTGCCGAGTCGGCCTCGGGGTCGTCCACGGAGCCGATCGCGTCGAGCGCGGCCTCGAGGTCCGACGCGAGGTCGTCCTCGGACTCGTTCTCGTCGATGACGCTCAGGGCGCCCTCCTCGGCGGGCTCGACGGCGTCCTCAGCCTGGATCTGGGTGTCGCCCTCCTGAACCTCGTCGACCTCGGACGACTGCTCGGCGGCGGTGGCCCAGTCGACGTCGTCGCGGTTTCTGTCAGACACTCGTAACTCTCTCTCGATCGATCGGCCGCGTCCCGTCGGGATTCGCGTGCCGCTGCCGTCGGCGTCCCCCGCTCGTGCGGACGGGACGCTCCCGGGTCGGGTGGCGGGGGTCAGGACGCCGGTGTGCCGAACACGTAGGTCACGGCGAGCGCGAACACCCAGTCCAGCAGCGACACCAGCGCCATCATGATCACGACGAAGATCAGGACCACGACGACGTAGTTGCCGAGCTCCTTGCGCGTCGGCGTGACGACCTTCTTCAGCTCGGCGATGACCTGCCGGATGAAGAGGGCGATGCGCGCGAACGGACTGCGCCGCGCCTCGCGCTGCTGATTGGCGATCGCGACGACGTCCTCGCTCGGCTCGTCGACTGCTTTCCCGGCCACCTGCACGCACCTTTCCCGCACCGGAACCTCCGGTGTGGCCGACCGCCCGTGGGCGGTCCTGGACCGATGACCGCTGCATCGCGGGGACCGCGAGCGACGGGCATCGATGTGCAGGGCGGACAGGGCTCGAACCTGCAACCTGCGGTTTTGGAGACCGCTGCTCTACCAATTGAGCCACCGCCCTATGGATGCCGTTGCGAGCATCCGAGGAGGAGTCGAACGTCTTCGGGAGCCTCAGCAACCGCCTCGGGCGCTGTGAATCCTGGCAGCGTTCGACTACCGCAGACGAGTGTACGTGGACCCGCTGGACGTGTCCAGCCGGGCGCGACCCGTCGCCTGGAGGCCCCCGCGCCCGCGCGATACGCTGGCCGTCGTGTCCTCCACCACGCGCATCTCCGCCCGCATCGCCGCCATCGCCGAGTCCGCGACCCTCAAGGTCGACGCGAAGGCGAAGGCCCTCCAGGCCCAGGGGCGGCCGGTGATCTCCTACGCCGCGGGCGAGCCCGACTTCACCACGCCGCAGCACATCGTCGAGGCCGCGTCGGCCGCGGTGCTCGACCCGAGGAACTACCGGTACACGCCGGCGGCCGGTCTGCCCGACCTCCGCGAGGCCATCGCCGAGAAGACCGCGCGCGACTCCGGCTGGGCCGTCGAGGCATCGCAGGTCGTCGTCACCAACGGCGGCAAGCAGGCCGTCTACCAGGCGTTCCAGACCCTGCTCGACGACGGCGACGAGGTGCTCGTGCCGACCCCCTACTGGACCACCTACCCCGAGGCGATCAAGCTGGCCGGCGGCGTCCAGGTCGACGTCTTCGCCGGCGCGGACCAGGGCTACCTCGTCACCGTCGAGCAGCTCGAGGCGGCGCGCACCGAGCGCACCAAGGTCCTCCTCTTCGTCTCCCCCTCGAACCCCACCGGCGCGGTCTACTCCGCCGAGCAGACCCGCGAGATCGGCGAGTGGGCCGAGGAGCACGGCCTCTGGGTGATCGCCGACGAGATCTACCAGAACCTGGTCTACGCGGCCGACGGCCAGGACGACGCGAGCCCGCTCACCCGCGCCACCTCGATCGTCGAGGCCGTCCCCGCCCTGCGCGACCGCACGATCCTCGTCAACGGCGTCGCCAAGACCTACGCGATGACCGGCTGGCGCGTGGGCTGGATGGTCGGCCCCGCCGACGCGATCAAGGGCGCCTCGAACCTGCAGTCGCACCTCTCCAGCAACGTCTCCAACATCTCGCAGCGCGCCGCGATCGCCGCCCTCACCGGCCCGCAGGAGCCGGCCGAGGAGATGCGCCTCGCCTTCGACCGCCGCCGCCGCACCATCGTCGACGCGCTGAACGCCATCGACGGTGTCGACTGCCCGACCCCCGGTGGCGCGTTCTACGTGTACCCGGACGTCCGCGGACTGCTGAACCGCGAGTGGGACGGCGTGACGCCGACCACCTCGCTGGAGCTCGCGGACCTCATCCTCGAGAAGGCCGAGGTCGCCACGGTCCCCGGCGAGGCCTTCGGACCCAGCGGCTACCTCCGCCTCTCCTACGCGCTCGGCGACGACGCCCTGCTTGAAGGCGCGAAGCGCCTTCAAGCGCTGTTCGGTTCCACTAGCTGATCTCCTCCTTCGTCGTCGGTCAGCCGCGGTCGGCGTCCTGAGACGGGTGCGTTCCGCAGAGCGTCGTACGTCCGCGCACGACGATTCGCTCGCACGCGAATCGCCGGTTGCACGGTGCCTCTGAGCTGATCTCCTCCTTCGTCGTCGATCAGCCGCGGTCGGCTTCCTGAGGTGGATGCGTTTCGCAGAGCGTCTCGCGTCCGCCCACGACGATTCGCTAGCACGCGAATCGCCGGTTGCGCTCGGCACTGCTGCCGCGCCTCGCGGGACGTGTCCGTGCCAGGGGTGTGAGGTCTCGCGAGATGCCGGTTGTGGGCATGACACACCGAACGGATTGTGCGCAAGTGGCGTCTTGTGGGGGTGGATGACTGTGCTCGGGGGGTGGGACAGGGCACGCTGGGGGGATGACGCCTGACGACGCCGTTCGTGTCCGTGATCTGCGGAAGGACTACGGCGGTGCGCCCGCCCTCACCGGGGTGTCGTTCGAGATCGCGCGAGGCGAGACGTTCGCACTGCTCGGGCCCAACGGGGCCGGCAAGTCGACGACGATCGAGATCCTCGAGGGCTACCGCGACCGCTCGGGCGGCGAGGCGTCGGTGCTCGGCGTCGATCCGCGGCACGGCGACCTCGCCTGGAAGTCGCGGCTCGGGATCGTGCTGCAGTCCAGCGGGGAATCAGGCAACGCCACGGTCCGCGAGCAGATCGCCCACTTCGCGAGCCTCTACCCGAGCCCGCGCGACGTCGACGAGACGATCGAGGCGGTCGGCCTCACGGCGAAGGCGCGCTCGCGGATCGGCAAGCTCTCCGGCGGGCAGCGCCGCCGCGTCGACGTGGCGCTGGGCATCGTGGGCCGTCCGGAGCTGGTGTTCCTCGACGAGCCGACGACGGGCTTCGACCCGGAGGCGCGGCACGCGTTCTGGGACCTGGTCGCGCTGCTCAAGAGCGAGGGCACGACCATCCTGCTCACCACGCACTACCTCGACGAGGCCGCGCACCTCGCCGACCGGGCCGCGGTCATCGCGGGCGGCCGCCTCCTCGCGATCGGGCGGATGGACGAGATCGGCGGCGACGAGGCCCGCGTGCCGATCGTCCAGTGGCAGGAGGACGGCGCGCAGCGTCGCCTCCGCACCCCGGAGCCGGCCCGCGTCGTCGCCGAGCTGAGCGCCCGCCTCGGCGAGCCGACGGCCCTCGAGGTCCTCCGGCCCAGCCTCGAGGACATCTACCTGGACCTGATCCGCGACGACCGCGCCGGAGACACCGCCCTCGATGTGATCGGAGAGCCGGCATGAGCGCCGTTGCCGCCCCCCGCCCCGCGCTGCGCACCGGTGTCGGCCGCACCCTCCGGCTCGGCGCCGCCCGCGCCCGCTACGAGGTGCGCTCGTACTTCCGCGCGCCGGACCAGGTCTTCTTCACCTTCCTCTTCCCGGTGCTGCTGCTCGCGATCTTCTCGGTCGCGTTCGGCGACGGCGCGGTGATGCAGGCGGACCCGCAGGACCCGGGCATCAGCATGGCCGAGTACTACGTGCCGGGACTCGCGGCGGCGGGCATCCTGCTCTCCGGGGTGCAGAACCTCGGCGTCGACATCGCCGTCGAGCGCGGCGACGGCACGCTCAAGCGACTCGCCGGAGCACCGCTGCCCGTCCTGAGCTACTTCCTCGGCAAGTTCGGCCAGGTGCTCGTGACGAGCGTCGCGCAGACGGCGCTGCTGCTCGCTGTCGCCGCGACCGTCTTCTCGGTGCCGCTGCCGACCGACGGCGGTCGCTGGGCGACCTTCGCCTGGATCTATGTGGCCGGAGTGGCGACCTCGGCGATCCTGGGCATCGCGGTCTCCGCCCTCCCCCGCACCGGGAAGAGCGCGACGGCCGTCATCGTCCCACCGCTGCTCGTGCTGCAGTTCGTCTCGGGGTCCTACCTCTCCTTCACGACCCTGCCGGACTGGCTGCAGACGATCGCGAGCGTCTTCCCGCTCAAGTGGATCGCGCAGGGCATGCGGGCGGTCTTCCTGCCGGCCGACTTCGAGCAGGCCGAGGTCAACGGCGACTGGGACCTGACCGGGGTCGCGATCGCCCTCGGCATCTGGCTGGTGCTGGGCCTGATCGCGAGCCGCCTCACCTTCCGCTGGATCCGCCGCGACGCCTGACGCCCACATGCTGGTCGAGTAGCCCCGCAGGGGCGTATCGAGACCCACCGTTCCCAGCAGGGCGGGTCTGCAGACCATCGTCCTGACGCCGGTGGATCTCGATACGCCCGCTCCGCGGGCTACTCGATCAGCATGCAGGGGCCCGCTCCGCCGGCTACTCGATCAGCATGCAGGGGCCCGCTTCGCGGGCTGCTCGATCAGCATGCTGGCGCGCGCCGCGCGGTCCGTGGCGCGGGGAGTCAGACGGTGGTGCCGACCACCACGGGCTCGGGGTGCAGCAGGATGCCGAACTCGGCGAGCACGCGGCCCTGCACGTAGCGGGCGAGCTCGGCGATCTGCTCGGCGGTCGCTCCGCCGCGGTTCGTGAGCGCGAGGGTGTGCTTGCTCGACACCGCGGCGCGCGAGCCCGGGAGCGAGAAGCCGCGGGCGATCCCGGCGTGCTCGATGAGCCAGGCGGCGCTGAGCTTGACCAGCGCGTCGGGCGAGGTCGGGGCGGGCAGCCGGATCGGCGCCCCCGCCTCGACGTCGGCGAGGGCGGTCACCAGCGGGGCCTCGCTCGCCGGCGTCTCCGGCCAGCGCGGCGCGGTCGGCGGCAGTCCGCTCGCGGCCGCGACGGTGACGATCGGGTTGGTGAAGAAGGAGCCGGCACTGGCGGTGTCCGGATCCTCCGGATCGAGCACCATCCCCTTCGCGCCGCGCAGCCGCAGCACGCTCGCGCGCACTTCCGCGAGCGGCACGCGGTCGCCCAGCTCGACGCCGAGCGCACTGGCCAGCTGGCCGTAGGCGACGGGAGCACCGAGACCCGATCCACCGACGTCCTCGAGGGCGAATTCGACGGCGAGGACGGCGCCGCGTCGACCCTGCTTGACGGCGGACGTCCGGTAGCCCAGCTCGAGCTCGGCCGCCGTCAGCCGCACGGGCTCCTGCGCGCCCTCGTCGAGGAAGTCGACCGCGACGAGGGTGTCGGAGAGCTCCTGGCCGTAGGCGCCGATGTTCTGCACCGGCGACGCGCCGACCGTCCCGGGGATGCCGCTGAGCGCCTCGAGTCCCGCCCAGCCGCGCTCGACGGTCGCGGCGACCAGGCCGTCCCACGACTCGCCCGCCTGCACGCGGAGGTGGACCGCGCCGGGCCGGTCCGTCTCGAGCCGCTCGATCCCGGTCGTGCGCACGCGCACCACGGTCCCCTCGACTCCGTCGTCGCCGACCAGGAGATTGGAGCCGCCGCCGAGCAGCAGCCAGGGCTCGTCGTCCGCCCACACCTCGCGGAGGGCGGCGACCAGCTCGGCCTCGGTGGCCGGCTCGAGCAGGCGCTCGGGGACTCCCCCGACGCGCAGCGTGGTGAGGGTGGAGAGGGCGGGTGTCGTCATCGGTGCGGGGTCAGGCCAGCGAGACGCGCGCCTGCGCCTTGCCGAGCACCGCCTGGCCGCCGTACGTCACGGCGAGGTCGATGCGCGCGATCCCGGCCTCGGCGTCGAGCGCCCCGACCTTCGCGACGACGTCGAGCTCGGCGCCCTCCTTCGGGTCGACGACGACGGGCCGCGTGAAGCGGACCTGGTAGTCGACGACACGGCCGGGATCGCCGACCCAGTCGACGACGACCTGCACGGCGGTGCCCATCGTCAGCATGCCGTGGGCGAGCACGCCGGGCAGCCCGACCTCGGCCGCGACGTCGTCGCGGTAGTGGATCGGATTGAAGTCACCCGAGGCGCCGGCGTAGCGCACGAGCGAGCCGCGCTCGAGGTGGAAGCGCCGCTCGCCGACGACGTCGCCGACGGTGAGCTCGGACAGGACGGGGCGCTCGGCGCTCATTCGTCTCCCCTGACGACGAGGGTGGACACGGCGGTGACGACGTGGGCGCCGTCGGCGTCGACCATGGTCGACTGCGTGGTGATCATCGAGTGCGCGCCGAGCTGCTTGATGCCGGCGACCGAGAGGGTCGCGGTCAGCTCGTCACCCGCGACGATGGGACGCGAGTAGCTGAAGCGCTGATCGCCGTGGACGACCCGGCTGAAGTCGATGCCGGCGTCGGGCGCGGCGAGCAGCTGGGCGAGGGTGAACTCCTGCACCACCACGGCGAAGGTCGGCGGGGCGACGACGTCGCGGTAGCCGGCACGGCGCGCGGCCTCGGGGTCGAGGTGGAGAGGGGACTCGGCGGAGACGGCGCGCGCGAACTCGCGCACCTTCTCGCGGCCCACCTGGTAGGGCTCCGTCGGCGCGAAGACGCGCCCGGTGAGGTCGGGGTTCACTGGCACCCGGCCATCTTAGGCGCTGGTCTCGGAGCCCTCCACGGCCCCCGGCCCCCTCCGAGACCCCTCCCCCCTCGACGAGGGTCATGCACGTATGACCATCGGCAATTACCCACGCGCGTATGGGTGACCGCGGACGATTCTTCTCCGAAGCTGGCGAGCATGTCCACACCTGACCCCGAACGCGACTGGATGACCTACGCCCGCGAGCTCGGCACGAACCTCCACCGCGCCCGGATGGCCAAGGGCGAGAGTCAGGAGCGCATCGCCCACGCCGCCGGACTGGCGGGCTACACCTACCAGAAGTTCGAGAAGGGCGAGTCGAAGCCGGGCTCGCCCGCGAACCCGCAGCTGAAGACGCTCTTCGCCCTCTGCGAGGCTCTCGACATCGAGCTCTCCGACCTGCTGCCGCCGAACCCGCCCCGCTCATCCGGCTCCGCCGGGGCCGAGTAGCCGCAGCGTCGCCTCGACGCCGCGCGCCAGCCGCGCCGCCGCGCTGAGATCGAGGTCCACCGCGCCGAGCCCGTCGGATTCGAGGCGCAGCCGCTCCTCGCCCCGGCCGCCGGGCCGGCACAGCGAGACGTGCACGACGGCGGCGACGGGCTCCCCCGCCGCACCCTCACCGCACCAGAGCACGAGCGGGAGCGACTGCGCCCGGGAGCGGTGCAGCCGCTCCTCGGGGCACTCGATCTCGTCGTGCTCCCCTGCGCACCAGCGGGGGCACTCGTCGTCGTCTCGCCTGTTCTGTCGTCCGTCCATGTTCCGCACCAATCGTTCGAGGCGCACAGCACACCAGGCGGCACCGACATCGCGGCGGGCCCGCCGACCGGATCCCCCAGGGATGTGGACAGGCACCCGGCACCTCCCCCCTGTGGAGGAATGCTGTCACTGTGCCATACCGGGATGGCGGGCCCGCGGGCCGCGTCAGCGGTGGACGATCAGCCAGGTCGCGACGGCCGTCGTGGCACCGCGGTTGATCATCCGGTGGCCGCGCTCGCAGGGGAACGTGATCGCGTCCCCCGCGGCGAGGACCACGGTCTCGTCCTCGAACTCGACGGTGAGCTCGCCGAGCGTGACGGTCCCGATCTCGATCCCGTCGTGGCGCAGGAACCGGCGCTGCGCGGTCGAGGTCGCCCCCGGCGGATAGGTCGACTCGAAGAAGTCGACCGCGTCGACGGGCTGCGGGGCCAGCCGGCGGAACAGCACGCCGCCCTCGAGGAGGACGGGAGCGACCTCGCCCGCGCGGACGACGGCCGTCGTCAGGCCCGCGCCCTCTCCGCCGCTGGGCCCGCCCGGCTCACCGACCGCCGTGCCGCCGGCGGCGGTCTCGTCGAAGACGGCGGAGAGCGGGACGCCGAGGGCGCCGACCATCGCGATGAGGCGCCCGACCGACGGCTGCATGGCCCCCCGCTCGATCTGCGAGACGGCGCTGGCCGAGATTCCGAGCTCGCGGGCGAGTGCGCGCAGCGACATCCCTGACGCGAGACGCAGCTCGCGCAGGCGCGCGCCGACGCCTTCGCGGACCGCCCCGGGGAGCGCGGCGGCGACGTCCGGAGCCGCGGAGTCCGCGGAATCCCGGGCGGTCTCGTCGGTGGGCATGCGGGACGCCGTCCTCTCCTCGGTGATCGTCACACAGCTGTAACGGGGGCGAAACGAACTCGGCCCGGCGGAGCCCTAGGTTCTCCCGTGTGAAGTCATCACTTCACACGATCCGAACGCCCACCGCTCGCGCGGAGGCGGCCGATCGCCACGGCCGACCGCCTCGACCACCCTGACACATCCGCTCCGTGCGCCCACCCGCGCACGCCCGCCCGAGAGGTGGATCCACCATGACCGACCGCGCCACTGCACCCCGCATCGACCCGTCGACCGCGCCGCCCGCCGAGAGCGCCGGGCTCGCCGGCCCCTCGCTCGTCAAGCCGGGCTACGACGACCGCCTCGCCAACGAGGACCTCGCCCCGCTCGTCAAGCAGCGCTGGTCGAGCTACAACATCTTCGCGTTCTGGATGTCGGACGTGCACAGCGTCGGCGGCTACGTCACCGCCGGCTCGCTCTTCGCGCTCGGCCTCGCCGGCTGGCAGGTGCTGGTGGCCCTCGTGGTCGGCATCGTGATCGTGCAGGTCTTCTGCAACCTCGTCGCGAAGCCCAGCCAGGTCACCGGCGTCCCCTACCCGGTGATCAACCGGGCGATCTTCGGCGTCCGCGGGGCGAACATCCCCGCGATCATCCGCGGGCTGATCGCCATCGCCTGGTACGGCGTGCAGACCTACCTCGCCGCGCAGTCGCTCAACATCGTGTTCCTCAAGTTCTTCCCGGCGATGGCCTCCTGGAACACCCCGGAAGCCTCCTTCCTCGGCCTCTCCGCCCTGGGCTACCTCTCCTACGCGATCCTCTGGGTCGCCCAGGCCGCTCTCTTCTGGCGGGGCATGGAGTCGATCCGCCGCTTCATCGACTGGGCAGGCCCCGCCGTCTACGTGGTGATGCTCGTGCTCGCGATCTACCTCGTGTCGCAGGCCGGCTGGGAGAACATCTCGCTGAGCCTCGGCTCGGGCGAGCCCCTCGACCTCGGCGCCTCGATCCCCGTGATGATCTCGGCGGTCGCCCTGGTCGTCTCCTACTTCTCCGGCCCGATGCTGAACTTCGGCGACTTCTCCCGCTACGCCCGCAGCTACCGCGCCGTGAAGAAGGGCAACCTCCTCGGCCTGCCGATCAACTTCCTCTTCTTCTCCCTGCTCACCGTGATCACCGCCTCCGCGACGGTCCCCGTCTTCGGCGAGCTGATCACCGACCCGATCGAGACCGTCGAGCGGATCGACACCTGGTTCGCCGTCCTGCTCGGCGGGCTCACCTTCGTCATCGCGACGATCGGCATCAACATCGTCGCCAACTTCATCTCGCCGGCGTTCGACTTCTCCAACGTCAACCCGAAGAAGATCAGCTGGCGGATGGGCGGCATGATCGCCGCCGTCGGCTCGGTGCTGCTCACCCCGTGGAACTGGTACTCCAACGACACCGCGATCCACTACACGCTCGGCATCCTCGGCGCCCTGATCGGCCCGCTGTTCGGCGTCCTGATCGCCGGCTACTACCTGATCAGCCGTCAGCGCGTCTGGGTCGACGACCTGTACACGATGAGCGAGAAGGGCCGCTACTGGTTCTCCCGCGGCTTCAACCCCAACGCCGTCTGGGCCACCGTGATCGGCGGCCTCCCCTCCGTCCTGTCGGTGCTCGTCCCGCGCTGGATCGAGGAGGCGGGCGGCCCGTCCTTCACCTGGCTCGGCGACTACAGCTGGTTCCTCGGCTGCGGCCTCGGCTTCGTCGCGATGGCCGTCCTGGAGCGCCGCTCCCCGCGGATCGGCCGCCTCGAGGAGGACCTCGCGAACGTCAGCGACGGCAGCACGGTCTGACCCGAGCCCTCCCCACCCGTCCCCACCCCGCCTCGCCATCCACTCCATCCTCCAGAAGTTGCGGTAGTCGCGCGTGACTACAGCGACTTTCGAGGACCGGCCGGTGGCGTGGCGGCCGTTCCACCCCCGCAGCATCCCGAGGAGCGCCGTGCGCATCACCGTCGTCAACCCGAACACCAGCGAGCACATGACCGAGGCGATCGGCCGCGCCGCGCGGTCCGTCGCCTCCGTCGGCACCGAGATCGTCGCCGTCACGCCGCCGATGGGACCGGCCTCGATCGAGAGCCACTACGACGAGGCGCTCGCCGTCCCGGGGCTGCTGCACGAGATCGTCCGCGGCGACGCCGAGGGCAGTGACGGCTACGTCGTCGCGTGCTTCGGCGACCCGGGGATCGACGCGGCCCGCGAGCTCGCCCGCGGACCGGTGATCGGCATCGCCGAGGCCGCGATGCACATGGCGTCCCTGGTCGGCCGGCGGTTCAGCGTCGTCACCACGCTCTCGCGCACCAGCGGGCGGGCCTGGGACATCGCGCACAGGGCCGGCTTCGACCGGGCCTGCGCGGGAGTGCACGCCTGCGACATCCCGGTGCTCGAGCTCGACGACCCGCACTCCGACGCGCGCCGGGTGATCCTCGAGGAGTGCGCGGCCGCGCTCGCGACGGACGGCTCGGACGTGATCGTCCTGGGCTGCGCGGGGATGGCCGACCTCTGCCGCGACCTCTCGCGCGAGCTCGGCGTCCCGGTGATCGACGGGGTCGCCGCCGCGGTCCGGCTGGTCGAGGGCCTCGTCGCGATGGGAGTCACGACCTCGCGCCGCGACGAGTTCGCGGCACCGCGCCCGAAGGAGATGACGGGGCTGCTCGCCCCGTTCGCGCTGGCCTGAGGCGAGCGCACGAGACGGGACGCACGAAGGGCCCGGGAGCAGACGCTCCCGGGCCCTTCGTCTGCAGCGGCTAGGACTGCTGAGCGCTCCGGCGACGGCGCGTCACGACGAGCGACACGAGGCCGAGCGCCAGCAGCGCGGCCGCACCGGAGACGAGGCCCGCGGTCTCGACACCGGTCTCGGCGAGCGCCGAGCCGCCGCGGGTGCTGCCGCCCGTGGTGGAGACGGTGGTCGTCGTGCCCTCACCGGGCTGCGGGACGTGAGCGCGGTACTGCAGGTACTCGAGACCGCCCTCGAGGACGCCCAGGGTGCCGACGATCGTGACCATGGCGTCGACGTGGCCGGGGGTCACCGGGTAGCTGTAGGTGCCGCCGGCGTAGGAGGAGGAGTCGAGCACGATCTCATCGAGCTTCACCGCGACGAAGGGGTGGTCCTCGGTCGGGCGGTCGTAGTCGGCCGCCCAGATGACGAAGGTGATGCTGTCGAGGCAGTCGACGGTCTCGACCGACGGCAGGACGACGGTCATGACGCCGTTCGTCGTGCTCGCGGTGACGTCGCCGCTCTTGCTCTTCACGATGCGTCCGTCGTTCGGGGCGAGGCACGCGTGGTAGGCGGCCGCGTCGGCCTCGTACTGCTCGGCCGAGACGTCGGGGACGTCGAGGTGGATCTGCTCGCCGATGGTCTCGCGGGTGCTGCCCTGGACGTCGCCGTCGAAGCCGTAGATCGCCACGAGGATGTCCTGATCGCCGGCGGGCAGGTCGCCGAGCCCGAGGGTGACGCCGCGGAAGTCGCGGCCCTCGATCGGGATCGTCGTCAGCAGCTCGAGCGAGTAGCCCAGGTCGGTCGGGCGCTCGTAATCGAGGTTCCAGACGCGCAGCTCCGCGCGCTCCCAGCAGGACGTGGTGCGGATCGGCGGGATCGTCACGCTGACCGCGGCGCCGGACAGGGTGGCCGACACGTCGCCCATGACCTCCTCCGCGACCGGCCCGCCGCCGGGGACGTCGCAGATCGGGTCGATGCCGGGGGCCGGCGTCGCGGTGGGGGTCGCAGTGGCCGACGGCTCCGGCGACGGAATCGGCGATGTCGTCGGGACGGCGGTGGGAGTCGCCGTCGGCGTCGCCGTGGGGGTCGGGGTCGCTGTCGGCTCCGTCGTCGCGGTCGGAGTCGCGGTCGGGACAGCCGTCGGGGTCGGGGTGGTCGGAGTCGCGGTCGGGACAGCGGTCGGAGTCGACGTCGCGACGGCGGTCGCGGTCGGCTCCGGAGTGCTGGTCGACGCGGCGGCGGCCGGGGCGATCATGCCGCCGGCGAGGCCGACGACGAGGGTGAGGCACGCGAGACGCGAGCGCGAGCGGAGAGAGGTCCCCCGGAGAGACATGGATGTATTCCTTCTCGAGAATGTGGAAGCGGGATCGGCGCCGAAGCTGCCCCCGTGGCGCCTGGCTGATGTCTATCAGCGGCCTGAACATCCGCACATCCCCCGCGAGGCCACGCTCTGCATCGATCGCGTAACGGTGCTTCCGGCAGGTCTGGACACACGTCTCGGGCGGCTCGAGCAGCTGCCGACCGGACCCTCCCGCGGGCACGCCGAAGGCCGGAAGCGACGACTCCCGGGCCCCGGCGGTGAAGCGCGCCGGCACCGACAGTGCGATGGCCCCGGGGCCGGTGGCGACCGAGATCTCGCCGTCGAATGTCACGGTTCCGGGCGCGACCGTCGGCTCCGGAGTGGGTTCCGGGGACGTCGACGCGACGGCCGTGGGGGTCGCAGCCGGCGTCGGCGTTGCGGTGCCGGTCGGCTCGGGGGTCGCGGTCGAAGTCGCGGTCGGGACAGCCGTACCTCGCGCCGCGACGAGTTCGCAGCGCCGCGCCCGAAGGAGATGACGGGGCTGCTCGCCCCGTTCGCGCTGACCTGAGGCGAGCGCACGACGCGGGACGCACGAGAGGGCCCGGGAGCAGATGCTCCCGGGCCCTTCGTGTGCAGCGGCTAGGACTGCTGAGCGCTCCGGCGACGGCACGTCACGACGAGAGACACGAGGCCGAGGGCCAGCAGCGCGGCCGCACCGGAGACGAGGCCCGCGGTCTCGACACCGGTCTCGGCGAGCGCCGAGCCACCCGAGGTCGTGGTCACGGCACCGGACGCGACGGTCAGGTGGATCTGATCGCCGACGTACTCGCGTCCGGTCTCACCGCCGTCCACGAATCCGACGATGGTGACGCGGACGTCGTTGTGACCGGGAGTGGTCGCGTAGGTCCGCGTCGCGCCGGGGAAGTAGCTGCCGTCGAAGGGGATCGTGCCGAGGAGGACTGGCGTGAAGTCGTCGAGCTCGTTCGGCCGCTCGTAGTCGAAGGAGAAGATCCGGATCTCACCGCGCGGGACGCAGGCGATGGTGTCGAGCTCGGGGACGGTCACGGTCACGGAGCGGACACCGGCGGTCGCGGTCACCGGGCCCGAGAGCGACTCGACGACGTAGTTGCGGTTCGCGCCGAGGCAGGCCTCGAGGTCGGTGGCGTAGAGCGTCGCCACCTGCGTGTAGGGCTCGAGGATCCACATCGGGGACCCGTCCACCGACTGGATGACGGTGACGGTGACGGTGTACTCGCGGCTGGTGCGGACCGGGACGGTCAGGGTCCCGCCGGCGTAGCCCTCGTCTCCGACGACGACCTCGGCGCTGGCGATGTCCTCCGTGGTCTCGGTGAGGGTCGGCATGATCGCGAGGATGATCGTCGACCCATCGGTGCAGTCCGCCAGCTCGGAGGGCGGCACGGTCGCCGTCACGGTCCCCGGCTGGGTCAGGTCGACGGTGAGAGCCGCGGCGTCGAAGGGGAGAGCCGGCGGCACGAACGGGTCGCAGCCGGGCGCGGCGGGCTGCGGCTCGGCAGGCGTCGGCTCGGGAGTCGCGGTCGGGGTCGTCGTCGGCTCGGGGGTCGCGGACGGGGTCGTCGTGGGCACGACCGTGGGAGTCGCGGTCGGCGTCGCCGACGGCATCGCGGTTCCGGTCGGCTGCGGAGTCGCGGTCGGGACAGCCGTCGGAGTGGGGGTAGCGGTGGGAGTCGACGTCGCAACGGCGGTCGCGGTCGGCTCCGGAGTGCTGGTCGACGCGGCGGCAGCCGGGGCGATCAGGCCGCCGGCGAGGCCGACGACGAGGGTGAGGCACGCGAGACGCGAGCGCGAGCGGAGAGAGGTCCCCCGGAGAGACATGGATGTATTCCTTCTCGAGAATGTGGAAGCGGGATCGGCGCCGAAGCTGCCCCCGTGGCGCCTGGCTGATGTCTATCAGCGGCCTGAACATCCGCACATCCCCCGCGAGGCCACGCTCTGCATCGATCGCGTAACGGCGCTTCTGGGAGGATCGAGCCATGGCGATCCTCCGCGACCTGGCCCTCGGCGCACGGCTCTTCGGCAGGGGGTTCGGCACCTGGTTCCGCTCGCCCCGGGCGATGCTCCTCGGCGCGGTCCCGCCGCTGATCGTCGGGCTCGTCTTCGTCGGCGTCCTGGTGCTCGTGGTCACCCGGATCGACGCCGTGGTGCGCGCGCTGACGCCGTTCGTGGACGGCTGGGACGAGGCCTCGGCCGGCACCGTCCGCCTCCTGCTCTCGATCGCCGCGGTCGGGGCGATCATCGCACTCGGCGTCGTCCTCTTCGCCGCGGTGACCCTGCTCGTCGGCGACCCCTTCTACGAGCGGATCTGGCGCGGCGTCGAGAACGAGCTCGGCGGTGTGCCCGACGAGCACGAGACGGGGTTCTGGAGCGGACTCGGGCGCTCGCTCCGCGACTCCTCGGTGCTGGTCGGCACCTCGCTGGCGATCGGTGTCGTGCTGGTGCTGCTCGGGATCATCCCGGTCGTCGGGCAGGTGGTCGGGCTGATCGCCGGCGCACTCGTCGGCGGCCGGGCGCTCGCCCTCGAGCTGACCGGATTCGCCGGCGACGCGCGGGGCCTCGCGCTCCGGGACCGCCGCCGGCTCCTCGGCGAGCGCCGAGCGGTGTCGCTCGGCTTCGGCATCGCGGTCTACCTCGCCTTCCTCATCCCGGGCGGCGCGGTGATCGCGACACCCGCGGCGACGGCCGGAGCGACCCTCCTGCTCCGCACTCTCCGCGGCGAGTCGACGGAGCGGATCGAACCGGCGTCCGACGCCGCGACCGCCTGATCGGGTGGCCGCCCGAGCGGCGCCTCCCCTAGACTTCCCCCGTGCTCACGTCGACCCTCCGCCCCTGGTGGCCCGCCTCCTAGGCAGGCCGACGCGCAGACTCCTCTCGCACACGACCGCCTCGACCGGGCGGTCGTTCTGCATGTCGGGGCCCGGGTGAGGGACACCCCGACCCAAGGACCACGATGACCTCGCTCCTCTCCCGCATCCTCGCCTCCGACGGATCGCTGCCGTTCGCGGTCGTCCTCCGGCAGGGCCGGACGGACGTCGACGTCTTCACCGGCGACGTCGTCGACGTCGAGGGCCTCGCCGACATCCCGCTCGACGGCGCCGACGTGCTGACCCTCGTGCCCTACCGCCAGGTGCGCGAGCGCGGCTTCGCGGCCAAGGACGACGGCGCCCCGCTGCGGAACCTCGTCGTCCGCGAGCGCGAGAGCGTGCCGCTCACCGAGGTGCTGCGGCTGCTGCCCGAGCGCGAGATCCCGGTCGAGGAGCGCGGCTTCGACGTGCCCGACGAGGAGTACGCGGAGATCGTGCGGCGGGTGATCGACGACGAGATCGGCCGCGGCGAGGGCGCGAACTTCGTCATCAACCGCGCGTTCGTCGCGCACACGGACGCTCCCGCAGTCGAGGCGGTGCTGGCCTGGTTCCGCCGGCTGCTGACCGACGAATCGGGCGCCTACTGGACCTTCGCGATCCACACCCCGGGTTCCGACGGCTCGCCGACCGTCACCGCGGTCGGCGCGACGCCCGAGCGCCACGTCTCCGTCCGCGACGGCGTGGCGATGATGAACCCGATCAGCGGCACCTTCCGCCACCCCGCGGCCGGCCCGACCGGCGCCGAGGTGCTGGCGTTCCTCGCCGACGTCAAGGAGAGCGAGGAGCTCTTCATGGTGGTCGACGAGGAGATGAAGATGATGAGCGCGGTCTGCCCGAACGGCGGCCGGATCCTCGGGCCGTTCCTCAAGCAGATGTCGCGCCTCAGCCACACGGAGTACCTGCTCGAGGGGCGCACCGACCTCGACGTCCGCGAGGTGCTGCGGCTCACGATGTTCGCGCCGACCGTCACCGGCTCGCCGATGGAGAACGCCTGCGCCGTGATCGCGGAGTACGAGAAGGAACCGCGCGGCTACTACTCCGGTGTCCTCGCCCTGTTCGAGCCGGAGGAGCACGGCTACACGGTCGACGCGCCGATCCTGATCCGCACCGCGTACCTCCGCGAGGACGGCCGGCTCACCGTGCCGGCCGGCGCGACGCTCGTGCGGCACTCGACGCCGGAGGGCGAGGTCGCCGAGACCCGCGCGAAGGCGTCCGGGGTGCTCTCCGCACTGGGGCTGCTCCCCCACCGCGACATCCCGCCGGCGATCGACCTCAACGCGCAGCCCGGCGTGCAGGAGGCGCTCGAGGCGCGCAACGAGCGGCTCGCGTCGTTCTGGCTGCGGCCCCAGGCGCCGGAGCACATCGAGGGGCTCGCCGGGCACACGGCGCTCATCGTCGACAACGAGGACCAGTTCACGACGATGCTCGCGCACCAGCTGCGCCACCTCGGCATGGACGCCCGGGTCGAGCGCTGGTCGAGCGTCGAGGACGTGCTGAGCGACGACCTCGTGGTGTTCGGCCCCGGCCCCGGCGACCCGCGCGACGACTCCGAGCCGCGGATCGCGCGCCTGCGGGCCCTGATGACGGAGCGGCTCGCCTCGGAGCGGCCGATGCTCGCCGTCTGCCTCAGCCACCAGATGCTCTCGCTGCTCGCGGGGCTGCCGGTCGAGCCGCTGCCCGCGCCCCGGCAGGGCGTGCGGCTCGCGGTCGACGTGTTCGGCGAGGACGCGGCGATCGGCTTCTACAACACCTTCTCCTCGGTCGCCGGCGCGGACGTGTCGAGCACCCCGCTGCTCGACCTCGAGATCTCGCGCGACCCGGCGACGGGGATCGTGGACGCGCTGCGCGGGGAGGGAGTCGCCTCCGTGCAGGGGCATCTCGAGTCGGTGCTGTCGTCCGACGGCCTGCGCACGCTCGAGCGACTGGTCCGCACCGCGACCTCGCAGCCGGCGCGCGCGTGAGCGACGTGCGGCTGATCGCGTCGCCGTCCTACTCCGCCGAGCTGCGGGAGGCGGTGGCCGCGAGCGTCCGGGCGGCGGCGGAGGCGGCGCGCGGCTGGTACGGCCGCGGCGACAAGCTCGCCGCCGACGCGGCCTCGGTCGCGGCGATGCGCGCGGTGCTGGCCGAGGCGCCGTTCGCCGGCGTCGTCGTCATCGGCGAGGGCGAGAAGGACGACGCGCCCATGCTCGCGAACGGCGAGCGGCTCGGCCGGGCGGACTCCCCCTCCTGCGACGTCGCGGTCGACCCGCTCGACGGCACGCGGCTGGCGGCGGAGGGGATCCCCGGCTCGGTCTGCGTCATCGCGCTCGCCCCGCGCGGCACGATGCTCGACCCGCGCGACGTGTTCTACATGGACAAGCTGGTCTGCTCCGGCGCGGGGGCGGGAGTCGTCGGGCTGGACCTGCCGCCCTCCGAGAACGCGCAGCGGCTGGCCGACGCCCTTCGCAAGCCGGTCTCCGAGCTGGTGGTCGCCGTGCTGGACAAGCCGCGGCACGCCGGACTGATCGCCGCCCTCCGGGAGGCCGGCGTCGCGCTGTCGCTGCGCGGCGAGGGCGACGTCTCGGTCGCGATCGAGGCGGCGGACCCGGACGGCAGCGTCGACCTCGTGCTCGGCATCGGCGGCACGCCCGAGGGCGTCGTCGCCGCCTGCGCCGTCCGCGCCCTCGGCGGCGTGATGGAGGGCCGCCTCGCCCCGCAGACCGCCCTCGAGCGCGCGAACGCCCTGGCCGCCGGCCACGACCTGACCCGCCTGCTGACCCTCGACGACCTCGTCTCCTCCCCCGACGTCCTCTTCGCCGGCTGCGAGGTCTGACGCTTCTCCGCGAGATGCCACTTGTGCACGCCTTTCACGGCGTGTCGCGTGCACACGTGGCATCTCGCGGGGGCGCCGGTCAGGGGGCGACGACGCCGTGGCGCCAGTAGCCGATGAAGGTGATGGCGCGCTTGTCGACGGCGCGGTCCGCGACGAGGTGGCGGCGGGCGCCGGTGGCGAGGGAGGACTCACCGACGGCGAAGACGGAGGGGCGACCCGCGGGCAGGGTCGCGTCGCGGAGGACGGCGAGCGCGTGCTCGCCGGGGCGGGCGTGCGCGTCGGCACGGGGCAGCCAGTGCAGGGTGACGGCGTCGGAGGCGACGACGGGCTGGCGGTCCGCCTCGGAGGGCAGCTCGAGGAAGACGTGAGCGGCGCGGTCCTCGGGCAGCGAGGCGAGGATGCCCGCGACCGCCGGCAGACCCGTCTCGTCGGCGACGAGCAGGCACCAGTCGGAGCCGTCGGCCCGGCGGTAGCCGAGCCCCTGGTCGAGGATGCCGACCCGGTCGCCGACCGCGGCGGTGAGGGCGAAGGTCACGGCGGGCCCCGCCTCCCCCGGCTCGCCGTGCACGACGAAGTCGACGTCGATCTCGGGTCCGCCGTCGGCACCCTCGGCCCGGTAGCGGCGCACGGTGTAGTTGCGGACCACCGGCCGCTGCGCCTTCGGCATCGCGAGGTACTGCGCGTACCAGAGCGCGCTCGAGCGGGTCGGCAGCCGCAGCGCCTCCTGCCCGGGCCGCGGCAGGAAGAGGCGGAACCACTGGTCGTGGCCGAGCGGATGCAGCAGCGCGACCCCGGGCCCGCCGAAGGTGACGCGCTGCATCCCCGGCGTCACGCGCGCGGTGCGGACGACCTCGACGGTGACGACCTGCGGATCGGTGGGGCGGGTCGGGGCGGACGAGCGGGCCATGCGGAGCCTCCGTGCTGCGGGCGGACGCACCGCCGGGTTTGGTGAGGCTTACCTTACCCAGCCGCTCCTCGAGCATCCGGGAGCGCGCCGACGATGAGCTCCGCGAGATGCCACTTGTGCACGCCTTTCACGGCGTGTCGCGTGCACAAGTGGCATCTCGCGGAGGGGGTGCAGCCCGCGCAGCAGGGACGAAGCGGGCGCGCCGTAGAGGGTCGGCGGGCGGAGCGGTCGTCGCCAGAGGCCGACAGGTCAGCCGTGCTGAGCACAGGCCGGTACACGGTCGCTCGTCTGACCCTCGAAGAGGGGTATGTGATATTTCCTCGCTTAGTGGTCATATAGATGTGGTCGCGGCGCTGGGTCCGACCGACGGATCGAGGGACGGCCATGAAGAGATCGACACGAATCGCTTCCATCGCAGGAGCAGTCCTGCTGAGCGTCGGAATGGCGGCGACGGCGCAGGCGAACGTCTTCGCTGACAGCTTCGACAAGAACGCCGGCGGGTTCCAGTCGCCGACGTCGACCACTTACCAGACGAAGTACGAGTCGAATCGCAACGGCACCATCCAGCTCCGGGAGATCGGCAGCGACTACAAGATGGACGCGCAGATGTGCCAGGCGCTCGTCAACTGCGACAAAGGCACGAAGATCTTCTCGATCACCGACGACAACATCGTCCACGGGCTCCCGAACAGTTATGCGGCGGGTACCGAGACTCTCACGTCCGCGCTTCGAACGACCCCTTTCACCATCTATCAGGTGCACGTGCGCGGTCAGTGGCAGGCCTGGTAGAGCCGGAACCCGACCATCGACACGACCGTGCCGTCGCGCTTCGCACTGGTCCTCACCGATCTGGGGTCGTCGTTGCGCTGGCTGCAGGCGCTCCTCGGTGCGATCCTCGTCCTCGGTCCGACGGCTCTCGGGCTGGCGGAGGTGGGCGGCGGTGTCTACCGCGATGAGCTGGACGTCTACTCCCAGTTCATGATCTCCCCGATGATCATTCTCTTCCCCGTCTTCATCACGACGGCCTGCTGCAGCGGCACCGCTGCCGAGATCAGGAACAGGTTCGTCGTCCTCGTCCGCGCGCGGACGGATCTCCGGTCCTACCTGGCGACCCGGATGATGAGCGTCGCCCTCGGAGGATTCGTGCTCGGCTTCGTCGCCGCACTCCTTCCCGGACTGATCGCCTTCGGGATCTGGCCGGAGCTGGGTGCGCCCTTCATCGATCCGGTCGTGTACGGACTCGCACCGGACGAGGTGGAACGGAACGCCCTGGAGCGCGTGAACTACTCGCAGCTGCTCGCCTTCGGGTGGCCGGTGTACCTGATCGGCTACTCCTCGGTGCTGGGTGCCTGGGGCGCGATCACGGCGGTGGCCGGGGTGCTCGCACTGGTCGCACTGAAGAACCTGGGGCTGGCGATGGTGCTGCCCGCAGTGATCTTCTTCGTCGAGACGATGGCTGTCGCTCTGGTCGACCATCCACTTCTCGGATTCATGTACGGAGCCTTCCCGTTCGGTCTCGATCAGTCACCGATCGGCATCATGGTCCTGCCGCTCGCGGTCGCTGGAGCCGCGACGGTTCTCGCCGCACGGCGGGTCCTCGGCAGAGCCCAGCGACTCCCGGCGCTGACATGATCGCCTCGCTCTCCCGCCGTGTCCGCCTGCTGCTCGCCGGCTGGGCGCTCGCGGCTGCCGCCGCGTACTCGATCCACCAGCGGATGCTCTGGACCGCGTCGGGTTCCTCGTTCGGATTCGTCGACGTGGCGGTCGAAGTCGTGAACGACCCGCTCTTCGTCTGCTACGGACTGGGAGCGCCGTGGTGCATCGCCCTCTTCCTGGCGTCGAGGTCCTCCCTCCGGAAACCGTGTGCATTCGGGCAGGATCCCTCAAGAACGTGCTCCTCGTCCTCCTGCGCAGCGACGCGGCGAGTGCTGCGGTCGTCCTGTTCGGTGTGCTGACGACGTGCTGGGTGTGCTCCCTCGGGCTGGTGAACGACGTCGCGCGCGTGCCCGGATCGGTGAGTGCGCTGCTCTCGGACGTTGCGCTGCCCCCGCCCGTCGGAGTGCTGCTCCAGCTCCCGCTCCTCCTGCTCTTCCTCGCGACGATCGGGTCCCTCCTCTCCGCCTGCTGGGTGCTCTCAGGCGGGAGTGTCCTCGTCGGGCCGGCGGCGACGGTGCTGCTCGGCTGGTTCGCCGTCTCGGCGGCGGGGGGACTCCCGAGGGACTCCGCCGTCAGCTCGGCGTTCCTCTCCAGTTCCTCGCTCCACCTCGGGCGGCCGTTCGGCATGCTGGCCGCCGTCGTCGTCCTCCTCTCGATCGAGGTCGTCCTCCTCGGCGCCGTCCGGGTCCAGGATCGCCGGCTGTCCGGAGCGGCGCGGTCCTGGGGTGCCGGATGGGCGGCGTACGTCCTCCTCCTCGGCACGGCCACGCTCGGGCCGACGGGGCTCCAGTCGGTCTCCGAGGGGAATCCGGCACCCGGGGTCGAGGGAAGAGTCCTCGGTCCTCTCTTCGCGGGCCCAGTGGGCGCTCTCGCACCCACCCTGCTCTCCGTCCTCGTCGTCACGGGCTTCGCGATGACCTGGCAGCTCAGCGAGCTCGATCCCCGGCGCCCGATCCTCCGCTGCGAGCTGATCCGGTTCGGATCGAGCGGCGCTCGGAATCGGCGACTCGGCGCAGGGCTCCTCGCCCGTGCACTCGGAGTGAGCGCGCTCGTCGGCGCTCTGGCCGGTGCCGAGGCGCTCCTGCGGGGCGCCCCCGGCGAGCTCGCGTCCTTCGTCGACCCGGTGGTGGGCTATCAGCTCCTGGTGAACGGAACGCTGCAGCTGACACTGGTCGCGGTCGCCGCCTCCGCCTTCGCGCCGCTCGCCGGATCGGGCGCGGCCCCCGCGGCCTTCTCGGCCGGATTGGCCTTCCTGCCGAGCGAGCTCCTCGAGGGCAACCCGCTCGGCATCGCGGGTCTGTGGAGGAGCGCGGGGGGCTGGCCGAGCGTCCTCCACGGGACGGCGCTGGCGCTGGGGAGCGCCTGCATCGTCCTCATCGCAGCAGTCATCGCGTCTCGACTGGTCGAGAGGCATCCAAGAACAGAAAGAGGTCGCTCATGACGAACGCCATCACGGTCGAGGGTGTGTCCAAGAGCATCCGCGGGAATCTGCTCTACAGCGAGGTCGCGTTCGAGCTGCGCCGAGGCGGGCTCTACGCCCTCCTCGGTCCGAACGGCTCCGGGAAGTCGGTCCTGCTGCGACTGCTCTGCGGCTTCCTCAGGCCGGACTCGGGCAGCATCAGCGTCGACCCTTCGATCTCGCCGGAGGGGCGGACGTTCCCGGACAGCTTCGGGATCACGATCGACGGCCCCGCCTACATCGCCGGCCTCTCCGCGGAGCAGAACCTCTTGCGACTGGCCGCGATCCGCAGGCGCATCGGGATCGAGGAGATCCGCGCGACGCTCGCCTCGGTACGTCTGCAGAGCACGGGGCGCGCGGCGGTCCGCACCTTCTCCTCGGGGATGAAGCAGAAGCTGTCTCTCGCGCAGGCCCTGATGGAGGAGCCGAAGGTGCTCCTCCTCGACGAGCCGTTCACCGCGCTCGACACGGAGAGCGTCGCGGTCGTCAAGGACGTCCTCCGCGAGCGGGTGGCTCAGGGCGTCACCGTTCTGCTGACGATGCACGGCGAGGCGGACTTCCTCGCCGAGTGCGACGGCGTCCTCCGGATCGAGAACCGCACGATCTCGATGCTCTGACGACCGGTCGTCTCCGCGAGATGCCACTTGTGCACGCCTTTCACGGCGTGTCGCGTGCACAAGTGGCATCTCGCGGGAGGAGGGCAGCGGGGACGACGAAGGCCCCGGCTCGACGTGCGAACCGGGGCCTTCTCGATGTAGCGGGAGCGGGACTTGAACCCGCGACACCACGATTATGAGCCGTGTGCTCTAACCACCTGAGCTACCCCGCCGCACGTTTCCGGAGGCTGGCCTGCCGGGAACGGAGCCCCCTGTGGGAATCGGACCCACTACCTCTTCCTTACCAAGGAAGTGCTCTACCAATGAGCTAAGGGGGCGCACCTGCGGGTCTGACTGCCCCTCTCGGGGCGTGCCCGCGATTTGGCACCGTTAGACGATAGCACCTCCACGGGGCCGTGTTGACCGCGGGGTGGAGGGGGTGGTCCGGGCGGGGTGGATCTCGATAAGCCCGCTTCGCGGGCTACTCGATCAACATGAAGGCGCGGGCGGAGCAGCCGCGCAGCGGGGCCTCATGCCGGTCGAGCAGCCGCGCAGCGGCGTATCGAGACCCGCCTACGAGCGGCTCGCCGTGTCGAGTGCGGCCAGCTCCTCCGCCGTCAGCTCGAGAGTCGCGGAGGCGACGAGGGCGGGCAGCTGCTCCATGACGCGGGCGCTCGCGATCGGCGCGGCGACGCCGTCCTGCGAGCGCAGCCAGGCGAGGGCGACGGTCGCGACCTCGGCGTCGTGGGCGGCCGCTGCCGCGTCGAGGGCGGCCAGCACGCGGCGCCCGCGGGCGTCGAGGTACTGCGCGGCACCCGAGGCGCGCGGGCTGTCGGGCGTCGAGCCGTCGCGGTACTTGCCCGTCAGGAAGCCGGACGCGAGCGCGTAGTACGGGACGACGGCGAGCCCGGCCTCGCGGGCGAGCGGCAGGACGTCCGCCTCTATGCCGCGCTCGACGAGGTTGTAGTGCGGCTGCACGGCGACCGGCGCGTGCAGGCCCTCCTCCTTCGCGAGGCGCAGCCACTCCGCGATGCGGTCGGCGCTGAAGTTCGAGACGCCGATGGCGCGGACGAGGCCGTCATCGACGAGCTCGGAGAAGACTCGGACGATGTCCTCGAGCGGGACGGCGTCGTCGTCGAAGTGCGCGTAGTAGAGGTCGATCCGGTCGGTGCGCAGGCGCTGGAGCGAGGCGCGGGCGGCCTTGCGGACGTTGTCGGGCGCGAGGCCGAGGAACTCGGGGTGCCTGCTGACCTTGGTCGCGATCACGACGTCGTCGCGGGAGCCCGAGCGGCGCGAGAGCCACTCGCCGATGATCGTCTCGGACTCACCACCGTGGTTGCCGGGCACCCAGGCGGAGTAGGAGTCGGCGGTGTCGATGAAGTCGCCGCCCGCGGCGACGTAGCCGTCGAGGACGTCGAAGGAGGTCTGCTTCCCGGCGGTCCAGCCGAAGACGTTGCCACCGAGGGAGAGCGGGAAGACCTCGATGCCGGAGTCGCCCAGGGGCGTGCGGGTGAGGGAGTCGTGGGACGGAGCTGCGCTGTCGATCGTCATCCCCCGATTCAACTCGCCGCGGGCCGCACTGCCGATCCCCCGCCGCGCATGCGGAGCAAGCACTCAGCCACCCGGCGCCGAGCAGTACCTCCGGCACGCGGAACCGACTCCGGCACGCCGGAACAGCAGGTTCTCGCGAGCCCGGGCACGTTCCACGAGCCGGAGGTGCGCACCGGCGGACCCTCCGGCACGCGGAACCGACTCCGGCACGCCGGAACGGCCGGTTCTCGCGAGCCGGAGGGGGTTCCGCGAGCCGGAGGTGGGGCGGGCCTCGCGCACCCGCGCAGGGCGGCGGGTGTCAGCCGCCGAGCGGGTAGTCCGCGTAGGCGAAGCGCGCCCCGTCCGGCGACCAGCCGGCGACGTTGATCGTGCCCTGGCCGCCGAAGAGCGACTGCACCACCCGGCCCGGCGAGGTGTCGCCGGCCGCGCGCCCCTCGAGCGCGATCAGCCGCAGCTCGACCGGCAGGTTCTCCGGGTGCCCGGCCGTCCCTTCGGGGTAGGCGAGGTACAGCAGGTGCGCGCCGTCCGGCGACTCGTGCGGGAACCAGTCGACCGTGTCCGACACCACGAGCCGCTCGATCCCGGAGCCGTCCCGCCGCATCCGGAACAGCTGGGCGACGCCGCCCTCCCGCTCGGAGTTGAAGTGCAGGCACTCGCCGTCGGCGGAGAAGTCGACGCCGTCGTCCGGGTGCTCGTCGGCGGTGAGCGCGGTGAGCGGGCCGCCCTCGGCCGGCATCGTGTAGACGTTGGTGACCCAGCGGCCGGTGGCGTCCTCGCCGCCGCCGATCAGCGCGAGCAGCCGGCCGTCGGGCGAGACGCCGTGCAGGTAGTGCTTGAAGCGCGAACCGGGGCCCTCGGTCGTGATCCGCCGGGCGCGCGCCGAGCCGTCCAGCGCCACCGCGTAGAGATGGCCGTCGCGAGCCGAGACGTAGGCGGTGCCGCCACCGGGAGCGAGAACGTGGTCGTTGTTCAGCTCGTCCGGCACCCCGTCGAGCGGGATCGCCTCGAGCCCGGCGGGACCGACCGGCGCGTCCCCGAGCGGCAGCCGGAACAGCCCGCCGTCCCCGTTGACCACCAGGAACGACCCGTCCGGCGACCAGTTCGGTGCCTCCACGAGGAGCGAGTCGGAGGAGAAGACCGTGGTGACCTCGCCGCTCGCGACGTCGAGCACGCGGATCCGGCAGGTCTGAGCGGGGAGCAGTGAGCGGGCCATGCGCACCACGGTAAGGGAACGGGGGTCGTCAAGCCCGTCCGCACTCAGGTTCCCGCCGCCCGGCCTCCCTTATCCTTGTCTGGACAACTGTGCTGAGTGGAACCGGGGAGGACTGTGTGATGCTCCTCACCCTCGCGATCACGTTCGCCCTCGCGGTGATCACGCCGTGGATCGTCGACCGCTTCGGTCCGAAGGTCTTCTACGCCCTCGCCCTCGTGCCGGCCGCGACCTTCGTCTCGACCGCCGCCTCGCTGCCGACCGTCCTCGCCGGCGGAGAGCTGCGCGAGGAGATCCCGTGGATCCCCTCCCTCGACATCTCGCTCTCCTTCCGGCTGGACGCGCTCTCGATCGTCCTCGCGCTCGTCGTCAGCGGCGTCGGCGCCCTCGTCCTCGCCTACTGCGGCAGCTACTTCAAGCGCGACGAGCCGTCGCTCGGCCGGTTCGCCGCCCTGCTCTTCGCCTTCGCCGGCGTGATGTACGGGCTCGTCACCGCCGACGACGTGATCATCCTCTTCGTCTTCTGGGAGGCGACGAGCGTCCTCTCCTACCTGCTGATCGGGCACTACAGCGGTCGCAAGGAGAGCCGCGGAGCCGGCCTCCAGGCCCTCCTGGTCACCACCCTCGGCGGCCTGGCGATGCTCGTCGGCGTGATCATCCTCATCGTCGAGTCGGGCACCTCGAGCCTCGCGGGCATCGTCGCCGCGGCCCCGTCCGGGCCGATCGTCTCCGTCGCCCTCGTCCTCGTCCTGCTCGGTGCCTTCTCCAAGTCGGCGCTGGTCCCCTTCCACTTCTGGCTGCCGGCCGCGATGGCCGCGCCCACCCCGGTCAGCGCCTACCTGCACGCCGCCGCGATGGTGAAGGCCGGCATCTACCTGGTCGCCCGCCTCGCGCCCGGCTTCGCGGACGACGCCGTCTGGCTGCCCGTGATCGTCAGCGTCGGCGTCTGGACGATGCTCGTCGGCGGCTGGCGCTCGCTCCGCCAGTACGACCTCAAGCTCGTCCTCGCCTACGGCACCGTCAGCCAGCTCGGCTTCCTCACTGTCGCGGTCGGCTTCGGCTCGCGCGACGCGGCCCTCGCCGGCCTCACCCTGCTGATCGGGCACGCGCTGTTCAAGGCGCTGCTGTTCCTCGCCGTCGGCATCGTCGACCACCGGGCCGGCACCCGCGACCTGCGCAAGCTCAGCGGTCTCGGCCGCCAGGCGCCGGTGCTCGCGGGTGCCGCGCTGCTCGGCGTGCTCTCGATGGCCGGCATCCCGCCGCTGCTCGGCTTCGTCGCGAAGGAGGCTGTCTTCACCAGCCTGCTGTCCGCGATCGAGCAGGGCTCGTTCTGGGCCTGGGTCGCGCTGATCGGCCTCGTCCTCGGCTCGATCCTCACCGTCGCCTACTCGGCCCGCTTCTTCTGGGGCGCGTTCGCCCGCAAGAAGGGCCTCGAGGACACCCACCTGCACGCGGAGCCGTGGACCTTCACCGCCCCGACCGTCGTCCTCGCCGTCGCGAGCGTCGTCGGCGGCATCGGCGCCTCCCTCCTCGACCCGCTGGTCGCGGTCTACGCCGACACGCTCCCCTACGGTGCCCCCGACGCCGACCCGCGGCTCGCCGCGGCGGCCGAGGAGTCCGACCACGGCGGCTACCACCTCGCGCTCTGGCACGGCTTCGAGCCCGCCCTCGCGCTCAGCGCGATCGTCATCGCGATCGGCCTGCTGCTCTTCGCCAAGCGGATCGCGGTCGCGCGGATCCAGTCCAAGGTCCCGAACACCATCGACTCCGCCGAGGGCTACTGGGCCACCGTCCGCTGGCTCGACCGCGTGGCCAGCACCGTCACCGAGTTCGTCCAGCGCGGCTCGCTCCCCCGCTACCTCACGGTGATCTTCGCGGTCTTCGTGCTGGGAGTCGGCGGCGCCGCGGCCCTCAACCGCACCTGGCCCGGCGACCTCGTCTTCTGGGACTCCCCCGGCCAGCTCGCCGTCGCGGCCGTGATGATCCTCGCCGCGATCCTCTGCGCCGTCGCGCGCAACCGCGTCGCCGCCGTGCTGCTCGCCGGTGCGACCGGCTACGGGATGGTCGCCCTCTTCGCCATCCAGGGCGCCCCGGACCTCGCGCTCACCCAGGCGCTGATCGAGACGATCACCCTGGTCGTCTTCGTCCTCGTGCTGCGCCGCCTCCCGACCCGGATCGCGCAGAAGCACCAGCCGATGCGCAAGCGCCTGCGCGCCGTCATCGGCATCGCGGTCGGCGCCGTGATGGCCCTCGCCGCGACGATCGCCCTCGGCGCCCGCACCGCGACCCCGATCTCCGTCGACCTCCCCCGCCTGGCCTACGAGGAGGGCAAGGGACGCAACATCGTCAACGTCCTCCTCGTCGACATCCGCGCCTGGGACACCATGGGCGAGATCTCCGTGCTGGTCGTCGTGGCGACCGGTGTCGCGAGCCTGATCTTCCTCTCCAGCCGAGCCGGCGGCGCTCCGCGCCTCGAGCACCAGAGCGCGGCCGACCGCGAGGAGCGCGCGACCGACCTCACCGCCCCCTCGGCCGACGCGGAGAAGACCGGCGACCGCGGCTCCTGGCTGGTCGCCGGCCGCACGCTCCGCCCCGAGAACCGCTCGATCGTGCTCGAGGTGCTGGTGCGCCTGCTCTTCCACCCCGCGATGATCGTCTCCGTCTACCTGCTCTTCACCGGTCACAACACCCCGGGCGGAGGCTTCGCGGGCGGCCTGCTCGCCGGTCTCGCCCTCGTCGCGCGCTACCTGGCCGGTGGCCGGTTCGAGCTCGGCGAGGCCGCGCCGATCGACGCGGGCAAGGTCCTCGGCCTCGGCCTGCTCTTCGCGGTCGGCACCGCCGTCTCCTCGCTCGCCTTCGGCCTCGAGGTGCTCGAGTCGAGCTGGCTCGACCTCTACCTGCCGGTCCTCGGCGAGCTGCACCTGGGCACCTCCACCCTCTTCGACATCGGCGTGTACCTGATCGTGATCGGCCTGACCCTCGACATCCTCCGCAGCCTCGGCGGCGAGGTCGACCGCCACGGCGAGGAGGCCGAGCAGGGCGACCCGTCCGGCGACGGCGTCACCCACTCGACCGACAGCACCCCCGGCCCCGGCGCCGGCACCGTCGACGGCCTCGAGACGAAGCTGCCGACCGGCTCCACCGTCGTCGGCGGACCGGGCAGGGGGGACGACGCATGAGCATCACCCTCGTCCTCGTCGTCGTGATGGCGGTGCTGTACGCCGCGGGCGTCTACCAGATGCTCGAGCGCAGCCTCACCCGGATCCTGATCGGCTTCCTCCTGGTCGGCAACGCGACGAACATCCTGATCCTGCTGATGGCGGGCCGCTCGGGCGTCGCGCCGTTCGTCACCGACGACGGCCGCTCCTACGAGCAGATCGCCGAGGAGATGGCCGACCCGCTGCCGCAGGCCCTGATCCTGACGGCGATCGTGATCACCTTCGGGGTGTCCGCCTTCCTCCTCGCGATGATCTACCGGCGCTGGCGCCTCGCCAACGCCGACCAGGTCGAGGACGACGAGACCGACGCCTCCGTCCGCGCGGACGCGGCCGGCATCTCGGCGCAGACCACCGCGGACGACCGGGCCCTGGACGTCCTGCTCGAATCGAGCGACGAGGGCACCGCCGCCAAGCATGCCGAGAGCGCCATGACCGACGACAGGAAGGAGGACCGATGAACGTGCTGATCCCCCTCGTCGTCACCCTCCCCCTGCTGGGAGCCGCCGTCGCCCTCGTGCTCGGCCGCCACCGGCGCGCGCAGATCACGGTCAACATCGTCACGCTGTCCGCGGTCCTCGTGATCTCCTCCGTGCTGCTCGTCCTGGTCCTCACCGGCCAGGAGGGCGGCAGCGCCGTCTACGTCGGCGGCTGGGAGCCGCCGTGGGGCATCGTGCTGGTGGTCGATCCGCTCGCCGCCCTGATGCTCGTGATCACCTCGGTCACGCTGCTCGGCGTCCTGCTGTTCTCGGTCGGCCAGGGCCTGGTCGACGGCAACCGCGAGACGCCGGTCACGATCTTCCACCCGACCTACCTGATCCTCTCGGCCGGCATCCTCAACGCCTTCGTCGCGGGCGACCTCTTCAACCTCTACGTCGGCTTCGAGATCCTGCTCGCGGCGAGCTACGTGCTGATCACCCTCGGCGGCACGGCGCCGCGGATCCGGGCGGGCACGACCTACGTGGTCGTCAGCCTGGTCTCGAGCGTGTTCTTCCTCTCCGCGATCGGCCTGCTCTACGGCGCCACCGGCACCATCAACATGGCGCAGCTGTCGATCCGCATCGCCGAGCTGCCCGCCGACGTCCAGCTCGTGCTGCACGTGGTGCTGCTGCTCGGCTTCGGGATCAAGGCCGCGGTCTTCCCGCTGTCGTTCTGGCTGCCGGACTCCTACCCCACCGCTCCGGCGCCGGTCACGGCCGTCTTCGCCGGCCTGCTCACCAAGGTCGGCGTCTACGCGCTGATCCGCACCGAGACGCTGCTCTTCCCGGGCGGCAGGCTCACGGAAGTGCTGATGGTGGTCGCGCTGCTGACGCTGGTGGTCGGCATCCTCGGCGCCGTCGCGCAGGCGGACATCAAGCGGATGCTCTCCTTCACCCTGGTGTCGCACATCGGCTACATGGTCTTCGGCATCGCGATCGGCACGGAGGCGGGCTACGCCGCGACGATCTTCTACGTGATCCACCACATCACCGTGCAGACCACGCTCTTCCTCGCGACCGGGCTGATCGAGCGCGTCGGCGGCACCACCTCGATCCTCCGGCTGGGCGGCCTGCTGAAGGCCTCGCCGCTGCTCGCGCTGCTCTACTTCATCCCCGCGATGAACCTCGGCGGCATCCCGCCCTTCACCGGCTTCCTCGGCAAGGTCGGCCTCTTCGTCGCCGGCACCGAGTCCGCCGCGGAGCAGCCGTCCTGGCTGATCTGGGCGGTCATCGCCGCGGGCGCGGTCACCTCGCTGCTCACCCTCTACGCCGTCGCCCGCGTCTGGAACATGGCGTTCTGGCGCCGCCAGGAGGAGGTGCCCGGCTACGAGTCCCCGCTGATCGACCAGCTGCAGGAGGACCCGCACGACACCGGCACGGTCCGCACCCGGCACTCCCCCCCGATGATGGTCCTCGCGACCGCCGGCATGGTCGTCTTCGGCGTGGGCCTGACGATCGCCGCCGGCCCGCTCTACGACGCCAGCGAGCAGGCCGCCGCCGCGATCGCCGACCCCTCCACCTACATCGCCACGGTCTACCGCGACTCGTCCTTCGGAGAGGAGGGCCCCCGATGAGCCCCCGCCGCCGCGTCGACTTCTGGAACCGGTTCGCGATGTTCGTGACGCTCGTCGGCATCTGGGTCCTGCTCTGGGACGACGTCTCGGTGCTCTCGATCGTCTCGGGCTTCCTGGTCGCGCTGATCATCACCCGGGTCTTCTACCTGCCGCCGGTGGAGTTCTCCAACCGGGTGAACCCCTGGCACCTGCTGGTCTTCCTGCTGCGCCTCGCGCTGGACATCGCGGTCGCGTCCGTCCGCGTCTCGTACCAGATCCTCACCCTGCCGGTCCCCGTGCACAACGCGATCGTGGCCGTGCACCTGCGCAGCCGCTCCGAGGGGATGCTGGTCTGGACGACCGAGGCCGTCTCGCTCGTCCCCGGCTCGCTCGTGATCGACGTCGACCCCCAGCTGAACGTCCTCTACCTGCACGTGCTCGGGGTCACTCACGACGAGGGCCACCGGATCGACGAGGTCCGCCGCACGGTCCTGCGCACCGAGGCGCGCATCGTCCGCGCGATCGGCTCGCGCGAGGACGTCGCCCGGGTCAGCGAGCCGCTGGGCGAGAACGCGGGGGTGCTCCGATGATCGAGTGGCTCGTCTGGATCCTGGTGCCGATCTTCGGAGCGGCCGCCCTGCTCTCGCTCGTGCGCATCCTGATCGGCCCGTCGGTCCTGGACCGCGTGGTCGCCGCCGATGTGCTGGTGGCGACGATCCTCTGCGGCCTCGGCGCCGAGATGGCGATCAACCACCACGCGACGACGCTGCCGGTCGCGCTCGGGCTCGCGCTCTTCGCGGTGTTCGGCTCGATCAGCGTCGCCAAGTTCATGGCCAACCGCGAGGAGGACTGACATGGACGTCTTCTTCGACGTCGTCACCGCCGTGCTCGTCACCGTCGGCGGGCTGCTCTCGCTGGTCGCCGCGATCGGCCTGCTCCGCTTCGGCGATCTGCTCTCGCGGATGCACGCGGGCACGAAGCCCCAGGTGCTCGGCATCATCTGCGTGATGCTCGCCGTCGCGATCCGGAACCCCGGCTTCGCCGCCGCGGGCACCGTCGTCCTGGTGATCGGCTTCCAGCTGCTGACCGTGCCGATCTCGGCGCACATGGTCGGCCGCGCGGCCTACCGGGCCGAGGCCGTCTCCACCGGGTTCCTCGTCTCGGACGAGCTCGCCGACGCCGTGCAGCGCGCGGACGACGCCTCGCGGGCGACGGGTCCGGAGACGGCGCACGCGTCCGAGGAGGCCGCCGAGCGCTCGAGCGCCCCGCAGCCCGAGGACGAGGACGGACCGGCCGCGACCGCCTAGCCGCCGGTCATCGTCCGCAGCGCGTAGCCGCCGACTGCGAGCGTCACCGCGAACAGCCCGCCGATCAGCAGCACGAGCAGCGGCACCACCCAGAGCAGGGCCCTCCGGCGTCGGGCGCGGGCGGCTTCCGGGGTCTCTTCGCTCACCCGTCGACCCTAGGCCAGGCGGCGCCTCCGCCGGGCCGGGCGCTTCCGGGGCGCCCGCTACCCTTGATGCCATGACCCTGGACTCCGCTCTCTCCGGCGCGCCCGAGAACTCCCCTGCTCCCGGGAGCTCGCCCGTCTCGTTCCCGGAGGCGGCCGGCCGGCCCGGTGCGGAGTGGTGGCGCACCGCGGTCATCTACCAGATCTACCCGCGCTCCTTCGCGGACGCCGACGGCGACGGGATCGGCGACCTCCCCGGCATCACCTCGCGCCTGGACAGCCTGGCCGAGCTCGGCATCGACGCGATCTGGCTCTCGCCGTTCATGACCTCCCCGCAGAAGGACGCCGGCTACGACGTCGCCGACTACTGCGACGTCGACCCGCTCTTCGGCACGCTGGCCGACTTCGACGCGATGCTCGCCCGCGCCCACGCGCTCGGGATCCGGGTGATCGTCGACCTCGTCCCCAACCACTCCTCGAGCGCGCACCGCTGGTTCCAGGCCGCACTGGCCGCTCCCGCCGGCAGCGACGAGCGCGCCCGCTACCTCTTCCGCGACGGCCGCGGCGCCGCCGGCGAGCTGCCGCCGAACAACTGGGAGTCGGTCTTCGGCGGCCCCGCCTGGACCCGGGTCACCGAACCCGACGGCACCCTCGGCCAGTGGTACCTGCACCTCTTCGACACCTCGCAGCCCGACTTCGACTGGACGAACGAGTGGGTGCGCGAGCGCTTCCGCGAGGTCCTGCGCTTCTGGCTGGACCGCGGCGTCGACGGCTTCCGCGTCGACGTGGCGCACGGGATGATCAAGGCCGAGGGCCTGCCCGACTACACCCCGCCCGCGGACAGCGGCTCGATGGGCGGCGTGGCGCCCGGCGACGACGCCGAGCCCGTCACCGCTCCCTACTGGGCGCAGGACGGCGTGCACGAGATCTACCGCGACTGGCATGCGCTGCTCGCCGAGTACCCGGCCGACCGCGTGCTCTGCGCGGAGGCGTGGGTGCAGCCGCTCTCGAAGCTCGCCCGCTGGGTGCGCCCCGACGAGATGCACCAGGCCTTCAACTTCGCCTACCTCGAGACGCCGTGGGGCGGACCCGCGCTGCGCGACATCATCGACTCCTCGCTGAGCTCGTTCGCCGCGGTCGGCGCACCCTCGACCTGGGTCCTCTCGAACCACGACGTCGTGCGCCACGCCAGCCGCCTCGCCCTCACCTCCGACAACCCGCAGGGCTACGGCATCGGCCCGCGCACCCCCGGCCTTCCCGACCCGGTGCTCGGCCTCCGCCGCGCGCGGGCCGCGACCGCGCTGATGCTCGCGCTGCCCGGCTCCGCCTACGTCTACCAGGGCGAGGAGCTCGGCCTGCCCGAGGCGATCGACCTGCCCGACGCGGCGCGCCAGGACCCGACCTGGTTCCGCACCGGCGGCGAGCGCTACGGCCGCGACGGCTGCCGCGTGCCCCTGCCCTGGGAGGCGGACGCGCCCGCCTACGGCTTCAACGACTCCGGCGACTCCTGGCTCCCCCAGCCCGGCGACTGGGCGCCGTTCGCGCGCGACCGCCAGACCGGCGTCGAGGGGTCGACCCTCGAGCTCTACCGGGCGCTCCTCGCGGTGCGCCGCGCGGAGGACCTCGGTTCGGGCGCGATCGAGTGGCTCGAGGGCTACCCGGAGGACGTCGTGGCGTTCCGCAACGGCGGCGTCACGGTGATCGCGAACACCGGCTCATCGCTCGTCGAGCTTCCGGTCGGCACGGTCGTGCTCTCCTCCGAGGAGCTGCACGAGCCGGCACTGCCGGGCGACACGACGGTCTGGCTGCGCCAGGACTGACGTCCCAGAGTTCGATCTGCAGGTGATCCGCCGCCGCGGGCTGCGCTGCCGCGGCGGAACGGGTGCTGCGACGCGGATCGCCTGCAGATCGAACGGGAGCGGGCGGGCCCGCGGCGGCTCAGCGCCCGGCGTTCGCCTTGAGCCAGAGGTAGGAGTCGACCTTGGTCACGCCGTCGAGGCGGATCTCGAAGTGCAGGTGCGGCCCGGTCGACATGCCGGTCGTGCCGACGAGGCCGAGCAGCTGGCCGACCTTGACCGGGTCGCCCTCGTTCACCGCCGCGGAGCCGTGCTGCATGTGCGCATAGACGCTGGAGACGAGCTGGCCGTCGATCTCGTGGTCGACGATGACGTGCACGCCGAGCGAGCCCTCGCCGTCGATCACGGTGCGGACCACGCCGTCGGCGATCGCCTGGATCGGCGAGCCGTTGCCCGGGTTGAAGTCGGTGCCGCCGTGGTTGACCGAGCAGCCCGCGCAGTTGCGGTAGCCGAAGCGGTCGCCTACCGGCACGCCGACGGCGAAGGGCCACTGGATCGAGGCGTTCGGGTCGTTGGTGAAGCCGGCGTCGGAGGTGCGGCCGATGGCGGTGACGTCCGTCTGCGTCTTGCGCTCCTGCACGCCGAAGCCGTCGCGGGCGACGGTCTCGGCGCTGACCTCGCCGGTGGTGAACGACTGCGCTCCGCGGTCGACGGTGCCGCCGGGCGCGACGACGAGGTTCTGCGCCTGCACCTCCTCAGCCGTGAGGAGCGACGTGGCCGGCAGCGAGGTCGCGGCCACCATCGCGGCGACGAACGACAGCGCGACGAGCCCGCCGATCCGGCGGCTCGACCGCACGGGTCGCAGCGGTGCGACGCGGGGTGCGGAGACGGGCGCCGGCGGCGCCGAGCGGACGGACGCGACCCGCAGCTCGGCGTCGCGGAGCTCGGCCGGGGCGACCGGCACTCCCCCGTCCTGCACGTCGGCGGCGAGGGCCTGAGCGCGCTCGCGCTCGCGCAGCTCGCGACGGGTGAGGGGTGGGAGGGATTCGCCGGGGGTCGATGCGGAGGCAGCGGGCAAGGGCGAATCGGGGCTCACGAAATCCGGATCTTCCGTCGGGGGCGGGGGACGAGCGGCGCTCCGCCAGGGAGTCGAAGCGCTTCTCGGGGATCCGCGACCGCATCCTGTGCGAATGTCACGAATTCATAAAGGATAACCACGGACTCCCGATCCGGCCAGAGCGGGTCCGTGAGAGGCCGGATCCTCGTCATCCGATCCGCGCTCGGCGCTCGGATCCTGCGTGATCATGCGCGCGCATGCATCGACCCCGCGCGGACCGAGCCCCCGTCAGACCTCGTCGGCGCGCAGCCGCCGCAGCAGAGCCTCGAGTTCGCTGAAGATCGGCTCCGGGGCCGCGATCAGCAGGCCGTTGCCCGCCGGGCGGCCGTCGAAGCCGGCGACGATCGCTCCGGCCTCCTCCGCGACGAGGGCGCCCGCCGCGAGGTCCCACGGGTTCAGCCCGCGCTCGTAGTACGCGTTCAGCGACCCGGAGGCGACCGCGCAGAGGTCGAGCGCCGCCGAGCCGATGCGGCGGATGTCGCGCACCGAGCCGAGCAGCTCCTGCACGACCGCGCCCTGGCGCATCCGGCGCCCGGCGTCGTAGCCGAAGCCCGTGCCGACCAGCGCCAGCGAGAGCGAGGCGGGCGGAGAGACGTGCAGCGCGACCCCGTCGCGCTCGGCCCCGCCGCCCTTGCTCGCGGTGTAGACCTCGCCGGTCGCGCCGTTCACGACCGCCCCGGCGAGCGCCGTCCAGGTCTCCGGCTCCGGCTCGCCCTCGACCACGGCGATGCTGACCGCGTAGGAGGGGATGCCGTAGAGGTAGTTGACCGTGCCGTCGATCGGATCGACGACCCAGGTGAGTCCGCTCGTCCCGCCGCCCGCGCCGGACTCCTCGCCGAGGAAGCCGTCGTCCGGCCGCGCCTCGGCGAGCCGACGGCGGATCAGCTGCTCGACCTCGCGGTCGGCGGCCGTGACCACGTCCTCCGGCGACGACTTCGAGGCGGCGATCTCGACCCCGTCCTGGCGGCGCTGCCGGGCGAGGTGCGCCGCCTCGACGGCGATCGAGCGGGCGATGGCGAGGAGGGAGGCGTGGGCGCTCATGCGTCCAGCCTAGGGACCGGCCGGTCCGGCGGGGACGGACGCAGGCGGAGCTGACGGCGACCGGGCCCGCGGAGGATCATGGGGGCATGAGCGCCGCCGTGACCCCTCAGCCCCCGATCGCAGTGACCGGAGCCACCGGGGCGGTGGGCGGCCGCGTCGCGCGCCTGCTCGCCGACGCCGGCCTCCCCCTCCGCCTCCTCGCCCGCGACCCCTCGCGTGCGCCCGAGCTGCCGGGGGCGACGGCCGTCCGCTCGTCCTTCACCGATCCGGGCGATGCGCTCGACGGCGTCCGCCTCCTGCTGATGGTGTCCGCGGCCGAGAACGAGGACCGGCTCGCCGAGCACCTCTCGATGGTCGCGGCCGCCGCCGCTGCGGGCGTCGAGCACGTCGTCTACACGTCCTTCGCCGGCGCCTCCCCCACCGCGACCTTCACGCTCGCGCGCGACCACGCCGCGACGGAGGAGGCGATCCGCGCCTCCGGGATGTCGTGGACCTTCCTCCGTGACAACCTCTATCTGGACTTCGTCCCCGCGATGCTCGGCGACGACGGCGCGATCCGCGGCCCGGCCGGCACCGGCCGCGCGGCGATCGTCGCCCGCGAGGACGTCGCCCGCGCCGCCGCCGCGATCCTGCGCGCCCCCGAGGAGCACCGCGGCGCGACCTACGAGCTGACCGGTCCCGAGGCCCTCACCTTCGACGAGATCGCGGCCGTCCTCACCGCCGCCGGCCACCCCGCGGTCTTCGTCGACGAGACACTCGAGGAGGCGCGCGCCTCCCGCCGCCGCTGGAACGCCCCCGACTGGCAGCTCGACGCCTGGATCAGCACCTACACCGCCGTCGCCGCCGGCGAGATGCAGCACGTCTCCGGCGACGTCGAGCGCCTGACGGGCCGCGCCCCGCTGTCCCTCGAGCAGTTCCTCGCGGCGACTCGATCGGCAGCCGGGCAGGGCGCTGCATCGGTCGAGCAGTGATCGGCCGCGCGGCGGACGGTCCTCCCCCTGCTGGTCGAGTAGCGCCACAGGCGCGTATCGAGACCCGCCGTCATGAGCAGGGCGGGTCTGCAGACTCATCCTGCTGACGTGGGTGGATCTCGATACGCCCGCTGCGCGCGCTACTCGATCAGCATGAAGGCGCCTGCCTGCACATGCTGGTCGAGCAGCCGCGACCCGCGGCGCATCGAGACCCCCGTGATCAGCACGGCGGGTCTGCGGACGCGGGTGGATCTACTTGGAAAGGGATGGTGACCTTTCACGCGGTTCTGGGGGTGAGGGTGACGTCGTAGCCGAGGGTCGCGAGGGTTCGGAGGGCGTT
>NZ_RJKO01000008.1:0-194059 GCF_003751825.1 Rathayibacter sp. PhB186 | reverse complement strand
TCACAAGACCCGGACGGGGTTATAAATTTGGCATTGAACATAGTGCACGCTGTTGAGTTCTCAAGAATCGGACACATCCCGCCTCCACACCTGAAGAGGTGCTTCACAACGGAAGTGATCGAAGATGTTGTATCGAAAGCCGGCATGATTCAGACGGGCCGTTCGATTTGTTCATGTCGCCGAGACCGGGTACGCTTATCAGAACCGAAGTCCCGATCGCCTCCGTGGCAACTCGACTAACTTAGCACATCCGCAGGCCGTGTCAAGTCGGCGTCTTCGTGATGCTCGGCGTCGGATCCGGAGATCGTCTCGCCGTCATCGTGCGCAGCCGAGGCCGTGCACCGAAGCCGAGGACCTGGGTCCCGCGGAGGCTTTGCATCTTACGCTCGCGATCCGCCGCCATCAAGAGACGAATCTCTAACAGGCTTGAGAGCGAGGGGATGGTCATCGCTTGAGGGGGGCCGGCGGGTCACGATGCTCTGCATCCGACTCTCGCTGTCCGCTCCTTTGGGCTGACGAGGAGTTACATTACGTCGAGGTTTCGCGGCCCTGCAAATCGCTCGTCGCCCGGGCGTGTCGCGATCCGGGCTCCTCTCGTGGCGGACCGCGTCCGCGTCAGGAGACGAAGGCGCCGGCGAAGCTCTTCTTGCCGCGGCGCAGCACCGCGATCCCGTCGATCAGCGGGAGGTCGCCGAGCACGGCGGCGTCGTCCGACACCGCGGTGTTGTTCACCGAGAGCCCGCCCTGGCCGATCGCCCGGCGGGCCTCGCCGAGGCTCGCGACGAGCCCGGCCTCCACGAACGCCTGCACCACCGGAGTCGCCGCGGTCGCCTCGACCGTCGTCACCGCCTGCAGCGCTCCCCGCAGGATCCCCGAGTCGATGCCCTCCAGCGACCCGCGACCGAAGAGCGCCGAGGAGGCCGCGATCACCGAGGCCGTCACCGCCTCCCCGTGCACGAGGACGGTGACCTCGCTCGCGAGCGCGCGCTGCGCCTCGCGCTTGAACGGTGCTTCCACACTCGCCTGCTCGAGCCGCTCGATCTCCGTGCGCGGCAGGTAGGTGAAGGTCTTCAGCCGGGCCGCCACGTCGCGGTCGTCGGTGTTGAGCCAGAACTGGTAGAACGCGTACGGGCTGGTGAGCGACGGGTCGAGCCAGACGGCGTTGCCCTCGCTCTTGCCGAACTTCGTCCCGTCGGAGTTCATGACCAGCGGCGTCCCGATGGCGTGCACCGACACCCCCTCCGTCCGGTGGATCAGATCGGTCCCGCTGGTGAGGTTGCCCCACTGGTCGCTGCCACCCGTCTGCAGGACGCAGCCGTACTGGCGGTAGAGCTCGAGGTAGTCCAGCCCCTGCAGGATCTGGTAGCTGAACTCGGTGTAGCTGATCCCCGCATCGGAGTTCAGGCGGGCACTGACCGCGTCCTTCTTGAGCATCGTGCCCACGCGGAAGTGCTTGCCGATCTCCCGGAGGAAGTCGATCGCCGACAGCGGCGCCGTCCAGTCCAGGTTGTTCACCAGCCGCAGCGGGTTCTCCCCCTCGGTCGACAGGAACCGCGACACCTGCGCCTGCAGGCGGGACACCCACTCGACCACCGTCTCGCGGGAGTTGAGCGTCCGCTCCGCCGTCGGCCGCGGGTCGCCGATGAGCCCGGTCGATCCGCCGACGAGACCGAGGGGCCGGTGCCCGGCGAGCTGGAGCCGGCGGAGGACGATCAGCTGGACCAGGTTGCCCAGGTGCAGGCTCGGCGCGGTCGGGTCGAAGCCGCAGTAGTAGGTGATCGGGTCTCCGGCGAGGAGCTCGCGCAGCGCTGCCGCGTCGGTCGACACGTGGATCGCGCCACGCCAGAGGAGCTCGTCCCAGACGTTCTCGAACGAGGGATCGAGCGACGGCATGGTCGCGGATCCGCGGGAGTCCTGATCGGTCACCCGTCCAGGGTAGCGCGAGGCCGGCGGCTCGCCCGGCGCGTGATCAAGTCCGGAAGCTTGATCGCACGGCATCAAGCCCTGATACTTGATCGAGGAGGTCATCGTGTTCGTCATCACCGCCGATCAGCGCGACAGTCGTCACGACGACGACCGGGTCGAGCAGGCGATCGCCGCTCTGCTCGAATCGGAGGAGTCGTCCTTCGTGCTCCCTCCCGAGCGCACCGCGGGCGACGAGTTCCAGTTCGTGCTCGACCGCGCCGAGGCCGTCGTCTCCGTGGTCCTCGCACTCCACCGCTCCGGGCGCTGGAGCATCGGCCTCGGCATCGGCGCGATCGAGCGGCCGCTGCCCCGGACCACCCGCGCCGCCCGCGGAGCGGCGTACTTCGCGGCGCGACGCGCGGTCGAGGCGGCGAAGGGACGGGCGACCCGCTTCTCCCTCGATCCCGATGCCTCCGGCTCCGATCCGTCCGGCCACGGCTCCCCCGACGACGCCTTCCCCTCGGTCGGCGACGTCCAGGCTCTGTTCGATCCGCTGCTCCACCTCCGGGACTCGCGGACCCCGGCCGGCTGGGAGATCGTCGACCTCCTGGATGCGGGGCTCTCGCAGAAGGAGGCGGCCGAGCGTCTCGCCGTCTCCCCCCAGGCGGTCAGCCTCCGGGTGCGGACCGCGAGCGCGCGCGCCGACGGACCGGCACGGGACGCCCTCGCCCGGCTGCTGACGGTGGTCGACCGTACGCTCGACCCCGACGCGGCGGCGAGCGCCGACCCGTCGGCGCACGGCTCCACGGAGACCAGCGACCCTTCCGCTTCCGCTTCCGCTTCCGAGAGGACACCCCGATGACGGCACTCCGCACCGCACTGCCCGAGACCTTCGCCGTCGCCGCGCAGTCCGCCTCCTGGACCGGCGTGCTCCTGGTGCTCCTCGCCGGAGTCGCGGGCGCCGTCCTCGCGGTGCGCCTGCGCCGCCCCTCGCTCGGCTGGATCAGCATCGGCGCCGCGGCCGCCGCCTTCCTGCTGACCGGCGTGGCCGGCGCCTCCGCTCCCCCGGCGCTCGCTCTCGCCGTCGTGGTGCTCGCCTTCGCACTCGCGGTCCTCGGCGGCGGGCCGGTGGTCCTGCTCACCCTCGATCTCGCGACCACCGACTCCCGTAGCGGCGCACACGGCGGCATCATGATCGCCGCCGCTCAGCGTCCCGGGACCCCCGGGGTCGCTCCGACCGCGATCGGCCAGCCGATCGAGGTGCTGCGCGGCGGCACCACCATCGGCGTGCTCGAGCGGATCGCCACCGCGGGCGCCCTGCTCAGCGGTCTGCCGGAGGGCGTCGCCGTGATCGTCGCCGTCAAGGGCGTCGGCCGCTTCAGTGAGCTGGCGTCCCCGGAAGCACGCGAGCGCTTCATCATCGGCACGCTCGCCAGCCTCGCCTGGTCCGCGGCGCTCGGGATCCTCGCGCGGCTCTACCTGGCGGGCTGACCGCCGCCCGTCTCCGGGCGACGACGCGCCACCGCGCGCCGGTACGGCGAGACGGTCGGGTCGCCAGCGATGAGGAACCGCCAGGGGAAGGCGGCGTCGCCGCCCTCGCCGGAGACCCCGGTCCGGGCGGACGACTCGATCGGCACCGGCGACTCGCGCGGCAGCAACTCGAAGGAGAGAGCCATCGGATCGCCCGACTCCGCGAGGGTCACCCCCAGCGCCTTGGCGAGCCGCGCCGGACCGCGGGCGAGGTCCCTCGGGCGGACCGGTCCTCGTCGGAGCAGCGCCAGCTCCTCCCCCGCCACGATCTCGCCCGCGCGGAGCAGCACCGCGGAGGCCGTGCCCGCCGGGGAGCAGACCAGGTTGACGCAGGTGTGCATGCCGTAGGTGAAGTACGCGTAGACCGTCCCCGGCTCCCCGAACATCGGCGCGTTCCGCGGCGACCGGCGCCGGTGCGCGTGCGAACCCGGGTCCTCGCCGAGTCCGAGGTAGGCCTCGACCTCGGTCAGCCGGACGCCGACGACGCCCTCGTCGGTGCGGTGCAGCAGCACCGCTCCGAGCAGATCGGGAGCGACCTCGACGGCCGAGCGCGACAGGTCGATCGGCTCCGGCATCCCTAGAAGAAGCTCTGGCCCGAGACCACGGTGACGATGATCACCGCGATGATCACGACGCCCGCGACGATGACGAGGGTCCGCTGCTGCCACGGCGGCAGCGGCGGACGGCCGTCGTCGCCGGGCGGGCCCTGGAGCGTCACGACGCGTCCCCGCGGAGGGCGGACCGGACGACGCGCACGCGCTCGGTCAGCTGCGCGAGCTGCTCCGCCACCCGGTCGGGTGCGGTGCCGCCGACCCCGTCGCGGCTGGCGACCGAGCCCTCGATGCTGAGCACCGAGCGGACGTCGGGCGTCAGCAGCGGCGACACCGAGCGCAGCGCCTCGTCGTCGAGGTCCTCGAGACCGAGGCCCCGGGTCTCGGCGAGCTTGACCAGCTCTCCGGTGATCTCGTGCGCGTCGCGGAACGGCACGTGCTTCTTGACCAGCCATTCCGCGACGTCGGTCGCGAGCGAGAAGCCCTGCGGGGCGAGCTCGGCCATCCGCTCGGTGTGGAAGGTCAGCGTCGCGATCATCCCGCTGAAGGCGGGGAGGAGCACCTCGAGCGTGGTCACCGAGTCGAAGACCGGCTCCTTGTCCTCCTGCAGGTCGCGGTTGTACGCGAGCGGGAGCGCCTTCAGTGTCGCGAGCAGGCCCGTCAGGTTGCCGAGCAGCCGACCCGCCTTGCCGCGCGCGAGCTCGGCGATGTCGGGGTTCTTCTTCTGCGGCATGATCGACGACCCGGTCGAGTAGCCGTCGTCGAGGGTGACGAAGGCGAACTCGCGCGTGTTCCAGAGGATGATCTCCTCCGCGATCCGCGAGACGTCGAAGCCGATCATCGCGCTGACGAAGGCGAACTCGGCGACGAGATCGCGGCTCGCGGTGCCGTCGATCGAGTTGGGCACGCTCGTGGCGAAGCCGAGCTCGCGGGCGACCGCCTCGGCGTCGAGCCCGAGGGTCGAGCCGGCGAGGGCACCGGAGCCGTACGGCGACACGTCGGCGCGGACCGCCCAGTCGCGCAGCCGCTCGAGGTCGCGCAGCAGCGCCCAGGCGTGCGCGAGCAGGTGGTGAGCGAGCAGCACCGGCTGCGCGTGCTGCAGGTGGGTGCGGCCGGGCATGATCGCCGCCGGGTGGGCGGAGGCCTGGGCGGCGATCGCGTCGATCAGCTGCACCACCAGCTCGGCGATGACGGCGGCGTGGTCGCGGAGGTACATCCGCACGAAGGTCGCGATCTGGTCGTTGCGCGAGCGCCCGGCGCGCAGCTTGCCGCCGAGCTCCGGGCCCGCCTCGAGCATCAGGCCGCGCTCGAGTGCGCCGTGCACGTCCTCGTCGGCGTCGTCCGCGGTGAAGCGGCCCTCGACCACCGCCGAGCGCAGGCGCTCGAGCGCGTCGAGCATCCGGGTCAGCTCGGCGTCGTCGAGGTAGCCGGCGGTCGCGAGGGCCCGGGCGTGCGCGCGGGAGCCGGCGATGTCGTACTCGGCGAGCTGCCAGTCGAAGTGCGTCGACTTCGAGAGCGCGGCCAGCTCGGGCGACGGGCCGCCGGCGAACCGGCCTCCCCAGAGTGCGCCGGCCTCGCCCGCGCGGGCGGAGGGTCGTTCCGTCATGGTTCTCCTCGGGGTCGGCTGTCGAGTCTACTGAGCGGCGTCGGGCGTGCCGGCGCGCTCGAGGAGCCAGACCAGCAGGGCCTTCTGGGCGTGCAGGCGGTTCTCCGCCTCGTCCCAGATCACGCTCTGCGGGCCGTCGATCACGTCGGCGGTCACCTCGTAGCCGCGGTCGGCCGGGAGGCAGTGCAGGAAGAGCGCGTCGGACGCGGCGGCCGCCATCGTGCCCGAGTCGACGCGGTAGTCGCGGAAGGTGGCGACCCGCGCGGCCTTCTCCTCCTCCTTGCCCATCGACACCCAGGTGTCGGTGATCACGATGTCCGAGCCGGCGGCGCCCGCGGCCGGGTCGGTCGTGGTGGTGGCCGAGCCGCCGGTGGTGGCGGCGATGCGCTGGGCGTCCGCGAGCACGGCCGGAGCGGGAGCGTAGTCCGCGGGCGAGACGATCCGGACGTGCATCCCCGCCGTCGCGCCGGCCAGCAGGTAGGAGTGCGCCATGTTGCTCGCGCCGTCGCCGAAGAAGGTCAGCGTGAGGCCGGCGAGGCGGCCGCGGTGCTCGCGGATCGTCAGCAGGTCGGCGAGCAGCTGGCACGGGTGGAACTCGTCCGAGAGCGCGTTGACGACGGGGACGCGGGTGCCCGCCGCCATCTCCTCCAGCCCGGACTGCGCGTAGGTGCGCCAGACGATGGCCGCGACCTGGCGCTCGAGCACGCGCGCGGTGTCGGAGGCGGTCTCCTTGCCGCCGAGCTGGCTGCTCGCCGTCGAGATGATCAGCGGGCTGCCGCCGAGATCGGCGATGCCGACGGCGAAGGACACCCGGGTGCGGGTGGAGGACTTGTCGAAGATGACCGCGACGGTCTGCGGGCCGGCGAGCGGCGTCCGCGAGAAGCGGTCGCGCTTGAGCTCCAGGGCGAGATCGAGGATCTCGGCCTGCTCGGCGGGGGTGATGTCGTCGTCGCGGAGGAAGTGGCGGGTCACGGCTGCGGTTCGCTTTCGATCGGGGAAGGAGGTCGGGTCGTTCAGGCGTCGAGCGCCTGCACCGCGCGGCCGAAGCGGGCGACGAACTCGTCGACGTCGGCGGCGGTGATGATGAGGGGCGGAGCGATCCGGATGCTGGACTCGTTCGGCGCGTTGACGATGAGTCCCTCCGCCATGGCGGCCGCGGCGAGCCGGGCGGCGACGGGCTCGCTGAGCGCGATGCCGAGCAGGAGACCGGCGCCACGCACGCCGGCGATCAGCGGTGAGCCGAGGCCGAGCACACCCGCGGTCAGCTGCGCCCCGCGCTCCCGGGCGTTCCGGAGCAGGTCGGCGCGCTCGATCTCGCCGATCACCGCGCCGGCGACCGCGGTCGCGAGCGGGTTGCCGCCGAAGGTGCTGCCGTGGTGGCCCTTCTGCAGCAGCTCGGAGGCCGCGCCGAAGGTGACCAGGGCTCCGACGGGGAAGCCGCCGCCGAGTCCCTTGGCGAGGGTGATCGCATCGGGCAGGATGCCGGCCCGCTGGTAGGCGAACCAGCTGCCGGTGCGGCCGATGCCGGTCTGGATCTCGTCGACGATCAGCAGGGCGCCCCGCTCCCGGGTCAGCTCCCGCGCCCGCTCGAGGAAGCCGTCCGGCAGCGGGATCACGCCCGCCTCACCCTGGATCGGCTCGACGATCAGCGCGGCGACCGACTCGTCGATCGCGGCCTCGAGGGCCTCGACCGTCGCCTCGATGTGCTCGACTCCACCGGGCATCGGCTCGAACGGCGCGCGCATCGCGGCCTTGCCGGTCATCGCGAGGGCGCCCATCGTGCGACCGTGGAAGGCGTTCTGCAGCGCCAGGATCCGATGCCGGCCGCCGGCCGCGTGCAGGCGGGCGAGCTTGAAGGCCGCCTCGTTCGCCTCGGTGCCGGAGTTCGCGAAGTAGACGCGGCCCGCCTCGCCCGCGCCGGTGAGCTCGCGGAGCTTCTCGGCCAGCCGGATCTGCGGAGCGGTGGCGAAGTAGTTGGAGACGTGCGCGAGCGCGCCGGCCTGGCGGCTCACGGCCTCGACGAAGACCGGGTGCGCGTGGCCGAGCGAGTTCACCGCGATCCCGCCGAGGAAGTCGAGGTACTCGCGGCCGTCGACGTCCCAGACCCGGCAGCCCTCGCCGCGCTCGAGGACGGCGAGCGGAGCGGCGAAGGTCTGCATCATCGCGGCGGCGTAGCGGTCGCGGGCCTCCGCGGTACGGGCGGAGACGGGTGCGGGATCGGAGGCGGGGACCTCGGGCGCGGGGACGCCGGGAGCGGTATCGGTGGACATGTCGAGCCTTTCGAGCAGAAGCGGACCGGCCGGGAGGGCCGTCGGTGCGCGCACCCCGTCGGGGCGGCGCTCGGAGCCGGGGCCGCTGGTGGTCAGCGGCCCGACGTTCGCTCCCGGTCGCGGGGGTCGGCCGAGGCGACGACCTCGGTGCCGACGCCCTCGGAGGTGAAGACCTCGAGCAGCATCGAGTGCGGGACGCGGCCGTCGATGATCGCGGCCTTCGGCACGCCGCCGCGGACCGCATCGAGGCAGGCCGTCATCTTGGGGATCATCCCCGACTCGAGCGACGGCAGCAGCGCCGCGAGCTCGTCGGACGCGATGTGCGAGACGAGCGAGTCGCGGTCGGGCCAGTCGGCGTAGAGACCGGGGACGTCGGTGAGGATCACGAGCTTCTCCGCGCCGACGGCGACGGCGAGCGCGGCCGCGGCGGCGTCGGCGTTGACGTTGAGCGACTGCGTCGGGTCGTCGGAGTCGGGCGCGATCGAGGAGACGACCGGGATGCGGCCGGCGTCGAGCTGGGCGAGGACGGCCGCGGGGTCCACGGAGATCACGTCGCCGACCAGGCCGAGGTCGTGCTCGACCCCGTCCAGGACCACGCCGCGCCGGCGGCCGACGAAGAGGCCCGCGTCCTCGCCGGAGATGCCGGCTGCCAGCGGCCCGTACTCGTTGATGCGCCGGACGATGTCGCGGCTGATGCTGCCGGTGAGCACCATCCGCACGACGTCCATCGCCTCGGGGCTGGTCACCCGGTAGCCGCCGCGGAACTCGCTGGCGATTCCGAGCCGGTCGAGCATCGCGGAGATCTGCGGACCGCCGCCGTGCACGACGACGGGGCGGATGCCCGCGTAGTGCAGGTAGACGATGTCCTGCGCGAAGGCGCGCTGGAGCTCCTCCGACACCATGGCGTTGCCGCCGAACTTGATCACCATCGTCCTGCCGTGGAACCGCTGCAGCCAGGGCAGCGACTCGATCAGGGTGCCGGCCTTGACGGCCACGGCATCGCGCAGCGCGAGCGTCTCGGCGTCGGTGGGGTCCCCGGTGCTCACCGGGTTCTCGGAGGCCCTCGGATTCTCGTCGGCCATCAGCTGGAGTACGCCGAGTTCTCGTGGACGTAGTCGTGGGTGAGGTCGTTGGTCCAGATCGTCGCCGTGGCGTCGCCGGCGTGCAGATCGATGTCGACCGAGACCTTGCGCGGGGCGAGGTCGACCAGGTCGCGGCTCGCGTCGGGCTCGCCGGCCCGGCAGACCTGCACGCCGTTCATCGCCACGTCGATGCCGTAGGGGTCGAACTGCGCATCGGTGGTGCCGACCGCGGCCAGCACCCGGCCCCAGTTGGGGTCGTTGCCGAAGATCGCGGCCTTGAAGAGGTTGCTCCGCGAGACCGCGCGGGCGACGACGACGGCCTCGTCCTCGGTCGCGGCGTTCAGCACCCGGATCGCGACGTCGTGCGCGGCGCCCTCGGCATCGGCCTGGAGCTGGAGCGTGAGATCGCGGCAGACGTCGGTGAGCGCGGCGGTGAAGTCGGCCGCCTCGGGGCGCACCCCGCTCGCGCCGCTCGCCAGCAGCGCCACGGTGTCGTTGGTCGACATGCAGCCGTCCGAGTCGAGTCGGTCGAAGGTGACCCGGGTCGCCGCCCGCAGCGCGGTGTCGAGCTCGGAGGAGTCGAGGACCGCGTCGGTGGTGATCACGACGAGCATCGTCGCCAGCCCGGGAGCGAGCATCCCCGCGCCCTTGGCCATGCCGCCGACGGTCCAGCCCTGCTCGGAGCGGACGGTCGCCTGCTTGGGCACGGTGTCGGTCGTCATGATCGCGCGGGCCGCGTCCTCGCCCGCCTCCGGACCGGTCGCGCCCGGAAGAGCCGCCGACGCCTCGGTCACCCCGGCCGTCAGCTTGCCGAGGTCGAGCTGATCGCCGATGAGACCGGTGGAGCAGACGAGCACGTCGCCGGCTGAGACGCCCAGGCTCCCGCCGACGGCCTCGGCCGTCGCGTGGGTGACCTGGAAGCCCGCGGCGCCGGTGTAGCAGTTGGCGCCGCCGGAGTTGAGGACGATCGCCGAGACGACGCCGTCGCGCATGACCTGCTCGCTCCAGAGCACCGGGTTCGCCTTGCAGCGGTTGCTGGTGAAGACCGTCGCGGCGTTCTGCAGCGGGCCGAGGTTGTGCACGAGGGCGAGGTCGCGGGCGCCGGTCGACTTGAGACCGGCGACGACGCCGGCCGCGGCGAATCCTGCTGCGGCGGTGATGCTCACGGCGCGACTCCGTTCGTGCTCAGGCCGAGGGTCTCCGGGAGACCGAGGGCGATGTTGGTCGACTGGATCGCGGCGCCGGCGGTGCCCTTGACCAGGTTGTCGAGCGCCGTGACCACCACGACGCGGCGGGCGCGCTCGTCCACGGCGACCCCGATCAGCGCCGTGTTCGCGCCGACGGTGTCGGCCGTGCGCGGGAAGGTCCCCTCCGGCAGCAGCTGGACGAAGGGCTCGTCGGCGTAGGCCGACTCCCACGCGGCGCGCACCTCCCGCGCGGACACGCCCGGCGTGAGCCGAGCGGTCGAGGTCGCGAGGATGCCCCGCGACATCGGCACCAGGATCGGGGTGAACGAGATCGAGACGGGACCGGCGCCGGCGAGCGCGAGGTTCTGCCGGATCTCCGGGTTGTGGCGGTGCCCGCCGCCGATGCCGTAGGCGTGCGCCGAGCCGAGCAGCTCGCTCGCGAGCAGATCGGTCCGCAGGCCCTTGCCCGCCCCGGACGGGCCGACGGCGAGGACCGAGACCAGGTCGGCGGCCTCGATCACTCCGGCGTGCAGTCCCGGCGCGAGGCCGAGCGTGATCGCGGTGACGTTGCAGCCGGGCACCGCGATGCGGCGGACGCCCGCGAGTACGTCGCGCTGCCTGCCGGTGCCGGGCAGCATCAGCTCGGGCAGCCCGTAGGGCCAGGCGCCGGCGAACTCGCCGCCGTAGTAGTCGGCCCAGTCCTGCTCGTCGGTCAGCCGGTGGTCGGCGCCGCAGTCGACGACGAGCACGTCGTCGGGGAGCGTCGCCGTGATCTCGCCGGACTTGCCGTGCGGCAGGGCGAGGAAGACGACGTCGTGGCCCGCCAGGTTCTCGGTCGTCGTGTCGACGAGCTCGAGGTGGCGCAGTGAGCGCAGGTGCGGCTGCACCGCGGCGAGGGGCTGGCCGGCGTTCGAGTGCGCCGTGACCGTGCGCACCTCGAACTCGGGGTGATCGGCGAGCAGGCGGAGCAGCTCGCCGCCCGCGTACCCGCTCGCTCCGGCCACCGCCACGGAAAAAGTCATGCCCGAGAGCCTAGTCGCTGGCGGGACCCGCCCTGGCCCGGTCGCCGCGGGCGGCCGCCGACCGGAGCCGGCGGCCGCCCGCTCACTCGCGCGGGCTCGCGCCGAAGCGCTCGGCGGCGAGCGCGGTGCCGCTCTCCTTCGCCGCGCTGGCCTCGGCGGCGGTGAGCGTCCGGTCGGCGGCACGGAAGCGCAGCGCGAAGGTCAGCGACTTCGAGCCCTCGGGGACGCCCGCACCGCGGTAGTCGTCGACCAGGCGGATCGCCTCGAGCAGCTCGCCGGCGCCCTCGGCGACGGCGGCCTGCAGGTCGGCCGCCGGCACGGCCACGGGCACGACCAGCGAGAGGTCCTGCGTCGCGGCGGGCAGCGCCCCGACCGGGCGCGCCACCACGAGGCGGCCGGCGCGGGCGATCAGCGGATCGAGGTCGAGCTCCACCACCGCCACGCGGTGCGGCAGGTCGAGGTCGTCGGCGAGCGACGGGAGCAGCTCGCCGGCGTGGCCGACCACGGCACCGTCCAGCAGCACCTCGGCCGTGCGGCCCGGGTGCAGGGCGGCGTGCGAGCCCTGCCGGATCTCCAGCTGCACGCCCGAGGCGGCCGCGACGTCGCGGACGACGTCGAGCGCGTCGCGCCAGTCGAAGTCGCGCGCGGCCACTCCGGGCTGACGCTCGAGCGCCGAGCCCGTCAGCAGCGCGGCCACGTGCAGCGGCTGCCGCGGGATCCCCGCGTTCAGCGCCGCCTCGATCTCCGCGGACGGACGCACGCCGGCGAGGGGCAGCCCCTCGGAGCCGAACGGGCGGTCGCCCTGCGGCAGGAAGACCGAGCCCATCTCGTAGACGGCCAGGTCGACGAGACCGCGCGAGCGGTTGCGGGCCGCGACCTGCACGAGTCCGGGGAGGAGGGAGAGCCGCAGCTGTCCCGCGGTCGCGTCCAGCGGGTTCGCCAGCGAGACCTGCTGCACCGGCTCGCCGTCGACGGAGCCGAAGCGGTCGTTGATCGAGCGGGAGAGGAACGGGTAGGACAGCACCTCGGTGAGCCCGGCGGCCGCCAGCGACTGCGCGACCGTCCGGCGCAGGCGCTGACCGGGCGTGAGGCCGCGACCGGGAGGCGCGACGGGGAGGATCGACGGGATGCGGTCGTACCCGGTGATCCGGGCGACCTCCTCCGCGAGGGTCGAGCGGTCGGTCAGGTCGGGCCGCCAGCTCGGCGGGGTGACGAGCAGGCCCGCTCCCCCGGCCTCGACGCTCGCGCCGATCTCGACCAGGGCGCCGCGGATCTCCTCGGGCGTGTACTCGAGGCCGATCAGGCCGGAGATGTAGCCGTCGGGCAGCTCGATCGCCGCAGCCGTGGCCGCGTCAGCGAGGACCGAGCCGAGCTCGTCGGCGGTGCCGCCCGCGAGCTCGACCAGCAGCTGCACCGCGCGCGCGGCGGCGACCGGTGCGACCAGCGGGTCCACGCCGCGCTCGAAGCGTCGCGAGGCCTCGCTCGGCAGCTTGTGCCGGCGGGCCGTGCGGGCGATCGAGACCGGATCGAAGTTCGCGGCCTCGATCAGGACGTCGGCGGTGGTGTCCGTGATCTCGGTGCGGGCACCGCCCATCACGCCGGCGAGCCCGATCGGCCCGCCGTCGTCGGTGATCAGCAGGTCCTCGTGGTGCAGGCGGCGGGTCTGGCCGTCGAGCGTCTCGAGCGTCTCGCCGGCACGAGCGCGGCGTACGACGATGCCGCCCTCCAGGCGCTCGAGGTCGTAGCCGTGCAGCGGCTGCCCGAGCTCGAACATGACGTAGTTGGTGATGTCGACGACCAGCGAGATCGAGCGCACGCCGGCCAGGCGCAGGCGCGCGATCATCCACGGCGGGGTCGGCAGCGACGGGTCGATGCCGCGCACCACCCGGGTCACGAAGACGGACGAGCCGACGCGGCCGCGGATCGGCGCCTCGTCCTCGACCGCGACGGGGAAGACGGGGGCGGAGTCGAGCCGCTCGGGCGCGGTGATCGCCAGCGCGGGGTCGCGGAAGTCGGCGCCCGTCGCGTGGGCGTACTCGCGGGCGATGCCGCGGATCGAGAAGGCGTAGCCGCGGTCCGGAGTCACGTTGACCTCGACGGCGGCGTCGTCCAGCCCGAGGAGCGCGATCGCGTCGGTGCCGACCTCGGGGTCGATGCCGAGGCTCGCCAGCCGGAGGATGCCCTCGTGGTCGTCGCCGAGGCCGAGCTCACGGGTGGACGCGATCATCCCGTCGGACACGTGCCCGTAGGTCTTCCGCGCCGAGATCGGGAACGGCCCGGGCAGCACGGCGCCGGGCAGCGAGACCACGACCTTGTCACCGGCGGCGAAGTTGTGCGCTCCGCAGACGATGCCGCGGACGTCGTCGCCGCCGTCGGCCGCGCGCTCCCCCTCGGGCGCGACGCGGACGGTGCACCAGTTGATGGTCTTGCCGTTCTTCTGCGGCTCGGGCACGAGGTCGAGGACCTCGCCCACCACGACGGGGCCGGAGACCTCGAAGCGGTGGACGTCCTCCTCCTCCAGGCCGACCGACACCAGGGCCGCGTGCACGGCCTCGGTCGTGACGCCCTGCTCGAGGTCGACGTACTCACCCAGCCAGCTCAGCGGGATGCGCATCAGATCACCATCCCGTACTGCTTGCTGAAGCGGACGTCGCCCTCGACCATGTCGCGCATGTCCTTCACGTCGTTGCGGAACATCAGGGTCCGCTCGATCCCCATCCCGAAGGCGAAGCCGGAGTACTCGTCCGGGTCGATGCCGACCGAGCGCAGGACGTTCGGGTTCACCATTCCGCAGCCGCCCCACTCGATCCAGCGGGCACCGCCGACGAAGGTCGGGTGCCAGATGTCGAGCTCGGCGCTCGGCTCGGTGAAGGGGAAGTAGTTGGGGCGCAGGCGGATCTTCGCCTCGTCGCCGAACAGGAGGCGGGCGACGTGCTCGAGGGTGCCGCGCAGGTGCGCCATCGTCAGGCCGCGGTCGACGGCGAGGCCCTCGAACTGCGTGAAGACAGGGGTGTGCGTGGCGTCGAGCTCGTCGGTGCGGTAGACGCGGCCGGGCGCGATCACGTAGATCGGCGGGGTGCGCTCGAGCATCGAGCGGATCTGCACCGGCGAGGTGTGGGTGCGCAGCACGAGGTGCGACTCGACCGGGTCGACGAAGAAGGTGTCCTGCATCGCGCGGGCCGGGTGGTCCTCGTCGAAGTTCAGCGCGTCGAAGTTGAACCACTCGTTCTCGAGCTCCGGCCCCTCCGCGATCTCCCAGCCCATGCCGACGAAGACGTCGGCGATCGACTCCTGGAGGAGCGAGAGCGGGTGGCGGGCGCCCTGGCGCACGAAGCTCGCGCCGGCGGTGACGTCGACGCGCTCGGCGTCGAGCGCCGCGGCCTGCTCTGCCTCGACCAGCTCCGCCTCGCGCTCGGCGTACGCGTCACCGACCTGCTTGCGGGCACCGCCCACGAGCTTGCCGGACGCCGCCTTGAACTCCGGCGGCACGGAGCGCATCAGCGCGTTCAGTCGGGCGAGGGCCGAGCCCTCGCCGAGGTGGGCGGTGCGGGCCGCCTTCAGGGCGGCGGAATCGGCGGCCGCGCGGATCGCGGTGAGCGCCTCCGCGGTCGCCGCCGAGACGGCCTCGTCGGTGATCGGGTTGCTGTCAGACACGATCCCCCAGTGTAGGGATGCCTCGCGCGGCCCGCTCGCTGCGGCGGGCGGACGCGCTCGCCCGCCGGCGCGGCCGGCGTATCGAGCGGGGAAGCCGCTTCGCGTTTCGGTGGTGAGGGAAAGGACGCAACTGCGCCGCGTCATGTTGGTCGAGTAGCCCCGCAGGGGCGTATCGAGACCCGCCGTTGCCAGCATGGGCGGTCTGCAGACTCGCCTTTTGACGATGGTGGATCTCGATACGCCCGCTTTGCGGGCTACTCGATCAGCATGGCTTTCCTCTGCGGGCTAGGTGATCGTTCCTCGGAGATTCGTCTCGACAAGGACGGGCTGCCGCCAGTCCTCCTCGCGGAGCGGTGGGTCTCGATACGCCCCTGCGGGGCTACTCGACCAGCATGCAAGAGCGACGCGGACCACGGTTATCGGACAGGAGCCCTGCAGATCGCCGCCCGCCCCGAGGCGAACGCGTGAATCGCGTACGAGCGATTCGCGCTAGCCGGACGCACGACGCTCTTCCCAATGCGACCGCGTCGGTGGCCGACCGCGGTGGGGGTCGCCGCAGGCGATCCCCACCATCGGGTTCAGTCCTGGGCGGCGATCAGTGCCGTGTCAGTCGTTGCGCGGGCGGCCGGGTGGCCGGTGCCCTTGCGGCCGCCGGTCTTGGTGCGGATCTCGACCCACTTGGCGATGCCGGAGAGGATCAGGCAGATGCCGATGTAGATGGCGCCGACCACGATGGCGGCGGGGATGATCGGGCTGTCCAGGCTCGGCTGGTTGCCGAGGTAGCGGGCGTAGTAGAGCAGCTCGTTGTAGGTGATGATCGAGCCGAGCGCCGTGTCCTTGAGGGCGACGACGAGCTGGGCGATGATCACGGGCAGCATCGAGCGGATCGCCTGCGGGAAGAGGATGAGGCGCATGACGCCCGCCTTGCGCAGGCCGATCGCGTAGCCCGCCTCCTTCTGGCCGCGCGGGAGGGCCTCGATGCCGGCGCGGAAGATCTCGGAGAAGACGGAGCCGTTGTAGAGCGTCAGTGCGATGACCACGGCGAGGTACGGCGTGAGCTTGAGCCCGACGAACGGGAGCCCGTAGTACATCAGCATCATCAGGATGAGGACCGGGATCGCGCGGAACAGCTCGATGAAGAGCGTGACCGGGATGTTGATCCAGCGGCGGTCGGAGAGGCGGCCGATCGCCAGCAGCAGGCCGAGCACGATGCTCGCGACGCCGGCGGTGGCGAAGGCGGCGAGCGTCTGCCCGAGAGCCGCGCCGATGCTCTGCCAGACCAGCGGGTAGCCGAAGGCACGCCACTTGGCCGCGGAGAACTGCCCGGACTCGGCGAAGCGCCAGAGCACGAAGGCCAGCAGAGCGACGAGGACGAGCAGGACGACGGCGCCGATGACGCGGTTGCGGGCGACCGCACGGGGTCCGGGGTTGTCGAAGAGGACGGAGCTCATCGGGCGACCCTCCACTTCTTCTCGAGCTGGCGTTGGAGGAGGGAGAGCCCGGTGACGAGGATCACGAAGGCGAGCGCCACCCAGAGCACGACGATGAGGCTGTTCTCGCCGCGCTCGTTGAGCACGCGGACGATCGTCCCGGCCTCGGCGACCGAGAAGCCGGCGGCGACGGTGGTGTTCTTGAGGAGCGCGATCAGCACGCTCATCAGCGGCGGGATGACCGAGCGGAACGCCTGCGGCAGCACCACCTGGGTCATCGTGAGCCCGAAGTCGAGGCCGATCGCGCGGGCCGCCTCGGCCTGGCCGATCGGCACGGTGTTGATGCCGGAGCGGAGCACCTCGGCGACGTAGGTCGCGGTGTAGATGCTCAGCGCAGTGATGGCGAGGTTCGTGTAGCCGACGTCCGGCAGGTCGAGCTTCGGATACCCGAAGGCGAAGAAGAACATCAGCAGCGTCAGCGGCGTGTTGCGGATGGTGTTGACGTAGACGGTGCCGACCGCTCGCGCGATCGGGACGGGCGAGACGCGCATCGCTCCGACCACGGTGCCGAGGAGGAGAGCGAAGCCGAGCGACACGACGAACAGCAGCAGGGTGTTGCCGAACGCGGGGACGAACACGTCGAGGTTGTTCAGGAGAACATCCATGCTGCGTGCCCTTTCATCGGGGAGGTGGAAGCGGTCGCCGGTGCGGCGCGGGGCAGAGGAGGTCCCGGGGCGGTGCGCGACGCGCCGCCCCGGGACTCCTCAGGGGTGTCGGCCTAGTAGGCGTCGACTGCGGGCTGCTCGACCGTGGTGCCGGACTGGCCGAGGGTCTCGTCGTAGATCGCGCTCCAGGTGTCACCGCCGTCGGTCAGCATCTCGTTGATGAAGCCGCGCAGTGCTGTGTCGTCCTTCGCGAGGCCGATGCCGTAGAGCTCGGTGCTGAAGGGCTCGCCGACGACCTTGAGCTCGTCGGGCTTCTGCGCCGCGTAGCCGATCAGGATCGCGCCGTCGGTGGTGACCGCGTCGACCTGACCGTCGGCCAGGGCGTCGACGCACTGCGAGTAGGTGTCGAACTCGACGGGCGGGACCTCGGGGTAGTTCGCGCGGATGTTCTGGATCGGGGTGGAGCCGGTCGCGGAGCACACGGTGGTGTCGGCCGAGAGATCCTCCGGACCCTTGATCGTGTCGTTGTCCGCGGCGACCAGCAGCTGCTGTCCGGTCTCGAAGTACGGTCCGGCGAAGCCGACCTGCTCCTTGCGCTTGTCGGTGATCGAGTAGGTGCCGACGTAGTAGTCGATGTCGCCGTTCACGATCGAGGCCTCGCGGTTGGCGGAGGGGATCGGCTGGTAGTCGATCTTGTCGGCGGAGAAGCCGAGGGACGCGGCGACCCACTTCGCGATCTCGATGTCGAAGCCGGAGCGCTCCCCGGTCGCGGCGTCGAGGTAGCCCAGACCGGGCTGGTCCTCCTTGACGCCGATGGTGACCCGGCCATTCGCCGTCATGGCGTCGAAGGTGGGGCTGCCCTCGAGGGTGACGTCGGTGGCGACCTCGTAAGCCGCTCCGCTCCCCTCGGAGCCGGAGTCCGAGCCGCCGCCGGTTCCGGAGTCACCGGCGCAGCCGGCGAGGGTGAGGGCCGCTGCGGCGAGTCCCGCGGTCATGAACATGAGCTTGGTGCGCATGATCGTCCTTCCTGGGGTGTGGCCCGCTGGAGCGGGCGATGTCCGGTCGCTCCCCGGGGTTCGGGGGGCGACCTGTCGAACGGCGGCCGAGGCGGGGTCCGCCCGCGGCGCCGGAGACCTAGTGGGTGATCAGCTTCGAGAGGAAGTCCTTGGCCCGGTCGGTCCGGGGGGCGGTGAAGAACGACTCGGGATCGGTGTCCTCGAGGATCTCGCCGTCGGACATGAAGACGACGCGGTGCGCGGCCTTGCGCGCGAAGCCCATCTCGTGGGTGACGACGATCATCGTCATCCCCTCCTCGGCGAGGCCGACCATCACGTCGAGGACCTCGTTGATCATCTCGGGGTCGAGCGCGGAGGTCGGCTCGTCGAAGAGCATCACCTTCGGCTTCATCGCGAGGGCGCGGGCGATGGCCACGCGCTGCTGCTGACCGCCGGAGAGCTGGGCGGGCGTCTTGCCCGCCTGGTGCCCGACGCCGACGCGGTCGAGCAGCGCCTGCGCCTCCGCCTCGGCCGCCTTCCGCGAGAGCTTGCGGACCTTGATCGGCCCGAGCGTGACGTTCTCGAGGATCGTCTTGTGCGCGAAGAGGTTGAAGGACTGGAAGACCATGCCGACATCGGCGCGCAGGGCGGCGAGCCCCTTGCCCTCCTCCGGCAGCGTCTGACCGTCGATCGAGATCGTGCCGTCGGAGATGGTCTCCAGGCGGTTGATCGTGCGGCAGAGCGTGGACTTGCCCGACCCGGAGGGACCGAGGACCACGACCACCTCGCCGCGGTTGATCGTCAGATCGATGTCCTTCAGCGCCTGGAACTCGCCGTAGTGCTTCTGGACCCCGTCGAGGACGACGAGGGGCTCGCGGGCGGCAGCGGACGATCGCCCGGCCTGGGAGGGTGCTTCCATTCCGTCAGAGAATCACACGGGCATGGGTGGGTCAAATCATGAGCGGATTCTTAACCAGAGCGCAACAACCGAGGCTCGCTCCCAGCCTCATACCATGCCGAGGTGGTCTTCTCTCAGTTCTGGCGTGAAACGTCTCAGGTCGAGTGCGCGTCGGGTCGTCAGGAGCGGAGCGCGAAGGCGCTCTCGTAGAGGCAGACCGAGGCGGCGGTGGCGAGGTTCAGCGACTCCGCGGCGCCGTAGATCGGCACGGCCACGACGCCGTCCATCAGCTCGAGCGACTCGTCCTCGAGGCCGCGGGCCTCGTTGCCGAACACCCAGACCGTCGGCTGCGCGAGGTCGCCCCGGGCGCGCACGTCGAGCAGGCCCTCGCCCTTGACGTCGGCGGCGACGGCGCGGAGGCCCGCGGAGCGCAGCCGCTGCAGCACGTCGGGCAGCTCGGCGCCGACCGCGACGGGCAGGTGGAACAGCGAGCCCGTGGTCGAGCGGACGACCTTGGGGTTGTAGAGGTCGACCGAGCGGCCCGTCAGCACGACGGCGTCGGCGCCCGCGGCGTCGGCCGCGCGGATGATCGTGCCGAGGTTGCCCGGGTCGCGGACCTCCTCCAGCACGGCGACGAGGCGCGGCTCGGAGGCGACGACGTCCTTGAGCGAGGTCGGGAACTGCCGGCAGACGGCCACGAAGCCCTGCGGCGTGACGGTGTCGGCCATCGAGTCGAGGACGTCCTCGGTCACGTACTCGATCTCGACCTCGGCCTCCTCGGCCGCGGCGACGATCTCGGGGTGGCGCTCGAGCGCGGTGGGCGTCGCGAACGACTCCATCAGCAGCTCGGGCCGGTAGCGCAGCGCCTCGGACATCGCCTGCGGGCCCTCGAGGAGGAAGAGCCCCGACTCCTGCCGTGCCGGACGCCGGGTGAGCTTGGCGACGGAGCGGACACGGGGAGAACGGGGGTTGTCGAGCATGCGGCGAGCCTATCGGCGCACCGTCGCGGGGCCCGGTCGACACGTCGCCCGCGAGGAAGGCCGACCCGCGGGAACGAGGTCCTGCGGGAACCAGGTTCTGCGGGAACGACGAAGGGGGCCACGACTCTCGTCGTGACCCCCTCCGGGGAAGTGCTGCGGCCTACGCGGCCTTCGGGGCCGAGGTGTCGGCGGGCAGTGCGGCCTTCGCGCTCGCCACGAGGGCGGTGAAGGTCGCGGGCTCGGTGATCGCTAGGTCAGCGAGGATGCGGCGGTCGACCTGGATGCCGGCCAGGGCGAGGCCCTGGATGAAGCGGTTGTAGGTCAGGCCGTTGGCGCGAGACGCGGCGTTGATGCGCTGGATCCAGAGGCGGCGGAACTCGCCCTTCTTCGCGCGGCGGTCGCGGTACGAGTAGACGAGGGAGTGGGTGACCTGCTCCTTGGCCTTGCGGTACAGACGCGAGCGCTGGCCGCGGTAGCCCTTGGCGCGCTCGAGGATGACGCGACGCTTCTTGTGGGCGTTGACCGCCCTCTTGACTCTTGCCATTTCTCTTTCTTCCTTACGATCCGGGTCGGTTGTCGAGGACTACGGCGGCAGCGGGCTGCCGCGGTGGTCGACTACAGGCCGAGAAGCTTCTTGGCGACCTTGGCGTCCTGCGGGGCGAGGACCTGGTCCTGGTTCAGGCGGCGGGTGCGGACGCTGGACTTCGACTCCAGGTTGTGACGCATGCCGGCCTGCTGCTTCATGAGCTTGCCGGAGCCCGTGACCTTGAAACGCTTCTTGGCACCCGAGTGGGTCTTCATCTTGGGCATGTTCTCTCCTTGTCGACGTCGCACGCGCACTCGGCGGGCGAAACTGGTGCCCCGCGAGCGGGGCGTCCACCGGCCCCGAGGACGGGGCGGCGAAGTATCAGACGGATTCGGACTCGGCCGATTCCTCTTCGGGGGTGTTGGCCTCGCGACGAGCGGCGCGGACGGCGTTCGCCTCGGCCTTCGCCTCAGACTTGTTCTTCAGCGGGCCGATGACCATCACCATGTTGCGACCGTCGATGGTCGGGGTGGACTCGACCTGGCCGAACTCGGACACGTCCTCCGCGAAGCGCTGCAGGAGCCGGACGCCCATCTCGGGGCGGGACTGCTCGCGACCGCGGAACAGGATCATGGCCTTGACCTTGTCGCCGGCCTTCAGGAAGCCCTCGGCGCGCTTGCGCTTGGTCTCGTAGTCGTGCTTGTCGATCTTCAGGCGGAAACGGACCTCCTTGAGGATCGTGTTCGCCTGGTTCCGACGGGCTTCCTTGAGCTTCTGGGCCTGCTCGTACTTGAACTTCCCGTAGTCCATGATCTTGGCGACGGGAGGCTTGGAGTTGGGAGCAACCTCGACCAGATCCAGGTCTGCGTCCTGCGCGAGTCGCAGGGCGACCTCGATTTTCACGACGCCGACCTGTTCTCCGGCGGGACCCACGAGGCGGACCTCGGGGACGCGGATTCGGTCGTTGGTACGGGGATCGCTGATTGCGTTTCTCCTCTGATCTCGGTGAGTTGCTGCTCTGCGGCCGGATTCTTCGTCCGGCGCATCCCGAGAGAGGCGATTCCCTGTGCGAAGCGCGTCTACTGCGCTGCGCTGCACCCTACGACGCGCTCCTCGAGACGTGTCTCGAGGACCGCAGCCCTGCCCCCGTTGCCGGAGGCGGAGTGCTTCTGACCCGGTAACCTAGTGAAGCGGTCAAGCGCGGGTGGGAGAATCTCCACTTTCGAACCGAGGACATGCCTCGGAGCCCGCATCACCATAGCAGACTTCCGGCCGGAAGGGCAGCGGGCGGCGCCCGCCACTCGCCCTCCCCCGCGAGCGCCCCCTCGAGCACCGCCTCGGGGTCCTCGCGAGCGCCGGACTCACCGAACGAGGGACCCATGGCTCAGCACGACGACGACTACGCCCGACGGTTCGGCGACGACTCCGACGTGGAGGCGACCCGCGACATCGCCGAGGTGCCGGCGGTCGAGATCATCACGACCACCGCGGTGCACCTGATGAGCGCCGCCGCCGTGAAGTGCGGCCTCGCCGACGAGCCGGGCGCCCAGGTCGACCTCGACGAGGCGCGCAAGCTGATCAACGCCCTGGCTGGCCTGGTCACGGCGGGTGCCCCCGACATCAGCGACATGCACGCGCGCAGCCTGCGCGACGGACTGCGGACGCTGCAGCTCGCCTTCCGCGAGGCGTCGCCGATCGCCGACCCGATCGGCAAGGGCCCCGGCGAGAAGTGGACCGGCCCGGTCACCTGAGTCGGGAGGCCCCGCGTCAGCTAGGAGGAGCCGACGCCAGCTGCAGGGTCATCGAGTCGACTCGGGCGGCGAGGATCTCGTCGGCGGCCCAGCGCTCGCCCAGGCGCGCGACCAGCTCGCCGAGCGCCGCGCGGTCGAGGCCGGGCCGCAGCTCCAGCACGATGACGAGCTCCGGTCCCGTCAGCCGCTGACGGGCGTCGCCCGGCCGCACGGCGAGCGAGACGACGGCGTCCTCCCCCTCGGCGCTCGCACGCAGCGCGGCGAGGACCTCCGGATCGGCCGGGCTCGACCGCCACGGCGAGCCCTCGGCGATCGCCCAGAGCGCGGGGCGCCGGACGGCGAACTCGTGCGGCGAGGCGGGGTCGAGGACCATCAGCTCGGTCTCCTCCGCCACCGCGGCCAGCGCCGCGCGCCGGCCGTCGACCGGGACGGGGCGCGCGAGGCGGTCCCAGCGCCGCATCGCCTCGACGTCGCTGAAGACCGGGAGCACGGTGCGGCCGTCCGGACCGGCGACCGTGACGATCGACAGCTCCTGCGACTTGTCGGCGCGCAGGCCGGCGACCCCCTCAGCCTCCTCGCCGAGCTTCGCGACCAGGGGGATGAGCAGGCGCGAGACGCGCAGCGCGTCGACCACCGCCTCCGGGCCCGCGTCGCCGGCGCCGAACGAGCGAAGGGCCCTGACCAGGGCCTCGGGCGCGCTGCCGTCGTCGTCCGTCGAGGCGCTCTGCTCGAAGTGGCGGCCGGCCCACGGGATCCCTGCCGAATCGGTCAGGTGCGCGGGGAGCGCCCGGCCCTCACCCGAGGGCGATCCGGTCACTCGGAGGCGACGTCGAGCGCCTCGGCGAGCGTGAACGCTCCGGCGTAGAGCGCCTTGCCGACGATCGCGCCCTCGAGGCCCTGCGGCACGAGGTCGCGGAGCGCGGCGATGTCGTCGAGGTTGGAGATGCCGCCCGAGGCGATGACGGGGCGGTGGGTGCGCGCCATGACCTGCTCGAGCAGCTCGAGGTTCGGGCCCTTGAGGGTGCCGTCCTTGGTGACGTCGGTGACGACGTAGCGGGTGCAGCCGGCCTCCTCGAGGCGCTCGAGGACCTGCCAGAGGTCGCCGCCCTCCTTGGTCCAGCCGCGGGCCGCGAGGGTGGTGCCGCGCACGTCGAGGCCGACGGCGATCTGGTCGCCGTACTGCGCGATGACGCTGGCGGCCCACTCCGGGTTCTCCAGGGCGGCGGTGCCGAGGTTGATGCGCTTCGCCCCGGCGTTGAGCGCGGACTCCAGGCTGCGGTCATCGCGGATGCCGCCGGAGAGCTCGACGTTGACGCCCTTGACCTGGCGGATGACCTTCTTCATGATGCCGTGGTTGTCACCGCGGCCGAAGGCGGCGTCGAGGTCGACGAGGTGGATCCACTCCGCGCCCTGGTCGGCCCAGTCGCCGGCCGCGTCGATCGGGTCGCCGTAGTTCGTCTCGGTACCCGCCTCGCCCTGCGTCAGGCGGACGGCCTTGCCGCCGGCCACGTCGATCGCGGGGAGAAGGACCAGGCCCGGGGCCTTGGTGAACTCGCTCATCGTCATCCTCAGTCTCGGAGCTGGTACGGCCGCGGCTCCACCGGAGCCGCCGACCACCGGCCGATCCTAGTTCGTGCGGAGCCCGCCCAGCCAATTCGAGAGCAGGCGCAGGCCCGCGGCGCCGGACTTCTCGGGGTGGAACTGCGTCGCCGAGAGCGGGCCGTTCTCCACCGCGGCGATGAAGAGGCCGCCGTGGTCGGCCCAGGTGACGGCCGGACGCGGGAACGGCGGCATGACGTCCAGCGTCCACTCCCGGGCGCCGTACGAGTGCACGAAGTAGAAGCGCTCGTCCTCGATGCCGGCGAACAGCCGCGAGCCGGTCGGCACCGCGACGGTGTTCCAGCCCATGTGCGGCACGACCTCGGCGGGGAGCAGGTCGACCGTCCCCGGCCACTCCCCCAGACCCTCGCTCTCGACGCCGCGCTCGACGCCGCGCTCGAAGAGCACCTGCATCCCGACGCAGATGCCGAGCACCGGGCGGCCGCCGGCGAGGCGCTTCTCGATGATCTCGCCGCCGCGCGCCGCCGTCAGCGCCGACATCACCGCGCTGAAGGCGCCGACCCCCGGGACCAGCAGGCCGTCGGCCTCGAGGGCACGGGTGCGGTCGGAGGTCAGCTCGACGTCGGCGCCGGCGAGCTCGAGCGCCTTGACGGCCGAGTGGACGTTGCCGGAGCCGTAGTCGTAGACGACGACGGACGGCCGCGCGCCGCTCACAGCGCGCCCTTCGTCGACGGCACCCCGGCGACCAGCGGGTCGAAGGCCTTGGCCTGGCGGAACGCGCGCGCGAACGCCTTGAACTCGGCCTCGGCGATGTGGTGCGGGTCGCGCCCGCCGAGCACGGTGACGTGCACGGTCAGGCCGGCGTTGAAGGCGATCGCCTCGAAGACGTGGCGGACCATCGATCCGGTGAAGTGTCCGCCGATCAGGTGCAGCGCGAAGCCCTCCGGCTCGCCGCCGTGCACGAGGTAGGGGCGGCCGGAGATGTCGACCACGGCCTGGACGAGCGCCTCGTCGAGCGGCACGAGGGCGTCGCCGAAGCGGGAGATGCCGGCCTTGTCGCCGAGCGCCTGCTTGATCGCGGTGCCGAGCACGATGCCGATGTCCTCGGCGGTGTGGTGGATGTCGATCTCGATGTCGCCGGTCGCGGTGACGGTCAGGTCGGTCAGCGAGTGCTTCGCGAACGCCGTCAGCAGGTGGTCGAAGAAGGGCACGCCGGTCGAGAGGTCCGCGACACCGGTGCCGTCGAGGTCGATCGACAGCTCGATGCTCGACTCGCTGGTGGCACGACGGAGGGAGGCGGTGCGCCCGGGAGCGGCGCTCGAGGAGGTCATGGTCTCCAGTGTATTCGGGGGCCGCCGACCCTCCGGGCGGCTACTCGCGGGCCAGGGCGACCGCGGGGTCCGCCGCCGGGGCGGGCAGCGCGGCGACCGCCTCGAGGAAGGCGGTGGTCTCGGCCTCGGTGCCCGCGCTCACCCGCAGGTGGTTCGGGATGCCGACGTCGCGGATCAGGACGCCGCGGGCGAGGAGCGCCTCGAACATCGCTCCGGGGTCGGCGACGCCGCCGAAGAGGACGAAGTTGCTGCCGGTCTCGTGCGGGGTGTAGCCGAGCTCGCGCAGTCCGTCGATCATCCGGTCGCGCTGGACGATGATCTCGCCGACCATCGCGAGCATCTCGTCCGCGTGGGCGAGCGCCGCGGTCGCGGCCGCCTGGGTCAGTGCGGAGAGGTGGTACGGCAGGCGCACCAGGCGGAGGGCGTCGACGACGGCGGGGTCCGCGGCGAGGTAGCCGAGGCGGACGCCGGCGAAGGCGAAGGCCTTGCTCATCGTGCGGGAGACGAGCAGGCGAGGGCGGCCCTCGAGCAGGCTGAGGGCGGTCGGCGCGTCGCGTCCGGCGAACTCGGCGTAGGCCTCGTCGACGACGACGATGCCGTCGGTCGCGTCGTAGACCGCAGCGATCGTCTCGAGGTCGAGCGGGGTTCCGGTGGGGTTGTTCGGCGCGCAGAGGAAGACGATGTCGGGGCGCTCGCGGCGCACCGCGTCGACGGCGTACGAAGCGGACACACGGAACTCCGCCTCGCGCTCGACGCCGATCCAACGCGTGCCACTGCCCGAGGCGAGGATCGAGTACATCGAGTAGGTCGGCGAGAAGCCGAGCAGCGACCGTCCGGGGCCGCCGAAGGCCTGCAGGATGTGCTGGAGCACCTCGTTCGAGCCGTTGGCGGCCCAGATCGAGTCGGCGGTCAGGCCGTGGCCGAGGTAGCCGGCCAGGGAGTCGCGCAGCTCCCGGAACTCGCGATCGGGGTAGCGGTTCACCGTGCGGAGGGCGACGGACACCCGCTCGACGATGTCGGCGATGACGTCGTCGGGAACGGGGTGGGTGTTCTCGTTGACGTTGAGGGCCACGGGCACGACGGCCTGCGGAGCGCCGTAGGGCTGCTGACCGCGCAGGTCGTCGCGAAGGGGGAGATCGTCGAGAGTCGTCACCCCGGAATGGTACCGGGGCACTCGATGCGCTCGATCAGTCCGCGAGGTCGTACTGCGCCGGGATCGCGAGGCGCTGCCCGGGCTCGAGGCCGGCGTTCGCCAGCTGGTTGAGCGACTGGATGTCGTAGACGACGTCGCGCGGGTCGGAGTCCGGTGCGAGCTCCTCCGCGAGGGACCAGAGGGACTCGCCGGCGCGGACGGTGACGTACTGGAACTCGACGTCGGCGCTCTCGCCCGAGGCGACGGCTCCGCCGCCGTTGAGTCCGAAGACGAAGGCGCCCGCGACGAGGGGCAGGGCGCCGAGCGTCGCGAGGACGGCGCGGCCACGACGGGTCAGGCGCAGGCGGGTGCGCGCACCGGGCTGCTCGGCAGCGGTGACGTGCTGTGCGGAGGTCTGGTGCTGCGCGATGGTGGAGGGCTGTGCGGTCATGGTGATCGCTCCTTTCAGCAGGGGTTCGGGCCGGGTCCTCGGCCGGGAGGACCCGGTCCGAACCTCTGTTCCGAATATATCTTCGAATACCGCGCCGGGCAAGACCCGGTCGCGTCGCATCCGTTGCTGGATCGCGCGACACACTCGAACGAATGTTTCGAACGCGGACCACCGCCGGATACAGTTTCGAGAGTCCGCAGTCAGTACAGCAGCGACCACCGACATCGGTGCTCGACGCGGACGGAGAGGGCGCGCACGCGGCGTGCGCACCGAGAGAGGGACGATCGTGAGCGACGCGCAGACGGCCGGGGCGAAGGCGGCCAGGACGACGACTCCGGCGCCGAAGGCGAAGGCGGCGGCGAAGCCCGCGGCGGGCCGCCGCCGGAAGAACCTCAGCGCGAAGCAGCTCGCGATCCTCGACGCCATCCAGCGCTCGGTGTCCAGCCGCGGCTATCCGCCGAGCATGCGGGAGATCGGCGATGCCGTCGGGCTCGCCTCGCTCTCCAGCGTGACCCACCAGCTCAACCAGCTCGAGCTGAGCGGATATCTGCGCCGCGATCCCAACCGCCCCCGGGCGCTCGAGATCCTCATCGACGTGCCGAGCTCGACCGAGGACGACGGCTCGTTCGAGTCGACGGCGACGGTCGCCGACGCGGCGATGGTGCCGCTGGTGGGCCGGATCGCGGCGGGAGTGCCGATCATGGCGGACCAGCAGATCGACGAGGTCTTCCCGCTCCCCCGCCAGCTGGTCGGCAAGGGCGAGCTCTTCATGCTCAAGGTGGTCGGCGAGTCGATGATCGACGCCGCCATCTGCGACGGCGACTGGGTCGTCGTCCGCTCGCAGCGCACCGCGGAGAACGGCGAGATCGTCGCCGCGATGCTCGACGGCGAGGCGACCGTCAAGGTCCTCCGTCAGCGCGACGGCCACACCTGGCTGCTCCCCCGCAACTCCAACTTCGAGCCGATCCTCGGCGACGAGGCCGAGGTCCTCGGCAAGATCGTCGCGGTGCTCCGCTCCGTCTGACGCGGCGGCGCACACGCGCAGGAGGGGCGGAAGGCACCGAGCCGTCCGCCCCTCCTGCGTTCACCGGGACGCACGGCGAGCAGCTCGCGCAGCGTGACGACGAAGCGCCCGCGACCGCGGAGGTGATCCGTGGTCGCGGGCGCTTCGGGCGCGGGTGCCGGCTCCGCCGCTACGCCTCGACGGCGGCGACGGGGGCCGCGAACTCACCCAGCGAGCCGGCCAGGTCCTCGTGCACGAGCGCGTGGACGTGCGTGCCGCCCTCGACGTACTGCGTCGAGAGGATCCGGCCGTTGCGGTGCAGCGCGGAGACCACGTCGCCGCGGTCGTAGGGCACGAGCAGGTCGATCTCGATCTGCGGCTCCGGCAGGATCTCGGCGATCTTCGCCTGGAGCTCGTCCATCCCCTCGCCGGTGCGCGCCGACACGAAGACGGCGCCGGGGGCGAGACCGCGCAGCACGAGCCGCTGGCCCTCGTCGACGAGATCGGACTTGTTGAACGCGATGATCTCGGGGATGCTCCGTGCGCCCACCTCGCCGATGACGTCTCGGACGGTCGCGATCTGCCCCGCGGGGTCCGGGTGCGAGGCGTCGACGACGTGGACGATGATGTCCGAGTCGGCGACCTCCTCCAGGGTCGAGCGGAACGCTTCCACCAGCTGGTGCGGCAGGGCGCGCACGAAGCCGACGGTGTCGGCGAGCGTGTAGCCGCGCCCGTCCGGGGTCTCGGACTTGCGGATCGTCGCGTCGAGGGTGGCGAAGAGCGAGTTCTCGACGAGCACGCCCGCGTGCGTCATCCGGTTGAGCAGGCTGGACTTGCCGGCGTTGGTGTAGCCGGCGATGGCGACCGACGGCACCGCGTTGCGCTTGCGGTTGGCGCGCTTCGCCTCCCGGGCGGGCTTCATCGCGGTGATCTGCTTGCGCAGGCGCGCCATGCGGGTGTGGATGCGGCGGCGGTCGAGCTCGATCTTCGTCTCACCCGGACCACGCGAGCCCATGCCGGCGCCGGCGCCGACCTGGCCGCCGGCCTGGCGGGACATCGACTCGCCCCAGCCGCGCAGGCGCGGGAGCAGGTACTCAAGCTGCGCGAGCTCGACCTGCGCCTTGCCCTCGCGGCTCGTGGCGTGCTGGCTGAAGATGTCGAGGATGACGGCCGTGCGGTCGATGACCTTGACCTTCACCACGTCCTCCAGCGAGCGGCGCTGGCTCGGAGCCAGCTCGGTGTCGGCGACGACCGTGTCGGCGCCGAGGGCGGCGACGAGCCCGGCGAGCTCCTCCGCCTTGCCCTTGCCCAGGTAGGTGCTCGGGTCGGGGTGCGGCCGGCGCTGCAGCAGACCGTCGAGGACGGTCGCTCCCGCGGTCTCGGCCAGGGCGGCGAGCTCGTGCAGCGAGTTCTCCGCGTCCTCGATCGAGCCCTGCGAGTAGACGCCGATCAGCACCACGTTCTCGAGGCGCAGCTGGCGGTACTCGACCTCGGTGACGTCCTCGAGCTCGGTCGAGAGGCCGGCCACGCGTCGCAGCGCCTGCCGGTCCTCGCGATCGAACTGATCGCCGTCGCTGGTCTGCTCGGCGTCGCGCTCGACGTCGCCTCCGGCGCTCTGCAGCGCCTGGGCTCCGCCCGCGACGAACCGCGAATATCCCGACGAGCGCGACTGCGCGTTCGCCAGGACCCGCGAGACGACGTCCACGGCCTCGGTCGTGTCGGTCTCGTTCAGGTCTTCCGTCATCCGGATAACACTAACTCCTCAGCTGTTGATAAGTTCACTTCTCATGGCCGCCGAGCACTACTTCACCAGCACTCCCGACGGCGACCTCCGACCCCGGAGGATCAGCGCCCGGATCGCCGGCCGCGACCTCGAGGTCACGACCGCCGGCGGGGTGTTCAGCCCCGGCCACGTCGATCTCGGCACCCGGGTCCTGCTGGACGCGGTCCCCGACGCCCCCGCGAGCGGGGACCTCCTGGATCTCGGCTGCGGCTGGGGACCGATCTCGCTCGCCCTGGCGCTCGGCTCCCCCGACGCCCGGGTGTGGGCGGTCGACGTCAACCAGCGGGCGCTCGAGCTCGTCCGTCGCAACTGCGCAGAACTCGGTGTCTCCAATGTCAACGCCGTGCTGCCCGAGGATGTTCCCGAGGACGTCCGCTTCGCCGCCGTCTGGTCGAACCCGCCGATCCGGGTCGGCAAGGCCGAGCTGCACGCGCTGCTCGAGCGCTGGCTGCCGCGCCTCGAGCCCGATGCGGAGGGCTGGCTCGTCGTGCAGCGAAACCTCGGCGCCGACTCGCTGCTGACCTGGCTGATCGAGACGTTCGAGGGCCGGCTCGAGGTCGACCGGATCTCCTCGGCCAAGGGCTTCCGCGTCATCCGCACCACGCGTACCGCCTGATCGCAGGAGTCGGCCGCGCTCGCCGGACCGGATCGGTGCCGCGCCGGTCGATCGATCGCTCGACCGGCCGATCCCGAGCTAGTCGATCCGGATCGTGCCGGTGTAGACGAGGTCGGCCGGGCCGGACAGGCCGACGTGCTCGCCCTCCTCGGTCGGGAACATCGTGACGCCCAGCGTGCCGCCGGGGACCTCCACGCGCCAGGACTGCGGAGCGCGCGCTCCGGCCCAGTAGCGCACGGCGAGGGCCGCCGCGGCGGCGCCCGTACCGCAGCTGAGCGTCTCGCCGCTGCCTCGCTCGTGGACGCGCATCCGGATCCGGCCGATGCCGTCGTGCACCAGCGGCTCGCCCGGCACGACGAACTCGACGTTCGCCCCGTCGGCCGGCTCCGGCTCGATCTGCGGGATGTAGCTGAGGTCGGCCTCGTCGAGCTCCTCGTCGTTGCTCAGTGCGACGACGATGTGCGGGTTGCCGAGGTCGAGCCCGAGACCGGGACGGGGAACCTTCAGCTCCTTTGCCCGGACGAGCGGCTCGCCGCCGGCCAGCTCCCAGCGCCCGAGGTCGACCTGGAAGCCGGCACCGCTGCGGGTGACGTCGCGGACCCCGGCGCGAGTGCCGATGGGGAGGGTGTCGCCCTGCTCGAGGGTCGCCAGACCGCCGGCGAGCAGGAACGCCGCGTAGACGCGGATGCCGTTGCCGCACATCTCGGCGATCGAGCCGTCGGCGTTGCGGTAGTCCATGAACCACTCCGCCTCCGGCTCCTGCTCGAGGGCGGCGGCACCGTCGGCGAGGGACCGGGAGCGGACCGCGCGGATGATGCCGTCGGCACCGACGCCGAAGTGCCGGTCGCAGATCATCGCGATCTGCGCGGGCGAGAGGTCGACCTCACCGTCCGGGTCGCTGAAGAGCACGAAGTCGTTGCCGGTGCCCTGGCCCTTGGTGAAGTGCAGCTCGATCGTCATGGCGGACAGCCTAGCGAGGCGCCGGAGCGCCGACCTGGGCGAGGACGAGCGCCTGCTCGAGCAGGTCCGGAGCGTCGAAGGGCAGCCAGTGCGCCGCCTGGTAGCGGCGGAACCAGCTGTTCTGCCGACGCGCGTAGCGGCGGGTGAGCGCCTGCGTGGAGGCGATCGCCTCCTCCCGGGTCAGCTCGCCCGAGCGCTGCGCGAGCGCCTGGGCGTAGCCGATGGCCCGGCTGGCGGTGACGCCCCGCTCGATGCCGAGCGGCACGAGGCGCTCGACCTCGTCGAGCATGCCGCCCGCCCACATCCGCTCGACGCGGCGGTCGAGCCGCTCGACGAGGACGTCCCGCGGCGCGGCCAGCGCGAGGACCGTGCTCGGGCGCCACGGGACGGGGGTGTCCGACATCAGCGCGCTGTTCGGCGAGCCGGTGAGCTCGGTGATCTCGAGGGCGCGCACGATCCGGCGGACGTTGTGCGGCCCGATCCGTGCGGCGACCTCGGCGTCGACGGCGCGGAGCCGCTCGAAGAGCACCGCGGACCCCTCGCGCTCGGCCGTCTCCTCGAGGGACCGCCGGAGCGCGGGATCGGTGCCGGCGAAGGAGAACTCGAAGATCACGCTCGAGACGTAGAGGCCGGAGCCGCCGACGAGGATCGGGGTCGCGCCGCGCGCCAGGACGTCGTCGATCACCGCGCGGGCCTCGCGCTGGTACCGGGCGACGGAGGCGTCCTCGGTGACCTCGAGGACGTCGAGCAGGTGGTGCGGCACGCCCTGGCGTTCCTCCGGCGGGAGCTTCGCGGTCCCGATGTCCATGCCGCGGTAGAGCTGCATCGCGTCGGCGTTGACGACCTCGGCCGCACCGCCGGACGCGCGGATCGCGGCGGCGAGGGCGAGCGAGAGGTCGGACTTTCCGGTACCCGTGGCGCCGACGACGGTGAGGAGGGCGGGCGCCGCCCGCTCAGCGCTCGCCATCGAGAGCGTCGTAGATCGGCGTGGTCAGCGTCTCCGGCGCGGCCGGCGTGATCGGGCGGAGGCGGAGCGAGGGCAGCCCGAGCGAGACCCTCGGCGCTCCGGTGGCGTCCGGCGCGGCGGGGACGCCGCAGGACTCCGTCTGAGCACGGTCCCAGGCGTCGCCGGCGCGGGTGCGGCGGACCTGCAGCGGAGCGCCGTCGACGGAGTCGGCGATCAGGTAGAAGGGGGCGGCGCGGGTGACCTCGACACTGACGACGTCGCCCGGGCGCGGCTGCTCGGAGCCGGCCGGGACGTCGAAGTGCACCAGGCGGCTGTCCTCGGCGCGACCGCTGAGGCGGTGCGTCTCGCTGTCGCGGCGCCCTTCACCGGTCGCGACGAGCACCTCGATCCGGCGCCCGACGACCGTGCGGTTCTCGCTCTCGCTGATCGAGTCCTGCAGGGCGGCCAGGCGCTCGAAGCGCTCCTGGACGACGGCCTTCGGGATCTGGTCGGGCAGCGTCGCCGCGGGCGTCCCCGGGCGGATGGAGTACTGGAAGGTGAAGGCGGAGGCGAAGCGGGCCGCCTCGACCACGCGGAGGGTCTCCTGGAAGTCGGCCTCGGTCTCGCCGGGGAAGCCGACGATGATGTCGGTGCTGATCGCCGCGTGCGGGATCCGGTCGCGGACGCGGTCGAGGATCCCGAGGAAGCGCTCGGAGCGGTAGGAGCGGCGCATCGCCTTGAGGATGCGGTCGGAGCCGGACTGCAGCGGCATGTGCAGCTGCGGCATGACGGCCGGCGTCTCGGCCATCGCGTCGATGACGTCGTCGGTGAAGGCGGCCGGGTGCGGGCTGGTGAAGCGGATCCGCTCGAGGCCCTCGATCGTGCCCGCGGCCCGGAGCAGCTTCGAGAACGCCTGGCGGTCGCCGAACTCGACGCCGTAGGAGTTCACGTTCTGGCCGAGGAGGGTGACCTCGATCGCACCGTCGTCGACAAGTGCCTGGATCTCGGCGAGCACGTCGCCGGGACGGCGGTCCTTCTCCTTGCCGCGCAGCGCGGGGACGATGCAGAAGGTGCAGGTGTTGTTGCAGCCGACGGAGATGGAGACCCAGCCACTGTAGGTCGAGTCGCGCTTGGTCGGCAGCGTCGAGGGGAAGACGTCGAGCGACTCGAGGATCTCGAGCTGGGCCTCGTCGTTGTGCCGGGCCCGCTCGAGCAGTCTCGGCAGCGCGCCCATGTTGTGCGTCCCGAAGACGACGTCGACCCACGGAGCCTTCTCGAGGATGACGTTCTTGTCCTTCTGCGCGAGGCAGCCGCCGACGGCGATCTGCATCCCCTCGTGCCGGCGCTTGACCGAGGCGAGGTGGCCGAGGTTGCCGTAGAGCTTGTTGTCCGCGTTCTCGCGGACCGCGCAGGTGTTGATGACGACGATGTCGGCCTCGGCGCCGTCGGCCGAGACGTAGCCGGCCGCCTCGAGCGAGCCGCTCAGCCGCTCGGAGTCGTGGACGTTCATCTGGCAGCCAAAGGTGCGGACCTCGTAGGTCCTCGGCCGCGCGTCGACGAGGGGGGAGGTCACCGGACCGAGCGTGCTCATGGTGTGCGATTCTACGCGCCGCTCCGGCCGGCTCTCGGCGACCGGGCGGCGTGGAGGCTCAGCGGAAGCGGACGCTCGAGCCGGGCTTGCGCACCGTCTCGCGGACGACGCGCTGGACGAGCGCGCCGGCGTAGCCGCGGCGCGCGAGGAACCCGGAGAGGCGGCGCTCGGCGACCTCGTCGGAGAGCGACCGCAGGCTCGGCAGGCGCTTGCGCGCGAGCTCCATCGCGGTGCGGTACTCGTCGTCGCCGTCGAACTCGTCCAGCGCCGTCGCGATCGCATCCGGGTCGAGCTTGCGGGCGCGCAGCTCCTGCATGATCGACGAGCGACCGAGCTTCTTGCGCTCGCGCAGCTGGATCACCAGCGACTCCGCCATCTTGTAGTCGTCGAGGTAGCCGAAGCGGGTGAAGCGCTCGAGGATGTCGATCGCGTCCTTCTCGGCGACGCCCTCGGTGTAGAGGCGCGCCTCGACCTCGGCGACCGAGAGGCTCTTGCGCGACAGGCCGCGGACGATGCGGTCGGCGATCTGCTCGGGGTCGGGCTCCTCGGGGAGATCCTCCGCGAAGGAGTCCTCCTCCGGGGAGTCCTCTGCGACGTCCGCCGCGGAGTCGTCCGATCGGGACGACCGGCCCGGAGCCCTCGAGGGCGCGGCGTCGCGCCGCGCGACGTGCGCCGACAGTTCGGAGATCGCGTCGACGGCTGGCTCGACCGCCTCGGCGGCCGCCCCGTCGTCCTTCACCCAGGGGAGGAAGGCCACGGGCCGACCCTGTGCTCCCTCCGCAGCCTTCTCCCCCACGGGCTACGCGCCCTTGCGGACGGGCGGCTTGGTCTCGCGGACCGGCTGCTTCGTCTCGATCGCGACCGGGGCGGCGTCGACCACGGCGTTCGGGTCGGCGACGACGCCGAGCTTGATCAGGATGCGCTTCTCGATCTCCGCCGCGATGTCCGGGTTGTCGATGAGGAACTGGCGCGCCTTCTCCTTGCCCTGGCCGAGCTGGTCGCCGTCGTAGGTGTACCAGGCGCCCGACTTGCGGACGATCTCGTGCTCGACACCGAAGTCGATGAGGCTGCCCTCGCGGGAGATGCCGATGCCGTAGAGGATGTCGAACTCGGCCTGCTTGAACGGCGGCGCCATCTTGTTCTTGACGACCTTGACGCGGGTGCGGTTTCCGACCGCGTCGGTGCCGTCCTTCAGCGTCTCGATGCGGCGGATGTCGAGGCGGACCGACGCGTAGAACTTCAGCGCCTTGCCGCCCGCGGTGGTCTCGGGGCTGCCGAAGAAGACGCCGATCTTCTCGCGGAGCTGGTTGATGAAGATCATCGTGGTGTTCGTGGTGTTCAGGCCACCGGTGAGCTTGCGGAGGGCCTGCGACATCAGGCGGGCCTGGAGGCCGACGTGCGAGTCGCCCATCTCGCCCTCGATCTCGGCGCGGGGCACGAGCGCCGCCACGGAGTCGATGACGATGAGGTCGATGGAGCCGGAGCGCACGAGCATGTCGGCGATCTCGAGCGCCTGCTCGCCCGTGTCCGGCTGCGAGACGAGGAGCGAGTCGATGTCGACGCCGAGCTTCTTGGCGTACTCGGGGTCGAGCGCGTGCTCCGCGTCGATGAAGGCCGCGATGCCGCCGTTGCGCTGGGCGTTGGCGATCGCGTGCAGGGTCAGCGTGGTCTTTCCCGAGGACTCGGGGCCGTAGATCTCGACGATGCGGCCGCGCGGGAGTCCGCCGATCCCGAGCGCGACGTCGAGCGCGATCGAGCCGGTCTGGATCACCTCGACGGGGGCGCGGTCATCGCTGCCGAGGCGCATGACGGCGCCCTTGCCGAACTGGCGGTCGATCTGGGCGAGTGCGGTCTCGAGGGACTTCTCGCGGTCTGAGGAACTGGGCATGGCCGTCTCGCTCTCGTGTCGTGGTGGTATCGCCTACAGGCTGTCGTGTCGTACCGGGACCGTTCGCGGGCGAGTGCCCCTGAATGCGGTCCCGGCCGGTTGCGACAAGGCGGTGAAGCAGTCCGTGTGACTGATGTCGACGGTAGGCCCGACCACCGACATCGGCGCCGAGCCGGACCGCTTCTGTGGAGACGGAGGCGATCCTGCTTCTGGTGAGGAGCTTAGACCCGTTCGAACAGGGATTCGATGGTGGCGCGCCCGGCGTGTCGAACACGACTTCGGGCCGCAGACCGCCGCCGGAGCCGCGCGACGTCAGTGCCGGCGCTTCGCCGGGTCGATCCCGTGCCAGCGGCCCTCGGGGACGTCGTTGGCGCGGCACAGCGCGATCCAGACCTCTCGGGGCTCCGCGCCGTCGCGGAGGGCGCTCTGCGCGGTCCTCCCGCCGAGCTCGGTCAGCACGAGGTCGGAGACGAGGACGCGCGCGTACGCGTCGCCGAACTCGTCGTCGACCAGCTGCTGGAACTCGCTCAGGCGCATGCCACCACGGTAACAAGCCGAACCGGGGCGGAAGCCCGGAGGGTGCGGGCGGGTGCGTCTCCGGGAACGACGAAGGGCGCCGGAGCCGGAGCTCGGGCGCCCTTCGCGAGGTGCGGTGCGGTGGGTGGGAAGAGGACGGATCCGCTACTGCGAGACGAGGTCCGCGTCGAATCCGGCGACCATGTCGGCCGGGATGGTGTCGGGGATCGTGTCGATCCCCTCGATGACCGCGAGACGGTCGCCGACCTCGCGCATGATCACCGAGATCGGAGTGTCGAGCGCATCGGCCACCGAAGCGAGGATCTCGGACGACGCCTCCTTCTGACCGCGCTCGACCTCGCTGAGGTAGCCGAGAGCGACACTCGCCTTGCTCGCCACCTGGCGCAGGGTGCGACCTTTCTGCAGGCGAAAGTCCCTGAGGACATCGCCGATCTCCTGACGAACTAGAACCACTGGACCCTCCTTCTCCACGTCAACCGCTTCTCGCGCACCGCTTCGAGGAATGCCGGAGCATCGGATTCGAAGGGGATGTGTACGAGAGAGCCGGATAGCTGTTCACTACCCGGCTCGTGTGAGTCGACTCTAATACCGGATGACTGGACTTTGCGTGTGAGCGACGTCAGATGTAACCCGGCCGAAACCCCGCGCATTCCACGATTCCGAGGCGGTTCGGGGACTCTCGGACGTCACACGGCCGAGGCCGCGAGCTCGCCGGCAAGATCGAGTGCCGCGGCGACGGACGCGGCGCGGATCTCGGGCCGCCCGCCGCCGAAGCGGTACTCACGCACGAGCTCGACCTCGCCCAGGACCGCCGCGACGAACACGGTGCCGACGGCCGCTCCGCCCTGCGGCTCCGGGCCCGCGACCCCCGTCGTCGCGACGCCGACGGTCCGCGCGCCGGCCTCGCCGAGCTGCCGGGCGACGCCGCGCGCCATCTGCACGGCGACCACGGGGTGGACGGGTCCCTCCTGTCCCAGGAGCTCCGCGTCGACCCCGAGCAGGCGGTGCTTCAGGTCAGTGGCGTAGGACACCACTCCCCCGCGGTAGACGGCGGAGGCGCCGGGCACCTCGACGAGTGCGGAGCTCAGCGCCCCGCCCGTCAGCGACTCCGCGACCGCCAGCGCGAGACCGCGCTCCGCGAGTGCCCGCAGCAGCTCCTCGGCGCTCATCGGCGCCCGCGGGCCGCGCGACTCTGGCGCGCCGCGTCGGCCAGGTAGTCGATGCCGGTCACGACGGTGAGGACGACCGCGGCCGTCATCGTGATGCCGTTCAGCCAGTGCACCCACTCGCCCAGGAAGGTCCAGAGCGGAAGGAGCGCGAGCGAGATCGCGACGGACTGCACGATCGTCTTCAGCTTGCCGCCGCGGGAGGCGGGGATCACCCGGTCCGAGAGGACGGCCATCCGGAACACGGTGATGCCGATCTCGCGGACGAGGATGACGATCGTGACCCACCAGGGCAGCTCGGCGAGGATCGAGAGGCCGACCAGCGCGGCGCCGGTGAGCACCTTGTCCGCGATCGGGTCGAGCAGCTTGCCGAGGTCGGTGACCAGCCCGCGGCTGCGCGCGATGTGGCCGTCGATCCCGTCGGTCGCGATCGCGACGATGAAGAGCAGCGCGGCCGCGATGCGCACGCCGCCGTCCTCGCCGTTGTCGGCCAGGAGCAGCCAGAAGAACACCGGGGCGAGCAGGATGCGCACCACGGTGATCGCGTTGGGCAGGTTCCAGTTGCTCGGGGCGGCGTCGGCGTGCGCGGTGGGGCTGGTCATCGGTCTGAGCCGTTCCTCGTGATCGGTCGATTCGGCGGCGTGGTCATCGCTCAGTCGCGCCCCGTGAGCGCCCAGGCGTCGTCGTCGGAGCCCTCGTCGTCGTCGTGGTAGTCGGTCGCGACCGGGCCCGAGGGCTCCGCCAGCGGATCGGCGTAGGCGTCGGGTGCGGTCGGCGACGGCGCGGCGGAGTGCTCGCCGGGCTCCTCGCCGCGCATCCGCGAGAGGACCCCCGGCAGCTGCTCGGCGGTCACCAGCACGTCGCGCGCCTTCGACCCCTCGGAGGGGCCGACGACCTCGCGGGACTCGAGCAGATCCATCAGGCGGCCCGCCTTCGCGAAGCCGACGCGGAGCTTGCGCTGCAGCATCGAGGTCGAGCCGAACTGCGTGCTGACCACGAGCTCCGCCGCCGCCATCAGCAGCTCGAGATCGTCGCCGATGTCGGAGTCGATCTCCTTGCGCTGCGCCTGGACCGTGATGTCCTGACGGTACTCGGGCTGGGCCTGCCGCGTGACGTGCTCGACGACCTTGGCGATCTCCTCCTCGCGGACCCAGGCGCCCTGGACACGCATCGGCTTGTTCGTGCCCATCGGCAGGAACAGGCCGTCGCCCTGGCCGATGAGCTTGTCGGCGCCGGGCTGGTCGAGGATGACCCGCGAGTCGGTGACGCTCGTCACGGCGAAGGCCAGGCGGCTGGGCACGTTGGCCTTGATCAGGCCGGTGACGACGTCGACGCTCGGCCGCTGGGTGGCGAGCACGAGGTGGATGCCGGAGGCCCGGGCGAGCTGGGTGATGCGGACGATCGAGTCCTCGACGTCGCGCGGGGCGACCATCATCAGGTCGGCGAGCTCGTCGACGACCACCAGGAGGTAGGGGTAGGGCCGGAGGACGCGGTTGCTGCCCGCGGGGAGCTTGATCTCGCCGCTGCGCACCGCCGCGTTGAAGTCGTCGATGTGCCGGTAGCCGAACGACGCGAGGTCGTCGTACCGCATGTCCATCTCCTTCACGACCCACTGGAGCGCCTCGGCGGCCTTCTTGGGGTTCGTGATGATGGGCGTGATCAGGTGCGGGACCCCGCCGTAGATCGTGAGCTCGACGCGCTTGGGGTCGATCAGCACCATCCGGACGTCCTGCGGGCTCGCGCGCATCAGCAGGCTCGTGATCATCGAGTTCACGAAGCTGGACTTGCCGGAGCCGGTCGAGCCGGCGACCAGGAGGTGCGGCATCTTGGCGAGATTGGCCACCACGTAGCCGCCCTCGACGTCCTTGCCGACGCCGATCGTCATCGGGTGGGTCGACGTCGTCGACGCGGCGGAGCGCAGGACGTCGCCGAGCGAGACGATCTCGCGGTCGGTGTTCGGGATCTCGACGCCGATCGCGCTCTTGCCCGGGATCGGCGAGAGGATCCGCACCTCGTTGCTGGCGACCGCGTAGGAGAGGTTCTTGCTCAGCGCCGTGACGCGCTCGACCTTGACGCCCGGGCCGAGCTCGATCTCGTAGCGGGTGACCGTCGGGCCGCGGGAGAAGCCGGTGACCGTCGCGTCGACGTTGAACTGCTGGAGCACCTCGGTGAGCGCGCGGACCATCTCGTCGTTCGCCGCCGAGCGCGCCTTCGACGGCGTACCGGTGGAGAGGGCGGAGGCGGACGGCAGGCGGTAGGGGGTCTCCTCCTCGAACGAGGAGTCGAAGTCGGCGGTGGGGTCGGCGACGACAGGGGCGATCGGACCGGTCTCGATCATCGGCGGCAGCGGGACGGCGGGGGCGACGTCGAGGTCGTCGAGCGCGATGACGCCGGTCGCGTCGTCGTCCACCACGCCCAGCGGGATGCGGGTGGTCGCGCTCTGATCGTGGCGGGCCAGGGCGGCCTCGGCCGACTCGGCCTCGGAGATCACCTCGGTCGCGTAGGAGCGGGTGGGCGGGTCGGCCGGCTCGTCGCGCTCGGCGGACGCCGGCTCCTCGAGCGCGGTGTCGAAGCCCTTGGCGCGGCCTCGGCCCTTGCGGCCCTTCGGCGCCTCGTCCTCGTCGCCGAGCGCGTCGATCGGCAGCTCGGCCTGGACGGTCGGCTCGTCCTCGCGACCGGAGTCCGTGCGGCGCCACCAGGGCAGCTCGCCGCCGTCCTCCTGCTCGTCGTCGGCCTTCTCGCTCTCGGCCTTCGCGGCCGCCTTGCTCGCGGCCCTCTCGGCCTTGAGGCGCGCCCGCTCCTCGTCGTCGAGGACGGGGGCGCCGAAGAGGTAGCCGTAGAGCTCGCGCGAGCGGGCGGCGATCCGGTTCGGCGGGGTCTTGGTGATGATGAAGAGGGAGAGCAGGACGACCAGGGAGAGGAGCACCGTGGCGCCCGGCACGGTCGCGATCGCCACGAGGGGCGCGCCGACGAGCCAGCCCAGGACACCGCCGGCGGCGGCCATCTGCTCGATGCCCGATCCCGGCTGCGGCGCGCCGAGGTGCGCGTGGCAGAGCCCGGCGGAGGAGATCAGCAGGACGGCGAGGCCCACCCCGATGCGGCCGTTGTCGTCGACCGAGCGCGGGTGGCGGAACAGCCAGAGCGAGAAGAGCAGCAGCACCACGGGGAGGACGTAGGCGACGCGGCCGAACAGGCCGCCGAAGCTCCAGGCGTCGAGCACGAGGGCGACCGGGTCGGTCGCGAGGAACCACTCCACCACCGCGCCGGTGATCGCGAGCAGCAGGAGCAGGAAGGGGACGCCGTCGCGGCGCTCCTCCTTCGCCAGGCGCTCCGGACCGAGCGCGCGGGCGGCACCGCCGGCCAGGTGCGCCAGCGCCATCCAGACGGTGACGAGCGGATTCGTGCGCGGGGTCGAGCTGAACGCGACCGTGCTCTTCTCGGACGATCCCCGCCCGGAGCCGCGGCCGGAGCGCGGAGTGCTCGAGCGCGCGGGGGCGCTCGCCTTCGCGCGGGAGGTCGTCTTCGGAGTCGTCGCCATAGGGCCACCGTACCCGCCGCCTCCGTCATCGCCGCGGACCCGCGCCGGGGGGCGGCGGCCGCGCGGCCCGGACCTCGTGCGGTCAGCGCAGCGTCGCGACCATCGTCTCCGCGTCGCCGCGGTCGGCCACCGCGCTGAAGCCCTCGCTCCGGTAGAGCCGTCGGGCGAAGTTGTCCGTCGACACGTTGAGCGAGACCCGCGCGTAGCCGGCGGTGCGTGCCTGGTTGAGAGCGGCGCGCAGCAGCGCTCGGCCGATGCCCTGCGCGCGCCAGACCGGCCGCACCCCGAGGGTCAGCTCGGGCACGCCCGCGGCGACGAACCCGCGGCCGGGTGCGGCGGCGCTGAAGAGGCGGAACCAGCAGGCGCCGATCCGCTCGCCGTCGGCGGTCTCGGCGACCGAGCCGAGATCGCCGGGCCGGGGCCAGCCGGCGACGTAGCGGCGGGTCGACTCCTCCTCGAGGACGTCGATGCGGGTGCGGGCCGCCGTCCAGTTCCAGTTCGCCGCGTCGACGAGCATGTCGGCGAGGAAGGGGGCGTCCTCGCGGCGGGCGGGGCGGATCGAGTGGTCCATGCGCGGTCTCCGTGGGGGATCGGGTCTGGCATGAGGTGCGGACGGGTGCCCGGGGGCGGGTGACGGTGCGGGAACGGGCCGGAGCGTCGGGGGCACTCCGTCCGGGGTCAGGCCTCGATGACGAGGGGGACGATCATCGGGCGGCGGCGGTAGGTGGTGTTCACCCAGCGGCCGACGACGCGGCGGATGCTCTGCGAGAGCGCGTGCTGGTCGCTGACTCCGCTCTGCACCGCCTCCTCGAGGGCCTTCGCGATGCGCGGCTTCACGTCGTCGAAGACGCGGTCGTCCTCGGCGAAGCCCTTGGCGTGGATCTCGGGACCGACCACGATCCGGCCGGTGCCCGCCTCCACGACGACGATGATCGAGATGAAGCCCTCCTCGCTGAGGATGCGGCGGTCCTTGAGGTCGGCGTCGGTGATCTCGCCGACCGACGAGCCGTCGACGTAGACGAAGCCGAGGTCGAGCTGGCCGGCCACGGTCACGACGCCGTCTCGGAGATCGAGCACCGTGCCGTCCTCGGCGATGATCGTGTTCTCCTCCGCGATGCCGGTGGCCTGCGCGAGCTTCGCGTTGGCGACGAGGTGGCGGTACTCGCCGTGCACCGGCAGGACGTTGAGCGGCTTGAGGATGTTGTAGCAGTAGATGAGCTCGCCGGCGGCGGCGTGACCCGAGACGTGCACCTTCGCGTTGCCCTTGTGCACGACGGTGGCGCCGAGCTTGGTCAGGCCGTTGATCACGCGGTAGACGGCGTTCTCGTTGCCCGGGATGAGGCTCGACGCGAGGATGACGGTGTCGCCCTCGCCGGGCTGGATCTGATGGTCGAGGTTCGCCATCCGGCTGAGCACCGCCATCGGCTCGCCCTGCGAGCCGGTGGACATGTAGACGATCCTGTCCTCCGGGATGTCGCCCGCCTTCTTGACGTCGATCAGCACACCCTCCGGCACCTTGAGGTATCCCAGGGTGGCCGCGATGCCCATGTTGCGCACCATCGAGCGGCCGAGCAGCGCCACGCGGCGCCCGTTCGCGTGCGCAGCGTCGAGCACCTGCTGCACCCGGTGCACGTGGCTGGAGAAGCTCGCCACGATGACCCGGCGGGTCGCCTTCGCGATCACGCTCTCGATGACCGGGCCGATGTCGCGCTCGTTCGGCGTGAAGCCGGGCACGTCGGCGTTGGTCGAGTCGACCATGAACAGGTCGATGCCCTCCTCGCCGAGGCGGGCGAAGGCGCGGAGATCGGTGATGCGCCCGTCGAGCGGGAGCTGGTCCATCTTGAAGTCGCCGGTGTGCAGCACGGAGCCCGCGTCGGTGATGATCGCGACGGCGAGCGCGTCCGGGATGGAGTGGTTGACCGCCACGAACTCGAGCTCGAAGGGACCGAGGTTCTCGACGTCGCCCTCCTTCACCGTCAGCGTGTAGGGCTTGATCCGGTGCTCCTTCAGCTTCGCCTCGACCAGCGCGAGCGTCAGGGTCGAGCCGATCAGCGGGATGTCCCGCTTGAGCTTGAGGAGGTAGGGGACAGCACCGATGTGGTCCTCGTGGCCGTGGGTCAGCACGACGCCGACGATGTCCTCGAGGCGGTCCTTGATCGGGGTGAAGTCGGGCAGGATCAGGTCCACGCCCGGCTGGTTCTCCTCCGGGAAGAGCACGCCGCAGTCGACCACGAGGATCTTGCCGTCGATCTCGAAGACCGTCATATTGCGGCCGATCTCGCCGAGGCCGCCGAGCGGGATGATCCGCAGCGTGCCCGCCTCGAGCGCGGCAGGAGTGATCACGGGACTGGGCATGCGCCCTCCTCTTCCTCGGTCGGGAGTCGTCCGTGCCGCTCGTGCGGCGTCAGCGTGTGGTGCCGGCGACCTTCGGCAGCGCGCCGCCCGCGGCGGCGTTGCGGTCGGGCCGGAAGTTGCGGAAGTCGACACCGGGGATGTCGCGGACGAGGCCGAGCTCGTCCTCGATCAGGGCGGCCTCCGACTCCTCGGGGCCGACCAGCGGCAGGCGCACGCGGGGCGAGGAGATGCGGCCGAGGCCGTGCAGGATGTACTTCGCCGCGACGGTGCCGGGCACGTGCGTCATCACCGCGCGCACGAGCGGCTCGAGCTGCTGGTGCGCGAGGGTGGCGGCCCTGAGGTCGCCGGAGTTCACGGCGTCGACGATGGTGCGGTAGGGCGAGGCGGCGATGTTGGCGGTGACGCCGATCAGGCCGGTGGCGCCGATGGCCAGCTCGGGCAGGACGTTGGCGTCGTCGCCGCAGAAGTACATCAGGTCGGTCTGGTTGAGGACGCGGCTGACCTCGGAGAGATCGCCCTTGGCGTCCTTCACGGCGAGGATGTTGGGGTGCTTGGCCGCGCGGAGGATCGTCTCGTAGCGGATGGGCACGCCGGTGCGGCCGGGGATGTCGTAGAGGATGACCGGGAGGTCGGTCGCGTCGGCGATCATCCGGAAGTGCGTGAGGATGCCGGCCTGGGTGGGCTTGTTGTAGTACGGCGTGACGATCATGTTGCCGTCGGCGCCGGCCTTCTCGCTCTGGCGGGCGAGCTGCATCGCGTGCGCGGTCTCGTTCGAGCCGCCGCCGGTGATGATCTTCGCGCGTCCCGCGGCGACGGACTTGCCGACCTCGACGAGCCGGATCTTCTCCGGGTCGGTGAGGGTGCTGGTCTCGCCGGTGGTGCCGGTGACGACGATGCCGTCGGCGCCCTTCGCGATGCAGTCGTCGATGTGCTTCTCGACACCGGGCCAGTCGACCTCGCCGTCGGCGGTGAACGGGGTGACCAGGGCGACCAGGACCTGGCCGAAAGGATTCTCCGGAGTTGACACGAGCCCAGGGTAACGGGTCGGCGGCCGCGGGCTGGAGGCGTTCTGATCCTGCCGGCCGGGTCTGCGGGCTCTCGTTCGATCTGCAGGAGTCGCCGAGCCGGACGGGTCTTCAGCCGCGCCGGACGCCTCGACGGGGCTGGAACACCTGCAGATCGAACGGATCCCCGCCGTGCGCCGACGGAGGGAGTCAGGTGCGGACGTGATCCCCGCGGGAGAGGGCGGCGAGGATGTCGGCCTCGACGAGGGGCCGGTCGTCGAGGACGAGGGAGGTGCGGTAGTGGCGGACGCGGTAGCCGAGCAGGCCGAGCTCGACATCGCGCCGGTTGTCGTGCTCGGCATCGTGGAACGCAGCACCGTCCACCTCGAGGGCGAGCACCTCGCCGAGCAGGAAGTCGATGCGCCGGCGGTCGATGCGCACCTGCTGGCGGAAGGCGATCCCGAGAGTCCGCAGCCGGAAGGCGACCATCGACTCCAGCCCGCTCTCGGAGGACGAACCGGCCCAGCGGAGGAGCCGCCGATGGGGAGCCGGCAGCCGCGCGAGGAGCCGCGCTCGGCCTGCGGAGTCGAGGAGCCGCCTGTGCAGCGCCGATTCCAGGAGGACGAAGGCGAACTCGGCGCCCTGGCAGGCCGCCGCCTCGACGACGCAGTCCTCGAGCGCCTGGACCAGAGCGGAGGGCCGCGGTGCCTCCTTTGACCAGTGGACGACGACGCCGGGATCGTGGGAGAGCCGGACGGCGTGACGGTCGGGATCCCGGAGTCGGGAGGCGTGGGCGCGGACGGCGATGTGCAGGCCACGGAAGCGCGGCACCCAGAGCCCGTGCGCGACGGCGGCGTTCGCGCAGGCGAGGACCCCGCCGACGCGGAAGGCGCGCTCGATTCCGGTGTCGACTCCGGGAAGGGCGTACCAGCCCTTCCGGACGCGGAGGAGCGCTCCGGTCTTCACCGCCTCGCGGAGCTCGCGTGCGGAGGAGCCCTCGCGGAGGAACTGCTCGGTCTTCACCAGGCCTCCGGCGCGGAGGACGGAGCCGGAGGACGCGCGCACAGGGAGAGCGTGGCCGCGCAGGAAGGGCGCGCGGGGGCGCGGGCTCCGATCGGTGGAGAATCCGACGCCACGGCTCCTGTGGAGGGGGATGCCTCCGCGGGGAGTGGTGCGGTGTGCAGGCGATCCCGGCCCGCCCGGGCCTACTCGCGCGGCTCCAGGCGGCTTCGTCCTCGGATCGCCTGCAGATCGGACAGATGCCTGCACAACGGACAGGCACCTGCACAACGGCGGGGTACCTGCAGAGCGGATGCGGTGCGGGCAGGGACGCTGCTAGGGGGCGACGCGGCCGTTCGCGGTGAAGGCGGCGGCGGTGAGGGGCATGAGCTGTTCGAAGTGCTGCTCCATCTGCTCGGCGGCCATCTCGATCTCGCGCTGCGGGAAGGAGGGGAACGTCGAGTCCTCGCGCTTGGTGCGGAGGGAGAGGAAGTTCATCAGCGAGCGGGCGTTCAGCGTCACGTACATCGAGGAGTAGATGTTCAGCGGCAGGACGATGCGGGCGACCTCGCGGGCAACGCCCTCCTGGAGCATCCGCTGGTACGCCTCGAAGGCCTGGGTGCTGGCGCGGCGGGTCTCGGCGACGACGAGCTCGGTCTGCTCGGGGGTGCCGGGCTCGAAGGAGTAGGCGCCGGGCTTGCCGACCTGGACGAGGTTGCGCTGGGGGCCGGGCACGTAGAAGACGGGGCGGAGCTCGCGGTAGCGGCCCGACTCCTCGTTGTAGGAGGCGATGCGGTGCCGCATGAACTCGCGGAAGACGAAGATCGGCGCCTGCACGTAGAAGGTCATCGAGTTGTGCTCGAAGGGCGAGCCGTGGCGGTCGCGCATCAGGTAGTTGATCAGGCCGCGGTCGCGCTTGCCCTGCAGCTCGCTGTCGGCCGACTCCTCGTCGAGGGCGCCGGCGAGGGTCTTCTCGCCCTGCGTCGAGACGCGGGCGGCGAAGAGCACGTCGGAGTCGTGGGCGCTGGAGCGGACGAGCTCGACGACCACATCGGAGCGGAAGATCGGGGTGCTGTCGGAGGCGCTCTGGTCGGTCACGGCTTCGACGATAGACCCTCGGCACGGGGGCCGAGCGACGCACGGTCGGCCCCGCGGGTGCTCGCCCGGCGGCCGGCGCACACCGGATGCCGATCACGACGCCCTAGGCTGAATCCCGCTTCGCGGGCGGCCCGCGACGGGCCTCGGGAGGCACCATGAGCGAATCGACCGCACGGCACTCGGACCAGGACGGCACCGGCAGCGCCGGCGACTCCCCCCGGCGCTCCACCCGCACGGCGGCACCGCGGCCGGCCGTGCCGCCCGGCGAGGCGCCGGACACGGCGACCCGCGCGCAGGAGGAGCCCGCGGCTCCGAAGCGGCTGCGGGTCCTGATCTCCGGGGCGAGCGGCATGATCGGCTCGGAGCTGGTGCGCCAGCTCCGCTCGGACGGGCACGAGATCTTCCGCCTTGTCCGCCACGCCCCGACCAGCCCGGACGAGTTCCACTGGGCGCCCGCCTCGCACATGCTCGACTTCAGCGTGCTCGACCGGGTCGACGCCGTGGTCAACCTCTCGGGCGCCTCGATCAGCCGCCTCCCGTGGACCTCCTCGTACAAGCGCGAGATCCTCGATTCGCGGGTGCAGGCCACGCAGACCATCACCGACGCGATGCGGATGGCGTCCACTCCCCCGTCGATCCTGCTGAACGCCTCTGCCGTCGGCTACTACGGCGACCGGCCGGGCGAGGAGCTGACCGAGGAGTCCCCCCGCGGCGAGGGCTTCCTCGCCGACGTCGTCGAGCGCTGGGAGCAGGCGGCGCTGCTCGCTCCCGAGACCGCGCGCGTCGTGACGGTGCGCACCGGGCTCGTGCTCGGGAACGGCGGCGCCCTGAAGCCGCTGCTGCCGCTGACGAAGCTGGGGCTGAGCGGCCCGCTGGGCGGCGGACAGCAGTACTGGCCGTGGATCAGCCACTACGACGAGGCCGCCGCGATCCGGCACCTGCTGACCTCGTCGCTGTCCGGCCCGGTCAACCTCGCGGGGCCCGAGGCCGCGACGGCGAACGAGGTCATGAGCACGCTGGCCGAGCTGCTGCACCGGCCGTTCAAGCTGCCCGTCCCCGAGAAGATCATCGAGCTCGCACTGCGCGACGCGGGGCACGAGCTGCTGCTCTCGAGCCAGCGGCTGGTGCCGCAGCGGCTGCTCGACGACGGCTTCGTCTTCCGCCACCGCACGGTGGCCGAGGCGCTGCAGGCGGTGCTGGCGGACTGAGCGCCGCCGATCAGGCGGGCCGCTCGCGCTCCAGGGCGATCGAGCGGCGGATCGCCCCGCGGGCGCGCTTGCGGTCGCCGCTCGCGTCGTAGGCGAGGCCGAGCCGGTACCAGGCGCGCCAGCTCCCGGGGTCCTCGTCGACGTCGGCCGCGTAGCGCGGGAAGAGCGCGTCGGCCTCGGTCCGGTCGAGTCGGCCGGTCGCGCTGGATTCGAGGACCTCGGAGGGCAGGGCGTCCTCGGACTCGAGGCGCCGGGCCAGCTTCTCGGCGCGGACGCCGAAGGAGATCTCGCGCACGAGCCCCCAGACGCCGACCCCGCCGAGGACGAGCAGGCCGACGCCCATCACGATGCCCGGCACCGTCCCGGCGGCGAAGGCGACGTACGAGTACTGCAGGCAGACGAAGAGGTAGAGCGCGAGGAGGACGGCCATCAGGCCGACGCCGATGCGGGTCCTCACGGGGTGCTCGTGGCGGCCGCGGCCTGGCCGGAGGGCGGGTCGTCGCTGATCGCCGGCTCGTCGCGGACCTGCTCGGCCAGGGGTGCGGCGTCGAAGGCGGCGCGGAGGTCGATCAGCGCGTCGAGGCCGACGACCACGCCGGTGGTGCTGCGCACGGCGTCGAGGGCGCGGAGGATGCCGGCCTCGTAGGACGCGGAGGACGTGGTGTCGTGGCGGATCGTGACCGTCTCGCCGGTGCCGCCGAAGACCACCTCCTGGCGCGCCTCGACCCCGGGCAGGCGCAGGCTGTGCACCGGGATGCTCGCCACCTGCTGGCCGCGGGCGCGCTGGTCGGTGTGCGGGGCCTGAACGGGTCCCAGCTCGGCGCGCGCACGGAGCAGCAGCTCGGCGGTGCGCACGGCGGTGCCGGAGGGCGAGTCGACCTTGCGCGCGCCGTGGGTCTCGACGATCTCGACCGCGTCGAAGAAGCGCGCCGCGACGGTGGACAGCGCGGTGGCGAGGACCGAGCCGAGCGAGAAGTTGGGGATGATCACCACGCCGGCGCCGGGCTGCGCGTCGACGCTGCGGCGGAGCGCCGCGATGCGGTCGCCGGTCCAGCCGGAGGTGCCGACGAGCACCTTCCTGCCGTTCGCGACGGCGAGGTCGACGATCTGCTGGCTGACGGCGGGGAGCGTCATGTCCACGACGACGTCCGCCGCGAGCATCTCGCGCGGGTCGCTGCGCGAGCCGAGCCGGGCGACGAGGTCGAACTCCTCCGAGGCCTCGAGGAGCGAGCAGGTGAGGGAGCCGAGTTTGCCGGTTGCACCGACGACGGCGACGGAGGTGGTCACCCGGCCAGCCTAACGACCGCGGCGGACGCGGGGCTGCTGGTGGCGGTGGATCTCGATACGCCCGCTGCGCGAGCTACTCGATCAGCATGAGGGGGCGACTCGGCCGCAGGCGACTGCGCGATCATGGGGACGGCGACAGCTCCGCTCCATGCTGGTCGAGTAGCCCCGGAGGGGCGTATCGAGACCCACCGTCGCCAGCACGACGGGTCTGCAGACTTCTGTTCTGACGCTGGTGGATCTCGATGCGCCCGCTGCGCGGGCTACTCGATCAGCATGCAGACGATGTCAGTAGGACTGGGCCTCGGGGAGGCCGGTGCGCAGCTCGACGGGGAGGTGGGCGAGGTCGTTGTGGACGACGAGGACCGGGGGCTTGCGGGAGCGGACGCGGATGATCGTCAGGCCGCAGTTCGCCTGGTTCACGCCGAGCCAGCGCCAGTCCGGGGCGTCGAACACGTGCCGGACGAACCAGCCGATGACGAAGTTGTGCGTGATGAGCAGGTCGTGGCGGTCCTCGCGGGACGGGGCGAGGAACTCGGCCACGGCGTCCTGCATCTGCGCGTGCCCGGCATCGATCTCGGCCGGGGTGACGCTGCCGAAGAAGGGCTCGAAGGCGCGCGGCATGTCCGGGGTCGGGCCGGAGGGGATGCAGTCGAACAGCAGCGAGGACGGCTCGATCGACAGCCCGGGCAGGACCGCCTGGAAGCGTGCGGCGGTCTCCTCCGCCCGGCGCAGCGGCGAGTGCCACGCCCCGGTGAAGGGGACGCCGCCGAGTCGCTCGGCGATGAGCCGGGCCTGGCGCTCGCCACGGGCCGACAGCGGCCCGTCGGGCATGCCGTGCTCGGCGTCCTGCTGCTCGCCGTGGCGGACGAGGTAGATGTAGTGGGACACGGAGGTCCTCCCTGGTGCGGCGCGACGGTGCGCGGTCAGCGGGTGTTCTCAGAGCGGATCAGGCCGCGGGAGTGGTCTCGATCTCGGCGATGCCGGCGAAGGTCGACTCGTCGACCGCTCCGACGGCCGAGATCGACGACGGCCCCCGGGCCAAGTCTGCCGCGAGTGCCTGGACGTCCTCCGCGCCGACGAGGGCGAGTCGGCGCAGGCTCTCGTCGAGGTCGACGAACTCGCCGAAGGTCAGCTCGGAGCGGCCGAGCCGCGACATCCGGGTGTCCGAGTCCTCCAGGGCGAGCGCTGCCGCGCCGGACAGCTGGCCGCGGGCGCGGGCGAGCTCCTCGGCGGTGACGCCGTGCTCGGCCAGCCGGGTGAACTCGGCCAGCAGCAGCTCGGCGACGGTGCCGGCCTTCGACGGCGTGCAGGCCGCGTAGAGGCCGAAGAGTCCGGCGTCGGAGTAGGACGGGGCGAAGGAGTAGACGGAGTAGGCCAGGCCGCGCTTCTCGCGCACCTCCTGGAAGAGGCGCGAGGACATGCCGCCGCCGAGGATCGAGTTCAGCACGCCCATCGTCATCCGCCGGTCGTCCGCGGCGGCCAGGCCGGGGAAGCCGATCAGCAGGTTCGCCTGCTCGGTCGGGCGGTGGGTGATCGAGAGGGCGGTGCCGCGGGTGAAGACGGCCGAGCCGCCGACCCGGCGCTCGACCGGCGCGGCCGGGGTGCTGAGATCCCAGCCGTCGGCGGCGAGGACGCGCTCGAGCTGGGCGACGAGCACCTCGTGGTCGACCGCTCCCGCGACCGTGACGACGAGGTCGCGCGGGCGGTAGGCGGCGCGGTAGTGCGCCCAGACGGCGTCCCGGGTGGCCTCGCCGATGATGGCGGGGGTGCCGCCGATCGGGCGCCCGAGCGGGTGCTCGCCGAAGACGGCCTCGAAGAGCCGCTCGCTGGCGACGTCGGCCGGGTCGTCGTCGGCCATCGCGAGCTCCTCGAGGATGACGCCCCGCTCGGTCTCGAACTCGGCCGGGTCGAGCAGGCTCGACGTGACCATGTCGCCGATGACCTCGACCGCCATCGGCAGATCGCGGTCCTGCACCTTGGCGTAGTAGCAGGTGTACTCCTTGGCGGTCAGCGCGTTGTGCTCGCCGCCGACCGAGTCGAAGGCGACCGCGATGTCGAGCGCCGACCGGGTGCCCGTGCCCTTGAAGAGCAGGTGCTCGAGGAAGTGCGTGGAGCCGAAGTTGGACGGCACGGCGGGACGGCCGTCGACCGCGGGCAGGGCGGGCGCCTCGTCGCGGGAGCCGGCCGCGACCCAGAAGCCGATCGTCGCGCTGCGGGCCCCGGGCATCGCCTCGCTGAGGATGCGGACACCGCTCGAGAGGACGGTCCGGCGGACGAGCGAGCCGCCGGCGGCCCCGATGGTCGTCTCCGGCTGTTCGAGAGGGAGTGCGACACCGTGGTTCATCCGGCACAGCCTAGGCCACCTGCACCGGGTGATCCCTGCGCGACCCGTCAGCGGCGGGCGCGCTCCAGGGCCGCCAGGTGACCGGCGTCGAGCTCGAGCGAGACGGCGCGCACCACGGCGTCGACGTCGGCCGGAGAGCGCGGGGCGACCGCAGCCGCGGTCACTCCCGGACGGGAGAGCAGCCAGGCCAGTGCGACGGCGGCCGGGGTGGCCGAGAGCTCGGCGCCGATGGCGTCGAGGGCGACCAGCACGCGCCGCCCGCGCCGCCCGACGTGGGCGGCGGCGAGGACGCCGTCGGGGAGTCGGCCGAGCTGCCGTCGCCCGCGCTCGACGCCGTCGAGGAAGCCGTGCGCGAGCGGCGCCGTGCAGAGCAGCGAGAGACCCTGGCCGGCCGCGACGAGACCGAGGTCGCCGTCCGCCCGGGTGCTGTCGAGCAGGCTGTAGGGCAGTTCGACGCCGGCGAACCGCGGGTGGCCGTGGCCGGCGAGCACACGTGCCTCGAAGAGCTCCTCGGCGGCGAATCCCGAGGCGACGGCGGTGCCGACGAGACCGCGCGCGAGCAGCACCTCGACGGCGCTGAGCAGCTGGTCGAGGCGACCGGCGCCGTCGGGGCGGACCGCGAGGACGTCGAGTCGCTCGACTCCGAGGCGTCGCAGCGACTCCTCGACGCGGGTCACCAGGGCGCGCGGGGAGGCGACGGTGGACGGGGAGCCGCCGAAGCGGCCGAGCAGCCGGAACCGATCGCGGTCGCGGTGGCCGGCGAGCCAGGCGCCGACCCGCTCCTCCCCCGTCGCGGATCCGGCCGTGTCCGCGACGACGACGCCGTCGCCGCCCCACGCCGCGAAGCGCTCGAGCAGCTCGGGGCCGCCGACCTCGCGCCGCGCGAGCGCTGCGGCGTCGAGGACGAGCGGGAAGAGGGCCTCGGCCGCGTCGCCGAGCGAGCGCCGGAGGGCGGCGGGGGCCACGACGGGCCCGCTGTCCGCGAGGGGCGGATGCGCCGCGGTGCCGCGCATCGTCCGCGCGCCGGAGCCGGCCTTCACCCTCGCCACTCGCCCACTCCCCCGCGGCGGTCGGGTCCGCCGAGACCGAGGGTATCCGAGCGCGGCGGGCGCCTCGCGGGGCGCTCGGGAACGCTTAATCCGATCGTTACACGGTGTTCTCCGGCGGTCTCGCGAGGGTGGCCGGCGACTGTGCGGCGACCCCGCCGGCGTCGGTGGCGGCGGCTAGATTCGGGCCATGGAGCCCCTCACCCCGACCCCCGCGACGCCCTGGTGGACGAGCGCGGTCGTCTACCAGATCTACCCCCGCTCGTTCGCCGACTCGAACGGCGACGGGTTCGGCGACCTCGGCGGCATCCGCGCGCATCTCGACCACCTCGCCGACCTCGGCGTGGACGTCGTCTGGCTGTCGCCGGTCTACCCGTCGCCCCAGCACGACAACGGCTACGACATCTCGGACTACCAGGACATCGACCCGCTGTTCGGCTCGCTCGAGGAGTTCGACCTGCTCCTCGCCGAGGCGCACGAGCGCGGCATCAAGCTGGTGATGGACCTCGTGGTGAACCACACCAGCGACGAGCACGCCTGGTTCGTGCAGTCGCGCTCCTCGCAGGAGGACGCGAAGCGCGACTGGTACTGGTGGCGGCAGGGGCGCGAGAACGCGGCTCGGGAGGCGGTGCTCGCGCCGGACGCCGAGCTCGAGGCGACCGCGGAGGCGGGCCTCGACGTCGCCGAGCCCAACGGCTGGCGCTCCTACTTCTCCGGCCCGGCCTGGACCCTCGATCCGGCGACCGACGAGTACTTCCTGCACCTCTTCGCGGTGCAGCAGCCCGACCTCAACTGGGAGAACCCGGAGGTCCGGCACGCGGTGCACGCGATGATGAACTGGTGGCTCGACCGCGGGGTCGACGGCTTCCGGATGGACGTCATCAACCTGGTCTCCAAGAACGTCGAGGAGATCGACGGGCTTGGCGGCGGCTCCGGGATCGTCGGCGGGGTGGGCCCCCGGCTGCACGAGTACCTCCGCGAGATGAACGAGGCGGTGTTCGCCGGGCGCGACGCCGCGCTGATGACGGTCGGCGAGATGCCGGGCGTCACCCTCGAGGAGGCGGTGCTCGTCACCGACCCGGAGCGGCGCGAGCTCGACATGGTCTTCCAGTTCGAGCACGTCGGGATCGACCACGGCGTCGACAAGTTCCACCCGGTCCCGCTCGATCTCGTCGCCCTCAAGGCGAATCTCGCCCGCTGGCAGGACGGGCTCGCCGAGCGCGGCTGGAACAGCCTCTACCTCGGCAACCACGACCAGCCCCGGCTGGTGTCCCGCTTCGGCGACGACGCCGCCTGGCGCTACGAGTCGGCCACGCTCTGGGCGACGCTCCTGCACCTGCAGCGCGGCACGCCGTACATCTACCAGGGCGACGAGATCGGCATGACCAACGTGCCGTTCGCCGGCATCGAGGACTTCCGCGACGTCGAGTCGCTGAACTACTACGCCGAGGCGGTGGAGGAGCGCGGCGAGGACCCGGAGCAGGTGCTCGCGGGCCTGCGCGCGCAGAGCCGCGACAACGCGCGGACGCCGGTGCAGTGGGACGGCGGACCGCAGGCCGGCTTCACGACGGGCGAGCCGTGGATCCCGGTCAACCCGAACCACGTCGAGGTGAACGTCGCGGCCGACCGTGCGGCGGAGCGCTCCGTCTTCGAGTACTACCGCGCGCTGATCGCGCTGCGGCACGAGGACGAGACGGTGCAGCTGGGCCGCTTCGCCCTGCTCGAGGCCGAGCATCCGACGCTCTTCGCGTTCACCCGCACCGGGGCGAGCGAGCTGCTCGTGGTCGGCAACGTCTCCGGCGAGCCGCTCGAGGTCGCGCTGCTCGAGGAGTGGGCCGGAGCCGAGACGGTGCTGGGCAACGTCGCGGGCGCGTCGGGCTCGACGCTCGGGCCGTGGGAGGCGCGCATCCTGCGTCGCTGACCGCCGGCCCGGCAGCGCCCCTGCTCCGACGGGGCGCTGCCGGGCCGGCCTGTGCTGCCGGCCGACCCGTGGGGGCGCCACTCAGGCGGAGGCGCGGTCGAGCTGGGCGATCTCGCTCCGGGTGATCGGCAGCGTGGCGGCTCCGAAGATCGACGCCACCTCCTCGGCGCCGCGGGCGCGCACGATGACGGCCGAGACCTCCTGGTGCGCGAGGACCCAGGCGAGCGCGGCGGTGCCGGGGTTGCTGCCGTGCGCCTCCGCGACCTCGTCGAGCGCCGCGAGCACCTTGTTGCCGTGCCGGCCGACGTAGTCGAGCGCGGCCTCGAACATCACCGACTCCGGCTCGTCGGAGCGGTGGCGCAGCCGCCCGGTGAGGTAGCCGCTCGCGAGCGGCAGGCGGGCGAGGGTGCCGAGACCCTGGCGGAGCACCTCGGGGGCGACGTCCGCCTCGTAGTGCTTGCGCTCCATCAGGTTGTACTCGGCGATCACCGCGGTGAAGGCGGGCAGGCCGAGGTCGCGAGCCGCCGCCTCCGCCTCGGCCAGGGCGGCGCCGCTGAAGTGCGCCGCGCCCAGGGCGCCGACCGAGCCGTTCTCGATGAACGGGGCGACGGCGGCGAGGCTCTCGGCGATCGGGACCTCCGGGTCCTCGCTGTCGAAGGAGAGCAGGTCGATCCGGGTGCCGAGCCGCTCCAGGCAGCCCTCGATCGCGACCCGCACGTCCTCGGCCGCGAGGCCCGGGGCGTCGGGGTGGCGGCCGACCTTGGTGGCGACGAGCAGCTCGTCGCGCCGGGTGGACTGCTCGAGCCAGCGGCCGATCATGTACTCGCTGCGCCCGGTGGCGTAGTGGTCGGCGGTCGAGATCAGCGTCCCGCCGAGCTCGGCGAACGCGTCGAGGACCTCGGTGGTCTCGTCGATGCTCGCGGCCCAGCCGAAGACGGAGCCGTCGAGGGCGACCGGGTGCACGGGCAGACCGGTGGCTCCGAGGAGGCGGGGCGGAAGGGGCGTCTCCGGCGCGAGGGCCGGGGGCGTCGAGTCGGTCACGGGGTCCTCCGGTCGGGGCGGTGCGACGGCACGGTCCCGCCACCGTACCCCACGGACGACGGGCCGCCGGCCCACCGGGGTGCGGCCGCACCCGGGAACGACGGACGCCCGCCCCGCGCGAGTGGGACGGCCACCACTCCTGGGAACGACGGACGCCCGCCCCACCGGAGTGGGACGGCCACCACCCCGGGAACGACGGACGCCCGCCCCACGCGAGTGGGACGGGCGTCGGTCGTGCGGGAGGGATCAGCTCTCGGCGGGGACCTCGACGGGCGCCTCGGCGTCCTCGGCCACGACGGGCGCGAGGGACAGCTTGCCGCGGTCGTCGATCTTGGTGATCGAGACGAGCAGCTTCTGGCCGACTCCGAGGACGTCCTCGACGTTCTCGACGCGCTTGCCACCGGCGAGCTTGCGGACCTCGCTGATGTGCAGCAGGCCGTCCTTGCCGGGGAGGAGCGAGACGAACGCACCGAAGGTCGCGATCTTGACGACGGTTCCGAGGAACTGCTCGCCGACCTCGGGGTTGGTCGGGTTCGCGATGGCGTTGACCTGGGCGCGAGCGGCCTCGGCCGACGGTCCGTCGACGGCGCCGATGTAGACGGTGCCGTCCTCCTCGATGGAGATGTCGGCGCCGGTCTCGTCCTGGATCGCGTTGATCGTCTTGCCCTTGGGGCCGATCAGCTCGCCGATCTTGTCGACGGGGATCTGGACCGAGATCACGCGGGGCGCGGTCGGGGCCATCTCGTCGGGCTGGTCGATGGCCGCCGTGAGCACCGCGAGGATCGTGGTGCGGGCGTCCTTGGCCTGCTTGAGCGCGGCGTCGAGGACCGACGACGGGATGCCGTCGAGCTTCGTGTCGAGCTGGATGGCCGTGACGTACTCCGAGGTGCCGGCGACCTTGAAGTCCATGTCGCCGAGCGCGTCCTCGGCGCCCAGGATGTCGGTCAGCGCCGCGTAGCGGGTGTGACCGTCGACCACGTCGGAGACGAGGCCCATCGCGATGCCCGCGACCGGGGCGCGCAGCGGCACACCGGCGTTGAGGAGCGACAGGGTCGACGCGCAGACGGAGCCCATCGAGGTGGAGCCGTTGGAGCTGAGCGCCTCGGACACCTGGCGGATCGCGTAGGGGAACTCCTCGCGGCTCGGCAGCACCGGCACGAGGGCGCGCTCGGCGAGGAAGCCGTGCCCGATCTCGCGACGCTTCGGCGACCCGACGCGGCCGGTCTCACCGGTCGAGTAGGGCGGGAAGTTGTAGTGGTGCAGGTAGCGCTTCTTCGTGACGGGCGACAGCGAGTCGATCTGCTGCTCCATCTTGAGCATGTTCAGCGTGGTGACGCCCAGGATCTGGGTCTCGCCGCGCTGGAAGATCGCCGAGCCGTGGACGCGCGGGATGACCTGCACCTCGGCGTCGAGCGGTCGGATGTCGGCCAGGCCGCGGCCGTCGATGCGGACGCCGTCGCGGAGGATGCGGCCGCGGACGACCACCTTCGTGACGGACTTGTACGCGGCGCCGACCTGCGCGAAGGCCTCGGCGGAGAGGCGGCCGGAGGCGATGCGCTCGGCGATCTGCTCCTTGACCTTCGCCTTGAGGGCGTCGTCGGCGTCCTGACGCTCGACCTTGTCGGCGATCTGGTAGACGCGGACGAGCTCGTCGTAGCTGAGCTCGGCGACGTTGTCGTAGGTCTCCTGCGCGTAGGGCAGGAAGACCGGGTAGTCCTTGACCGGCTTCGCGGTCTCGGCGGCCAGCTTCGACTGCGCCTCGACGAGCGCACGGAGGAAGGGCTTGGCGGCCTCGAGGCCCTGGGCGACGACGGCCTCGTCGGGCTTGGTGGCGCCCGCCTTGATGAGGTTCCACGAGACGTCGGTGGCCTCGGCCTCGACCATCATGATGGCGACGTCCGAGGAGCCGTCCTCGTTGGTGACGACGCGGCCCGCGACGGTGAGGTCGAAGACGGCGTTCTCGAGCTGCGAGGCCTTGGGGAAGGCGACCCACTGGTCGTTGCCGGAGCCGTCGGACATGAGCGCGAGGCGCACACCGGCGACCGGGCCCGAGAAGGGCAGGCCGGAGATCTGGGTCGAGGCGCTCGCGGCGTTGATCGCGAGGGCGTCGTAGAACTCGTCCGGGGCGATGCTGAGGACCGTGATGACGATCTGGACCTCGTTGCGCAGGCCCTCGACGAACGAGGGGCGCAGCGGCCGGTCGATCAGACGGCAGACCAGGATCGCCTCGGTGGAGGGGCGGCCCTCGCGGCGGAAGAACGAGCCGGGGATCTTGCCGGCGGCGTAGGAGCGCTCCTCGACGTCGACGGTCAGCGGGAAGAAGTCGAAGTTGTCCTTCGGGTTCTTCGACGCCGAGGTGGCGGAGAGGAGCATGGTGTCCTCGTCGAGGTACGCGGCGACCGCGCCCTGAGCCTGCTGCGCGAGGCGGCCGGTCTCGAAGCGGACGGTGCGGGTGCCGTACGAGCCGTTGTCGAGAACGGCTTCGGCGAATGTGATTTCAGGACCTTCCAAGAGGTCTGTCTCCTTAACGTCTGCAGCGGCACCCCTCTGGGCGCCGGCGTTCGTCGGAGCGGCATGACGGTCAGGAATCGCACGCGATCCCACGGCAGGGCTTCGCGCCGTGCCGTCGTGTGGAGGGCGTTCGTGCTGGCCACCAGTAGAAGGGCTCCGGGTCTGCCCGACATCGTCCACTGCGCTGCAGCAGCGCGTGATGTCGCGAACCGGGACTCCACCACCGAGGACCAGCTTCCTGCCGGCCTGCTCCGTGGTTCGAACCCGACGGCGACCGGCGGTCGCTTCCGGATTCGGAACCGGTTCATGCTATCAGTGCGGGCCCCGATCGACCAGGAACCGCGGGATCGCCGCGCAGCTCCGCCCCGGGATCTCCGCCGCACGGCTACCAGATCGTGCCGGCCCCGACGGTGATCGCCGCGAGCATCAGCGCGCCGAGGACGAGTCCGACCACCGCGCGGGTCACGCCCGCGCCCCGCCGCGCGCCGCCCTTGACGAGGCCGACGACGCCGAAGACGACCGCGAGCACGTCGAGCGGGCCGCCGAGCAGCAGGCCGATGAACAGCGGGATCGGGGTCAGGAGCACGCCCAGGATCCCGAGGACGAGAGACGCGGTCGCGGCGGCGTTGCCGAGCGGGGCCGCGGGCGGTGCGAGCGGAGCGAGGTCGCCGGTCCACGCGCGGCCGTCCCAGTAGCGCTGCGTGTTCACCTGCGCCGGGTCCGGGTACCAGCCGGCCGGCGGACCCGCGGCGGCCGGCTCGTCCCAGAAGCCGGCCGCCGAGCGGTCGGCGCCGGCCGGGCCCTCCGCGTCAGCCACGGGTCTCGTGCATCAGCAGCTGGACCCGGAGACCGCCCTTGCCCTTCACGATGCGGGCGGGGATGCGCGGCTGCTTGCCGGCCTCCGTGAGCCGGGCCAGGGCCGCCTCGACCACGTTCTCGAGCCCGCGGGGCACGTAGCCGACGAGGTCGGTCGGCCGGTGGTTCGCGAAGAGCCGGACCGGCATCGGGGCATCGGTGCGCTCCTCCTCGATCGTGCGGCGCGGGATGACCGCCGTGATCTCCTCCTCGCCGAGGGCGTGCACGCGGGCCAGCTCGTCCTGGTGCGGCAGGGAGTCGGCGACGCCGAGGAGGGTGTCGCCGCGCTTGGACTTGGGCCGCAGCTCGTAGTCGTAGTCGTCGAGCTTGCCCGAGCCGCGGTCGCCGGCGGGCAGGGGGTCGGAGTCGGAGCGGCCGAACGAGAAGAGCTTCATGCCTCCATCATGGAGCGCCGGGGCCGCCCGTGTCGCGGGCCGCGCCCGCCTCCCGCGGCGGGCGTCCTCAGACGGCCGAGCGCAGCATCCGCGCGATCGCCACCAGTACGAGCGCGAGCACGATCGCCACGAAGGCGACCAGCACCGGGACCGCGGGGAGGACGGCGAGCGCCGCGCCGATCAGGAGGACCGGGACCGCGAGACCGACGTAGGAGGCGAGGAACATCCCGGCGAGGACCTCGCCGCGGGTCTCGTCGGAGGCGAGCGAGCCGGCGACCCCGAGCGCCAGGCGGAAGATCAGGCCGACGCCGGCCCCGGCGATCACGCCGCCGCCGATGAAGGCGGGCAGCACCACGGCGACGGCGCCCCAGGCGACGAGCACGAGCCCGACGGTGAGGGCAGCGGCGGAGAGGAGCAGCGCTCGGCGGACGGGCAGTCGCGCGGCGGTCAGCTGGGCGACGGCGCCGGCCGCGAAGACGCCGAACGAGACGACGCCCGCCAGCAGGTGCGAGGTCTCGCCGAAGCGGCCGGCCAGGAAGGTCGGCGCGAGCGAGGTGAAGAGGCCGAAGACGGCGAAGCCGGCGAACGCGCCGACGGCGGCCGAGAGGAAGGTGCCGCGCGAGGCGGCGGGGACGGCGAGCCGCTGCGGGCGGTAGGCGGGCAGCTCCTCGCGGCGCTCGACGGTCTCGGGGACGAGGGCGACCGCGATGCCGAGCACGACGAGCAGCACGAGGAAGACCTCGTAGGGCACCACGAGCGGGCGGTCGACGGTCACCGCGAGGACGCCGCCGATCAGGGGGCCGAGGGCCAGGCCGCCGACGTTGACGAGGGTCGAGACGGCGCGCGAGGCGCCGGGTCCCTCCTCTGGCCGGGCGATCGCGCGGAGCTCGGAGAGGTGGGCGGTGGCGGTCGCGGTGAGCGCGCCGACGCCGATGCCGGTCAGCAGACGGGCGACGATCAGGCCCGGCACGTCCGGCCAGAGCAGGAAGACGATGCTCGCCAGCACCTCGACGAGGATCGCGGCGAGCAGGATGCGGCGCCGGCCGAGCCAGTCGCTGACGTGGCCGGCGAGGAAGAGGCTGGCCACCACTCCGACGGCGTAGGCCGCGAAGATCACCGTCACGACGAAGGCGGGGAAGCCGTCGCGCTGCTGGTAGATCGCGTAGAGCGGGGTCGGCACGGTCGAGAAGGCCATCACGGAGAGGAAGGCGACCGCGATCACCCAGAAGCCGAGGTGGTGCCCGAGCTCGGGGCGGCGTGCGGCGGAGGAGGCGGTGCGGGCGGTCGTGCGCTCGGCGGGGGTTCCGGTGGTCGGCATGCGCCCAGACTGCTCCTCCGGATCGTCCACGTCCAACGGAGGATCATGGACGCATTGATCGACGATCCTGCATGATTCTCGGATGGACGATCGTCAGCTCGCCGCCTTCGTCGCCGTCGCGGAGGAGCTCAGCTTCACCCGCGCGGCCGCCCGCCTCTACGTGGTGCAGTCGACGCTGTCGGCGACCGTCCGCGCGCTCGAGCAGGACCTGGGGGCGCCGCTGTTCACCCGCTCGACGCGGCGCGTGGCGCTGACGGCCGTCGGCGAGGCGCTGCTGCCCTCGGCCCGCGCGGCGATCGACAGCGTCGACCGGATGCGCTCGCTCGCGGCGGAGGACGCGGCGGGGCTCCGCGGCCGGGTCCGGGTCGGCACCTTCTCGGCGCTCGACATCCTCGACCTGCCGGGTGTCCTCGGCGCGTTCCGGCGCCGGCATCCGCTGGTCGACCTGCTCCTGCGCACCTCGCCGAGCGGATCGACCGGGCTGGCGGAGGACCTGCGCCGTGGCCGCCTCGATGTGGCGCTGCTCGCGCTGCCGGTCGCCGAGCTGGACGATCTCGCCGTGACGACCGTCGTCCGCGACCGCTACGTGCTGCTGGTCGACAGCGCGGACCCGCTCGCGGGGCTGGTGCGGCCCTCCCCCGCGGACCTGGAGGGCGCGGCGTTCATCGACACCCCGTCCGGGTTCGGCAACCGCGTCAGCGTGGACCGGGCCTTCCGCGCGGCGGGAGCGACGCGACGGGTCGCGACCGAGGTCGCCGACCTGCCCGCGATCCCGCTCTTCGTGCAGGCCGGTCTGGGACCCGCGGTGGTGCCCCGATCGGGCATCGCGCCGCTGGAGGGGGTGACCGCGATCGAGCTCGACTGGCCCGGGCTGGTCTGGGAGGTCTCGGTCTGCAGTGCGCAGCGTCCCTCCGCGGCCGTGCAGGCCCTCACCGCGCTGCTGGCGGAGCGGACCGGGGCGGTCTGACGCCTCGGCCGGTCCGGCCCGGCGCGCGCTCAGCCCTCGCGAAGGGGCCCGCGGACGATCGAGTCGCCCGAGTGCTGCGGGTCGCCGTCGTCGGGCTCCTCGGAGATGTCGACGAGCGAGTACTCGGAGAGGTCGATGTCGGCGGGGACCGTGAAGCGGCCGTCCGTGCCGTCCAGCACCCCGAGCCCCACCAGTCCGGTGGCGTCGGCGGCGATCAGCCAGACCTCGCGGTAGGAGTCGGTCGCGCCGGCCGCGTCGAGGTGCACGACCAGCCGGCGCTCGCCGTCGGCGTCCTCGAGCTCGGCGCTGCCGCTCGCGCCCTGCCAGTCGGGGAAGGCTGCGAGATCGGCACGGGCGACCACGACCGCGTCGGTGCCCTGCGAGGCCTGCAGCCAGAAGCCGCCGACGACGCCGATCGCCAGGGCCGCGAGGGCGGCGAGCGCCGCGGGGAGCAGTCGGCGAGCGCGCGGTCGGCGATGCGAGGGCGTGTGGCGGCCCACCGGGAGCGCGGTGACCGGGGCGATCGGCGCATCCGCGGTCCCCAGCGCGAGCTCCCCGCGGATCCGGTCCCAGACCTCCGCCGGCGGCGCCTCGAGGGTCAGCGAGCGGCTCTGCCGGCCGAGACCGGCGGCGTGGCCGAGCTCGACCAGCTGCTGAGCGCACTCGGGGCACGCCTCGAGGTGGGCGGCGGCGTCGGCGGAGGAGTCCTCGCCGAGAGCGAGGAGGGCGAGCTCGTCGGGATCGAGGTGGGTCATGTGCTGCTCACCTCCAATCGGGAGCGGAGTCTGTCGAGACTGCGGCGGATGTGGCTCTTGACGGTGCCGAGCGGCAGGCCTGTCCGCTCGGCGATCTCGGTGTGGGTCAGGTCGTCGTAGAAGGCGAGGCTCATCACCCGCCGCGGGACCGGATCGAGGCGGGCGAGCTCGTCGGCCACCAGGACCCGCTCCTCGAGGTCGACCGCCGGCTCGCCCTCGTCCACCGGGGCGACCGCGACCAGCGCGGCGGTGAGCCGACGCTCCCGCGAGCGGTTCTCGTGGGCGTCCGCGATGCGCTTGCGCGAGATCCCGACCAGCCAGGCGCCGAGCGCCGCGCGGCCGGGGTCGAAGCTGCCGCGCCCGGTCCAGGCCGAGACGAAGACGCGCTGGACCACGTCCTCGGCGTCGCCGCGATCGCCGAGCGAGCGCAGGGCGAGGGTGAACACGAGCGGGGACCAGCGGGAGTAGGCCTCGTCGAGCGCCGACTCCTCCCCCGCGGCGAACCGGAGGCCGAGGCGCTGCACGAGGGCGCGCTCATCGGCGGCCTCGTCGTCGGGCTCGCGGGTCTGGGCGTCGCTCAGGGGGGTCCTCCTGGACTGGGGGCGGCAGCGGGGCCCGGTCGCGAGTGGCTCGGCGGCCTGCGGCGCTGCGGTGAGGCTCATGCTACGGCTCGCTCACAGCGGGAGCACGGAAGCGGCCGGTCGGGGTCGTCGTCGGGCGGTCACGGCGAGGGGGTCGCGGTGACGACCACGTTGCTGAGGTAGTGGCGGGTGTCGTAAGCGAAGTCGCCGCCGCAGGTGATCAGGACCAGGCGGGCGGCGCCGTCCTGGACGAAGACGCTCGAGAGGTCGACCGTGGTCTTCTCCGTGGTCTCGACGGTGTCCACCGTGTAGACGCGCTGGACGCCGTCCTCGCCCGTCAGGCCGATGTGCTGGCCGGGCTGCGCCTTCTTCAGCTCGGCGAATGGGCCGAGCCCGTAGGTGAGGGAGTCGACGTGGGCGGCGATCACGGTCGTCCCCTCGGCGGCGTCGAGCCCCCGGCCGTAGCGGTACCAGCCGGCCACGTCGGTGTCGGGGACCAGCTCCATCGTGCCGTCGTCGGCGACGCCGACCGGCTGCACGGGCATGTCGATCGGCAGGCCGTCGACGACCAGGCGCGTCGGCGCGAGCACCACCGGCGCGGGAGTCGCACCGAGGCGGGCGTCCGCGACCGGGACGTCCGGCACCGCGGCGGCGGACGGGCCGGGAGTGCTGGAGGGGATCGCGGCCGGCGTCGACGTCGGGAGCGGCGCACTCGCGTCAGGGGCGGGCACGACCCCGACCGCCTGTGCCGAGCAGCCGCCGAGGCCGAGGCCGACCGCGATCGCGCCGACCACGAGGAGAGCGCGCGGCCGGGTGGGGATCCTGCTCATCACGTCCTCCTCTCGTCGTGGTCGGCGGCCGGCCCGGGTGCGGGGGCACACCGGGCCGGCGGTCTTCGGTGCCGGTCGGGGACCGGCGGTCGTCCGCGTCGGTCAGCGAACGGCGGCGGCCTTGCGGCGACCGACCAGCGCGGCGCCGATCAGCGCGAGCGAGGCGAGGGCGGCAGCGCCCCACCAGCCCGCGGCCGCGTCGGTGCGGTTGTCGGCGGCGAGGCCGGCCTCACCGGCGGGGACACCGGACGGCGAGGAGTGCAGACCGCCGATGGTCTGCGTCGCGAGGGCGAGGTTGCCCTTCTCCAGGCTGCCCCAGGCGTAGACGATCGTGTTGACGCCCTCCTGGACCTGGACGTCGGCCGGGCCGATGACCGGAGCGGTGGTCCCGGTCGCGGCGACCACGGTCGAGATCGTGGCCGGAGCGAGGTTCAGGACGCCCTCGTTCGGGTTGGTCACGTTTGTCAGCACGGGCGAGCCGCCGGCGAGGATGTCCACGGCGGGCGCCGCGGCGATGTGGCGGACCGTGAGGCGTCCATCTCCGGCCGCGGTGGCGGAGATGTCGTTCGGGAACAGCGTCGCGGTGGGGGTGTTGTCGGGCGTGAGGTGCGCGGCGACGGTGTAGCTCTTGCCGGCTTCGAGCGCGAGGTCGACCGGGCCGATGACGGGGGCGCTCGCGTCGGCGGCGTCCGCGGCGGTGATCGCGACGGTGTACGTCCCGGTGGGCAGGTCGAGCGGGCCGGCCAGCGAGCCGGGCGTGAAGTCGTCGAGCGTCAGTGCTCCGTTGACGTACACGTCGACCGGGGTGTCGGGGACCGCGTGCAGCACGTAGAGGTCGGCCGAGTCGGCGTCGGCCGCGCTCGCGGGGGCGGCGGCGAGACCGGCGACGGCGAGGGTGCCGAGGCAGGCTCCGGCGAGCAGGCGGTGGGTGAGGCGGGAGGTGGTCACGGTGTTCCTCTTTCACGACGGGACCCGCGGGCGGGTCGGTGGGTTCTCGAGAAGGGCCTTCACCACTACTTCCGGCCGAGGGGCCTCCGCGGATGCACCGGACCGGAGAATTCTCGAAGGAATTCCCGTCCCTTCCCCACTGGTCGCGCTCAGGGCCTGGTCAGGGCCCGGTTCCGGGTCTAGCCTCCGAGCAGAGGGAGTCCCGCATGGTGCGTCGAGGCACGGTGGCGTCCGCGCTCGATCGGGTGCGGCGGGGTGGAGTGCGGCCGGATCGCTCCGTCGCCGCCGTGCGTCGCCGCGACTCCCCCGGCCGGCTCCTCGGCGCGACCGCCGCCTCCGCCGCCGCGATCGCGGTGCTCGCGCTCGCCCTCGCCGCCCTCGCTCCCCTCGCCGGGCTGCCCTCCGCGGCCGGCGGGACGACCGGGCCGTGCGACGAGCCGCGCGAGCTGCTCGCCGCCTCCTCCGTGCTCGACCGCGAGGGCGAGGCACTGGCCGGGCACTTGCTGGCCTGCGTCGACGCCGACCACCGGAGTCTGACCATCCACAACGACACCCCCGTCGTCTGGGTGCTGAGCGATCCCGGGGTGCGCGGGGTGGTCGGTCAGAGCGACCCGCGCCGCGACGCCGGAGTCACCGGTCTGCTGAGCGCGTACTCCGCTCGGATCGGCCGCGGCCTGGTGCTCCCTCCTGGAGCGTCCGCCGCGATCTCGGCCGGTCCGGGCCGGCTGGCGCCGCGACCGGACGAGGAGGCGACCCGGCTGTTCCTCGCGCTGACGGCGATCGTCGGGGCCCAGGATCAGGTGCGGGCCACCGAGCCGGCGCGAGCGCCGCGGAGCGTGGTCCGGACGGCGGCGCTGACCTGCGCGCTCGCGCTCGTGCGGGACGGCGCCGCCCCCGGCGCCGCGTCGATCACCCGGGCGGCCGGCGAGCCCGCCTGCTCGGACGCCTGGCAGCGGGCGCAGGCGAAGGCCCTCGACGACCGGTGGACTCTGCCCGGTCTCGCCGAGGCCCTGGCGCTGCCCGGACGACCCGAGGCGGACGCCGCACTCGCGCGGTCGGCGGCCGACTGGTTCGCGGCGTCGGCCGGCTTCTCCTGGGGCGGCGTCGACCGGCCGGAGCGCCTGGACTGAGCACGCCGCCGGGGCGCGCGATGCCGGGGAACTCGGTGGCCGGGAACGCGGAACGGGCCGCCCTCCCGGAGGAGAGCGGCCCGTTCAGAAGAAGATCGCGGTGTCATCGAGACCCCGCGCCCGACCCGGTGAGGGGAGGAGCGGAGGGGACTATCGACGCAGGCCGAGACGCTCGATCAGCGAGCGGTAGCGGCTGATGTCCACGTCCGACAGGTAGCCGAGGAGTCGACGGCGCTGACCCACGAGCAGCAGCAGACCACGACGCGAGTGGTGGTCGTGCTTGTGCTCCTTGAGGTGCTCGGTGAGGTCCTTGATCCGCTTGGTCAGGACGGCCACCTGCACCTCGGGGGATCCGGTGTCACCGGGGTGGGTCGCGTACTCTTCGATGATCGCCTTCTTGACGTCTGCTTCGAGTGCCATGAATGGGATCCCCTCTCTCTCGTTGCGCGGTGCCCTGCGCCTGATGCGTGGGCTCTCTTGATCCGCGGCCGTTGGACGGCAACCTGAGGAGCCTACCAGAGCGCGGGGGCCGGTGGTCGAGCGGATCGGTCGCCGGCCGGCGGGGGCCGGTGGGGACCGGTGGGTCAGGCGCCGACGGCCCGGTTCCAGAGCTCGACGAGCCACGGCGAGACGAGCAGCTCCCAGAAGAGGACGACGAGCACGTTCAGCACGACGCCGATCCAGCCGGCGATCGCCGGACGGCCCTCGCGGCGTCGCGCGCGGATCGAGGAGACGCCGAGCAGCACGCCGGCGAGCAGGAGCGCGTGGATGATCGCGGTGTAGAGAACGCCGACGAGCAGGTCGCTGACGGCCTGGTCGCCCGGGTAGGCGCCGAGCGAGATGATCGCGTACCAGACGAAGAACGCGATCGGGACGACGACGATCGCGAGGAGGATCGACGCCGTCCCGGCCCCGTAGCGTCGGCGGAGCGCGGCGAAGCGGCCGCCCGAGGCCGCGGCGCTCGAGCTCGCGGTGCGGGTCCGGGTGCGCGGAGCGGGGGCGGCGCGGCGCGCGGGGGCGGCGCCGGCGACGCGCGACGCGGTGGTGCGCGGGCGTCGGGGCGCGCCGTCGGATGACGTGCTCATGCTCCCCACCCTACGGGCTCCGTCCTGACGGCCCCGTGCGCCCGATCGCCGCGCTGCACCACCGCGCAGCACCGCCGCCGTCGCCTCCGCGCGGACCCTGCGGGCAGGCACGAGAATGGAGCGGGTGAGCCAGCCCCCCTCCGCGCCCCGGCGCAGCCATGTCGTCGACCTCTCCCCCCTCCGCGAGTCCCCCGCCTTCGCCCGCCTCTGGGCGGGCAACGTGATCTCCGGCATCGGCGGGCAGATGACGATCGTCGCCGTCGGCCTGCACATCTACGAGCTGACCGGATCGACGCTCGCCGTCGCGATGGTCGGCGTGGTGGCGCTGGTGCCGACCGTGATCGCCGGCTTGTACGGCGGCATGCTCGCCGACGCCTTCGACCGGCGGCTGGTGCTGCTGCTCTCCGCGATCGTCGCCTGGGGTTCGACCGCGGCGATCGCGGCGCTCGCCTGGTTCGGCGCGGAGACCCCGCTCACGCTCTACGCCCTGACGGCGGTCAACGCCGTGGCGACGACCATCATCGGCGCGACCCGGATGACGGTGGCGCCGCGGCTGCTGCGGCTCGAGCTGGTGCCGGCGGCGGCGGCGCTCGGCGGGATCGCGGGCGGCGTGGAGGTGACGGTCGGGCCGGCTCTCGCGGGCGTGCTGGTCGCCTCCTCCGGCTTCGCGGTGACCTACACGATCGACGTGGTGCTCTTCCTCGCGGCGTTCCTCGGCATCGCCGGGCTGCCCGCGCTGGTGCCCGAGGGCGAGCGGCAGCGGCCGGGGCTGGAGTCGCTGCGCTACGGGCTGCGGTTCCTCCGCGGGGCGCCGAACATCCGGCTGTCCTTCCTCGTCGACATCGTGGCGATGACGTTCGGGCAGCCGCGGGTCGTCTTCCCGGCGGCGGCGGCACTGCTGCTGGGCGGCGGTGCGGTGACGGTCGGCTTCCTCACTGCGGCGTACGCGGTCGGGGCGCTGCTGAGCAGCGTCTTCTCGGGGCGGCTGATCGGGGTGCGGCATCAGGGGCTCGCGATCAGCCGGTCGATCCAGGCCTACGGAGCGCTGATCCTCGGCTTCGGCGCGGTGCTGCTGGTCGCGGAGCTGACGGCGCACGACGCCTCCGAGCCGAACCTCGGCCTGATCGCGGCGGCGTCGGTCGCGCTCGCGGGAGCCGGTGCGGCCGACAACGTCAGCTCGATCTTCCGGCAGACGATGCTGCAGACCGCGGTGCCCGACAACATGCGCGGGCGGCTGCAGGGCGTCTTCATCGTGGTGGTGACGGGCGGACCGCGGGTCGGCGACCTCTACACGGGGCTGCTCGCCTCGCTCGCACTGCTCTGGCTGCCGCCGCTGGCCGGCGGACTGGCGATCGTCCTGATCCTGGCGGCGGTGCTGCGGCTCAGCCCGGGCTTCCGGCGCTACGACGCGCTGCACCCGGTGGCCTGAGGCACGGGGAGGGACGACCGCGTCGCACCCCGCTGGACGGGCGTGCGACGCGGTCGAGGGGCTACTCGCCCGCGTAGGCGCCGGCGGCGTTGCCGTCGGTGAGGTCGTCGGAGACCTCGCCGCTGTCGTCGTCGCGTCCCTCGACGCGGACGGGGCGGTAGACGTGGAAGCCGTCGATCTCGCCGTCCAGCTCCCAGACGACCTCGACCTCCTCGCCGTCGATGTCGGCGACGCGGGTGAGGGAGCGCTGAGGGGAGCCGTCGATGAGTTCGAGGCGGATGCTCTCCTGCTCCGCGCCGCTGTCGAGCATGGCCGTGTACGTGGTGGTGTCCATCCCTCGACGCTAGCCAGGCCGTCGGCGCGCTCGCCACCCCTTGCGGCGGCCGTGCTTCCGCGTAGCGTCGGCAGCATGACCGACACCACCATCACCCCCGCCACGGACGACGACCGCGCTCAGATCACCGAGATCGTGAAGAGCGCGAAGATCGGACTCCTCACCACCGTCAACGAGACCGGGCAGCTCGTCAGCCGGCCGCTCGCCGCGCAGGACGTCGACTTCGACGGCGACCTCTGGTTCTTCACCCAGGACCCGTCGGCGAAGGTCGACGACATCCGCGCCAACCCGAGCGTGAACGTCGCGTTCGAGTCGAAGAAGGGCTACCTCTCGGTGGCCGGCTCGGCGACCGTCGTGCACGACCCCGCCAAGGTGGACGAGCTGTGGTCGCCCTCGATCTCGGCCTGGTTCCCCGACGGCAAGGACGACCCGACCGTCGCGCTGCTGCGCGTCTCGGCCGAGACCGTCGAGCTCTGGGTGACCGACTCCCCCGCCCCCGTCGTGCTCTTCAAGGTCGCCAAGGCGGCCGTCACCGGCGGCCAGCCCGACATCGGCGAGAACCGCACCGTCTCCTTCGAGTAGCCGCGGCTCCTTCCCCTCCGCGAGATGCCACTTGTGCACGCTTTCCAGGGCGTGTCGTGCTCATAAGTGGCATCTCGCGGAAGGGGGACAGCGCCGCGGACGCTTTCCGCGAGATGCCAGTTGTGCACGCTTTTCACGGCGTGTCGCGTGCACAAGTGGCATCTCGCGGGAGGTGCAGGGGCTACGGGCCGCCGAAGCGCTCGGTGCGGACTCGGGCGGGGTCGTGGCCCTGGGCGACCAGGGCAGTGGCGACGGCCTCGACGAAGGCGGTGGGGCCGCAGACGTAGACCGTCGGCTCCTCGGAGGCGGGGATCGCCGTGGCGGCCAGCAGCTCGGGGGTGAGCCGGCCCGCGGGACGAGCGGCGCCGGGCGGGGCGACGCGGGTGTACACGAGCTCGGTCTCGACGCCGCCGCGGTCGGCGGGCAGCTCGCCGAGTGCGCGCAGGTCGTCGCGGTAGTAGGCGAAGACGCTGGAGCGCACGGAGTAGAGCAGGCGCATCGGGGCGGCGCTCCCGACGCGGCCGTGCTCGCGGGCCATCGCCATCAGCGGGACCAGCCCGCTGCCGCCGGCGATCAGCTGCACCGGCTCGGTCTGCTCGGGACGCCAGACGAACCAGCCGCCGATCGGACCGCGCACCTCGAGGCGGTCACCCGCCTCCAGTCCCTCGACCAGATACGGCGAGACCTCGCCGTCGTCGAGGCGCTCGACGGCCAGCTCGACGCGGTCGCCGTCGGAGGGCGCGCCGATGGAATAGGAGCGGCTGGCCTGGTAGCCGTCGGGCGCGGTCAGCCGCACGTCGAGGTGCTGCCCGGCGAGGTGCCCGGGCCAGCCGGGGACGCGGAGCGCGATGAGGCGCGAGGTCGGAGTGAGCGGCAGGACCGATTCGGTCACCGCCTCCGTCCAGATCACCAGTAGCGCTCCTCCTTCCAGGGATCGCCGTGCATGTGGTAGCCGTTCTGCTCCCAGAAGCCGGGTTCGTCGCCGGGCATGAGGCGGAGGCTGCGGACCCACTTCGCGCTCTTCCAGAGGTAGAGGTGCGGCACGAGCAGCCGCGCGGGGCCGCCGTGCTCGGCCGCGAGCGGCGCACCCTCGAACTCGGTCGCGATCCAGGCCTTGCCGTCGCGGATCTCGGAGAGCGGCAGGTTGGTCGTGTAGCCGCCGTAGCTCTGCGCCATCACGAAGCCGGCGTCGCTCTCGATGCCGTCGAGCAGGAGGTCGACCGAGACGCCGCGCCAGTTCGTCGCGAGCTTGGACCAGCGCGTGACGCAGTGGAGGTCGGTGTGGATGTCCTCGCGGGGCAGCGCGGCGAACTCGTCCGCCGTCCAGCGGCGCACCCCGGCGGGGCCGGCGTCGATCGAGAAGGCCCACTCGTGGATGTTCGGGGTCGGCCCGATCGAGAGGACGGGGAAGCCCTTCTCCAGGTACTGGCCCGGCGGGATGTCCGGGTTCTGCTCGCGCTTGCCGAAGAAGCCCCGCGTGATGATGCCCATGTCCGCCTCAAGTCCTCGGGTGCGCCCCGGTCCGTGGATGCCGCTCGTCGCTCGCCAGGCTAGCGCGCGGCGCCCCGCTACCGCATCGGGCCGCGAGCGGCGAGCCCGCGACCGTGTCGGGGGTGGGTGCGAGGATCGGGCCATGAGCAGAACAGTCGTGCCGCCGTATCTCCTCGTCCGCATCGCCCGACTCGACGACCCGGCGTTCGCCCGGGCCGCGCGGGCGGCCAGCCGCTCGCTCGAGCAGGACGTGCCCTTCCGTCGCGTCCGGCCGGGCGAGCCCTCCCCCGGTCGCTCGACCGCCACCGCGTCGCCGGTCCCCCGCGCGGAGCGGGTCGCCGCCCTCCAGCGGACCATCTCGGACGCGCAGTCGACCGAGACCCTGCCCGGCACCGTCGTGCGCACCGAGGGCGCTCCCGCCACCGGCGACGCCGCGGCGGACGAGGCCTACGACGGGCTCGGCGCGATGTCCGAGTTCCTGCAGCAGGCCTTCGGCCGCGACTCGATCGACGACGCCTGGCTGCCGCTGGACGCGACGGTGCACTTCGGCGAGGACTACGACAACGCCTTCTGGGACGGCTCGCGGATGGTCTTCGGCGACGGCGACGGGCAGGTCTTCCGCCGGTTCACGGTCTCGCAGAGCGTGATCGGCCACGAGTTGGCGCACGGGATCACCGAGTACACCGCCAACCTGGTCTACCGCGGGCAGTCGGGGGCGCTCAACGAGTCGATCTCGGACGTGTTCGGCGCGATGCTCGAGCAGTTCGGCGCCGGCCAGAGCGCGGAGGACGCGAGCTGGCTGATCGGCGAGGGCCTCTTCACCGACGAGGTGCAGGGCACCGCGCTGCGCTCGATGATCGCGCCGGGCACCGCCTACGACGACGACGTGCTCGGGAAGGACCCGCAGCCCGGCTCGATGGCCGACTACGTCGACACCGAGGACGACAACGGCGGCGTGCACATCAACTCCGGCATCCCCAACCGCGCCTTCGCGGTCGCGGCGCTCGAGCTCGGCGGTCCCTCGTGGGAGCGCGCGGGGCAGGTCTGGTACGACGTGCTGACCGGCGGCGTGCTGACGGCGACGGCGGACTTCGAGGGCTTCGCGGCGCTCACCGTGACCGCGGCGGCCGAGCGCTTCGGCGCCGGCTCCGAGGTCGAGGCGGCGGTCCGCACCGGCTGGACGACGGTGGGGGTCGCGCTGCCGGAGTAGCGGCCTCCCCCTGCTGGTCGAGGAGCCCCGCAGGGGCGTATCGAGACCCACCACCGTCAGCAGTCCGGTCTGCAGACTCGCCTCTCGGCGGTGGTGGATCTCGATACGCCCGCTGCGCGGGCTACTCGATCAGCATGGGGGGCCGTCGCGCGGGCTGCTCGACCAGCATGCTGCGGGGGCGGGCGCGTACGATCGCGGCCATGGATGTGATCGTGTCGCGCAGTGGCGGCTTCGCCGGGCTCCGCCGGGTCTGGCGGATCGATGTCGATCAGCAGCCGGACGAGGGCGCCTGGCACGCTCTGATCGGCTCGCTCGACTGGGACGACCGGCCGCGCGCCGCGGCGGCTCCTGCCGGGCGGCCAGATCGCTTCGTCTACGAGATCCGGGTGCAGACGCACACGGTGCGGCTCGGTGAGACGGAGCTCGACGGGGCCTGGCGCGAGCTGGTCGATCGTGTGAAGAGGGCGCAGCCGCGCTGAGGGGCGGCTGCGGGGAACGACGAAGGCGCAGACCCCGGTGAACGGGGGCTGCGCCTTCGGTGCTTGCGGGTGGGTCACTGTGGGAAGACCACCTCGTCGGTGGGCGACGGTCATGCTGATCGAGTAGCCCGCGAAGCGGGCGTATCGAGATCCACGCGCGCCCTAGGACACGCCTGCAGACCGCCCTGCTGACGACGGTGGGTCTCGGTACGCCCCTGCGGGGCTACTCGACCAACATGAGGCAGGCGCCCCTGCAGGGCTGCTCGACCAGAGGGCTACTTCGTGCCGAGGAGATCGATCACGAAGATGAGGGTCTTGCCGGAGAGGGGGTGGCCTCCGCCGGCGGGGCCGTAGGCGAGGGCGGGCGGGCAGATCAGCTTGCGACGGCCGCCGACCTTCATGCCGGGGATGCCCTGCTGCCAGGCGCGGATGAGGTTGTTGAGGGGGAAGTTGATCGACTGGTTGCGGCTCCAGGAGGAGTCGAACTCCTCGCCGGTGTCGTACTCGACGCCGAGGTAGTGCACGTCGACGGTGGAGCCGGGCTGGGCCTCGGCGCCGTCGCCGATGACGAGGTCCTCGACGACGAGGGTGTCGGGGGCCGGGCCGTCGGGGGCGTCGAGCTCGGGCTTGGTCAGGTTCTCGCTGCTCATGCTCTCCATCCTAGGAGGGCCGCCCTGGACGCTCGATCCCTGCCGGCCTCCACTCCGGACCGGCTCACTCCACCAGGGTGAGGCGCTGCGTCGGCCGGGTCATCGCGACGTACAGCGAGGCGGCGCCGCGCTCCTCCGCCGCGATCAGCCGCGGCCGGGCGATCACGACGGAGTCGAACTCGAGCCCCTTCGCGTCGGCCGTCGAGAGCACGGCGACCGGCCGGTCGAGACCGCGGGAGCCGCGGCCGACCTCGCGGCCGAGCTCCTGCTCCAGCCGCGCGGTGATCGCGTCGAGCTCGTCGTCGGGCGCGATCACGGCGAGCGTGCCGTCCCCGATCGCGCGGTCCTCCAGGACGACGGCGAGCACCCGGTCGGCGAGCACGGCGTCGCCGCGGTCGCGCACGGTGCGGACCGGCCACTCCGTGGAGCGCACCGCCTCGCCCGGGGTGATCTCGAGTCCGTTCTCGCGTGCGGTGCGCTCGGCGTAGGCGACGATCTGCGCGGGCGTGCGGTAGTTGACGGTCAGCTCCTCGAGGCGCCACGGAGCCGCCTCGCCGTCGCGGCCCTGGCGGCCGAAGGTGTCGCGGAGCGCGGCGTCCCAGCTGGACGCGGCCGAGGCTCCGGACGCCTGGGCGACGTCGCCGACGATGGTGAAGGAGCGCATCGGGCAGCGGCGCAGCAGCACCCGCCACTGCATCGGCGAGAGCTCCTGCGCCTCGTCGACCACGACGTGGCCGTAGGTCCAGGAGCGGTCGGCCGCCGCGCGCTCGGCGGTGGTGCCGACGCTGGTGCGCTCGGCGAAGCCCGCCGCGAGGTCCTTGGCGTTGACCATCCCGTCGACGCCCATGTTGCGGATCGCGGCCTCGGCGTTCTCGACGTCCCGGCGGCGCTGCTCCTTCTCGGCCTTCTTCTGCGCGTCGGCGTGGTCGTCGTAGGCGCCGAGGAGCTCGGCCGCCTCGTCGAGCAGCGGCACGTCGGAGACGGTGAAGGCGGCGTCGCGGTCGCGGCGCAGCAGGGCGCGCTGCTCGGGAGTCCAGCGCGGGGTGAGCGAGGCGAACCAGTTCGGCCGGGCGTAGAGGTCCTGCAGCAGCTTCTCCGGGGTGAGCGGGATCCACGCGGTGTTGAGGGCGACGCGGACGTCGTACGCGGTGCGGACGTCCTCGCGGAGGACGGCCTCGTCGGCCTCGTCGACCGTGTTGCCGTGGCTGCGCAGCTGGTCGGCGAGCTGGCGGGTCAGCTGCGTGATCATCGCCTTGACGAAGGTGACGCGGGCCTCGTTGTGCGGCTTGCGGGAGTCGCGGGCGCGGGTGATCGCCCGCTCCACCTCGTGCGGCTCGAGCCGCAGCTTCTCGCCGTTGACGTCGAGGACCAGCGTCTCGGCCGGCACGGCCTGGCGCGAGCGGACGGCGCGCTTGAGCAGCTCGGCCATCCGCGCGGAGCCCTTGACCCGGGCGACCGCCGGGCGGTCCTCCTCGATCAGGTCGAGACCCGGGTAGAGCTGGCCGAGGGTGGAGAGCACGACGCCGGTCTCGCCGAGGGAGGGCAGCACCGCCTCGATGTAGCGCAGGAAGGAGCGCGACGGCCCGACGACGAGCACCCCGGAGGAGGCGATGCGGTCGCGGTGCGAGTAGAGGAGGTAGGCGGCGCGGTGAAGCGCCACGGCGGTCTTGCCCGTGCCGGGGCCGCCCTGCACGACGAGCACGCCGCGCAGCTCGGAGCGGATGATGCGGTCCTGCTCGCTCTGGATGGTCGCGACGATGTCGTGCATCCGCCCGGTGCGCTGGGCGCCGAGAGCCGCCATCAGGGCGCCCTCGCCCTGGAGCGCCGTGCCCTCGCGGAGCAGCTCCTCGTCGAAGACCTCGTCCTCGAAGCGGATCACCTCGCGGCCGCGGAGGGTCAGGTGCCGGCGGGCGCGGGTGCCCATCGGGCGGGCGGCGGTGGCCTGGTAGAAGGCGGCCGACTGGGGAGCGCGCCAGTCGAGCAGCAGGGTGTCCTGCTCGTCGTCGCGGAGGCCGATGCGGCCGATGTAGCGGTGCTCCGTCTCGGCGTCGGCGAGGGTGAGCCGGCCGAAGGCGAGCCGGTCGTCGGCGCCCGAGAGCGAGCGGATGCGGTCCTCGTAGAGGCGCGCGAACGCGTCGCGCTCGGACCGGCTCTGGTGGTTGCCCCCGACGCTCTCGATCCGGACCGAGTCGAGCGCCTCCCTGGACTGCGCGATCAGCTCGTCGAGGCGGGCGTAGAGCCCCGCCACGTACGCGCGCTCACGCGAGAGCTCGGACTCGAGGATCGTGTCGCTGTCCGTCATCGTGCGCCCTTCCGTGCCGGTTCCGCGGTCTCGGGCGGGAGGCGGTTGCGCTCCGGGGACCGTCGAAAACAGGCGGTCCAGTCTAACGACCGCTCGGGCGCCGACCGGCGCGACGGGGCTTCTCGCGCCTCGCCGTGGGCGAACGGCGCCGCCCTCTTGCGGGCGGCCGCCGAGAGGCGCATGCTGTCCTCCAAGAAGAGCTCGACGCCCCGTCAGAGCAGCCGGCCCTGCCGCTGCCGCAGGGCGTCGAGGTCTTTAACGGGCGTTCTCCGGCGCCGATCTCGTCGGGCCCGCTCGGGAAGAGAAGCGGCCGCCCCCGCGTTGCACGGTGCATGCCTTCGACGAGCAGCACTGTCACCGCCCCCTCCCGCGCCTCGATCGACACCACCGAGTCGGCCCGCGCCGGCTGGGAGTCGTGGCTCGCGCGCCGTGCCGAGCGGGTCACCGGCCCGCGCGGCGACCTCGCCCTGGTCGAGACCCGCTGGCTCGAGCCGGGCGAGCGCGTCGACGACGAGGCCGCGCTGGCCGGCTACGGGCCGACCGCGACCCTCACGCGCATGCGCCGCGCGAGCCTGGACACCGGCGAGGAGGAGTACGGCTACCGCGTCTGGGACGCGGCCTCCGAGGGCATCCGCTCGTTCGACGCGATCGAGACCTTCCCCTTCGACGCCGCCTGGGTGCTCGAGGCCTGGTTCGAGCCGGTCGACGACGCGCGCACCATCCCGTTCGAGCACCTCCGCGACAACGGGGCGACGCGCGACCTCGTCGTGCCCGGCGACATCACCTTCTCGCTCGTCGACGACGGGCGGGCGCACGAGTACACGGTCGCCGCGTTCGACGACGGCGGCACACTGCTCGTCCCGTTCGGCGACCCGACCAACCGCAGTGACGACCCGGAGCTGAAGAGCTACCCGGTCGGCCGGTTCCTCGTGGTGCAGCGTCTGGGCGGAGCGGCCGACGCCGGGACGCCCGGCCCGGTGCTGCTCGACTTCAATCGCGCCTACATCCCGCCGTGCGGCTTCTCGCCGCACTACAACTGCCCGCTGCCGCCCGCGCAGAACCGCCTCGGCGTCGCGGTGACCGCCGGCGAGCGCCGGGTGCTTCGCGCCGACTGAGGCCGCTCGGACTCAAGGTCGGCCGTCTCCCGCGGGAGGCGCCGGCCTCGGGTCCGCCGACCTCGGCTCAGAGACTCTCCCAGGTCGTGCGCGCGGCAGGGCCCGGCACGATGCGGACGCGGTCGATCGACGACCGACGCCCCTCCGGGTCGACGAAGGCGAGCTCGAGACGCTCGCCCGAGTCCGCATCGGAGGCGAGCGAGGCCGCGCCGTGCGGGGCCGGGCGGTTCTCGTCGCCCCACTGGGCGAGCGCGACGAGGACGAGCTTGAGCGCACGGCCCTGCTCGGTCAGCTCGTAGCGCGAGCGCTCCCGCGAGCCCTCCGGCCGGTAGGGCACCTTCTCGAAGACGCCCGCCTCGGTCAGGGTCCGCAGCCGCGCCGAGAGCACGTCGCTCGGCACCCCGAGCCGCTCGCGGAACTCGGAGTAGGTGCTCGCCCCGCGCAGCGCCTCGCGGACGATCAAGAGGCTCCAGCGCTCGCCGAGCAGCTCGAGCGACCGGGCGACCGAGCAGCGCTCGGCCCGGTCGTCGTCGACGTCGACGGGGCTGCGGGCGGTGGGCACTCACCGAGACTAACCCGGCTCGACCTCGCTTGGACATTCCAAGCCAGGGCACTAGCGTGACCTCCATGCCGACTCCCAGCACCCTCGTCCGCCCTCCCGTGCGCTTCGGGCGGCGAGGTGCCTTCTGGGTCTCGACGCTCGTGCTGGCGCTCTGCCTCTGGTCCAGCGGCGCCCCCTCCGTGCTCTACCCGAGCTACGCCCAGGAGTGGGGCCTCTCCCCCGTCGTCATCACCTCCGTCGTCGGCGCCTACCCCGTCGCGCTGCTGCTCGCGCTGCTCCTGGTCGGCGGACTGTCCGACGTGATCGGGCGGCGGCGGACGATGCTGCTGGGCATCGCGCTGATCGCGGTCTCGGCGGTCGTGTTCTCGCTCGCGGACGGCGTCGCGCTCCTCTACGTCGGCCGGGCGATGCAGGGCGTCGGGACCGCGCTGGCGCTCAGCGCGGCGAGCGCCTCCCTCGTGGACGACAACGTGTCCGCGAACCCGCGCCTGCCCTCCTCGCTCACGACCGTGTCGACCGCCGCGGGGCTCACCCTCTCGCTGCTGCTCTCGGGCGCGCTCGCGCAGTACGCGCCGCTGCCGCTGCAGCTGAGCTACTGGGTCCTGGCGCTGGTCGGGGCGGTCACCCTCGTCCTGCTGGCGCTCGGCCGCGACGACCGCCCGGTCGCGGGCGCCCGCTGGCGGCCGCATCTCCCCTCCGTGCCGGTCGGCCTCCGACGGGCGTACGCCGGCGCGACCCTCGCCGTCTCGGTCGCCTACGCGGTCGGCGCCCTCGTGCTCTCCCTCGGCGCCCAGATGGCCCGGGAGCTGACCGGCACGACCGACCTGCTCGTGATCGGCTCGGTGCTCGCGCTGTCGTCGATCGTGATCGGGCTCACCGCCCTGGCGATCCAGCGCGTGCACGCGCACCTCGCGATCATCGTCGGCGCCGTGGTCGCGATCGCCGGGCTCGCGCTGATGGAGTGGACGGCGGCCAGCGGCTCGCTCGTGCTGTTCGTCGCCTTCATGATCGTCGGCGGCGTCGGCTACTCGCTCAGCTTCTCCGGCGGGCTCGCGCTGGTCGGGCAGGCGGCTCCGGCCGAGCACCGCGGCTCGATGATCTCGGCCGTGTACCTCCTGAGCTACCTGGTCCAGGCGATCACGGCCGTCGCGGCCGGGGCCGTGGCGACGGCGCTCGGGCTGGAGGCGGCGATCGACCTGGTCGCGCCGGCCGTGGCGGTCCTCGCTCTCGCCTCGGGGGTCGTCGCCGTCGTCGATCTGCGGCGTCGCCTCGCGGAGGGGCGCGGCGTCGAGGCGGCGCCTGTCGCGGAGGTCGCGGCGGTGCAGCCGCGCTGATCGGCGCGCTCGACTGCGGAGAGCGGCGTCAGCTGAGGGCGGCGTCAGCGGACGGCGATCAGGCGGCCGAGCGCCTCTGGCAGCCGGCGCAGCACCGAGACGTGGCCGTCGCCGGGGTGCTCGATCAGCCGGGCGGTCGGGAGCAGCGCCCGGAGCCGTCGGGCGTGGTGCGCCGGGATCACGCGGTCGAGGCCGCCCTGGACGAGGACGACCGGGCAGCGGATCGCCGCGAGGTCGACTCCCCACGGCGCGGCGAAGGCGACGTCGTCGTCGATCAGGCCGCCGTCACCCCACTGCTCCGAGCGCGCGACGTCCTCGCCGAGGGCCGCCCACTCCTCCTCGAGGGCCGCGTAGTCGGCCGCCACGAACGACTCGGGGTCGAACTCGTCGGTCTCGGCGAAGCGGGCGCGCGCCTCGCGGCCGTCGCGCGCCGACGCGAGGCCGCCCGGAGCGGCCATGCCGTCGAACCAGACGGGGTCGCCGTCGTCCGGGGCGGGTGAGGCGAGGACGGCGACGCCGTCGACCCTGTCGCCGAGCAGTGCGGCGCAGGCCAGGGCGTGCGGGCCGCCGCCCGAGGCGCCCGCGGTGAGGATCCGGTCGAGGCCCAGCGCGTCGAGCACGGCGCGGACGTCCTCCGCCGCGGAGGCGACGTCGCGGCCCGGCCGCGCGGTCGAACCGCCGTAGCCGGGGCGGGCGTAGGAGAGGAGACGGAGTCCGCGCGCGCGGGCGGCCTCGAGCACCGGGACGAGCAGGGCGCCGGTCTGCGGGGAGCCGTGCTGCCAGAGCAGCGGCCGCCCCTCGTCGCCGCTGTCGTGGACGACGAGCGTCCTGCCGTCGCCGGTCGCGACCTGGATGGTGGGCGCCATGTCCTGCTCCTGTCCTCTCGCGGACCCCGCGGCCCGCTGATCCCCCGGTCCGGACCGCTCAGCCGCCGGTGAGCGCCGCGCGGCGGGCGACGAGCTCGTCGAGCAGCACGCGCTCGTCGACGGCGGCCGCTCGACCGCCGCGGCCGGCGAGCTGCTGCTGGCGCACGTGCGCGAGCCTCGTCGCGGAGCGGATGAAGCCGCGCATCGCCCGGGGCCGGTCGCCCCCGGCCACCCGGGCCCAGCGCGCGGCGGTGCGACGACCCTCGGCGGTGCCGATCATCCGCACCTCGGTCGGCGAGAGCCAGCCCGCGGCCGCATAGTCGCCCAGACGCTCGAGCGTGACCCGCCGCTCCTGCCTGCGCAGCAGCGTGACGACGACGACCGCGACCACGAACAGCGGCACCTGCACGACGCCGTAGAAGCCGAACCAGTCGGCGACGAGGAAGGACGAGCCGTTCCAGAGCGCGTGCAGGAACGCCGCGAGCGCGAGTCCCAGGAGCGCGATCGGCAGGCGCGCGGCCGGCGGGCGGCTCATCGCGAACCCGAGCGCCGCGCCGGTGCAGGAGGTGAAGAGCACGTGCGCGAAGGGCGAGAGCACGCCGCGGAGGAAGAACGTGACGGCGAGCGAGCCGAGACCGCCCTCCACCAGCGCGCTGCCGAAGTACAGGATGTTCTCGACGAAGGCGAAGCCGGAGGCGACGACCGCCGCGTAGACGATGCCGTCGACCGGTCCGTCGAAGCTGCGGCGCCAGATCAGCAGGATCAGCAGGACGCCGAGGCCCTTCGCCGACTCCTCGACGATCGGCGCCTGGATCACGGCGCCGACGAAGTCCGACTCGCTCGGCTGCGCACCGGAGGCGTAGACCGCGATCTGCACACCGAGGTCGACCAGCAGCGAGATGGCCACCGAGCCGGCCGCTCCCCAGAGGAAGGCGAACCAGAGGCCGAGCGGCGCTTCGGGCTCCCAGCGGTCGACCCAGCGGACGCCGGCCAGCACGATCAGCAGCGGCACCAGGGCGACGACCGCGCAGATCCCGGCCGCGGTCGCGCCGAGCCCGGAGACGACGTAGGCGAGGACCAGCAGCAGCAGGACCCCCAGCAGCGCGACGCCGATCGCGCCCAGCACCGTCGGGACGATCGAGGGGCGGGCGGGGGCCGGCGGCGGATAGGCGCTCATGGGCTCCGAGAGTAGGGCACCGGCGGACGCGCGGCCCGGCGCTTGACAGCGGGTGCGGGTGGGGCGCCCCGCGGGACCGCCCTGCTGATCGACTAGCCCGCGCCGCGGGCGTATCGAGATCCACCACCGTGCGGAGGGGCGCCGCCGCATCCTCCCCTCACCACCGAGTCGCGAAGCGGCTCCGTGTGCGGGTGGGAGGCGGCGCAGCTCGCGGGGCCGTGTCCGATTTCCGCGATCCTCCGGCCGCGGGGCGTGCCAGTCTCGGAGCATGGTCGAGGATCCGCTGTTCGAGGAGCGCTACCGCGCGGTCGCCTCGCGCGACTCCCGCTTCGACGGCCGGTTCATCACCGGGGTGCACTCGACCGGCATCTACTGCCGGCCGAGCTGTCCCGCCACGACGCCCCGGCCCGCGAACGTCCGGTTCTACCCGACCGCGGCGGCCGCGCACGAGGCAGGGCTGCGCGCCTGCAAGCGCTGCCTCCCGGACGCGGTGCCCGGCTCGCCGGAGTGGAACCTGCGCGACGACACCGCGGCGCGCGCGATGCGGCTGATCGGCGACGGTGTGGTCGATCGCGAGGGGGTCGAGGGGCTGGCCGGGCGCCTGGGCTACGGCGCCCGCCAGCTCGGACGGATCCTGCGCGTCGAGCTGGGCGCGCCGCCGCTCGCCCTCGCCCGGGCGCAGCGGGCGCAGACCGCCCGGCTGCTGCTCACCGGCACGGAGCTGCCGGTGTCGGAGGTGGCGTTCGCCGCGGGGTTCGCGAGCATCCGGCAGTTCAACGCGACGATCCAGGAGGTGTACGAGCGGAGCCCGAGCGCGCTGCGGGCCTCGGCCCGGGGAGGCCGGTCGGAGGCGGCCGTCCACGCGGGCGCGACGACGCTCGAGCTGCGGCTCGCCGTGCGGGCGCCGTTCGATCCGGGCGTGCTCGCCGTCCTCGGCACCGACGCAGTGCCGGGGCTCGAGGAGGCGGGTCAGGGCCGGTACTCGCGCTCGCTCGCGCTGCCCGGCGGCCCGGCGATCGTGCGGCTCGAGCCGGACGGCGATGCCCTCCGCTGCACCGCGACCCTGGTCTCGGTGGCCGATGTCGGCCCCCTGGTCGCGCGGGTGCGCCGGCTGCTCGACCTCGACGCCGACTCCGCCGCGATCGACGAGGCGCTCGGCGCCGATCCGGTGCTGGCGCCGCTGGTCGCGGTGACCCCCGGGATCCGCCTGGCGGGCTCCGTCGACCCGGCCGAGACCCTGCTGCGCGCGCTGATCGGGGTCGGTGCGCCGGCCGCGGTCGCGCGCACGGCGCTGACCCGGCTGGTCTCGGCACTCGGCGAGCCGCTGCCCGCCGGCCTCGCCGCCGGCGGTGTCACCCACGCGTTCCCGTCTCCCGCGGCGATCGCGGAGAACGGAGCGGACGTGCTGCGCGGCTCCGAACGCCGCGTCGAGACCGTCCGGCGGAGCGCGGCCCTCCTGGCCGACGGCACTCTGCGCCTGGACGCGGGCCTCCGCCGCGAGGACCTGGTGGAGCGCCTGCTCGCCGTCGACAGCATCGAGCCGGCGACGGCCGCCTCCGTCGCGGCGCGGATCACCGGCGACCCGGACGTCCTGCCGGCCCGCGACCGCGCCGTCCGCGGCGGCGCCGCCGCACTCGGCCTCCCCTCGACTCCCCGAGCCCTCACCGCGGCCGCCCGCCCCTGGGCCCCCTGGCGCAGCTACGCCGCCCTGCACCTCGCCGCGAGATGCCACTTATGAGCGCGACACGCCGCGAAACGCGGTCACAAGTGGCATCTCGCGGAAAGCGGGCCACGTCGCACCAGCACTGAGTGCGACCCGCCCGGGTGATGCTCCTCGGCAGCTGCGCGCAGGCGCTCCCCGCGAGATGCCACTTATAAGCGCGACACGCCGAGGAAAGCGTGCACAAGTGGCATCTCGCGGAGGAAGTACGGCGGGCTACTCCGTGGGGGGCTCGATGATCGGGAGGGACGCGGTCATCGCCTCGATGCCGGAGAGGCGGGCGGGCGAGATGAGGCGCAGGACCTCCTCGCGGGACATCAGGCCGGCCTCGACGACGAGGTCGGCGACGTTGCGGCCGGTGGCGAGCGCCGCCTTCGCGATCGCGGCCGACGCGGTGTAGCCGATGCTCGGGGTCAGTGCGGTGACGACGCCGACGGAGGAGGCGACCATCGCCTCGAGGCGGTCGACGTTCGCGGTGATGCCGTCGATGCAGTTGATCCGCAGGGTGAGGCATGCCTGGGTCATCCAGGTGATGCTCTGCAGGAGCGAGTGCGCGATGACGGGCTCGAACGCGTTCAGCTGCAGCTGACCCGCCTCGGCGGCCATCGTCACCGTGACGTCGGCGCCCGCCACCGAGTAGGCGACCTGGTTGACCACCTCGGGGATCACCGGGTTCACCTTGCCGGGCATGATGCTCGAGCCCGCCTGGCGCGACGGCAGGTTGATCTCGCCGAAGCCGGCCTGCGGACCGGAGGAGAGCAGGCGCAGGTCGTTGCAGATCTTCGACAGCTTGATGGCCGAGCGCTTCAGAGCGCTCGAGAACGACATGAAGACGCCGGTGTCGCTGGTGGCCTCGACGAGGTCCTGCGCCATCTCGAGGTCGAGGTCGGTGAGCTCGTTGAGGTGGCGGACGGCGGCGGCGCCGTAGCGCGGGTCGGCGGTGATGCCGGTGCCGATCGCGGTGGCGCCGATGTTGACCTCGGCGAGCAGCCAGATCGTCTCCGAGAGGCGCGCGTGGTCCTCGCCGAGCGTGGTGGCGAAGCCGTGGAACTCCTGGCCGAGGGTCATCGGGACGGCGTCCTGCAGCTGGGTGCGGCCGACCTTGAGGACGCTGCCGAACTCGACGGCCTTCCGCGAGAACGCGGCCTGGAGCAGGGCGAGCTCGTCGAGCAGGCGGCGCAGCGACCAGGTCATCGCGATCTTGATCGAGGTGGGGTAGACGTCGTTCGTCGACTGGCTGCGGTTCACGTCGTCGAGCGGGTGCAGGAAGGCGTAGTCGCCCTTGGGGCGCCCGGCGATCTCGAGAGCGACGTTGGCGACGACCTCGTTCGCGTTCATGTTGGTCGAGGTGCCCGCGCCGCCCTGGATCACGCCGACCACGAACTGGTCGTGGAACTCGCCGTCGATGATCCGGCGGCAGGCCTGCTCGATCAGCTCGGCCTTCGCCGGGGCGAGGCTGCCGATCTCGGTGTTCGCCCGGGCGGCGGCGAGCTTGACGGTCGCCAGGGCGCGGACCAGATCGGGGTAGATCGAGATCGGGCGCTTGGAGATCGGGAAGTTGTCGAGCGCCCGGGCGGTGTGGATGCCCCAGTAGGCGTCGGCCGGGATGTCGAGCGAGCCGAGGGAGTCGGTCTCGGTGCGGGTGTCGGCGTCCACGGGGGGTCCTTCCGGCGGGGCCTGCAGGGCGGTGCCCCGCGGGCCGTTGCTCAGGGGGTCGTTGCTCAGGGGGTCGTTGCTCGCAGGGTCGGTGCTCTCGGGGAGGGTGGTCGAGGCGGATGTCACGTCAGCTCCGTCGCTGTCGTCGTGCGGCCCCGAAGGGTGCAGGGGGTCCGCGAACTGCGCCGCCAGCCTACGCCGGGGCTCCGCTCCGGGCGGATCGGCGGCGTTCGGCGCAGGCTCCGGCTCGCCTCCTGCTCGACGGATCACCGGACGCCGGTCGGGTGGGCGGATCCACCGTCGGTCAGGCCACCTCGGACGAAGCGGCCACCGAAGGACCGTGGCGCGCAGAGTGGCCCTTCTTCTCGCCACCAGGGACGAGTGGACCGGGCCACTCTCGGAGCATCACCTCGAGATCGGATGCCCCATGCTCGCCCTGCTCCTCGTCCTCGCGATCGCCCTCGCCCTGCTCGCCGCCGTCGCGGTTCCGCTCGCACTCGCGGTCCGGCGCGACGGCTACTCCCCCGTCGCGTTCGACCGCGCCTACGACAGCCGGGGCGGCGGCGCCTGACACGGTGCCGCCGCCCCGCCCGCCCGCGCTCAGTCGACGCGGTCCGGCTCCGGGATGCTCGGCGCCGCCTGCAGTCCGCCGCTCAGCGCGTAGCGCTCCTCGGGTGAGAGGACGAGGCGCTTCCGACCCCAGACGGCGAAGCCGATCAGGATGATCACGTAGACCACGGCGATCGCGATGATCGCCGGCTGGAACGCGTCGTTGAAGAGGAAGCCGAGGAAGATCAGCACGTTGATCAGCGCCGCGATGACCGCACCCGGAAGGCCCCACGGGCTGCGGTACGGCCGGCTCGCGTTCGGGAACCGGCGGCGCAGCAGCACGAAGGACACCATCTGCATGAAGTACGCGACGACCGCGCCCCAGACCGCGATGTTCAGCACGATCGCGCCCGCGACGGCGCCGGCGTTGTCCGGGTCGAGCCGGCTGAGCACGTCGACGACGACGAGGGCGACGAAGCCGATCACGGCCCCCACGGTCAGCGCGATCCACGGCGTCTGGCGCTTCCCGGTGAGCGAGAACACCCGCGGGTAGTAGCCGGCCCGGGAGAGCGAGTACATGTTGCGCCCGTAGGCGAACATGATGCCCTGCAGCGAGGCGAGCAGCCCGATCAGGGCGAAGAGGGCGAGCACGGCGGCCGCGCCGTCGCCGACCATCGCGCGGAAGCCGTCGAGCAGCGGCTCGGTCGAGACGCCCATGTCCTCGGAGCCGATCAGCGCCGTGTTGAGGAAGAGGACGAGCAGGCCGGTCACGATCAGGGTGCCGCGGGCCCAGAAGCCGGCGCGAGGGATGTCGCGGACCGGGTCGTGCGCCTCCTCCGCCGCCAGCGGCAGCTCCTCGATGCCGAGGAAGAACCACATGGCGAACGGCAGCGCGAAGAGGATCGGCAGGACGCCGTGCGGGAGGAACTCGGTCTGACCGGCGTCCGGCGCGATGTTCCACAGGCTCGACCAGTCGAGCGCCGGCGAGAGCAGGGCCATCACGGAGAAGGCCAGGAGGATCGCGATGGACACGATCGAGACGACGATCGCGAAGCGGAACGAGATCGCCGCGCCCGCCGAGTTCAGCGCGACGAAGACGATGTAGAGGACCAGCCACCAAATCCACATCGCGCCGGAGAGGTCGAAGCCGAGCAGCTCGCTCGTCACCCCGTTCGCGTACTGCGCCGAGAAGAAGACGACCACGGCGGTGGTGGCCACGTACTCGATGGTCTCGGCCAATCCCGTGACCAGGCCGCCCCACGGCCCCATGGCCGAGCGGGCGAAGGAGTAGGCGCCGCCGGTGTGCGGCATCGCGGCGGACATCTCGCCGATCGAGAAGATGAGGCCGTAGTACATCACCACGAGGACGGCGAAGGCGATCAGCATGCCGCCGAAGCCGGCGAAGTCGATGCCGAAGTTCCAGCCGGAGAAGTCACCGGAGATGACGGCGGCGACCGCCAGTCCCCACAGGCCCCAGACGCCCGCGGAACGGCGCAGGGTGCGCTTCTCGAAGTAGCCGGCCTCGGCCTCGCGATAGGTCACCCCCGCGGTGCTGGTGACGTTCGCGGAGTCGGGTCCGGACGCCGCCGGGCGCCGCGCACCCTTGCTCGTCGGAGTCTGCTTCGTCTGCTCTGCCATCGGGTCTCCTCGGCTCGGGTGGTCCGAGCATAGGGACCTCAATGGACGCTGGGAAGACCGATGGCGTTACGACGGTGTGAACGGCGCGATCCGAAGGATCCGACAATCGGCTCGCGCTCCGCGCCAGTGAGCGCGGCGTCACTCCCTCGGGATCAGCGGCTGTGCTCTAATGGACCCCGATCCGACCATGCGGCCTAGCCCGGCCACCCGGCGGAGTGACCCCCGGAGGCATCCCATGGCACCTGTCAGCGCCGAGAGCAGTGCCGCCGATCGACGCAGTGCGGCCGATCCGGTCCTCGCGCGGGGCATGCTCACCCTCGAGCGACTCGACGCGCTGATCGAGGCCGGCGAGATCGACACGGTGATCGTGGCCTTCACCGACATGCAGGGCCGGCTCGTCGGCAAGCGGATCTCGGCGCGGCTGTTCCAGGACGACGTCGCCGCGCACGGCGCCGAGTGCTGCAACTACCTGCTCGCCGTGGACGTCGAGATGAACACCGTCGAGGGCTACGCGATCTCGAGCTGGGAGCGCGGCTACGGCGACATGAAGATGATCCCGGTCCTGTCGACGCTGCGACTCGCGCCGTGGCTGCCGGGGACCGCGCTGGTCACGGCCGACCTCACCTGGCTCGACGACGCTCCGGTCGGCGAGGCGCCGCGGCAGATCCTCCGCGCGCAGCTGGACCGCCTGGCCGAGCGCGGCCTCGAGGCGTTCGTCGCCACCGAGCTCGAGTTCATCGTGTTCGACGACTCCTACCGCGAGGCCTTCGCGAAGGGCTACCGCGGCCTCACGCCCGCCAGCGACTACAACATCGACTACGCGCTGCTCGCCTCGACCCGGATGGAGCCGCTGATGCGGGACATCCGGGTGTCGATGGAGGGCGCCGGCCTGTACTGCGAGGGCATCAAGGGCGAGTGCAACTTCGGCCAGCAGGAGATCGGCTTCCGCTACGACGCCGCGCTCGTCACCTGCGACAACCACTCGATCTACAAGTCGGGGGCGAAGGAGATCGCCGACAAGCACGGCAAGAGCCTGACCTTCATGGCCAAGTTCAATGAGCGCGAGGGCAACTCCTGCCACATCCACCTCTCGCTCCGCGGCACGGACGGCACGCCCGTCTTCGCCGACGCGGAGAGCGAGCACGGGATGTCGCCGCTGTTCCGGCACTACCTGGCCGGCCAGCTCGCCGCGATGCGCGAGTTCACCCTCTTCTTCGCGCCGAACATCAACTCCTACAAGCGCTACGTCGACGGGTCGTTCGCGCCGACCGCGGTCGCCTGGGGCCTCGACAACCGCACCTGCGCCCTGCGCGTCGTCGGCCACGGCGCCGGGATGCGCGTCGAGAACCGCGTGCCGGGCGGCGACGTCAACCAGTACCTGGCCGTCGCCGCGCTGGTCGCCGCCGGGCTGCACGGCATCGAGAACGAGCTGGAGCTCGAGGACGTCTGCACCGGGAACGCCTACGGCTCCGGAGCGCCGCGCGTCCCGACGACGCTGCGCGAGGCCGCCGACCTGTTCGAGTCCTCCGTGCTGGCGAGGGCCGCCTTCGGCGACGAGGTCGTCGACCACTACGTGAACAACGCCCGGGTGGAGCTCGCCGCCTACGACGCCGCCGTCACCGACTGGGAGAGGGTGCGCGGCTTTGAGCGACTCTGACCTCCGAGAAGGCTCCGAGCACGCTCCCGTCGCCCCGCGCCCGATCATCGGGCTCACCACCTACCGCGAGCGCGCCGTCTCCGGCGTCTGGGACGTCGAGGCGTCCTTCCTGCCCGCGAACTACATAGACTCGGTGACCCGGGCCGGCGGCGTCGCCCTGCTCCTGCCGCCGCAGCCCGCCTCGGCGGAGACCGCGCGCGCCGTCGTCGAGCGCCTCGACGGGCTGATCGTCTGCGGCGGCAAGGACATCGACCCCGCCCGCTACGGTCAGGAGGCGCACCCGGAGACCGACGCGCCCCGCCCCGAGCGCGACGCCTGGGAGGACCACCTGATGACCGCCGCGCTCGAGGCCGACCTGCCGTTCCTCGGCATCTGCCGCGGCGCGCAGCTGCTCAACGTCTCGCTCGGCGGCACCCTGCACCAGCACCTGCCCGACGTGGTCGGCGACCGCCGCTACCAGGCGGGTGGCGGCGTGTTCTCGCACGTCGACGTCGCGGTCGAGCCGGAGTCGCGCCTGCGCGGGCTGCTCGGCGAGGACGCCGTCGTCGCGCAGGTCTACCACCACCAGGCGGTCGACCGGGTCGCCGACGGCCTCGAGGTCGCCGCCCGGACCGCCGACGGCACCATCGAGGCGCTCGAGCTGCCGGGCCGCCGTTTCGCGCTCGGCGTGCAGTGGCACCCGGAGGAGGACACCGCCGACACCCGCCTCTTCACCGGCCTGGTGGCCGCCGCGCTCGCGCACCGCGCGGGCACCGGCGCGGCAGAAGGCTCCTCCCTCAGCACCCCGAAGGACGCACTCCGATGACCCCGCAGACGACGACCCCGCAGACGCCCACTCCGCAGACGACCGTGCAGACCCTCGTCGACCCCTCGACGGGCGCCGCCTTCGACGAGGTCGCCCTCGCCGACCTCGCGACCGTCGACGCCGCGATCGAGCGCGCGGCCGCAGCGCAGCGCGGCTGGGCGGCGCTGGCCCCGCTCGACCGGGCCCGCGCCCTCCGCCGGTTCGCCGCCGCCGTGGACGGCGCGATCGAGGAGCTGGCGCAGCTCGAGACCCGGAACTCCGGTCACCCGATCACGCAGTCGCGCTGGGAGGCGGGGCACGTCCGCGACGTCCTCGAGTACTCCTCCGCCGCTCCGGAGCGGCTGCTCGGCGCGCAGATCCCGGTCGCCGGCGGGCTGGACGTCACGGTGCACGAGCCGCTCGGCGTCGTCGGCATCATCACGCCGTGGAACTTCCCGATGACGATCGCCTCCTGGGGCTTCGCACCGGCGCTCGCCGCGGGCAACGCCGTCGTGCTGAAGCCGGCCGAGTGGACGCCGCTGACGAGCCTCCTCCTCGCCGAGCTGGCCCTCGCGTCCGGACTGCCGGAGGGCCTCTTCCAGGTGGTGCCCGGCCGCGGCGACGTCGTCGGCGGGCGCTTCGTCACCCATCCGCTGGTCCGCAAGGTCGTCTTCACCGGCTCGACGCGCGTCGGGAAGCGGGTGATGGCGGGCTGCGCCGACCAGGTGAAGCGGGTCACCCTCGAGCTCGGCGGCAAGAGCGCGAACATCGTCTTCGCCGACTCCGACCTGGAGCGCGCCGCGAGCACCGCCCCCTACGGAGTCTTCGAGAACGCCGGCCAGGACTGCTGCGCCCGCAGCCGGATCCTCGTCGAGCGGCGTGTCCTCGACCGCTTCCTCGAGCTGCTCGAGCCGGCCGTGCAGGGCGTCGTCGTCGGCGACCCGCGCGAGGAGGCGACCGAGATGGGTCCGCTGGTCTCGGCCGCCCACCACGAGCGCGTCGCCGCCTTCGTCCCGGACGGAGCGCCCGTCGCGTTCCGCGGCTCGGCGCCCGCCGGCCCCGGCTTCTGGTTCCCGCCGACCGTGCTGCTGCCCTCGAGCGGCGACCCGGTCTGGCGCGAGGAGGTCTTCGGTCCGGTCGTCTCCGTCCTCCCCTTCGAGGACGAGGCCGACGCGATCCGGCTCGCCAACGACACCGACTACGGCCTCTCCGGCTCGATCTGGACCCGCGACCTCGGCCGCGCGCTGCGGATGTCGCGGGCGGTCGAGAGCGGCAACCTGTCGGTCAACTCGCACTCCTCGGTCCGCTACTCGACCCCGTTCGGCGGCTTCAAGCAGTCCGGGCTCGGCCGCGAGCTCGGACCCGACGCGGCACTCGGCTTCACCGAGACCAAGAACATCTTCTTCGCGGCCGACTGACGCGCCCCGTTCCACCCCCCGCACCCTCCCGTGAAAGGCCGCACCATGGCTCTCCCTCCCCTCGACACCACCCCGATCGACCTCACGCAGCGGCTCGCCGGCAAGGTCGCCGTCATCACCGGCGGCGCCAGCGGGATCGGCCTCGCCACCGCGACGCGCTTCGCCCGCGAGGGAGCGCGCGTGGTGGTCGCCGACGTCGACGTCGCGCGCGGCACCGAGGTGGCGGAGGCGCTCGGCGGGATGTTCGTGCGGGTCGACGTCACCAGCGAGGCGGAGGTCGACGCGCTCTTCCAGGCCGCGGTCGACGCCTACGGCTCGGTCGACATCGCCTTCAACAACGCGGGCATCTCGCCGCCCGACGACGACTCCATCGAGACGACCGAGCTGCCGGCGTGGGAGCGCGTGCAGGACGTCAACCTGAAGTCGGTCTACCTCTGCTGCCGCGCGGCACTCCGGCACATGACGAAGCAGGGCCGCGGATCCATCATCAACACGGCCTCGTTCGTCGCGGTGCTCGGCTCGGCGACGTCGCAGATCAGCTACACCGCGTCGAAGGGCGGCGTGCTCGCGATGAGCCGCGAGCTGGGCGTGCAGTTCGCGCGCCAGGGCATCCGGGTCAACGCGCTCTGCCCGGGTCCGGTGAACACCCCGCTGCTGCAGGAGCTGTTCGCGGCCGATCCGGTGCGGGCTCAGCGCCGGCTCGTGCACATCCCTGTGGGGCGCTTCGCGGAGCCGGAGGAGCTCGCCGCCGCGGTCGCGTTCCTCGCCAGCGACGACGCGTCCTTCATCACCGGGTCGACGTTCCTCGTGGACGGCGGCATCTCCTCCGCCTACGTGACCCCGGAGTGAGCACGACGTGAGCACGACGTGAGCGAGGACACCGGGACGAGCGGGACGGACGACGACGCCGAGAGCCGCCCGCCGGCTCCCGCGGCGAGCGCCAGGGAGGCGATCCTGCGGCGGCTGCTCCGGAGCAACGCCTTCGAGGAGACGGTGCAGCGGCTGATGCAGACGGTGAGTCTCGGGCTCGTGGGACCCGGCGAGCGGCTGCCCTCCGAGCGCGAGCTCGCCGCGCAGCTCGGCGTGGGGCGCGACACCCTGCGCGAGGCGATCGCCTCGCTCGCGGACGCGGGCTACCTGGTGGTGCGGCGCGGCCGGTACGGCGGGACCTTCGTGGCGGAGGAGCTGCCGGCGGCGCCGATCGGCCGTCGCGGCTTCGACCGGGCCGAGATCGACGACGTGGTGGCGCTGCGCGAGATCCTCGAGGTGGGGGCCGCGCGGCTCGCGGCCGGCGCGGACCTGACGGCCGCCGATCGGGAGCAGCTGTTCCGGGCTCTCGCCGACGTCGAGGACGCGAGCCCCGAGGACTACCGGCGGCTCGACTCGCGGCTGCACCTGACCATCGCCGAGCTGGCCGGCGTCCCGTCGCTGCTGCCGCTCGTGGCCGAGAGCCGGACGCGGGTGAACGCCCTGCTGGACGACATCCCGCTGCTGCCGCGGAACATCGCCCACGCGGACGAGCAGCACCGGGCACTCGTGACGGCGATCCTCACCGGTCGGGCGGCGGAGGCGGCCCGGTTGATGACCGAGCACGTGCACGCCTCCGCGGCGCTGCTGCGGGCGTTCCTGACCTGAGTCGGGAGCGCCTGCCCGGTCAGTTGACGTCGGTGCCGGTGGCGATCGCGACGAACGGCACCAGCAGGCCGAGGAAGAGCAGGGCGACGACGAAGAGCACGACGAGGCTGATCATCACCGCGTTGAGGACGATGCCCCAGATCGCGAGCGTGCGGCCGGTCGGCTCGCGACGGAGGCCCAGGATGCCGAAGACGAGGCCGGCGACGGGGGCGATGACGGTGAGGCCGAAGAAGACGGAGGTGACGCCGAGGATGAGGCTGGTCAGCGAGAACGGAGTGGACGGCGCCGGGGCGACGGCGACGGGCGGGACGCCGTAGGGGGCCGGGTGCTGCACGGAGGGCCGCTCGGACGGCGGGTCCTGCTGCTCGGACTGCTGCTGCCGCGACTCCGGGGCCGGGTCGGTGAGGACTGCGGTCGAGCCGTAGACCTCGGTGGGCTGCTCGTCGGCGGAGGTGGTGCCGGTGGTGCTGGCGGACGGGGTGGTCTCGGCGTTCGACATGGTCGGTGCTCCTTCTGCGGGGTGCGGTGCCGGGAGCGCCCGGCGATGCCTCCACGCTACGGAGGACGCGGATCCTCCCCCATCCGGCTAACCCCCGGGCGGGAGCGGGAGCCCCCCGCTCACTCCCGGGGGCCGGTGCGAGACTGGGACGACCGGCGGTGCGCCGGGACGATCGCGAGGGAGCGGCCGCGGATGGACGACGACGAGACGCTGCGCCGTCGCCGCGACGGCCGCGGGGCCCGCGCGGTCTGGCTCGCCGGACTGTCGGCGCTCGCGGGCTTCGTGATCCTCTCCCCGCTGATCTCAGTGACGGCGACGGTGCTGGCCTGGGGCGCCCGGCGTCGCGGCGGCACTCTGAGCGACCGCAACGGCGTCGTCGCCGTGAACTGGCAGCTGACCTACCTCGCGCTCCAGCTGATGCTCGTGCCGCTGCACCTCGCGCTCGTCTCGGTCCGCGACACCTGGGGCGGCGGCTGGCCCACCCTCACCATCGCGGCGATCCTCGGTCTCTTCGTGCTGAACCTCGTGCTCTGCGTCGTGCTCGGCGTCCGCTCGGGACGGGGCCGCAGTGTCCGCCTCGTCATCGCGGTGCCGTTCGTCCGCTCCTCCCGTCCGGTGCGCTGACCGCGTCGAACATCGCCCTCCGCAGGGGCTTCAGCAAGTGAGCGCGCCGCCCAGGATTCCGAAGATCAACCCTCCTGTCGCCGTGACGACCGCTCCCGCCCCGGTGATCGCACCGCCCAAGCCCCCGAGCACGGCGGCGTTGACGCCCGATTTCGCCACGCAGTGACCCCACTCCTTCGAGGTCCAGTCGCTCGAGAAAGTCCCAGCCACCGCGCCTCCAGCAAGCGCTCGCTGGACCTCTGACGGCTTGAAGTGGAAGGTCATCGTGTCCGAGTCGTCAACGGTCCAGCTGCCGCTCACGGTCCGCCCGTTGCCGGCGCCGATCCTGGTGGGCAGGGCCTCCGAGGTGACGCTTCCATCGGTGATGCGGACCCGGCCGTCCTTCGACTTCACCGGTCTGGCTCCGCCGCCGACGTCGAAGGCGATGGTCGAGGCGGTCGTGCGCTTCACCGTCAACTCGACATGTCCCCTGGACTGCACCTGCGCCGGTGCTTCCACCGCGGCGGTTGCCGCGGCGAAGGGGGCTCCGCCGAGGGTCGCCACGCAGACAGCCGCCACGGTCAGTGTCATTCGAATGCTCTTCATCGAGTACCTTCCTGGATTTCGTCATCGGCGCTGACTGCGCCAGAAGGTGAGCACTGCACGGCAGAAGAAATAGGTGATCGCGATGGAGACGGAATTGATCACCACTGTCCACGGGTCGATCGCTCCGACTGCTCGGGAGATGGCGCCGCCGCACCACGATCCGACGAAGGCGATCACGCAGAATCCCCACGGTGTGCGTGTTCCCCATATCGGGGCTCGCTTCGGCTCGTCTTTCAGCTGCTCTGCCTCACCCATCTGAGAACCATACTGAAATGGTGACAATGGCTCCGGCCTCAGGACCGATTTCGCGAGGTTGGCGCGCGATCACGCCTCTCTCGGAGTCCGCTCGCCCGAACCGGTGGAGCGATCGCAACGGCGTCGTCGCCGGGGCCAGCAGCTGAGCCCCCTCCGTGCTCTGCGTCGTGCTCGGTATCCGCTCGGGATGCGGCCGGAGCGTCCGCCTCGTCATCGCGGTGCCGTTCGTCCGCTCCTCCCGACCGGCGCGCTGAGCGCGAGCCGAGGTCCCGTTCCGCGACGTCGACCGCAGCCTCCGTCGGTCGTCCTGCTCAGCGCCTGCGGTGCCGGAGGAAGAGCACCAGCCGGCTGACGAGGAGGGTGGTCACGACGGAGACGCAGATCGACGCGATGTTCAGGGAATCTGTCACGCCGGCGGCCCTGGCGACGGCGCCGCCGATGGTCATTCCGGCGAACAGGATCGCGAGGAAGCCCCATGGGGTGTGCTCCCCGTACAGCGACCTCCGGCCCTGCCGGGTACTCGAGTGCTCTGGCTCCGTCATCCGCACACCATACGCACATGGCCATTGAGGCGAGGCCCGCCGGCAGCGCTCGCGGGAGGATGGCGCAGGACGCACGCTCGTCGCCGGCCGAGGGTCCGACACCGGGCTCGCCGGTCCGGACACCGCGGAGCGCGGAGGAGCAGGCGTCCGCGGGATGGCAGGGTGGTGGGGTGACGCCGATCGCCTTCCCCCCGCCCGTGTCCGTGGTCGCCGACGACGGGACGCGGATCGCGACGTACGCGCTCGGCGACGAGGGGGCGCCGACCGTGCTGGCAGTGCACGGGTTCGCGTCGAACGCGGTGCTGAACTGGGAGACAGCGGGCTGGCTGCGGACGCTGAGCCGCGCCGGGTACCGGGTCGTCGCGCTCGACCAGCGCGGGCACGGCGCCAGCGAGAAGCCGCATCGCGCCGACGCGTACGGGGTCGACCTGATGGTCGCCGACATCGTGCGGGTCATCGAGACCTACGACCTGATCGCTCCGCACTACCTCGGCTACTCGCTCGGCGCGCGGATGGGCTGGGTGCTCGGGCTGGAGCATCCGGAGCTGCTGGCGACGCTCAGCCTCGGCGGGCTCACGGTGGGCGAGCCGCTGCGGCACTTCGATGCGGCGGCGGCCCGCGCGCGCGTTGCCGACGGCGGCGAGATCGACGACCGCTTCACCCGCGCGTTCATCGGCATGGCGGAGGGCGTCGCCGGGAACGACCTGGCCGCCCTGGTGGCGGTGGCCGACGGGGTGCGCGGCGGGGCGCATCCGGAGCTCGGCGCGCACCCCGAGCTGCCGACGCTGATGGTGACGGGCGGGGCCGACCCGATCGCGCCCGGTGGGGCGCGGCTGGCAGAGGAGGCGGGCGCGCACTTCGTCAGCGTCCCGGGACGCGACCACACGAGCACGGTGCCGGCGCGGGCGTTCAAGGACGCGGTGCTGGCGTTCCTCGCGGAGCACGCCTGACGCCGGCGTGCGATCCGCAGGCGATCCCGGCGGGAGCGCGCTCGCGTCCGCGCGGAGGCGCCGGCGGAGCACCGGATCACCTGCAGATCGGACGGGACCGCCCGTGCAGGCGCGCGGCGTAGCATCGCGGGATGCTTGCGATCCGCGTCGAGAACCCCGGCCCCGACTCCCGCCTCGTGCTCGAGGAGACCGCCACCCCCTCCCCCGGACCCGGCGAGGTGCTGCTCCGCGTGACCGCGGCGGGCGTCAACCGCGCCGACCTCGGGCAGCGTGCCGGCGTGTACCCGCCGCCGGCCGGAGCCTCGGAGATCCTCGGCATGGAGGTGTCCGGGACCGTCGTCGGCCTCGGCGAGGGCGTCACGACGGTCGCCCAGGGCGACGAGGTCTGCGCGCTGCTCTCCGGCGGCGGCTACGCCGAGCACGTCGTCGTCGACGCGGGGCTGCTGCTGCCGGTGCCGGAGGGCGTCGACCTGATCTCGGCCGCCGCGCTGCCCGAGACGACCGCGACCGTCTGGTCGAACCTCGTGCTGGTCGCCGGGCTCCGCGCCGGCGAGACCGTGCTGATCCACGGCGGCGGCAGCGGAATCGGCACCACCGCGATCCAGATCGCCTCCGCGATCGGCGCCCGGGTGGCCGTGACGGCCGGCAGCCCGCGGAAGCTCGACGCCTGCCGGGCGCTGGGCGCGGACATCCTGATCGACTACCGCGAGCAGGACTTCGTGGAGCGGATCGCTGCCGAGACGGACGGCGGGGTCGACGTGATCCTGGATCCGGTCGGCGGCGACTACCTCGCCCGCGACGTCGAGGCGCTCGCGCTCGGCGGCCGCGTCGTCTTCATCGGCAACCAGTCCGGCGCGCAGGGCTCGCTCGACATCGGGACGCTGATGCGCAAGCGCGCGGCGGTGCACGCCACGACCCTCCGCGCCCGGCCGCTGGAGGAGCGGCGCGCGATCGTCGCCGCGGTGCGCGAGAGCGTCTGGCCGCTCGTCGCGGACGGGACGGTGCGGCCGGTGGTCGACGAGGTGATCCCGCTGGCCGAGGCCGAGCGGGCGCACGAGCGGATGACCGCCTCCGGGCACATCGGCAAGCTGCTGCTCACCCCGTGAGCGGGCGCTGACGACACAGCATCAGCCGAGAGGCCCCGTCAGCCGCGATCGGCGATGACGGGGCCTCTCGGCTGACGTTCTGCGGCGCGGACCGGTCAGACCGCCGCGCGGAGCAGGCCGAGCGAGCGGTTGATGCCGTCGACGTCGACGCTCGCGGGGTCGAACGCCGCCTCCGGGGCGAGCCCGAGGGCGTCGAGCGCCTCCGCGTGGTCGGCGGACGACGGATCGGTGGCGGCGCGGACCGTGTCGGCCCAGGCGGCCGGGCCGCCGGGGGCGTCGAGCGGAGCGGCTCCGCGCGCGCCCGTGCAGCGCGGCAGGGCGGCGCCGAGCGGCGACACCGACTCGAGGCGGATGACGTGGCGCCACTCGTCCTCGAGGTCGTAGACGTAGAACAGCTCGTCGCCGACGCTCTCGAGCACCTCGGCGAGCGCGACGCCGCCCTCGTCGACGAGGCCGGAGCCGAGCTCCTCCGCGTCGGCCGGCGAGCCGATCGGCGCCTGCTCCTCGTCGGGCACGCCGACGCTGAAGTAGTGCGGCTGCGCGTCGGTCCAGCCGAGCGAGAGCTGCAGGGCGAGGTGCAGATCGCGCAGCGACGACTCCGAGGACAGCTCGAGCCGACGCCAGACGACCGGCTTCGTGCCGAGCAGCGAGACGTGCAGGGCGTAGGCGGAGTCGGTGTCCTCCGTCGCCTCGTCGAGGATCTCGAGGCGGGTGGCGTCGCGGGCGCCGAGCAGCACGATGCTCGCGCGGACGACCGAGGCGAGGACCGGCTGCAGGCCCTCGGGGAGCACGTAGCCGAACTCGGGCGAGTGCAGCAGCAGGCCGAGCTCGGCGGCGTCGTCGAGCATCCGCTCGGCCGCGCCGACCATCCGCTCGCGCTCGTCCAGGGCGTCCTCGAGCGAGACGTCGAGCTCGGCGGCGAGCTCGTCGACCAGCTCGCCGACGACGAGGCCCTCGTGGATCTGCGCCTGGCAGGCGACCGCGATCCGGGCCAGGACGGCGTCGGTCGTGGTGATCGCGCGCTCGCGCGGCGAGAACGCGCCGTTCTCGGTGTCGGCGGCGGCGAGCGCCTCCTGCGCGCTGACGAGCCAGAGCTCGATGAAGCGGGCGATGTAGGCGATGCGCTCGACCGTGGCCTCGCGCGCCTCGGAGCTGCGCCAGGCCGGCGCGGCGTCACCGAGGCCCGCGGTGGAGCCGTCGGCGTCGAGCACGTCGGAGGCGACGAGCGCGTCCCACCAGGCGGAGACCGGGATGCGGACGGCGTCGTCGCTCGGCGACGAGCCGGCGGAGGCGACACCGGCCTCGACCACGATCTCGCGGGCGGCGCGCTCGGAGATCGTCGCTCCGTCGGTGGCGGCGAGGTGCTCGACGACGACGTCGGCGGCGTGCACGAGGGCGGTGGCGCGGGCGGCGGAGAGCATCTCGGCGTCCGGGATCTCCTCGACCTCGAGCAGGTCGTCGAGGACGGCCTCGACGAAGGAGCCGGCGAGGTCGAGGACCTCGTCGAGCACGGCCTGGCACTCGTCGAGCTCCTCGTCGGTGCCGGTCCAGAGGTCCTCGTCGGTGAGGAAGTCGAGGAAGTGCTCGACGACCTCGGCGACGGTGAAGAGGGTGTCGTCCAGGTCGGCCGCGCTCTCCTCGCCGGAGAGGTCGGCCTCGATCTGGTCGAAGACGGCCTCGAGGAGCTCGGCGTCCGGCTGGGCGAACGAGCCGCGCGGGCGGAGGTCGCGGGTCATGGCGAAGAGGTCGGTGAGGACCTCCACGGCCTCGTCGACGTCGAGGTGCTCGTGCAGGACGGCGACGTCGGCGAGATGCGACCGGTACCAGCTGCGGAACCGCACCATCAGCGCGGTCTCGGCCGTGCGGCCGCCGCCCTGGCCGCCGGAGCCGCCGGAGCGCCCGTTCCCGGATCGTCCCTGATTGCGCTTCTTGCCCATCGTTCCTCCGCGACCGCTCCCCCTCGACGACGGAGCAGTACAGCCTACCCAGTGCGGGCGAGCCGGGTCACGCGCGAGGGGACTCCAGTGATGAACGCCTCGGGAACTCGATGCGGCTTTCCGACCAGCCCGGTCGCAGCGCCGGAGCAGGGATGAGCCGCGCGTTGACAGCGGGCCCCCGTCCTGCCTGACTGGGCTCGACACGAGGAGGCGCTCATGGCGGGGATCACCGCATTCGACCACGTCGGCGTGACGGTGCACGATCTCGAGACGGCGACCGCGTTCTTCGTCGGGCTGGGCCTCGTGCTCGAGGGCCGGGCGCCCGTGGAGGGCGAGTTCCTCGACACGGTGGTCGGCATGCAGGACGCCCGGACCGACATCGTGATGCTGCGGCCGCCCGGCGGCGGGACCGCCGTCGAGCTCTCGCGGTTCGTCCGGCCCGCACCGCGTTCCGTTCCCGCCCCCGTCGAGGCGGACGAGCCGGGGCTGCGGAGTCTCGCCTTCGTCGTCGACGACCTCGCCGCCGTCCTCGAGCGGCTCGCGGCCGACGGGTACGGGCTGGTCGGCGGTGTCGGCGAGTACGAGGGGGTCTGGCGGATGGCGTACGTCCGCGGACCGGAGGGCGTCATCGTCGCGCTCAGCGAGCGGCTGGCCTGACGCGCGACCCTCCTCCGCTCGGATCGATCCGTCGCGAAGGGCTGTCCCGCCCGCTTCGATCCGTCGCGGACGGCTCTCCTGTGCACTCGGGCGAGTGCTTCTCCGCCGGATCGATCGGTGCCTCGGCAGTGCGGCTGCGCGCGGGTCGGCGTAGCGTCGGGCCATGGGTGCATGGAGTGGAGAGCCGTTCGGCAACGACACGGCGAGCGACTGGGTCTACGAGCTCGACGAGGCCGGCGACTGGCAGTACGTCCGCGAGGCGCTGGACGCCGCCGTCGCGCCGACGCAGGTGGACGCGGATGCGGCGACTCTCGCGATCGCCGCCGCCGAGGTGGTCGCGCGCGGGCTCGGCCGGGAGGGCGGTCCGCACGCCGAGACGATCGCGCACTTCGTGCAGCGGGCCGGGCGTCCCGACGACGAGCTCGTCGCGCTCGCCCTCGTCGCGCTGGCCGCCGCCGACTCCCCCGGCAGCGAGCTCACCGAGCTCTGGGAGGAGGCCGACCCGGAGGAGTGGCGGGAGGCCAACGACGCGGTGCGGAGCGTGCTCGAGGAGGCCTGATCGCGAGTGCCTCCCCCGCGGGCGGGCGACGCGCCACTCGCGCCGCACTAGCGTGGCGGGGAACGGCCTGAGCAGGCCGCAACGAGAGCGACGAGGGGCCACGATGCCGGACTTCACCACGGACGACGGGGTCCGGCTGAGCTGGACCGAGCAGGGCGACCCGGCCGGTCGGCCGGTGGTGCTGATCGCCGGATTCAAGGCGCCGGCGACGAGCTGGAAGCCGCAGCAGGGGCCGCTCGCGGAGGCCGGCTACCGGGTGATCTCGTTCGACCGGCGCGGGCACGGGCTGTCCGAGCGGACGGAGGCCGGCGCGACGATGCTCCGGCACGGCGCGGATCTCGCGCAGCTGCTGCGCCACCTGGATCTGCGCGGCGCGGCGCTGGTCGGCGGGTCGATGGGCGGGAACTCGATCTGGGCGTTCCTGGCCGGCTCCGCAGCAGGTACGGCGGGAAGTGCCGACGAGAGCACCGACGGAAGCGCCGACGAGAGCACCGACGAGAGCCGCGTCGACCGCATCGTGATCGTCGACCAGACGCCGCGCATGCTCAACGGCGACGACTGGCCCTACGGCTTCTACGACTACACCGAGGCGAACCGCGACACCCTCTTCGCGACGACGATCCCGGATCCCGGGCGCTGGAGCATCGCCTCGAAGGGGCCGGTGCGGATCGCGCGGCTGCTGAAGGCGCTCGGCGGCGGCGAGCGCCGGGAGCTGACGGAGACCGAGCGGCGGCTGCTGAACGACCACGCGAAGGCGGACTGGCGGCCGGTGATCGCGCGGACGAGCGTGCCGGTGCTCTTCGTCGCCGGGCGCGAGAGCGAGTTCTGGCCGGCCGAGCACGCGGCGGCCGCGGCCTCGCTCGCCCCGCGCGGCGACTCCCTCGTGATCGAGAAGGACGGCCACGCGGCGAACATCGAGCAGCCGAAGGTCTTCACCGAGGCGCTGCTGGAGTTCCTGGCGCGCTGATCCCGGGAGAACCGAGAGCGGCGCTTCAGCCCGGAAACGCCTTGCCAGGGTTGAGCACGCCGAGCGGATCGAGCGCGTCCTTGATCGAGCGGTGCATGCCGAGCACGCGCGGGCCGAGCTCGTCGGCCGCTCCCGGCAGCTTCAGCAGCCCCACGCCGTGCTCGCCGGTGACGGTGCCGCCGAGGTCGAGGCAGTCCTCGACGATGCGGTCGAAGGCGCTCTTCGCGCGGGCCTTCGCGGCGTCGTCGCCCTCGGGCGCGATGATCAGCGGGTGCAGGTTGCCGTCGCCGGCGTGCGCGATGGTCGCGATGACCACGTCGTGGTCGGCGGCGGCCGAGCGGATGCGGGCGAGCATCTCCGGGACCGCGCGGCGCGGCACGCAGACGTCCTCGGTGAGCACCGGCCCGAGGCGCTCCAGCGCCGGATAGGCGAGGCGGCGGGCGAGGAAGAGCCGGTCGACCTCGGCCTGGTCGGTGGCCTGCTCGACCGAGAGCGCGCGGGCGCCGGCCATCAGCGCCTCGACGCGGTCGGCGGCGGTGCGGCCCGCCTCCCCCGGCTCGTCGACCTTAGCCAGCAGCAGCGTGTCGACGCCGTGCGGCAGCCCGAGGTGCTGCCAGTCGTCGACGGCGCGCAGGCAGGTGCTGTCGATGATCTCGAGGGCGGAGGGGATGATTCCGGCGGCCGAGATCGCGGCGACCGCGACTCCGGCGTCCTCGAGCGAGCCGAAGGAGCCGACGATCGCGCGCTGCTCACGGCCCGCGAGCGGGAGCAGGCGGAGCGTCAGCTCGACGATGATGCCGAGTGTGCCCTCCGAGCCGACCATCAGGCCGGTGAGGTCGTAGCCGACGACGCCCTTCGCGGTGCGGCGGCCGAGGCTGACGAGCGAACCGTCGGCGAGGACGACCTTCATCCCGAGGACGTAGTCGCGGGTGACGCCGTACTTCACGCAGCAGATGCCGCCGGCGTTGGTGGCGGCGTTGCCGCCGATGGTCGAGATGGCGGAGCTGGCCGGGTCCGGCGGGTACCAGAGTCCGGCCTCTGCGACCGCCGCCCGCAGCGCGTCGTTGATCACGCCGGGCTGGGCGACGACGAAGCGCTCGTCGGCGTCGATCTCGAGGACGGCGTCCATCCGCTCGAGTGAGACGACGAGGCAGCCGGCGAGCGCGTTGGCGCCGCCGGAGAGGCCGGTGCCGGCTCCGCGCGGGACGACGCTCAGACCCGCGCGGGCGGCGACGCGGACGGCGTGCGCCACGTCCTCCGCGCTCTCGGCGAGGACGACCGCCAGCGGCAGCCCGGAGGGTGCCCACTCGGCGTCGTCGTGGCGGTAGGCCTCGAGGACGTCGTGGTCGGTGAGGACGCGGTCGCCGAGCAGCTCGCGCAGATCGGTGAGCACGCGGTCCCCGGCCGGTGGCCCGTCCTGGGTCCGCTCGTGATCCTGGGTCTGCATCGGCACCGTCTCCACGACGGACGAACCTACACCCGGCGCCTGCGCGGCCTGCGGCTCACCGGGCCCTCACGCGTCGAGCCCGGTGATCAGGGCGCGGTGGAAGAGCTCGCCGCGCTCGAGGGCCGCGATGTCGGCGTGCTCGTCGACGCCGTGGATCCCGGCGCGCTGCTCCTTCGTCATCAGGAGCGGTGCGAAGCGGTACACCGCGGGGGCGAAGCGGTGCAGGTGGCGGGAGTCGGTCGCCGCATTGATGATGTAGGGAACGACCGCCGCCTCGGGGTGGGAGGCGGCGAGCGCCGCCCGCAGCGCTGCGAAGGGGGCGCCGTCGCTCGGCGACTGCGGCGACGCGTCCTCCCCCAGCACCACCTCGACGGTCACCTCGCGGTCGCGGATCCGCCGGCGGACGCGCTCGGCGGCCCCGGCCGCGGTCTCCCCGGGGGCGAGGCGCAGGTTCAGCACGGCGGAGGCCTCCGCCGCGAGCACGTTGTCGGCGGTCCCCGCGCGGAGCATCGTCGGCGCGATCGTGGTGCGGACCAGGGCCGCCGTCTCGCCGCCGAGCGCCGCGAGCACGGGCGCGGCCAGCTGCGGCCGGGCGCCGAGCAGCCGGTAGAGCGCGCCGCGAGCGCCGGGGGCTCGGTCGGCGAGGAGCGCGAGCGCGCGGGCCAGCGCCTCCGGGACCCGGGCGGGGAAGGTCGAGGGCGTGAGCCGGGTGATCGCCCGCGCCAGGCGGCCGACCGCGGTGAGTCGCGGCGGGGCGGAGGCGTGACCGCCGGCGGAGCGCGCGGTCAGCCGGAGCGTGAGCAGGCCCTTCTCGCCGACGCCGATCATCGCGACCGGCCCGACGACCCCGGGCAGCGGCGCCTCGACGACGGCGCTGCCCTCGTCGAGCACGAGCCAGGGAACGATCCCGCGCTCGTGCAGCGTCTCGGCGATCGCACGGGCCGATGCCCCGCGCACCTCCTCGTCGCCTCCGAAGGCCAGCAGGACGTCGCGGGCCGGCACGACGCCGGCGGACAGCAGGTTCTCGACCGCCTCGAGCACGACGACGAGCGGGCCCTTGTCGTCGAGGGCGCCACGGCCCCAGACGGCGCCCTCGACGATGTCGCCGCCGAAGGGCGGGTGCGTCCAGGCGGCCGGGTCCTCGACCGGCACCACGTCCAGGTGCGCCATCAGGACCAGCGGATCCGCACGGGAGTCGCGGCCCGGCCAGCGGTAGAGGAGTCCGCGATCGGTGATCCGCTCGGGCTCGAGATGCTCGTGAGTCAGGGGGTAGAGCTCGCGGAGCAGCGCGAGCGCCTCGTCGACGGTCTCGAGCTCGGCCGAGACGGTGCGGAGGCGGATCAGGCGCGCGAGCCGCTCGGGCAGACCGGGACGCGGGGTGCTGTCGTACAGGGGGTCCTCGATCCGTCGCGGGGCGTCCGCTCATCGTGGCGCACGGGGTGGCGGGCGGGGAGACGGGCGCGGCGTCGTCCGGGAGCCTGCGGGTCGACCGGACGGGACGAACGAGCGTCCCGCTCGGCTCCGGAGACCCTCGAGACCGCATCCGTGCACTTCGTGGCGTGTTTCCAGCATGAGAAATCACGCAGCGATCTCGCGGCAGGGGTTGCGCCTGGGCCCGGTTCTCGTTGGAATCACCGGATGACCGAAACGACGAACGCCGCCGCCAGTGCCCCCGCGAAGGGCGGAGGGTCGCTGAAGAAGGTCATCACCGGACCGCTGCTCTTCGCCTTCATCGTCGGCGACACGCTCGGCGCCGGCATCTACACGCTCGTCGGCACGATGGCCGCGGACGTCGGCGGCGTCATCTGGCTGCCGCTGCTGATCGCGCTCGTCATCGCGCTGCTGACGGCCGGCACCTACGCCGAGCTGATCACCAAGTACCCGCACGCCGGCGGCGCCGCCCGCTACGTGGACCGGGCGTTCGGCAAGCCGTACCTGTCGTTCCTGGTCGGCTTCCTGATGATGGCCTCCGGGATCACCACCGCCGCCTCGCTCGCCAACGCGTTCGCCGGCGACTACCTCGGTGCGCTGCTCGACGTGCCGCCCGTGCCGACCGCGATCGTCTTCATCGCGGTGCTCACGCTGATCAACCTGCGCGGGGTGAAGGAGTCGCTGACCGCGAACCTGGTCGCCTCGGTGATCGAGGTCAGCGGACTCGTGATCGTGATCGTCTGCGCGGCGATCTTCTTCGGCGGCGGCAACGGCGACGCCGGCCGCGTCCTGGAGTTCAACCCGGAGGTCGCGCCGCTGCAGGGCGCGTTCGCCGCCTCCATCGTCGCCTTCTTCTCCTTCCTCGGCTTCGAGGCCGCGGCGAACATGGCCGAGGAGGTGCGCAATCCCTCGAAGGTCTACCCGCGCGCGCTGTTCGGCGCGCTGATCACCGCCGCCGTGGTCTACCTGCTGATCGCCCTCGGCGCGGTGATCGTGCTGCCGAACGAGGAGCTCGCGGAGTCGACCGGCCCGCTGCTCGATGTCGTCGCGGCCAGCGGCGTGGCGGTGCCGCCGTGGCTGTTCGGCCTGATCGCGCTCATCGCGATCGCGAACGGCGCGCTGCTGTTCATGGTGATGGCGAGCCGGGTCGGGTTCGGACTGGCGTCCTCCGGTCTGCTGCCCAGCGCCTTCGGCCGCGTGCTGCCGAACCGCCGCACCCCCTGGGTCTCGATCGTCGTCGTCGGCGGCGTGACCATGCTGCTCAGCCTGATCGGCGACGTCGGCACGCTGGCCGAGACGACCGTGCTCCTGCTGCTCCTGGTCTTCATCTCGGCGAACATCTCGGTGCTGGTGCTGAAGAAGGACCGCGTCGACCACCCGCACTTCTCGGTGCCGCGGGTCGTTCCGATCCTCGCGATCATCGCGAGCGTCGTGCTGCTGACGCAGCAGACCGGCGTGGTCTGGCTCGGGACCGCCGGCTACGTGGTCGTCGGGACGCTGCTGTTCCTGGCCACGCGCTTCGGCAAGAAGAAGCACGCGGAGCAGGTCGAGGCGGCGGAGAGCGAGGGCGCGGACCGCTCCTGATCGTCCTCCTCGGAGATGCCGTGCCTCAGAGCAGAGGCGTGGACTCTCACGCCGCGGCGGAGGCGAGCGCCTCCCGGACGACCTCGGAGCGGGTCTTGTGCTCTCTGGCGGCGCGTTCGTCGAGCGCGGCGAGCTCCTCGAGCGTCAGCCGCACAGCGACGACCTGCGAGGGCTGCGCGCCCCGTCCCGGGCGTCCCCGTCCTCTCGCCTTGAGCGCATCGACGTCGTACCCGCGTTCCGCCTCGGCGGCCCAGGCTGCGATCTGCTCCTCCGTCACCGGTCGGCCGGCGATCGTCTCCTCATCGGTCATGCGGATTATCGTAATACGCAATGATCGGGTCGACGACGTCTCTGAACCATCCGGCGAGCAGCCTCCGACGACGCGGAGCGGACGTCTGCAGAGATGATCTCCGTGCCGGCTGATGAGGTCAGCGCAGGTGTGGGACCGTGGGGCATGTCCGCCTCCCTCGCGCCGTTCCCGCTCGCCGAACTCGCCGAGTGGATGTCCGTCCAGCGTGCGTCCTACGTCGCGGACCGGATCCGCGCGGGCGACGACGAGGCGGCGGCGCTGCGGAACGCGGACGCGAACGACGAGCGGCTGTTCCCTGGCGGAGTGCTCGCGCCGGGCCACGATCTGCTGCGGATCCTCGACGACGGGCGCCCGGTCGGCGTGATCTGGGTCGGCCCGCACCCGCAGGAGCTCGAGGGCGTCGCCTACATCTGGGACGTCGAGGTCGACCCGTCGGAGCGCGGCCGCGGGTTCGGCCGCGCGGCGATGCTGCTGGCGGAGGAGCACGCCCGCTCGCGCGGCTACCGGGCGCTCGCTCTGAACGTCTTCGGCTTCAACACCGCGGCACGCGGACTGTACGAGTCGCTCGGCTACGAGCCGACGTCGCTGCAGATGCGCAAGGAGCTCGGCGCCGCGGAGGAGTGACTCACTTCGTTGCGTTCGGGTGCCGGGTGTGCACCTGCTCGAGGAACACCGTCCGGCCCACCACGAAGAACCAGAGGCGCGCGTCGCCCTGCCGCGTCGGCTTGTGCTGCCAGCGCTCGTGGACGTCAGCACCCTTCGTCACGGTGCCGAGCTCGCCCCGCAACCGGTAGTTCGACGGGGTCGTCTCTGTCGGCGTTCTCGTCAGGAAGTCCCACGCCTCCGCCAGGGCGTTCCGGCTGGTGGCGCAGAGGTCGGTCCAGCCCTTCTGCGCCTGCAGCGTGGCGAAGCGGATCTCGTACTCCGACTTCTTGAGAGGCCGCTCGACGCGGCTGTCCCTCGCCACGGCTACGGACGCTCGACGACGATGCCGGTCTCGAGCCAGTCGACCGGCATGATCGCGAGTCCGTCGGCGATCGCCGTGGCCGACTCCCGCCAGGAGACCAGCTCGGCCGCGGCCAGGTGCGCGTGACCGGTGGCGAAGGACGCGCGCGCCGTCGACAGCAGATCCTTCGCGCACTGCTCTCGGTCCGGGCCGGACAGCGCGAGCATCCAGGGGAAGACCTGCGCCATCCGGTCGCCGAGCGTCCCCCGGTCGTCGGTCGAGACCGCGATGAGCTGGGCGGCCAGCTGCAGCAGCTGCTCGCGCGAATCCGCCTCGCGCTTGGACATCAGCACGAGGTCGTCCCCGTCGCGACGCGTGACGTCGACCGGCTGCTCCTCCGCCGCGGCGAAGACGGCGCGCGCGTTCCGGCTCAGCTCGGAGGACTGGAACGTCGGGATCGGGGTGGTCGCCATCTCTCGATCGTAGTTCAGAACGACTTCTGAATGCGCTGCGCGCGAGAGTCTTGATGCGCGAGCATCAGCCTCCTTCAGGCGTGTCAGGTTCAGCGGCGGCACCACCGTCATCGCGCCGCTGCCTTCCATGGCCCGATCTCCTGGTCGTCGACCAGCCCGCGCCGTCCTGCCTCCTCGACCAGGGCGGACCAGCGGTCGGGCGGCATCCGGTCCTCCATGTCCTCCAGCGCTCGCCGGACGGTCGTCGCCGGGACACCCTCGTAGCGGGTGAGCTCGTGGTCGGAGAGGTCGGTCCGGTTCTGCAGATCGAGCCAGTCCGGCAGAGCCCGCCGAACCCGGCGGCGGGTGCCCACGCGCACCTTCGGCGGATTGAACTGCCCGAGTGTCAGCAGATCGAGCACGGACTCCCGATGCAGGAACGCACCCTCCCCCGCGAGCGCGACGGCGATCGCCGGCTGGGTGACCCGGGTCGTCGGCACGTCGCGGTGCGTGTAGACACCCTGGCCGTGCGCCCGGAGCGCCCCACGAGCAGCGAGCTTCCGGACCTCGACGGCCGGAACGCCGGCATCCCCCGCCTCCGCGATGGTCACCACGCCGCTCCGCGCGGCGGCCAACTCCCACAGGTCTCTGCGATATCCCATCTCGCCCTCCTCTGCCAAAAGAGTACCGAAATCAGGACTGTTTTGACCGTGGTCGGCCCGGTGAGCGTCATTCTGGCGTGCGCTGCGTGATGGGCAGCGAACGGAGTGGCGTCCTCGGCGGTCAGGGGCCGGAGAACGTGACGGCGGTCGCGCCGCTGGGGACGGCGGCGGCGGCGAGTGTCGCCGCGGCGCGGTCGGCGTCGCTCGTCAGGGTCACGGCGAGGTGGTCGGGGGCGGCGCGGAAGCCCGCGGTGGGGACGGCGGCCGAGATCGCGGTCCAGAGGCGCTGGGCGTCGTCGAGCCAGGGGCCCGGAGTGCCGGTGACGAGCAGCGAGCGGTCGGCGCTCTGGACGCTCACGTGCAGGGGCGGGGCGTCGGAGAGGAGCGCGGGGGCGTCGCGGGCGAGCGCGAAGGCGTCGTCGGCGGTCGCCTGCTCCGCCAGGAAGAGGCTCAGGCCGCTCACGCGGTCCTCGCTGTCGTCGGCGGCGAGGGCGAGGGACTCGACTCGCGAGTCGTCCCGGAGCGCGAGGGCCGCAGCGATCCGGCCGGACGTGAGGTCCTCGTCGCCGGACACGGGCAGGGTGAGGTCGTCGGCGTCGAGGAGGATCCGCACGTCGCCCGTCGGGCGCTTCGCGGCGAAGGCGGCCAACCGCTCGGCGAGGGACGTCACGTCGGCGTCGGAGAGGTCCTCGCGGGCGACGACCTCGGCGCTGACTCCGCCGGTGAACGGCATGTCCTCGACGGCCGCGAGCTCTAAGTCGGCGACCGCCTCGTCGCTGCCGAACGTGCGTGTGAAGTCGGCGCGGAAGGAGTCGCCGCTGCAGCCGGCCAGCAGGAGTACCGCCGTCAGGGCGAGGGCCGCGGCGCCCGCCCCGCGCCCCCGACCCCGCCTCCTCGGGCCAGCGTACGTCGCAGCTGCGGAGCGCACCGGGAGTGGACGGATCGGCCTCCGCGTGCTCGGCGCGCTAGGGGGCGCGTCGATCCGGCACGGAGGGTCGTGTGGGAGCCGTCGAGGCAGCCGTTGGTGACGGATCGATGCGGCGGTAGAGCGGGCGGGGCCGCACCCGCCGACAGGACGTCGGGCCGCCCGCATCGAGGGCGGGCGGCCCCGGGACGTCAGCTCGTCGAGGGGACGGCGGTGGGATCGGCCGACGGGGCGGGCTCGGCGGCCGAGGTCGAGGCCACGCCCCGGCCGAAGGCCTGGCCCTGGAGGATGGCTCCGAGGTCGACGCCGGTCGCGGACTTGACGCTGTCGAACGTGGCCGACAGGCTCGCCGCCTGCTCGCGGGCGATGTGCGTGGCCGCGGTGTCGCCTCCGATCAGGGTGATGGTGCCGACGTTCTGGTAGCCCTTCGCGAACTCCGCCATCAGGGACGGCAGCTGGCCGATGAGCTCGCGGCCCAGGATCGCCTCCTGATTCTCGCGGAGCGCCTCCGCCTCGGCCTGGATCGCGGCCGCGCTCGCCTCGCCCTTGGTGCGGATGGCCTCCGCCTCGGCGGAGGCGTTCGCGCGCAGGGCCTCGGCCTCGGCGCCGGCCTTGGCGCGCAGAGCGTGGGCCTCCGCCTCGGCGCGGGCGCTGACCGCCGCCGCCTCGGCCGCAGCCGACGCCTGACGGGCCTCCGCCTGGCGCTGGACGGCGTAGGCCTCGGCGTCGGACACCTGCTGCGCGACCTGGCGGTCGGTCTCGGCCTTCTTCGCGCGCCCGTAGGCGTCGGCGTCGGCCTCGGTCTGGCGCCGGTACTTCTCGGCGTCGGCCACGCGCTTGACGTCGGCGTCGAGCTCGGCCTGCCGGTTCTCGGCGCGCTGGACGAGAACGGCCTGCTCGCGCTCGGCGCGGGCCAGGTTCTCGGCCTGCTCGGCCTCGGCGTTGGCGCGGCCGACCTCGGACTTGGAGGCGGCGGTGTTCTTGTCGAAGGCGGTCTGCTCGATCAGGTTCGCCTCGTCGGTGGCGAGCTGACGGGCCTTGACCTCGCGGGCCGCGTTGATCCGGGCGACGTCGGCCTCGCGGCGGACGCGCTCGATCTCCTGAGCACCGAGCGCCTCGATGTAGCCGTTGCGGTCGGTGACGCCCTGGATGGCGAAGGAGTCGAGGACGAGTCCCTGGGCGAGCAGGTCGCCCTTGATGCCCTCGGCGATCTCGTCGCCGAGCTTCTGGCGGTCCTGCATGACCTCCTCGACGCTGAGCTTCGCCACGACGCCGCGCAGCGCGCCCTCGAGCTGCTCGGTGGTGAAGACGTCGATCGACTGGTCCTGCGAGGCGAAGCGCTCGGCGGCGGCGCGCACCTGGTCGGGCGTGGAGCCGATCTTCACGAGGGCGACGCCCGCGAGGTGGATCGTGACGCCGTTCTTGGTCTGCGCGACCGGCTCCATCTTGATCTGCCGCGACCGCAGCGAGATGCGGTCGGAGCGCTGGGTCAGCTTGTTGACGAACGCGCCGCCGCCGGTGATGACGGTCATGTTCGAGGTCAGGCCGTCGTCGCCCTTCTGCTTCTTTCCGACGATCACGATGGCCTCGTCGGCCTGCGGGACCTGGTACCAGGCGCGGAAGATGAAGAAGCCGATGATGGCGAGCAGCAGCACGACACCGACGACGATGCCGGCGCCGACGACCCAGAGCAGATCAGAATTCATGGACGAGGGACCCCCTTCTCGGAACCCGCGCGGGGCGGGTTTCTGAGCGATGTACAGGTTCATCGTGGCATGGACGGGGTTCCCGGGCGTCGGCCGGACGGCGGATGCGTGCTCGTTCGCGCGGGACGCGCGGCGGTGCCGGGCGGAGAGCAGAACCGCGCTCGGGTCGCCGCGCGACGAGGCGGATCGGCGCGATCGCGAAGAGCGGACGCACGGGCGGGATCGCAGCGAGAGGAATGCCAGCGGCGACGAAGGCCGGGCGATGCTTCGACTCTCGCGAGCACTTCAGTGCTGGGGTACCTGGACTCGAACCAAGAACAACTGAACCAGAATCAGTCGTGTTGCCAATTACACCATACCCCAATGGTCATCCGGCGGTGAGGCCGGGACCAGGCGGCGGCCGGAGTGCAACTCGGCGCCGAGAGACGACAGTACCCTACGGACGCACGCCGCTCAAATCGGCTCCGCGATCGTGCACGGCGAGGGCCTCCGACTCGGGCGCGGCCTCGCCGAGGCGGGCGCGGACGAGGTCGCGGTTGATCGCCGAGGCGACCTGCGCGCCGGAGCCCGCGGCGACGATCAGCTGCTGCGGTCCGGGGGCGGTGACCTCGCCGGCGGCGTAGAGGCCGGGGACGGAGGTGCGGCCGCCGGCGTCGACGCGGAGGAAGCCCTCGGGGTCGACCTCGGGGCCGGCCGGGTCGAGGTAGTCGAGGACGGGGACCCAGACCGGGCGGACGAAGGCGCCGGTGCGCGGGATCACGTCGCCGTCGGCGAGGGCGACGCCGGTCATCACGGCGCGCTCCCCCACCAGGTCCGCGACGGGTCGGCGCTCGATGCGGATGCCGATCGAGTTCAGGAGCGACTCGTCGGTGTCGCTGACGACTCCGACGCCGTTGGTGAAGACGATGAGGTCGGTCGACCACTGGGAGAGGAGCATGGCGCGCTCGGCGAGGTCGGCGGTCTCGCCGATCAGGGCCAGCGGCTCGCCGGCCTTCTCGTAGCCGTCGCACTCCATGCAGCTGTGCACGGCGGTGCCGTAGTAGGCGCGGAGGCTGGGCAGCGTCGGGAGGCGCTCGGAGAGGCCGCCCGCTACGACGACCGCGGTCGCCAGCACCGAGCGGTCGGCCGAGCCGCGGACGCCCTTCGCGGTGACGACGAACTCGCCGCCGGAGCGCTCGACGGCGGTGACCATCGCGTTGTGCACCTCGGCCTCGTCGTACTGCTCGAGCTCGGCGCGGCCGAGGCGGCGCAGCTCCAGCGGCGAGACGCCGTCGCGGGTGAGGAAGCCGTGCGAGTGCAGGGTCGCCGCGTTGCGCGGCCGGTTGCTGTCGAGCAGCAGCACGCTGCGGCGCGCGCGGACGAGGTTCAGCCCCGCCGAGAGCCCCGCGGGGCCGGCGCCGATGATGACGACGTCGTAGTGGCCGCCCTGCACCTCCGCCACGATCAGCTCCGGGTGTCGGCGAGTCGGGCGAGGCGGGCGATCGACTCGGACTTGCCGAGGATCTCCATCGACTCGAACAGCGGCGGCGAGACGCGGCGGCCCGAGATCGCGGTGCGCAGCGGCCCGTAGGCGATGCGGGGCTTGAGGCCGAGGCCCTCGATCAGCGCGGAAGCGAGCGCCTCCTGGATCGAGGCGGTCAGCCACTCCCCCTCGGGCACGAGCTCGAGGGCGCCGATCGACGCGGCGAGGACCTCGCCGGCGTTCGCGGGCAGGCCCTTCAGCGCGTCCTCGTCGTAGGAGAGGGCGTCGGCGGTGGTGAAGAGGAAGCCGAGCATGCCGGGCGCCTCGCCGAGCAGGCCGATGCGCTCCTGGACGAGCGGGGCGGCGGAGTCGAGGACGGCGCGCTGGTCGGCGGTCGGCTCGGTCTCGAGGACGCCGGCGGCGATCAGGTAGGGGATCGTCCGCTCGGTGAAGTCGTCGACCGCGAGCAGGCGGATGTGGTCGCCGTTGATCGACTCGGCCTTCTTGAGGTCGAAGCGGGCCGGGTTGGGGTTCACGTCGGCGACGTCGAAGGCGGCGATCATCTCGTTGATCGAGAAGACGTCGCGGTCGTGGGTGAGCGACCAGCCGAGCAGGGCGAGGTAGTTGACCAGGCCCTCGGGGATGAAGCCGCGGTCGCGGTGGTGGAAGAGGTTGGCGGAGGGGTCGCGCTTCGAGAGCTTCTTGTTGCCCTCGCCCATCACGTAGGGGAGGTGGCCGAAGCGCGGGACGAACGTGGTCAGTCCGATGTCGATCAGCGCGTGGTACAGCGCGATCTGGCGCGCGGTGGAGGGCAGGATGTCCTCGCCGCGGAGGACGTGGGTGATCTGCATCAGCGCGTCGTCGACCGGGTTCACCAGCGTGTAGAGCGGCTGGCCGTTGGGGCGGACGACGACGAAGTCGCTGAAGGAGCCGGCCGGGAAGGTGATCTCGCCGCGGACGAGGTCGTCGAAGGAGAGGTCGGCGTCCGGGACGCGCAGGCGCAGCGCCGGGCTCCGACCCTCGGCGCGGAAGGCGGCGCGCTGCTCCTCGGTGAGGTCGCGGTCGAAGTTGTCATAGCCGTGCTGCTTGGCGCGGCCGGCCGCCTCGTTGCGCGCGTCGATCTCCTCGGCGTTCGAGTAGCTCTCGTAGAGGTGGCCGGAGGCGAGCAGGCGCTGGATGACGTCGGTGTAGACGTCGCTGCGCTCGGACTGGCGGTACGGGCCGTGCGGGCCGCCGACGCCGACGCCCTCGTCCCAGTCGAGCTTCAGCCAGCGGAGCGCGTCGATGAGCTGCTCGTAGCTCTCCTCGCTGTCGCGGGCCGCGTCGGTGTCCTCGATCCGGAAGACGAAGGTGCCTCCGGTGTGCCGCGCGTAGGCCCAGTTGAACAGGGCGGTGCGGATGAGGCCGACGTGCGGCGTCCCGGTCGGGGACGGGCAGAAGCGGACGCGGACGTCGCTCCCGGTCGCGGTCGTGAACGGGTGCGCGTCGTGGGCGCGATCGGAGGGCGGGGTGAGCTCAGACATACGGGGCGATTCTAGCTGCGGGGCGGGGATCGGCGCCCGGACTGGACAGGGGGCCCCGCTCGGGCGCACCTCCGGCTCGCGGAATCCGGTTCGGCTCGCGGGAACCGGCCGATTCCACGAGCCCGAGGTGGTTTCGCGAGCCGGAGGTGGGCGGGTCGGGGTTCGGCACGCGGAAACCGGCCCGGCACGCGGGAAGCGCGCGATACCGCGAGCCGGAGGCGGAATCGCGAGCCGGAGGTGGTGCGGGTGGACGTTCGGCACGCCGGAACCGCTCCGGCACGCGGGAAGTGGGTGATTCGGCGAGCCGGAGGGGGGATCGCGAGCCGGAGGTCGCAGCGGCAGCGTGCGGGGCGGCAGGAGCTCTTAGCGCGAAGCAGTGCTCCGAGTCAACGGACTTCTCGAACGGGAGGAGCAGTGGTGGCCTGTGGCTACCGCTTCTCCCCCGGGGCCGCTCGACGACGAGCGCGTCGCACCCTGCCGCCCCGGACGCGCCAGCATGCCCGGAAAGGGGTCCCGATGAGCACGGTCGTTCTCGACACCGCCCTCTCAGCGCTCGCCCCTGCGACCGACTCGTCGAGCGAGTCCGCCTCGCCGCGCGAGGAGAAGGACGCGCGTACCCTCTCGCTCTTCCAGGCGGCGGCGACCGCCGACGACGCCGAGGGCGCCCGCATCCGGGAGCGCATCGTGCTCGACCACCTCGGGCTGGCCGAAGCGATGGCGAACCGGGTGTCCCGCGCCGGCGGCGACCGCGCGGATCTCCGCCAGGTCGCCTACGTGGGGCTGGTCAAGGCCGCCCGCCGCTTCACGCCGGAGCGCGGCGACAGCTTCGCCGCCTTCGCGGTGCCCACCATCACCGGCGAGCTCAAGCGCCACCTGCGCGACCTCGGCTGGATGATCCGCCCGCCCCGCGGCGTGCAGGAGCTGCACCGCCGCTCGGCCGTCGTCGCCGACGAGCTGGCGCAGGAGCTCGGCCGCCACCCGAGCGATCGGGAGATCGCCGCGCGGCTCGGCGTCGAGCCGGCCGAGGTCGCCGACGCGCGCGCGGCCGGACATCCGCTCTCCCTCGACGAGACCGTCGGCGAGACCGGGGTCCGGCTGGCCGAGACGATCGGCGGGGAGGACGAGGACCTCGCGGCGATCGACCGCCGGCACGGCCTGGCCCGGGCGCTCGCCGAGCTCGAGAACGGCCAGCGCGAGCTGCTCCGGATGCGCTTCGTCGAGGAGATGACGCAGCAGCAGATCGCCGACGCGCTCGGCACCACGCAGATGCAGGTCTCGCGGCTGCAGCGCCGGATCCTCGCGCAGCTCGCCGACCGCCTCGGCGCCCCGTCGCGCAGTCATCAGCCCACGAGCCGCGCGCGGGTCGCGTCGGTCGCCGTGGTCACGCCCGTCCACCCTGCGGCGCGGCTGCGGACCGCCTGAGGTGGGCGTCGGCGCGCGAGGGCAGGGTGGCGAGCGCGTCGAGGACGTGCTCGGTCCGCACCGCGAGCAGCGCCGGGTCGGGCTCGGAGGAGAAGACGTCTCCGCGGCGCAGCGACGCGTCGGTCAGCACGATGTGTGGTCCGCTCGCCGGCGGACCCCACGCCTCGGGCGGCGCCGGTCCGAAGATCACGACCGACGGGATGCCGTAGGCGGACGCCAGGTGCGCGGCACCGGTGTCCACCGTGACGAGCACCTCGGCCGCGGCGACGACCGCGGCGAATCCGCTCAGGTCGATCGCGCCGGCGAGCACCTCGCCCGTTCCGGCCAGCTCGGCGACGCGGCGGGCGCGGTCGGCCTCGTTCGCGCCTCCGGTGTAGACGACGCGGTGCCCCTCGGCGGCCAGCGACTGCGCGACCGCGGCGAAGCGCTCCTCCGGCCACTCGCGCGAGCCGTAGAAGGCGCCGATGTGCACGATCGCCGCGCCGTCGACGGGTGCGGGCACGGCCGGGACGGCGATGCCGACGTCCTCGGGGTCGGCGTCGAGGCCGATCGAGTTGACCAGGCGGGCCCAGCGCGCGCGCTCCAGCTCGCCGTCGAGCCAGAGCGGGCGCGGGTCGTCGTGGCTCGCGTCGGGGTCGAGAGCGGGGACGCGGAACTCGAGGCGGCGCTCGGGCTCGAGCGCGATCAGGGCGTCGCGGGACTCCGGGCCGTTGCCGTGCAGGTTGACGGCGAGCTCGATGCGACCGGGCGCGACCGGCAGCGGATCGTCCAGCCCGCGCAGGGTCGGCACGAGGGCGTCGAGGCCGTCGATCAGGTCGACGATCGGCTCCAGCCAGGGCGTGGTCGCGAGGATCAGCCGGTGCTCGGGGAAGCCGCGGCGCAGCGCCTTGAGGGCGGGGACGGCCACGAGGATGTCGCCGAGCTTGAGGGCTCGCAGGGCGAGGATCTCCGGGGTTCCGTCCGGGTCGGTGAGAGCGCGCACGGCGCCTCCTTCCTGTCGGAGGTCCCGTACCCCGCTCCGGCGACCTCAGACGCGCGGATCTCGCCCGGGCGGCCCCGCGGCTCCGACGCGCCCGAGCGCACCACTTCTCCTCCCCCGCGTTTGGAACCCGGAGGAGGGGGGTACGAGGGAGAGGTGAACGACTCGATCCAGCCGGGCTCCGCGCACCGCACCGCGGAGGACGCCCCCGCCCCGCGCGCTGCGCGCCTGCGCGGAATCCTCTTCGACCGCGACGCGACGCTCGTGGTCGACGTGCCCTACAACGGCGACCCGGCGCGGGTCGAGCCGATGCCCACCGCGCTGGACGCGGTCGAGCGGGCCCGCGAGGCGGGACTGAAGCTCGGCGTCGTCACGAACCAGTCCGGCATCGCCCGCGGCATCATCGACCGCGCGCAGGCCGACGCCGTGAACCGCCGCGTCGACGAGCTGTTCGGCGGCTTCGACGCCTGGATGCTCTGCCCGCACGGCCCGGAGGACGGCTGCACCTGCCGCAAGCCCGCGCCGGGCATGGTGCTCGACGCCGCGCAGACCCTCGGGCTGCCCGCCGACACCCTCGCAGTGATCGGCGACATCGGCGCCGACATCGGCGCGGCGGCGGCCGCGGGGGCCCGCGGCGTGCTCGTGCCCACCCCGATCACCCGGGCCGAGGAGGTGGCCGCCGCTCCGCTGCGCGCGGCGACGCTCCTCGAGGCCGTCGAGCTGCTGCTGGCGATGCAGCCGGACGAGGACGCCGAGTGACCCGCCGCGTGCTGGTGGCGCGCCTCGACAGCGCGGGCGACGTGCTGCTCTGCGGGCCCGCTGTGCGGGCGATCGCCGCCGACGCCGAGGTGCTGCTGCTCGCCGGGCCGCAGGGCGCGCCCGCTGCGGCACTGCTGCCGGGGCCGACGCAGGTGCGCACCTGGTCCTGCCCGTGGATCGGCGACGCCTCGAAGGCGGTCGACGCCGCCCTCGTGGCGGAGCTGCGGTCGATCGTCGAGGAGTTCGCTCCGGACGAGGCCGTGATCCTCACCTCCTTCCACCAGTCACCGCTGCCGCTGGCGCTGCTGCTGCGCCTGTCCGGCGTCGCGCGGATCTCCGGGGCCTCGGTCGACTTCGCCGGTGCGCTGCTCGATGTTCGGCTGGTGCCCGGCGAGACGCTCGAGGAGGACCAGCCGGAGCCGGAGCGCGCCCTCGCCATTGCGGCGGCCGCGGGCTTCGCGCTGCCGGAGGGCGACGACGGGCTCCTGCGGGTCGACCGCGGCGGCGTCCTGCCCGCCGCGCTCGAGGGTGTCGGACCGTACGTCGTCGTGCACCCGGGAGCCGCCGTGCCCGCCCGTGCCTGGCCGGCCGAGAACGCGGCGCGCGCGGTCGAGCTGCTCGCCGACTCCGGCCTCGCGGTCGCTGTCACCGGCGGCCCCGGCGAGCGCGCGCTCACCGCGCAGGTCGCGGGCAGCCGCGGCATCGACCTCGGCGGCGCGACCGACTTCGCCGGCGCGGCCGAGGTGCTCGCCCGCGCCGAGGTCGTCATCAGCGGCAACACCGGGCCGGCGCACCTGGCGGCGGCTGTCGGCACGCCGGTGGTCAGCCTGTTCGCGCCCGTCGTCCCGGCGATCCGGTGGGCGCCCTACGGCGTCCCGGTCGAGCTGCTCGGCGACCAGCAGGCCGCCTGCGCCGGCTCGCGCGCCCGCGTCTGCCCCGTCCCCGGCCACCCCTGCCTCGCGGGGGTGAGCGCCGAGGAGGCGGTCGCCGCCGCCCACCGGCTCCGCGCGCTCCCGCGGCGCGACTCCACGACATCCACCACGACACCCTCGGAGGCGCTCGCATGAGGATCCTGCTCTGGCACGTGCACGGCGGCTGGGCGGACGCGTTCGTCCGCGGCGACCACGAGTACCTGCTCCCGACGACCCCGGCCCGCGACGCCTGGGGCCTCGGCACCGGCGGCCGCGACTGGCCGAACACGATCGAGATCGCACCGGAGGAGCTGCGCGACGCCGACGTCGACGTCGTCCTCCTGCAGCGCCCGGACGAGCTCGCGGAGGCGGAGCGCCTGCTCGGGCGGCGGCTCGGCCGCGAGATCCCGGCGGTCTACGTCGAGCACAACACGCCCCGCGGCGACGTGCCCGACAACCGCCACCCGCTCGCCGACCGCGACGACCTCCTCCTCGTGCACGTGACGCACTTCAACGCGCTGATGTGGGACACCGGATCGACGCGCACCACGGTGATCGAGCACGGGATCAACGACCCCGGCCCCCTCTACACCGGCGAGCTCGCGCACTTCGGCGTCGTCATCAACGAGCCGGTGCGCCGGCAGCGGGTGACCGGCACCGACCTCCTGCCGCGCTTCGCCGCGGTCGCGCCGCTCGACGTCTTCGGGATGAAGACCGAGGGCCTCGTCGGGACGCCCGGGCTGCCCGCCGACCGCCTCGACGTGCTCGGCGACGTGAAGACCGGTGCGATGCACGCGGAGCTGTCCCGCCGCCGGGTCTACTTGCACCCGTTCCGCTGGACCTCGCTCGGCCTCGCGCTGCTCGAGGCGATGCACCTGGGCATGCCGGTCGTCGCGCTGGAGACCACGGAGGCCGGCCGCGCCGTGCCGCCCGAGGCCGGGGCGGTCTCGAACGACCTCGACGCGCTGGCGGCAGCCGCCCGCGCGCTGATGGAGGACCCGGAGCGGGCCGCGCTCGCCGGTGCGGTCGCCCGCGAGGCCGCGCTCGCGCGCTACAGCCTCGGCCGCTTCCACCGCGACTGGGACGAGCTGCTCGGCGACCTCGCCGCCGCCCCGCGCACCCTCTCCACCGCCGGAACCAGCGAAGGGAGCACCCGATGAGCACCCCCCGTCCCCTCTCGATCGCGATGGTCTCCGAGCACGCCAGCCCGCTGGCGACGCTCGGCGGCGTGGACGCCGGCGGGCAGAACGTGCACGTCGCGGCCCTCGCCGACGCGCTCGCACGCCGCGGCCACCGCGTCACCGTCTACACCCGGCGCGACGACGCGTCGCTCCCCCGCCGGGTTCCCTTCACCTCCGGCGTCGAGGTCGTGCACATCGATGCCGGCCCGGCCGCGAAGGTCTCGAAGGACGAGCTGCTGCCGTTCATGGGCGACTTCGCGGTCGACCTCGCGAACGACTGGCTCGACTCCCGCCCCGACCTGGTGCACAGCCACTTCTGGATGTCCGGGGTCGCCGCGCTCGACGCCTCCGAGCGCGTGGAGCGCGCCACCGGGCGCCGCGTGCCCGTCTTCCACACCTTCCACGCGCTCGGCGTGGTCAAGCGCCGCCAGCAGGGCGCGCTCGACACCAGCCCCGAGGAGCGCGCCTGGCTCGAGCCCGGCGTCGGCCGGCGTGCGGACGGCGTCGTCGCCACCTGCTCCGACGAGGCCTTCGAGCTGAAGGGCCTCGGCGTGCCCACCTCGAGCATCTCGGTGGTGCCCTGCGGCGTCGACCTCGAGCGCTTCACGCCCGACGGACCCGTCGCCGAGCGGACCGGGCGGGTGCGCCTGATGAGCATCGGCCGCCTCGTGCCCCGCAAGGGCATGGGCCACGCGATCGAGGCGCTCGCCCGCCTGGTCGCCGACGGCTGCGACGCCGAGCTGGTCGTCGTCGGCGGTTCCGGCTCGGGCGACGCGCTCGCCGCCGACCCGGAGTACCAGCGCCTGCACGGCGTCGCCGAGGGCCTCGGAGTCGCCGACCGCGTCGTCTTCGCCGGCCAGCTCTCGCAGACCGAGATGCCGGCGATGCTCCGCTCCGCCGACATCGTGATCTGCGCGCCCTGGTACGAGCCGTTCGGCATCACCCCGCTGGAGGCGATGGCCTGCGGCGTGCCGGTGGTCGCCTCCTCCGTCGGCGGGCTGATCGACACGGTCGTCGAGGACGTCACCGGCGTGCACGTGCCGCCGCGCGACCCCGCCGCCCTCGCCGAGGCCCTCGCCGCGCTGATCGCCGACCCCGAGCGCGCCAGCGCCTACGGAGCCGCCGGCCGCGCCCGCGTCGAGTCGCGCTACTCCTGGGACCGCGTCGCCGCGGACACCGAGCGCGCCTACCTGACCACCCTCGCCGGACTCGGCGACGGCGATGCCGCCATGAGCGGCACCGCTCGCACCTCCCTCTCCTCCACCCCCCGGAAGGCGGCCCCGCGCAGATGAGCATCGACACCGTTCTGGACACCCCGAGGGACACGCCGTCCGACTCCCCGAAGGACGCCGCCCGGCGCCTCGTCGACGACCACGTCGCCCGCGCGCTCGACGTCGTCGCGCAGCTGGAGCGGCACTCCGACCGGATCGTCGCCTGGGGCGTCGAGCTGGCGGACCGCCTGCACACCGGCGCCCGGCTGCTCGCGGCCGGCAACGGCGGCTCGGCCGCGGAGGCGCAGCACCTCACCGCGGAGCTGGTCGGCCGCTTCGACGGCGACCGCATCCCCTTCTCTGCGATCTCGCTGCACTCCGAGACCTCGAGCCTCACCGCGATCGGCAACGACTACGGCTTCGACCACGTCTTCGCCCGCCAGGTCACCGCGCACGCACGCAGCGGCGACGTCGTCGTGCTGCTCTCGACCAGCGGCCGCAGCGCCAACCTGCTGCACGCGGCCGAGGCGGCCCGCGCGGCGGGCGCCCGCACCTGGGCGCTCACCGGCGACGGGCCCAACCCGCTGACCGAGGCCTGCGACGAGTCGATCGCGCTCCAGGGCCACGGCTCGAACGTGCAGGAGGCGCAGCTCGTGCTGGTGCACGCGCTCTGCCGGGCCTTCGAGCACCGGATCCGCGTGCGGACCGGAGCGGCCGCGTGAGCCGCCTGCGGATCGCCGTGGTCGGCGACGTGATGCTCGACGTCGACCTCTCCGGGCCGGCCGAGCGGCTGAGCCCCGACGCGCCGGTGCCCGTGGTCGACGTGTCGACCCGCGGGGTGCGCGCCGGCGGCGCCGGGCTGGTGGCGCGGATGCTGGTGCGCGACGGCCACGAGGTCGTGCTGGTGACGGCGCTGGCCGACGCCGCCGATCCCGATGCGGCCGAGCTGCTCGCCGCGCTCGACGGTGTCCGCGTGGTCGCCGGGCCCTCCGGCGCGCCGACGCCCGTGAAGACGCGGGTCGCCGCCTCCGGCCAGGCGGTCGTCCGCTTCGACCGCGGCTGCGAGCGCCCGCCGGTGCCGACCGTGACCGAGGAGATGCTCGCCGCGCTCGGCGAGATCGACGCGGTCGTCGTCGCGGACTACGGCCGCCGGCTCACCGAGGACGCCTCGCTCCGCGCCGCCCTCGACGCGCTCACCGTGCCGCTGGTCTGGGATCCGCACCCGCGCGGGACCGAGCCGGTCGCCGGGACGACCCTTGCGACGCCGAACCTGGGCGAGGCGACCGGCTTCTCCGGGGCGAGCGGCCGCGGCGTCACCCTCGCCGAGACCGCCGCGACGACGCTGCTCGAGCGCTGGGGCTGCGGCGCGGTCGCGGTGACGATGGGCTCCGGCGGCGCTCTGGTCCGCTCGCGCGGCGCCGGCGTGCCGGTGGTGCATCCGGCCGCTCCCGTGCCGCCGACCGATCCCTGCGGGGCGGGCGATCGCTTCGCCGCCTCCGCCGCCGTCGCGCTCGCCGGCGGGGCCACCCCCTCCGAGGCGGTCGGCGCGGCCGTCGCCGCGGCCGGGGCCTACCTGCTCGCGGGCGGCGTCGCCTCCCTCGGCGCTCCGGCCGACACCGCCGCCCTGCACGGGGCGTCCGGAGTGGACGCGCTGCGCGTCGCCGAGGCCGTCCGCGGCGCCGGCGGCACCGTGGTCGCGACCGGCGGCTGCTTCGACCTCCTGCACGCCGGCCACGCCCGTACCCTCTCGGCCGCCCGGGCGCTCGGCGACTGCCTGATCGTCTGCCTCAACTCCGACGACTCCGTCCGCCGGCTCAAGGGACCGGCCCGGCCGATCATCCCCGAGGACGACCGGGTCGACCTGCTGCTCGCGCTCGAGTGCGTCGACGCGGTGCTCGTCTTCGGCGAGGACACCCCCGACGAGGCGCTGCGCCGCATCCGCCCGGACGTCTGGGTGAAGGGCGGCGACTACTCCGCCGAATCGCTGCCCGAGACCGCGACGGTCGCCGAGTGGGGCGGCCGCGTCCTGACGGTGCCGTACCACGCGGGCCGCTCGACCACCCATCTCGCCGCCGCGCTCGCGCGCGTCGGCTGACCGCGTCGGCTCCGGCCGACCACCGCCCCGCTGCGCCGATCCTGTCGGCGCTGACGATCCTGGAAGGGACACCCATGACCACCACCCCCACCCCCATCGGCCGCGTCCTGATCACCGGAGGCGCCTCCGGACTCGGAGCAGCCGTCGCCGCCGCCGTCACGGCCGCGGGCGGCACGCCGATCGTCCTCGACCGCGACGTGTCGAACGTCCAGGACGGCGTCGCCGCCTACCAGGTGGACGTCGCCAAGACCCGCGAGGCCGAGAAGGCCGTCGTCGAGATCGCCCGCGAGCACGGCGGCCTCGACGCCGTCGTCACCGCGGCCGGCATCGACCGCTGCGGGCGCCTCGTCGACGTCGACCCGGAGGAGTGGGAGCGCGTGATCTCGGTCAACCTGCTCGGCACCGCGGCCGTCGTCCGCGCGGCGCTGCCGTTCCTCACCGAGACCCACGGCCGCGTCGTCACCGTCGCGTCCTCGCTCGCGATCAAGGCCGTCTCGGACGCCACCGCCTACTGCGCGTCGAAGTTCGGCGTACTCGGCTTCACGCGGGCGCTCGCGGCCGAGACCAAGGGCGAGATCGGCGTCACCACGCTGATCCCCTCCGGCATGAAGACCCGCTTCTTCGACGACCGCGACGCCCAGTACAAGCCGGGTCCCGACGCGCTCCTCAACGACCCGGAGAACGTCGCCAACGCCGTGATGTTCGTCCTCGGCCAGCCCCGCGGCTGCGAGGTCCGCGAGCTCGTCATCACCCACGAGGAGGAGCCCTCCTGGCCGTGAGCCGCTGACGCCCAGGACGTCTGACGCTCCCCCGCGTCCGACCCCTCCCGCGAGATGCCACTTATGAGCGCGACACGCCGGTGTCGCCGCTCATAAGTGGCATCTCGTGGTGGGGGGCAGGGCCCGGGCGACGTCAGCGGGTGGAGGCGAGGACGCCGCGGACGTCCCCGAGGACCCGGGCGACGGGGACGTCGTCGACGAAGGACAGCTCGTGCTCGCAGCGCGGGGCGGTCCAGCCGACCTGGGTGACGTCGATGCCGCAGATCGGGCAGCGGGTGGTCCAGCTCAGCTGCACGCGGTGGCGCTGGCGGCCGAGGGGCTGGGCGTTGATGGCATTGCCGACCCAGAAGACGCCGACCGTGGGCGCACCGACCGCCGCCGCGAGGTGCCGCGGTCCGCTGTCGTTGCCGAGGACGAGGTCGGCGAGCGAGAGCAGCGGACCGAGATCCGGGAGCTCGACCCGGTCCGCCCAGGACACCGCGCCCGGAGCGCCCGCGACGATCGCCTCCGCGGCGGGCGCGTCGGAGGCGTCGCCCACGACGAGCACGCGCGCGCCGTCGGCCAGCAGCGCGCGGGCCACCTCGGCGAAGTTCGCGGAGCTCCAGCGGCGCCGGACGTCGGTCGCACCCGGGTGGATCAGCACCAGCGGCCCGCCGGCGGGCAGGGCGGCAGCGAGGCGGTCGCGGCGCTCCGGGTCGACCTGCAGCGACGCCTCGAGGCGCACCGCAGGGGCCCCCGCGAGCCCGACGATCTCGAGCGCCCGCAGCATCTCGTGCTGGTAGTAGACGTAGGGGATCGTGCGCTCCAACTCGGCCGCGTCGTCGGTGCGCGAGCCGACGGTGTGCCGTGCGCCGAGGCGCTGCAGGAACGGGTTGGAGAAGCGGCCGCCGCCGTGCAGCTGCACCGCGAGGTCGAAGCGGCGCGCGCGCATCCGCTCGGTGAAGTCCTCGACGACCCGCGGGTCCTCACCCTCGCCGTCGCGGACGCCCTGCGCCACCGGCAGGATCTCGACGTCGCTCACCGGCGACTCCACGCCCTGCAGCAGCACGCGGTGCGCCGGAGTGCCGAGCAGCACGATCTCGGCGCCCGGGTAGGCGGCGGCGAGCGCGTCCACGGCGGGCAGCGCGAACAGCAGGTCGCCGAGTCCGCCGCCGCGCAGCACGGCGATCCTCTCGACTCCGTCGAAGCGGTCTCGGAGCGGGGCGATGGCGACCACGGTCGTTCCTCTCGGTGGGGCGGAGTCGCGCGCGGCGACTCCGGGGAAGGGGCACTCCTCCTCTTCCCCGTCGGAGGCGATCCGAAACCGGAGGCAGCCGTCGAGCCCCGCACAACATCAGCTGAGATGGGAGGGCCTCCGCTGTGGGGGGAGGGACCCCCCTCTCAGCTGATGTTGTGCGGCGACCTGCGGGCGGCGGGCCCGCGCAGGCCCGCCTGCGCGGCTGCTCAGTCGCCGGCGAGCGCCCCGCGGCGGATCTTGCCCGCGTCGTCGCGCAGCGGTGAGCGCTGGAGTCGCAGAGCCCGCGGTGCCCGGGTGCCGAGGTGCCCGCGGGCGAAGGCGAGCAGCTCCTCCGCCGTCACGGCGGCGTCCGCGATGTCGACGACCGCCTCGATCGCCTGGCCGAGCTCGGCGTCCGGAACGCCGAAGGCGACCGCCCCGCGCACCGCCGGGTGCTCCTCCAGCACCCGCTCGATCTCCGCTGGATAGACGTTCACGCCGCCGCGCAGGATCAGGTCGTCCGCCCGGTCGAGCACCGTGAGGTAGCCGTCCGCATCGACGGAGCCGAGGTCGCCGAGGGTGTCCCAGCCGTCGTCGGTCCGCTTCGACTCCCCGCCGAGATAGCGGTAGGTCGCCTCCCCGCGGCGCAGCTGCACGAGCCCGGGCTCGCCGGGCCCGCACTCCGACCCGTCCGACCGCAGCACCCGCAGCTCCGTCCCGCCGATCGGCCGGCCGACGCTCCCCGGCCGCTCGAGCCACTCGTCGCCGCGGATCATGGTCAGCCCGTTCGACTCGCTTCCCGCGTAGACCTCGACGACCTTCTCCGCCCCGATCCAGTCGATCAGCGCGCGCTTGTCCGCGGGCGGGCACGGCGAGCCCAGGTGCAGCACCGTCTCCAGCGACGACACATCCGCGTCCCGGTGCCCGGGCGTCCGCAGCAGCCGGTGGATCATCGTCGGCACCAGCAGCGCCCAGGTCACCCGGTGCTCCGCGATCGCCGCGAGCACCCGCGCCTCGTCGAAGCGCGGCAGGATCACCAGCCGCTGCCCGGTCAGCAGCCCCCGGAAGGCGTAGGTGAAGGTCGCGGAGTGCGTGAGCGGCCCGGCCACGAGCTGCACCCCCTCCCGCGGCAGGAACGCCGCGACCGGCTGCGTCGGATCCATCAGCGCGGGCGCCGCCGCGAGGACGATCTTCGGCCGCCCGGTGCTGCCGGAGGAGGCGGGCGCCTTCCAGGACGACGCCCAGAGATCCGGCAGCTCGTCGTCCGGCAGCGCGGGGTCGGGCGCGAAGCCCGCGGGCACGAAGGGCACGCCCTCCAGCTCCACGCCGACGCTCAGCGAGGGCCGCCCGAGCGCGCCGACCTCGGCGAGCTCCCGCGCCGACAGCCCGCGCGAGAGCGGCTGCGGCGTCGCGCCCGCCTTCCAGATCGCCGCGCAGGCGATCACCAGCTCGGCACTGTTCGGCAGCGAGACCGCGACGAGCGAGTCCGGAGTGACGCCCCGCGCCGCGTAGGCACGCGCGAGCCGGTTCGAGGCCCGGTCCAGGGCTCCCGCGGTGAGGGTCGCGTCGTCCGCGACGACCACGACGCGCTCGGGGTCCCGCTCGGCCAGCGCCGAGAAGCAGCGCGAGAACGACCGGCGCATCAGCTGCCGCCGACGTGAGAGAGGTACAGCGCCTCGTGACTCGCCGCGACGTCGTCCCACGAGTGCGAGAACGCGAGCTCCCGCCCGGGCCCGGGCCTCGGCGCCGCCCCCGCGAGCGCCGCGGCGAGCGCACCCCGGATCCCCGCCACGTCGCTCCCGTACGCCACGGTCTCCCCGAACACCTCGCGCAGCACCGGCAGATCGCGCGCGACGACCGGCACCCCCGCGGCGAGCGCCTCCATCGCCGCCAGCCCGAAGCCCTCCTTGGTCGAGACGAAGCCGAGCACCGCCGCACCGGCGACGAGCGCCGCGAGCCGCTCCTCCGGCACCGTGCCGAGCACGACCGGCGTCACGCCCAGCTCCGCCGCCCGGCGCTCGAACTCCTCGCGGTAGCCCCGGTAGTCGAACAGCGTCTCCCCGCCGCCGAAGACGAGCGCGGTCCCCGGAGCCAGCCCCGCGAACGCCTCCAGCAGGTCGATGCTGCCCTTCCGCGGCTCGATGCCGCCGAGCGCGAGCACGTAGCGGCCGAGCTCGGCCCGCCACTCCCCCGCCGCAGCACCGCCGGCCGCGGCCGCGAACCGCGCCGCGTCGACGCCGTTCGGGATCACCGCGGGCGCCCGGCCCCAGCCCGCCGCCACCTCGTCCGCGACCGCCCGCGACACTGCGAGCAGCCCGGCCGGCCCGGTGATCGCGCGCTCGTGGCAGGCGATCAGCGCCGGCGTCGTGAAGGCGTCCAGGTGGTGCACCGTGCGAAGCAGTCCGCCCGCCCCCGAGAATCCGGCGTCGAGCGCGGCGTTGGCCGAGATGCAGTCCTGCGCGTGCACGACGTCCCACTCCTCGCCGTCCTCCCCCAGCGCGACCGCGAGCGCGTCGAGCGAGCGGACGATCCGGTCGCCGATGTCCTCCCCGTCGCGCGCCGCGAACGGCACCACCCGGACCGCCACCGCGGGGTCGACTGCGCGGAAGAAGGCGGAGTCGCCGCCGCGGCCGAGCGTCCAGACGGTCACCTCGTGTCCGCGCCGGGCCAGCGCCTCCGACAGCGCGAGCGTGTGCACCACGCCGCCGCGGGGCTTCGTGGAGTAGGTCAGCTGCGCGATCCGCACGGGGTCTCCTTCAGGCGGGGCGGCGCCCGCGGGCGGCACCGGTCGGACGGGCGGCCCCGGGTTCAGACGGTGGGAGCCGCGCGGTGGTACGCGTGCTCGGCGCGGTCGCGCAGGTGGTCCATGCTGCGACGGGCCCGGGCGACGGAGGCCGAGACGTCGTCGGTCGCGACCGCCAGCCCGCCCTTCGCCCAGGTCTTCGCGAGGATCTCGCCGGCCGGGTCCACGACCTTCGCCTGCCCGAGGAAGCGCAGCCCGCCGAGCACCCCGGTCTGGTTCGAGGAGACCAGGTAGACCTGGTTCTCCGCGGCGCGCGCGCAGTCGTAGAGGTCGAACAGGTGCGCCTGGCGGTCGTTGCGGATCCGATCGGAGCGGTCGGTGACGCTCGCGGGCCAGGCGCTGAGGCAGCAGAGGATCTCGGCCCCGTCGAGGGCGAGCGAGCGCGCCGACTCCGGGAAGGTCTTGTCGAAGTCGATCATTATCCCGATCCGCCCCACGGCCGAGTCGAACGAGCGGAAGGAGTCGCCCGCGGCGTACGCCTCGGACTCGCCCAGCGGCAGGTGCACCTTGCGGTGCGTCCCGATCACCTCACCGCCCTGCACGCAGACCGCCGAGTTGTAGCGCCGCACCTCGCCGCCCTCCAGCGCGCGCTCCGCGATGCCGAAGCACACCGTGGTGTCGCCCGCCATCGCCGCGACGGCCGCCACCTCCGGCCCGTCGACCTCCACGGCCTGCGGCAGGTCGTCGGGGCCGGGGTGGTGCATGTCGAGGAGGTAGCCGCCGAGGGTCGCGTCCGGCAGCACCAGCAGGTCGATCCCGCGCTCCTGAGCGCTCGCGATCATGCCGGGCAGCTTGACGAGGGTGCGCTCGATGTCGCGGCCGAAGTGCGCCGCGACCGCGGCCATCGTGATCGTCGCCATGGTCCTTCTCTCCCGCCCTCTGCAGGCGGACGGTGCGCCGGGGCGGACGGAGAGCCTCCGCCCTCCTCCGCCCCGCGCGGCAGAGCGGTGCGCTCGGGCCGAGCGCGTGGCCGTCACCGTACCGCGGCGTGCTCGAGCCGGTCCATCCGCGCGCCGCCGAGCAGCTGCTCCGCCACGTGCTCCGCGTCGCGCGCGATCGCCTCGAAGCGCCCGGAGCCCCAGGTGTTCAGCCACGGCAGCCCGAGGAAGTGCAGCCCGGGCACGGCGGTCGCGCCGCGCCGGTGGGTGGGGTGCCCGGCGCCGTCGAAGACGCCGATCTGCATCCAGGAGTAGTCGGAGCGGAAGCCGACCGCCCAGACGATGCTCGTGATCCCGGCGGCCGCCAGATCCAGCTCCTCGATCTCGTGTTCCGGCCGCCAGACCGGCGCGTACCGGGCCTCAGTCGGCGCCGAGACACCCGAGCGCTCGATGTAGGCGTCGATGTCGTTCTTGATCGACTCCGCGACCGAGTCCGCGTAGTCGAGCGACGCCTCCGCCGTCGGGGCGAATCGGAGCGACCCGCCGTCGACCTGCTGCAGCCGGCCGTAGAGCGTCATCCCGTCGCGCGCGAACGCCCGCAGGTCGATGTCGCGGCCGCCGCCGCGCCCGGTGACGTAGTGGTTGGTCGACTCCCGCTTGGAGAGCCCGCCGACCTGCGCGTGCACCGGCACGTCGTAGACGCCCATGTCGGCGAGCCAGGCGACGCAGTCGCGCCCGCGGTAGAACCGGGCGACCCGCGGAGCCGTCCCCAGCGCCAGGTGCACGTCGCGGCCCTCGAGGAAGAGGTCCTCCGCGATCTGCGCGCCCGACTGGCCGGAGCCGACCACGAGCACCCCGCCCTCGGGCAGCGCCGCGGCCGAGCGGTAGTCGGCCGAGTGCAACTGAACGATCGAGTCGGGGATGCGGTGCGCGACCGCCGGCAGCACCGGGCGGTGGTAGCCGCCGGTGGCGACGACGACCTGGTCGGCGGTGATCGTGCCGCGCGAGGTGACGATCTCGAAGGCCCCGTCCGCGCTCTCGCGCAGCCGGAGCACCTCGGTGTCCTCGGCCACCGGCGCGCCGAACGACTCCGCGTAGCGCCGGACCCAGGCGTGCACCTCGGCGCGGGTCATGAAGCCGTCGGGGTCGTCGCCGTCGTAGGGGTAGCCCGGGAGCCGGCACTGCCAGTTCGGCGTGACCAGCGTGAAGTTGTCCCAGCGGCGGTCGATCCAGTCGTGCGCGATGCTGTCGCGCTCGATCACGAGGTGCTCGACGCCCTGGTCCGTGAGCAGGCGGCTGATCGACAGCCCGGCCTGGCCGGCGCCGATCACGGCGACCGGGAGGTGCCGGCCGTTCTCGAGCGCGGTCATGCGCGCGCCCCCTGCGCGGACGCGGGGACGGAGGACGGAGGCAGCGGCGGATCCATCGCCAGCACCCGCACGCGGCCGCCGTCGAAGCGCGCGGCGGCCGCGAGGATCTCCGACTCCTGCTGCAGCGCGGAGGTGCAGGCGAAGCCGAACTTGGCGCGCACCCGCTCGCTCGCCAGCCGCAGAGCCTCGGTCGAGCGGCCGACGAAGTCCTCGATCGGGTAGCTCTCGCCCTCGGCGAGGTAGTCGTGCATCACCAGGCTCGGCGAGTAGCAGCGCTCCTCGACGCCGTCCGGCCAGCGGACGTGGAAGGTCATCTCAGGCATGGACCAGCCCTCCGCTCCACACGCGCTCGATGTCGTAGGCGTCCGGCCGGCGGTCGCGGAGGTGGAACATCCCGCCGCGCATCGCCTCGAAGGTGCCGCGCACGTCGATGTCGGCGACCGCCATGCCCGAGCCGAGCAGCGTCGTCGCGAGGATGTTGCCGCCCGGGTCGACGACCTTCGCGTTGCCCACGTAGCGGAGCGACCCGAAGGTGCCGGACTGGTTCGACGCCAGCCAGAACACCTGGTTGTCCAGGGCCCGCGCGATGTCGAACTGGTTGAAGCGGTAGGTCCAGCGGTCCTCCTGCAGGTTCTCCGCCGTCGCCGTCCGCGCGGCCGGCCAGGCCGAGAGCGAGGCGATGATCTCCGCCCCGTCCAGCGCCATCGAGCGGGCCGCCTCCGGGAAGGCCTTGTCGTAGCAGATCTGCAGCCCGACCCGGCCGACCGGGGTCTCGAAGACCGAGTAGCCGGGCCCGGGCGAGTACGACATGTGCTCGCCGAGCGGCTGGTGCACCTTGCGGTAGCTGCCGTAGATCTGCCCGCCGTCGAGCAGGGCGGCCGCGTTGTAGCGGGTCTCCCCGTCCGCGTCGAGCTCGCAGAAGCCGATCGCGACCAGCAGGTCGCCGGCGATCTCCTGCACCCGGCGCAGCTCCGGCCCGTCCAGCGCGATCGCCGGGGGCATCGAGCGGGTGGTCGTCTTGACCGTGTCGCCGTGATTGCCGAGGGAGGAGAGGTAGCCGCCGATCGCGGCCTCGGGCAGGACGAGGAACTCGACCCGCTTCTCGCGGGCCTCCTCGGCCAGCGCGGCGATGAGCGCGTAGTTCTGATCGAGGTCGCGGGTGAAGTTCGCCGCGACCGATCCGACGACGGTCATGGCGGGCGCCTAGAGGTTGTAGGTCGAGTTGATGATGGCGCCCTTGCGGGCGTAGTGGATGACGGCGTCCTGGACGTCGAGCGGGTGGCAGGGGATGGTGCCCTCGATCAGGTCCTCCTCGCGCAGGCCGTGCAGCGCCATGCCGAAGCGGCAGACGAAGACGCGATTGCCCTCGTCGATGAAGGTCTTCAGGGCGTCGTTGATGTTCTGCTCGCCCGGGAAGCCGGAGTCGCCGACCGTCGGGAAGCCGCGGGTGGCCATCGCGTTGATCGTGCCGGGGCCGTAGAAGTAGACGGCCGACTCGAAGCCCTTGCGGGCCGCGCGGGTCGCCTGCAGGATCGCGACGAAGCTGACCGAGGACTCGTGCGCGATGCCGTGCACGAGGGTGAAGTAGGACTGGCCGGGCTCGGCCTGGTAGTCGGGGAAGACCTTGGTGGAGCCGTAGAGGTTGCTGCCCTTGGGCAGCGAGGGGTGCGCGATCTCGGAGCGCGACTTCTCGATGTTGGCGCTGATCTGCTCCTCGATCGAGGCCTGGTCGTCGGTGCTGTGGTCGGCGGGGGTGGTCTGGTCGTCGGTCATGAGAACCTCCGGGGTTCGGTGAGGAGCGCGCCGGGCGGGGCGCGAGCGAGTGGTGCAGGGACAGGAGTGCCGGGTGGAACGGGCGGTGCTGTGATGCAGAGGCCGGCGTCGCTCGGGGCGGGACAGAGGACGAGCGGAGCGACGGGGCCGGGTCGGGAGCGTTCGTCCCGACTGCGTCCAGTCAAGGCCGCTCGTGTTTCGGAGTGGTTTCGGCCAGAAGAAGCCTGCGTGACGCCGGGCGAGCATCGGGCCGGCGTCGGGGCCGCCGCCGGATGTAACACGATCGCGTTCCCGATGTCATCGCTCCGAAACACCGCGTTGACCTAATGGAGGCTCACGACGTCGGACTCCGCCGTCGCGCACCGCTCGACTCGAGACTCCGAGGAGCACCATGACCGATCTGCAGACGCCCCGCCTCCGCACCGCCGATCCCGCACCCTCCGACTCCACCGACTCCTCCTGCGCCGCCGACGCCTGCGGCTCCGCCCCCGTCCGCCGCACCGGCTCCTCCGCCCTGCGCACCCGCGTCGACATCGCCCTCCAGGGCATCCGCGTCGACGCCCCCGTGCACCGCGAGGCCGGCGCCGGCCCGAGCGACGACGGCCACGTGATGCTCGGCGGCCTCGGCGCCGCCATCCCGGTGAACCCGAAGAGCCCCTACGCCGTAACGAACGGCCGCCTCCTGCTCGACGGCGCCGACATCGGCCTGGACGTCGAGCCGGTGAAGCGCCCGCGCTTCTACGACCTGCACACCGCCGACGGCGTCTCCTACGAGAAGATCGCCCGCCTGCACGGCCGGAACATCCTCGCCACCACCGTCGTGCAGACCTGCATGCGCTACGACGAGGCCGAGCGCTGCCGCTTCTGCGCGATCGAGGCCTCGCTCGCCAACGACTCCACCATCGCGGTGAAGACCCCCGCGCAGCTCGCCGAAGTCGCCGAGGCGGCCGCCCGGCTCGACGGCATCCGCCAGATGGTGATGACCACCGGCACCTCCAAGGGCCGCGACCGCGGCGCCCGGCACCTCGCCCGCTGCGTCCGCGCGGTGCTCCAGGCCGTGCCCGGGCTGCCGATCCAGGTGCAGTGCGAGCCGCCGGAGGACCTCGCCGCCCTGCAGGAGCTCAAGGACGCCGGCGCCCTCTCGATCGGCATCCACATCGAGTCGATGGACGACGACATCCGCCGCCGCTGGACGCCCGGCAAGGCGCGCGTCTCGACCGCGAAGTACTGGGAGGCCTGGGACGAGGCGGTGCGGATCTTCGGCCGCAACCAGGTCTCGACCTACCTGCTCGTCGGCCTCGGCGAGGACCCGGACGAGCTGGTCGCCAGCGCCGGCGAGCTGATCGAGCGCGGGATCTACCCGTTCGTGGTGCCGTTCCGGCCGCTGAAGGGCACGCTGGCGACGGAGGTGGACCACGTCCTGCCGCCGGCCGGCTCGCTGCTGGAGAAGGTCAGCGAGCAGGTCGCCGCGCTGCTGATCGCCGCGGGGATGCTCTCCTCCGGGCAGAAGGCGGGCTGCGCGGCCTGCGGCGCCTGCGGCGTGCTGAAGACCGCCGGCGCCTGATGGAGCTCTCGATCCTCGAGGGGGTCCGCGCGGTCGCGCCGGCTGCCCGCGAGGCCTTCGTGGTCGTGGTCGCCGACCCGGCCGAGGTGGCCGCCTACCGCGCCCTGCGCCGTGAGGTCTTCGTCGGCGAGCAGGGCCTCTTCGACGCCGACGACCGCGATGCACTCGACGAGGATCCGCGCACCGTCGTGCTGGTGGCCCGCTCGGCCGACGGCGTGCTCGGCGGGGTGCGGATCGCGCCCGCGCTCGAGCAGGACCTCGGCTGGTGGACCGGCAGTCGCTTGGTCGTCCGCCGCAGCGCCCGAGGCGGGGCCGGGATCGGCGCCGCTCTGGTGCGCGCCGCCTGCGCCGAGGCCGAGGCGCGCGGCGTGATCCGCTTCGAGGCGACGGTGCAGACGCAGAACGAGGTGCTCTTCCGCCGACTCGGCTGGGACCGGCTCGGCGCCGTCGAGGTCGCCGGGACGCCCCATGTGCAGATGCGCTGGCCGATCGACCGGTTCGACCGCCTCGCCCGCGGCGCCAAGGCCGCCCTCGGTCCGCTGCTCGACGCCTTCGCCGGCCAGCTCGGCGGCCCGGGCTTCCGCGGCGACGACGGCGCGCCCGTGCCCGGCTCCGACCTCGTCGCCGTCTGCGACGCGATCGTCCCCTCGATGGTCGAGCGCGACCCGGAGTGGGCGGGCTGGTGCTCGGTGCTCGTCAACGTCAACGACCTCACGGCGATGGGTGCGGATCCGGTCGGCCTGCTCGACGCGGTCGGCGCGCGGGACGCCTCCTTCGCCGCGCGCGTCCTCCGCGGACTGCGCGCCGGCGCCGAGGCCTGGGGTGTGCCGCTGCTCGGCGGGCACACCCAGCTCGGCGTCCCGGCCGCACTCTCGGTGACCGGCCTCGGCCGCACCGAGCGCCCGGTCCCCGGCAGCGCCCCGATCGGCCACGAGCTGAGCCTCACCGCGGACCTCGCGGGCGGCTGGCGCCCGGGCTACGCCGGACTGCAGTGGGACTCGACCTCGGGCCGCTCACCGGAGGTGCTGCGGGCGCTCGCGGCGAGCATCGGCTCCGCCGCCCCCGACGGCGCGAAGGACGTCAGCATGGCCGGACTCGTCGGCACCGTCGGCATGCTCGCCGAGGCGTCCGGCGCGGGCGCCGAGCTCGAGGTCGCCGCGATCCCCCGCCCCGCCGCCGCGGGCCTGGCCGACTGGCTCTCCTGCTTCCCCGGCTTCGCGATGCTCACCACCGACCGCCCCGGCGCCTCCCGCATGGGCACGCCGCACAGCACGACCGCGGCGATCGGCCGCGTCGTCCCCGGCGAGGGCGTCACCCTCCGCTGGCCCGACGGCGAGACCACCCCCGCCATCACCTCCGCCGTCACCCGCCTCGGCCCCGCCTGACCCGCGCGGCGGATGCAGAACATCAAAGGGCGAAGTAGTGTCCTCGCGAGCCTGAGAGCGTTACAGCTCGCGCCGTGAAAGCCGCAAGGTCAGCCGGATGGTTCAGTTACGCTGCCAAGCCCTTGCCCTCGCCGTAAGTGGAGCTGGTAATCAAGCTCAGCCGTTCGCGCGCCAGCTCCTAATCGTCACCTCGCGTCTGCGGCCAAATTGCTCTATGTCCTTGCTGACGCCTCCACGTCCAAACCGGAGGCAGAATCATATCCATGCTCGAATCCGAATTCGGAGTTACAATTCGGTGACGAGTTGCGTCACCTACTATGCCCTGCATGCCAAAGCGCGGCCCTTCTTCCTTGAGCTTCGACCATCCTAGAAGCATTTCTGGACGCGGCAAAACATAGCCTCCCTTCAACGTTCCCTCGGCTTCCATCGCAAGCCGAGGGAATCCATTCGGTTTGGAGTTCCTTTCGTGGAACTGGTCGAGCGAGTAGAGCGGATCAATAAAACCGGCGTAGAATTCCACTGCCGTCCAGAACGCTACGTCCACTTCATCCTCACGAAAAAGAGATAAGGTCTGCTCGGTCAAATCGTCGTAACGGCGTCTGGTCTCGTCGAGGGGTTGCAGAGATTCCGAAACCCACGCCTTCTCATACAAGCCGTCCCTGACCGCTCGAAAAGTGATGTTCCTAGCCTGACCGAGAGCACTGACAATCTTCTCTCTGCGAGCAATCTTCTCTAAGCGTCTTATAACAAGTAGGCGCCAAATCGCACGAACCCCTTCAGCAACAAGCCAGAGCAAAAGCCCCACGAACAGTGGAGCCCAGAAGAACTCGACATCAGATGCAGGCGCTGCAAGATTTTTCACACCTCATCATCGCGCAGGCTTCAAGCCTGCGTACCGAACTGCCGCCCTCCCCGACGCCGGTGCTCGCGACAGACCTCTGCATCAATGTCAACACCGCCTCGAGAGAGGTCCGCATGAAGTAGTGCGGGATCGCGGGCTGATCCGCCGAAATTGAGATCGCCGGCGAACACTAGTTTTCCCCCAGCTTTGCGATGCTCACCGCCGACCGTCCCGGCGCCTCGCGGATGGGGAAGCCGCTCAGCACGACCGCGGCGATCAACCGAATCGTCCCGGGCGAGGGCGTGACCCTCCGCTGGCCCGACGGCGAGAGCGCCCCCGCGATCACCGCCGCCGTCAACCGCCTCGGCCCCGCCTGACCCGCGCGGCGGATGCAGAACATCAGCTGAATCGGGCTCTCATCGGTCATCGGCGGTGAGTCGCCCTCTCAGCTGATGTTCTGCGGCGGTATCCGTTTGAGCCGCCGCCGCGCGGGTACCGGACGTCTGCACGTGCGTCCGCGACCCCTGCGGACGCCTCCGACCGAGAGGTGACCGTGACCATCGACACCGCGACCCCCGCCGCCGGCACGACCGGCGCCACCGCCGACCTCGCCGCCGACGCCGTCTCCCGCGCCCGCGCCGCCTTCCCCGCCTGGGCCGCCACCGCGCCCGCCGAGCGCGGCGCCCTGCTGCGCGCCGCCGCCCACCGCGTGGCCGCCCGCGAGCAGGAGCTCGCCGACCTCAACACCGAGGAGACCGGCAAGCCCGCCGGTGACGCCCTCGGCGGCGTCCGCGCCGGCGTCGACACCCTGCTGCAGTACGCCGAGCTCGGCCCCCTGCACCGTGGGAAGAGCCTGCGCGGCGGCGCCCTCAACGTCGACCTCGCCCTGCCGCACCCGCGGGGCGTGGTCCTCGCGCTCACCCCCTGGAACGACCCGGTCGCCGTCGCCGCCGGCATGCTCGGCGCCGCGATCGTCTCCGGCGACGTCGTCGTGCACAAGCCCAGCGAGCGCAGCCCCGGCACCGGCGCCCTCTTCACCCGTCTGCTCGCCGACGCCCTGCCCGAGGGCGTGCTGACCCTCGTCGAGGGCGACGGCGCCGTGGGCGACGCCCTGGCCCGCACCGACGGCGTCGACGTCCTGGCGCACGTCGGCTCGACCGCCACCGGCCGTGCCCTCGCCCGGATCGCCGCCGTCACCGGCGCGCACACCATCCTCGAGAACGGCGGCAACGACGCGCTCGTTGTCGACCGCGACGTCGACCCCGTCTGGGCCGCCGAGCAGGCCGCCCTCGGCGCCTTCGCCAACGCGGGCCAGATCTGCACCTCCGTCGAGCGGATCTACGTGCACCGCGACGTCGCCGAGGCCTTCACCGCCGCACTGGTCGTCGAGGCCGAGCGCTGGCGCGACGGCCCGCTCCCCCGCCTGGTCGACGCCCGGATGCGCGACGCCGTGCACGAGCACGTCACCTCCGCCGTCCGCGACGGCGCCCGCATCCTCACCGGCGGCGAGCCCGGCGACGGCACCTTCTACCCCGCCACCGTCCTCGCCGACTGCACCGACGAGATGCTGGTGATGACCGAGGAGACCTTCGGCCCCGTCGCCCCCGTCCTCGTCGTCGACGACTTCGACGAGGCGCTCACCCGCGCCGCCGCCGGTCCCTACGGACTCGCGGCCACCGTGCTCACCGCCGACATGGAGCACGCGCACCGCGCCGCGGCGACCCTCCCGGTCGGCACCGTCAAGATCAACGGCGTCTTCGGCGGCGCCCCCGGCGGCAGCGCGCAGCCCCGCGGCACCAGCGGCTCGGGCTTCGGCTACGGCCCGGAGCTGCTCGACGAGATGACCACCACCACGGTCGTGCACTTCGGCCTCCCCGTGCTCCCCGGCGCCGGGCGATGAGCCTCGAGGGCTCCGCGCTCCAGCGGGCGAGCGCGCTGGTCGCGCACGTGCGCGAGCGGCCGCCGGTCGTCGCCGTCGTCGGCGACCTCATCCTCGACTCCTGGTGGCTCGGCGAGGCGGAGCGGGTCACCCGCGAGGCCCCCGCCCCGGTGCTGCGCCTCGAGGACGTCGTCGACGTCGCGGGCGGCGCGGCCAACACCGCGGCGAACCTCTGCGCGCTCGGCGCCGTCGTCCGCACGGTCGGCGTCGCCGGACGCGACCCCGAGGGCGACCGCCTCCTCGCCGCGCTCGAGCGCGCGGGCCTGGACACCGGCGCGATCGTCCGGAGCGACGCCGCGACCACGATCAAGACCCGCGTCGTCGGCGGCGACAGCGTGATGCTGCGCGTCGACTCCGGCCCGCACCGCCCGTCCGACCGCGAGCTGTACGAGCTCGCCGAGGCCGCCGTCCGCGCGGCCGACGGCGCCGACGCCGTGCTCGTCTGCGACTACGGCTCCGGGATCCTCCGCGAGGCCGTCGAGCGCGTGCTCGCCGCGCAGCGCCCCGGCCTCCTCGTGATCGACGCGCACGAGCTCGCCGACTGGGCCTTCGCGGCGCCCGACCTGGTCACCCCGAACGCGAAGGAGGCCGAGCGTCTCCTCGGCGCCCCGCTCGGCCGCGGCACCGAGCGCGCCGCCGCCGTCCGCGCCGCGGCGGGCCTCCTCCGCGAGCGCTCCGGCGCCCGCCACGTCGTGGTCACCCTCGACCGCGACGGCTCGACCGCGCTCGACGCCGACGGCACCGTCAGCCGCACCTTCGCCCAGCCCGCCGAGGAGAAGCAGGCCTCGGGCGCCGGCGACACCTTCGCCGCCACCGCGACCCTCGCCCTCGCCGCCGGCCGCTCGCTGGCGACCGCCGTCGACCTGGCGCAGGCCGCGGCGGACGTCGTCGTGCAGCGCCCCGGCACCTCCGTCTGCACCGCGGACGACCTGCTCGCCTCGCTCGCCGCGCCCGGCGCTGTCGTGCTCGGCGAGGACGGACTGGTCGAGGTGCTCGCCGAGGAGGCCCGCCGCGGCCGCCGCATCGTCTTCACCAACGGCTGCTTCGACGTCCTGCACCGCGGCCACACCGCCTACCTCCGTCAGGCGCGCGAGCTCGGCGACGTGCTGGTCGTCGCCGTCAACGACGACGACTCCGTCCGCCGGCTGAAGGGCGAGGGCCGCCCGATCAACCCCGAGGGCGACCGCGCGGGCGTCATCGCCGAGCTGGGCTGCGTCGACTACGTGACGCTCTTCAGCGGTGACACCCCGATCCCGCTGCTCGAGCGCGTGCAGCCCGACGTCTACGTGAAGGGCGGCGACTACGCCCCCGACATGCTCGCGGAGGCGGTGGTCGTCCGCTCCTACGGCGGGACCGTCACCACCGTGGGCTACGTCTCCGAGCACTCGACGACCGAGATGGTCCAGCGCATCCGCTCGTCGTCGGCGCCGTGAGCAGCCGCCGCTGGTCGGGGCTCTGGGGGCGCGACCTGCCCCCGGAGACCCCGGCCGTCGACGTCCTGATCCCGACGGCCGGCCGCTCGGCCGAGCTGGCGGCGACCCTCGCGGGCCTCGCGGCGCAGGACGATCCGCCGTTCCGCGTCGTCGTCAGCGATCAGTCGGACACCGCGGTCACGGAGACGGACCCGACCGTCGTCTCGATGCTGCGGATCCTCGCCGCGCAGGGCCGCGCTCCACTCGTGCGCCGGCACCTCCCCCGGCGCGGCCTCGCGGAGCAGCGGCACTACCTCCTCTCGCTCGCGACCGCCCCCGCGGTCCTCTACCTCGACGACGACGTCTGGCTCGAGCCGGGCACGCTGGCGCGGCTGCACGAGGCGCTCGGGCGCCTCGGCTGCGGCTTCGTCGGCTCGGCCGTGCAGGGGCTGTCCTACCTCGGCGACGAGCGGCCGCACGAGCAGACCGCCTTCGAGCCCTGGGACGACGGCGTGCAGCCCGAGCGGATCCGCCGCGGGACGCCGGAGTTCGAGCGCTGGCCGCTGCACAACGCCGCGAACCTCACTCACGTCGCCGCCCGCCTGGACGTGCCGGAGGGCGCCTGGCGCGCCTACCGCGTCGCCTGGCTCGGCGCGTGCGTGCTCTACCGTCGCGAGGCGCTCGTCGCCTGCGGCGGGTTCGACTTCTGGGAGCAGCTGCCCCCGGAGCACAGCGGCGAGGACGTCGCCGCGCAGTGGCGCGTCATGGAGCGCTTCGGCGGCGCGGGGCTCGTCCCCAGCGGCGCCGTGCACCTCGAGACGCCCACGACGGTCACCGACCGGCGCGTGGACGCCTTCGACCGGCTCTTCACCGAAGAGCACCAGCACTGACCGAACGACGAAAGGACAGCACGATGGATGCCCCCAACCCGATCCAGGTCCAGAAGTACCTCTCCGGGATCGACTACCCGGCCTCGAAGGACACGATCGTCGAGACCGCCGAGAAGGAGGGCGCCGACAGCGACGTCCTCGACGCCCTCCGCGCCATCCCGGCCGGCGACTACGACAAGCCCACCGACGTGAGCTCCGCCGTCTCGAACGTCTGACCCCCCTCCGCGAGATGCCACTTGTGAGCGCGACACGCCGTGTCGCCCGCTCACAAGTGGCATCTCGCGCGTGGAGGCCGCACCTGCGGTGCGGCTCCCCTCCATGCTGGCCGAGCAGCCCCGCATCACGAGGTCGCACCTCCGGTGATGCTGCCCTTCCATGCTGGTCGAGTAGCCGTCCGCAGGACGGCGTATCGAGACCCCGCCCGGCCGCACTCAGGCCGAGACGATCTCCCGCTCCTTCAGCACGCCGGACTCCAGTGCCGCGAACGAGAGCACCTTGTAGCCCTCGGACTCGAAGAAGATCGTCGCGCGGTCGTCCTCGACGCTCATGACGGTCCCCGCACCCCACTCGCGGTGCTCGACGGCCTCGTCGACGCTCAGCGGCGCATCGGCAGGAGCCGCGGACGCCGCCTCGTCGGCCGCCTCCTGGCGCGCCTCGTGCCGCTCGCAGCCGTCGCAGTTGCCGCACCACTCCGGACCCTCGACGCCGAAGTAGTCCAGCAGCACGCGCCGCCGGCACTGCGAGGTCTCCGCATAGGCCCGCATCATCGACAGCCGCGACTCGGCGATCCGCTCGCGCGAGGCGAGCTCCTCCTTCACCGCGCGCACCGCGTCGTCCCCGCCGGCGTCGCTCACGGCCCGCAGGCCGCCCTCGGTCTCGAGCAGATCCGCCTCGGCGAGGTCGTTGACCAGCCGCGCGACAGTGCGCGGCGACTTGCCCAGCGCCTCCGCCAACTCCTCGACCTGGACGCCCGGCCTGTCGGACACGGCCGCCCACACCACGCGCAACGCGGCCGGCTCGACCCGGCGCTTGGCGAAGAAGCGCCGCAGCCCCAGATCCTCGAGCCGGTAGTGCAGCGCACCGGTCGCGGGCTCGCCGTCGCGCCCCGAGCGCCCGATCTCCTGGTAGTAGGCGTCCAGCGACTCGGTCGTCGTCGCGTGCAGCACGTAGCGCACGTCGGCGCGGTCGATCCCCATCCCGAAGGCGGAGGTGGCGATCACCACGTCGAGCTCGCCGTCGCGCCAGCGCTCGTGCACCGCGCGCCGCTCGCTCGTCTTGAGCCCCGCGTGGTACGCCGCGACGCTCCGGCCCGAGTCCGCGATCTCCGCCGCGTAGGTCTCGGTCTCCTTGCGCGTGGCGACATAGACGAGCCCCGGCGCCGTCCAGCTGCGCGCCTCCTCGACCACGGCCGCGCGCTTCTCGTTCTCGCTCTCGTGGCGGTGCACCACGAGGCGGATCTCGGGGCGGTCGACCCCGTGCACCTGCACCTCGGGGTCGGTCATGCCGAGCCGGTCGATGATCTCCTCGCGCACCGGCCGGGAGGCGGTGGCCGTCATCGCGAGCACCGGCGGTTCGCCCAGCGCACTGCGGACGTCCTTGAGCCGCAGGTAGTCCGGGCGGAAGTCGTGGCCCCAGGAGGAGACGCAGTGCGCCTCGTCGACGACCAGGAGCGAGACGCCGGCCGCGGCGAGCCGGGCGACGTTCTCCTCCTTGGCCAGCTGCTCCGGAGCGAGCAGCACGTACAGCGGGCCGCCCTCGTCGATGCGCTCCCAGGCCCGCGCGACGGCGGCGGTGCCCTGCGCGGAGTTGATGGCGACGGCGGGCGGCGCAGCCGGCGCGGCCTCGATCGAGGCGAGCTGGTCGGCCTGCAGCGCGACGAGCGGCGAGACGACGAGCACGACACCCCTGCGCTCGGCGCCGGCGATCTGGTACACGGCGGACTTGCCACCGCCCGTGGCGAGCACCAGCAGCGTGTCCCGGCCCGCGGCGGCCGACTCGATGGCCTCGCGCTGCCCCGGCAGCAGCGACGTCCAGCCGAAGTCCTCGCGAGCGATCCGATCGACGCTGCTGCGCGTGATCTTCTTCGTGGCAGTCTTCTTCGCGGTGGTCTTCTTCGCGCGGCTCTTCTCAGCGGCGGCGGTCGTCGTGGCAGTGGTCTTCTTCGTGGCGGTGGTATCGGAACTGCGGGTCGTGCGGGACGAGCTCATGCTTCGACGCTACGACTCCGCCCCCGCCGAGCGTCTCCACTTGACAGCTCCGGGGAGCACGGTGAAGCCACCGCCCCGCCCCGCGCCGGTCGCAGAGCGCCGGAGCGCCCCCCTGCTAGTCGAGTAGCGCTGCAGGCGCGTATCGAGACCCACCGTCCTCAGAAGGGCGGGCCTGCAGACTCCTGTTCCGACGCGGGTGGATCTCGATACGCCCGCGCCGCGGGCTACTCGATCAACATGACCGCAGCTGCTCGATCAGCACGAAGGCGGCAGCTCGATCTGCGGAGCCGCAGCGCCGGATCATGCTGGTCGAGTAGCGCCGCAGGCGCGTATCGAGACCGGCCGCTCCCCGACGGTGTCAAGACCCTGCCGCCCGCAGTCACCCGCGTGCTCCGATGGAACGACGAACGAGAGGAGCCCCCGTGCCCGAGAACGTGAACGAGGACCTGCCCGAGCAGGAGTCCGACCTGACCCCGAACACCGGCGGCGCCCAGACCGTGCTGCCCGGCGAGGACGCGTCCGACGCGAGCGCCGCGGGCGCCGCTCCGGGAGGCACCGCCATCGACCGCGGCGTCTCCGACACCGTCACGGAGGGCGACAGCGCCGGCGACACCGTCTCCGGCGACGCCGACCTCCCGGACGACACCGACGGCCCCGTCACCGACGAACGCGCCTCTGCCGGCTGACTCGAGCCCGCCAAGAACCGCGAGATGCCACTTGTGCGCGCGACACGCCGTGAAAGGCGTGCACAAGTGGCATCTCGCGGAGACGCGTCAGGCTCGGGACACCACCGGGCTGAAGAGCGTGCCGATGCCCTCGATGTCGATCGCGACCGTGTCGCCGTTGGCGATAGGCCCGACGCCGGCGGGCGTCCCGGTCAGGATGATGTCGCCCGGCAGCAGCGTGAACACCCGCGAGACGTAGGCGATGATCTCGGGCACCCCGTGGATCATGTCGCCGGTGTTCCCGGACTGCAGCCGCCGTCCGTTCACCCGCGTCTCCAGCGCGCTCTCGTTCCAGACGAACTCGGTCTCGATGACCGGCCCGATCGGGCAGAACGTGTCGTAGCCCTTCGCCCGGGCCCATTGCCCGTCCGACTTCTGCAGGTCGCGCGCCGTGACGTCGTTCGCGATCGTGTACCCGAAGACGACGTCCTCGTAGTCCTCCGCCCGCACGTTCCGCGCGATCGCCCCGATCACGACCGCGAGCTCGCCCTCGAACTCCACCTGCTGGCTGTCCTCGGGCAGCACGATCGCCTCGTCCGGCCCGATCACCGAGGTGTTGGGCTTGAGGAACATCAGCGGCTCGGCCGGAGCGTCGCCGCCCATCTCGGCCGCGTGGTCGGAGTAGTTCTTGCCGATCCCGATCACCTTCGAGCGCGGGATCACCGGCGCGAGCAGCTTCGCCTCGGCGAGCGGGATCCGCTCCCCCGTGGTCTCGAAGCCCGCGAACATCGGGTCCCCGGCGAGCACGACCAGGTCGTCCTCGTCCAGGATCCCGAAGTGGATCGCGCCCCCGTTGTCTCCGGAGCGCTGCGTGGCGAATCGTGCGATCTTCATGCGTCCAACCTCGTCATCCAGCCGTGCGTGTCCTCGCGACGTCCGTACTGGATGTCGGTCAGCTCCTCGCGCAGCGACATCGTCAGCGCGCCGGCCGGCGCGCCCTCGTGGCCCACCGAGAAGCCGTCGCCCTTGAGCTCGGCGATCGGCGTGATGACCGCCGCGGTCCCGCAGGCGAACACCTCCACCACGTCGCCGGACTCGACCCCGTCGCGCCACTCGTCGATCGACACCTGGCGGCGTTCCACGCGGTGACCGCGGTCCTCGGCCAGCTGCAGCACGCTGTCGCGGGTGATGCCCTCGAGGATCGAGTCCGACTCCGGCGTGACGAGCGTGCCGTCCTTCTTCACCAGCACCACGTTCATGCCGCCGAGCTCCTCGATCCAGCGCGACTCCTGCGAGTCGAGGAAGAGCACCTGCGCGCAGCCGTGCTGGTACGCCTCCTGCTGCGGCAGCAGCGACGAGGCGTAGTTGCCGCCGGTCTTCGCCGCTCCCGTGCCGCCCTTGCCCGCGCGGGCGAAGGACGTCGACAGCCAGATCGACACCGGGGCCACGCCGCCGGAGAAGTAGGCGCCGGCCGGGCTCGCGATCACGTAGTAGCCGACCTCCTCGGCCGCGCGCACGCCGAGGAACGCCTCCTTGGCGAACATGAACGGCCGCAGGTACAGGCTCGTCTCCGGCTCGGACGGCACCCAGGCGCCGTCCGCCGCGATCAGCTGACGCAGCGACTCGACGAACAGCTCGGTCGGCAGCTCGGGCAGTGCGAGCCGGCGGGCGGAGCGCTGCAGCCGGCCGGCGTTCGCCTCCGGGCGGAAGGTCCAGATCGAGCCGTCCGCGTGGCGGTAGGCCTTCATCCCCTCGAAGATCTCCTGCGCGTAGTGCAGCACGGCCGCGGCCGGGTCGAGCTGGATCGGGCCGTACGGCTCGACGCGCGCCTGGTCCCAGCCGCCGGCGCGCGACCAGCGGATGTCGACCATGTGGTCGGTGAAGTGGACCCCGAAGCCGGGGTTCGCGAGGATGCGGGCGCGCTCCTCGTCGGAGCGGGGCGCGGGATTGGCGGTCACCTCGAAGGCGAGGTCCTGCGCGGGGAGGGTGTCGGTCATGAGGGGTTCTTCCTGGAGTGGCGTGGGGCCCGGGGGCGGGGGCCGGAGAGGAGGGTCAGCGGAGCCGCGAGACGACGGAGTCGCCGATCGCGGCCGTGGAGCGCGGGGTGCCGTCGCGCGACTCGATGTCGGCGGTCACGGCCGCCGTCACGCGGGCGGCCTCGTCGCCGCGACCCAGGTGGTCGAGCAGCAGCGCCACCGACAGGATCGCGGCGGTCGGATCGGCGAGCTGCTTCCCGGCGATGTCGGGCGCGGATCCGTGGACCGGCTCGAACATGCTGGGGAACGCGCCGTCGGGGTTGATGTTGCCCGAGGCCGCGAGTCCGATGCCGCCGCTGATCGCGCCGGCCAGATCGGTCAGGATGTCGCCGAACAGGTTGTCGGTGACGATGACGTCGAACCTAGCAGGATCGGTCACCAGGAAGATCGTCGCCGCGTCCACGTGGAGGTAGTCGACGGCCACGTCCTCGTAGGTGGCCCCTACCTCGTCCACGAGCCGCTTCCACAGCGAGCCCGCGAAGACCAGCACGTTCGTCTTGTGCACCAGCGTCAGCTTCGAGCGGCGCTTGCGGGCGAGCTCGAAGGCGTGCCGGACGACGCGCTCGACGCCGTAGGCCGTGTTCACGGAGACCTCGTTCGCGATCTCGTGCGGCGTCCCCTGGCGGATCGACCCGCCGTTGCCGACGTACGGCCCCTCGGTGCCCTCGCGGACGACGACGAAGTCGACCTCGCCGGGCGCCGACAGCGGCGACGGCACGCCCGCGTAGAGGCGGGTCGGGCGGAGGTTGACGTAGTGGTCGAGCGCGAAGCGCAGGCGCAGCAGCAGCCCGCGCTCGATGTTCGCGTCCTTGAGGCGCGGGTCGCCGGGCACGCCGCCGACGGCGCCGAGCAGGATCGCGTCGTGCGCGGAGATCGAGGCGAGGTCCTCGTCGGTGAGGACGTCGCCGGTCTCGAGGAACCGGCCGGCGCCGAGCGAGAACGGCGTCTTCTCGATCACCAGGTCGGAGTCGGCGGTGACGGCGTCGAGGACCTTCACGGCCTCGGCGATCACCTCCGGTCCGATCCCGTCTCCGGGGATGACGGCGAGCTTCACGGTGCGGGTCATGGCGGTCCTCAGACGTGCGGGGGGCACGGGCCGGAGCGCTGCGCGTCCAGAGGACTGGGCGCGCGGAGCACTCGAGCGTGCGGGGCAGGAGACCAGCCCAGCGTACTCTCGGGCCGCCGCCCGCGCCGGTCGCGCCGCGTCAGCTCCGGCGCAGGCGCCAGGCCGCCACCACACCGGCGAGCAGCACCAGTCCGACGCCGATCCAGGCCGACCAGCCGACGCCCGCGTCGAACGCGGCTCCGGCCGAGGCGAGCAGGCTCGACGCCGACTCCGCAGGGATCTCGCCCGCGACCGCGACCGCCCCGCCCAGGGTCTCCCCCGCGCGCTGCGCCTGGCCGGCGTCGAGGCCGTCGGGCAGCACCACGCCGCTCCGGTAGGCGGCCGTCAGCACCGTGCCGAGCGTCGCCGTGCCGAGCACCGCGCCCAGCTCGTACGCCGTCTCCGACACCGCCGAGGCGGACCCGGCCTTGTCGGCGGGCGCGTTCGCGAGCACCAGCTCGTTGGAGACCGTCTCGGCCGCGCCGATCCCGAGGCCGAGGAAGGCGAACGAGACCGCGACGGTCAGCGCGGAGGCGCCGCCGGGCGCCGCGCTGCCGATGGCGAGCAGCGCGTAGCCGACCGCCGAGATCACGAGTCCGGCCGGCACCACGATTCGCGGCGAGATCCGCCGGGCGATCGGCACCACGCCGAGCCCCGCGCCGATCATCACGACGAGTCCCGGCACCAGCACGAGCCCCGCCTCGAGCGGCGAGAGGCCGACGACGAGCTGGAGGTGCTGCGAGACGAAGAACAGCCCGCCCACCAGCGCGACGACGCTGAGCAGGTTGACCAGGATGGCCGCGCTGAACGAGCCGCGGCGGAAGAGCGAGAGGTCGAGCATCGGCACCTCGCGGCGCTGCTGCCGGCGCACGAAGAGCACGCCGCTCACGACGCCGACCACGAGCGAGAGCACCGCGACCGCGTCGATCCCGTGCTCGGCGGCCGACTTGATCGCGTAGACGATCGGCGCCATCGTCGCGAGCGACAGCACGATGCTGACGACGTCGACCGGCCCGGGCTTGGGGTCGCGCGACTCCGGCACCAGGATCGGCGCGAGCACCACCAGCGGCAGCAGCACCGGCACCGCGAGCAGGAACACGGAGCCCCAGGGGAAGTTCTCCAGCAGCACGCCGCCGACCAGCGGGCCGACGGCCGAGCCGACCGCGAACCCGGTCGCCCAGATCGCGATCGCCATCCGGCGCTGGTCGCGGTTCGGGAAGAGGCTGCGCAGGAGGGAGAGGGTCGAGGGCATCAGGGTGGCGCCGAAGAGACCGAGCGCCGCGCGGGCGGCGATGAGCGCGCCGGCCGTCGGAGCGAAGGCCGCCGCGACGGAGACCACCGCGAAGCCGACCGCGCCGATCAGCAGGAGCTTCCGCCGGCCGACCCGGTCGCCGAGGCTGCCCATCGCCACCAGCAGTCCGGCGAGCACGAGCGGGTAGGCGTCGACGATCCAGAGCAGCTCGGTGCCGGAGGGACCGAGGTCCTCCGCGATCAGCGGCAGCGCGAAGTTGAGGACGGTGTTGTCGACCGAGACGAGCAGCACCGGCAGCATCAGCACGGCCAGCGCGAACCAGGCGCGGCGGCCGACGCGGCGACCGTCGGGCTCGACGGCGGCGCGCGAGGCGGGGCCGGGGGTCGTGACGGTGGTGACGGGTGCGGTGCGGGCGGACACAGTGGTGCTCTCTCTCGAACGGGGTGATCGCCACCGAGTATACCGTCCAGCCGGTACAGTAGCCAGGGGCGGAACCGGGATCCGTCCCTAGGATGGAGCCCATGCCCGCCGCCCCCGCCCGCGACCGCGTCCTCGACGCGTTCGAGGCCCTGCTGATCGAGCAGGGCGAGCGCTCGGCCACCCTCGACGCCGTCGCGAAGGCCGCCGGAGTCTCCAAGGGCGGGCTGCTGTACCACTTCCCCTCGAAGGACGCCCTCGTCGACGGACTCGTCGGACGGCTCGACGACCGCCTCGCCGAGGACATCGACCGGATCCGCACGTCCGACGAGGGCGTCGTCCCGTACCTGATCCGCACCTCGTTCGCCGCGGACACCCCCTTCGACCGCACCATCCTCGCCGTCTCGCGCGTGGCCCAGGGGCACGACGAGCGCGCGAGCGCCGGCCTCGCCCGCATCCACGACAGCTGGTACGCCGTCGTCGCCGAGGCCGTCGGCGACCCCCTGGTCGCCCGCGCCATCGTCCTGCTGAGCGACGGCCTCTACTACAACTCCGCCCTGCTCCCCACCGGCGACAGCCCCCGCGGCGAGGCCGCCGACGTCCTCGCCGTCATCGCCCGCCTCCTCCCGAGCTGACCCCGGAGGAGCGGCGCCGTCCCCGCCGCCGGTGGAGCGGCCGCATCCGCGACCGTCTGAGGAGCGTCCGCAGTCGCGGCCGCCCGCCCTCGTTGCTGGTCGACCCGCCGTCCGCAGGACGTGGGCATGCTGGTCGACCAGCCGGCCGCAGGCCGTGGAGCATGCTGGTCGAGTAGCCGGCCGCAGGCCGGCGTATCGAGACCCATCACCGCCAGCACGCCGGATCTCGATACGCCCGCTCCGCGGGCTACTCGATCAGCATGCAAGGAGCAGCGGCTGATGCGCCTGCCACGCGCTGCCATGCCATGCCGGCGGGCATGCTGGTCGAGTAGCCGGCCGCAGGCCGGCGTATCGAGACCCGCCGCCTACAGCCGCACGGACCCCTCGATCAGCGTCGCCGTCGCCCCGCCGATCCACACGTCGTCCCCCACGCGCTCCACGAGCACGCGTCCCGCGCGCCCCATCGCCGTCCCCTGCGCCGCGACGTACCGCTCGGGCGCGAGCCCGGCCCCGATCAGCCACTGAGCGATCCCCGCGTTGAGACTCCCCGTCACCGGGTCCTCCGCCACGCCCGCGTCCGGGATGAACGCCCGCACCTCGAAGGCGCACTCCGCACCCGCGGGATGCGGCCCGACGACGCCGACGGCGAGCCCGCCGAGCCGCGCCGAGTCCGGCCGGATCGCGAGAACCCGCTCCGCCGACTCCAGCCGCAGCGCCAGCCAGCCCGGCCCGTTGTCGGCCCACTCGTGCCCGAGGATCTCCTCGCGCGCGAGCCCCAGCGCCGCCGCCGCGCGCGCCAGCGTCGGCTCGTCCACCGGCCCTGTGCGCTGCCGCGGCGGTGCCGCGAACGCGATCGCCCCCGCCGTCACCCGCAGCCGCACGAGCCCGGCCGCGCACTCCTGCACCAGCACCCCGGACTCGCGCGGCACTCCGCCGGCCGCGAGCCACGCGTGCGCACTGCCGAGCGTCGGGTGCCCCGCGAAGGGCAGCTCGCGCCGCGGCGTGAAGATCCGCAGCCGGTAGTCGGCCTCGGGCGACGTCGGCGGCAGCAGGAACGTCGTCTCCGACAGGTTCGTCCAGCGCGCGAACACGGCCATCGACGCGTCGGACACGCCGTCGCCGTCGACGACCACCGCAACCGGGTTGCCGAGGAACGGCTCCGCGCCGAACACGTCGACCTGGGCGAACCTGCGCTCCATGCTGCCGTCTCCTCCGCCGCGCTCGGACCTACTCGGTGATGTCGATCTCCTGCATCAGGTCGGCGTCGATCGCGACGCGGACCTTCTCCAGCAGTCCGTCCGGCGCCGGCGAGTCGATCGTGATCACCGAGAGGGCCTTGCCGCCCGCCTCGGTGCGCGCGATCTGCATGCCCGCGATGTTGACGGAGGCCTCGCCGAACTCGCGGCCGTAGACGGCGACGATCCCGGGACGGTCGACGTAGCTCATCACCACGTGGTGCTTCGCGAGCGGCACCTCGACGTCGTAGCCGTTGATCGCGACGAGCTTCTCGACCTGCTTGGTGCCGGTCAGCGTGCCCGAGACCGAGATCTGCGAGCCGTCCGAGAGGGCGCCGCGGAGCGTGATCACGTTGCGGTACTCGTCCGAGACCGCGTCCGTGATCAGCCGCACCTCGATGCCGCGCTGCTCCGCGAGCACCGGCGCGTTGACGTACGACACCGTCTCCGACACCACGTTGCTGAAGACGCCCTTGAGCGCCGCGAGCTTGAGCACCTTGACGTCGAAGCCGGCCAGCTCGCCGCGCACCTCGACGTCGATCGACGTGACCGGCGAGGCGGCGAGGCCGGAGAAGACCTGGCCCAGCTTCTCGACCAGCGGGATGCCCGGGCGGACGTACGGGTCGATGACGCCGCCGGCGACGTTCACCGCGTCCGGCACGAGCTCGCCCGAGAGCGCGAGCCGCACCGACTTCGCGACCGAGACGCCCGCCTTCTCCTGCGCCTCGTCGGTCGACGCGCCGAGGTGCGGAGTGACGACCACGTTCTCGAGGGCGAGCAGCGGCGAGTCGGTCGGCGGCTCCTTGACGAACACGTCGAGCCCGGCGCCGGCGATGGTCTTCGCGACGAGCGCGCGGTGCAGCGCGTCCTCGTCGATCAGCCCACCGCGGGCGACGTTCACCAGGAAGGCGGTCGGCTTCATCAGCGCGAGCTGCGCGTCCGAGATCATCCCGGTGGTCTCCGGGGTCTTCGGCATGTGGATGGTGATGAAGTCGCTCTGCGCGAGGAGCTCCTCGAGCGGCAGGAGCGTCACGCCGAGCTGCTGCGCGCGGGCGCTGGTGACGTAGGGGTCGTAGGCGACGACGTTCACGCCGAAGGCCTGCAGGCGCGCGGTGATCAGCGCGCCGATGCGGCCCAGGCCGATGATGCCGACGGTCTTCTCGTAGAGCTCGACACCGGTGTACTTCGAGCGCTTCCAGAGACCCTGCGCGAGCGCGCTGTGCGCCGCCGGGATGTGACGGGCGAGGCTCAGGATGTGGCCGACGGTGAGCTCGGCCGCCGAGATGATGTTCGAGGTCGGCGCGTTCACGACCATGACGCCCGCGGCGGTCGCCGCGGTGATGTCGACGTTGTCGAGGCCCACGCCGGCGCGCGCGACGACCTTCAGCGAGGGCGCCGCGGCGATCGCCTCCGCGTCGACCTGCGTCGCGGAGCGGACCAGGATCGCGTCGGCCGAGCCGAGCGCCTCGAGCAGCGCGGGTCGGTCGGTGCCGTCCACGGAGCGGATCTCGAAGTCGGGACCGAGGGCGTCCACGGTGGCGGGCGAGAGTTCTTCGGCGATCAGGACGACCGGCTTAGTCACGAGAGGCGCTTCCTTCGGAGAGGGGACGGAGCGGGCACCGAGCACGAGGGCCGGTGGAGCCCCCGCCACTGTAGCGGAGGCCCGCAGCCGTCCCCGGCCGTGTGACGCCCGGCCTCGACGGCGGGCGCGACGGCGGCCTAGAGCGAGACGAGGCTCTCGAATCCGAGGATCAGCTGCACGTCGAGCGACAGCGCCGCGGAGAGGCAGAGCGCCGCGAACAGCAGCCCGGTCCGCGCCAGGAGCCCGCGCCGGCGGCCGAGCATCAGTGCCAGCACGAAGCAGACCACCGGCAGCGCCAGCCCGAGCAGCAGCACCGTCCAGCCCGTGCCGTTCAGGTCGGTGCCGAGCGTGGCGGCGTAGGTGCGCAGGCCGACGAGGTTGCCGATCCCCTCCCAGACGTCCCAGGCGAAGAAGAGAGCGAAGACCGCGGCGATCAGCACCGAGAGCAGGAGGCGCTTCCGACGGCCGTCACGGTGTCCGGTCCCGCCGAGGGTCGCCTTCACCGTGCTCCCGGTCTCGGCGGAGTCGGTTGCGACGGAGTCGGTCGCGGCGGAGTCGGTCGATGCGCTGTCGCTCATCACGCCCCCTTCAGGAACGGCAGGGGGGCCAGCAGGATCAGCCCGGCGATCAGCCAGAGCACCCGGGTGCGCGTGCGGGCGCTCCGAGTGCCGAGCAGCACGGCGGCGAACCAGGCCGCCGGCCCCGCGACCGCGAGCCAGAGTCCGAGCCCGTAGAGTCCGCCGCCGAGCGGGTCGCCCGCGAACGTGCCGGCGACCGTGGCGTTCTGCCGCGTCGCGGTGATCATCCAGCCGATCGTCCAGAGCAGGTACAGACCCGCGGCGACGCCCATCGCGACCAGCAGCACGGAGGAGGCGGCAGCCGCGTCCGCGGCGTCGCGCTCGTCGTCATCATCCGGGTCGTCGTCCTCCAGCTCGTCGTCGTCCTCGCGGAGCTCCTCCGGCAGCTCGTCGACGTCGCCCTCGCGCGCCTGGCGGATCTCCGGAGCCGAGCGCACCGCACGGGGCGTCCGGCGTCGCACCGGAGCGTCGCCCGCCACCAGGGTGGGGTCGCCGCCCTCGCCCGCCCAGCTGAGCGCGTCGTCGTCCCGGTCGTCCTCGGGTCTGCTGTCGATCACCGCAACACCCTAGCCGCGCGGCCTCGCCGTCGGCTCGGAGCAGCCCGACACCTCCCCGCCACCGCGGCGTCACCGCCCGGCCTCCCCGGCGGGCGACCCTTCGGGGATGGCGGAGCAGTCGGGGACGGACGAGCGCGCGGTGGACGCTGGCCGGCGCCGCTACGTCGCGATCGGCGACTCCTTCACCGAGGGCGTCGGCGACCCGCACCGGCTCCTGCCCAACGGCGTGCGCGGCTGGGCCGACCGCGTGGCCGACCGGCTCGCCCGCGCCGAACCCGGCTGGGAGTACGCCAACCTCGCGATCCGCAGCAAGCGGCTCGCCCAGATCACCGCGGAGCAGCTGACGCCCGCGCTCGAGCTGCGGCCGACCCTCGTCACCCTCTACGCCGGCGGCAACGACATCCTCGACCTCGGCACCGACATGCGCGTGCTGATCGACGGCTACGAGCACCTGGTCGACGCCCTGGCGACGACGGGCGCGTCGCTCGTGCTCTTCACCGGCTTCGACATCCCCGGGCTGCCCGCCCCGCGGATGTTCGTGAAGCGCAACCGCGTCTACAACAGCGCCGTCCGCCGCATCGCCCGCGAGCGCGGCGCCGTCCTCGTCGACTACTGGCGGATGCAGGCGTTCCGCGACGCCGCGATGTGGTCGAGCGACCGGATGCACCTCTCCAAGCGCGGGCACCGCGTGCTCGCCGCGCAGGTGCTGGACGTCCTCGGCGTGCCGCACACCATCTCCGCCGGCCCGTGGGACCCGCCCGAGCCGCTCACGCCGCGCGAGCTGCTGCGCGACCAGTACCGCTGGGCGCACGACTGGGTGCTCCCCCTCGTCGGCCGGAAGATCCGCCGGGTGACCCTGGGCGACCACCTCTCCCCGCGCTGGCCGGAGCCCGTGCTCGTCCCGCCCAAGGGCGGCCTGCGCCGCCTCGCCCGCGACGCCGCCCGCTGACGAGCGTTCACGCACAGAACATCAGCCGAGAGCACTCGTCATCCGCCATCGGCGATGAGCAGCACTCTCCGCTGATGTTCTGCGCGACGAGTCGCCCGATCCCGAAGCGCCGGCCGCTAGGACAGCAGCGGCAGTCCCGCCACCAGCAGCAGCGCCACCGCGAGCATCACGATCGGCGCCACCCGTCCCGCACCCGCGCTCGACGGCGCCGGCCTCCGCGCCGGTCCGGTCAGCCGACGGCGGTCGATCGCCGCCACTCCCCCGCGCACCGACAGCGGTCCTTCCTCGAGATCCCCCGGCCAGCGCTCGACCAGCAGCCCACGGCTCCGAGCCAGGGCGGCGTCGGACGCGCGCAGCACCGCCAGCGGCAGCCCGTTCGCCTGGGACGAGCCGATCCCGGCCGCAGCTCCGGCCGCGACGACGACCGCCGCGGTGACGACGGCCCCCTCCGAGCCCTGCAGGGCGATCGCCGCGATCATCAGCAGCACGCCGGCGAGCGCGAGGACGATGCCGACGAGCGAGAGCGCCGAGAACAGGAGGGAGTGGGCCCGCAGATCCCGCGTGGCCGCCCTCCTCCTCGCCTCGGCCCGTGCCGCACGCGACGGCGCGAGGATGCCGACGAGGTCGGCCGGCGAGAGCGCGTCCTCCGGCAGGCGCACGTCGAACGGCAGATCGGCGGTCTCCGCGAGGTCGTCCCGGCCGAGGTCGGCGGGGACCGGCCACGCGGCGCGGGCGAAGCGGGCTCCCGCGGCCTCCGTCCGTCGCCGCAGGGCGGTGGCGGTCGCCACGAGGACCGTGCCGGTGATCAGCGCGAGCGCGAGGGCCGTGACCGTCCGCAGCGCGACCGGCGCCGACTCGAGGATCCCCCCGGACGCCAGCGCGAGCGCCGCCGCGAGCCCACCGCCGGCCAGCCCGCACAGCACGATCCCCGCCGACACCTCGCACGACAGCCCGTCCCGCGCCGCCGCCACGCCCTCGTCCCACTGCCGCAGCCGCCGTGCCCGTCGCTCCATCCGCCCCACGCTACCCGCGTGCCCCGTGAGCTCCCCCACGGTCCGCCTGCTGATCGAGCAGCCCGTGAAGCGGGCGCATCGAGATCCACCCCCGCCAGAACACGGGCCTGCCGACCTCCATGGACGAACCGCATGCGAGGAACGCCCAGTTTCATGCTGATCGAGTAGCCCGCGCAGCGGGCGTATCGAGATCCACCCCCGCCGGAACGAGGGTCTGCAGACCACCCGCGCCGGCGATGGCGGGTCTCGATACGCCCCTCCGGGGCTGCTCGACCAGCATGCGGACGCGCCGAGCGCCCCCGGACGCGACGGAGCCCCGGCCCCGCCGACGTCCACCGCAGAAGCGGTGTCCGTCGACGGCCCGGGGCTCCGAGGTCCGTCCGAGCGGGCGACTAGCGCGCGACGCTGCCGTCGGTGTAGTCCTCGTCGGTCTGCTTCCAGGCGAAGAGCTTGCGCAGCTCGCGGCCGGTCTCCTCGATCGGGTGCTTCTCGCCCTTGGCGCGCAGCTCCTGGAACTCGGGCGCTCCCGCGTCCTGGTCCGCGATGAAGCGCTTCGCGAAGGCACCGCTCTGGATGTCGCCCAGGACGGCCTTCATGTTCTCCTTGACGCTCGGGTCGATGACGCGGGGGCCCGACACGTAGTCGCCGTACTCGGCCGTGTCGGAGACCGACCAGCGCTGCTTGGCGATGCCGCCCTCCCACATCAGGTCGACGATCAGCTTGAGCTCGTGGAGCACCTCGAAGTAGGCGATCTCGGGCTGGTAGCCGGCCTCGACGAGGGTCTCGAAGCCGTACTGGACGAGCTGCGAGGTGCCGCCGCAGAGCACGGCCTGCTCGCCGAACAGGTCGGTCTCGGTCTCCTCGGTGAAGGTCGTCTTGATGACGCCGGCGCGGGTGCCGCCGATGGCCTTCGCGTAGGACTTCGCGGTCTCCCAAGCGGTGCCGGTCGCGTCGTTCTCGACGGCGATGATGTCCGGGATGCCGCGGCCGGCGACGAACTCGCGGCGCACGGTGTGGCCGGGGGCCTTCGGCGCGATCAGGATCACGTCGACGCCCGCGGGGGCCTCGATGTAGCCGAAGCGGATGTTGAAGCCGTGCGCGAAGGCGAGCGTCTTGCCCTCGGTCAGCTTGTCCGCGATCTGCTCGCTGTAGATGGCGCGCTGGTGCTGGTCCGGCGCGAGGATCATGATCAGGTCGGCCCACTCGGCGGCGTCGGCGACGCTCTTGACCTCGAACCCGTCGTCCTCGGCCTTGGCGGTCGACTTCGACCCCTCCTTGAGAGCGATGACGACCTGGACTCCGGAGTCGCGGAGGTTCTGCGCGTGCGCGTGGCCCTGCGAGCCGTAGCCGACGATCGCGACCTTCTTGGACTGGATGATGGAGAGATCGGCGTCGGCGTCGTAGATGAGCTCGGTCACGTGATGCTTCCTTTTCTGGTTGTGGAGTGGGCGGAGCAGAGGGGACGGCGCGGGGCCGTCAGTTCTTGAAGACGCGCTCGGTGATCGACTTCGAGCCGCGGCCGATGGCCAGCAGGCCCGACTGGGCGATCTCCTTGATCCCGTAGGGCTCGATGACCCGGAGGAACGCGGTGGTCTTGCCGGAGTCGCCGGTGACCTCGATCACCAGGGCGTCGGTCGCGACGTCGACCACGCGGGCGCGGAAGAGGTTCACGGCCTCGAGCACCTGCGAGCGGGTGACGTTGTCGACGCGCACCTTCACGAGCAGGTGCTCGCGGTGCACCGACTGGTCGGGATCGAGCTCGACGATCTTGATGACGTTGATCAGCTTGTTCAGCTGCTTGGTCACCTGCTCGAGCGGCAGGTCCTCGACGTCCACGGCGACCGTGATGCGCGAGAGCCCCTCGAGCTCGGTCGGCCCGACGGCCAGCGACTCGATGTTGAAGCCGCGGCGCGCGAACAGCCCCGCGACGCGGGTGAGCAGTCCCGGCTTGTCCTCGACGAGCAGGGAGAGAACGTGGTGGGTCATGCGGTCTACTCCTCGTCGTCCCAGGTCGGGCTGTGGTCTCTGGCGTACTGGACGTAGCTGTTCGAGACGCCCTGCGGGACCATCGGCCACACCATGGAGTCGCGGCTGACCACGAAGTCGATGACGACCGGCCGGTCGTTGGTGGCGATCGCCAGCTCGATGGCCGCGTCGATCTCCTCCGGCTTGGTGACCCGGATGCCCAGGGCGCCGTAGGCCTCCGCGAGCTTCACGAAGTCCGGCACCCGGACGGTGTCGTGCCCCGTGTTGAGGTCGGTGTTCGAGTAGCGGCCCTCGTAGAACAGGGTCTGCCACTGGCGCACCATGCCGAGCGAGGAGTTGTTGATCACCGCGACCTTGATCGGGATGTCGTTGATCGTGCAGGTGGCGAGCTCCTGATTGGTCATCTGGAAGCAGCCGTCGCCGTCGATCGCCCAGACCGTGCGGTCCGGCTCGCCGACCTTGGCGCCCATCGCCGCGGGCACGGAGTAGCCCATCGTGCCGGCGCCGCCGGAGTTGAGCCACGAGTTGGGGCGCTCGTACTTGATGAACTGCGCCGCCCACATCTGGTGCTGGCCGACACCCGAGGCGAAGACGCCCTCGGGTCCGGTGATCTCGCCGATCCGCTTGATCACGTACTGCGGGGACAGCAGGCCGTCGACCGGCTCGGTGTAGCCGAGCGGGAACTCCTCCTGCAGGCCCTTGAGGTAAGTCCACCAGTCGGCGGTGTCGGGCGCGGCGCCGTCGATCGCCTTCGCGAACGCGTCGGTGAGGTCCGGCAGGACGTCCTTGAGGTCGCCGACGATCGGCACGTCGGCCGTGCGGATCTTGGAGATCTCGGCCGGGTCGATGTCCACGTGCACGACCTTGGCGTTGGGCGCGAAGAGCGCCGCCTTGCCGGTCACCCGGTCGTCGAAGCGCGAGCCGAGCGCGAGGATCAGGTCCGACTCCTGCAGCGCGAGCACCGCGGGGACGGTGCCGTGCATGCCGGGCATGCCCAGCTGCTGCTCGTGCGAGTCCGGGAACGCGCCGCGCGCCATCAGCGTCGTGACGACGGGAGCACCGCAGGCCTCGGCGAATGCCAGGAGCTCGGCAGCCGCACGGGCGCGGATGATGCCGCCGCCGACGTACAGCACGGGCTTCTTCGCCTCGGCCAGCAGCTGCGCCGCGGCCTGGATCTGCTTGCCGTGCGCCTTCGTCACCGGGCGGTAGCCGGGCAGGTCGACCTTCGGCGGCCAGACGAACGGCGCCGCGTCCTGCTGCGCGTCCTTGGTGATGTCGACGAGCACCGGGCCGGGGCGGCCCGTCGTCGCGATCAGCACGGCGGAGGCGAGCGCCGAGGGGATGTCCTCGGGGCGCGTGACCAGGATGGAGTGCTTGGTGATCGGCATCGTGATGCCGACGATGTCCGCCTCCTGGAAGGCGTCGGTGCCCATCAGCGTCGAGAAGACCTGGCCGGTGATCGCGAGCATCGGCACGGAGTCCATGTAGGCGTCCGCGATCGCCGTGACGAGGTTGGTCGCGCCGGGCCCGGAGGTCGCGATGCAGACGCCGAGCTTGCCGGTCGCCGCGGCGTAGCCCTCGGCCGCGTGGCCGGCGCCCTGCTCGTGGCGGACCAGGATGTGGCGGATCTTCGACGAGTCCATCAGCGGGTCGTAGACGGGCAGGATCGCGCCGCCGGGCAGACCGAAGACGTCCTCGATCCCGAGCATCTCGAGCGAGCGGACGACCGCCTGCGCTCCGGTGAGCGACTCGGCGACGGGAGCGACCGCCGGCGCGGACGCGGCGGAGCGGGGTGGCTGGGGGGTCGGGGCGGGAGGCGCGGCGGACGGGTCCGGGGTCATGCGGGTGTCGATTCCTTCGAAGCGGTGTGCGGCGGCGGGCACCGGGGGCTCGGAGTGCGAGCGAGCGGTGCCCGGGAGGCGCGAGTGCGCGGCCGGCCCGAGCGGGCCGGGATCAACCCGTGGTGGCGCCCTCGGCGGCCGAGCGGACGAGCTTGGCGTACTTGGCGAGGACACCGCGGGTGTAGCGCGGAGGGAGAGGCGCCCAGCCTTCTCGGCGGGCGGCGAGCTCGGATTCGTCGACGAGTAGGTCGATCGATCGAGCGGCGATGTCGACCCGAATCGGGTCTCCGTCGCGAACGAATGCGATGGGACCTGCGTCCACCGATTCGGGAGCTATGTGGCCGATGCACAGGCCGGTTGTGCCGCCTGAGAATCGTCCGTCGGTCAACAGTAGTACATCTTTTCCGAGGCCGGCCCCCTTGATGGCGGCGGTGATGGCCAGCATCTCGCGCATGCCCGGGCCGCCCTTGGGGCCCTCGTAGCGGATGACCACCACGTCGCCCTTCGTGATCTCGCCGTCGGTGAGGGCGTCCATCGCGGCGCGCTCGCGCTCGAAGACCCGCGCTGGGCCCTCGAACACGGAGGCGTCGAAGCCGGCCGTCTTGACGACCGCGCCCTCGGGAGCGAGCGAGCCCTTGAGCACGGTCAGTCCGCCGGTGGCGTGGATCGGGTTGTCGAGGGTGCGGATGACCTCGCCGTCCAGCGGCGCGATGTCCATCGCCGCGAGGTTCTCGGCGACGGTCTTCCCGGTGACCGTGAGGCAGTCGCCGTGCAGCAGGCCCGCGTCGAGCAGGGCCTTCATCACGGCGGGGACGCCGCCGTGGCGGTCGACGTCGTTCATCACGTACTTGCCGAACGGCTTGAGGTCACCGATGTGCGGGATCGTGTCGCCGATGCGGTTGAAGTCGTCGATCGTGAGGTCGACCTCCGCCTCGTTCGCGATCGCGAGCAGGTGCAGGATGACGTTGGTCGAGCCGCCGAAGGCCATGGCCACGGCGATCGCGTTCTCGAACGCCTCCTTGGTCAGGATGTCGCGCGCGGTGGTGCCGTTGCGCAGCAGCTCGACGACCGCCTCCCCCGACTTGCGGGCGAAGTAGTCGCGGCGGCGGTCGGCCGCGGCGGGCGACGCGGAGCCGGGCAGGCTCATCCCGAGCGCCTCGGCGACGCTGGCCATGGTGTTCGCGGTGTACATGCCACCGCAGGAGCCCTCGCCCGGGGCGAAGGCGCACTCGATGCGCTTGGCGTCCTCCTCGGACATGATCCCGGCCTTGACGCCGCCGACCGCCTCGAAGGAGTCGATGATCGTGATGTCCTTCTCGGTGCCGTCGGACAGCTTGACCCAGCCCGGCGCGATCGACCCGGCGTAGACGAAGACGGCGGCGAGGTCGAGGCGCGCGGCGGCCATCAGCATGCCGGGCAGCGACTTGTCGCAGCCGGCCAGCATGACGGTGCCGTCGAGGCGCTCGGCCATCATCACGGTCTCGACGGAGTCGGCGATGACCTCGCGTGAGACGAGCGAGAAGTGCATGCCCTCGTGGCCCATCGAGATGCCGTCCGAGACGGAGATGGTGCCGAACTGCAGCGGGTACCCGCCGCCCGAGTGCACGCCCTCCTTCGCGCTGCGCGCGAGGCGCTCCAGCGAGAGGTTGCAGGGGGTGATCTCGTTCCAGGACGACGCGATGCCGATCTGGGGCTTCTCCCAGTCGTCATCGCCCATTCCCACGGCGCGCAGCATCCCGCGCGACGTCGTGGCCTCGATGCCGTCCGTGACGGTGCGCGAACGAGGCTTCCAATCGATTTCCGGCATGTGACGAGGCTACCGCCTCGCACGCGGTGCTCCGGCGCTGCCGAGCGCGTCCCGATCCGACGCGAACGGTCGCGTCCGTCGCCTCGATCCGGCAGCGATGGTCGTGTCAGTGGCCGCGCGCCGACCGTTCGTGACGGATCGACCGGCGCTGGTCAGCTCGCGGTGGCGCGGAAGTCGGCGAGGAGCGACAGCACGTGGGCGATCTGCTCGGGGCCGCGGACGCGGTAGGCGGCGGAGGTCGTGCCGGGACCGCTCTTGACGCCGACGTCGCCGGTGCCGAGGACCGCGAAGGCGTCCTCGTCGGTGACGTCGTCGCCCGCGTAGAGCACGGCGGTCGCGCCGGTGTAGCGGCGCAGGTGCTGCACGGCCTCGCCCTTGGTGGTCGAGCGGACCGAGAACTCGAGGACGTTCTTGCCCTCGCGGACGGTGACGCCCTCGACCTCGGCGCGCGCCTCCGACAGGGCGACGACGTGCGCGACGCGGCTGTGCCGGTCGGTGGCGAGGCGGGTGTGCAGGGCGAAGCCGGCCGGCTTGTCCTCGATCCAGACGTTGTCGATCCCGCGGGCGATGCCCTTCAGCACGTCCTCGAGCACGCCGACCTTCGCCAGCTCGGTCTCGTCGAGGCGGACGGCGTCGTCGCCCGGGTCCAGGCGGATCTCGATGCCGTGCGAGCCGACCAGCAGCGCCTCATCGGGCAGCTGCGCGACCTCCTCGAGGCTCCCGAGCGCACGGCCGGAGACCAGCGCGACGCGGGTGCCGGGCAGCGCGAGCAGCCGGAGCACGGCCTCGCGCGCCTCGGGCAGGGCGCGGGCGTGCGCCGGGTCGTCGACCTCGGGCGCGAGCGTCCCGTCGAAGTCGAGCGCCACCAGCAGGCGTCCGGTCGCGGCGAGCTCGTGCAGCGCGGCGACGAGGCGGTCGGGCACGCCGGGCAGGTGCTCGCCCGGGGTCGGGGTCACGATGGTCATCGCGTCGCCTCCGCCGTCTCGTGGTGCGCGTCCTCGGCCGCGCGACCGCGGACGCCGTCCTCGTGGTGCTCCGCCTCCTGGCCGAGCGGCGCCTCCTGGCCCCGCGCGGCCGGCCGCACGTCGAGCTGCTGGCCCGCGGCGTGCTCGCTCAGCGCGTCGAGGAAGCTCGCCGACCAGCGCGAGACGTCGTTCTCGAGCACCCGGCGGCGCAGCGCCCGCATCCGGCGGCTGCGCTCGGCGCGCGGCATGCGGGCCGCGTTCTCGATGGCGTCCTTGAGCCCGGAGATGTCGTGCGGGTTGATCTGCACGGCCTGCTTGAGCTCGTCCGCCGCACCGGTGAACTCGCTCAGCACGAGCACGCCGTCGTTGTCGAAGCGGGAGGCGACGTACTCCTTGGCGACCAGGTTCATCCCGTCCCGCAGCGCCGTGACCAGCATCACGTCGGCGGCGAGGTAGAGGGCGACCATCTCCTCGCGCGGGTAGCCGTGGTGCAGGTAGCTGATCGCCGGGTTGCCGATCGTGCCGTAGTCGCCGTTGATCCGGCCGACCTGCAGCTCGATGTCGTCCCGCAGCTGCTTGTAGGTCTCGACCCGCTCGCGGCTCGGGCTCGCGACCTGCACGAGCACCGCGTCCTTGGTGCTGAGCCGGCCGTCGGCGAGCAGCTCGCCGAACGCCTTCAGCCGGTGGCCGATGCCCTTGGTGTAGTCGAGGCGGTCGACGCCGAGCATGACGGTCTCGGGGTCGCCCAGATCGGAGCGGATCTGGCGCGCCCGCTCCTGGATCTCGGGGGTGCGCGCCATCGCCTCGAAGGCGGCGGCGTCGATCGAGATCGGGAAGTGCCGGGCGACGACCGGGCGGACGCTGGCGCCGCGGCGCGAGCGGTTGACCCGGCGGGTGCCGTCGACCGCGTCGTCCTCGACCGGCACCTCGACGACGGTGCTGCGGGTGTCGTAGCCGAGCAGGCGGCGGACCGCGCGGAGGAAGCTGCCCGCGTCACCCTGGCGCTGGAAGCCGATGACGTCGGCGCCGAGCAGGCCCTCGACGATCTGCTTGCGCCACGGGAGCTGGGCGAAGATGCCGTAGGGCGGGAACGGGATGTGGTTGAAGAAGCCGATCGTGACGTCCGGGCGCAGCTCGCGGAGCATCTTCGGCACGAGCTGCAGCTGGTAGTCCTGCACCCAGACCACGCCGTCCTGCTCGGTGACCGCGGCGGCGGCCTCGGCGAAGCGGCGGTTCACCCGCACGTAGGCGTCCCACCACTCGCGGTGGTACGTGGGCGGCGCGATCACGTCGTGGTACAGCGGCCAGAGGGTGTCGTTGGAGAAGCCCTCGTAGTAGTCCTCGAGCTCCTGGGCGCTGAGGGCGACCGGGACGATCAGCACGCCGTCGTTCTCGAACGGCGCGACCTCCTCGTCCGCGACCCCGGGCCAGCCGACCCAGGCGCCCTCGTTGGCCCGCATCACGGGCTCGAGCGCGGTGACCAGCCCGCCGGGCGACGTCTTCCACGAGGCCGTGCCGTCGGCGTCGACGACGCGGTCGACCGGGAGGCGGTTGGAGACCACGACGAACGCGTTGCGCGCTCCGGCGGTGTGGTCGGCGGCGGCTGGAGTCGTCCCGTCGGCGCTGTCCTCGAGGGGTGCGGGGGCGGAGGCGGAGTGCGGAGGAATGGTGGTCCCGATCGTCGGTCGTGCCCGTCTTCGTACCCGCCGAGGCTACCAGCCGCACTCGAACGGGGGCCGGGCTCAGCCCTGGGCGAGGGCCAGCGCGAGCACCGCGCCGCCGACCGTCGGCACCACCGCGACGGCGCCGAGCAGCGCGTACTGCCGCCAGGAGATCGTCACGCCGAGCGCGGTCAGCCGCTGGTGCCAGAGCAGGGTGGCGAGCGAGGCCCACGGGGTGATCAGCGGGCCGGCGTTCACGCCGATCAGCAGGGCGACCAGGCGCACCGGGTCGGCGGCGACCGGCTCGAGCGCGAGATAGGCGGGCAGGTTGTCGACGAGGTTCGCGGCCACGACACCGGAGCCCGCGAGCCGGAGCAGCTCGCCCACGCCGGTCCCGTCGCCCGCGACCACGGCGAGCGCCGCGCCCAGCCCGAGCTGGTGCGCCGCCTCCATCACGACGAAGAGACCGGAGGCGAAGACGACCAGCTGCCACGGCAGCAGCGAGACCTTCAGCGCGGACGGCCGCCGCACCGCGAAGAGCACGACGAGGGCGAGCGCCGCGACGGCCGCGGGGATCCACACCTCGAGCCCGGAGACGAGGGCGGGCAGCAGCAGCGCGACGACGACGCCGGCGCCGATCAGCAGGACGCGGTCCTCGACCGGGGTCCGCTCCCCCGTCCGGTAGCGGCCGGCCAGCTCGCGGCGGTAGCGGATCGCGAGCACGAGCACCGGGACCACGGCGGCGACGAGCGCGGGCGCGGCGGTCAGCGCGGCGAAGGCGAGCGGCCCGTCGACGCCGAGCCGCCTCTCTGCCAGGAGGTTGGTGAGGTTCGACACAGGGAGCAGCAGGGAGGCGCAATTGGCGAGCCAGACGGTCGCCATCGCGAACGGCAGCGGCGACACCCGGACGTGCGCGGCAAGCAGCACGACCACCGGCGTGAGCAGCACGGCGGTCGTGTCGAGGGAGAGGAAGACGGTGCTGACGATCGCCATCGCGACGACCAGGAGCCAGAGCAGCGCGGTCCGCCCGCGGCCCCAGATCGCCGCCCGCTCCGCCACGACCGTGAAGACTCCGGCCTCGGAGGCCAGCTCCGCCACCACGGTGACGGCGACCACGAAGGCCAGGATCGGCGCCGTGCGCTCGACCAGCTCGCCGAGCGCGTCCATCGGCAGGACCCCGGCGAGAGCGGCGATCACGCCGAGCACGAGGAGCACCGCCCCGATCACAGCCGTGCGCATCTCGTATCCGTTCTCCTCGGTCCGTGCCGCGGCCCGGCGCCGAGCAGCGGTTCACCGTAGCGGGCGACACCGACGACGGAGCCGTCCGCTGGCCGTCGGCGGTGTCAACCGTTGGGAGGGAACGGGGCCGGGCCACTAGCGTCGTGGTGAACACAGGAGGCAATCGATGCGCAAGTTCATCCTCAATTCCAGCGTCATCAGCGCGATCGTCGGAGGCTGGTCCATCCTGCAGACGACGCGCAAGGGTCCGCGCGACTGGCGGCTGGCCCTGCAGTGGGTCAGCTGGGCGATCGCTCTCGCGGTCGCCATCGGCTCGGTCTCCTACGACTCGAAGGAGCTCGTCAAGGAGCAGAACGGCAAGAAGCGCGACCGCTGACCGCCTTCTGACACGCCGCGAGCCACCGGCCGCGGCGTGTCAGCGCGCTCCGGCGCCGTCGCCCCTGGACACTGGAGTCTCAGCACGCGGCACGGGAAACGGGGTTCGTCATGAGGTTTCGTCTGAGGCGCCGTCAGCCGGCCCCCGAGGTCGTCGCGGCCCCCGCGCTCACGCAGGACGAGCTCTTCGCCGTCGTGCACGAGCGCCTCTCCGCCTTCGTCGGCGCCGAGGGCGCCTGGGTCGTCACCCGGCGCAGCCATGACGACCGCGACCCGATCTTCCACGGGATGCTCGCCCGCTCGCTCGCCCACGAGCTGTCCGCCACCATCCAGGCCGAGCAGCTGCGCGCCGGCGTCGAGGCCACCGCCAACCCGGTCACCTCCGCCATCCCGGTCATGCGCGCCTCCACTCCCCCCGTCACCGCGGAGCCGGCCGCCCCCGTCGCCGAGCCCGTCGCCCTCACCTGGGACCCGAAGCCGATCGCCGTCTGGGCCGAGCCCGACGCCGCCTCCGTCGCGACCCCGGCCGACGCCACCCGCTGACCCGTCGGCCCCCTGCCTGCTGATCGAGTAGCCCTCGCAGAGGGCGCCACTCATGCTGATCGAGTAGCCCTCGCAGAGGGCGTATCGAGATCCCCCCCTGAGCACGTGGGGTCTCGATACGCCGCTCCGCGGCTACTCGACCAGCATGGGCTGCCTCAGAGCACGTCGAGGATGTCGTTCTTCAGCGCCTCCGCGCGGGGGCCGAAGACCGCCTGGACGCTCTCGCCGACCTCCAGCACGCCGGCCGCGCCGAGAGCCTTCAGCCGTGCGGGATCGACCAGCGCCCGGTCGCCGACCTGGACGCGCAGCCGCGTGATGCACGCGTCGACGTGGACGAGATTCCCGCGCCCACCGAAGGCCGCGATGAGCGACTCGGCCTCGGACTCCGGCGGTTCGTTCGACGCGGAGGTCGGCTCCGCCACGACCGCGGCAGGTTCGCCCACGTCCACTCCGGAGACGACCTCCTCCCGGCCCGGCGTGCGGAGGTTCCACCTCCGGATGACGACCCGGAACAGCAGGTAGTACACGCCGGAGTACACGACTCCCATCACCACGAGCAGCCCCACGTTCTTCGCGGCCGGCGCCGTGCCGTAGAGAAGCAGGTCGACGAGCCCGGCCGAGAACGAGAAGCCGAGGTGGATGTCGAGGAGGTCAGCGATCGCGAGGGACAGCCCGGTCAGCACGGCGTGCACCACGTAGAGCGGGAACGCCGCGAACATGAACGCGAACTCCAGCGGCTCCGTGATGCCGGTGAGGAAGGCGGTCAGCCCGGCGGCACCGAGGATGCCGATCGCGGCCGCGCGCTGCGAGCGGTTCGACACGTGGATCATCGCCAGCGCCGCCGCCGGGAGTCCGAACATGAGCACCGGGTAGAAGCCCGAGGTGAGCGCGCCGGCCGTCGGGTCGCCCGCGGCGAAGCGCGTCAGCTCCCCCGTGACGACGCCGCCGTCGGCGTTCGCGTAGGAGCCCTGGAGGAACCAGACGTACGAGTTGAGGATGTGGTGCAGCCCCAGCGGGATCAGCATGCGGTTGGCGAAGCCGTAGACGAAGGCGCCGAGCGCCCCGGTGCCGCCGATGAAGGCGCCGAGACCGGTGAGGCCGGACTCGAAGACCGGGTAGAACCAGCTCAGACCGAAGCCGACGACGAGGCACGCGAGCGAGACGACGATCGGGACGAACCGCCGGCCGCTGAAGAAACCGAGGTAGGCGGGGAGCGCGATGGTGTGGAACCGGTCGAACAGCACGGCCGTGAGCAGACCGACCACGATCCCGCCGAAGACGCTGTAGTCGATCTGCACCTGGTCGCCGGCGGCCGTCGTCCGCCCCGCCAGGACGATCGGCGACAGGACGGTGAAGACCTTCGCGAGCACGAGGTGGCCGACGACGGCCGCGAGAGCGGTCGACCCGTCCGGCTTCCTGGTGAACCCGATGGCGACGCCGACGGCGAACAGCAGGGCCAGGTTCTCGAAGAGGGCACCGCCCGCCGCGCTCATCGCCTGGAAGAACGGGCCGATCACGGGCAGATCGATCCGCCCGAGCAGGTCGGGCTGTCCGATCCGGAGGAGGAGTCCGGCCGCGGGGAGCACCGCGATCGGGAGCATGAGGCTCTTGCCGAGGCGCTGCAGACCCGCGAAGCCGGGGACGACGAGTCGTCGACGCGAGGCGGGCGCGCTCCGAGTGCGGGCGGTCATGCGGACAGCAGAGGATCACCGGCGAGGACGGACGCGCCGTCCTCCACGAGGGCGTCGACGTGGTCCGCGGTCCGCTCCAGCACCACCACGGGCACCACCGTCGGGAGTCCCGCAGCGAGGATCGCCGGGACGTCGTACTCCAGGACCGGGGTCCCCGCCTCGACGCGGTCGCCCTTGGCGGCGAGGACCGTGAAGCCGGCGCCCTTCAGCCCCACCGTGTCGATCCCGAGGTGGACGAGCACCGCTCGTCCGCTGTCCGCGACGACCACGAACGCGTGCGGCAGCACCTGGAGCAGGACCCCGCGGACCGGCGAGAGGACCTCGACGCGCTCCGCGGGAGGCTCGATCGCCATTCCGGCTCCCATCACGCCGGCCGCGAAGAGCTGATCGGGGACGGCCGAGAGGGGCACGGCGCGCCCGGCGAGTGGGGACAGGACGACGACCACGGGGACTCCCTCGAACCGGAGACCGGCGCGCACTCGGCACCGGTCGCCGATCACAGTAGGTCGGGGCGGAGCCCGGCCGTGCTGTGGCGCGAAACGCCCTGCGCGCCTGCCGACGGGTCTCGATACGCCGCTCCGCGGCTACTCGATCACCATGCCCCCCCCTGCTGATCGATCAGCACTGCAGAGGGCGTCTCCGCTTCATGCTGATCGAGTAGCCCTCGCAGAGGGCGTATCGAGATCCCGCGCGCTCAGACCGCCGGCCAGCGCTCCGGGCCCTCGCTGCCGGCCGGGTACTCGTCCAGCGGCACGTCGTCGGCGCGCCAGGCGTCGATCGCGGGCTGGACGATGCGCCAGCACTCCTCGGCCGCGTCGCCGCGGACCGAGAGCGACGGGTCGTCGTCGAGGATCCCCGAGATGACCTCGCCGTACGCCAGCAGCTCCCCCGCACCGAAGGTCGCCTCGAGCGACGCGCGCTCGAGCGTGTACGGGTCGCCCGGGCCGTTGATGTTCAGCTCCAGCGCCATCTGGTCCGGCGCGAGGAACAGCCGCAGCACCGACGCCTCCGCCGTCCCGTGGAAGCCGGCCGGCAGGTGCGGCACCGGCTTGAAGCGGATGACGATCTCGCGCCGCCGCTCCCCCAGCGCCTTGCCCGAGCGCAGCGTGAACGGCACGCCCGCCCAGCGCCAGGTGTCGATCTCGACGGTCAGCTCGGCCAGCGTCTCGGTCTTGCGCGACGGGTCGACGCCCTTCTCGTCCGTGTAGGCGGGGAGCTCGCGCCCGTCGACCGAGCCGGCGGTGTAGCGCGCCCGGCGCGAGTTCGCGCTCAGGTCCTCGCCGTGCAGCCGCGTCGCCCGCAGCACGATGCCCTTGGCGTCGCGCAGGTCCGCCGCGCCGAGGGTCGACGGCGGCTCCATCGCGACGACCGCCAGCACCTGCAGCAGGTGGCTCTGGATCATGTCGATCAGCGCACCCGCGCCGTCGTAGTAGCCCGCGCGCCCCTCCAGGCCCAGCTGCTCGTCGTAGACGATGGCGACGCTCTCGATGTGCTCCGCGGACCACAGCGGCTCGAGGATCCGGTTCGCGAAGCGCAGCCCGAGCAGGTTCATGACGGTCGCACGGCCGAGGAAGTGGTCGACGCGGTGCACCCGGTCCTCGGGGACGAGCGCGGCGACGCGCGCGTTCAGGTCCCTGGCGCTCTTCTCGTCGGTGCCGAACGGCTTCTCGAGCGCGAGCACCGTCCCCTCCGGCAGCTCGTGCGCGGCGAGCGCGTCGCAGGCCTTCGCAGCGATCGCCGGCGGCAGGGCGAAGTAGATCGCGACGGGTCCCTCGCAGCTCGCGAGCAGCGCGGCGAGCGCCTCCGGATCCGTCACGTCCACCTGCTGGTAGCGCGTGCCCGAGACGAGGGCGTCGATGCCGGCACCCGAGGCGGTCTCCGTGGCGAACGACGTGGACACGACCTCGTGCCAGTGCTCCTGCGTCCAGTCCTCCTGACCGGCGCCGACGAGGTGCAGGCGGCGATCGGGCTCGCGGGTCAGGAGCTGACCGACAGCGGGGAGGAGCAGGCGGGCGGACAGGTCGCCCGTCGCACCGAGGATGAGCAGCGTGTGGACCGACTGAGGCATGCGCCACACCCTACGGCGCCCCCGCCGACCGTTTCCCGGCCTTGACGGCGGTGCGCCCCGGCCGGCCGGACCCGCCCGCTCGCAGGAGCGCCCAGTGTTCTGCTGCCAGGATCAGCCCATGGTCTCCCCGATCGAGGACTACGCCGTCCTCTCCGACTGCCGCACCGCCGCTCTCGTCTCCCGTGACGGCGGCATCGACTGGCTCTGCCTCCCCCGCTTCGACTCCGCGTCGATCTTCGGCGCGCTCCTCGGCGGTGACGATCAGGGCCGCTGGTCGCTCCGGCCGGTGGACGCGGAGGCGACCGTCGAGCGGCACTACCTCGGCGACACCCTCGCCCTCGTCACCACCTGGACCACCGCGACCGGCGTCGTCGAGGTCACCGACGTGATGCCGCTCCGTGACGACCGCGCCGAGCTGGTCCGCCGCGTGAAGGGCGTGTCCGGCTCGGTGCGGATGCGCCAGGAGCTGCGGATCCGGTTCGACTACGCCCGCACGATGCCGTGGGTGCGCCAGGAGGGCACGGACGAGGATCCGCTGCTGGTCGCCGTCGCCGGCCCGGATGCGGTCGTCGTCCGCGGCGTGCGTCTCTCGGCGACCGACCACGTGCACTCCGCCGAGTTCGACGTCGCGCCCGGCGAGACGGTCGACCTCTCGATGGCCTGGTTCCCCTCGCACCAGCGCGCCCCGAAGGTGCTCGACGTCGACAAGGCGATCGAGCGCACGGTCCGCTGGTGGACGGACTGGGCCGGCGCGATCCGCTACGACGGCCCGCACCGCGAGGCCGTGGTCCGCTCGCTGCTCACGCTGCGCGCCCTCACCGACGACCAGACCGGCGGCATCGTCGCCGCCGCGACCACCTCCCTCCCCGAGGAGTTCGGCGGCAGCCGCAACTGGGACTACCGCTACGTCTGGCTCCGCGACGCGTCCCTCACCCTCGAGGCCCTGCTCGCGCACGGCTTCGAGAAGGAGGCGCAGAAGTGGCGCGCCTGGCTGCTCCGGGCGGTCGCCGGCGCCCCGGAGGACGTGCAGATCATGTACGGCCTGGCCGGCGAGCGCGACCTGGCCGAGCGGGAGATGCCGAGCCTGCCCGGCTACGACGGCGCCTCCCCCGTGCGGATCGGCAATGCGGCGGTCGACCAGTACCAGGCCGACGTGATCGGCGAGGTGATGGTGGCGCTGCACGAGGCGCGAGTGGCCGGAGTGGACGAGAACGAGTTCTCCTGGCCGCTGCAGCGCGCGCTGCTCGGCTTCGTCGAGAGCAACTGGCAGCGGCCCGACAACGGCATCTGGGAGATCCGCGGCGAGCCCCGGCACTTCACCCACTCCCGGGTGATGGTCTGGGCGGCGCTGGACCGCGGCGTCCGCGCCGTCCGCGAGCACGGGCTCGACGGCCCGGTCGAGACCTGGGAGCGGCTGCGCGACACCGTCCGCGCCGAGATCGAGGAGCAGGGCTTCGACTCCGAGCGCGGCCACTACGTGCAGTCCTACGGCTCCACCGAGGTGGACGCCTCGCTGCTCGTGCTGCCGATGGTCGGCTTCGTCGCCGCCGACGACCCGCGGATGCTCGGCACGGTCGCCGAGCTCGAGCGGGCGCTGATGCACGACGGCCTGCTGCACCGCTACCGCACCGAGTCCTCGGTCGACGGCCTGGCGGGCGGGGAGCACCCGTTCCTGGCCTGCTCGTTCTGGCTGGTGCGGCAGTACGCCGACTCCGGCCGTCTCGACGACGCCCGCGCCCTGATGGACCGCCTGGTCGGGCTCTGCAACGACGTCGGCCTGCTCTCGGAGGAGTACGACGTCGAGAACCGGCGCCATGCGGGCAACACTCCGCAGGCGCTCTCGCACCTCGCGCTCGTCCAGGCCGCCGACGCGATCGCGCGGCACCGATGAGCGCGCGCAGGGCGGCGCCGCGCCGGCGCCGCCCGCTGCGGATCGTCCTCGTGAGCATCGGCGCCCTCGTCGCCGTCGCCGTCCTCGGCTTCCTGACCTGGTCCTCGATCGTGATGGGCCCCGATCCGGAGGCGCTCGCCCGCGTCGACGCGGACCCGGCGGTCGCCGTCGAGCGCACCGACACCGCGATCGTGCTCACCCCGACGGACGACGCGGGCACCGACCTCGACGGCGTCGGCCTCGTCTTCGTCCCCGGCGCCAAGGTCGACGCGGCCTCCTACGAGGCGACCCTCGCGCCGCTCGTCGAGGAGGGCGCGAGCGTGGTGATCACCCGGCCGATCCTCAACCTGGCGTTCTTCGATCTGCGCTCGCTCGAGAGCTTCACCGCGCAGGCCGACGGCGTCGACGAGTGGCTGGTCGGCGGCCACTCCCTGGGCGGCGTGAAGGCCTGCCAGTGGGGCGAGGACCCCGAGGTCGCGGGCCTCGTGCTCTTCGGCAGCTACTGCGCGAACGACCTCTCCGCGTCGGGACTGCCGGTGCTGAGCGTGAGCGGCTCGGAGGACGGCCTGAGCACCCCGGCGAAGGTCGCCGCGGCGAGCGACCAGCTGCCCGCCGACGCGCGCTTCGTCGAGATCGACGGGTCGAACCACGCCGACTTCGGCTGGTACGGCCCGCAGCCGGGCGACGGCACGGCCACGATCAGCCACGAGGAGGCCGACGCGCAGATCGCCGAGGCGCTGCTCACCTTCGCGGGCGAGCGCGGTTAGGCCCGGTCCCGCCCGCCGTGGCGGTCAGTCGTGCCGGCGGCCGTCGCGGTCGGGCGTCTCGCGCAGGTCGATCAGCCCGGTGAAGAGCGCGCCGCGCTCGTCGGACTGCTGGTCGCCCGAGAACAGGTTGTCCGGCGCCGACTTCGTGCGGGTGCGCGGTGCGGGGGCGGTGCCCGCCTCCTCGTGCTGCATCTCCACGCGCTGGCGCGGCAGGGCGATCGGGTCGCTCTCGTGCAGCCAGCTCACCAGCCCCTCGCGGACGTAGCAGCGCAGGTCGAAGAGCGTCGGAGCGTCCTTCGCGGTGACGAGCACGCGGATGCGGACGTAGCCGCCGACCGCGTCGGTGACCTGCAGGACGCTGACCCGCTGGTCCCAGAGATCGGTCTCCTCGAGGATCCGGTGCAGCTCGGCCCGCATCTCGTCGGGTCGGACGCGCCAGTCCAGATCGAGCTCGACGGCGCCGAGCAGCTCGGAGCCGGTGCGGGTCCAGTTCTGGAAGGGCTGGGTGGTGAAGTAGTTGGTCGGGAGCACCAGGCGGCGGTCGTCCCAGAGGTGGACCACCACGTAGGTCAGGGTGATCTCCTCGATCCGGCCCCACTCGTTCTCGACGATGACCACGTCGTCCAGGCGGATCGCGTCGCTGAAGGCGAGCTGCATCCCCGCGAAGATGTTGGTCAGGCTCGACTGCGCGGCGAGACCGGCGACGATCGAGAGCACACCGGCCGAGGCCAGCAGGGACGCCCCGGCGGTCCGCGCCTCGGGGAAGGTCAGCAGCGAGGCGCCGATCGCGATCACGACGACGGCCGCGACGGCCACCCGCCGGATGATCGTCATCTGGGTGCGCAGGCGACGGGCCCGCCGGTTGTCGGCGGTGTCGGTGCGGTAGCGCTCGGCGCCCAGGTCCTCGAGGAAGACGAAGGTCGCACCGACCAGCCAGGCGGCGGCGCCGATCGTGGCGATCTGGAAGATCCGGTCGACGAGCCCCGGCCAGGTGTCACCGGAGACGGTCGCGGCGAGCGCGGCCCAGACGGCGATCGTGAGCAGCAGCACGCGGAACGGGATGCGCACCCGGCGGATCAGCAGCCGGGCCCACGTCTTGCGCTTGCCGATCGAGCGGATGATCAGCGCCACGACCGCGGTCACGACGACGGCGATCACGACGGCGATCAGCACGGCGAGGGCGATGGAGCCGACTTCTTGCAGGGCGTCTTCGGGCACGGCGGTCCTTTCGGGTGGGGGAAGGGGCGCGCACCATCGAGCGGATCGGACGAAGAGGGCAGCCTCCCACGGACACGGCGGGGAGCGCACGGGGCGACGCCGCACGTTGCGGGGATGCCCAGGCGGAGCGCGACGACGTCGGACGCTCCGGAAACGACGAAACGCCCGCCGGAGTGGCGGGCGTCTCGATGTGGTGCACCCCCTCGGACTTGAACCGAGAACCCACTGATTAAGAGTCAGTTGCTCTGCCGATTGAGCTAGAGGTGCGTGGCGACCGGCGAATCGTGCGTGCCGAACCGAGGGATCACATTACCAGCGCCCACCCCCGTTTCGTCAAATCGACACTCGCGCCATGCTGATCGAGTAGCCCGCGCAGCGGGCGTATCGAGATCCACCCTTCTGCACACGTGGGTCTCGATACGCGCTGCGCGCTACTCGACCAGCATGCAGTGCGCCCCTCCGGGGCCACTGACCAGCATGCAGTGCGCCCCTCCGGGGCTACTCGAGCAGCAGGGAGACGCGCGTCCACGCCGCGCTGGCACCAGGCCATCGGCGGGGGCGCTCAGTATCGTGGACGCGTGACCCTCGACGACGACCTCCGCCTCGCCCTCCGCCTCGCCGACGCCGCCGACGCGATCTCGCGCGAGCGCTTCCTCGCCCTCGACCTCGTCGTGGACACCAAGCCCGACAGCACGCCCGTCTCGGATGCGGACCGCGCCGTCGAGGAGGCGATCCGCGCGCTCCTCGCCGCCGAGCGCCCCGACGACGCGATCCTCGGCGAGGAGTTCGGCACCTCCGGCGAGGCCTCGCGCCAGTGGATCCTCGACCCGATCGACGGCACGGCGCACTTCGTCCGCGGCGTCCCGATCTGGGCCACCCTCATCGCGCTGGCGATCGACGGCGTCCCGGTGGTCGGCGTCGTCTCGGCCCCCGCCCTCGGCAAGCGCTGGTGGGCCTCCAGGGGCGCCGGCGCCTGGGTGGACGAGAGCCGCGCTCCCCTGGGCAGCCTCGACCTGCCGGACGGCCTGCGCGGCGTCCTGGTCGCCCCGGCCGCCGAGGAGCCGCGCCGGCTCCAGGTCTCCGGCGTCGCGTCCCTCGCCGACGCCACCTTCAGCTACAACAGCATCCAGCAGTGGGACGGCGCCGGCCGGCTCGAGCAGCTGCTGGAGCTCGCCCGCACGGTCTGGCGCGACCGGGCCTACGGCGACGCCTGGCCCTACATGCTGGTCGCCGAGGGCCTCATCGACGGCGCGGGCGAGTTCGATGTGAAGCCCTACGACCTCGCCGCCCTGGTGCCGATCGTCCAGGAGGCGGGCGGCCGCTTCACCTCCGCCGACGGCGAGGACGGCCCCTGGCACGGCAGCGCCGTCGCGACCAACGGCCTCCTGCACGACGAGGTCCTCGCGATCGCCGCCCGCCGATGAGCCGGCGCTCGGCGCTCCTCGCGGCGGCACTCCTCACCGCCGTGCTCCCGCTCGCGGCGTGCTCGTCCGTCGTCGGCTCCGACGATCCGGCGGCGGTCCGCGACGAGGGCGGCACGGTCACCACCGCGGGCGTCGTCGACGCCTTCTCGGTGGCGAAGGGCGACTGCCTCCGGGAGCCGGACGACGACCGCGTCGCCGACTTCGAGGCCGTCCCCTGCGCGGACAGCCACGACCTCGAGGTCTTCCACGTCTTCGCGCAGCCCGGCGACGACTACACCAGCCGCAACACCCTGCTGGCCCAGGCGGACGCCGGCTGCGAGCCCGAGTTCGGCGCGGTGATGAGCATCGCGTACGGCGACTCCGCCCTCGAGTACCGCAGCTTCGTCCCGTCCGAGGTCAGCTGGCGCCACGGCGACCGCGCCGTGCTCTGCGCCGTCTTCGACCCGGCGACCGGCGAGACCACGGGCAGCCTCTTCGGCGCCGCGCGCTGACGCTCAGCCCGGACGCCCGCCGTCCGGGTCAATCCCCTCCGCGCCTCGATTGACAGGTTCGCGGCGCACGCGCACTGTGGGAGGACGATCACACACGATCGGCGAACGGCTCGGGGGTGCCGCGAAGCGCTGCAGGAGTCGAAGATGCACGAGCACCCAGGAGACGTTCCGGAGAGCGCGGAGCCGGAGCGCTCGGCGACGGCGGAGCACGAGCTCCGGCCGGCGGACAGCCTCTTCACCCGGCTGCAGCGGCAGTGCGCGCTGCTCTCGGCGGCGGAGGCGCTGGCCGACTCGACCGAGGACTCCGTCCGGCGCTGGTCGCGGCTGATCCACGACTACGCGCTGACCTCGGACCGAGTCGTGTCGGTGCACGGCGGCGCGGAGGACGCCGTGCTGGGCTGGCTGAAGCCCCGCGGCGTCATCGCCCTCCTGGTCACGGAGGAGTGCGCGGACGACCACGCGGTCGAGCACCTGGCCGCCGCTCTCGCGGCGATGAACGCGGTGACGCTGACCGTCGACGACGAGCGCGCCGAGCGCCTCGCCCCGCTCACGCAGGCACTCGCGCGGATGCTCCCGAGCGGATTCGCCGAGCTGCCCCTCGATGCCCACGCGCACTACCCGGACGGCGCGATGGCGACGGTCGTCACGCCCGAGAACCTCTACCGCGCGTGGACGCCTCCCGCGACGCTCCAGGGGCCGGAGAACGGCGCGGAGCGCGACGACGACGAGCGCCTCGCGCTGCTGACCCTCTACGGCCGCGTCCGCCAGCTGGACGTGCGTCCGGAGTGACGGCCTGGAGCAGCAGCGGCTCGGAGCGGCAGCTCCACGTGTGCGACGACGACCGGTGGTGGAGATGGGGGGAATCGAACCCCCGTCCATCGCTGTGATTCTGCGCCTTCTACGGGTGTAGCCAGTGAGAGCGTTCTGCTCGGCCCCGACCGTTACCACTGGCGCATCGGTCGACGGGCCCAGCCCGAGTGCAAGTCCCGCGTCGCCCTCAGGCGTAACGACGCAGCAAGTCCTCTAGATGACGCCAGGATCCGGGGCGAGGACGCACCCACGGGCTGACGGACTATCTACTCTGGCTTAGGCAGCGAGAGCGAAGTCGGTGCGCTTCTGTTCGGCACCTGTGTTTTTCAGAGATCGTTAACGAGATAACCCTGAATCCTCGACCCGCTTCTCGCAGTTTCGCAGGCAATGTCGAAACCGATCATCCCCGCGAGCACTCACCGACACTGAGCCGTTGCTGACACTGGGCCGGGTGGAGTGGGTCGTCGTCGCACACTGTGGAGTTACAAGGAGACAGTCTACCTCGTCGCGCGGGCGGTCACCCGTCGACGACGCAGATCGAGCAGTCCGAGCACCAGTGCCAGTGCGATCAGCCCGAGGGTGACGAAGTAGCCGTTGCGGAAGGCGTCGTGGTACCGGTCGAGCCCCTCGGCCATCCCCGCCTCACTGGCGAGCGTGGCGAAGAAGATGGCCGAGGCGCAGGCCGTGCCGACCGCGGTGCCGACGCGCTGACCGAGCTGGCCGACCGAGCCCGCGACGCCGCCCTGCTCGGGCGAGATCTCGGCGAGCGTCAGCGTCTGGTTGGGCGACACGACGAAGCCGCCGCCCGCGCCGGCGACGAGCATCGCCGCGCCCATCCCGTAGGCGGCCGTCTCGGCCGGCAGCAGCTCGGCCGCCAGCAGCACCAGTGTGAAGCCGATGACGACGAGCACGATGCCCAGCACGACGAGGGCGCGACCGTAGCGCTGGACGAGCTTGCCGCCGTACCACGCGGTCACCGCCGAGGTCAGCGCGAACGGGATGCTGACCATGCCCGCGAACACCGGCGCGAGGCCGAGGCCCTGCTGGAGGAAGAGCGTCGTCAGCAGGAAGGTCGCCGGGATCGCCGCGAAGTAGGACGTCGCGACCAGGATCCCGTTGCGGTACGAGCTGGTGCGGAAGATCCGGAAGTCGATGACCGGGGTGCGGTCCTTCGCGGCGTAGTGCGCCTCCCACTTCACGAAGGCGTACGCGGCGACAGCCGCCAGCAGCAGCCAGAGCCAGCGGAACGGCGAGTCCGTCGAGGCGCCGGTGGTCAGCAGGAACGGCAGCATGAAGGCGAAGATCGTCACGCCCAGCAGCAGCAGGCCGACCGGGTCGAGCGAGGTGTCGCCCTGCGGTGTGCGCTGCACCTTCGGCAGCAGCTTCCAGGCGAAGACCAGCGCGGCGATGCCGAGCGGGATGTTCATCCAGAACAGCAGCCGCCAGCCGTCCTGCTCGCCGCCGATCGCGATCAGCAGTCCGCCCAGGGTCGGCCCGAACGCCGTGGAGAGGCCGATCACGGCGCCGAAGACGCCGAAGGCGCGGGCCCGTGCGGCCCCGGTGAACAGCTGCTGCACCAGGCCGAGCACCTGCGGCATCTGGATGCCGGCGGCGATGCCCTGGATGAAGCGGGCGATGACGAGCAGCTCGATCGTCGGCGCGACGGCGCAGAGCAGGCTGGCGAGGGTGAACGCGGTGAGACCGACGAGGAAGAGCAGGCGCCGCGACTTGATGTCGCCGAGCCGTCCGGACGGCACGAGCGAGAGACCGAAGGCGAGCGCGTAGCCGGCGACGATCAGCTGCAGCTGGCTCGGATCGGCCGAGAGCGACTTCTCGATCGAGGGCAGCCCGACGTTGACCTTCGACAGGTCGAGGATCGTGAAGGCGGCGACCGACACCGCGACCGCGAAGGCCCGCCAGCGCGTCCCCTCCTCCGCGGCAGTGGGTGGCGCGTCGGGAGCGTTGTCGGGAGAGGTCACGTCCTCCAGTCTCTCAGGACCGGAGCGCGCGCCTCCCCCGCTTGCGGGACATCGGCGCGGGCCGCCTACTCGCCCATGCGGCGGCGGGTGGACATCGCGCGGTCGGCCTCGCGGCGGTCCTGGCGCTCGCGGAGCACCTGGCGCTTGTCGTAGTCCTTCTTGCCCTTCGCGACCGCGAGCTCGACCTTGGCCTTGCCGTCGCTGAAGTAGAGCGAGAGCGGGATCAGCGTGTACCCGCCCTCCTTCACCTTGTTGTGGATCTTGAGGATCTGCGCCTTGTGCAGCAGCAGCTTGCGCTTGCGCCGCGGCGGGTGGTTGGTCCAGGTGCCCTGGGCCCACTCGTTGATGTGCACGGCGTCGAGCCACGCCTCACCGCCGTCGACGAAGGCGTAGCCGTCGACCAGTGACGCGCGGCCGTTGCGGAGCGACTTGACCTCGGTGCCGGAGAGCACGAGTCCCGCCTCGTAGGTGTCCTCGATGAGGTAGTCGTGGCGCGCCTTGCGGTTGGTCGCGACGACCTTCTGTCCCTGTTCCCTGGGCACGGCTGCTCCTTCGGTCCGAGAGCGATGATGGGCCGCCCCGATCGGGGCAGCCCACCAGTATACGGCCGCACGCGACCGAGTACGCCGGGCGGTCTAGACCCGCAGGTACCGCGCGATCGCCACGTTGGCCGAGATCGCCGCGAGGACGATCCCCACCACGATCAGGATCGGCACCACGATCAGCGCGTCGTCGACGCCCACGAACGACGTCAGCGGGATCCGGTACGCGAGGAACCCCTGCACGAAGAAGACCACGATCGCCACGACCGCGACCCCCGCGAGGATCGAGCCGAGCAGCGCCGCGAACACGCCCTCGAGGATGAAGGGGGTCTGGATGAACCGGTTCGAGGCACCCACGAGCCGCATGATGCCCAGCTCCCGTCTCCTCGAGAACGCCGACAATCGGATCGTCGTCGCGATCAGCAGCACCGCCGCCACGAGCATCAGCACCGCGATGCCGATGGCCGTGTAGCTGGCCGCGTTGAGGATCGAGAAGATCTGGTCGAGGTACTGCTTCTGATCCGTGACGCTCTCGACCCCCGAGACGCTGGACAGGCTCTCCACGAGCACGTCCGACTGCGTCGGGTCCTTCAGGTTGATCCAGAAGGTCTGGTTGAGCAGGTCGGGCGTGACGTACTCGGCGACCGGGTTCCCGGCGAACTGCTCCTGGAAGTTCGCGTAGGCCTGGTCGTGGTCCTCGAAGTAGGAGCGGTCGATGTAGGGGGCGAGCGTCGCGCCCGCGAGCTGCGACTCGACGGTGTCGATCTGCTCCTGCGTCGCGTCGGAGCCGCTGCAGTTCGAGCCGCCGGAGGTGGCGGTGCACATGTACACCGCGACCTGGGCCTTGTCGTACCAGAAGTTCTTCATCTGGCCGATCTGCATCTGCAGCAGGATCGCGGTGCCGACGAAGGTGAGCGAGATGAAGGTCACCAGGATCACCGAGACGACCATGGAGACGTTGCGCCGGAGGCCGCTCGAGACCTCCGACCAGATCAGTGCGTATCTCACTTGACGGGTCCTACATCCTGCTGGTCGTCCCCGGACTCGTCGCCCTCGCCGGCGTGGGCGCGCAGCCCCAGGCGGGCCGCGAGCGACTCCTCGGGGAGGGCCCCGGTGTCGGCGGGGAGGTAGATCGGGCCGGTCTGGCTCTGCAGCTCGACCACGCGCGGCGAGGCGGGCGCCTCGGTCGGGGCGGGCGGCGGCGGCGGGACGACCGGGTTCGACTGGGTGGTGGGACGCGCCGGAGCGACGTGGGTCTCGGGTGCGGCGGCCGAGCGGCGGCCCTCCGGGACGCGGGGCTGCGGCGCGGTCTGCTGCAGGCGCGGGCGCGCGAACGCGGCGCCGTGCTCGGGGAGCTCCGGCGCGGCGGCGGCGGGCGCCGGGGCGCGGCGCAGGTCGACCTCCGGGACCTCCGCGGGCGCGAGGGCGCTCTCGGTGATCACGGGGACGGCGATCGAGGACGTGGTGGTCGGGTGGTCGTCGGCCGCGACGACCACGACGCCGTCGTGCACGACGGTGATGCTCTCGGTCTGGCCGTAGCCGCCCCGGCTCTCGTCGCGGACGATGCTGCCGGCCGAGAGCTCGATGACGCGGCGCTTCATCTGGTCGACGATGCCGGCCTCGTGGGTGGCCATGATCACGGTCGTGCCGCCGGCGTTGATCCGCTCGAGCAGCGCCATGATGCCGGCGCTGGTCGTCGGGTCGAGGTTTCCGGTCGGCTCGTCGGCGAGGAGGACCGCGGGCTTGTTGACCACGGCGCGGGCGATGGCCACGCGCTGCTGCTCGCCGCCGGAGAGCTCGTGCGGCAGGCGCGCGGCCTTGCCGGCGAGGCCCACCATCTTGAGCGTGTCGGGGACCGCCTCCTGGATGTAGCCCTTCGACTTGCCGATCACCTGCAGGCTGAAGGCGACGTTGTCGAAGACCGACTTGTTCGGGAGGAGCCGGAAGTCCTGGAACACCACGCCCATGTTGCGGCGGAAGTAGGGGACCTTGCGGCTCGAGATCTTGCCCAGGTTCTGCCCGAGCACGTGGATCGAGCCGGAGGAGGGCCGCTCCTCCTTGAGGATCAGGCGGAGGCAGCTGGACTTGCCGGACCCGGAGGCGCCGACGAGGAAGACGAACTCGCCCCGGAGGATCTCGAGATCGATGGCGTTGAGGGCGGGTCTCGTGCCACCCCGATACTGCTTGGAGACGTTGTCGAAGCGAATCATGTCGGTACGAGGGTAAGCGACGATCCCGGAGAGTGACCCGTCCGGCCGCCCGGCGCGCCGAGCGGCCGGCCCTTCGGCGGACCCGACCTGGGAGTCAGACGCCTCGCGACTCCCCCGGCCGCCGCACCAGAGCGACGACGAGGGAGCCCGCGGAGACGGTCGCGCAGGCGAGAAGAGCGATCGCGAGAGCCGACGACGCCCTCTGCGCCTCGGGAGTCGGCATCGACGTCGCCGGCTCCGTCCCGACGCCGACGAGCGACAGCCCGACGAGGAGGCAGACCGCCGCCGCGGCCGCCGTCGTCGCGATCACGGGGGCTGCGCTCCCCCCGCGCTCGGCACCCCAGGCCCGTCCGAGCAGCGCGGCGGCTCCGAGCAGCAGCAGACCGGCGAGCGCCGACGCCACCGCGAAGCCGACCCGCCATCCCTCGTCCGGCACGGCGTCGAACGCACCGGTCCGGTTGCCGATGACGGACGCGACGACGAACGCGGCCGCCGCCGCACCGAGCGCAGCGAGCCCGAGGAGAACGAGCCCCACCGGGCGCTCGGCCGGAGTGCCCCCGGGGGTCTCCCCGCCGGTCCGCTCAGCGGCGGGCCGACGGGGAGGCGTGCTCACCGGCGATCGGCGGAGGTGGCGTCTCCCGGATCGCCGTCGACCGCCCCGGTCGGAACGACGCGAGCGGCGGCGTCGACGACGGCAGCGGCGTCCGCGACGGAACCGCCCGCGACGACGGCGCCCGTCTCCTCGGAGGGCAGCGCGACGTCGCCCGCCACGGTGAGGGACGCCCACTCGTCCTCGAGGACCAGCGCGAACAGCTCGGTGCCGTCGAACAGCGCGGCTCCGTCGACTCGGAGCCCGGCGCCGGTGACCGCTCCCGCAGAGGCACCCCCGACGACGTCCGCTGCTCGGGCGGGAGCGAGCGGGTTCGCGGGGGTCTCTCCGAGTCGCAGCGCGATGTCGTCCCCGAGGGCGTCGGAGAGCGACGTCTCGGAGGACAGCGGGAGGCCGGCGATCGGCTGGTCCGCCTGTGCCGGAGCGGCTGCCGCGAGGGCGAGCACGGCGCCGGCCCCGGCAGCGATCAGGAGAGAAGTCTTCGACATGGTTCCACCTTTCTTGAGAGAGTCTCGGATCGAGACGTTCTCAGGGTAGAACCGGTCGACGCTCAGGCTCTTCCGGGTTCGCGGAACGTCGGCTCCGCCTCGCGCCCGTGCTCCAGTGGGGTTCCCGGGCGCAGGGGGCCGGCCCGGCTCGCGCCGTGCCGCCGCCGGTCAGGCGGACTTGCGCCAGCGGATGCCCGCGGCGATGAAGCCGTCGAGGTCGCCGTCGAAGACGTGCGAGGGGTTGCCGACCTCGTGGTCGGTGCGGAGGTCCTTGACCATCTGGTACGGCGCGAGGACGTAGCTGCGCATCTGGTCGCCCCAGCTCGCCGTGATGTTGCCGGCCAGCTCCTTCTTGGTCGCGGCCTCCTGCTCCTTCTGCAGCAGCAGCAGGCGCGACTGCAGCACGCGCATGGCGGCCGCGCGGTTCTGGATCTGGCTCTTCTCGTTCTGCATCGAGACGACCAGGCCGGTGGGGAGGTGGGTCAGGCGCACCGCGGAGTCGGTCGTGTTGACCGACTGGCCGCCGGGGCCGGAGGAGCGGAAGACGTCGACGCGGATGTCGTTGTCCGGGATCTCGATCGCGCCGGCCTCCTCCATCAGCGGGATGACCTCGACCGCGGCGAAGGACGTCTGGCGCTTGCCCGCGGCGCCGAAGGGGCTCATCCGCACGAGACGGTGGGTGCCGGCCTCGACGGAGAGGGTGCCGAAGGCGTAGGGCGCGTCGATCTGGAAGGTGGCGGACTTGATGCCGGCCTCCTCCGCGTAGCTCGCGTCCATCACGGTCGCGGGGTACTTGTGCTTCTCGGCCCAGCGGAGGTACATCCGCATCAGCATCTCGGCGAAGTCGGAGGCGTCGACGCCGCCGGCTCCCGCGCGGATGGTGATGACGGCGGGGCGGTCGTCGTACTCGCCGTCGAGGAGGGTCTGCACCTCGAGCTCGCCCATGGTCTTCTGCAGGGCGTCGAGCTCGGCGATCGCCTCCTGCTCGGACTCCGCGTCGTCGGCCTCGTTGGCCATCTCGACCAGGACCTCGAGGTCGTCCAGGCGGCGCTCGATCGCGGTGATCCGGGCGAGCTCGGACTGGCGGTGGCTCAGCGCACTGGTCACCTTCTGCGCGTTGTCGGTGTCGTCCCAGAGGTCGGGGACGCCCGCCTGCTCGTTCAGCTCCTCGATCTTCGAGCGGAGCTCGGCGACGTCGATGACGGCGAGGATGTCGGAGAAGGTGGAGCGGAGAGCAGTGATCTGCTCGGTGAAGTCGTTGTCCAGCATGGTGGCTCCAGACTACCGGGGGCGCCGGGGGTCGCCGCGGGCGGCCGCCCGGGCGGCGCTTAGGATGGGGCTGGTGAGCAGCACCGCCGAGCGCCCCTTCCCCGTCGGGCCCCTCCTGCTCTCCACCTTCCTGCCGACGCTGCTCTTCTCGGTCGGCGAGGGCGCGATCATCCCCCTCCTCCCCGCCGTCGCCGGCGACCTCGGGGCGACGCTGGCGATCGCCGGCCTCGTCGCGGGCATGATCATGATCGGCGAGCTCGCGGGCGACATCCCGAGCGGCTGGATCGTCTCGCGGATCGGCGAGCGCGGTGCGATGCTCGGCGCCTCGGCCGCCTCGATCCTCGGCCTGGCGATCTGCCTCGTCTCCACCTCGTGGGTGACTCTGACCGTGGGCGTCTTCCTGATCGGCCTCGCGACAGCGGTCTTCGCGCTCGCCCGGCACGCCTTCATGACCTCGTTCGTCCCGATCAGCCACCGGGCGCGGGCGCTGTCCTCGCTCGCGGGGGTGTTCCGCGCGGGCTGGCTGATCGGCCCGTTCCTCGCGGCGGGGGTCGTGCACCTCAGCGGCTCGGTCGAGTCGATCTTCTGGGTGCACATCGCCTGCTGCGTGGCCGCGGTCGTCGTGCTGCTGCTCGTGCCGGACCCGGCGACGGTGCTGCGCCGCGCGGCGGCCGCCTCCGCCGCCGCCGACCCCGCGCTCGACTCCGCTGCCGAAGCCGCGGCCGCGGCCGTGCCGGAGTCCTCCCCCGGCCTGGTCCGCACCCTCCGCACGCACCGCGGCGTGCTCGCGCGGATGGGCTCCGGTGCCGCCGTGATCGGCGCCCTGCGCGCGAGCCGGACGCTGATCCTCCCGCTCTGGGCGGTCAGCCTCGGCCTCGCCGAGACCGACACCGCGATCATCATCGGCATCGCCGGGGCCCTCGACTTCGCCCTCTTCTACGCGGGCGGGCAGGTGATGGACCGCTTCGGCCGCGGGGCCACGGCGATCCCGTCGATGATCGGCCTCGGGGTCGGGCACCTGCTGCTCGTGGCGACGCTCCTCGCCGCCGACCCGGTGCCCTGGTTCATCGCGGTGGCCTGCGTCCTCGCGGTGGCGAACGGGATCGGCTCGGGCATCCTGATGACGATCGCCGCGGATCTCGCGCCGCCGAAGGATCCCGCGCCCTTCCTCGGCGCGTTCCGCTTCACCGGCGACGCGGGCAATGCGGCGGCGCCGATCGCGGTGTCCGCGCTGACCGCGGCGGTCTCGCTGCCGTTCGCTGCGGGGGCGATGGGCGTGCTCGGGCTGGCCGGTGCCGCCGCGCTCTCGCGCTGGATCCCGCGGTACCTGCCGCACCGGCGCCCGCGCACCTGACCCGCAGCGCACCTGGCGGCCAGGCGGTCTCCGCGCAGGCCCCTGCTCGCGCTCCCCTCCTACACTGGAGCGCGCACGCGGGAGTGGTGGAATGGCAGACACGCAGGATTTAGGTTCCTGTGCCGAGAGGCATGTGGGTTCGAGTCCCACCTTCCGCACCAGGGGTGACCGGAGCGACCGGCGTGGCACGCCACCTTCGGGGGCCGCCCCGGCCGTCTTCCCGGTTTCGCCGGTACAGTGAGCGCGGTCGAGCCGCCGCAGACCGAGGATCGGCTGCGGCGTCGGCCGGCCGCACGGCACTGATCGACTGGAGAACCGTTGAACCACGCCGCCCTGATCCCCTGGCTGGACCCGGAGACGATCCTCACCTCCTTCGGTCCGTGGGGCGTGCTGGTCGTCTGCCTGATCGTCTTCGCCGAGACCGGCCTGCTGATCGGCTTCCTCTTCCCCGGCGACACCCTGCTGATCATCACGGGTTTGCTCGCTCACGAGAACGCCTCCAACGGCGGGCTGGGCGTCCCGATCTGGCTGATCTGCCTCGCGGTCGGCTTCTCGGCGTTCCTCGGCGGCGAGGTCGGCTACCTGATCGGGCACAAGGCCGGCCCGCGCATCTTCGAGCGCAAGGAGTCGGGCCTCTTCAGCGTCGAGAACGTCAAGCGCACCAACGCCTTCTTCGAGCGCTTCGGCGGCCTCGCCGTGATCCTCGCGCGATTCGTGCCGATCGTCCGCACCTTCGCGCCGATCGCCGCCGGTGTCGCCCACATGAACTACCGCAAGTACAGCCTGTACAACGCCATCGGCGCCCTGATCTGGGGCAGCGGCGTGACGCTGATCGGCTGGCTGCTCGCCTTCATCCCGCCCGTCGCCGACTTCGTCTCGCACTACATCGACGTGATCCTGATCGGCGCCGTGGCCCTCGCGATCATCCCGACCGCGTTCCACTTCTTCCAGCAGCGCCGCAAGGCCAGGCTCGCCGCCGACAAGGACACCGACGCGTCGGAGGCGAGCGCCCTCGTCCTCGACCCCACCGCCGTCGACGACGAGCGCCGCAAGCACTGACCCGCAGCGAGCACGGCCCCTCCCGCGAGATGCCACTTGTGCACGCGACACGCCGTGTCGAGCGTGCACAAGTGGCATCTCGCGGTCGGGAGGCTGCGCCCCCGATCAGGAGAGGGTGGTCGCCAGGGCGGTCAGCTCGGTTCGGAGGGCGGTGAAGGCCCGGGCGCGGTGGCTGCGGGCGTTCTTCTCGGCGGGGGCGATCTCGGCGGCCGAGAGGGCCGAGTGAGCGGGGACGAAGACCGGGTCGTAGCCGTGGCCGTTGGTGCCGCGCGGGCCCGTGGCGATCGCGCCGTCCCAGCGGCCCTCGACCACGATCTCGCGGCCGCCGGGCAGGACCGACTCGGGGACGACCAGCGCGATCGTGCAGACGAAATGCGCTCCGCGGTGCTCCGGCTTCACGTCGGCCAGCTGCGCGAGCAGCAGCTCGTAGTTGGCGACCGCATCGTGCGCGCGGCCGGACCAGCGTGCCGAGAAGATACCCGGCGAGCCGCCGAGCACGTCGACGCAGAGGCCGGAGTCGTCGGCGAGCGAGACGAGGCCGGTGTGCGCCGCCGCGGCCCGCGCCTTGATCAGCGCGTTCTCGGTGAAGGTGACGCCGTCCTCGACCGGCTCCGGCCCGTCGTAGGCGCGGACGCCGACGCCCGGCAGCGCGCCGGCCAGCATCGCCCGGAACTCCTCGACCTTGCCCGCGTTGTGGGTGGCGAGGACGAGGTCGAGGCTCACGCGTCCTGCCCCGCGGCGAGCGCCTCGGTCTGGAAGCGGGCCAGGTCGGCCGCGCCGCCGACCGCGAGGTCGAGCAGCGCGTCGAGCTCGCGGCGGTCGAAGGGGGCGCCCTCGGCGGTGCCCTGCACCTCGACGAAGAGGCCGCGGCCGGTGACGACGACGTTCATGTCGGTCTCCGCGCGCACGTCCTCGACGTACGCGAGGTCGAGCATCGGGACGCCGTCGATGATGCCGACGGAGACCGCCGACAGGCTGTCGATCAGCGGCTGGGCCTTCTGGCCGACGTACTTCTTGCCGCGGGCCCACTCGATCGCGTCGACCATCGCCACGTACGCGCCGGTGATCGCCGCGGTGCGGGTGCCGCCGTCCGCCTGGAGGACGTCGCAGTCGATCACGATCGTGTTCTCGCCGAGCGCCTTCGTGTCGACGACCGCGCGGAGGCTCCGGCCGATCAGCCGGGAGATCTCGTGGGTGCGCCCGCCGACCTTGCCCTTGACGGCCTCGCGGTCCATCCGGGAGTTGGTGGCGCGGGGCAGCATCGCGTACTCCGCGGTGACCCAGCCCTTGCCCTTGCCCTGCAGCCAGCGCGGGACGCCGTTGGTGAAGGACGCGGTGCAGAGCACCTTGGTGTTCCCGTAGGAGATCAGCGCGGAGCCCTCGGCCTGGGTGCTCCAGCCGCGCTCGATGGTGATCGCACGCAGCTCGTCGGGCGCGCGGCCGTCCTTGCGCTTGACGGTCGGCTGGGCGGTGGCGGGCTGGGCGGCGGTGCTGTCGGTCACTCGGGTCTCCCTGGAGTCGTGCGGCGCGCGGCCCGGTCGAGCTCGCGCAGGTTGATCGTGCCGGTCTCGACGAGGTCGACGCTCGAGACCTCGGGGCCGAGGAAGCGCCGGGCGAGGCGGACGAAGTCGCTCGAGCCGGTCTCCTCCCAGCGGTAGGTCGGCGGGGCGGCGGCGGTGCGCTGCAGGCCGTGCGCCACCAGCGTGCGGTAGACGTCGAGGGCGGTCTCCTCGGCGCTCGAGACCAGCCGGACGTCGGGCCCCATCACGTAGGCGATGGCGCCGCGCAGCAGCGGGTAGTGCGTGCAGCCGAGCACGAGGGTGTCGACGCCCGCCTGCTTCATCGGCGCGAGGTACTCCTCGGCGAGCGCCAGCAGCTCGTCGCTCCAGGTGACGCCGGCCTCGACGAACTCGACGAAGCGCGGGCAGGCGGCGGTGACCAGCTCGAGGTCCGGTGCGGCGACGAAGGCGTCGTCGTAGGCGCGCGAGCGGATCGTCCCGACGGTGCCGATCACGCCGACGCGGCGGTTGCGGGTGTCGCGGACGGCGCTGCGGACGGCCGGCTGGATGACCTCGATCACCGGGATGCCGCGGCCGGTCGTGTAGCGCTCGCGCGCGTCCCGCATCATCGCGGCCGAGGCCGTGTTGCAGGCGATCACCAGCAGCTTCGCGCCCTGGTCGACCAGCGTGTCGAGGGTGTCCAGGGCGTAGGCGCGGACGTCGGCGAGGGGCTTGGGCCCGTAGGGCGAGTGCGCGGTGTCGCCGAGGTAGACGATCGACTCGTTCTGCAGCTGGTCGATCACGGCGCGGGCGACGGTGAGTCCGCCGACGCCGGAGTCGAAGATGCCGAGGGGTGCGTCCGTCACGGAGGAAGAGCCTACCCGCGCCCGGGGAGGGTGCCCCGTGCAGGGAACGGTGCATGGAACACTGGTCGGATGGACGCGACGGCCTTCCTCACCGACCGCTACGAGCTGACGATGGTCGAGGGCGCTCTCGGCAGCGGCACCGCCGACCGGCGCTGCATGTTCGAGGTGTTCGCCCGCAGCCTCCCGCCGGGGCGCCGCTACGGGATCCTCGCCGGCACCGGCCGCCTGCTCGAGCTGATCTCGCGCTTCCGCTTCGGCGACGCCGAGCTCGACTGGCTGCGGGAGAACCGCGTCGTCGACGCGCGCACCCTGGACTGGCTGGCCGACTACCGCTTCCAGGGCGACATGTGGGGCTACCGCGAGGGCGAGGTCTACCTCCCCGGCTCCCCCGTGCTGATCGTCGAGGCGCCCTTCGCCGAGGGCGTGCTGCTCGAGACGCTGGTGCTGAGCGTGCTCAACCACGACAGCGCCGTGGCGAGCGCCGCGGCCCGGATGGTCTCGGCCGCCGACGGCCGGCCGCTGGCCGAGATGGGCTCGCGCCGGGCCGGCGAGCGCTCGGCCGTCGCCGCCGCGCGTGCCGCCCACATCGCCGGCTTCGGGGCGACCTCGAACCTCGAGGCGGGTCGCAGCTGGGGCGTGCCGACGATGGGCACCTCCGCGCACGCGTTCACTCTGCTGCACGACTCCGAGGAGGACGCCTTCCGCGCGCAGGTCGCCGCGCTCGGACCGGGCACGACCCTCCTCGTCGACACCTACGACGTCACCGCCGCGGTGGACCTCGCGGTCCGCGTCGCGGGCACCTCGCTCGGAGCCGTGCGGATCGACTCGGGCGACCTCCCCCAGCAGGTCGCCGCGGTCCGCGCCCAGCTGGACGAGCTCGGCGCCACCGGCACGAAGATCACCGTCACCAACGACCTGGACGAGTACGGCATCGCGGCGCTCGCCGCCTCCCCCGTCGACTCCTACGGCGTGGGCACCTCGGTCGCGACCGGCTCCGGCCACCCCACCGCGGGCATGGTCTACAAGCTCGTCGCGCACGAGGACGACGCGGGCGAGTGGGTCTCCGTCGCCAAGAAGTCGGCGGCCAAGGCCTCCATCGGCGGACGCAAGTCCGCAGGGCGGCGTCTGACCGAGGACGGCGTCGCCGTCGAGGAGGTCGTGCACGTGGGAGCCGGGCCCGAGGGCGCGGTCGGCGAGGACGAGCGCGCGCTGCTGGTGCCGCTGATCGAGGACGGCCGGATCCGCGAGGAGTACCTCGGTGCGACGGGTGTCGTCGCTGCGCGCGAGCACCGGGCGAACGCCGTGCTCGAGCTGCCGCAGGACGCGCTGCGTCTCGGCCGCGGCGACCCGGTGATCCCGACCCGCTACGCCTGAGCGGACCGGTCCCTGAGCGGAACGGTCCCAGAACGGGACCAGCCCGGCTCCCGAGGGGGCCGGGCTGCGCGCCCTACTTCATCCGGGCGTAGATCTCCTTGCAGGAGGGGCAGACCGGGAACTTCTCCGGGTCGCGGCCCGGCAGCCACTTCTTGCCGCAGAGGGCGCGGACGGGCTTGCCGGTCATCGCGCTCTCGAGGATCTTGTCCTTCGGGACGTAGTGGGAGAAGCGCTCGTGGTCGCCCGGCTCGATCGTCTCCTGGTTGAGGAGCTCCTCGAGTTCGCGGTCGAGGGTGGCGGTTCCTCCGCCTCCCTCGAGGGGGTCGGTGCTGCTGTTCTCGAAACGGGACGTCATGGCTCCGATCCTACGCTCGGAGCGCGGGAGGGGGCGGGGCCCGCTGAGGCTCAGTAGCGGCTGGTGAACGAGACCAGCTCGGCCGCGCGGCGGTCGAACAGGAAGCCGCCGAGCAGCACGCCCAGGGCGAAGACGCCGACCGCGCTGCCGAGGCCCGCGAGGATCGCCTGGTCCCGGTCGCCCTCGAAGAACAGGGTCTGCACCGCCAGCACGACGGCCGGCGCCGAGAGCAGCAGCCCGAGGCCGAACGCGAGCGCCTGCGAGCCGGCCCCGCTCGCTCCCGGCGCCTGCGGCTGGACGAAGGCGCTGTCGCCGGGACGCGGCGCCGGGTAGGCGAGCCGCGCGGAGAGAGCGCTCGCGACCCCCGCGGGCACCAGGAGCAGCGCGGCGTTCACCGCGAGCAGGACCGGCAGCGCACCGTCGAGGCCGGAGGTGGCGCTGCTGACGAGCGAGCCGAGCACGACGACCGGCAGGCCGAGCAGCAGCGTCGGGAAGGCGCGGCCGAGGCGGTCCGACCAGCCGCGCACCCCGGCGGCGGCGTGCAGCCAGAAGGCCGAGCCGTCGTAGGCGACGTCGTTGTGCAGGAACCAGCCGAGGAAGAGCGCGACGAGCGGGACGGGCAGCAGCGAGAGCAGCGGGAACGGCACGCCCACCAGGGCCAGGAGCACCACGGCGAGCACCGGGAGCAGCGGGACCGCGACGAGCGACGCCTGGTAGCGGGGGTCCCGGAGCCAGTAGGTCGTGCTGCGCGCGGCGATGGCACCGGTGCGGCTGCCGCCGAGGACGTCGAACCAGCCCAGGCGGAGCCCGCGCGGCGGCCGGGAGGTGCGCTCGGGGCGGACGGTCAGCGCGCGGACGACCAGCCACCAGAGCGCCCCGGCGACGACGAGGGTGAGCAGAGCGGTCAGCAGCGGGCCGGCGACCGCCCCGGAGGCCGCGCTCGGCGCGATCGCCCAGGCGGCGCCGAAGGGGGTCGGCGCGAGGACGGCGGCGAGCCGCTCCAGCGCCTCAGAGCCCTCGCCGCCCCAGTCGAGTCCGGTGGTGAGCACGAGCGCGACCGGCGCGGTGAGCAGGAGGACGAGGCCGAGCACCGCGAGCAGCTCCCGCGCGGTGCGGGAGGGCACCAGCGCCGACGAGGCGGCGAGGCCGATCCTGGCCAGCAGCGCCGCGGTCAGCACGCCGAGCAGCGGGCCGAGCACAGCGAGGAGTCCGGCGCCCGGGAAGAGCCGGATCGACGCCGCACCCAGCACGACGAGCGCGAGCACGGGGAGGGAGACGAGCCCGGCCAGCGCGAGAGCGGCCGCGAGCCGGCCGCTCGGGATGCCGAAGAGCCGGAAGGCCCGCGGGTCCATCGGATCCTTCGGCCCGAGCAGGAACGGGAGCACCAGGAAGCCGAGCGTCAGGACCGCTCCCCCGGCGACGACGGCGTCGTCCGCGAGCCAGGAACCGGGGTCGAGCGTGCCGAGACCGGCCAGGAGCGCCGCGGTCGCCACGACGACGACGAGCACTCCGAGCAGGGCACCGCCCGTGTGCCGTGCGCCCGAGCGGAAGGCGCCGAGCAGGACGTCGAGCCTCAGCCGGAGAAGTCGTGCAGCCACTGCAGCCCCTCGGCGATCTGCTTGCCGCCCGCGAGCTCGAGGAAGCGCTCCTCGAGCGTCGCGGTGCCGGCGACCTCCTCGACGGATCCGGCGGCGAGGACCTTGCCGCCCACGATCACGGCGACGTCGTCGCAGACGCGCTCGATGAAGTCGAGGCCGTGGCTGGAGAGGACGACGGTGCCGCCGCCCGCGACGAAGCGGCGCAGGACGGTGATCACGGCCGCGGAGGAGACCGGGTCGACCGACTCGAACGGCTCGTCGAGCACCAGGACGCGCGGCGCGTGGATCATGGCGCCGGCCAGCGCGACCTTCTTGGCCATGCCGGCCGAGTAGTCGGAGATCAGGCGCTCGAGCGCGTCGGTCAGGCCGAGCGCCTCCGCGAGCTCGACCGTGCGCTGCTTGGCGGTCTTCCGGTCGATCCCGCGCAGCGCGGCGGAGTAGTAGAGGAACTGCGCGCCGGTGAGGCGGTCGAACAGGCGCAGGCGGTCGGGCAGGACGCCGATCAGCGGCTTCGCGGCGCGCGGGTCCTTCCAGACGTCGACGCCGTGCACGAGCACGCGGCCGGTGTCGGGGCGGAGGAGGCCGGTCATCATCGACAGGGTCGTGGTCTTGCCCGCGCCGTTCGGGCCGATGATCCCGTAGAAGGTGCCGGCGCGGACGGCGAGGTCGATGCGGTCGACCGCCACCGTGCGCCCGAAGGTGCGGGTGAGGGCGTGCAGCTCGAAGACGACGGGGTGCTCGGGGTCGGCGGGCTGGGCGTTCTCGGGCTGCGGCGAGGGGTCGGTCGTCCGCGCGGGTTCGGCCGTCCGCGCGGGAGCGGCCGGATCCGCGGTCTCGGTCGCGAACGATTCTGCGGGAGTCGGCGACTCGGCGGGCGGAGCGCCGTCGCGCTCGGATTCCTCGGCGTTCGTCGCGGACGTCATCCGGCTACGGTACCAAGTCGCTCCGGACGGGGACGGGGCGCGCCGGGCCCTGTGGAGAGGAGCCTGGGATCCGTCTCGCCGACACGGCTCCTGGCAACCCCTGGCCTTCGAAGGCGTGCACAGTACACTAAGTGGCGACCCAGGAAGCGATCAGGTCGCTGCACGCCGGTTAAGGATCGCTACGCGGCGGTGAACACACCGTTCCGCCGCGATCGACGCGAGGAGAACACATGACGAGCAAGCCCTTCCCGACCGCCCCCGCCGGCGGCTCCACCGGTGCGCCCGCCTCCGTCGTCATCCTCGCCGCAGGCATGGGCAGCCGGCTCGGCCGCTCCCTGCCGAAGCCGCTGACGCCGCTGAGCGACGGCCGCACGATCATGCAGCAGCAGTTCGACAACATCCACCACGCCTTCGGCACGAAGGTGCCGGTGAGCATCGTCGTCGGCTACAAGCTCGAGCACATCATCGAGGCGTTCCCCTCGGCGACGTTCGTCTACAACGAGCAGTACGACCAGACCAACACTTCGAAGAGCCTCCTCCGCGCGCTGCAGGCCTCCGGCCAGGGCGGCGTGCTCTGGATGAACGGCGACGTCGTCTTCGACCCGCGCATCCTCGACCGCACCGCGGACCTCATCGCGAAGGACGTCTCCTTCGTCACCGTCAACACCGCGAAGGTGTCCGACGAGGAGGTCAAGTACACGACCAGCGCCGAGGGCTACATCGACGAGCTGTCCAAGACCGTCAAGCGCGGTCTCGGCGAGGCCGTCGGGATCAACTACGTCTCGGCCGCGGACAAGCCGGCGCTCATCCGCCAGCTGGCCCGGGTCGACGCCCAGGACTACTTCGAGCGTGGAATAGAGTTGGCGATCGAGCAGGACAGACTGCTCGTCGAGCCGATGGACATCTCCGACCTCTACGCCGTCGAGGTGGACTTCGCCGAGGATCTCGAGCGGGCGAACCTCTTCGTCTGAGGCTCGCGTCTCGTCCGGCTCGATCCGAGCCGGTCGAGAGGAGTCGCCTGCCGTGACCAGCCCCGCACGCGTCGACGCCGGTGCGACCGCCCTGCGTCCGCACCGCTCGCGGGCCTGGCGCTACCGGCACTCGCTCTGGCTGCTGACCAAGCGCGACCTCACGGTCCGGTACGCCACCAGCGCGCTCGGCTACGTGTGGTCGGTGCTCGACCCGCTGGTCATGTCGGGCATCTACTACTTCGTCTTCACCGTCGTCTTCCAGCGCACCGTCGGCGAGGACCCGTACATCGTCTTCCTGCTCGCGGGTCTGCTGCCGTGGATGTGGTTCAACCAGGCGACCTCCGACGCGACGCGGGCTTTCCTCCGCGAGGCGAAGCTCGTGCGCTCGACGTCGATCCCGCGCACCATCTGGGTCGGCCGGATCGTGCTGTCCAAGGGCATCGAGTTCGTGGCGAGTCTGCCGGTGCTCGTGCTCTTCGCGGTCGTCGCGGGAGCGGGAGTGACGCCGGCGATCCTGCTCTTCCCGCTCGCGATCCTGCTGCAGGGCGTGCTCACGCTCGGCGTCGGCCTGCTGGTCGCTCCGCTCGTGGTGTTCTTCCGCGACCTCGAGCGCGCGATCAAGCTGGTGCTGCGCTTCCTCTTCTACGCCTCGCCGATCATCTACTCGACGGCGAACCTGCCCGATGCGATCCGGCCGTGGGCCGCGCTGAACCCCCTCAGCGGGATCTTCGCGCTCTACCGCTCCACCTTCTTCGCGAGCGAGCTCGACCTGCCGCTCATCCTCACCTCCGTGCTGATCTCGTTCCTCGTGCTCGGTCTCGGCCTGATCGTCTTCCGCCGCTCCGAGCGCGCGGTGCTGAAGGAGCTGTGAGCGTGTCCTCCGCTGACGAGCGCCCCGGCGGCGAGGCCCCCGTCGTGATCGAGTGCCGGGGACTCGGGATCCGGTTCCGGCGGAACCGCCGCGGCCGTCGCTCCTTCAAGGACCTCTTCTCCCGCGGGACGCGACGCTCGCGACCCGGCGAGTTCTGGGCCCTGCGCGGCCTCGACGTCCGGGTGCACGCGGGCGAGGCGATCGGCGTCGTCGGCCGGAACGGCCAGGGCAAGTCGACGCTGCTGAAGCTCGTCGCCGGGGTCGTGCTGCCGGACGAGGGCGTGGTCGAGGTGCGCGGCGGCGTCGCCCCGCTGATCGAGATCACCGGCGGCTTCGTCGCCGACCTCAGCGTCCGCGAGAACGTCTACCTGACCGCCGGGCTGCACGGCATGTCCAAGCGCGAGGTCGACGACCGGTTCGACTCGATCATCGAGTTCGCCGAGATCGGCGACTTCCTGGACACCCCGTACAAGCACCTCTCCAGCGGGATGAAGGTGCGGATCGCGTTCTCGGTGGTGTCGCGGCTCGAGGAGCCGATCATCCTGGTCGACGAGGTGCTCGCGGTGGGCGACAAGGCGTTCCGCGAGAAGTGCTACGCCCGGATCGAGGAGCTGCTCGCGGCCGGCCGGACGCTCTTCTTCGTCTCGCACAACGAGCGCGACCTCCGCCGCTTCTGCACCCGCGGGCTCTACCTGGACAAGGGCGCGCTGGTCCTCGACGCACCGATCGATCAGGTTCTCGCCCGGTATTCTGAGGACTACGCGCCGAAAGCGCAGCCCGCCGCGGAGTGACCGGCAGTCCGAGCCGCACGGCCCGGTGCTCGTCGTGACAGCGCGACGCGCGGGACCTCACGACGCAGGAGTGCAGACATGTCCTCGAAGAAGGACCGCAAGGACCGCGACGAGCTCGAGCAGGCCGGCACCGCCGACGTCGAGAACGCGCAGCTGGCCCGGATCCTGGACCGCGTCCTCGCCGTCCAGCGGCCCGCGGTCCTCGCGAACATCCGGGCGCTGCGGCGCCGCCGGCCGAACGCGACTCCCGAGCAGCTGATCACCTCGCTCGAGCGCCAGTACCTCTCCAGCGTCGCTGCCGGCGGCGCGGCCATCGGAGCGACCGCGGTCGTCCCCGGGATCGGCACCGCCGCATCCGTCGCGCTCTCCGGCGCCGGGGCGATCGGCTTCCTCGAGGCGAGCGCCCTCTTCGCGCAGTCGGTCACCGAGGTGCACGGCATCCGCCTCGAGGACCCGGACCGCGCCCGCGCCCTCGTGCTCACGCTGATGATGGGCTCCTCCGGCAGCGAGCTGGTGCGCCAGGTCGCCGGGCACGCGACCGGCACCAGCACCGGGATGAACCAGTACTGGGGCTCGGTGGTGACCAAGGGGCTGCCGTCGTTCCTCGTGGGCGAGCTGGCCGACCGGGCGAAGAAGTCGTTCGCCAAGCACTTCCTCGCGCAGCAGGGCGCCGGGCTGGTCGGGCGGGCGATGCCGTTCGGGATCGGTGCCGCGCTGGGCGGCGTCGGCAACGCGATGCTCGGCCGCAAGGTCGTGCAGAGCGCGCGGGACGCGTTCGGTCCGGCCCCGCGCGAGTTCGGGAACGTCTTCGTGCTCCCGCCGACGAAGGCGGAGCGGAAGGCGCTCGCGGCCGGTGCCGAGCCGCTCGAGCTGCACGTCCGCGACTACGGCGGCTCCGGCGAGAAGATCGCCCTGCTGCTGCACGGCCTCGGCACGGACTCGCGCGTCTGGTACGCCCTGGTGCCGACGCTGCACGAGCACGGCTACCGCGTCGTCGCGCCCGACTTCGCCGGGCACGGCGGCTCGCCGAAGTCGCCCGCCTACTCCGTCGGCCACTGGGCGGAGGACGTGCGCGCCTCGGTCCTGCAGTCGCCCGACCTGGTGATCGGCCACGGCCTCGGCGCCGTCGTCGCCGCGCGGCTCGCCCCGGAGTACTGCGCCGAGCGGCTGATCCTGCTCGACCCCGCCTTCTCCGACGCGAAGGGGCTCGGCAGCGCCTTGCGCCGCGGCGGCTCGATCGCGCACGTCGAGAAGGGCGACGCCGACGACCTGCGCCACCGCCACCCGATCTGGACCGACGAGCAGATCGAGCTCGACGTCTCGGCGCACGCGCTCTGGGACCCGGAGTCCGCGGCCGGACTGACGGCGCGCGGAGCGGCCGACGCGCCCGAGTCGTTCCCCGTCCCGACGCTCGCCGTGCTGCCGGAGGACCCGCTGGGCCACTCCTCGCTCGGTGATGTGCTCGCCGACCACGGCGCGGAGGTCCGCACGATCCCCGGCGCGGGCGCCTCGATCCTCCGCGAGGACCGCGCGGCCCTCATCGCGGCCCTCGCCGACCGCCTCTAGCCCCGGCCACTGCGGAATCGAAACGCCAGGGCGATCCGGTTCCCCGGGTCTCGATACGCCGCTGCGCGGCTACTCGACCAGCATGAGAGGGCCGCCGACCGTTCAGCAGGTCGTCGAGCAGGTGCAGCATCCGCAGCCGGCGTAGCAGCAGGCGCAGGAAGCGCAGCAGCCGCGGCAGCCGAAGTCGCCGTCGCGTTCGCAGCAGCCGGAGGCGTGGCAGCCGCCACAGCATGCTGATCGAGTAGCGCCCGCAGGGCGCGTATCGAGATCCACCCACCGGACGACCTCGGCCGCGCAGTTGAGGCCGAACCGTTCTCCGGCCTCTCAACCCTCCTCGGGACGGGACCGGGACCCGTCGAGCGGAGTCGCGAGGACGATCCGCACCAGCGGGCCGCCGTCGCGGTCCTCACCGGCGATGCGGAGCCCGATCTTCTCGGCGACGCGCTGGGAGGCGCTGTTCTCGGGATGGATGATCGCCACGAGGCGTTCCGCGAGGCCGCACCGTCGAGCCAGCTCGAGACACGCGGTCGCGGCCTCCGTGGCGTAGCCCCGCCCCTGCAGGGAGGAGCGGACGTGGTAGCCGACCTCCAGCTCGGGGACGCCGTTGACGCTCTGCCAGGTCAGGCCGCAGTCCCCCACGAACTCGCGGTCCGTGGTCTCGATGACCCACAGCCCGAAGCCGTCGCGCTCGTAGTTGCGCCGGTTCCAGGCGATCCAGTCGGCGGCCTCAGCGCGGGTCTTCGAGGCCGGGTAGTAGCGCATCACTTCCGCGTCGCCGAGCAATCCGGCCAGGAGATCGACGTCCGCCGCGGTCATTTCGCGGAACCGGAGTCGTGCGGTGTCGAACGGCAGCATCAACGCCACGCTTCCGGCACGGCACGCTCCCGCAGGTCTCGATACGCCGCCGCCTGCGGCTGATCCGCTCTGCGCCCAGAGGGATCGGAGGGCCGGACCGGGTGGGGGAAGTGACCTGGAAGGACACTGTCCGACGACCGTTCAGTCGTGTCCACCCGGCCCGGTGAAGTCATCCGACCGGATCGCGAGATCCGGAAGGAGACACGACATGGTAACCATCGCCGAGCGGTTCTGACCAGGGGGCGCGGGGACCGGCACGGAGAGCAGCTGCATCACGTCGAGTCCTCGATCTCACCGGTCGAGTCCGATAGCAGAGCGCGGAGCCGCCGCATCCATGCTGATCGAGTAGCCCGCGCAGCGGGCGTATCGGTGATTGCCTTGGTGTGTCGCGGGGTTCTGACTCGTCTGCGTATCTGACTCCTGGCAGGGCTGTCTGGATCTCGAACTGTCGAACCCCGCGACACCGTAAGCATCCGGTCGGCTGGTCATGACTTGATAGAAGCCTGACCGTCCT
>NZ_RJKO01000007.1:0-197394 GCF_003751825.1 Rathayibacter sp. PhB186 | reverse complement strand
ACGAAGACCTCCGGTGACGATGCGTGTGTGGTAACCCACATCGTCCCGGAGGTCTTCTTCTACGTCACCCGTTCACAACGTCCCGAGGAACTACATCTAGCGGACATGTCCGCTTGCGGACAGGGATGCGGGCAACAGATCCGTGCCGCGGACCCGGCCGCTCGTCGATCCGACCGGTGTGCCCCGCCGTCCGCCCGCCGGCCCCTCATTCGGGTGCGGGGATGGTCCGGCGGAAGGTGATCACCTCGGAAGCGACCTCCCGCAGGTCGAGGGTCAGCGCTCGGGCCTCGTCGCGCAGAGCGGCGAACGCCGCGTCCGCGCTCAGGCGCAGGCTCACGCTGAGGAAGCCGACCGCCTGCAGGACCGGCACGTCGTCGTCGCCCACCTCCTCGAGCGCGCCGACCCAGGACAGGAAGGGGCCCGGCTCCTCGCCCGGCTCAGTCACGGCGGTCTCCGCCGCCGGCCGGGAAGGAGCTCCGGAGGGCGTTGCTCAGCTGCTGCACCGTTCCATGGTCGGCGATGCGACGCCCGGGCGGGGACGGGGTTGCCGGACCGGCGAGCAGGAGGTAGCCGACCGCCGCTCGTCCTGCGGAGCGAGGCGCTCCGCGCGGCCGCGCAGGTCGGGCCGGCTCCGCACTGCGGCGCCCGTCGGTCACGCCGGAGTGCGCGCAGCCGACGGGAACCCGCGCAGAGGCGGCGCCGCCAGGACAGTGAGCCCCCTCCTCACGGCCTCCGATCCGGATCCGGAACCCCGTGTGTCTGCAACCTAGACCTCCCGAGTCGCTCTGGGAAGCGCTCGGGGGAAGGAGCATCGCCGGCCGGTCCCGGTGCGGCACGGATGTCCGCCGGGACCGCGGGCACCGCCCGGTGCGGACGCCGCCAGCGGAGCCAGGAGCGGGATGTCGCACCGATATCGACGAAGCGTGAGGATTCCGGCCCGTTCGGGCGTAGCCTCCGTTCCGACCCCATCCGGACCCCTTTCGCGTGGCCACGGCATCCATTCCGGATGCACCCGACGTCAGGATCCCCATGGGACGACTCGTCTACGACTCGCGGCTCGACGTGGACTTCGAGGACCGCCTCCTCGGTCACCTCCAGGTCGTCATCGGCACCAAGCTCGGCCGGGGCGAGAGCTTCTACCTCTCCTGGAAGGACCTGCCGGCCGTGGGCAGCGGCCGCACCTCGATCTGGCTGCATCCCGCGAGCGCGCTCCGTTTCCGGTACGCCAGTGCCGATCGCGTCGTCCTCAACCAGGCCTGGGTGCGGCGCTGGATCGCGGACTCCTACGCCCCGGGCGGGCTGCGCCTCACCGACGAGCCGGAACCCGAGGGGGACCGTCCGACGAGGACCGTGACTCCGGCATCGTCCCCGCGGGCGCCGCGGCTCTGACGTCGTCCCGGGGACCGTCAGTCGCGCGCCCCGAGCGCGGACTCGGGTGTGCTGCCGTCCCAGGCCGCGAGCAGGCGGAGCCTGTCCCCGCTGTCGCCCTGCTCGTCGGGGTAGTAGATCACCAGGACGAGCCCGTCGACCGGCAGCTTCTCGCGGTGCAGGTCGAGGGGACCGACGCGGGGGTGGTCGATCGTCGCGGTGCCGCCGCGGAGCGGGCGGACGTCGTGCCGGGCCCAGAGGGTGCGGAAGCGGGCGCTGGCCAGGGAGAGCTCGCCGACGAGCTCGACCGCACGGGGGTCGCTCGCGTCCTGGCCGAGGGTCTGCCGGGCCACGCCGACGAACGACTCGACCGCCGTCTCCCAGTCGCGGTGGAAGAGGCGCTCCTCGGGATCGAGCAGCAGCGACCGCAGGCGGTTGTGGCCGGGAGCGAGTCGCGGTGAGAGCGACACGGCCGCCCGGTTCGAGGCGAGGACGTCGAAGTACTGGCCCTCGACGAACGCGGGGACCTCGAGTGCGGCGAGGAGGTGGTGCAGCCGCGCGGGGACCTGCTCCGCCGGCCGCGCGCGCCGCCGCACGCGGGGCTTCGGCGCGGCGAGGTCGTGCAGCCAGGCGGTCTCGACGTCGTCCAGCTGCAGGACGCGGGCAATGGCCTCGAGCACCTGCGCGGAGGGATTGTCGTCGCGACCACGCTCGAGCCGGACGTAGTAGTCGGCGCTGATGCCGGCGAGGAGGGCGACCTCCTCCCGGCGGAGGCCCGGCACCCGCCGCCGCGTCCCCGGTGGCAGGCCCACCCGCTCGGGAGCGACGAGCGCGCGCCGGGCCTGCAGGTACTCGCCGAGTGCGTTCGCCGGTGCGTCGACATCCATGGGGCCGACGATACCCACCCCGTCGCGCGGGGAGAGAGGCCCTGCCACTCCCCGGATCCGCCGGGACCTGGCTGCCCCCGGCGGCGGCGACGACCATCGAGCCGAGCCGTTCAGCACGGACCCGTTCCCCAGGAGGAGACACCATGGACATCACCGACCGCACCGTCCTCGTCATCGGCGGCACTTCGGGCATCGGCCTCGGCCTCGCCTGCCGCTTCGCCGCCGCCGGCAGCACCGTCGTCGTCGGCGGACGCGACACCGCCCGGGTCGAGGACCTCGAGACCGTCCGGATCGACGTCACCGACGCCGACTCCGTGATCCGGGCCAGGGACGAGGTGCTGGCGGCGCATCCCGGCCTCGACACGGTCGTCACGATGTCCGGGGTCCTGCTCCAGGAGGACCTCCGCGACCCCGCCCACTTCGCCACCGCGGAGCGGACCGTCGCCGTCAACCTGCTCGGCACAATCCGCGCCGTCGACGCCTTCACCCCGCACCTCCTCGGCCGGGGCGGCGGCGACATCGTCACGGTGTCCTCGGGGATCGCCTTCCTGCCGTTCCCGCTGATGCCCAGCTACGGCGCGTCGAAGGCGGGCGTCCACGCGTACACCGAGTCGCTGCGGGCGCAGCTCGCCGGCACGGGCGTCCGGGTGACCGAGCTCGTCCCGCCGGCCGTCGCGACCGCGGGTCAGGAGGCCGTCAACCCGGCGGCCCTGCCTCTCGACGCCTACCTCGACGAGGTCCTCGAGCTGCTGACGCAGGAGCCGACCCCGGACGAGATCGTCGTCCGGGCCGCGCAGCGACTGCGCTGGGCCGAGCGGGACGGCACCTACGCCGAGCTCCTCGCCGCCCGGTCCCGGGCGCTCGACACCCTGCCGGGACGCTGAGCCGGCGCCGGGAGACCGGGAGACACATCCCGGGGAGGCGCGAGCGGCGCGGCAGTCCTATCGTGATGGAGGAGGTCATCATGGTTCGTTCGGCAAGCAGGAAGACCCGTCCGTTCATGCCCCGTCTGCTCGTGCTCTCCGTCGCGGTGATCGGCGGACTCGCCGGCGTGACGGGCTGCTCGACGGGCACGGCCCAGGAGACGCAGGCGTCGACGGCGCCCTCGGCGTCCAGCTCGACGACCGCGTCCAGCGCGACGGCCGCACCGGCGAGCCCTTCCGCGTCCGCACCGTCGTCCGCACCGCCCGCGTCCTCGGCCGGCTGCACCCCGAACGACACCCCCGTCCCGGCCGGCGTCACGACGGCGGAGATCGGCGACGTCGACGGCGACGGCCGGGCGGACCAGGCGTTCTACGACGAGGACGGCGGCTTCGACTACGGCATCCGCACCGCCTCGGGCGCGACCTTCCTGCAGCAGGACACGCTGGCGGGCCCGGCGACCCACAGCGGCTGGACGGTCGCGGTGAGCCCGACCCTCGCGGCGACCGTCCTCAGCGACGGCAGGACCGCCGCGCTGTTCGCCTTCACCGACTGCGCGTTCGTGACGCCGGTCGGTGTCGACGGGGAGCCGTACCGATTCGTGCTCGCCGGGTTCGGCGACGCCGGTACGGGCGTCACCTGCGGCACGGCCGACGCCGACGGCCACCACTCGATCTCCGGCGTCCTCGCCGCGCAGGACGCCGATGGGCGCTACAGCATCACCTCGACGCAGGTGGAGCTCTCGGCCGATGGGCGCACCGCGACCAACGGCGCCGTCACGAGCGGCGGCGACGACCTCGCGCAGGACGACCCCGCGGTCGTCGCCGCGATGACGGCGACCTGCGACGACGTGGCGAGCGTTCAGACCAGCGGGGAGTGACCGCCCGGAGTTCCGCTCGGTCCGAGCGGGGCGCCCGGACCGCGGAGATCGACAGCACTCGACCACCGCGCCCCCGGCGGTGGTGTCGAGGCGTCGCCGATGTCCGTCGCGCGAGTCGAGGACGGCGCGCGGCGGCGGCATCAGGGGTCAAGCGGGGTCGTACCCGCCCTCCTCATCCCACTGGTCGAGACCCTCGCGGGCGGGCGACCGGGGGGCCGGGGCGGGGCGCCGCCACGTCGACAGAGCGGCGTCGGCCCAGGCAGTGACCGACCCGGGTGCGGCGTCGTACGAGGCCCAGAACCGCGTGTGGCGAGCCGCCTCCTCCCGCAGATCGTCCGCGGGGACGACCGGCACGGCGGTGCGCGGTCGAGGTGCCACTGAGAGGCGTGTCATCGGGGATCCGGTCGTCGGCGCCGTGCTGATGAGTGCGGTCATGGCCGGACCATACGCCCTTCTCGAGGCCTCGAACGGAGGAGCCGCGAACACGTCCGCGCGAGCGACTCGAAGTCGGTCCGCCGCACCCCTCCGCGGCGGCTCCGGTCCTGACTCCGGGTGCTCCGGTGCGCCTGGTGCTCCTTCACACGCCTGTTGCGGAGAGCTCGTTCGGGTGGGGCCACCTCAGAGGGCCTCGATCTCTCCTCTGACCTGCCCACGTGAGCAGGGGGCCCACAGCATGTTGGGGGCGCTGAACGCGAGTGGAGGGGCGACGGGTGCTCGACGTCGACGGTGGGTAGCTTCGGGACATGGATGAACCCACTGAGCCGTCCGCTCGAGGGTGGCGAATCGATTTCAACGAGCCGCCGAGCCTTCTGTGCAGCGAAGCGGAGGCAGCTCTCGTGCGCGCGTCGGAGGAGAGTGCACTTCTTCGGAGTCTGCCCTCGGGATCCGGGGGGAGGGAGAGAGTCGTCTCCGCTGCATGCTCCGCTGCTCTTCTCGGTGCCAACGAGCACGAGCTCGCCGTCACGATGGGGTTCACGATCGAGGCCGTTCGGTCGATGCTTCGCGACGCTTGAACTAGGCCCGGGTCGTCCCGTATGGGGATGGTCTACCGAGATGCCGGGGTCGATACTGAGGAGCGCTGTCGGGTGGATGCCAGAGCGTCGAGTCCGCAGTGTCCTGTGAGCCCGGGCCGGCGATGCCCTGATGACGATCGGATCGACCATGCAACGCAAGCAGGCAGTCCTCGTTCTGGCCTCGTTGGTGCTTCTTGGAGCGACCGTCACCGGCGCGGGTATCGCACTGGCCGCACCCCCGGCTGTGCCCAGTGCGACGCCCAGCACGGTCACCCTTCCGAGCGAAGTCGTGGCGACGATCGCTCCTGGCACGCTGCACAGCGGGGAAGCATCCGCACCAACTGAAACGCCGTCGCTCGAGCCCGGTGCTCCCGGTGCCGAAAGGGCGCCGGTGGAGTCGGCTGATGCCGCGATCGCCCTCGCCCTCCAGGACGAAGCGTCCATCGGAGTCGCCACGAGCACCGATGCCGTCAGGACCACCTCGGAGGAGGCGTATGGCAGCGAAGGACTGCTCGCTGGCTTCTCTCCGCCGTCGGACAGCCCCTCCGCCGACGATCTCTGGCTCGTCGGTGTCACCGGCGAGATCCGCAACAGCTTCGGCGCCATCGCGGTTCCCCTCGACTGGATGATTTTCGTCATCGATGCGAAGACAGGTGCTCTCATCGGCCGGTGGGGCGACACCGGTAACTTGCCGGACATCTTCGACTGACGCCGTGATTGAGGCTCGACGAGCAAGCCGTAACAGCGCAGGCCGACCGTCCCGAAAGGGGATGGTCTGACGGACGCGAAGGCTGGGGTCAGGGCAGAGGGGCGACGTAGACACTCGAGCTCCCGGCTCGGCCCGCCTGAGTTCGCTCTACTTTCACGATGTGGGTCGGGTCGAGTCCGGCGGGTGTATCGAGGACATAGCTGGCGAGTACGTAGCTCTCCGAGCACCCCTCCTCCTGCGGGTCCTCCTGCAGCTTCGACTCGATCCGTAGGTGGTCGGGCGCGACGACCTCGAGAGCGACGGGTTCGTTCAGGCACTGACCGCTCCCGCCCGTGGTCATCGTGAAGGTGCTCCCGTCCTCCAGCCACTGAATCGGCCGGCTCGAGGTCGGATTCTTCAGTCCACCCCAGTAGCCGTATCGGTACACCGCGCCCGCGGGGGAGAAAGTCGGTGCGGCGGTCGGTGCGCCGGCGGAGGGCACCCGGTCCGGCCACCTGCCCGCGTAGTCCCCGAGGAGCCACAGGCTCGCTCCGGCTGCCACCGTCAGTGCGGTGATGCGCAGGACCTTCGAGAGGCCATGGCTTCGGTGAGTGGACACAACTCGATTCTGCCTTCGCGAAACGCCGGGTGCGCAATGATCCCGTCTGTCTTTGGAAGAGCAGTGAGATGGTGCGAGGCATGTGGACTCCCGGCGGGTGGAGCGGCGCGCTCCGTTCGGCTGAGCAAAGCACGCTCGCGCCGGTGCTGCTACGCGCTGAGCAGTTCCAACGCGACCAGACCCCTGCATGTCCGGGGAACGTCGACGATGCGTCGTCTGTCCCGAAAGGCAATCGCCTCACGCGTCACACCCGGCGTATCTCTCCAGATCCGAGTGCCTGTTCCGAGGGCAGCGGGGACAGCAGGTCACCGAGTTCGCGCTTCGCCTTCTGGTATCGACTGCGTGCCGTGGACGGTGGGACGGAGAGGATCTGGGCCGCCTCGCTGAGAGAGAAGCCCTCCCAGTGCACGAGTCGCACGAGCTCTGCCAGCTCCGGAGTGAGTTTGCTCAGCGCTGCTCGAACGTCGAGGACGACGTCGGAAGGTTCTCCGATCACGCCGATGGGGTCGACGATGCCGCGAAGCTTCTCGGCGAGGAGGTCTTGGCGCCTGCGCGTCCTACTGGTGTTCAGCGCGACGTTCCGCGCTACCCCGAACAGCCACAGGCGGGCGTCCTCGTCCGGCAAGGGCATGGACGACGACCGGCGCCACGCGATCGTCATCGTCTCGGAGAGCGCATCGGCAGCGTCATCGGTGCCGACTCGGCGTTCGAGGTAGTTCAGAAGGTCACGGGCTGTGGCGTCGAGGATGGCCACGATGCGATCGGCTTGCGTATCGCGGCGGCTCACTGGGTGAGGTTCGCCTGGGTGAATTTTGCGCAGTCGTCTTGGCTTCCGAAGGAGAGATCTGATCCGGTGACGGGATCGACCACTCCTCGGTCTTCGAGCTTGTCCCAGACGACGTTGATGATCGCGCCCACCACCGCTTGGCGGTACAGCTCGTCTCCCGAGTACAACTCGGTCGCGGGCACCACGGTGTCGCCGTCGTCGCCGCGGACGGTCACGTCCCGAGCGACGATCCGGGCCAGCTCGCCGTCGATGTCCGCGAGGGCGAGCACGTCGGTGGTGCGAAGCACGTCCTGCGCCTCCTTGACGTCCTCCGGGTCGCCTTCCCTGGCGACGCTGCGGAACTCGCATTCTCTTCCGCTGGGCAGCGTGAAGTGGACGACGGAGTCCGGATTCGTCACCCACGGCTCCCACCCGGAGAGCGTCGTCGCCGCGGCCGCACCCGCGCCGCCCAGCGTGAGAGCGACGACGGTGCCGATCACGACGGCACGAGGCGTGACTGGCCGCCGGCCGCGTCGTGTCTCCCGCTCCGCCCCGCGGACCATCTCTCGAAGGGCGTCGTCGGGGACTGCATCCGCCAGTGGAGTCGGTGGCACCGATTCGTCGAGGAGCGCCTTCATCGCCCGATCGCTGGCGGCGTCGTGAGGTTCGGTCGTCATGATCTGCTCCTGGGTGCTCGACTGGCCTTCACTCTGTACATGTCCAGCAGGACCCCGAACTGACGACACGAAGAGGGAATCAGTCGAGAACGTGTCCCGCTCGAGCGGGCATCGTCTCCTGCAGGGGTCGCTCGGCCGGGACGGTCTGTGAGTGGTGAGCGTCAGCGCGAGCGGACGTTCGTGTCTTCACCCTGCCGTGACTGCGGTGCGACCGTTGTCGCTTATCGGTTCGAGCCGGAACGAGCGCATCGGCCGTCTCGCCTGATCATCGATCGTCGGCTCACCGGTGCCCGCGGTGAGCGCCGATCCAGAGGAGCAGCACTCCGACGATCGCCGCGACGACTCCGAATGCCATCACCGTCGCGTCCGCGGGGTGCATCGCGCAGGCCGCGGCCACGTCGTCGTCGGCGCAGGTGCGCCACGGCTGGAGGAGGAACACGACGGCCACGATCACTCCGAGGGGAGCGAGAACCGCTCCGGTCGTGGTCAGCAGGTCGATCCGTTCTCGCGCAGCCATGTCCTCAAGGTAGCTGCCACCGTTGCGCCTCTACTGGTGCTCGATGCGCGACGCCGACTCCACGCCGAAGGTGCGGAGGGGGTCGGGGCCGTCGAGAGTGATGGACATCGTCGGGTCGCTCATGAACTCGTCCGCTGAGCGCTCGTGGGTTCCACGGCCCGCATACACGTCGCGGAGGACACTGGCTGCGGCGCCGGCGGGAGCCACGGCTTCTCGGAAGCGTCGGCGTCGGAGGAGTCCCAGAGTGAAGCCGACCGCGATGACGAGGCCGAGGGCCATGATGAGCAGTGCTTCGGACATCGTGATCTCCGATCGTTGACGTCGGTTCAGTCGAACACGCCCGCTCAGCGAATGCAACGCCGCCGGTGGGCGACCGGGCCTCCCTCAGGGGATGAGCCCGGACGTATCGCCGAGTCGTCTGCGATCGCTCCCTGAAGTCTGAGACGAAACCGTGCTCTGAGGGCATTCACTACTGAGGGGGGTGATGTCGGTGGTCGGTGCTGCTGAGCTGACGCTGGTGGATCGTCTTCGCGGCGGCGACCCTTCGGCGCTGGATGCTCTCTTCCGGATGCACGGCCGTGCGGTCCACCGGGCCGCGGGGAGCTTCCTCGTCCACGCCGACCAGGCGGAGGACGTCGTGCAGGAGACCTTCTTCCTGCTCTGGAAGCGCCGCTCGGGCGTGCGCATCGTGGGGGAGTCGGTGCTGCCGTGGCTGCTGGTGACGGCGCGCAACCTCAGCTCCTCGATTGACCGCCGCGAGCAGCGCCGACGCCACCAGCCCCTCTCCGACGACACCGCCTCCCCAGGCGTCGACACGGAGACGAGCGACCGGCTGCTCGACGTGCGGCGTCTGGTCGAGGAGATGAGTGCGACGGACCGCGCGATCTGGACGGCCTGCATCGAGGACGACCTCAGCTACAGCGACGCCGCTCGCTCCCTCGGCCTGTCTCACGGGACGGTCCGCAACCGCCTCTCGCGGGTGCGGGCATCGGTGACGAGAACCCTGACGGAACGGACAGAGGACCATGGACGATCCTGACCTGAGCGATGAGCAGATCGAGCGCATCAGCGCACGCCTCGCGCAACGGATCCGCCGCCGCCGACGTCTCGGCCAGGCCGCGGCGGTGACGCTCGCCGGCATCGCCGGCGCGGTCCTCAGCGCCGCAGTCGTCACGACAGTGCCGACGGACCGCGGCATCCCAGTCGCGGCGCCCGTCACCTGCTGGGAACAGGACGGGCAGGGCGTCGCCCTGTCGGGCGAGATCCGGACGCCGGCAGAAGAGCCCACCGAGTCACTCGCTGCGGCATGCGCTGCACTCACGGGGTCGGGTACCGACGGCATCACAGACGCGACGGACGCCGCACTGTTCTCCCTCGCAGGAACCCAGGTGTGTCGGGAGGGCGGGCGGATCCGGATCTTCACGGGACTGACTACCGCGGTCGACTGCACCGACCTGCCCATGAACCAGAACGGAGTCGACCAGTGATCACCAGTCGCGCGAGAAGCCTCCCCTTCAGCATCCTCTGCCTCTCCGGGGCGCTCCTTCTCAGCGGATGCGCGACGAGCACCACCGTGTCCGGCGCACCGTCGTCATCGCAGGTCCCGGGTGAACAGCTGCGAGTTGAAGACGTGACGAAGCTCACCTACGAGAGCACCGCGGTCATCGGTGATCAAGGATCAGGCGGGTGGGTGCTGGATCATCCGGTCAGCTTCCACACCGTCAGCATCGACGGCCAGTCGAAGCTCAGCGTGAACGAGCCTTGCAACCGGCTCACCTACGAGCTGCAAGCGGCCGGCCTGCAGCCTTCCGTCTGGGTCATCACCGCAGGCCCTGCGACGACGATCGTCGCGTGCAATGACGGCGAGCAGTGGCTGAGGGACGTCCTGGGCGCCGAGGACGTGAGCCTCACGCAGACCACGACCACGATGCGCATCCGCTCCGGCCCCGTCACCATCGACGCCACCGCGAAGACGACGCCCACCTCGACGGAGACACAGGCAGCACCGGCCTCGACTCGGGACCCCCAGCCCTCTTCACTCCCGACGGAAGCCCCGCCGTGCCCCCCGACTGCTGACGCCGCAAACGGGCCGATGATCGACGTCCAGCAGCTGACCGCCCCGGCGCTCGACCTGGCCAACGGCGCCGGAAGTCGCCTCTCCACGCTCAGCGCGGAGGAGAAGAAGCAGTACCCGATCTTCGCGGTGCGGGCGACGTATGCGGAGCTGTCCTCCTGCGCCCCGGGACTCGGCGGCGACACTCGAATCTCACCGGAAGCGCCGATGTGGGCTCTGAGCGTGTACGCCCCTGTCATGAACGACGCGCCCTACGGGATTCCGGTCAAGAAGTGGGACGTCTACACCGTCGTCTACGACGGCGATAGCGGAGAGGCGATCGTCTCCTCGACGGGTGTCGACCTCCAGGCGCTCGGGATGCGCGGTGACATGATCACCGCACGGTAGACGATCTCGGAGATGATCGGCGATGGCGCACCGGCCGCCTCCTGGGTCGGAAAGACCATCCCGCGACAGTGTGTAGAGGCGGCATCGACCTCGAGATCCTGAGGGCGCCGGGCGCACTGATCACCGCCGACCAGACCCGCAGTCGACCGCCTCGGAAGAGGGGGATCACGCGGGCGGATCGTGGGAGAAGTCGAGCGATCCGGCGAGGATGAGTGTGGCCACGTCGCGCACTCCGATGCCTTCCGCGAAGGCGTAGGCGCGGATGATCGCGAGGGCGTCCGCCGGTGTCGACCGGGTCTGGCCGATCACCATCCCGGTCGCCTGGTGCACTTCCCGGCGCGAGAGCGCCGGATCACGGGCGAGACTCCCGTTCTCCGGCAGGGTGATCGCCTGATCGACCACGGCCCTGGCGAGCGCTCCTGAGAGTCGGCCCGCGAGCTGCAGCTGTTCGGCGTCGAGCCGCATCGAGGCGCTGCTGTACAGGGTGACGGCGCCGATGCTCGAGGTGCCGATGACCAGGGGGACGGCGAGGACCGTCCTCGTTCCTGCCGCCTCTGCGGAGAGCGCGAAGACGGGCCAGGCGGCGAAGTGCCGCTCGTCGTCGACCTGCATCTCGACAGGGCGGTAGGCGCGGTACGCGCTCCAGGCGGGCCCTTCGCCGAGGTCGATCTGCGTCTCGTCGAGTGTCGCCGCTCGACGACTGGTCGCCGCGAGTGTCTGCATGTCGAAGGGAGCGCCGAGCACGGAGGTGGCGGCGTCCTCGGCGGGCAGCAGCGTGGCGAAGGAGGCGAGGAGCCGGTCGATCTCCTCGCCGAAGGCGCCGCCCGGCTGACTGGTGCTCACAAGGAGAAGCCGGGTACGCGCGTGCACTCGCTCGTGCCGAGCTCCGTTCCGATCATGAGCTGCAGGGGAGCGAGGAGCCGGTCGTCGACGTCGGTCCCGCGGCCGGAGTCGTCGTGCAGCCTGCCCATGGGGGTCCCGCCGTCGCGTGCGCCCGGGAAGGGTGCGGTTCGCCACGCGAGGTCTCGGATGGACTCTGAGACTAACCCCGTTCCGCACTGCTCACACCGATCCGGGACGATCGGTCGCGCAATCGCCCGGACGGAGACGCGAAGGGCTGTTTCTGCGGTGTCACCGGGATATTCGTGAAACACCTCTCCGGGGTCGTCCGAGGCGTACTGTGACGGATGCCGGCCGCGTCGCGGAGGTGCACGACCTCTCTCCCGCCGATGGGTGACATCGCTCGGCCGAGCGGGCTTCTCCTAGCGATCCGAGCCGCCATGACCCCGCGGGACGAGAATCAGCACGACTCCGTCCGTGCCCTCCAGGACCTGATCTCCGCGTTCTCCGGACCGCACTGGGTGCACCCCGCCTACGTCGAGCACGTCCTCGCGCACGCCGCGGACCTGCTCGACACGGCGCTGATCACCGCCGGGCCCGAGCGGATGCGCATGCCGACGCTGATGTGGCCGCGCTCGGCCGTCTTCGAGATCCCGAACCCGCCACCTGTGCCACCCGCGGCCCTCTGAACGGCGGGCTCTCCCGCCCGCGCTCGAGACGTCCCGGTTGAGCCGATGCGCAGGGCAGCGCGACCGACGTCCGAGCAGGGGAGGGGCACCAGCGCCGTCGGTCGCGAGTGTGGTGGAGTGGAGCGCACCGCCCGTCACCACCCCCGAGGAGCCACCATGCACGTCGTCGTCATCGGCGGGAGCGGCCACATCGGCTCCTTCCTCGTCCCCCGGCTCGTCCGCGCCGGGCACGAGGTCACGAACATCACCCGCGGCACCAGCACCCCGTACACCGCCGGCCCGGAGTGGGAGCAGGTGCGGAACGTCGTCGCCGATCGGCAGCAGGAGGACGAGGACGGCGTCTTCGCCGGCCGGGTCCGCGATCTGCGTCCGGACGTGGTGATCGATCTGGTCTGCTTCACCGTCGACTCGGCGCGGGCGCTCGTCGAGGGGCTGCGCGGGCACGTCGGCCACCTGATCAGCTGCGGATCGGTCTGGCGCTATGGCCCCACCCTGAAGCTCCCGATCCGGGAGGGCGAGGGGACGCCCGCGATCGACGAGTACGGCCGCCAGAAGGAGGCGATCGCCCTCCTCCTGAAGGCCGAGACCGCCGCGGGCGGCCTGCGCACCACCACGCTGCACCCGGGCCACATCAGCGGACCCGGCCGGGCGCCGATCGGCCCGCTGGGCAACCTCGACCCCGCCGTCTGGGAGACCCTGGCCACCGGCGGGACGCTGCGCATGCCGGGCTCGGGCGCGGAGTCCCTGCACCACGTGCACGCCGACGACGTCGCCCAGGCGTTCGAGCTCGCGGTGGCCCGGCCCGAGGAGGCCGCGGGGGAGGACTTCCACATCGTGGCCCCTTCGGCGCTCACGGTCCGCGGGTTCGCGCAGATCGCCGCGGGCTGGTTCGGGCGGGAGGCCGTGCTGGTGAGCATCGGCTGGGAGGAGTTCCGCCGGAGCGCAGGCGACGACCTCGCCGACGCGAGCTGGGGCCACCTGCACCGCAGCCAGTACTTCTCCATCGAGAAGGCGACGACGCTCCTCGGCTACGCGCCGCGGTACGAACCGGAGGCCGCCGTCCTCGAGGCCCTCGAGAGCCTGGTCGAGCGCGGCGAGCTGACCCTCCCGGTCGCGCTCCCGGCTCGAGCGCACTAGGCAGCAGCATCCGGCGCGGCCGGCCTTCGCGCGGGTCTCGATACGCGCCCGCGGCGCTACTCGAACAGCATGGGTCGGTCTCAGTCGAGCGTCCGCAGGGCCTGAGCGATTCATGCTGATCGAGTAGCCCGCGAAGCGGGCGTATCGAGATCCACATGTGCACGGAGGCGCTGGTCTCGATACGCCCCTGCGGGGCTACTCGACCAGCATGTGTCGACCAGTATGCGTGTGCCCTCCCATGCTGATCGAGTAGCCCGCGGAGCGGGCGTATCGAGATCCACCGCGTATTCGAGAGCCCTTGCTGCAGTCCGGCGGGTGCCCGCATCACTCGGTGGCGCGGCGGTCCTCGGCGAGGAGGAGCGCCAGCTCGTCGCGGCTCAACGACTCGACGGGTGCCTGCGCGGCCATGGCGAGGTAGCCGCCGTCCGCCGCTTCGTAGCTGCCCGCGCCCCCACCCAGGAGGGCGGGACGCTCGCCCTCGTGCAGGAAGAGCAGGTAGGAGCTCCCGGGTACGAGCAGGGGCTCCTGCACGGTCGTGTAGCGGACCCCGTCCAGGACGCCGCCGGTCTGCGTGATGGTGAGGCGGTCTCCCGCCTCGCCCTTGTGGACGGCGGTCACCTCGAGCTCGACCTCCGTGACGGCGATGGCGCCCTCGAGACTGGCGGCGCGCTGCTCCTCCTCCGACGCCTCGCTCAGCGGGTTCAGGAGCGGATCGGTGCCCTCGTAGGTCGGATACAGGACGGCGTCGCGGGTCGAGACGGCGGTGCCCTCGATGATGCGATCGGCCTGCCCGACGAGCTGCGGCAGGTCGTAGGAGGGGTAGTCGACGGCCATCCGCGACGTCCGCTCGACGATCGGCTCCGCGGGAGTTCCTGCACAGCCGGAGAGCAGAGCGGACGAGAGAACGGCCGCCGCGACCACCGAGATCCGGACCGCTGTCGTGGGCTGCATGCGGATCACCCTCTCACGGGAGACCGCTCAGGCCGGGGCCGTGCCGTCAGGGGGTCGATCACCGCCACGGGTGGTCAGCGGTTCCAACGTCCGTCCCCGGCACGCGCTCGATCGGATGCGACTCCACGAGTTCGACCTCGAGAGGACGCCGGAGAGAGAACCATAGTGATGCCGGCGGCACCCAGCCCGACGGCCACTGACGTCGCCGTCCAGCTACCGGAGGAGGTCCGTCGTCCCTCTCGACGTGGCCGATCGATGCGGCGTCCGGCGACTCGGGCCCCGGCGCGGGTAACCTGTGACGCATGATAGAAGGCGTCGGCGCTCAGCTTCGAAAGGGCGTTGCTGAGTTCTGCATCCTCGGGCTCCTGGACAGTGTGCCGATGTACGGGTGGGAGCTGTCGACACGCCTGCAGGAGGTGGGGGTCATCGGGAGCATCGGGACGCTGTATCCCCTTCTGGGGCGGTTGCGTGATCGGGGGTCCATCGCTGCTGTCGTCGTGCCGAGCGATCAAGGCCCTGCGCGGAAGTACTACTCACTGACTGACGTGGGGAAGATCGAACTCGGCCGTTTCAGAGCGGAGTGGCCGTCGTTCGTCAGTCAGGTGAACCAGACGATCGGAAGGGGAACCCCATGACTGCCTCCACCTCGCGGGTAGCTGACCGCTACCTGGAAGAGTTGAAGGTCGCGCTCGCCGATGTGCGCGCCGAACTCCGCGAGGAGATCTACGGGGGGATAGCGGAGGAACTGGACGGCCTCGATGACGACGCTGCGCGAGAGCGCATCTCCGAGCTCGGGACCCCTGCGCGTATCGCTTCGGCGGCCGACGGGTCGTCCAGCAGTAGTGGACTCGTCTTCGATCGCCCGTGGTTCGCCGTTGCGAGCTCGTTGTCGTACGCGTTCGGCTGGCTGCTGATCCCGGGCGCGGGCTGGCTGATCGGGATCGTTGCGCTGCTGCTCTGCTCCTCGTGGACTCTCGCAGAGAAGAGGGCGGCCGTGATCGCACCGGTGGTCACGGCTGCAGTCGTCGGCGGTGGCACCGGGCTCTTCTACTGGGTCACTCTCACTCCGAGTTCCACCATGACGACCTGGACGGTCCTGGTCGCAGCGACGCTCGTCGGCGGGGTGGTGAGTCTGATCCTGGGAACGCGCTTGTGCGCCCGCTACGCGAGAACGCGGCGGGCGCACGAGGCGACGATGCAGTCGTGTAGCCGATGATGCACATCTGCGCGTTGATGTTCATCTGGGCACTGAGCCGGCGGCGCGGAGAAGGCGGCACCACCGGGCCGGCGGGAAGCTCCGTCATGCTGATCGAGTAGCCCGCGAAGCGGGCGTATCGAGATCCACCGCCGCCGGAAGCCGGGTCTGCGGACCCGCCGTGCTGATGACGGCGGGTCTCGATACGCCCCTCTGGGGCAACTCGACCAGCATGTCTGCAAGCGTCTTTTCCAAGGAGATCGACCGCCCTCGGAAGCCGGGTCTGCGGACCCGCCGTCCTCAGAAGGCCGCGCCCGCGCGGAACGCGGCACCGGGGTGGCCCGCGGGCAGCGTGGGCGCGGTGAGTCCGAGGATCCGCTCGCGCATCGATCCGGAGCGGGGCGTCTCGGGCAGCATGCCGCGCTCGCGCAGCAGCGGCACGACCTGCTCGGCGAAGTCGCGGTAGGTCTCCCACGCGCCGTAGGTGTACTCGATCAGGAAGCCGTCGACGTCGGTCCGGTCGACGATCTCCTGCAGCTGATCGGCGACGGACTCCGCGGTGCCGGTGACGCGCATCCCTCCGATCGAGGACGTGATCACGTCGAGGATCTCGGCGACGGTCGGGCTGTACTCGGGCTGCTGGAACATCGCCAGCATGGTCTGCCCGACCTCGGTCGTCACCTCGGCGAGGGTCGCGTCGAGCGGGAACGACATCAGGTCGACTCCGCTCCACCCCATGAACAGCGCGGCGGCGGCCTCGCGCGAGGGGGTCGCGTCGAGCTCGGCGCGCAGACGAGACGCCTCCTCCTCGGTGTCGCCGACGATGATCGAGACGGAGGGGATGACCGTGATGTGCCGCGGGTCGCGGCCGTTCGCCTCCGCCCTCGTCCGCAGGTCGGCGACCGTGGCGGCGGCCTTGTCGAGGTCGCGGTCCTGGATGAAGACGCACTCGCCGTACCGGCCGGCGAAGGCGCGACCGGCGGAGGAGGTGCCCGCCTGCAGCAGCAGCGGTGTGCGCTGCACGGACGGGATCGCCGGGAAGTAGCCGTCGTAGCGGAAGTACTCGCCCTGGTGGGTGATGCGGTGCACCTTGTCGGGGTCGGCGTAGGTCCGGGTGGCCTTGTCGTACACGACCGCGTCGTCCTCCCACGCGCCCTCCCAGAGCTTCAGGCACAGCTCGACGAACTCGGTGGCGCGGCGGTAGCGCTCGTCGTGGGGCGTGACTCCGTCGTGCCCCAGGAGCTTGGTGAGCGCGACCTGGTTGTCGGAGGTGACGATGTTCCAGGCGATGCGGCCCTTCGTCAGGTGATCGAGCGTGGTGAAGGTCCGGGCGTTGAGGTAGGGCTGCTGCGCCGTGGTGGAGGCGGTGACGACGAAGCCGAGGCGATCGACGGTCGCCGCGAGACCACTGACGAGGACGAGCGGATCGTGCACGGGGACCTGCACGGCTTCGCGGATCACCACCTCCGGAACGTCGTCGCCGCTCATCGGATAGCCCAGTGCCTCGGCGAGGAAGAGGAAGTCGAAGCCGGCGTCCTCGAGCTTCCGGGCGAGGTCCTGCCAGTACTCGAGAGTGGCGAAACCGCGGGTGTCGCCGCGGGGGTGGTGCCAGGCGTTGCTGATGAAGTTCGGCGTGAACTCCTCGAACGCGCCGAGGAAGATCTGCTTGGTCACGGTGCTGCCCTTCGGTGGCGATCGGATGCTCCCGAGCGGAGGGCTGATAACCTGACGTTATCAACCCGCTGATGATAACCGTGGGTTATCATTCTCGGCAAGACCGCCGCACCGCACCACCCGGGAGGACCGATGAGCGATGACGCCGTCGTGGCGCCGGCCCTCGCCTCCGAGATCGGCGTGCTCGTGCGCACCCTGCGCACCGCACGCGGACTCTCGATGCGCGCGCTCGCGGCCGAGGCCGGGGTCTCGCAGCCGTTCCTCTCCAAGCTCGAGAACGGCCGCCTGCTGCCGAGTCTCTCGACCCTCTACGCGCTGGCCGCAGCCTTCGACGTGCCGCCGGCCGAGCTGGTGCCGGCGATCGCCTCCTCCGACGACACGACACCGGAGGCGCATCTGCGCGCGAGCGACGCGCCGCACGCCCCGCGCGCTCGGCTGGTGGCGGGCGGCCCGGGCCGGCGGACGGAGGCGTACCTCTTCACTGCGCAGCCGGGACAGTCCGACGACGTCGACTTCGTGCATCAGGGCGAGGAGTTCGTCTTCGTCACCGAGGGCACCGCGGTGCTGACCTACGCCGACGGAGCGTCTCACACGGTGTCGGCCGGCGAGTCGATCACGATCGAGACGTCGCGCCCGCACCGCTGGTCGGTGCCCGCGGACGCTGGAGGCGCGGCACGGTACCTGCTCGTGACCACTCCTCCAGGTGCCCCCGCGGGCTGAGGGCGAGCGCCGGCGACGGGAGGCGATCATCGCTCGTCTTTTGTGAGGACAAGCCGAGGCGCCGCCGCATCGCAGGGCGCGCTCGTCGGCGCTATTCGACGTACTCTCCCTCGATCCCGAGCGCTTCGATGTCCGTCCCCGTGCCGGAAGCGATCATGTCGCCCGTGGGTCCATCGCAGACGAGTGTGTAGACGTCCCAGGTCTTGGCCACCGTGCCCGAGAGCGCGCCCCAGTTCTGGATCGTGTGATGCACCGTCAGTACGTAGACCGGACGGTCGGCAGAGATCTGCACGTCCGAGGCCAGACTCGGCAGGGCGACCCGCAGATCTCCGTAGGACAGGAGGGCTGCATAGACAGGGCTCTTCTCGGCGCCGACGTCGACGACCGCTCGTGCGGAGCCGACCAGCTCGGCGACGGGCACCAGAGGCTGAGAGGCGTCGTACGGTTGAAGTGCAGGGAAGTGCTCCACGCGTTCTGCAGATGCTTCGTCCGGCGAGACGGCGGGCTCAGCAGCGGCCGGTTCAGTGCGAGCGGTCTCCACGGGAGTGCTCGGACCGTCTCCGCCGGCCTGCGCAGCCGAGACACCCATCGTCGTCGCCACTGCCGCCGCCGCAAGCACGACGCCGGCGATGCCGAGCGTGATCCTCGTGACTCTCATCAGTACCCCGTCCCCCAGAGCGACGCCGCACGCGTGCTCGCCGTCCGTCCGGCAGTCACGTCCCGGCTCAGCCACTCGGTCTTCGCGAAGGCGAAGAGCCGGTCGCCGTCACTCGTACCTGGACCGTACTGCCCAACCGTTCCCTCCTGCGACCTTTCTCCACGATCGGACCGGCCTGCGCGAAGCGACCTGACGGGGGAGCGGCGTCCCGCCGAAGGAGCGGATCGACCGTGCCGTCCATCCGCCCAGGCCAGGTGCCGGAGAGGTCGGGCCCGCGGGACACAGGCGGCGTCCGCGCCACAGGAGGCGGCGTCAGCGCGACACGCGGCGGCCGGCCCGCCGGTTCTCGATCGCGAGGATCGCGGCGGCGAGGAACGCGCCGAGGACGGCGCCGATGGTGTTCATGAACCAGTCGTTGGTGTCGCAGGAGCGGCCGATCGCCGGGACGCTCGCCTGGACCAGCTCGATCAGGGCGGACAGGCCGGAGACGGCGGCGGCGACGAGCACGGGGCGGCCGACCGCCACCGCGAGCAGCAGGGCCCCGGGGAGCAGGAGGGCGATGTTCGCGAGGGTGTCGATGCCGTCGAACGGCACCGAGAACTGCACGGTGCAGAAGACCAGCGGCGTGCCGTCCGGCGGGTACATCGTCAGCGCGATGCCTGCGAGGAAGGCCACCGCGGCGAGGACGAGGAGGGTCCTCCTCGCGCCGCGCCGGTGCAGCAGCCGGGCGAGCGCCGTGACCAGCGCGACCGCGATCCAGAAGCCGATCGGCACGAGCGCGGCGTGCTCGACGAGGAAGGTGCTGATCATGGCGCTCTGCTCTCGGGTGGCGGGGTGGCGGGATCGGTATCAGCGGGCGGAGGGACGGATGCGCGATCACCGACGGCGTCGACGTACGGGGGAGACGTCCGCGCAGCCCGAATCGAGCCCTCGGCGGAGGCAGGCCCCGGAGGTCGGCCTTGGAGACCGGTCCCGGAGGTCAGCTGCGGAGCGGAGAGCCCACGACGTCGAAGCGGTGGCCGCCGAAGGCGCCGCTGAGCAGCGGACGCGCCCGCGCGATCGCGGCCTGGACCTGGGGGAGTGCCAGCGAGGCCCGGTGCGCCTCGGCGCTCTCCCACAGCTCGACGACGAAGACGGTGTCGGGCTGCTCGTCGTCGACGCCGACCTCGTAGGCCAGGCAGCCGGCGTCGACGAGGGCGTCGTTGTGCTCGGTGAGGAGGGCGACGAGCTCGTCGCGTCTGCCGAGTGCGGCCCCCAGGGTGCCGACGTTCGCGAAGGTCATGCCGCGAGGCTACCGCCGCCGCAGCCCCCGCTCCTCGCCTCGATCCGCCGCGCCGGTGCTCGGCGGCCGACTCCGGCGGCGGCCGTCGCGACCGCGGCGACGGCGAATGCGACCGTGGCGCCCGGCCCGTCGAGAAGCGCTCCGAGGCCCATTGCGCCCACGGCCTGGCCCGCGATGAGCACCACGAAGAGCAGGGCCGTGCCGGTCGCCGCGCGGTCCGGGTCGAGGGCGGTGGTCCAGGCGATGAGCGCTCCGGTGCCGGCGGTGTAGCCCCACCCGAAGAGGAGGCACGCCAGGAGGGCGAGCGGCGAGGAGGCCGTGAGCGCCAGGCCGAGGGTCCCGACGGCGGCCGTCGCCGTGGTGATGGTCCACGCCGTGCGCGGCGGCAGGGCGCTGGTCCAGCGGGCGGTGGCGATCGCGACGGTGCCGCCGATCCCGAGGACGATCCACGCGAGGACCGACTCCGCGGTGCTGCTCCCGCCCTCGACCAGCAGGGTCCTGCCGAAGTTCCAGACTCCGGCGGATCCGGCGCCCAGCAGCGCCGCCGCCAGGATCGCCCCGCGATGCGCGCGCAGCCAGGTGGCGGAGAGCGCGGTCGCGGTCTTGCGGTGCGGGGTGGCGCCGTCGAGAGCGGCGACGGCGAGGGCGGCCGCGACCACGACGACCGCCGCGACGACCCACACCGTGCGCCAGCCCGGGAGCAGCGTCAGGGCGAGGGCACCCGCTCCGACCAGCCCGGGGCCCGTCCCGGAGTTCACGATCGTCTGCGCTCGCGCCTGCCGTCCCGGGCGGACGCCCCGTCGGAGCACGTCGACCAGTGCGGGGGAGGCGAGTCCTGCGCCGACGGAGCTCACGACGGCGGCGATCGCGAAGGGGACGAACTCGTGGCTGAGCGCCATCCCGAGCGCGCCGGCGCCCGCCGTCGCACCGGCGGCCAGCACGAGGACGCGGGCCGCGCGGGAGGCGAGCAGGAAGCCCGCGACCGCGCCGAGGCAGTAGGCGAGGGAGGCACCGGCCGAGACACGGCCCGCCGTAACCGCGTCGAACCCCAGCTCGGAGCGCATCTCCGGCAGCAGGAGACCGTAGGCGAAGCGCACGAGACCGTAGGTCGCCGCGATGAGCCCGGTGGCGGCGAGGACGAGGGGGACCGGGGACGAGAACGAAAACGTGCGTTTCATATTCAGAGTCTAGGCTGGAGGCATGTCCACTCCACTCCGAGCCGCGTCGATCAGGCCTCGCACCGAGGCGAAGCTGCTCGACGCGGCCGAGGAGCTCTTCTTCAGCCGCGGGATCGCCGCGACGCCGATCGACGCGGTGCTGGCACTGGCCGGCGTCTCGGCCGCCACCCTCTACCGCGGCTACTCCAGCAAGGAGGCGCTGGTCGCCGCCGCGCTCGCCCGTCGGCAGGCAGCCTGGCTCGAGACCTGGGACGCCGAGATCGCGCGGGCGCACTCGGACCGGGAGCGGCTGCTGGCCGTGCTCCCCGCACTCGAGCGCTTCCGGGAGCGGCCGCACGGCGCCCGCTGGTGCGCGTTCCTGGCGTCGTCCGCGGAGTACCTCGACCCGCCGGCCGAGCTCGCCGACGCGGTCCGCGCCGATACGGAGTCACTGCGCGGACGGCTGACCGAGCTCGCCGCACCGCTGGTGGGGGAGGAGGCGCCGCAGCTCGCGGAGGAGCTCCTGCTCGTCGTGACCGGCGAGCTCGCCATGCGGCTGCGCGGCGGCCCGCTCGGCGGGACCAGCACGGCCGGGCGCGTGGCGGACGCGGTGGTGAGTGCGCACCTGCAGGATCAGGGCCTGCGGGCGGAGCGGTAGCGGCACGGAGGGCGTCGCCGCCGTCGGGGTCGACGCAGCTGCCGAGGACGCCGGCACTGGCGACCGCGACTGCCGAGCAGCGAGGCGTCGACGACAATCACACGCTTCCGGAACAAGATCAAACTGACATGATCTCGATCATCGCCCAAAAATGGCACTCGGCCCTCCTCAGCGCGAGCCTGCAGCCCCTCATCCGCATGCCGCCCGATCACCGACGTCTACGAGTGGACGACGAAACCAGGCGACGAGACGGCCGGAGACATCCTGGCCTCGAGCGATTTCCCGCTGATGGCCAAGAGCTTGCAGGGCGCAACGCGGTTGGAGCACCGGGAGCGCGGGTCGGTGTACTCCACTGCCCGGCGCATGGCGTCCTGCTTGAAGGACTCCGGCACCCGCCAGTGGGTGAACCGCACCGGCGAGAACGACACCCGGCCGGAGTTCGACCCGGCAGCCTTCGTGCGCTCCACCGGGACGCTCTACAGCCTGTCCAAGGAGGGCGCCGGCAGCGCCGGCCCCCTCGTCCTCGCCCTCACCGCGGCGACCGTCGAAGCCGCGGAAGAGCTGGCGGCCGTCTCGCCGGGAGGTCGGATGCAGACACCGATGCTCGGCGTGCTCGACGAGGCAGCGAACGTCTGCCGCTGGCGGGACCTCCCCGACCTCTACAGCCACTACGGCTCCCGAGGCATCCCCATCATGTCTGTGTTCCAGTCCTGGTCGCAGGGCGTCAGCGTGTTCGGACGGGAGGGCATGGACAAGCTCTGGTCGGCCGCGAACGCGAAGATCTACGCCGGCGGAATCTCCGAGACGGGCTTCCTGCGGATGGTGTCCGAGCTGATCGGCACCTACGACCGCGAGACGACCTCCGCGAGCATCAACAAGGGCGTGCGCTCCACCACCAGCGCGTTGAAGCGGGAACTGATCCTCGACGTCGCCGAGCTCGCGAACCTCCCCACACCGAAAAAGGGACGCAAGATCGGGAGGGCGATCCTCATGTCCTCCGGCTCCCGCGCCGCCATCCTGCGCCCCGTCCCATGGTTCGACGGCCCCAAGCCGCTCGTCGCCGCAATCAACGCTTCCCTCGCGAACCACAGACCAGGTGCAGCGCCACCGCTGACGCCCACGCCGTCCACCGAGCAGGGGCACGACCTCACGCCGGCGACTCACGCATGAGCGACTACGACGACGACGACCCGTTCGGCGCCGACGAGCCCACCACCGCAGCGGTGAGCGTCGACGTCGACGCGGGGGAGCAGCCGACAACGCACTTCGGATCCGCGGATGAGTTCGTGCGCAAGCAGCTCATTGGCACCTACCGGCGCCGAGTCATGGCGCAGGGCTCCGGCGGCGGTTCGCGGTGGAAAGCAGCCTGGTGGGAGTCCAAGGAAGCGCAGCAGCGCATCGAAGCCCTGTGGCGGGCGTGGGAGGCCGCACGCGCCGACCCGAAAGCCGGGATGAGCGCGTGGTGGATCAACCACTGCGACCCGCACATGAGCGTCCTACTCTCCCCAGACGGGCCCTTCGCGGACTCCACCGACGAGAACCGCATCGGGGAGGCGCTGCCCTACGAACCACCGGTCGAGGGTGCGTTCCCACCCGACCTACAACCGCCGCTGTACACGCAGCGTCCGCGCAATGAGCACCGGTGATTTGGAGGAGGCGGCACGATTCCGGCCGTGATTGCCGGGCTGGCGATCGCGACGCACCACCCGGTACCGAGAGACCCTCGAAGCAGCGGGAACATCGGAAATAGGCATCCCCGGAGCGGAAGACGCCACATTCCCCGGCGCGCTACGTGCCGCCGTGGACTCCGGAGTCACGGCCGTCATGGCCGGTGACGACCCGACCGCGGTCAGTGCTCTGGAAGTACTCGCCACCTCGGGAATCTTGAGTCCTCAAGCCGTCTCTATCACCGGGTTCGACGGAGTTGGCGTGTACCGGTCGCCACTTTTCGGCCTCGCAACTATGCGCCAACCCGTGGAGGCGATGGCGATAGCAGCGACCGACATCATGATGCGCCGCTTGGACAACACCCAGACCGAGCCCGCGCACGAGGTATTCCGAGGAGAATACGTGCCCGGAACCACCCTCGGATTGCTACAAGCTGAGCACGCACTTAATTCGAGCGCCTGAAGTACTTTCGCTCAGGGTCTTCGGTCCGAAGACATCGAGAATCGTCGTTGCAACTTTCTTGAACGAGATGTAGCCCGCGGCGCGACCTGCGGTCGATTCGAAGCTTCCAGCCTGTGTCCTGTGATCGGGCCCAACGGGTGATGAGTGCGTACGATCCGAGGGCGCGACTGGTCCGATCGCGGTGGGCATGCTCGCGCAGGGTGAGTGCGCGAGCGGACGGGAGACGACCTTGCTCGTACTGGTCATCTCAGCAAGCAGCGCCATAGCGTAGCTGTCAGCCGCCTCATCCGCAGGTAGTGATCGGCTTGCTCGGGAACGCTTCTGCGCTTGAAACCCGGCTCTCGGACGGAGAACGGAGCCGTGTTAGAGCTCGGCCCGTGTTGGGGGATCGGCGCCTGCTCGGGATGTTGTCACGCCCGCGACGCAAGCGGCCCACCGCCCGATCGCGCGCAGCGACGGTTCATCGAGCAGCATCCCATGCGGCGCGCCCAGTCCCTGCCGGAAGGCCTCGTCGAGGATCGCTCCCATCGCGGAGTCTCCCGCGCCGATCGTGTCCGCGACAACGATCCTCGCGGCGGGCACCGTGATGCGTGCAACGGCGGAGGCGAGCAACAGCCCCTCGCCTCCACGCGTAATGACCGCGAGCTGCGCGCCGAGTCCGAGTAGCCGAGACAGCACCTCGTCGAGTTGCATTGTCGGGTAGAGCCACTCGGAGTCCTCGTCACTGAGCTTGACGATCTCGCAGGTCGTCGCGACCCGCTCGAAGCGCGCGAGTGCCGCCCGGTGCACTCCAACAAGGGCCGGGCGGATGTTCGCGTCGACGCTCGCGGTGACTCCGGCCGGCAGCGCCTCGAGCAGCTCGAGCACGGCGGAGCCGCCCGGCTCGAGGTAGAGAGCGATGGAGCCGGTGTGCACGTGGGTGGCGTCGCTTGGATCTGCTGTAGGCGGGTTCCACGAGAGGTCGAAAACGTACTCGGCCGAGTTGTCCTCACGCAGCACGGCGCGGGCGGTCGAAGTGCGAGGCGCGTCACCGTGGATTACATCCACCCCGGAGGCGTCGAGGTGCTCGGCAATGCGCCGGCCGCGGTCATCGTCGGCGATGTCGGTCACTAGGGACACGTCGCGGCCAAGCCGGGCGAGGGTGAGAGCGACGTTGGCGGGGGAGCCGCCGACGTATTCCTTGCTCGCGCCGTCCCTCTCGACAATGTCAATCAGAGCTTCGCCGATGACCAGGATCTGGGGAGCCACGCTATTAGGGCGCTGTTCCTCGATAGCCGGCTGATGCCTTGTCGTGGTCATTACTCCCTCCCGGGCTTGTGTCTTCGAGATGGTGTTGTTCGCCGCGCAACAGCGCCTGCGCCGACAGCGTCGTGGGTAGTGGCTTGTTGGCGCAGGCTCTGCTGCTGCTGCGTTGCCGTTGTCAGCGGCGTTTGTAGAGCTGCTGCCGGCGAAGGTGGTCGACGGCTACGGCGCAGACGAGGATGGCACCCACGACGATGTTGTTGAACTGGGGCGGGATGCGGGAAACGATCAGCGCGTTGTCGATCAGGGAGAGAAGGACAGCGCCGATGGCGACGCCGGTGATGTTTCCGAGCCCTCCGAGCAGGCTCACGCCTCCGATGAGGACGGCGGTGACGACGACGAGCGTGGTCGCGGAGCCGCCTGCTTCGACTTGCCCGGCGCCCACTCGTGCGGAGTAGAGCAGGCCGGCGATGCCGCCGGTGACTGCTGCGATGGCGTAGAGCGCGAGGTCGAGCTTCTTGACGTGGAGGCCGTTGGCGACGGCTGCTGCTCGGTTGCCGCCGAGGGCGCGGATGTTGACGCCAAACCGGGTGTGTTCGAGTGCGAACCAGGTGACGATACCGACGAGGACGGCGATCCAGATGATGTTGGGGACGCCGATGAAGTAGCCCTGTCCGAGGCGTACGAATTCTGGGGGGAGGGGGAGGACGTCGAGGCCGCCGGTGATGAGGGAGTTAGCGCCGAGGACGACGAAGAAGACTCCGAGGGTGGCGATGATCGGCGGGACGTGCCAGTAGGTGATGATCAGGTGGTTGAGCACCCCGACGAGTGCCGCGATGACGAGGGCGGCGAGGATCGCGAGGGGGATTGGAACCCCGATCTTCATCAGCGAGGTGCCGGTGAGGGCGCTGAGCGTGAAGATCGCGCCGACCGAAAAGTCCAGTCCTCCGCCGATAATGAGCAGCGCCGCGCCGCAGGCCATGACGAAGTAGATCACGGAGCTGCGGAGGATCTCCGTGATGTTGTCACCGGTAAGGAACGCCGGGTTGATCAGTGTCGCCGCGATGACGATGACGGCGACGACACCGAACAGGGAGGCTTCTTGGCGGACCAGAAGCGAGGGGATCCGGCGTGCTGCTTTCGCGGTGACGACGGGAGCGGGGGCGGTCGAGGTGATCTGTGTCATGACTTCTCCTTCGATGCGGCAGCCGCAGCGCCGCGGGGGATCGCGCCGGTGATCATCCCGATGATCTCGTCGCGAGTCGTTTCGGCGGTGCCACGCGTGCCCACGCTGTTTCCGAGCCGGAGCACGGTGATGCGGTCGGAGTGCTGGAAAACGAAGTCGAGGTCGTGGCTGATGACGATGACGGCTTTGCCCGCAGCGCGGAGCTCGTCGAGCATGCGTCCGACCTGGGCTGTCTCCTGGACACCGAGGGCGGCGGTCGGTTCGTCGAGCAGGATGGTGGGGGTGTCCATTCGGACGGCGCGCGCGATGGCGACGACCTGACGCTGGCCGCCGGAGAGCAGCCCTACGGGGGTCTTCACATCACCCACACGCACGTTGAGGTCGGTGAGGACCTTGGCGGCGTCGCGGTCCATGCGCTTGCGGTCGAGGAGCATTCCGAAGCGCTTGGGGAGGTTTCCGAGCGCCATGTTGGTGGAGATGTCGAGGCATTCGACGAGGGCGAGGTCCTGGTAGACGACGGCGATCCCCTTTTCGAGGGTGCTGGCGCCGTGGCCTTCGACGATGTCGCCGTTGATCAGGATGTCTCCGCCATCGCCTCGGTGGATTCCGGTGATGATCTTGATGGTGGTGGACTTTCCGGCGCCGTTGTCGCCGACGATGGCGTGAATCTCGCCCGGGTAGGCGGCGAGGTCGACGTGCTCGAGGGCGGCGACGGATCCGAAGAACTTGCGGATGCCTCGGAGTTCGAGGGCGGCGGTGTCGGTCACGACCAGCCCTTCTCGACGTACTCGGCGTAGTCGTCCTTCGTGGCCATCCGGGTGCCCATGTCGATGAGGGTGGCGTCGCCGCCGGCAGCGGTTCCGCTCTCGAGGCGGTCGGCGACGGCGTCGAGCGCGTCCTTGCCGCCATCGCAGAGCGCCTGGAGCAGGAAGCGGTACTCGGTTCCGTTCTCGATGGCTTCCTTGCCGCCGTTATCGGGGCCGTTGCCGATGAAGGAGACCTTCCCGGTGAGTCCCTTGGACTCGATGGCGGAGATGCCGCCCTGAGTGGCGGTGCCCATATTGGTGACGATGACGTTCACCTCGGGGTGCGCAGTGAGAAGGGCATTGGTCTGAGCGAGGGCCTTGGCGGAGTCATCGCCGGTGTAAACCTCGCCGACGATCTCGATGTCGTCGGAGTCGGCGACGGCGGCTTTGACGCCGTCCATGAAGAGCTTGCCGATTCCGGTGTCGGCGCTCGTGACGATTCCGAGCTTCTTGTCGCCGGGGAGCTTCTCGACCTCGTCGATGTAGACCTTGCCGAGCTCGGTCCAGTTGATGCCGACGTTGATGTCGGCGCCGCTGCCCTCCGCGCCGTCTCCGTACATGGTGGCGGTGACGATCCCCGCGTCGCGGGCCTGCTGGAGCAGAGGACCGAAGGCGTCGCTGGCCGGGAGCGTGATGATGCCCGACTTCTTGTTCGCGATGGCGCCCTGGATCTGCTCGATCATCGTGGTCGGGTCCATGGCCTGCCCGGTGGGCCCGGTCTCCGTGAAGTCGACTCCGCGTTCTTTGGCCTGGTCGGCCATGCAGTCGCCGATCACGCGCCAGGCCGGGTAGTTGGGCAGCGGGTTGACGAACTGAACGCTGACGGCGTCGCTGCCGGCGTTGTCGGTCGTGTCGCTGGACGCGCCGATCGGTCCGTCGCTGCAAGCGCTGAGGGACACTGCGAGGGCGGCGGTGCCCACGAGCGCGATCATGCGGCTGGTGCGGTTCATGATGATGCCTTTCTAGAAGCGGAAAGAGAAGGGAGAAGAGGGAGTCAGCGGTTGGGGGTGGCGGCCGGGAGAAGTGGAGCACCCTGTCGGCGGAAGTGGTCGAGCGAGAAGGTGTACGCCGCTCGGAAGGTGGGGTCATCGCCGAGCGTGCTGAACCAGTCGGGACGATCTAGGAATGACCCGGAGACGACTCGTTCGTCGAGGAGTCCTTGCTCAACGTCTCCCGCTTGGCGGTCCTTGAGGGGCTGAGTGGAGCGGCGGCTCTGGTCAGCAGTTGCAACCCAGCTGGCGATGACAGCGGCCGTGGCGGGCGCTATCCGATTCTGATGGAGGAGATCCTGAGCGATCGGGACGACGAATTTGGGGATGCGGTCGCTGGCATCGGTAGCGAGGCGCTCGAGCGTGTCGCGGATTGCGGGGTTGGAGAACCGCTGCAGGAGCAGGGCACGGTAATCGTGCAAGTCGATTCCCTCGACGGGTGGCACTGTGCTTTGCGCCTCCGTCATGAAGACGTCCACGAAGGTTGCGACTGTGACGTCGGCCATCGCTTCGTGCACGAAGGTGTAGCCGTTCAGGAGACCGATGTACGCGAGCGCCTGGTGGGACCCGTTGAGCATTCGGAGCTTCATCGTCTCGAACGGTGCGACGTCCTCGACGAGCTGCGCCCCGACGTTCTCCCAGTGGGGACGGCCGGTCGGAAAGTTCTCTTCGATCACCCACTGGGTGAAGTCTTCGCTGATGACCGGCCACGCGTCCTCATACCCGGTGGTCGCGCGGACCCACTCCCGATCCGCGTCAGTCGTGACGGGGGTGATGCGATCGACCATGCTTCCGGGGAATGCGGTGGTCTCCTCGACCCAGTCGGCCAGATCAAGGTCGGTCATTCTGATAAAGGATGCGAGTGCTTCGCGCGCCATGTCGCCGTTGTTCTGGATGTTGTCACAGGACATGACAGTGAACGGCTCTACGCCCGCGCGTCGCCGACGGCGCAGAGCGGCGGCGAGATAACCGAAGACGGTCATTGGCTGCTCGCTCCGCCACGTGTCGGCGCGCATCGTGCTGTTGCTGGTATCGAACCGTCCGGTGGTGTCGGAGAGGTTGTAGCCACCTTCGGTAATGGTCAGCGACACGATGCGAGTAGAAGGGTCGGCGAGCAATTCGATGAGCGCGGCGGGGTCATCAGGGCCGTAGAGGTAGCCGGAGATGGACGCGACGCGGTGCACCTCATCGGTGCCGTCGGCGGCACGCTCGACGAGGGTGTAGGTGTAGTCCTGGGCCTGGAGGGCGTCGCGCATGCGGACGTCTCCGGGAAGCAGCCCGGCTCCGACGATGGTCCATTCGAGGTCGTGGCCTTGCTGGTGCAGCTCGTGAAGATACTTGGCTTGATGGGAACGGTGGAAATTGCCCACACCGAAGTGGACGATGTGCGAGGTGGTCATGGCGGTGTCCTTTCGGCCAGGTCAGCGCGTCGGCGCCGGCAGCAGGGGAGAGGGGGCTCCGGTGCTGGCGATCGTGATCGCGAAGGCGGTGTAGGCGCGTCTGAGGGCTCTCGTCGCCGCGGGAATGCGGGGGACCATCTGCTGGAAGCCGTGAGTGAGCCCGGGATTGGGCAGGTAAGTGGTCGGCACTTCGGCGGCGATGAGGCGTGAGGCGAGTTCGCGGTCTTCATCGCGAAGCGGGTCAAAATCCGCGCTGACCACGACCGCCGGCGGGAGCCCTTCGAGCTCCGCGAAGCGGGGGGCCGCGCTGGGATGACGGCGGTGCTCATCCAAGGGCACGTACAAGTCCCAGAATCCGCGCATGGCATCGGCTGTCAGAAGGTAGTCGGCACCGTTGTCGGTATAGGAGAGGTTGTCGAACGCCGTCGGATCCACCACGGGGTAGAGCAGGAGCATCGACGACACGATGCTCTCGGTCTTCAGGGCGATCGCGGCACCGAGGGCAAGGTTTCCCCCGGCACTGTCTCCGGCGAGGGAGAGTGATCGGTGAGGACCCCGTTGCAGCTCACGGAGGACGGCGATGCAGTCCTCGATGGCCGCCGGAAACGGGTGCTCAGGCGTCCGGCGGTAGTCGATCGCGACGACGGGAAGCCTGAGGTGCGCGGCGAGCCGGCGAACATCCGGGTCGTACGAATCGACGTCACCGGCGAGCCAGCCACCTCCATGGAGGTACACCACGAGGTCGTTGTTGGCCTGTCGCTCATCGCCGTACCAGCGAACGCGCACTCCAGCGACGGAATCCTCTCGCGTCGGAACACGGTCGAGTTCGGGCTCAATGTCGCCCCGCATCCACGAGTGGAGGCGAGCCTCCCTGGTCCTGATCTGATCTGCCGTCGCAGCGGGATCGATGTTCAGGATGGCGGGTGCGTCGGCGATCAGAGTCACGACGTCGGGATCGACGGGGGCGCGAGAGGTCATCATTGTCCTTCCGGGGCCGAAACGAAGCGTGGCCGCAGCTGTAGAGCGATGCTGCGCCTACGGGATTCGAGACGACTTGAGGTGTGCCACCGACGTTACGGTTGCCACCCAAATCCCCTGACCGCCATTTGGCTGTCTTCACGGCACGAAACTCGCCGTTTGTCGATTCAGGTGCGAAGAGCCCATCGGAGTGCGGTGATCTGGTCTGCCAGGGCGCGCTTTCCTACGTTGGTCATCCGGTAGCCGTCGAAGCCGTGGATGGTGCCCGGGTACTGCATGATCCCGACGGGGACGCCGGTGGCCATCAGCCGCTGCGCGTAGGCGTAGCCCTCGTCGCGGAGGGGATCGTATTCCGCAACCCAGATGGACGCGGGCGGCGCACCGGCGACGTCATCAGTGAGAGCCGCAGCAGCCCGATGGTCTACCGGCACCGAGGAGTCACCCAAGTAGAGCTCCCACATCAGGAGGTTCTGCTCCCGGTTCCAGCCCGGCGTGGTCGTGAATCGATGCATCGAAGCGGTCTCACTCCGGCAGTCCAGCACAGGATTCACAAGGAGCTGATGGACAAGGGAGGGTGCTTCGTCGGTGCGCGAGGCCAGGGCGATGGAGGCCGCGATCGCACCCCCAGCACTATTACCTCCGACGCTCAACCGCCGGCTGTCGATTCCGAGCGAGGTCGCTTCGTCGTGCATCCACCAGAGCGCATCGACGCAGTCGTGGAACGCTGCCGGGAAGGGATGCTCGGGTGCTAGTCGATAGTCGATGGAAACGACCGTGCAGTGCGCATCTCGCGCGTAGTAGGCGCAACGGTCGTCCTCCGTGTCCAATCCGCCGAGGACGAAACCGCCACCGTGGATGTACAGAACGGCCGGCAGAACCCCGATCTGTTCGGGGCGGTAGATCCGGGCGGCGACAGTTGAACCATCGCGACGCGGAACGAGTACATCCTCGGTGACCACACCCTCGACAGTCCGCCTGCCTTGAGCGACGAGCTCTTGCTCGAAACGGCGCGATCCCTCAACGTCGGTGAAGTCGAAGCTGGGGATCATCACGCTGATCGCAGCCAGCTCAGGATCAAGGCGCAAGGGGAGTCCGTCGACAGTCACTCCGCCATCATCCCGCTCGCCACCCGCTACGCAGACCGCCAATTGGCAGATGTCATCGTTGTGACCAGACGGATGGCGGTCACAGGGCGATCCTGCTCGTAGGATCAGAGCATGCAGGGCCTCATGGTGAAGCTGCTCAACGTCGACACTCCCGGAGAGCGTGCGCTTCGTGTCGTCGCATACTTCGACCAGCTGGCCTCCAACAACCCGGACCTTGACGCCGTGGTACGAGCGACAGCAGTTCTCGCCGACTGTCCCGCAGGAGTAGAGCTCCCCTCTCGAGGACTATCGACCCGGTACTCCAGCGACGGCGCACTGTTGGCGGGATCGGCAGCTCACGTCTCGCAGCACGCGAACGTCGATGCGGGCAGCAACGAACACGGCACCCTCTGGTTGGAACGAGGCGACACCCGTCACGAGCTCGACGAGTTCATCCTCGAGCGCTTCGCGTTGACTGTCACGGCTGTCCTAGCGCGCCAACGTCCCTCAGGTGGGGTAGACGCCGCATCAGGGCTTTCAGACCCGGCCCTCGCGCAACTCCTCGTTAACGCAAGGAGCACAGAGGCGGAAAGGTCTCGCGCTGCACGCCTTATCGGGTTACAACCAGCGACTTCTATCCAACTCATCGCGGTCGAGTCAGAAGGATCAACGCTGGATGAACCCGCCACCCGTTTTCTCCGTACTGCTTGGCAGCGGCCGGTGCACATCGCACCACTGTCGAAGCACCTCTCGCTGGTGATCGCTGTCGGCTCGGAACCCGTCGACTGGACAGCCGCGCACGGCATCACCGGGCGAGCGGCGAGCGGACCCATCGTCGGCATTCTCGACGCACCACGATCCTGGGTCATCGCACGCGACACGCTCCGCTTCGCCGGCGCCACCTCATCATGGCCGCGACTACTCGATTCCGACACACTCGGAGCCCTACGCCTGGTCAGCTCTCTCGACCCCGCGGTCGTAGCGGAACAGCCCGACGTGATTCACCTCGAACGACTGGCATCAGGGCCACACGGGGCAGAGGCAATCGACATCCTCGACCACTACCTCCATGCAGATTCTCTGAGATCAGCAGCGCGTGCCGCCAACTTCCACCACAGCAGCATGCAGGGCCGCATCACTCGCCTTGGCCAAGCTCTACAAGTTGATCTTCGATCGCCCGCAGGCCGCGAGCGCATGGCCGTCGCCATGCTGATCTGGAGACTCTTCCGAAGCCACAACGGCTGACTCGGCCTTTCGACCTTCCGGCAGCCCATCGAAGAGGTGGGGCGAACCGCTGTCGACTTGCTCGTCGGTCGCCTGGAAGATCGAACGAGCGAGGACCGCTTCGTGGCGTTGCGCGGCTGCGCGCCCCCATCGAGGCGCGCGGCACAGGTAATGCCCTGCCGTTCAGCAGCATGTCGTCGAAACCGCCCGAAGCGAACCCGTCCCGCGATCCCACAACTCAAACCTGACATAATGCGCATTATCGGATGTCTGCACAGCGAGCAGCCGGGACCGCATGTTCCGCGACCAGGCTGCTCCAGCGGACGACCCGGGGCACCTGACGCGGGACGCAGCCGCCGACCGCGTCGGCTGACCGTGCGGACCCGCAGCCCTACCAGGTCCGGGCGGCTTCCGGAGCGCCTTGTGGGCGCGCCGTCGTCCCGGCACTGTCGTGCCGAGACGGACTGTTCGTCACCGAGAGGGAGTCATGGACGACGAGACCCTGCTGGGCATCCTGCTGCGCGGGCGGCCCGCGACGCTCGAGGACGCGGTGCTCGCGACCCACCTCGAGCCCGCGCAGGTCGAGGCGGCCGTGCAGCGGCTCCGCGACCGCGGGCTCATCGGCGGCGCGGGCGATCTGCTGGCCTATCCCCCGCCCGCGGACTGGGCGAACGAGGCCGTCTCGGTGCACACCCGCCGGGTCCGGGTCGCGGCCGAGGACGCCATGTCCGGCATCGAGAAGATCCTCGAGAACCTGCCCACCGTGCTCCGCGCCTGGTCGACCGGCGAGGCGGCGGCCGACCTGGTGCCCACGGTGCTGCGTCACGGGCCCTACGCCGCGGAGGACCTGCTGTGGGAGCTCGTCGGCACCCCGTCGGGCTCCCTCGTCGCGGTGTTCGCCAGCATCGACCGGCTGATGACGGCGCCGATCGACCGGGCCGTCCGCTTCGGTGACGCCCTGCAGGAGAGGGACACGGTGCGCATCATCGTCCCCTCGTCCGCGGCCGCCGACCCGCGGGTGCTCGAGCGGATGGCCGTCTACGGACGGGTCGGGCTCGAGTACCGCTCGCTCGACCGGCCGCCGGGCTGGTTCTGGGTCGACGGCGACCACATCGCGCTCCCCTTCGTCTGGGGCGAGGCGACCCCGACGAGCGTGCTCGGAGTCCGCCACGCGGGCCTCGCGAACATCGTCCGCGCCTACTTCGACGAGCTCTGGCAGCGCGCGGATCCGCTGGGCAGCGACGAGCACTCCTGGCTGCCGCTCCTGCGTCTGATGCAGCAGGGCAACACCCTCGACAGCGCCTCCAACCGCCTCGGCATCAACCCCCGCACCGGCCGCCGCCGCATCTCCGCCGCGATGGAGCACTACGGCGTGGACACGCTCTTCGGCCTCGGCGCGGCATGGGGCGCAGGCCGGGCGGGCAATACGACGCGATCCGAGGGGTGACCGACTCCGCCCGGCATCGGAAGGCGCGCCGCACCACCGACCGAACACTCGAGAAATCCGACACGGCCGGTCCTGCGGGGTCTCCGGCGCCTCCTGCCGCACGCTCTCGGCCATCAGCGGGAGATCGCTGCGGCGGGATGTGCTCGGCCGAGGCGCGTGCGCACGTGAGCCGGCAGCGCCCCCGCTCAGCGTGACACAAAGTGAATGGAATCCTTGACGAGGCTGTTCCACTTGTGACATGGTCGCCTCAGGAGATCACGGAGTCGTGATGCGGAGAGGCGAGACGATGAAGCTCGAGAACGTTCTTCTCGGAGTGCTGCTGCGGCACCCGAGCACCGGGTACGAACTGAAGAAGTTCATGGACACGCACGGCCGGTTCCTGCGCTCGAACACGCAGATGAGCCAGGTCTATCGCGCACTCGCAGGCATGGAGGAGCGCGGCTGGGTGAGCCACACCGTCGAGAGCCGGCCCGGTGCCACCGATGCGAAGACCTACCGGGTGACCGAGGAGGGTTCGACGATCTTCCTCGACTGGCTGACCGGTCCCTACACACCGCCGACGCGGTTCGAGGACCCCGACCTGGGCGTCCGGATCGCCTTCGCGGGCTTCATGACCCGAGAGCAGCTGCTCCATCTGCTCGACGTCGAGATCGAGGCGCGTCAGCACGAGATCGCGCTGTACCGCAACCGCGACCGCCGGTCCGAGGTCGAGACCTCGATCCCCTTCGATCCGGAGCTGGCCGAGCTGGTCGCCGAATGGCAGCACCAGGGTGGCGCCCAGTCCAAGGACGCGCACGTCGCCCGCTGCATCGCTCTGCGGTCGCTCCTCCTCGACGCGCCGGAGGGCGCGCCGCTCCCCTCGCTCCCGCCCCTCACCACCGCGATCGGAGCAGAACTGTGAAGGCGATCGTGCTGATGTTCGACAGCCTCAACCGCCACCTGCTCTCGCCGTACGCCGACACGATCGTCGATGCCCCGAACTTCGCCCGTCTCGCGGCGCGCGCGGCGACCTTCGACAACTTCTACGCCGGGTCGATGCCCTGCATGCCGGCGCGCCGGGAGATGCACACCGGCCGCTACAACTTCCTGCACCGCTCCTGGGGTCCGCTGGAGCCGTTCGACGACTCGATGCCGGAGCTGCTGCGCGACGCCGGCGTGCACACTCACCTCGCTAGCGACCACCCGCACTACTGGGAGGACGGCGGTGCGACCTACCACACGCGCTACTCGACCTGGGAGTTCTTCCGCGGCCAGGAGGGCGATCCCTGGAAGGGACACGTGTCCGAGGTCGATCCGTCCGCGCCGGTGCATCAGCGGATGCTGCGCCAGGACGTCGTCAACCGCTCCTACATGCCGACCGAGGCCGAGCACTCGCAGACGCTCACCGTCGACGCGGGGCTGCACTTCCTCGACACGAACGCGGACGCGGACCGGTGGATGCTGCAGATCGAGCTGTTCGATCCGCACGAGCCGTTCTTCGCGCACCAGCAGTACAAGGACAGGTACCCGCACGAGTACGACGGACCCGTCTTCGATTGGCCGGGCTATCAGAAGGTCACCGAGCCCGAGTCCCAGGTCGAGCACGCCCGCCTCGAGTACGCGGCGCTGGTCTCGATGTGCGACCGATCCCTGGGCCGGGTGCTCGACGCGATGGACGAGCACGATCTGTGGGACGACACGATGCTGATCGTGAACACCGACCACGGCTTCCTCCTCGGCGAGCACGGCTGGTGGGCCAAGTCCGTCCAGCCCTGGTACAACGAGCTCGTGCATCTGCCGATGTTCCTCTGGGACCCGCGCACGACCGAGCGCGACACCCGTCGCGGGGAGCTCGCGCAGACCATCGACATCGCGCCGACCCTGCTGCGCTTCTTCGATCTGGAGCCCACCCCCGACATGCAGGGCATCGACCTCGCCCTGCCGGAGGAGGCGCTGACCCGCGACTCGGTGCTGTTCGGGATCCACGGGGGTCACGTCAACGTGACCGACGGCCGCTACGTCTATATGCGCGCGGCGGCGGATCGGTCCAACACTCCGCTCGACGAGTACACGCTGATGCCCACGCACATGCGCTCCCGGTTCGCCCCGGCGGAGCTGATGGCCTGGGAGCCGTCCGAGCCGCTCCCCTTCACGAAGGGCGTCCGCACGATGCGGATGCCTGCGACGCCGGGCTGGATGAACCCGTGGCAGCACGGGACCCTCCTCTTCGACCTCTCGACCGACCCCGGCCAGGAGCACCCGCTCGTGGACGACGAGGCCGAGCTGCGCATGATGCGGCTGCTCGTCGACGCCCTGCGCGCCGCCGACGCTCCCGGCTCGCAGTTCACCCGACTCGGACTCCCGACCGAGGGCGAGCCGGGCAGGGAGCACCTGCTCGTGCGAGCCCAGCGAGAGCGTGCCGCGGCCGTGGCCGAGCCCCTTCCGCGCGCGGAGGATCTCGCCGCTCACGAGCTGCTCATGCTGCCCCTCGTCGACCTCCTCGCCGTGCCCGGAGCCCGCTCCGCGCTGGAGGCGCACGTCCCGGGGCTCGTCTCCACCGAACCCGTCTCCGTTCCGATCGGGATGAGCGTCCTCGACCTCGCCCGATCGGCCGCCCTGACCGCCGCACAGCTCCTCGCCCTCGGCGACGCACTCACGAAGCTCGTCCCCGTCACCGCCTGAGAAGGCGTCCCTTCCGCCGGCCGATCCTGCCGGCGCCACTCCCCTCGCATCCCCGAGCGGCGTCACCACCTCCGTGGCGCCGCCCTGCGGTGCACCCTCTGCACCTGACGACGAAGACAGGACCTCCTGATGAACACCTCCCTGCCCACCACCACCAGCGCTCCGACCGGCATCCCCGCCGCTCCCGTGAAAGTGCCGCACCGCTGGCGCAATCTCGCCACCCTGACCGGCGTCACCGTCGTCGACAACACCGAGGCCGGCCTCACCACCACCCTGTTCCCCTCCATCGCCGCGGCCCTGAGCCTGAACAGCGGGCACCTCGGCGTCCTCGCCGCCGCGGGCAAGGTGATCGCGGTCCCGGCCGGGCCCTTCTGGGTGTGGCTCGCCTCCAGGATCGGGCGCCGCGCCGCCCTCGTCCTCACCACCGTCATCGGCGGGACGTTCGGCATCGCCGCGGGCTTCTCGCAGGACTGGATCCAGCTCCTGATCTTCGCGACGCTGATGTCCGCCAGCCTCATCGGCGGCTCCCCCATCGCGAACGCCGTCATCTCGGACTCCTTCGACGACGCGAACCGCTCGAAGGCGGTCGGCTACTTCTACGGCGGCGTCAGCGGCATCGCCTCCGTGGTCGGCCCCGCCATCGCCCTGTTCACGGGTCTCACCGACGGCTGGCGGTACGGGATGTGGACGATCGGCGCGGTCTGCATCCTGTCCGGAATCCTGGTGCGCCTGGTGTTCCGCGACCCCGGTGTCGGCGCCTCCGAAGCCCAGCTCGCGACCCTGGACGAGAGCGAGCGCGCCAAGCAGAAGGTCACCGTCCGGTCCGTGCTGTCGCTGTTCACGATCCCGACGTTCTCGATCATGATGCTCTCCCGGCTGCTGTCCGGGCACCTGCTCATCACCATCTTCGGGATCCAGTTCCTCGTCGTCGAGCGCGGCTTCGAGAACCCCGTCGCCGCTCTCGTGCTGCTCCCCTTCGGTCTCGGCTACATCGTCGGCACGATCGGCGGCGGATGGACGATCCCGGTGCTGGACCGCACGCTGGGCCTCCGCGGCCGCGTAGCGTTCATCCAGCTGGCGCAGGTGTTCTTCGCGGTCGCCGCGTTCTTCGCCACGCAGCAGCCGCACGAGAACATCGGCGTCTACAGCGTCTTCTGGGCCCTGATGGGCCTCGCGCAGGGCATGAACCCGCCGGTCAACCGTCCGATCGTCTCCTCCGTCGTCCTCCCGGAGCTGCGGGGCCAGGCGTTCGCGATCTGGCTGACCGTCTTCGAGACCGTGGGCTGGGCCGTCTTCTCCCTCGGTGCCGGAACGCTGGCGCTCACCCTCGGCCTGCAGGGCGTGTTCCTCTACGTCCTCGTCGGCGCCATGCTCCTCAATGCGGTCGTGCTCGGCGCGCTCTACCTCGTGTACCCGCGCGACGTCCGCCGCGTCGAGGCCGAGCTGAACCGGCGCGCGGCGCCCGCCCGCGTCTGACCCACCGTGATCCGCACTCCCCCGCCCGCGCCCCGTCCGGTCCTCACGACCGGGCGGGGCGAGCGCCGTCCCCGAGCTCGCTACCTCGCCGGTCGCGCGACGCGACAGCGCATCCTGCACGCCGCTCTCGCCTGCCTCACCTCGAGGGGTTCGCCGGCGTGACCGTCAGCGCCGTCGCTCAGAGGGCGGAGCTCAGCACGACCGGCCTCCTCCATCACTTACGCTCGAAGGACGCTCTGCTGCTCGGCCTCCCACGAGCTCCGGGAGGCGGCACGACTCCGAGCCCGGCCGCCACCGTCAGGACGGACGCCTCGATTCCTCCCGCAGCCGCATCGCGGCCTCGTCGTCGAGCCAGTTCGGCCCGGTGTTGCGGAGGAACACCGCGTAGACCACCAGGGAGACGGCGATGACGGCGGTCGCGTAGCCGATGAAGGCCGGCACCTGGTCGGCGCCGAGCGCGCCGGCGTAGAGCAGCGGCGCGGTGCCGCCGAAGACCGAGTTGGCGAGCGCGTAGCCGAAGCCGAGCCCGAGGGCGCGGACGTGCGTGGGGAACAGCTGCGCCTTCACGACGGCGTTGATGGAGGTGTAGCCGGTGAGGATCACGAATCCGCCGACCAGGATCGCGAAGGCGGCGAGCGGGGCGGTCTGCTGCGGCAGGGCGGTGAGGAGGAACCAGGTGTAGAGCACTCCCCCGATCCCGAAGAAGACCAGGAGGGTCTTCCGGCCGATGAGGTCCGAGAGCCAGCCGCCGAGCGGCTGCAGGAGCATCAGCGTCGTCAGGGCGATGAGGTTGATGACGGTGCCCGTGACGACGTCGTCTCCGGCGAACGCGCTCTTGATGATGCTCGGACCGGTCACCGAGTACGTGTAGAAGGCGACCGTGCCGCCCATCGTCACCGCGAAGCAGAGCAGCAGCGGCCGCCACTGGTGGACGAGGAGCTCCCGCATCGAGCCGCTCCGGCGGGACTCCCCTGCTCTGACGGCGTCGATCCGGGTCGTCGCCAGCGATTCGTCCATGGTGCGGCGGAGCCAGAACACGACGACCGCGGCGACGCCGCCGATGCCGAAGGCCACCCGCCAGCCCCAGGCCGAGATCGCCTCGTCAGGCAGGGTCAGCACCATGACGAGCAGCGTCAGCTGAGCGAGGACGTGGCCGCCCACGAGGGTGACGTAGTGGAACGACGAGAGGAAGCCGCGCCGACCGGGGATCGCCGCCTCCGACATGTAGGTGGCGCTCGTCCCGTACTCCCCGCCGGTGGCGAAGCCCTGGAGCAGGCGCGCGAGCACCAGGAGGACCACCGCTCCCCCGCCGATCGACTCGGCCGTCGGCGCGAACGCGACGAGGAGGGAGCAGGCGGCCATCACGGAGACCGAGACCGTGAGCGCGAGGCGGCGCCCGTGCCGGTCCGCGAAGCGGCCGAAGAACCAGGAGCCGATCGGCCGCATGAGGAAGGTGACCGCGAAGATGGCCCAGATGTAGAGGGTCGAGTTCTTCTCGCCGGGAGCGAAGAACTGCGACTCGAAGTAGACGGCGAAGACGGAGTAGACGTAGACGTCGAACCACTCGACGAGATTGCCCGCGGACCCCTTCAACGTGTTCGACACGGAGCGTCGGAGGCTGGTGGGGGTCGTCGTCGTCGTCGACATGATGGTCCGATCATCAAGGGTTCCGGGTGGGACGGATCTCGGGGCGGCGAGGGAGCTGCGGCGTCTCCGCCGTCGGCGCCCCGCGTCGCGGCGAGCCCAGGGGCATCTCTACCGCATTCCCGGTGGCCTGTCCGGAAACTTGACGGTCTCCTGACGCGATCGGGGTCGGACCGCGACGAGGTCGCCGCGTCTCGCGCCAATCGGGCAGAGACGCTGGCCATATCAGTATGGTCTCTCAGTGGAGGTAGACACATGAGGATCCGTACTGAGAACTCGCTGCGATCATCGGCGACGAGGGCTCTTGCCGTCGTTTGGACCGTCACCATCGTCGCATCGCTCGCCGCGTGCTCAGCGGGAGACGCTGCGCCGCCGAAGCCGACCGTGCCGCCGCTCCCGGCTGCCGAGGTGGAGCGCGCGCTGGCCGAGAAGCAGGACGCCGCCTGGGAGCTGCTGGCGGTGACGTATCCGACCGCGGTCCGACCGGAGGTCGACGTGATCCGCACCGTGAATCCCTCGGAGTCGACGTCATCGATTGCGGATTGTATGGTCTCGGCCGGCTTCCCGGAGACGAAGGCCGATCCCGACGGCGGCCTCAACTACGGTTCTTTCCCCACGGAGCAGACGCAGACTCACGACATCGCCCTGTTCGTGTGCAGAGCGCAGTACCCGAGGGATCCGAGATTCGACACGGCTCCGACCGAGGCGCAGTACGAGTACCTCTACCACTATTACGCGTACGACCTCACCGAGTGCCTGGAGAGTCATGGCATCGACGTGCCGGAGGCGCCCACCTACGAGACCTTCCGCGACACCATCAATTCGGGCGAGGCGTGGAATCCCTACCTCAGCTATGAGCCGACCGGGAACACGCAGTGGCTCGCCGTGAATACCGACTGCCCGCAGACCCCTCGGGGCTACTTCGGGGAGTGATGAGCGCCTCGCTGCTCCACATGCCTGATCACTACGACCGCTTCACCCCTGTCACGGATGTCGTGGCACGAACTGAATGGAGAACACAATGAAAAAACTGCTTCCTACAGCAGCACTCGCTTTGATCGGAGGCATTGCGGCAGTGCTGACAGTTCCTGCGGCGGCCAACGCCGCATCCTATTCCTGCGGTGGCATACGGACGGTCGGTATCACGGCGGTCTATTCGACGTCGAACAAGGGGGACGGCGGAATTCTTCACGGATACACGTCGACCGACGGCCGGACTTTCGGCAAGGATTTCAGTTCGTCCAAGGATACTCCTGGCACGTACAAAACATTCTCTCAGTCGGGGTACCGCGGCGTTTCGAGCTGGAGTGTGGGAACGAACGGCACGGCGACCTTGAACAGCTCGGGCGCGAGCTGCTACCAGTGATCGAAATCTCTGCCTCGATCAGCAATCGCTGATCAGGCGTGGTCGGTCGGAGGGTGACAGCCGTCCTCCGACCGATCTCCGTGCGAAAGGCCTCTGCTGGCGAAAGGACTCTGCTGGTGAAAGGACTGTGCTGGTGAAAGGACTGTGCTGGTGAAGGACGATCGATCGCCTCGGAGACGTCTTCTCTCTCCCGTCGCCGCTCTCGCCTCCTGCCTGGTGGTGCTGGCCGCCGCGGCGGGTGTCTGGGCCGGAGCGGTGATCTTCACGCCTGCAGAGGAGGTCGTGCCGGTGACCGACTACACGACCGCTGTCGCTCGCGCCGGTGCTGTCGGCGCGTCGGTGAACCTGGTGGCGACGGCCCACTGGACCCAGTCCCCCGCGGGGACCAATTCGGCGCAGGGCACGGTGACGACGGTGAGTCATGTGCCCGGCGAAGTCGCCCACCAGGGCGAGGAGCTCTACACCGTGGACCTTCGGCCCGTGGTTCTCGCGCGCGGCGTGATCCCCGCGTTCCGGGACATCGACGGGACGAGCGAGGGCGAGGACGTGGAGCAGCTGCAGGAGCTGCTGGGTGACCTCGGGTACTACCGCGGCGCTGCGGACGGTGCACCGGGACCGCGCACCGCGGCCGCGATCAAGGAGTGGCAGAAGGCTGCGGGATTCCCGGTGGACGGCGTCGTCCGACGGGGCGACCTGGTCTTCGTGCCCGAGGTGCCGACCCGGCTGGTCGTCGACGAGACCCTCATCACCCGGGGAGCCGCGGTCTCGGGCGGCGAGGTCGTCGCGAGGACGCTGCCGAAGACGCCGACGTTCTCCGTCACGGCGACAGCGGCGCAGGCCGCTCAGATCGGCGTGGGAGTCGCGGCGGAGATCACCGGACCGGACGGACCCTGGCGGGCGGTCACGGCGGTCCAGGAGGTGAAGCCCGAGGTCGGGGTGTCGATCGCGCTCGCCGGCGTGGACGGCGAGGTCATCTGCGGCGAGGAGTGCGCGGATCTGGACGTGACGCAGGACACCCTCCTCCCCGTCCTCCTCACGACGACACCCGAGACGTCCGGTCTGACCGTCCCGACCGCGAGCATCCGGACCGACGTGAACGGGGATCTCGAAGTGACCGATTCGGCCGGCGGGAGGCATCCCGTGGAGGTCGTCGCTGCCGCGAAGGGCGTCTCGGTCGTGACCGGTCTCGCGGAGGGCACGGTAGTGCGTGTGCACGGCGATGACGCTGCACCCCGATGATCACTGCTGAGAGCATCGGCTTCCGCTATCGACGAGGTCCTCGGATACTGACCGACTTCAGTGCCGTCGTGAAGCACTCCGAGATGGTCGCGATCACCGGCTCGTCGGGGAGGGGCAAGTCGACCCTGCTCTACATCCTGGGCCTGATGGCGACTCCGGAATCGGGACGCGTCCGGATCGACGGCGTCGATGTGAGTGGCATGAGCGATCGGTCGAGGTCGGAGTACCGAGCCGAGAACATCGGGTTCGTCTTCCAGGACGCCGCTCTGGATCCCACGAGAACGGTCCTCGACAACATCGTCGAGACGGCTCTCTATCGCGGGTGCAGGGACTCGGCTGTGGAACTCGCGGCGCACGGGCTGATGGAGCGCTTCGGGGTCGCCCTGCGCGCCTCGGCGAGACCCCACCAGGTCTCCGGCGGCCAGGCGCAGCGGATAGCACTGTGCCGGGCACTCATCAACGATCCGACGATCCTCCTCGCGGACGAGCCGACGGGGAATCTCGATCCGGACTCCGCGGCGGTGGTCGTCGACGCACTGCGAGAGCGCGCCCTCTCGGGATCCTCGGTGATCGTGGTCACGCACGACGAGACGGTCGTCGCCTCCTGCGATCGGAGGATCCGCCTGTGAAGCGGAGATTCGTCCTGCCCGTGCTCCGGGAGGCCCTCGCCTCCTCGCTCGCGCAACCGGTGACCTCCCTCCTCACCCTGGTGATGGTGGTGGCGATGTGCGCCGGGATCGTTCTGACGACCGGGCGGACCGTGGGGGCGGAGCAGAGCGTTCTCGCGACTGTGGACTCGGCGGGGACGCGGTCCATCCTGGTCCGCGGAGAGGCGCAGGCGGGCCTGTCGTCGGACGCACTCGAGAGGATCTCCCGACTCTCCGGAGTGCAGTGGGCGGCCGCGTTCTCGGACGCCAGTGACGTCGGCAACTCCCGGATCGCGGAGGGGCGGAAGGTCGCTCTTCGATCGGTGTGGTCCTCCGACTTCGCAGAGCTGGGCATCGAGGCGTCGCGCTTCCCCCGCGGGTCGGCGTGGGCGTCCGAGGACGCGCTCGCGGCTCTGGGCTTCGCCGAGGAGACCGGCTCGGTCTCGACGGGCCGCGGAGCCGGGGTCGACGTCGTCGGGACCTTCGCCTCGTCCGAGTACCTGTCCTTCCTCGGCCCGTCCGTCCTGGTCCCGATGCCTCCGTCCTCGACCGGGAGTGTGGGCTACGTGATCGTCATCGCTTCGGAACCCGAGATGATCCGCCCGCTGACGCGAGCGATCGGCTCCCTTCTGGCTCCGACGGACCCTCAGGGCGTCACCGTGACCACGAGCGCTCGGTACGCGGACCTGCGTGCCGTTCTCGAGGGCACTCTCGGGGGCTTCGGCCGAGATCTCGTCGGTCTCATCGCCGGCGCGGGCGCGGTCCTGGTCGGTGCGACGCAGTACGGTCTCGTCCTGATGCGACGCAAGGACTTCGGACGCCGAAGGGCTCTCGGCGCCACGAGAGGCCTGATCGTCCTGCTCGTCGTCTGTCAGGTCCTCCTCGTCGCGACGGTCGGCGCTCTGCTGGGCACGGCGGGATCCGCCGTGCTCCTGGTGGCCGGCGGCGACCCGCTTCCCGGCCTCGACTTCCTGGTCGCCACGGGCGCTCTGGCGATCGTGGTCTCCGTCGTCGCCGCGCTTCTCCCCGCTCAGAGGGCGGCGAGCAGGGATCCCCTGCACGAGCTGAGAGTGCCGTGATCCTGAGGCACCTCGGTCACCTTGCGCCCTGCTCGTGCCTCCGCGTGAGCCCCGGCTCCACGACTCGACTCACCGCCGGTGCAGGCTCAGCACCGCCTCGACGAGGGCGAGCTGGCGCTCGGGCTCGATGACCGAGCCGCGCGTGACCCACTCGACCTGCTGGCCGGACGCGACCGACAGCAGCAGGTCGACGACCGGTTCGAGGGGCGCCTCCGCGGCGATCTCGCCGAGCGCGACGGCCTCCCGCAGCCGCTGCAGGAGCGTGATCCGCCACTCCCCGTCGACGGACGGCGCCGCGCCTGCGGCCGGGCCGAGGACGGCGACGCGGCCCCAGAAGGAGACGACCAGCCGGGCCTCCGAGCGGGTCGTCTCGTCCAGCGGCAGGATCTCGGTCATCATCGCGCGCAGTGCCTCGAGCCCGGAGAGCTCGGCCGTGCGCTGAGCGATGCGCGCGTTCGTGCGCTCGAAGACAGCATCGAAGGCTCCGGAGAGGACGGCGTCGAAGTTCGGGAAGTAGTGCCAGAGCGAGCCCGTCGCCACGCCGAGCTCGGCGGCGATGGCCCTCGAGGTCGCGGCTTCGAGGCCGTCGCGGTGAGCGATGGTCAGCAGGGCGTCGACGACGGCGCGACGCCGGGCGTCGTGGTCGACGATCTTGGGCATGGGTCCATTCTCGCGGCACAGCGGGAGGGACGCCGCCGCTGTCCTCGGCGGCCGCCGACGACGTTCACGCGACCGTAACAGGATCGAAACCGTTGTTGAGCGGTAGCTCAATAACGTGGCGGTCAACGCTTCCCGATGCTCCTCCCGGGATCCGCGCCCGCTCCTCCTCGCACGCCGTTCCTCCTCCCCCGCCGGCCGATGTCGCCGCCGCCGGCCTCCCGCTCCTCTCTCAGCCCTGCTCCTCCCTCAGCCCTGGAGGCTCCCCATGGTCATGCCCGTCGACACTCCCGTCGCCGAACCCGCCCGCCTGCGCGGGTCGCTCGGACCCACCGCGATCGTCTTCATGGTCGTCGCCGCGGCGGCCCCGCTCACCGTCGTCGCCGCCAGCCCGATCGGGATGGCGCTCACCAACGGCGGCGGTGTCCCCGCGAACTACCTCATCGCCGGCGTCGTGCTGCTGCTCTTCGCCGTCGGCTTCACCGCGATGGCCCACCACATCAAGGACGCCGGAGCGTTCTACTCCTTCATCGGCGCGGGCCTGGGCCGGGTCGCCGGCAGCGGCGCCGCGTTCCTCGCGCTCTTCACCTACCTCGCCATCCAGACCGCGATCTACGCCTTCTTCGGCTTCTCCACCTCGGCCCTGCTCGACGGGCTCGGTGTCACCGGGACCCCGTGGACGCTCTGGTCCGCTCTTGCGATCGCCGTCGTCGGCCTCCTCGGCTACCGCGACATCGACCTGTCCGCGAAGGTCCTCGGCGTGCTGCTCGTCCTCGAGGTCCTGGTGATCGTCGTGCTGGCCGTCGCGGTCCTGGCCGGCGGGGGGAGCGAGGCGGAGGGGGTGACCGTTGCCTCGTTCTCCCCTGCCGTGGTCCTCTCCGGGCCGGTCGGCCTGGGCGTGATGATGGCGTTCGGCGGCTACACCGGGTTCGAGTCGACGGCGATCTTCCGCGACGAGGCCCGGGATCCGAAGCGGACCATCCCCCGCGCCACCTACGCCGCCGTCCTCGCGATCGGAGTCTTCTACACGCTCGCCACCTGGGCGCTCGTGGTCGCCTGGGGCACCGGCGGCCTCAAGGGGCTCGCCCTCGAGCACACGGGCGACCTGCTGCAGCTGACCGCGACCACCTACGTCGGCTCCTGGCTCGCCGAGACGATCGCCGTGCTCCTCTGCACGAGCCTGCTGGCCTGCGTCATCTCCTTCCACAACGTGGTCAGCCGCTACCTGCACTCGCTCGGCAGGACCGGCCTCCTCCCCGCTTCCCTCGCCGGCACCCATGCGGCGCACGGGTCGCCGCACCGCGCCTCGGTGGTGGTGACGGTGATCTCCGTCCTCCTGCTCGGGGTCTGGACGGCGAGCGGCTGGGACCCGCTGCTCCAGGTGTTCACCTGGATCTCCTCGGTCGGCGCGATCGGGATCATCCTGCTGTTCGTGCTGGCCTCGGTCGCCGTGATCGCCTTCTTCGCCCGCACCCGTCTCGACCGCCGGGTCTGGAACACGGTCGTCGCCCCGGTGCTCGCTCTGATCGGGCTCGTCGCCGTCCTCGTGCTCGCCGTCACGAACTTCCCGACCCTGACCGGCTCGACCGACCCGGTGCTCAACGCGACCCTCGCCGGCGGTCCGCTCCTCGCCCTCGCCCTCGGTGTCCTCGTGGCGATCCGGGTGCGCCGGGCGCACCCGCTGCGCTGGGCGCTCGTGCGGTTCGACCTCAGCGAACCGGCGGCGCCGATCGACGCTCCGCGCGCCACGACCGGCGTCTGACCCTTCCTCCCTCCGCACCGACCCTCTGGAGCAGTTCATGACCTCGACCCTCGACACCGTCGACACGTCCACCGCCGCCCCGTCCACCTCCGCCACCGAGTGGACGCCCGTCGCCGCCCATCCCCTCGACCCGCTGCACGCGGCCGAGATCGAGCGCTTCCGCGCTCTCCTGGAGGGCGCGGGGCTCGTCGGCGCGTCGACCCGCTTCGCCTCCGTGCTGCTGCGCGAGCCGCACAAGCGCGACGTCCTCGCGTTCGAGGCGGGCGCGGTGCCGCCCCGCGAGGTCACCGCGCTGCTCACCGATCTCGCCGCGAACACGCTCAGCCAGGTCGTGGTCGATCTCGTCAGCGGAGCGGTGGCGGTCGAGCGCCTCGATCCCGCGGTCACCGGCTGGGGGCCCTCGCTGAACGAGGACTTCCCCGCCGCCGACGCGCTCGTGAAGGCGGACGCGCGCTGGGTGGAGGCGCTCGCCCGCCGCGGCGTCACCGAGCTCGACCGCGTGCGGACGGTCCCGCTCTCGGCCGGTGTCTACGGCTACGAGGACGAGGTGGGCGTGCGCGTCTACCGGGTGCTGGCCTTCTGGCAGGAGTACCCGACCGACTCGGTGTGGGCGCACCCGATCGACGGCGTCGTCGCCCACATCGACCTCACCCACGGACGGGTCCTCCGGGTGGTCGAGACGGACGTGATGCACGTCCCGCAGGAATCGGGCGACTACCTCGACCCTGTGGTCCGCGGCCCGGAGCGGACCACCCTGAAGCCCATCAGCATCACCCAGCCCGAGGGGGTGTCCTTCGAGCTCGACGGGAACGTCCTGCGCTGGCAGAACTGGGAGGTGCGGATCGGCTTCAACGGCCGCGAAGGTCTGACCCTGCACCAGCTGTCCTACGAGGATCAGGGCCGGAAGCGCCCGATCATGTACCGCGGGTCGATCTCGGAGATGGTCGTGCCCTACGGCGACCCCACGCCGACGCACGCCTGGCAGAACTACTTCGACGTCGGCGAGTACCAGTTCGGGCGCCTGGCGAACTCGCTCGAGCTCGGCTGCGACTGCGTCGGCGAGATCAGCTACCTCGATGCCGTCGTCGTCGACGATCTCGGCGCGCCGACGACGATCCGGAACGCGATCTGCATCCACGAGGAGGACGCGGGCATCCTCTGGAAGCACACCGACGACTTCTCCGGCACGAGCGAGACGCGGCGCCAGCGCCGCCTCGTGATCTCCTTCTTCGTCACCGTCGGCAACTACGACTACGGCTTCTACTGGTACCTCTCGCTCGACGGCACGATCGAGCTCGAGAGCAAGGCCACCGGCATCGTCTTCGCGTCGGGGCATCCGGGCGGCGACTACCCGTACGCCTCCGAGCTCGCGCCCGGGCTCGGTGCGCCGTTCCACCAGCACCTCTTCTCCGCGCGGCTGGACATGACGGTCGACGGAGTCGCGAACGCGGTGGACGAGATCGAGGTCCAGCGGGTGCCGAGCGGCCCCGGCAACCCGTGGGGCAACGCCCTCGCCCGCAGGGTCACTCCGCTGGCCAGCGAGTCCGAGGCGCAGCGGCTCGCGGACACCGCGGCCGGACGGGTGTGGAGCATCCGCTCGACGGAGACGACCAACCGGATGGGGCACTCCCCCGCCTATGTCCTGCACCCCGAGGGCAGGCCGGTGCTCGCCGCCGCCGACGACTCCTCCGCGCGAGCGCGGGCCGGCTTCTCGACCAAGCACCTCTGGGTGACGCAGTACGACCGCGACGAGCTGTGGGCCGCGGGGACGATCGTCAACCAGAACCCGGGAGGGGCGGGTCTCCCGCACTACGTCCGCGGCGACCGGCCGCTGCTCGGCGAGGACCTCGTGCTCTGGCACACCTTCGGCCTGACCCACTTCCCGCGGCTGGAGGACTGGCCGATCATGCCCGTCGACACCGCCGGGTTCGTGCTCAAGCCCGACGGCTTCTTCGACCGCAACCCGACGCTCGACGTGCCCGCCACCGCGAGCGCGGACCACTGCGCGCCGGGACAGCACCACGGCACCGGCCACGGCGGCGACGCCGCGGCTCACGCGCACTGAGCGCCGTGCCCGCCCTCGTCACCGGCGCGATGCTCGGCGCCTCGCTGCTGGCGGCCTGCTGCACGATCGTCGATCCGCACCGGGCGGGTCGCGGGTGGATGCGGGCCTCCGCCCTGCTGATGCTGGCCGCGATGACGGACAGCAGCACGGTCGGCGTCGTGCCACCCCTGCTCTGGGCGGTCGCCGTCGCAGTGATGGGCGTGGGCTCGGTCGCCGCCGACCGGAGTGCCGTGGGCGCGACGGCGACCGCGTCGCGCGTCCACCGCGGGCTGGCCGCGCTGGCGATGGGAGCCCTCCTCGTCGGTCACCCCGGGGCGGCCCCGGGCGAGCACGCGCACGCGGCGCTCGGCCTCGGAGTCGTCGTGACCGCCCTCGGCGTGGTCGTGGTCGCTGGCGGGCTCGCGCTCACCGGCGTGCGCTGCGCGGCTCGCGAGCGGCTGTCGGCCCGCGAGCGGATCGCCGCCCTCGAACCCGCTCTGATGGCGGTCGCCGTCGGCGCGATGCTGCTCTGACCACCTCCGCAGCCGCTCAGTGCAGGGACAGCTCGACGATGAGCACTGCCGCACCCAGCGCACCGACACCGGTCAGGACGAGCAGCTTCGTCCCGAGGGCGGCTTTCACACGGAGCACCGCGAGGAGCGTGATGACGATCAGGGTCGCCACCAGCACGATCGCGGTGAGACGCAGCGCCTCGGGAAGAGCCAGGGCACCGGAGGCGCTCACGCACAGGATGAGGACGGGAGCGATGATGACGCGCAGGGAGCCGAAGCTGACGGAGAGCATGTGCCGGATCTCGGCGCCGCGGGGCAGGACGCCTCGCGTCATCATCGACGCCGTCAGATCGGCGACGAACACTGCGAGCAGCGTGCCGAACACGGTGACGGCGAGAGTCACCGCCGCGCTCCGCACGGACGCGTGGTCGACGTCGCGCGCCGAGGAGACCGTGACGACCAGGGCGGTGAACGTCACGTAGATGCGCTCCTTGAGCGCTTCCGACGCCGAGGAGCGGGACGTGTGCGTCGGCGAGACGGTGTCAGCGTCCGGCACAGCGCTCCCGGCGACACGCGGTCATCGGGTCGCTCGCGGCCGTCGTCATCGACTCTCCAGCATCCGCTGCAGCACCGCGGCCGGAGCGGGGCGCGAGGCGTTGCTCTCGGCGACGGCGCCGGCGCGCGCTGCGTGGTCCGGGTCGGCCAGGAGGCGGCGCAGGGCTCCGGGGAGCTCGTCGAGTCCGGCGATCCCGATCGCAGCGCCGGTCGCCTCGACGCGCTCGGCGATCAGCGGCTGGTCGGCACCGTGGGGCCAGAGGACGAGGGGGACACCGTGCGCCAGCGCGGCCAGCACCGTGCCCGCTCCTCCCACGGTGACGATCGCGGAAGCGCCGCGCAGGAGCCCGTCGATCGGAGTGAACGGCACCCAGGTCACCGACCGGTCGTCGGATCCGACGACGCTCTCTCCGAGCGCGAGACCGGTCGTGACGACCGCGTCCACGCCCGCCTCCGCCAGACGGGCGGCCAGCTCTCCCAGTGCGCCGGCATCGGAGAAGATCGTCCCCATGCTCGCGACCACGCGAGGTCGCCCCGTCGCCGGCGCCTCCGGTGCCTCGCCGGAGCCGCGCCCTCGATGGGCGGAGAACGCCATGTCGTGCACGGGTGCGTCCGACCACGTCGGGTCCTCCCCCGCCGTGAGCTCCTCCGGCCAGATCTGCACGGTCCCGGCGGGGTCGCGCGGCTCGAGGCCGGCGGAGCGGTAGCGCTCCCCCGCGGACTCGGCGATCGCCTCCATCCAGGAGGTCGGCGGGTGCACGGTCATGCTGAACCTCCACCACGGCACGTCCAGGAGGGCGCTCAGGAACGGCCCGACCGAGTTGAAGACGTCTGCGACGACGACGTCCGGCATCCACGACCGAGCGGCCGGTATCGCCGCAGGGAGGGACAGGTCGAGCAGGACACCGCCGAACGTCTCGCCGATGCCCTCCACGGTCGGCTGCATCAGGTCCCCCTGCGTGCGCTCAGCGGCCAGCGTGGCGAGCTCGAGCGGCATCGGTCCCGCCGGCAGCAGCTCGACTCCCAAGGGAAGGTCCGACTCCAGCAGGGGACGCAGGTCGGCACTCGCGATCAGGGCCACGGTGTGACCGCTCTCCAGAGCCGCTTCCATCAGCGGCGCCATCGGCAGGACGTGACCGTGGGCGGAGACGGCGGTGAACAGGATTCTCGACATGCGTCCATCCTCTCGGCCCGAGCCACTAAACCACAAATGTTGTTTTGCTCTGCCGAGGACGGATCGCCGCAGCGCCCGGGTTCCGTCGGCGGCGGAATCAGGCCCGCGGTGCCCGCGTGCGCGTCCGCAGCCGGTACAGGCTGGTGGTCGCGGCGATGAAGAGGTCGGTGCCGTCCGGTCCGCCGAAGCAGACGTTCGCCACGACCTCCGGCACGGGCACGAAGAGCAGCTCGGCGCCGTCCGGGGCGAAGACGTGCACGCCGTCTCCGGCGGAGGACCACACCCGGCCGCGCTCGTCGACGGCGATGCCGTCGGGCAGGCCGTGCTCGATCGCCGCGAAGAGGCGGCCGTCGCGGGCGCCGGCTCCCCGGTCGACCACGTCGTAGGCGCGGATCCAGTGGCCCGGACCGTCCTCGAGGCCGCGCGCGCTGTCGGTCACGTAGACGGTCGCGCCGTCCGGTGAGAAGGCGATGCCGTTCGGCTGCACGATGTCGGTGACGACCGGCGCGAGGCCGTCCCGGGCGCTCCAGCGGAACACCCAGCGCGCCCCGTACTCGCGCTCGCCCGGGTGCCCCTCGGCCGGCTGCCGGATGCCGTAGTCGGGATCGGTGAACCAGTAGGAGCCGTCGGGCGCGACCGCGACATCGTTGGGCGAGTTGAGCCGTCCGCCGTCCCAGCTCGAGACGAGCTCCTCGACCGTGCCGTCCGGCCGCTCGCGCTCCAGGCGGCGCAGCCCGTGCGAGCACTGCACCACGCTCCCGTCCGCGTCCAGCAGCCGGCCGTTGGTGAACTCCACGCCCTCGCGGTGCACCGAGGTCTCCCCGGTCGCACTGTCCCACTGCAGGATCCGGTCGTTCGGGATGTCGCTCCAGCGCAGGCCCCCCTCGGCAGGGATCCAGAGCGGACCCTCGCTCCAGACGGCGCCCGTCCACAGCCGCTCGAGTCCGCCGTCGCCCCGGAGGAGCGCCTCGTCGTCCGTCCGGCCGTCGTCCGTGCGTCCCTCGTCCGTGCGTCCCTCGTCCGCTGTCGCGTCGTTCATCGGCTCCCGCCCGTCCTCTCGTCCTCGTCCTCGCGGAGGGCCGCCCGGACGGCGCCCTCCAGCCTTCCCGTGTCGCCGAAATCCCCGGCGCGCTCCGCCACGACGGTCCGGAGGACCTCGTCGGGCGCCACTCCCGCGGCGCGCAGCTGCACCACGCGATCCAGGACGCGGCGCAGATGAGCGTCGTAACCGTCGATCAGCTCCGGACCGCCGATCGGACCGTGGCTCGGGACGATGATCGCGGGTGCCATGGCGCGCAGCCGCTGGAGGCTCCGCAGCCACGGTCCGATGCGCGAGTGCGGGCTCGCGAGGGCCGGCGCGCCTCCCATCGCCAGGTCGCCGGCGAACAGCACCCGGTCCTCCCGCACGAGGGCGGCCGTGTCGCCCTCGGTGTGGTTCGTCCCCATGGCGGTGATCAGCACCGCGACTCCGCCGAGGTCCAGCTCGATCGTCTCGTCGAAGACGACGTCGGCGGGCCGGAACACCGCCCCCTCGAGCAGGCGCCGGTAGTGCGGGGACGCCGCTCGGAAGTCGTCGGCCACCGCCGGGGCGGTCGTCTCGAGCTCGCGCACCTGGCTGCGCGCGCGCAGCAGCACGACGTCGGAGGGGAAGGCGCCGGCACCGAGATCGTGCTCGGGGTGGGTGTGGGTGGTCAGCAGCAGCAGCGGGCGCTCCCCCGCGACGGACCGCGCGGCGGCGAGGACCCTCGCGCCGTTCTCCGCGCCCATCCCGGTGTCGACGACCAGGGCCCTGCGCTCGCCGACGACGACGCCGACGTTCGGGACGCGGGCCCGCGAGCCGTCGGGGACGAGGTGCACGTGCTCGGAGAGCCGGTGCAGCGTCTCCGGCCGGATCAGCGGGTCGGGCAGCTCGGTCGCGCCGGGCCCGGTTGCGCGGGGCGCGGTCGTTCCGGGTCCGGTCATGCCGGGATCACCGCCGTCGACTCGCGGACGACCAGCTCGCACTCGAGCGGCAGGACACCGCGCCGCTGCTCGCCGCCGAGCATCGCCAGGACCGACTCGGCGGCGAGGCGCCCGAGCTCGTCGAGCCGCGGATCGACCGTCGTCAGCGGCGGACGGGAGGCCAGCGCCATCACGTCCCAGTTGTCGAAGCCGACGACGGAGACGTCCTCGGGCACCCGCACGCCGTCCTCCTGGAGCTGCTCGACCACGCCGCGCGCGATCTGGTCGCTCCCGCAGAAGACGGCGTCGTAGGGCCGCCCGTCGCGGGTGAGGATGCTGGCGGCCTGCCGCCCCCAGGCCTCGCTCCAGCTGCCCCACATCGCGGTGACGTCCTCGGCGGCGACCCCGGCCGCGGCGAGCTCGTCGAGCATGCCGGCGTAGCGCAGCCGGGCGGCCAGGTGCTTCTGCGGACCGGAGATGTAGGCGATGCGGCGGCGGCCGAGGGCGAGCAGGTGCGCGACGGCGAGCCGTCCGCCGTGCTCGTCGTCGATGACGATCGACAGGTCGTCGGGCTGCTGCGACCGGGCCAGGACGTAGCAGACCGGGACCCGGGTCGAGATGGCGATCGGCGGCCGGGTCTCGGCGCGCCGGCCGGTGACGATCACGGCGTCCACCCGCCGGGCCAGGAAGGTCTGCAGGTGGTGGTTCTCGCGGATCGGATCGCCGCGGCCGTCCGCGAGCAGCACCGAGATCTGGCCCGCGCTCAGAGCGTCCTCGACGCCGAGCATGAGTGGGATCGCGAAGCGGCTGAAGCTGTCCGTGGTCAGCAGGCCGATCGTGTACGCGCGGGTGGTGCGCACCTCGCGGCGGGAGACGCCCTGGTCGTAGCCCAGCCGGCGGGCGACGCCCTCGATGTGCTCGCGTGTCTCGCCCCGCATCCGCCCGGTTCCGCTCAGCGCCTTCGACACCGTGCTCAGCGAGACGCCCGCCTCGCTCGCGATCCGCGCCAGCGTGATCCGCTGTCCGTCCATCACGCACCTCCTTTGCGCAGTCAGTTTTCCCACTGTTCACCGCCACCGCAAGGTCGATCTGAGAAAGATTGGGAAAGTTTTGCTTTGTGCGCATCCCGACTCCGACACTGGGTGAGGCCCACGGCCCTGTCATCTCGAAGAGGAGAAATCATGAACAGACCGACGCGATTCACGGTCGGCGGCGCGACCGTCCTGGCCGCGACCCTGGCGCTCTCCGCCTGCGGAGCGGCGAGCGGCAGCACCGGCTCCGGCGAGGCGAGCGAGCTCACGATGTGGGCGCGCTCCTCCACCCAGGACTACACGGAGGCGCTCGTCGACGCCTACAACGAGTCGCACGACACGCAGATCGAGCTGACGATCGTCGCCTCGGAGAGCTTCCAGCAGAAGGTCGGCGCGGCGGCCGGAGCGGGCTCGCTGCCCGACATCCTCGCGTCCGACGTCGTCTACGCCCCCAACTACGCCAAGCAGTCGGTCTACCTCGACATCACCGACCGCATCGCCGAGCTCCCCTACGCGGACGATCTCGTCAAGGCGCACGTCGACGCCTCGACCTTCGACGGCAAGAGCTACGCCGTCCCGCACAAGGTCGACTCGAGCTTCATCTTCTACAACAAGGACCTCTTCGCGAAGGCGGGACTGGACCCGGAGAACCCGCCGACCACCTACGACGGCATCTACGAGGCCGCGAAGGCGATCACCGCGCTCGGCGACGACACCTACGGCGCCTACTTCCCCGGCAGCTGCGCCGGCTGCAACGCCTACACCTCCTTCGGAGTGGCGAAGGCCGCCGACGAGGTGCCGTTCAGCGACGACGGCGCGACCGCGGACATCGACAGCGACGCGCTCGCCGACTGGTTCGGCCTCTACCAGCGCCTCTACGCCGACGGCCTCGTCGCGCCCGGAGCCTCGACCGGCGACTCCACCACCCAGCAGGAGCCCTTCCTGCAGGGCAAGGCGGGCATCTGGCCGAACGGCTCGTACTCGATCCCGTCCGTCAATGAGACCGTCGACTTCGACTGGGGCTACATGCCGCTCGCCACGGCGGACGGCAGCGGCACCGGCACGTTCGTGGGCGGCGACGTCATCGGCATCTCCGGAACCTCGAAGAACGCCGACGCCTCGTGGGACTTCATCCAGTGGACGCTGGAGGAGGACCAGCAGGTCGACATCGTCGCGAAGTCGGGCAACCTGCCCGTCCGCGTCGACCTCGCGGAGAACGAGTACACCGCCGCGGACCCGCGACTGGTCGCCATCACCGCCGGTCTGGCGAACGGCTACACCCCGTCGACCCTGGCCTACGGCGAGGCGATCAACTCCCCGAACGGTCCGTGGCTGACCGCCATGCGCGGTGTCGTCTTCAACGGCGAGTCCGGCGCGCTGGCGGACGGCCAGTCGGCGATCCAGTCCCTGCTGGACGGGGCCTACTGATCGTGGCCACCACCACTCTTCCCGCGGGGACGGCGCCTGCGCTCCGTCCCCGCGGGCGGACCGCCGCCTCGCGCGAGCAGCTCGCCGGCTGGGCGTTCATCGCCCCGACGGCGGCGACGATCCTCGTCCTCTTCGTCCTGCCCCTGGGCATCGTCGTGTTCATGTCGCTCAGCGACTGGCCGCTGCTGGGGTCGCCCACGGTGATCGGCATCGGGAACTACATCGACATCTTCACCGACCCGGGCTACATCGGCGCCATCCTCTTCACCCTCGGCTACACCGCGCTGGCGACCGCCTCGATCTTCGTGCTCGCCCTGGTGCTCGCGGCGTTCCTCAACTCCACCCGGCGCGGAGCGAAGTTCTACCGGATCGCGATCTTCGCCCCCTACGTCGTCGGACTCTCGACCGCGAGCCTGATGTGGGTCGTGAACTACAACGACCAGGTCGGGATCTTCGCCCAGGCTCTCCGCTGGCTCGGGATCGTCGACGGTCCGGTCGGCTTCTTCGACACCCCGCTCAGCGCCACCCTCGCGGTGACCTTCATGATCGTGTGGAAGTTCGTCGGCTTCCAGGTGGTGATCCTCCTGGTCGCGCTGCAGTCCATCCCGTCGAGTGTCAACGAGGCCGCCCTGATGGACGGCGCCAACGCGTGGCAGCGGTTCCTCTTCGTCACCCTGCCGTTCCTGCGGCCGACCCTCGCGCTCCTGCTCGTGCTGTCGGTCACCGGCTCGCTGCTGGCCTTCGACCAGTTCACCGTCATGACGCAGGGCGGACCCGACAACTCGACCGTGACGATGGTGATGTCGATCTACAACACCGCCTTCACCTCGTTCGACCTCGGCAAGGCCGCCGCCCTGTCGATCATCATGCTCATCGCCCTCGTGGTGATCAACGGCGTGCAGCTGCGCCTGGTGAAGGGATCCGAGAAATGAGCACCACCGCCGTCCGACCTCCCGCGACGACTCCCCCGGAGCCGTCCCTGCATGCGAAGCCGCCCCGGCGCCGGGAGGGCTGGCGGTCGAGGGTGCGGGGCGTCCCGTTCCACGTCACCGGCATCGTCCTGGCGTTCCTCTTCCTCTTCCCCCTGCTCTGGTCGGTGCTCAACTCGTTCAAGACCCCGGGCGAGGCGAGCGCCGCGCCGCCCACGCTCTGGCCGCAGGAGTGGAGCACCGCGAACTACGACGAGCTCGTGCAGAACGGCGAGGGGCTCGGCCAGTACGTCGGCAACTCGCTGATCGTGGCGACGGTCTCGGTCGTCCTGACCATGGTGATCGCGACGCTGGGCGGCTACGGCTTCGCCCGCTTCCGGTTCCGCGGCAAGAACCTCGTCTTCCTCGCGGTGATCGCGGTGCTGATGGTGCCGCACGCCACGCTCGTGCTGCCGCTCTACTTCATGTTCGCCCGGGCCGGCATGCAGGACAGCCTCGTCGCGGTGGGCCTCGTGCTCACGGTGTTCCAGCTGCCCTTCAGCATCTTCCTGATGCGCAACAGCTTCGAGGCGATCCCGGTGGAGCTGGAGGAGGCCGCGCGGGTCGACGGCGCCTCCTCGATCGCCGTCTTCCTCCGGGTCTCGCTGCCGCTGGTGCTGCCGGGGGTGGTGACGGTCGCCCTCTTCGCCTTCCTGGTGTCCTGGAACGAGTTCTTCATCCCGCTCCTGCTGCTGAACGACGGCTCGACGTTCACCCTCTCGGTGATGCTCGTCAACATCCGCACCGGCGCCTACGGATCGATCGACTGGGGGCTGCTGCAGGCCGGCACCACCGTCGCGATCCTGCCCTGCCTGGTCCTCTACCTGCTGCTGCAGCGCTTCTACATCGGTGGTCTCACCGAGGGCGCCCTGCGCGGCTGACCTCTTCCACGCCCTTTCACGAACTGAGGAAACACCTGTGACGATTCACGCCTCCTTCGACGCGCTCCCCCTCGGGTCGGTGCGTCCCGCCGGCTGGCTGCGCCGCCAGCTCCGCATCCAGGCCGACGGCCTCTCCGGACACATCGAGGAGATCTGGAAGGACCTCGGTCCCGACTCCGGCTGGCTGGGCGGGCCCGGCGAGAGCTGGGAGCGCGGCCCCTACTACCTCGACGGCCTCGTGCCGCTCGCGCACCTGCTCGACGACGACGTCCTGATCGAGCGCACGCAGAAGTGGATCGAGTGGATGCTCGCCAGCCAGCGGCCGGACGGGCAGTTCGGCCCGGCCGGCAACGACGACTGGTGGCCCCGGATGGTCGCGGCCAAGGTGCTGCAGCAGCACGCGGAGGTCACCGGCGATGCCCGCGTGCTCCCCTTCCTCGAGCGCTACTTCGAGCACCAGCTGCGCGAGCTGCCGGCCCGGCCGCTGCACGACTGGGCCGCAGCGCGCGCCGCCGAGAACGTCCTCGCCCTGGCCTGGGTGCACGAGCGCGCCCCGCGGGACGAGTGGACGCGCCTGGCCGAGCTGCTCTTCGGCCAGGGACCCGACTGGGACGACGCCTTCTCGGACGGCCTGATCACCGGACGTGCGATGTACTTCGACCACCGCACGCACGGGCCGAACGTCGCGATGGCGCTGAAGAACCCGGCGGTCCGCGCCCTCATGCTCGGCGGCGACGCCCATGAGGCGACCCAGCGCGCGCTGGCCAATCTGGACCGCTGGCACGGGCAGGTGCACGGACTCTTCTCCGGGGACGAGTGGCTCGCCGGCCGCGAGGCCAACCGCGGCGTGGAGACCTGCCAGATCGTCGAGTACATGTTCACGATGGCGATCGCCGCCAGGGTCACCGGCCGCTCGGAGTACTCCGACCTCCTCGAGGGGGCCGCCTACAACCTGCTGCCCGCCTCGTCGGACCCGCGGATGGTCGCGCACCAGTACCACCAGCAGGCGAACCAGATCGAGGCGTCGACCGCCGACCGCGACTGGTCCTACAGCACCAACGGGGCCAACGTCTTCGGCTTCGAGCCGCACTTCGGCTGCTGCACGGCGAACTACCACCAGGGCTGGCCGAAGTTCGTCGCGGCGCTGTGGCTGCGGCGAGACGACGCGCTGGCCGTCACCGCCTACGGGCCGAGCGAGGTGCGCGCGAGCATCGGCGGCGGCGAGCTGGTCATCGAGGAGGTCACGGACTACCCCTTCACCGAGACCGTCACCTTCCGCGTGGTCTCGTCCACGACGACGGAGCCGACCGGGCTCCTGCTGCGCGTCCCGGGCTGGGCGGCCTCGTTCGACCTCGCGGTCGCCGGCGAGACTCTCGGCGCGACTCCCGACGACGACGGCTACGTCACCGTCGAGCGGCTCTGGGTCGAGGGTGACGAGGTCGTCCTCCACCTGCCGATGAGCCCGCGCCGCATCCGCCGCGAGCGCCAGGCCGTCGGCGTGCGGGTCGGACCTCTGGTCATGGTCGCGACGCCCGACGAGTACTGGCGACCGGTGCCGGAGGCCCGCGGGATGGGCGAGTGGGAGGTCTTCCCGCAGCGCTCCTGGAACCAGGCGCTCTACCCGGACGCCCCGGTCCCGCTCGAGGAGTGGGACGTGCGCCGGTCGCCGGTCGGCGACGTGCCCTTCGACCGCGCGGACCCGCCCGTTCGCGTGCACGCCGTCGGCATCCGCGACCTCGCCGAGTGGACCCGCGACGGGGCGAGCGCGAGCCACCCGGTCGACGGTCCCGCGCCGGCGCGCTGGATCAACACCATCGACCTCGTGCCCTACGGCACCGCGCGGCTCCGGATCGCCGAGTTCCCGACCGTGCGGCCGGTGATCGGGGCCAAGGTGCCGCCGGACTTCACCGGCTGATCCAGCACCGCACGAGCCACCACCCGACCCCGCCGGCGCACGTCGCCGACGACGAGAGGACCCTCATGACGATCCCCCTGGCCGTGACCACCGGAGACCCCGCCGGCGTCGGCCCCGAGCTCGTCGTGCGGCTGCTCGACGAGCTGCGGGGCTCGGCGGCCGACCGGCTCGTCGTCGTCTCCTCCCGCGAGGAGCTGGCGGAGGGGCTGGAGCGGAGCGGCCTCGCGGTCGCTCTCGACGAGATCCTGGAGCCCGGTCGCGTCCGCCTGGTCGAGCCGGGCGGCTCGTGGCCGTCCGCTCGGGGTGCTGTGAGTGCCGCGAGCGGACGGTGGGCACTCGCCTGCCTCGAGCGCGGACTCGAGCTGCACGCGGCGGGCGAGATCGGCGGGCTGGTCTTCGGCCCGCTGAACAAGACGTCGCTGCACGAGGCGGGGATGACCGAGCCGGACGAGATGCGCTGGTTCGAGAACCGCCTCACGGGCTCGCACACGGCCTCGGAGGTGAACGTCACCACGTCGTTCTGGACATCCCGGGTGACCTCCCACGTCGCCCTCCGCGAGGTCGCGGACCTCGTCACGAGCGACCGCGTCCTCGAGTCGATCGTGCTCCTGCACGATCTGCTGGTCGGCGCGGGCACTCCGGCCCCGCGGATCGCCGTCTGCGCGCTCAACCCGCACGCCGGCGAGCACGGCCTCTTCGGCGACGAGGAGATCACCCGGATCCGCCCGGGAGTCGAGCGCGCGGTCGCCTCCGGGCTCGACGCGGCGGGGCCGTTCCCCTGCGACACCCTGTTCCGGAGGGGCTTCGACGGCTCCTTCGACGGGATCGTCACGATGTACCACGACCAGGGCCAGATCGCGCTGAAGACCCGGGCCTTCGACGGCGGGGTGACGCTGGAGGCCGGGCTCGACCTGCCGATCTGCACGCCGGCCCACGGCACCGCCTTCGACATCGTCGGCACCGGAGCGGCGACGCTCGACTCGACCCGCAACGCCTACCGGCTCGCGCGGCGCCTCGCCTCGGCCGGCGTCTCCGCTCACTGAGTCGCGGCGGCCTCGACGGTCAGCCCGCGGAGCACCGCGGCGATCGTCACGCGCTGGGTGAGCGCCGCGTCGGCGTCCACGGGCCACTGGCTCACGGTGCCGACGTGCGCCGCGACGACGGCCTTCGCCAGGACGGACGGCTCGACGATCGGGACGCGGCCGTGCACGGCGGCGAGGGCGACGAACCGCTCCCCCAGCTCGCGAGGGACGCGGCCGTCGTCGATCAGCATCAGCGCGGCGAAGGCCGGGTCGGCGGCGGCCCGCGCCAGCAGCACCGACCGCAGGGAGAACCACTCGCGGCTGGTGGGCAGCGCGTCGAGGAGGGCGCGCACGGCGTCGTCGAGCGTCTCCTCGCGGCCGTCCTCCTGCACCTGGGCTTCGAGGGCGAGGTGCAGCCGCCCCCACACCCGCGCGGCCTGCTCCTCGTGCAGAGCGAGGTAGAGCTGGTCGACGCCGGCGAAGTTGGAGTAGAAGGCGCCGCGGGTGAAGCCGGCCTGCGCGCAGATGTCCTCGACGCGCTGGCCGATGGTGCCGCTGCTGTCGAAGAGGGTGGCGGCCGCCGCGAGGAGGCGTCGTCGCGTCTCGCTCCGACGCCGGACCGGGGTGGGGTCGCCGTTGTTCACAGCGTCAGCCTAGGCGGGACCTTGCTCGGCGCGCACTTCTTCAGTACGTTCTGTATTCGATGCGAAACGTATTGAGGGCAGAGACAGGACCGACCGACGAAGCGTCGGGAAGGGTTCGACGCAGGACGACCTGGCTGCCCTTGGCAGCCGTCGGCCTCGTCGGGGCGGTGCTCGCCTGGCTGAACCAGGTGCCGTGGTGGGGCTGGCTCGTCGCCGCTGCGGCTCTGGCACTGGTGGCGTTCGCCGCGAGGACCTGGCGTCGTCGGCACTGGTTGGTTCGAGGAACGGCCTGGATCGCGGCCGCGGCGGTCGTCGGAGCGGCGGCGCTCGCGGCGGGGCCGCCCGCGGCGACCCGGACCCTCGACGGTCCGCGCACCGACCCGGTGGCCACCCGGCAGGGCGAGGTCGTCGGAGTCCGGAACGCCTCGGCCGGCGTCGACGCGTTCGCCGGCATCCCCTACGCCGCTCCGCCGGTCGGGGCACTGCGGTGGGCGGCGCCGAGCCCGGCCCCGCAGCGGTCGACCGTCCTCGTCGCCGACGACTTCGGACCCTCGGCCGTCCAGCCCGAGCCGTCGTTCGTCTCCCGGGCCACCACCCGCGTGCTCGACCTGCCGCTGGAGGAGACGCTGCTCGGCGGCTACGACACGGACGAGGACAGCCTGCACCTGAACATCTGGCGGCCGTCCGCCGCGGCCGCCGAGCCCCGCCCCGTGCTCGTCTACCTGCACGGCGGCGGATTCGTGGCCGGCTCCGGCGCTCTGCCCGCCTACGACGGCACGGCGCTGGCCTCTCGCGGCGGCACCGTCGTCGTCACACTCAACTACCGGCTCGGGGTCTTCGGCTTCCTCGCCGAGGACGCCCTCGGCGGCAGCACCCCGGGCAACCAGGGCCTGCTCGACCAGGTCGCCGCGCTGCACTGGCTGCAGGACAACATCGCCGCGTTCGGCGGAGACCCGGACCGGGTGACCGTCGCCGGTCAGTCGGCGGGCTCGGGCAGCGCCTGCCTCCTCGGCGCCTCGCCGCTGGCGGCCGGACTCCTGCACGGGATCATCGGCGAGAGCGGCGGCTGCCTGGGAACGGCGGGCGACCGCGACCAGAGCGACCTCTACGACACCGCCGCCGTGGCGCGCGAGGCGGCGGTCGGCCTGAGCGAGGCCCTCGGCGGGGCGAGCCTGGCGGAGATGCGGGCGATGCCGGCCGCGCGCATCGCCGAGGCCGCGAAGAGCCTCTCGACGCACTGGTGGCCGACCGTCGACGGCGTGGTCCTCGTGGACACCCCGAGCGCCGTCTACGCGGCCGGGCGGCAGAACGACGTCCCCCTCCTCCTCGGCAGCAACTCCGACGAGACGTCACTCGACCTGATCAGCGGCGTCGACTCGGATCCGGAGACCTGGGCCCGGGAGGCGCGGGAGGACTACGGCCAGGATGCGGACCGCTTCCTCGAGCTGTACCCGGGCGGCGACGCGGACCAGGTCACGCAGTCGCGCCTGCGGGCCGGCACCGACGAGTCGATGACCGCGCCGATGCGCCGGTGGGCGCTCGCGGCCGCCGCCTCGGGGTCGGCGCCCGTCCACGTCTACTCCTTCACCCGGACCCCGCCCGGCCGCGGCCTGGAGCGCTTCGGCGCGTATCACGGCGCGGAGGTCATGTACGCGTACGGGAACCTCGGCGCGGACGGCGACGCCGACTACACGGCCGTCGACCGCCGGCTCGAGAGCGAGATGAGCGGGCGCCGGCTCGCCTTCGTCGCAGGCGAGGAGCCGGACACTTCCGGCGGGGAGCGCTGGCCCTCGTTCCAGGAGTCTCCCGACAGCGTCCTGGAGTTCGGCGATGTCGTCCGCGTCACCGATCGCCCCACCCCGGACGCGGTCGACTTCTGGCTGAGCCGGGCGAGCTGACCCGGGGCCGTCAGGCCGTCTTCGTGGTCGGCCGAGCGTCCGGGTCCTTGCCGAAGCGGCGGACGAAGGTCTGGCGCAGCTCCTCGAGCTGCTCGCGCTCGCGGTCGCTGATCGGATCCGCCTGTCCCGCAGCGATCCGACGCTGCAGGCTGTTCGCTCTCCTGATCACCTGAACCATGGGAACCACCTCCGTCTTCCGTTTTCCGTCGCCTCGGGCAGCGTGTCCACGCTTCGCGGCGGCGCCGATCACGGCACGCTCGCGACCGCGGCCCCCGCCCTGGCGGAGGAGCGCGGTCTCCGGTCGTGGGGTGACGCGTCTCGCTCGTTCGGGGGGTAGGGACGGCGCGAGATGACGGCCGGGACCCGTTGTCGCGGGCCGCCTCGAGTGCCAGGGTCGGCACTGGGCGAGTCGTGCAGGCGCACGGTCGTTCCACCTGGAGAGGAACCCGCTGATGCGTTTCACCATCCGCCGATCCACCGTCCCCCGCAGTCTCGCCGTCGCCGTGCTGGCCGTCGCGCTCATCGTCTCGGGCGCTCCCGCCCAGGCGGCGCCCGCTCCGGCGCAGGCGGCGGCCGCGGCGGCAGCAGCGGCAGCACCCGTGGTCGGCCCGATCACCGGGGTCGCCTCGAAGCGCTGCCTCGACGTGCCGAACGGGTCGACCGCGAACCGGACGATCGTGGTCCTCTACGACTGCAACAGCGGCGCCAACCAGAAGTGGACGATCGCCACGACCGGCGAGATCACGGTCTACGGCGGCGCGAAGTGCCTGGAGGTGCGCAACCGCTCGACGACGGCCGGCGCCGACGTGCAGATCTCGGACTGCGTCGGCGGGGACGGACAGCGCTGGCGGGTCGAGAGCGACGGCACCATCCGCGCCGTCGCCTCGGGCCTCTGCCTGAGTGTCAAGGACCGGAAGACGGCGAACCGCTCATCGGTGCAGATCGCGGCCTGCGCCGGCGGCGACTGGCAGAAGTGGCGGACCAGCGCGGTCGTCGCGGACACGACGGCCCCGTCCGCGCCGGGGAGCCCGCGGGTGACGAACCTCGCCTGCCGCACGGCGACCTTCTCCTGGAACGCGTCCACGGACGCCGTCGGGGTGGCGGGATACGACGTGTACCACGACGGCCAGTTCATGAAGTCCGTCGCCGGAAACGTCCTGTCCACCGGCCTCGATGTCGTGCCGGGCGCGCAGTGGGGCCTCTACGTGAACGCCCGGGACGCCGCCGGCAACGTCTCGCAGGCCAGCGCCACCGTCGCGGTCACGGTCCCGCAGTGCAGCACCGACACGCAGGCGCCGACGAGCCCGACCGGGCTCACCGCGAGGGCGTCCGGCACCGCTGTCACCCTCACCTGGACCGCGAGCACCGACGACGTCGGGGTGCGCAGCTACACCGTCTTCCGCGGCTCCGCGCAGGTCGGCACGGTCGCCGGCAGCGGCACGACGGCGCCGGTCACGACGTTCACCGAGAGTGGCCTCGCGGCGAACACCGCCTACTCCTACACGGTCGCGGCCGTCGACGCCCAGGGCAACACCTCCGCTCGCAGCGCCGCCGCCGCGGTGACCACGGGCGGCGCCTGCAGCACCGCGTTCTGCACCGTCACCCAGACCGCCACCGACACCGACATCCCCTGGGGGCTGACCACCGTCCCCGACGGGACCGTGCTCTACTCCCGCCGCGACGCGCAGGACATCGTCCGCCTGAACCCCACGACCGGCGTGAAGACCAGCCTCGGGACCGTGCCGAACGTGCAGAGCACGGACGGCGAGGGCGGTCTGCTGGGCATCGCGGTGTCGCCGACGTTCGCCACCGACCAGTGGCTGTACGTGATGCACACCTCCCCCACCGACAACCGGGTGATCCGCCTCAAGCTCGTCGGCGACCGCCTCGACACGAGCACGGTGCAGGTCCTCGCCTCCGGGATCCTGCGGAACAAGTACCACAACGGCGGACGCCTGCGCTTCGGCCCCGACGGCAAGCTCTACGTCAGCACCGGCGACGGCCAGAACACCGCCACCGCGCAGAACCTGAACTCCCTGAGCGGCAAGATCCTGCGGATCAACCCGGACGGCTCGATCCCCTCGGACAACCCGTTCGGGAACGCCGTCTGGAGCTACGGACACCGGAACCCCCAGGGGCTCGCCTTCGACTCGCAGGGCCGTCTGTGGGAGCAGGAGTTCGGCAACAGCGTCATGGACGAGACGAACCTCATCGTCCGCGGCGGCAACTACGGCTGGCCGGCCTGCGAGGGCACCAGCGGCAGCTGCGGCACCGCCGGCTTCCTCGCTCCGAAGGCGACGTACCCGACCTCTGCGGGCTCCTGCTCCGGCCTCACGGTCGTCCGCGACGTCGTCTACATCGCCTGCCTCCGCGGCACCCGCCTCTACCGCGCCCCGATCACCGGCGACGCGCTGGCCACCCCGACCTCCGCCTTCGTCGGCACCTACGGCCGCCTGCGCACGGTCGAGCCCGACGGCCGGGGCGGCCTCTGGATGACGACCTCCAACACCGGCGACAAGGACAGCGTCCCGAACAACAGCAGCGAGAAGATCCTCCGCGTGACCCTCGGCGGCTGACCTCCCCTGCTGGTCGAGTAGCCCCGTCTTCTGACGCTGGTGGATCTCGAGACGCCCGCTGCGCGAGCAACTCGATCAACATGCATCCGCGCTCGACGGCCGCATGCCGGCGTGCCCCACGCATGCTGGTCGAGTAGCCGCCGCAGGCGGCGTATCGAGACCCGCCGTCCTCCGCGGGGTGGTCTGCAGACCCGCCTTCTGGTGCGGGTGGATCTCGATACGCCCGCTCCGCGGGCTACTCGATCAGCATGGATCCCCGCTGCGCGGGTTACTCGATCAGCATGGATCCCCGCTGCGCGGACTACTCGATCAGCATGGATCCTCGCTCTGCGGGCTATTCGATCAGCAGGCATCCGTCCTCACTCTTCGTGCGAGGCGTGCGCGGCCTCTGACGATCGCAATTGACTACGCAGTCAAACCGTGTTGTACTCGTCGGACCGCGCAGTTGACTGCGCTGTCAACCTCGGGTCCGAGGACGAGCGAAGGAGCTGCGACGTGGACGCATCGAAGGCCGTGCCGCAGCCGGACGACCGCGGTCGCCGGGTCTCGATGGCTGACGTGGCCCGCGCCGCCGGCGTGAGTCAGAAGACGGTCTCCCGCGTCGTCAACGGGGAGGCGCACGTCTCCCCCGAGATCGGCGAGCGCGTGGCCACGGCGATCCGCACCCTCGGCTTCCGGCCGAACGCCGCCGCCCGAGCCCTGGTCACCCAGCGGAGCCGCCGGATCGGCATGGTGACGATGAGCACCTCCCTCTACGGTCCGTCCGCGATCCTCGACGGCGTCGAGCAGGCCTCCCGTGCCGCCGGCTACTCCCTCAGCGTCGTGCGCACGGCGCAGAACAGCGGCGCGGAGCTGCAGGAAGCGGTCGACGCCCTCGTCGATCAGGGCGTCGACGGCATCATCCTCTCGGAGCCGGTCGACTTCGGGCATCCGCGCCTCACCATCCCCGCCGACGTCACGGTGCTCAGCTTCGACCACCCGAGCGAGGCGCACCGCCCCGAGGAGCTCGTCGTCGGCACCGACGAGGCCGGGGCCGCCCGCAGCGCCACCGAGCACCTCCTCGCCCTCGGCCATGAGACGGTCTGGCACATCGCCGGCGCCGGCACCTGGTCGGCCACCCGCCGTCGCATCGACGGCTGGCGGACCGCCCTCGCCGACGCCGACGCCGCCGAGCCGCCCGTGCTGAGCGGCGACTGGAGCCCGCGCTCGGGGGCGGAGGCGATGGCGTCGATCCTGCACCGGCGCGACGTCACCGCCGTCTTCGCCGCCAACGACCAGATGGCCGTCGGGGCGATCCACGCCGCCGAGGCCGCCGGCCTGCGCATCCCCGAGGACCTCAGCGTCGTCGGCTTCGACGACGACCCGATCTCGGAGTTCCTGCACCGGCCGCTCACCACGGTCAAGCAGGACTTCGCCGAGGTCACGCGCATCGCGATGCACCGGATGATCCGCACCCTGGACGGCCACGCGCCGACCGAGCGGCACCGCTCCGTCCCCGCCCAGCTGATCGTCCGCGCGTCCAGCGGGCCCGCGAACCCCGAGCGCGCGGCGCTGGCGCCCGCGTCGCCCGTCCCTGTCCCGTAGCTCCCCGTCCCGTACCTCCCTGCCCCGTAGCTCCCCGTCCCGGCTCTCGGCTCCCTCTTCCAGCTCTCCCCGTCCCTTCCCACCGCCGTCCGTGCGGTCAGCACGAGCCGCCTCCGCGCGGTCCCTCCGGCGCGCCCGCCGGCCCGTCCCTCCCCCTTCTCCGAAGGAGCTCCTCCATGCACCCACTGTCCCCCGCGCTCTCGCGCCGCGGGCTGCTCCGTCTCGGCGCCGCCGCCGGCGGCTCGGCGGCCCTCGCCTCCCTGCTCGCCTCGTGCGCCGCGACCGGCCCGCAGGCGGCCGTCGAGTCCGGAGCCGTCGACCTCTCGTTCTGGACGCACGACGACGGCTACGTGACGTTCTTCACGGAGGCGCTCGCCCTCGCCGATGCGCGCACCGACTTCTCCTACTCGCTCGATGTCACCAAGATCGGCGCGACCGACATCGTCACCAAGCTGATCGCGCAGGCCGTCGCCGGCTCCGGCACGCCGGACCTCGTCGGCATCGAGGTCGCGAACTTCGCCCGCACGCTCCGCGGCTCGATCGCCCCCGAGCTGCTGGTGGACCTCACCGAGGCGACCGCCCCCTACCGCGACGACCTGATCGCCGCCCGCGTCGACGCGTTCAGCAAGGACGGCGCCCTCTACGCGCTCGACTCCGACACTCCGCTCGCCGTCTACTACTACCGGGAGGACGAGTTCGCGCGCCTCGGCGTGCCGACCGACCTCGAGACCTGGGAGGAGTTCGCCCGTGTCGGCGGCGAGATCAGCGCGCGGGAGGGCGTGTCCTTCGGCGCGCTCTCCGTCGGAAGCGATCTGCCGCAGGTCGTGCAGGGCTACCAGCTGCTGCTGATGCAGCGCGGCGGGCAGCTCTTCGACCGCGACGGGAACCTCGACCTCGCCACTCCGGAGGCCGAGGAGGCGCTGCAGTTCGCGGTCGACGGACTCGCCTCCGGCTTCTTCACGACCGTCGCCGACTACTACGGCCCGAGCATGCAGAGCGGCCTGAAGCAGGGCTCGATCCTCGGGGTCGACATGCCCACCTGGTACTCGAGCTACGGCATCAAGCCGAACGTGCCCGAGCAGGCCGGCCTCTGGAGGGTGAAGACGCTCCCCCGCTTCGTGAACGGCGGCAGCCGCACGGCCGTGGGCGGCGGCACCGGCTTCGCCGCGGTCACCGGCAAGGCCAACAGCGACGCCGCGGTCGAGCTCGTCCTCGCCGCCTACCTCGATCCGGCCCAGCAGGTGAAGCGCTACCGCGACCTCGGCTATCTGCCGACGCTGCGCTCGGTCTACGACGACCCCGAACTCGCCACGATCACCGACGACTACTTCGGCGGCCAGGCGCTCTTCGACGTCTACGGCGAGATCATCGACGAGGTCCCGTCGCTCTTCCAGAGCCAGGACCAGCAGATCCTCACGACCGTGCTGTCGGGCTACCTCCTCCAGGCCTACAAGGGCACCCTCTCCCCGGCGCAGGCGCTCCGCGCCACGGCCGAGGACTTCCGCGGCCAGGCCCGCAGCTAAGGATCGATGATGTCGACTCTCACCACGGCCGGGGCGCCCGCCTCCGCTCAGGACGGCCGCGGCGGCTCCCCGCTCGAGGCCCGGCGCGCCGCGAAGCGGAAGCGCCTGAACACCTCCGGCGGCCGGGCCCCGTACCTCTTCATCGCGCCGTTCTACCTGCTCTACGCCTTGTTCATGATCGTCCCGGTCGGTGCGGCGATCTACCTCAGCCTCACCGAGTGGGTCGGCCTCGGCTCCCCCGAGTTCGTCGGGCTGGCCAACTACGGGAACCTGCTCGGCGACACGAGCTTCGGCGTCGCGCTGGTGAACACGCTGATCTACACGCTGATCGCGGTGTTCGTCATCGTGCCGTGCTCGCTGCTGATCGCGCAGGGCCTGAACGCCCGCGGGCTCAAGGCGCGCGACCTCTTCCGGCTCACCTTCTTCATCCCGATGGTGCTCTCGCCGATCGTCATCGCGCTGATCTACAGCCTGATCTTCGACCGCAGCTACGGACTCCTGAACTCGCTGATCCGCGCGGTCTTCGGGTTCGGCGACATCGACTGGCTCGGCGACCCGACGCTGGCCAAGGTCGCGATCGGCTTCGTCCTGCTCTGGCGCACGGTCGGCTACCTGACGATCTTCTTCCTCGCCGCACTGCAGGCCGTGCCGAAGGAGCTGTACGAGGCGGCCGAGCTCGACGGCGCCGGCGTGCTCGCGAAGTTCCGCACCGTCACGCTCCCCGCGATCCGCCCGGTGACCGCGTTCGTCGTCGTCACCTCCTTCATCAGCGCCGCCCAGCTCTTCGACGAGCCGTACCTGCTCACGCGGGGCGGACCGGGCGAGGCGACCCTCTCCGTCTCGATGTTCATCTACCGCGCCGCGTTCGAACGCCAGCAGTTCGGCTACGCCGCCGCGGCCGGAGTCGTGCTCTTCGTGCTCGTCTTCGCCGTCAGCCAGATCCTCAACCGCGCCCTCGCCATCGGGAGAACCTCATGACCGCCACCACGGGAATCGTCACCGCCGACGCTCCGGAGCGCCGCATCCCGCGGAGGCAGCGCCGGGCGAGCGGCGGCGAGCGCGCCCGCCGCGGACTGCTCTACGTCACCCTCTCGGCCCTGCTGCTCGTCTTCGTGTTCCCGCTGCTGTGGGCGCTGAGCGGCTCGTTCAAGAACCGCGGCGACATCTTCTCCACTCCCCCGTCGCTCGTCCCGAACCCGGCGACCACCGACAACTACGTCAATCTGCTGACCACTCAGCCCTTCTGGGCCTGGTTCGGCATGAGCGTCGGCACCTCGCTGCTCGCGACCGCGGTCTCGGTCTTCGTCTGCGCCATGGCCGGCTACGGCTTCGCGAAGTTCGCCTTCCGCGGCAAGAAGGTGCTCTTCACGATCATGTTCTCGTCGCTGTCGGTGCCGTTCGTCGTGATCCTGGTGCCGCTGTTCATCCTGATCGTGAAGGCGGGGCTCTCGAACCCGTGGTTCGCGCTGATCGTGCCGTGGGTCGCTCCCGCGTTCGGGATCTTCATGATGCAGCAGTTCATCGTCCAGTCCATCCCGGACGAGATCATCGAGGCCGCCCAGATCGACGGCAACAGCGAGTTCGGCACCTTCTGGCGCGTGGTGCTGCCGCTGCTGCGCCCCTCCCTCGGAGCGCTGGGCGTCTGGGGCTTCCTGCAGACCTACAACAGCTTCCTCTGGCCGCTCGTGCTGCTCTCGGACTCGTCGCAGTACACGATCCCGCTGGGCCTGAACATCCTCTTCGCGTCCGAGAACCGCTCCTACGACCTCGTCCTGGCGGGCGCGGTCCTCGCCTCGGTGCCGACGATCCTGGTGTTCTTCCTGCTGCGCAAGCAGCTGCTCGACGGGCTGACCGCGGGCGCCGTCAAGGGCTGACACCCCCACCGCCCTCCTCCGCCACTCCTCACCCGAACGTCCGAAAGGCCCTCCCATGCAGCACCTCACCGACCGCATCCTGTTCGGCGCGGCCTACTACCACGAGTACCAGCCGACCTCCCGGCTGGGCCGCCGCGACCTCGCCGAGGACTTCCGGCTGATGAAGGCCGCGGGCTTCACGATCGTCCGCGTCGGCGAGTCGGTCTGGTCGACCTGGGAACCCGAGAACGGCGTCTTCGAGCTCGACTGGCTGCAGCCGGTGCTCGATGCGGCCCACGAGCACGGCATCGCGGTCGTGCTGGGCACGCCGACCTACGCGGCGCCGATGTGGCTCGCTCGGCTGTACCCCGAGATCAACGTCGAGCGCTCGAGCGGTCGGCCGATGGGCTGGGGAGCCCGGCAGGAGATCGACTACTCGCACCCGGCCTTCCTCTTCCACGCCGAGCGGCTCATCCAGAGGATCGTCGAGCGCTACGCCGCGCATCCCGCGGTGATCGGCTTCCAGGTCGACAACGAGCCGGGCAACGAGATCTTCCACAACCGGCAGGTCTTCCAGCGCTTCGTCGACCACCTGCGCGCGCGCTACGGCACCGTCGACACGCTGAACGACGAGTGGGGGCTCACCTACTGGTCGCACCGCCTGTCGACCTGGGCCGACCTCTGGACCCCTGACGCCAATCAGCAGCCGCAGTACGACCTGGCCTGGCGCCGCTTCCAGGCCTCGCTGACCACGGACTTCATCGGCTGGCAGGCCGACATGGTCCGGGAGATCACCGCGCGGGCCGGCCGCGACGACCAGTTCGTCACCACCTGCATCTCCTACGAGCGCAGGACGGTGCAGGACGAGGAGCTCGTGCGCTCCCTCGACATCGCCGCCGGCAATCCCTACTACCGGATGCAGGACGGGCTCGAGCTGCCGGACGCGCGGGTGTTCGATCAGCACTGGACGACCTCGGGCACCTGGGCGCTGTACGCCACCGCGGACCGCATGTACGGATCGAAGCAGGCGCCGTTCCTGGTGACCGAGACCGACGCGCAGGCGATCGGCATGCCGTGGTCGAACGAGCCCGGCTACGACGGGCAGTGGCGCCAGGCCGCCTGGGCTCTGGTCTCGCGGGGCGCGACGATGATCGAGTACTGGCACTGGCACACGCTGCACCACGGCGCCGAGACCTACTGGGGCGGGATCCTGCCGCACTCGCAGGAGCCGGGCCGCGTCTACGAGCAGATCGCCGCGCTGGGTGCCGACTTCGCCGCCGCCGGCGACCGGGTGACCGAGCTGACCCCCGACTCCGATGTGGCGATCCTGTTCTCGAACGAGAGCAAGTGGGCGCTCGAGGAGTACCCCTCGTTCAGTGACCCGACCCAGGGCACCGTCGCCGCCCGCGGCGTGCCCGTCGCGTCGACGCGCACCTTCCAGACCGTCTTCGACTCCTTCGCGCGCGGCGCCTTCGACGCGGGGCTGCAGTCGAACACGGTGCACCCCTCGCAGCTGACCGGGACGTCGCCCGCCGCCTACGCGGCCGCGCATCCCGTGCTGGTCGCCGCGGCGTTCACCATCGCCGACGACGCGCAGCTGCAGTGGCTGGAGGCGTACGCGGCCGCGGGCGGGCACCTGGTCGTGGGCGTGCGCACCGGCTACGAGGACGAGGAGGCGCGGGCCCGGCTGCAGCGCAAGCCGGCGTTCCTCGACGAAGCCGCGGGCGTGCACTACGACGAGTTCGCGAACCTCGCGGTTCCGCTGCCGGTCGTCGCGGAGTCGGGCTTCCCGCTGCCGCCCGGCGCGACGGCGACCCTCTGGGCCGACGGCCTGCAGCCCGACGACGCCGAGGTGCTGGTGCGCTACGTCCACCCGCACCACGGCCGGTTCGCCGCCGTCACGACGCGCGCGCACGGCGCGGGCCGGGTCACGACCGTCGGCACCGTGCCGGACCTCGAGCTGGTGCGGGCCCTGATGTCCTGGGCCGTCGGCGACGCCGCGTCGGGATGGCGCCGCGCGACCGCGTCGCAGACGGTCACCAGCGCGACCAACCGCCACGGCGAGCGGATCCGCTTCGTGCACAACTGGTCCTGGGAGCCCTCGGTGTACCCGCTGCCGGCTGCCGCCACCGACGTGCTGACCGGAGCCGAGCTGCCCGCCGGCACCGAGCTCCAGCTCGGCCCGTGGGACGTGCGGGTCCTCGCCGCGGACGACTGAGCGACCGGCCCTGCCGCGAACGCCTGTCGGGGCAGGCCGGAGACTCGACTTCTCGCCCGGGTGGATCTCGATACTCCCGCTCCACGGGCTGCTCGATCAGCATGGGCCATCGCTCCGCGCTGCTCGATCAGGAGGGATCGTCGCTCCGCGCGCTGCTCGATCAGCAGGGATGCGGTGCGGCCGACCCGGGTTCGGCGGCGATCATGCCGGTCGAGCAGCCCCGGAGGGGCGCATCGAGACCCGGCGTCCTCCACAGGATGGTCCGCGGACTCGTCTTCCGGCATCCGGTCCTGCGTGCGGGCGGAGGCACCGCCGCTCTGCCACAGTGGTCACGCGCCGGGTCGTGGGACGGCCGACGCGCGGGAAGGGGTGGCCGACGCATGAGCGACACGGCGGCGGGACTCTCCGCGGCGCGAGCCGAGGAGCCGGTGGGGGTGCCCGAGGTGCTCTCGGAGCGCAGCGGACCGCGCTCGGTTCGCGCGCTCCGGCTCGGCGTCGGCGGCGCGGGCCTCCTCCTGACGCTGGTGCTGCTCGTCCCGCACGCACCGGCGCTCCCCGGGCTGTGGCTCGCGTTCCTGGTGCTGCTCGCCGCGATGTGGATCACGGCCTCGTTCCGGCTCGAGCTCGCCTCCGGCATCGGCACGGTCACCTTCGGGGTCGGCGTGTCGGTGCTCGCCTTCCTGGCGCAGGACGTGCCGCGCGTCCAGGCGCTGCTGCTGTGGGTGCTCGCGATCGCGCTGTTCCAGGTGATCTCGCGGCGCCCCTGGGCCGCCGTCGTCTACTGGACCGGTCTCGCCGCGCTCTCGGGCGGGGCGTTCCTGCTCGTCCTCTCCCTCTTCCCGCAGACGGGCTGGTGGCCGGTCCTCGCGGCGGTGCCGGCGGTGCTGGCCTACGGACTGCTCTCTATCGGAGCCGAGTACCTGCAGGCCTGGCTGACCCTGGCCGACGTCAGCGACGTGCCGCGGCCTGCGCTCCGGGCCGACCGGGTGCTGCTCGCCCTCGGCCTCAACATCGTGCTGGTGGCTCTCGCCTACGGCGCGCACCTCTCCGCCGGGGTCGAGCGCATCGATCTCGGCGCCGGCCTCGAGATCCGCTCGGCGAACACGCTCCTGATCGTCGCGCTGGCGGTCGCCGTGGTCAGCCAGTACCTCCGCCGCGCCCGGATCGAGCGCAAGCTGAACGGCCTGATCGAAGCGGCACTCGCTCTGCCGTGGGGCGACCAGGAGGCGATCTTCGAGACGCTCGAGCGGGCGGCCCGCACGGCGATCCCGTCAGCGAGCACGCGGATCTCCGCCACTCCCGGGCGCGCGTTCGAGCTGTCGGCGCCGATCACCACGCCCGGCCTGGGCCTGCGGCACGTGGTCCTGACGCGGCGCCCCGACTCCGGCGGCTTCACCGCACTCGAGCACCGCACCCTCCTCGCCCTCGCGCACATCGCGACCCAGGCCCTCTACGATCGCCGCAGCACCCGCGTGCTGCGCGATCAGGCCACGACCGACTCGGTCACCGGTCTCAGCAACCTCCGCGGTCTGTACGAGGAGTTCGCGGCGATCAGCGACCAGGAGGAGCGGGCGGTGCTGTTCATGGATCTCGACGACTTCAAGGCCGTCAACGACACCCACGGCCACTCGACGGGCAACACCGTCCTGCAGGAGGTCGCCCGTCGCATCCGCGAGAGCGTGCGCGGGGACGACGTGGTCGCGCGCATCGGCGGCGACGAGTTCGCCGTCCTCCTGGACTCGATCACCGCCGGAGCCGTCGCGCTCCGGATCGCGCGCGCCGTCGAGCGGCCCCTGGTCGTCGGCGACGCCGAGCTCCACCCCCGCATCAGCATCGGCGCCCCGGTCGCTGTCGACGGCGGCTCATTCGACCGGGTGATGCAGGAGGCGGACGAGCGGATGTACGAGACGAAGAAGGAACGCAAGGGCGAGGAGGCGCAGGAGGCGGCGGTGCAGGAGGCGGAGTCGAAGGAGCTGGATCTCGTCGCCGAGGTCCGCGTCGCCGTCGCCGACGGGACGGTGCGGGTCGCCTTCCAGCCGGTGATCGACGTCGCCGAGCGGCGCATCGTCGGCTTCGAGGCGCTGGCCCGCTACACCCGGACCGACGGCACCGCGCTGAGTCCGATCACGCTCGTCGACATCGCGCGCTCGCTGGGCCTGCTGGACGAGCTGACGGTGCAGATCGTCGACCAGGCGGTGGCCTGCATGATCGAGTTCCGTGCGATCGATCCGTCGGTCACGTTCCTCAGCGTCAACATCGAGGCGGAGCAGCTGATGCACGACGGCGTCACCGAGGTGATCTGCGCACATCGCACCGCCGATCAGGGCATCCAGCTCTGCCTCGAGCTGACGGAGGGCTCGATCGGGCACGTCGACGAGGCCGTCATCGAGCGGGTCCGCGCCCTCACCGCGGACGGCATCGCGATCGCGCTCGACGACTACGGCCAGGAGCACGCGGCCGCTGCGGCGCTGCTGACGGTGCCGCTGAGCATCGTCAAGATCGACCGTGTCTTCCTCGCCGACGAGGAGAACCCCCGGCACGCGACGATCCTCCGCTCGATCATCAACCTGGTCTCGGACCTCGACATGCACACGATCGTCGAGGGCGTCGAGACGACCTCCGCTCACGAGCTGCTGACGAGCCTGCATGCCGACCGGGCCCAGGGCTACTTCTACGGCCGCCCCCTCTTCCCGGAGCTCGTCAAGGAGCGCCTGCGCGCCACGGGCACGGCGGCGATGCCGGAGCAGCCGCCGGCGTAGCCCGCGGAGCGGCCCCCGCCCGCTGATCGAGGAGCCCCGGCCGTGTTGATCGAGTAACCCGCGCAGCGGGCGCATCGAGATCCACCGTCCGCGGGAGCCGGGGTCTCGATACGCGCTGCGCGCTACTCGACCAGCATGGAGGGGCTGCGACGCACTCGCCCCGCGCAGTGTGCCGTCCATGCCGACCCAGCAGCCCGCGCAGCGTGCCCTGAATGCCGACCCTGCAGCGTGCCCTGCATGACGACCCGACAGTCCGCGGCGAGGGCCCCTTGCATGTTGATCGAGTAGCCCGCGCAGCGGGCGTATCGAGATCCACCGTCCTGCAGACCCCTGGTCTCGATACGCGCTGCAGGCTGCTCGACCAGCATGGATGGCGCAGACACGGCCGTTCTAGGAGTCATCGGACTAACGCAGATCAGCCATCACCCGCTTTCGCAAGAATAGCCGGAACTTTCGCAAGAACGCCTTCTCCGACTTTCGAAAGAATCATCGCGCCCGTCTTTTCCGGGCGCCGATCGAGAAGTACACGAAACGTTTCGTTTTCTTATTGACACGGGTGTTATCGGCTGCTTAGTCTCGTCCTCGTTCCGAATCACCGGCGATTGGATGCTCTCGACATGACGACCCGACCTGGGGCACGCGACGCCTGCACGGCGACCCGTCCGCCCCTCCTCCCGACACCGGTCGGCACGGCATGGTGATGCCGCTGACCGGCGCGCCCGGGACCACCGTCCCCGGCTCGACCGTGCCCGGCGCCCCCGGCCCGGAGGCGCCCGTCCCCGGCGGCCCGGCGTCGATCCGGGGCCGCTCGAACGCCCGCGGCTTCCGCGCCGCCCGGCGCAGCTTCCGGCGGCACTGGCAGCTCTACCTGCTGATCCTGCCGCCGCTGCTCTACTTCATCGTCTTCAAGTACGTGCCGATGTCGAACGCGATCATCGCGTTCAAGGACTACAACGTCATCGACGGCGTCTGGGGCAGCCCCTGGGTGGGCTTCAAGCACTTCGAGCGGTTCTTCTCGAACCCGATCTTCTGGACGCTGCTGAAGAACACCTTCCTGCTCTCCGCGTACGTGGTGCTGGCCGGCTTCCCGTTCCCGATCCTGCTCGCGCTGGCCCTGAACGAGGTGCGGCTGCGCTTCTTCCAGCGCACCGTGCAGATGGTCACCTACGCGCCCTACTTCATCTCCACCGTCGTCGTGATCTCGATGACGATCCTCTTCCTCTCGCCCAAGCTCGGCCCGGTCAGCGACGTCACGTCGTTCTTCGGACTCGGGGCGATCGACTTCCTCGGCGACCCGGACTTCTTCCGGCACATCTACGTCTTCAGCGACGTCTGGCAGACGACCGGCTATTCCGCGGTCCTCTATCTGGCGGCCCTGTCCTCCATCGACACCTCGCTCTACGAGGCCGCCCGGATGGACGGCGCGAGCCGGCTGCAGAAGATCTGGCACGTCGACATCCCGGGCATCATGCCCACGGCGATCACCATCCTGATCCTCGGCGTCGGCAATGTGATGGCGATCGGATTCGAGAAGGCCTTCCTCCTGCAGAACTCCCTCAATCTCTCGCAGTCCGAGATCATCCCCACCTACGTCTACAAGGTGGGTCTGCTCAACGCCGACTTCAGTCAGGCCGCGGCCATCGGGCTCTTCAACGGAATGATCAATCTGGTCCTGCTCCTGGGCGTCAACGCGCTCGCGAAGCGGATCACGGGACAGGGGCTCTGGTGACCGCACTCGACACGCCATCGACCACCGCTCACGAGGACGGCGAGGCCTCCCGGCCGCCGCGCCGCCGGCAGCGAGCGACCCGGATCAAGGACCCGATGGTCGACCGCGTCTTCATGATCGCCGTCTACGTCCTGCTCACGACGTTCCTGCTCGCAGTCCTCCTGCCGCTGCTCTACATCCTGGCCAGTTCGTTCAGCTCGCCGCTGGCCGTCTCGTCCGGCCGGGTGAGCTTCTGGCCGATCGACTTCACCCTCGAGGGCTACGAGCGCGCCCTCGGCGACTCGACGATCGTCACCGGCTTCGCCAACTCGCTCTTCTACACGGCCGCCGGCACCTTCGTCAGCCTCGCGCTGACCGTCGCGATCGCCTATCCGCTCTCGCGGAAGGACTTCTGGGGCCGCGGCGGGATCACCCTCGGCGTCATCTTCACGATGCTCTTCGCCGGCGGCATCATCCCCACCTATCTGGTGGTGCAGCAGCTCGGCCTGCTCGACACCCGCTGGGCGCTGATCCTCCCCCAGGCCGTCGGCGTCTGGCAGGTGATCATCGCGGTCGTCTTCTTCCGCTCCTCCATCCCGGACGAGCTGTACGAGGCGGCGCAGCTGGACGGCGCGAGCGATCTGCGCTTCCTCTGGACGATCGTGCTCCCGCTCTCGAAGCCGCTGCTCGCGGTGGTCGCGCTGATGTACGCGATCTACCAGTGGAACTCCTACTTCGACGCGCTTCTCTATCTCCGCGATCCGAGCCTCTATCCGCTGCAGCTCGTGCTGCGGAACGTCCTGATCCTCAATCAGGCGACACCGGGCATGGACGCGGCCGCGCAGATCGAGCGCCAGCAGCTCGCGGATCTCCTCAAGTACTCGCTGATCGTCATCTCGACGGTCCCGGTGATGATCCTCTACCCCTTCGTCGCCCGGTACTTCAACAAGGGCATCATGCTCGGCGCCGTCAAGGGCTGAGCACCCCCGAGCCCGCCCCCTTAGGGCCGACTCCCCCGGTCGCGCGGAACTCCCCCGCGGCTCTCTCACCCATGGAAGGAAACACCTTGTTCTCTCGCACACAGCACGGCAGAGTCGCCGCGCGGAGGAAGCACCTCCTCCTCGGCGCCGTCCTCACCACCGCGATCATCGGGCTCACCGGCTGCACCGGCGAGAGCCCGGAGGCGGACCGCAAGGTCATCCGGATCTTCGGCGAGCAGGGCGCGCAGATCGACCTGAACACCAACTCGTTCACCAAGGTCCTCGAGGACAAGTTCGACGTCGACATCCAGTTCGAGACCACGTCCTACGGCGCGTCCGAGGCGGCCGAGGCACGCCAGATCTCGCTCGCCGGCGGCGACCTGCCCGAGGCGTACATGCTCGTCCCCTGGGCCTCGCAGTTCAGCCGCGCCGAGCTCCAGCGCTACGGCGACCAGGGCCTGCTCGTGCAGCTCAACGACCTCATCGACGAGAACGGCCCGAACATCAAGGCGGCCCTCGACGCGGAGCCGGGCTTCAAGGAGCTCACCGAGACCCCGGACGGGAAGATCTGGGGCCTGCCGCAGTGGAACGACTGCTACCACTGCTCCTACCCCTACAAGTTCTGGATCAACACCGACTGGCTCGACACCCTCGGCCTCGCGGCCCCGACGACCCCCGATGAGTTCTTCGCGGTGATGCAGGCCTTCAAGACCCAGGACCCGAACGGCAACGGCCAGGCCGACGAGATCCCGCTGACCGGCAGCACCCAGCAGTCGCTGGTGCCGTACATCATGAACGCCTTCATCTACAACGCGTTCAACACCGGCTCCGGCGCGAACGGGCAGCCCGTCTCGCTCGGGCTCGACGGCGACACCGTGCAGCTGCAGACCATGCAGGACGGCTGGCGCGACGGCCTGAAGTTCCTCCGCAAGCTCTGGGACGCCGGCCTGATCGACCCCGCCACCTTCTCGCAGGGCGGCGACCAGATGACCGCGACCGGCAACGCGGCGCAGGGCGTCCTCATCGGCGGCTTCACCGCCATCCACCCCGGCTTCGCCGTGACCATCGGCCAGGAGGACGGGCGCGACACGCAGTACGACCTGCTCCCGCCGCTGACGGGCCCCGGCGGCCAGAACGCCACCTTCCTGCTCCCGAGCGTGCCCGGTGCGACCTTCGTCGTGACCAAGGCGGCCGACGAGGTGGAGCAGAAGGTCATCGTCGAGATGATGGACTACCTGTTCTCGCCCGAGGGCCACGTCCGCGGTGAGTTCGGCGAGGAGGGCATCGGCTGGCGCGCGCCCGAGGAGGGCGAGATCGCGCTGGACCAGAGCCTCGAGCCGTCCCTCGTCGACACCAAGATGGACGAGTCGAACGAGGCCGACTACAACGGCAACTGGGGCCCGATGGCCCAGGTGTTCGACACGGCCGAGTTCCGCGCCAGCCAGGTCCAGCCGCTCGACATCTACACCGAGGCGGGCTTCGAGCGCCGCCTGTTCGAGGCGACCGACCAGTACGCCGGCAAGGAGTCCGACGCGATGTTCCCCTACTGGAACATCTGGGTCCCCTCGGAGGACGCCAGCGAGCTCTCCACCCTCACCGCCAACGTCGAGAGCAGCGTCGCCACGGCGACCGCCGAGTTCGTCACCGGCGTCCGCGACCCCGGGAGCGACGCCGACTGGCAGTCCTACCTCGACGCCCTGACCAGCCTCGGCGCGGACCGCTACGCCGAGATCTGGCAGAGCGCCTACGACCAGTAGCGGCACGCGCGTCCCCTCCCCTCGCCCGCGACCCGGGCGGCGGGAGGGGACTCCGCTGTCCGCGCCCGCACCGCTGCATGTCCGACGCACCAAGCCCGACGCCCCACGCACGACGCACCCCAAGGAGCACCGCATGACCCTCGCCCAGGAGTGGAACGACCCCGACGTGTTCGAGTGGGGCACGGAGCCGGCGCACGCCGTGCTCACCCCCTTCGCCACGCTCGACGCCGCACTGGCGGGCGACCGCGCGAGCACGCCGCTCGCGCACAGCCTCGACGGCGACTGGCGCTTCCACTGGGCGCCGAACCCGGCAGCCCGCCTGGACGGCTTCGCGGCCGAGGACTGGGACGACTCGGCCTGGCCGACCATCCCGGTCCCCGCCAGCTGGCAGCTGCACGGCTACGACTTCCCTATCGGCACCAATCTCGTGCTGCCGTGGACCGGCGCGAACGGGCGGCACGAGCAGCCGGACCCGCGCGGCGACTACCCGAACGCGCCGACCCTCTACAACCCGGTCGGCCAGTACCGCACCGCCTTCGAGCTGCCGGACGGCTGGGCCGAGCGCCGCACCTTCCTCCAGTTCGACGGCGTGGAGTCGGCATACTCGGTCTGGCTCAACGGGCAGCGACTCGGCTACCGCGAGGACAGCTACACGACCGGCGAGTTCGAGGTCACGGAGCACGTGCGGGCCGGCTCGAACGTCCTCGCGGTCGAGGTGCACCGCTGGTGCACGGGCTCCTACCTCGAGAACCAGGACAACGTCCGCCTCTCCGGGATCTTCCGGAGCGTGCGGCTGCTCTCGCGCGCGGCGGCGATGATCCGCGACGTCACGGTGCGCACCCCGCTCGACGACGCGTTCACCGCCGGGTCGGTCGAGGTGGCCGTCGCGATCGACGCGCACGCCGCGGCGTCCGCGGCCGGTCTCGAGCTCCGCACGCGGCTGTTCGACGGCACCGCGCCGGGTGCGGCGGAGGTGGGCGAGCAGAGCCGGACGGTCGCCCTCGACGCCGACGGCCGCGCGGCGAGCCTGGCGAGCATCCCCGTCTCGGCCCCGCGACTCTGGTCCGCGGAGACCCCCGAGCTCTCCACGCTCGTCGTCGAGCTGAGCGACGCGACCGGCGCCGTCCTCGAGCGCGTCGCCGTCCGGGTCGGCTTCCGCCGCGTCGAGATCGTGGACGGCGTGCTGCTCGTGAACGGCCGGGCGGTCTCGCTCCGCGGCGTCAACCGGCACGAGTGGAGCCCGCGCACCGGCCGCACGCTGAGCCGCGACGACATGATCGCGGACATCCGGCTGATGAAGCAGAGCAACATCACCGCCGTCCGCACCTCGCACTACCCGAACGACCCGCGCTGGTACGACCTGGCCGACGAGTACGGGCTCTACCTCGTCGACGAGGCGAACAACGAGACGCACATCAACCGCATCGACGAGGACGGGGCGCCCTTCCTGCCCGGCGACCGCCCCGAGCTGCGCGCTCCCCTGCTCCAGCGGATGCGCAGCATGGTCGAGCGGGACAAGAACCACCCCAGCGTGATCGCCTGGTCGATCGGCAACGAGTCCGGAGTCGGCGCGAACCTGCAGGCGATGTACGAGTGGGCGAAGAAGCACGACCCGACCCGCCCCGTCAGCTATCAGGACCCCGTCGGCTCCGGCACCTGGGTCGTCCCGGCCGGTCTCTCGGACTTCGACGGCGACTTCTACCCGCCGGTCGCGCAGTTCGCCGAGCGCTCGCGCCGGGATCCGCGGCCCTACCTGCTGGTCGAGTACGCCTTCAGCCAGGGCAACACCTCCGGCTACCTCGAGGAGTACTGGGCGGCCGCCCGCGAGGACCCGCGCGCGATGCCCGGCGGCTTCCTCTGGGACTGGGCCGACAAGGGCCTGTACTGGCCGCGCCCCGATCGGCCCGAGGAGGAGTTCCTCGCCTACGGCGGCGACTGGGGCGACGAGCCGAATCAGGAGAGCGCCCACATGAGCGGCCTCGTCCTCGCCGACCGCACGCCGACCCCGAAGCTGGCCGAGGCGGCGCTCGCCTACCAGCCGGTCTCCGTCACCGCGGTCGATCTGCGCGCCGGCGAGCTCCTCGTCGCGAACGAGCACCTGTTCACCGGGCTCGACGGCTACGTCGTGCACTGGACCGTGTCGGCGGACGGCGAGCCGGTGCAGCAGGGGTCGCTGCCCGGCGCGGAGTGGGCCATCGGCCCGCAGGAGGAGGGGCGGGTCACGCTGCCCTACCCGCTGCAGGAGCCCGCTGCGCAGGACGCGGCGCGCGAGTACCGCCTCGACGTGCAGCTGGCCCTCGCCGCGCCCACCGCCTGGGCGGAGGAGGGACACGTCGTCGCGCGCGCCCAGTTCGAGCTGCCCGTCGACGCCTCTCCCGCCCGCCGCCGGGCGCCGCGGGATCTGCCGCCGGTGACCGCGACCGAGGAGGGCGCGGCGATCGTCGTGCGCGGGCCCGCGTTCTCCGCGACCGTCGACCGCTCCACCGGGCGCCTGACCTCGATCCGCTACGGCGGTCGCGAGCGGCTCGCCGCGCCTTTGCTGCCGAACTTCTGGCGCACCCCGAACGACCCCGAGCTCTCGATCCCGGACATCCGGCTCGAGCGTCCGGAGCCGTCGCTGCCCTGGCGCGGCGTCGGCGAGGAGTGGGCGATCGATCGGGTCGACGTCGAGGAGACGCCGGGCGCCGTCCGCATCACGGTCGACGGGTCGGTGACCACGGCGGTGCCGTTCCGGCCGAGCGGCCGGGTGACGACCTCTCCGCAGTCGATCGTCTACACGATCCACGGCACGGGCCAGGTCGACGTGCTCTCCACCTTCTCGCCGGTCGAGGGCACGCCGAACCCGCAGGTTGTCGGCACCACGTTCGGGCTCGCGCCGGAGCTCTCGACCCTGCACTGGCACGGCCGCGGCCCGCACGAGTCGTCCGCCGACCGCCGCGCGTCGGCGTTCTTCGGCCGCTGGAGCGGTGCCGTCGCCGACCAGCCGACCCGCTACAGCCGACCGCAGGACAGCGCGAACAAGGCCGACACCCGCTGGGCCGCCCTCGTCGACGGCAGCGGCGCGGGCGTGCTCGTCCTGGCCGGCGGCGGCACGTCGGTCGAGAACATGTTCTTCAACGCTCAGCCGAACAGCCCGGACGAGCTGGCCGACCGCCGGCACTGGCACGAGGTCCCCGCGTCGACGAGGACGGTCGTCCGGGTCGACGCCGCCCAGGAGGGCCTCCAGGGCGGCAACTGGGACGTGCAGACCCGCCCGGAGAAGTACAGCAACAGCCCGGAGAAGGGCCCCTACCGCCAGCATTTCCGCCTCCTCCCCCTGCGCAGCGGCGAGGACCCGGCGTCGGTCGCCGCCGCCGCCGTGCCCACCGAGTCCCCCGTGTCGCAGCCTGAGCGGGTGCCTGCCTGACCGCGGCGGGTCTCGACACGCCCTTCGGGCTCCTCGACCAGCATGTGCGGACGCACGCCGGCACACCCCGCGCGGTTCCTGCAGTACGTGCGGGCTCGCACCGACGTCCTGGGGGCGATGCATGCTGATCGAGTAGCCCGCGCAGCGGGCGTATCGAGATCCCCCCACCGTCAGAACGGTGCGGGAACATCGACGAAGTGCGGCCGAGGGGGCGGGTCGGGCGGCCGCCCGGGCAGTGGGGGCGGGCGGTTAATGATCCGCCGGCCGGTGGGGCTCGTCCACACGAGGGTCCCCTGGTCGTCGATTCTGTCGTAGCTCCACTGGTCCCCGTGCCGGACGTGGTGGTGCGAAGTGCAGAGCGAGACGAGGTTCTCGAGGGAGGTCTCCCCGCCGTTGCGCCACTCGAGGGTGTGGTCGGCCTCGCTTGTGCTGGCGGGCCGGGTGCAGCCGGCGAAGCGGCAGGTCTGGTCCCGCAGCTGCAGGTGCAGGCGCATCTGCGGCGGTGGAACGCGGTAGGTGCGGCCCACGGAGACGACCGCGCCGGTATCGGAGTCGGTGAGGACGCGGGTGAAGGAGGCTGCGGTGCGGATCAGCTCGCGCGCGATCGGTGCGGGGACCGGTCCGTAGCCGTCGAGATCCGCGGGCGCATCGTCGAGACCGACCGCGGTCGAGGCGGCGAGGGTGAGGCGCACCTCGGCCCGCACTCCGGGGACGAAGGTCGGGTCGGGTCGGTGCTCGGGGTCCGGGGTGGTGCCGGCGATGTCGCCGTCGCAGAGCAGATCGACCGCGGCGTCCGCGCTGAGCTGCTGCAGGGTGCGGGGGTCGCCGTCATCGCGGAGGGTGCGCGCGATGCGGCGGAGGCGGTCGTACGCGCCCGTCACCGCCGGCGCGGGAGCGTGAACGCAGAGCGTGGCCATGCCGTCGACATCCGGGGTGACCCAGACCGCGCGGTTCAGCGTGGCTCGGGAGTGGCGCTCGGTAAGGGGCTGCTCGTGCAGCGCCTCGCGCCATCGACTCAGGGCGCGGCGCAGCTGGGTCGTCGTCATCGTGAGCGCGGCGTCGGCCGCGCGCTCGTCGAGGGCCGCGCGGGAGGCCTCGGGAAGGCTGATCGCGGTTCTGCAGATCGCCTCGCCCGCCTCCCAGAGGATCCGCGCGTCCCTGAGCAGGGCGCGAGTGAGCGGCAGGTGCTCCATCAGCATCTGCGCGGTCTCGAGGCGGCGCGAGACGTCTCGCTCGGAGACGCCGAGCGTGACCGCGAGCTCGGCGCGGATGGAGCGCTCGACGAGGTCCCGGGTCTCACTGCGGGACGTGCCGCGAGCGAACGATTCCGGGACGGTGAGCGCGACGCGGTAGCCGCGGTGGATGCGTTCCGCGGTTCTCAGGCGCGTCGGGGATGCGGCGCGCTCGGCGGCGGCGGCGTCGGTGAAGCAGTCGCGCACCTCCGCGAGTGCTGCCGCGTTCTCATCGTTTGACATACGCGTATTGAAGCAGGAGCCACCGACACCGGGACCGGAACCAGGGGCTGATCGGGGACAACGCCGTCGGATCGACGAGTGTGGAGGAGACTCGCTCCCGGATGTCTCGGCGATGGTGGGTCTCGATACGCCGCTGAAGGCGGCTACTCGACGAACGGGTGGGTCTACTGGGAAGAGACGTCCGCAGACATGCTGGTCGAGTAGCCCCGAAGGGGCGTATCGAGACCCGCCCAGCGTGAGGACGGCTGTCTCTTCCCCGCCCTGCGCCGGCACCGAAGGCGCCCCCTCCGCTCGATCTGCCGCTGGAGGCGGCTACTCGACCAGCACGATGGGCTGCCTCGGTGGCTCTTCGTGGCAGCAGGAGTGGCCGCATCGGTGGCTGCTGGACGGGCACGAGCGGCCGCCCTGCGGGCTGACCGGCGACCGCGCGGAGCCCTGTCACCGCACCGTAGCGACCACGGGCCCCGTCCCGACCTCGGTGCGCGCGTGGGTTCGGCGGCGTCGCCGTCAGCGCCGGGTGAGGAGCGCGACATGGATCTCCTCCGCGAGGAGGTCCAGCGCTCGCGCGTGAGCGGCGAGGGAGTCCCGCCCAGCACGCGTGATCGAGAACTGCGCGATGCGCAGCAGCATCGTTCGACGGTGTCCTTCCAGGAGCACCATGCCTCGGTTCGCGAGCTCGCGGAGTCGTGACCGCAACTGCACGAGGCCGATCCGGTGATCCACTCGAACCGCCAGAGCCGACAGCAGGCGCGATTCATCGCAGTTCACGCCTCGCGCGAGCTCGATGAGGATCAGGGCGTCGAGGGACCGGCCGGCGGCGCAGGAGCGGCAGGTGATGGGAACCGCGTCAGGGCGGAAGGCTGCCATCAGGAGCGGAGGCCGAGTGATCGGGGGTGCGGTGAGCGCAAGGTCATCCCTGGGGGAAAGGGGCGGGCGGTGGCGGGCGGGGACGTCGGCGTGCTGATCGAGGAGGTCGCGGAGGGGGTGTGTCGAGATCCACCGTGGTGGGCGGGGTGGGTCTCGATACGCCGCCTGCGGCGGCTTCTCGACCAGCAGGAAAGAGGCACGCCGGTGGCTACTCGGTCGGCGTGCGCCGGGTCACTCGAAGAGGGACAGGGTGAGGGTGGAGCTGTAGTCGCCGGCGTCGACGGTGGTGGGGGTCTTGAGGGTGAGGGCCGCGTTCGCGGTCCAGGAGCCCTCCTCGGCGACTCCGGCGCTGTCGTTGGTGATCGCGAGGAGCTCCTGATCGACGAGGCCGACGCCGTCGGGGCCGCCGTCGAGGGCGGTGTCGACGACGTCGCCCTCGGCGACCAGGCCCGAGTCGCCGCCGTCGATCAGGTTCGGGGCCCAGCCGAGGTTCTCCGCGCCGATCGTGTCACCCGTCGACGAGGTGAAGTCGCTGGCGGTGCCGAGCACGTACCAGCCGGCGCCGGCGGGGATGTCGGCGGCGTCGCGGGTGTCGGTGACCGTGACTGTGGGCAGGGTGCCGGTGAACTGCCGGGCCACGCTGTTCGAGCCGTTCTCGGTCAGCGCGGTGGCGTCGCTCGCGACCGTCATCGAGAGCGAGCCGGGTGTCGTCAGCGGCGCGATCTGCACGTTCACGTCGACGTCGTCGGCGCCCTGCTGCTCGTCGGCGAACGCGGTGCCGGCGACGCCGAGCAGGAGCAGGCCTCCGGCGATGCCGGCGGTTCCGCGGAGGAGGAAGGAGCGAGCCGTGGAGGTGTGGTTCTGCATGCGGGTGTTCTCCGTTCTCGAGACGGCGTCGTCGCCGTCCGGTTCAGTGGTGTGGGGTCGGTGGTGTCGGGTGGTCGGTGAGGTCGGTGGGAGGCGCGAGCGCGTCAGCCGCAGTTCGCCGCCGCGTACGGCGCGGCGGCCGTCGCGGTGGCGGGCTTGCCCGCGACGAACGCGGTGGCCGTGGCGGACGCGGAGCCGGCGGGCAGAGCAGCGGTGCGGGTCGTGAACGAGTGGGTGACCGACTTGCCGGCGGCCACCTCCTCGAACGTCTTCGAGCCCGAGGTCGAGGTGACGACCATCTTCACCGGGAAGGCGTTCGGGTTCGTCGCGACGACCGAGAGGACGACCTTGCCCTGCACGCAGCGGGTCGACGCCGTAGCGGTCGCCGTGATGGCGGGGGCCGCCGGGGGCGCCGTGGCCGTGATCGTCGCCACGGCGAGGGTCGCCGACGAGTTCTGCAGCCGTCCCGTCACCTGGACGGTGTCGCCGGCCTTCTTCAGTCCTGAGAGGTCGGCCGTGCGCCAGGTCACGCCGACGGTCTCGCTGTGGCCGTCCCGGAAGCCGGCCGAGACGGTGGCCGGCAGTGCCACCGTCGTGGCGCCGGCCGGGGCGGTGGCGGCGACGGGCTTCACGGAGGTGACCAGGAGGGCCGGGTTCCACTTCGCGGCGAGCGCGTCGCGCTCCTTCGCCGTGATCGACAGGACGGAGCCGTGCCGGGGCGAGCTCGGCAGCGAGAACGCGGCGGGGTAGGTCCACTGGATGTCGCCCTCGAGCGAGTTCGTCGCGAGCGGGATGTAGCCCACTCCCCCGTAGTTGTCGACCCAGAGGAAGTACCGGTAGCCGCTGGTGTCGCCGGGGTTGGCGCGGAAGATCTCGGGTCCCTCCACCTCGGGAGTGCCGGCGGTGCGGCCGATGCAGGTGTCGAGGAGGCTCCAGGCGCCGGAGGCGGTGGTGGCGCGGAGGTCGCTGGAGCGCTGGGCGATGATGTCCGGCGACGGGCACCCGGAGGACTGGGTGGCCTTGGTGAAGCGGTAGTACTGATCGCCCTCCCTGAGCACCGTCGCGTCGATCAGGCCGTTGCCCTTGTTCAGCCCGGCGACGTCGGCGGAGGCGAACCAGGGCTCGGGCTCGGTGAAGGTGCGGAAGTCGCGGGTGATCGAGGTGACGATCTGCGGCCCGTTGCCGTCGGGCCGGGTGCGCGCATCGTCGAGGTACATCGAGGAGGTCCAGTAGACGACGTAGGCGTCGATGGCCGGGTCGTAGGTCGCCTCGGGCGCCCAGGTCATCCCGGCGTTCGGGACGTTGACCTCGATGTGGCGCTGCTCGCCCCAGTTCACGAGATCGGTGGACTCCCAGACCTCCAGGTGGCGGCTGCCGTTGCTGGTCGCGTCTCCCCAGCCCGAGCGGCCGACGGAGAGGTCGGTCGCGAGGAGGAAGAAGCGATCGCCCTCGGCCGAGCGCAGGATGTACGGGTCTCGGAGCCCCTGGGTCCCCTCGGTCGAGGTGAGGACCGGCTGGGCGTCGTTGAGGGTCTTCCACTGCAGGGCGTTGTCGCCGTCGGACGTCGCGAAGCGCAGCTTCTCGCCCTCGACGCTGTCGCCGGTGAAGTAGACGAACAGGTAGGCGTTCAGGTCGGCGGGGTCGAGAGGCGCGGCGGCGAGCACCGTGACCGGCAGCGACACCGTCACCGGCGTCGTCCCGTCGACGCGCACGGTGGCGGTCAGAGTGACGGGGGTGTCGGTGCTCCCGCGGGTGACCGAGCCCTTCCGGACGACGTCCGGCTCCGCGCCCTCATCGACGGCGCTGACGACGGCCGGTGCGGAGGAGGACCACTCGATCACCGCGTCCGCGGCTCCCGCTCGGGAGGCGACCGCGTCGAGCTCGGCTCCCGAGTCGGGCAGCGAGAGACTGCCGCGGACCGGCCCCTGCAGCGCCGGGTCGCTGCGCACGGCGTCGGCGACGGCGCGAGCGAGCTCGGCCTGCGCGCTGTCACCGGCGGCGAACGCCTTCACGGTGACGGTGATCGGTGAGCCGATGACGGTCGCCGCCCCGTGGGTGGCGGTCGGGGTCAGCTGCACGACGGCATCGGAGCTGCCGGCGGGCGGCCGGGTGACCGCTCCGGTGCTGGAGACCGTGCGGGGAGCGCTGGAGGACCAGGTGAGAGTCGAGCCGTTCGCACCGCCGGCGGGGAGCAACAGATCCGCGGTGACAGCGGACGTGCCGCCGAGCGACACCGCCGCGTCCTTGGTCGCGAGCGCGGAGTGGACACCCGCGGCGCTCTGCTGGACCTGCTCGGCGGACAGCGCGGAGGACCACACTCGGACGTCGTCGAGTGCACCGGCCCAGAAGGCGTCGGCGCCGTAGAACGACTTGCCGAGGTAGCCCGAGAAGGTGCCGGAGCCGATCGCGGCCGCCGCGGTGGACGTCGTCACCCCACGCCCGACCAGGCTGCCGTCGAGGTAGGTCGAGACGGAGTCGCCGCCGTCGACGACGACGGCCATGTGGACCCAGCGGGCGGCGGGGACCGGAGCCTGAGCGGACGCGCGCACCTCGGTGCCGTTCGTGAGCGCCCCGTAGGCGGACGCGCCGCACTGCGTGGTCGCGAGCAGGTGCGCAGAGACGCCCGACCCCAGAGTGAAGGGCCAGGTGCACTCCGGAGAGCCGCTCCAGAGCAGCCACGCGGACATCGTGACGTCCACAGTGTCGGCCGGGATCAGCCCCGGGGCGATCCGGACGGAAGCGCCGGCCGATCCGCTCGCGCCTCCGGGGAGGGAGAGCGCGCGATCAGAGGCGGACCCGGAGGGCCCGGCCACCGAGCGAGCCCCGGACCCGACGACGGTGCCGGGGTGCGGACTCGAGGCTCCGTCCGTGACGACCGCCCCGTCAGGGATCGCCGACCCGACGACAGCCGAGGTCCCGACCTCGTCGAAGCTGTAGCGCAGGATCGGCTCCGGCACGGTGGTCGCCGCGCCGGCTGCTCCGAGCGGGGTCATCGCCCCGGTCAGCAGCAGTGCGGCGATCGCCAGGGTCGGCCAGCCGGCCCTGCGTCGTCGGCCGCGGGTCGACTCGGCGGAGGGGCGTCCGGAACGCGGAAGTCGTGACGTCATCAGTGACGCATCCTCTCGGGCTCTGCTTCGAACCATCGGCCGGCCGCGGACGGAGGAGTGTCGTCCCGGTGGCGGCGTCTTCACCGTAGCAACCAAATGTTCACGGTAACAAGTTAAATATCGATTTCGCGGATAACGGACAGTCGTCGGCATCCGGAATACTTCTCGAACGCCGATCGCTCACAAAGCCGAATGGCACTCGGCATGGCGACCTGTCCCCCACTCGGGGCGTCATTCCGGCTTGACAGCAGTCGTCCGGCACGCAGAAGATCGGACCAGGAAGAGTGTTCACGATAACAATCCGCTCGTCCCCGAAAGATCCGGATTCCGGCCTCTCACTCTCCTTCAGTCGCGTCTCTCGACCTCCTGAAGAATGCGTCGGAAAGCCGGATCGACCATCTTCTCACCGTATCCGCGGTGGAAGGAATCAGTACGTCGACCACCCGTCAGGGCGGCCGAAGAACCTGAAAGGCATCGCATGTCCAGGACAGTGAAGTCCACCATCCCGACACGCCTCCTCGGAACACTGACGGCAGCACTGATCGCGGGTCTGACCACCCTCGGCGCCGCCGCACCGGCCGAGGCGGCGACCGCGCCCGTCGGGGTCGGCGCTGCCCAGGAGATCCGCAATCAGCACAGCAGCATGTGTCTGGACGATTTCGACTTCGTCACTCAGCCGGGTGCCGAAGTCCGCCAGTGGAGCTGCTCGGAAGCGACCAACCAGCGGTGGCAGATCCGGGATCTGGGAACCGGTTATGCCGAGATCAAGAACGTCTTCAGCAATCTCTGCTTGGACGACTTCGACTTCGCCACTACTCCCGGCGCCGAGGTGAGGCAGTGGGCCTGCACCGGAGCCCCCAACCAGCAGTGGCAGATCACGGACGTCGGCGGCGGATCCAGCCAGATCCTCAACCGCCACAGCAACCTCTGCCTCGACGACAAGGACTTCGCTCAGACCGACGGGGCCGCGATCCAGCAGTGGACCTGCACCGGTTCGAAGGTGCAGCGGTGGAGCATCACCGACCCGACCGTGCAGAAGATGACCTACGCCCTCGTCCGCTCAGCGAACCCCTCCGCCGACGAGCTCGACGCCTACGCCCGGATCACCGATGCGATGGATCGGGCGGTCGCGCGCTACAACCGCCTCTCGAACATCGACCGGTTCTACACCGTCTACTACGTGCCCGGCGTGCCCACCGCCGACGCGAACCCGAACGGCACCATCCGCTTCGGCGCCGACCGCGGCTACATGCAGGAGGGCACCGCCCTGCACGAGCTCTCGCACACCGTCGGAGTCGGCTACGACGCCTTCGTCGACCGCTGCCAGAACAACGGCTGGACCTCTGCCCTTCCGCTGCTGCGCACCTGGGACGGCCCCACCGCGACCATCAACTGCGGCGGCGGCCACATGTGGCCCTACGGCCTGAACTACAACCCCGAGTACACCGAGCTCAACTCCGAGCGCCACGTGAAGCTCGTGCAGGCGATGCTCTCCGACGGAATGTAGTCCGAGAGATCCACCTGCGGGGCCCCGGCCCGGCGAGCGACCTCAGCACGAGGTCGCCTCGCCGGGCCGGGGCCTTCTGTCTTCTCCTGCCGCGTCACGATTCTGGAATCGACGAGGCCGCGCCCGCGGCGCATTCCGAATCACTCGGAAACTCACATCTTTCATCGCCATCGCCATCGCCATTTGAATTGCCCTTGCCCTTGCCCTTGCCCTTGCCCTTGCCCTTGCCGTTGCCATTGCCATTGCCATTGCCATTGCCATTGCCATTGCCATTGCCATGGCGTCCCGCCCGAGAATCGACGCGAGATCACGCTCGTCCTTCGATTCTCGGTGTCTCTCCTGCCCCTCTCTCTCGAGAGTGCCTCGCCGACCGACTCGGATACGAGAGCTGAGAATCACCACACCTGTCGCTCCAGCTCCGGTCCGAGTCGTCCTTCGCTGCGCGGCGCCGCCGGCGTGCGCGCGATGCCGGGGAACGCCGAGAGGGGGCCCGCCCACTCGACGTGGACGGACCCCCTCGGTCGGCTCAGCTGCAGCGTGCTGCGGGGTAGGTCGCCGTCACCGGAGTGGTGGCCCCGTTCACCGTGGCGGTTCCCTCGAGCGTCCCGGCCGACAGGGAGGCGGCCCGGGTGGTGATCGCCAGCGTGCCCGTCTTCTGTGCACCGATCTGCTGGCTGCGCGCGCCCCAGGAGGTGACCCAGGCGACGTCCGCCGTGCCGGCGCCGGCGTTGCGGGTGGTGATCGTGACGACGGCCCTGCCGGAGATGCAGCGCGTCGTGGCGGTCGCGGTCACGGTGACGGCCGACGCCTGGACGGTGATGGTGGCGCGGACCGTGCGATTCGCGGTGAGCACCTCTTCCGCGGCGCTCATGTCGAGGACCGGTCCCCCGTCGGCGGCCCAGTGGATCCGGCGGAGGTAGGTGTCGCGGTTGCTGCTCCCGTTCGAGCGGGCGTGGAAGACCAGGACCTCGTTGCCGTCCTCGTCGACCGTGAAGCTGTTGTGTCCAGGGCCCCACAGGTTCGCGGCCGGGTCGCTCTTCAGGAGCGGAGCGTCGGACTTGGCCCAGACCGTCTGATCGGTGAGATCGGCGCCGGACGGGGCGGTCATGAGGCCGACGGCGTACGTGCGATCGGTTCCCGATCCCGAGTAGGTCAGGTAGACCTTCCCGTTGTGGGTGATGGCCGTCGCTCCTTCCGCGACGTTCGTGAGGTTGGTCTCCCAGCCGTAGGAGGCGGTGACGAGCTTGCGCGGTTCGCTGGTGAGGCGCCACGGGTTCGCGGGATCGATGGTGGCGATCCAGAGCTCGGCGTCGCCGATGACACCGCCGGTGACGTAGCGCTGCGACCAGGACACGTAGGTGCGGCCGCCGTCCTGGAAGACCGTCATGTCGAGGCTGATGCCGGGGTGCTGAGCATCGCGCTGGAGCGCCGTGCCGTCCTGCTTGAGGACGGGGCGAGGCGTCTCCCAGTCGGCGAGACGTGTCGGGTCGCCGCCGGTCTTGAGCTTCTGCACATAGGACGTCACGCGCTGCCAGTCGATCGCGCCGATGCAGGGCGAGTAGTAGATGTAGAGCTCGCCGTCGAGATCGTGCAGCTCGGGCGCCCAGTAGCAGCCGGCGATGCCGGCCGTGCCCTGTGCGACGACCATGCTGTCGGCGGCGGTGCGGAGGCCGTCGATGGTCGGGGAGCTCCGCAGGAACATGCCGGGCTGGTCGTCGCCGCGGTCGTCCGTGGAGATGAAGAGGTAGCGGTCCTTCCAGCGGAGGATGTCCGGGTCCGCCTCGGCACGGAGGAACGGCGCCGCGTAGTCGCGCTGTCGCACGGTTCCGCTGACCTGGTAGGTCCCCGGCGTGGTCGTGTCCACGGCGGCCAGATCGGCGGCCGACCAGTCGACGGGCAGCTTCTTCGTGGAGCCGTCCGAGTAGCCGAGGGTCGCTGCCCCGAGCGCGGGCACCGCCGCCCCCTGCGGGACGGTCGCGGCGTCGACGGCCACGGTGGTGTTCCGGATCCGGCCCAGTCGCTTCTCGAGCGAGGAGGCGGTGTCGGCGGGGACGACCAGCAGGTTGGACGGCACGGCTCCGGTGATCGAGGTGGAGACGGCGGCATCGGGCAGCGAGATCGCGCCTCGGCGCAGGTCGCCGCGGGTTCCCGCGGCGGCGAGGTCGGTGAAGGACCGCGAGAAGTCCGCTCCCGCCGCGTCCTTCCAGGTCACTCGGTACTGCTTGGCCGCCGAGTCCCAGACGGCGCGCGGCTCGGAGGCCACGGTCACCCCGAGGTCGACGAAGCCACGCGGTTCGTAGGAGACGAGGTCCTGGGTGGTGAAGTAGAGCGGCGTTCCGCGGCGCTCGGGGTCGACGTCGCCGTTGGTGAGCGTGCGGGTGGCGAGCACGCCGTAGCCGCCGGTCGCGAGCTGGAAGACGTAGGGGTCGCGGAGCGTCCGGGTCTGCACGACATCCAGCACGCCGGTGGGCTGAGCGTCGGCGAACAGGACTCCGGTGTTGTCGTTGAGCGCTTCGGTGCTGGTGCGGGTCGTACCGAGGCCGAGGTGCATGCTGTACGCGACGTTGCTGCCGTACTCCTGCGATCCCAGCGCCGTGCGCTCGTAGGCGAGGAGGTAGCGGGCCTGGCCCGCCGGGAGGACGCGGACGGAGAAGGTCTTCGTCGTGGTGGCCGTTCCGGAGCGGAGCTCCCCCGTGACGGTCGCGGACACGGCCGCCGTGCTGCTCGTGCGCACCGCGCCCGCTGCGATGCTCACACCGGCGGTCGTGGTGCGCCAGGTGAGGGTCGCGCCGGCGGGAGCTGTGGGGAGCAGCTCGCCGTCGGCGAGCGTCGGGCGGAGGACGATGCTCTCGGCGAGCGCGTCGAGGTCGGCCTGGGCGTTCTGCGCGGCGACGATGAGTGGGACGTCGCGGGTGGTCGAGGCGCCCCCGAGGGTGAGGGTCGCGGTCAGGGTGACGGCGGCGTCGGCGGAGCCGGAGGGCCGGTTGACTGTTCCCGTGCTGCTGATGCGGGACGGGTCGGAGCTCGTCCACCGGATGCTCGAGCCCTGCGCGCCGGTGGTGGGGAGTGCGAGGTCCGAGCTCACGCGGGAGGGTCCGAGGTCGATGGCCGCCGCGTCGGAGGCGAGGGCCGCGGTGCGGACACCGACGTCCACGCCGCTCCAGTAGCTGTCCGCCACCTGCTGGGCGGAGAGAGCGCTGGTGCGGATCTGGAAGTCGCGCACGCCGCCCTTGTAGAAGGGGTCGGCGTAGGACGAGCGGCCGATGTAGCCGACGAGGTCGGTGCCCAGATCGCTGACCGATCGGTTCGTCACGGTCTCGGCGATGAGGCGGCCGTTGTAGTAGCCGGTCAGCTTCCCAGGCTGCAGGACGGTGGTGTAGAGGCCCCAGGAGGCGTCGGTGGTGGGCCCGGTCGGTCCGCTCGCGGGGATGCCCGCTTCGGTCGTCCACGGCGCCTGCGGGTTGCGGCTCGCGGTGATGACCGATTTGAAGTGCCCGCCGGGGTCGCGGGGGTTGAGCAGCCAGTACTGGGACGGCGGGCTCTCGGCCGTCCCGAAGAACACGGCGGCGTAGTTGCCCGCTCCGGTGTCGTTGCGCAGCCAGGCCTGGATGGTGAGGGTGTCGCGACCGTCGATGAGGCCGCGCGGCAGTTCGAGGTAGGCCGCGGCGCTGCCGCTCGCGCCTCCCGGAAGGACGAGCTCGCTCCCCGAGATCTGTGCTCCGGAGCCGCGGAGGATCGCGGTGCGCCCGCCGCCGGAGGCATCGGGGACCGTCGTGCCGGAGAGCTGGGAGAAGTCGTAGCGGACGAGGAGATCGTCGGCAGCGGTCGCCGGGACGGCCGGCAGTGCCACGCCGGCTGCGAGGACCACCGAGGCGAGCGCGCCGACCAGGGCGGCGCGCCATCGTGTGGTGGGTTTCATGGGAACTCCTTCATGTCGGGGCGAGGCAGCGCTGCCTGCCCTGATCCGGTGCGGATCGAAGTCAGAGGGTGGAGGGTCGCGGGAGTGGGGCCGGCCCGCGGACCGGCCCCACTCCCGGCGCCCTATCCGCAGCGAGCGGCGGGGTAGGCCGCGGTGACGGGCGTGCTCGCGCCTCCTGCGACGGACGTCCCGGTGAGGGTCCCCGCCGTGATGCCGGCGGCCCGGGTCGTGATCGCGAGAGAGGCGGTCTTCTGCGCGCCGATGCTCTGGGTGCGCTCACCCCACGGCGTCGCCCAGGTGACCACTGCGGCGGCGGCGCCGGCGTTCTTGGTGACGACCGTGACGACGGCCTTCCCCGCGACGCACCGCGACGAGGCGGTGGCGGTCACCGTCGGGGTCGTTCCCCGGACGACGACGGTGGCGGTGACGGTCCGGTTCCCCGGTGCCACCTCCTGGGTCTTCGTCAGCGACAGGTCGAGGGTGCCGTTGGCCCGGACGTTGACGCCCTTCAGCCAGGTGTTGCGGTCGGAGTCGAACAGGCCCCCGGCGTTCACCGGATCCGTCGCCAGGTGCGGGTCCTGGTACGGGCGGGCGTGATAGGCCAGGACGAGGTTGCCGGACTCGTCCTTCGCGAACGAGTTGTGACCCGTTCCGGCCTGCTGCTTCGTGTAGTAGTTCGTCTCGTCCGCTCCCAGACGACCGGTGAAGGTGTCGTTGGTGTCGAGGACCGGGAACGCGGTCTGCTTCCAGCTCGCGGGATCCTGCAGGTCCGCCGTCGCGGTCGTGCTCAGGAGTCCGAGGCTGTAGTACTTGTCCACCGTGCCGCCTGAGTAGGTGATCGAGATGGTGTCGCCCTGCTGCACCATGAAGGGCGCCTCGACGACTCCCTGGTCGCGTCCTTCGGTCGTGTCGCTGGGAGTGGGTGCGAGCTTGCCGATCTCCCACGGCTGGCTCTCGCCGTAGACGCGCGTGAGCTGGCCGTCGACGAGGGGGACTGTCCCCTTCGGGCCGGAGACGGCCTTGCCGATCAGGATCTGGCCGCCGGAGGGCATGATCCAGTAGCCCTGCTGCTTGCCCGCCTCGGTGCGCTCGAAGTAGCTGACGTCGAACGCGGCGCCGTCGAGGACGACGGGCTCGCCCCACTTGGTCTGGTCGAAGAAGCCGCCCGCGGCGATCGATGCGTCGGTGCCCGTGTAGGGAATGAGGACGGTGTTGTCGCAGAAGCCGCCGACGGGGGCGTAGCCCTTGTTCATCCCGGCGACGATCCACCAGGTGCCGTTGATCTTGTGGAACTCCTGCGCCCAGATGAAGCCGCCCCAGCCGTAGAACGTGTTCGGATACTGCCCCTCCTTGCCGGGCGTGCCCTTGTCCGGGTCGATGACGATCTGCTCCGGCGCGTCCTGCAGCCCCGCGAGCGTCGTGGCCCGCTTGAGGCCGATCTTGCGGTAGCTCGAGCTCTCCTCGATCGGTCCGAGGGAGGACTGGCCGTAGTGCGATCCGGTGAGGTAGTAGTAGCCGTCGTCCGGGTTGAAGAAGACGTGCGGATCGGCGCGGGCGTCGCTCACCATCTCCTCGGGGTCCTGCTGGACGGTGCCCGAGACCTGGTAGCTGCCCGGCTTGGCGGTGTCCACTCCGGAGAGGTCGTCCTGCCAGTCGACGTTGAGGCTCTTCTTCGAGCCGTCGTTGTAGGTCAGCGTCGCCTGCTTCGGGAGCGCGGCGGCGACTCCGCCGGCTCCGGCCCCCTGGGCGACCGCGGCGTCGATCTTCTCGACGCCCGTGTTCTGGAGGTCGACGTAGTTCTTGTAGAAGACGTCGAACTCGGCGGCCGTCACCGCGAGCTCGCTCGCCTGGCTCTGCGCGGCCCAGGACGGGAGTCCTGCGCCTTCGACGCCGAGGACCCGGGTGTCCGCCTTCGACGTGACGCCGAGAGGAGTGGCCGCGGTCAGGTCCGCGAGGACCGTCACCCGTCCCTCACCGGTGAGCAGGTCCGTCCAGAACACCTTGTACTTCTGCGCCGTGGCGTCGAACACGATCCGCGGGTCGGTCACGACCGAGCCGGGAGCGATCCGCACGGCACGCTGCTGCGAGAACGTGCTGCCCTCGGGCGAGGTCCACACGTAGACCGAGTCGGTCGCGTTGTTCTGCGACGACACGGCGCCGAGTCCGCCGTTCGCGAAGCGGAAGAGGCTCGGCGAACCCACCTGCGCGTTCGGCTTCGAGGCCTGATCGCCGTCGTTCGCGACGTACAGGATCGCCTGGGAGCGGTTCAGCGGCTCCCAGCTGCTGCCGCCGGCGGGCAGTGCCGCGGCGTACAGCGCGTCGGCGCGGCGGTCGTCGTTGTAGGCCAGCGGGTCGTCCTTCGTCCCGGCGGTGGTCGTCACCGTCTTGACGTAGGTCGCGATCCGTCCGCCGGGTGCGGCGATGCGGCTGTCCCAGCGGAAGGTCTGGCTGCTGCCCTCGACGGCGGCGGTGAGCGTCACGGCGGCGGTCCCGGTGCCGAGGCCCGACGTGTCGATCGCTCCGTTCGACTGCACGCGGCCCGCTCCGGCGCCGGTGGCGCTCCAGGTGACCTGCTTGCCGAGGACGCGGGACGGCAGGTCGCCGAGCACGGTGGCCGGCACGGCCAGTGCGGCGCCCGCGTCGGAGGTGACCGCCGGGTTCTCCGCGCCCAGCTCCGTGCCGGAGAGCGCCCGGTCGTAGATGCGCAGGTTGTCGATCAGGCCGGAGAAGTACTCTCCCCCGCCCCAGTTCGCCTTGCCCACCTGGAGGACTCCGCCGGACGAGCCGAGGATCTGGGTCAGCGGGACCCCGGAGCCGTTGACGGCGACCGGCTTCCTGTCGACGAAGAGACGCGTCGTCGTCTCCGTGACGACCAGATCGACGTGCTTCCACTCGGCGTTCGTCGCCGTCGTGGCCAGGTTGCCGGCCGTGTTCCGGCCGTTCGTGTTGTCGTACCGCTCGACCGCGATCCCCGAGGTCCGATCGAGGACGCCGAGGTAGTGCTCCTGGGCGTACTCCTGACGCGTCGCCGAGCGGGCGGCGAAGACGGCCCAGCCGGTGTTCGCCGAGGCGTCGGGCTTGCTGTCGTACGAGATCGTCACGTTCTGCCGGCCGGCCAGGAGCGCCGTGCCGTCCGTGGCGGTCAGGTCGAGCCATGAGGCCGACGAGAGGCGCGCGGCTGTGCCCTGGCCCGTGTTGCCGGGGACCAGGTTCGCCGCTCCCTGGACGGCAGCGCGGGTGCTGCGATCGACGAACGCGCCGTTGCTCGGGGCGGCATCGAAGGTGAAGTCCGCGAGCAGGCTCTGCTCGGGAGACGGGACCGCATCGGCTGCCGCAGCGGCTGTCACCGGGACCGCGCAGGACGCGAGCAGCGCGACCGACGCTGCCGCGGCGGTGACGAGTGCGCGCATCGCCCTCGGGTCGGGTCGTCTGGAATCCGGTCTTCTCGAACCCGGTCTTCTCGCATCCGGACTCTTCAGGTGGGGGGACGTCGACATTGACGGTTCCTCTCCGGATTCGCCTCTGAATCCGATGTGGGGAAGGCGGAAAGCGCGAGTTGCGCAACACCTGTCGAGCTACTGGGAGGACGGGGGATCCTCGTCGCCACGCTGAACCTAATGCAGATTGTTCACGGTAACAAGACGACCGACTCCGCAGGATCGCGCTCCTCCTGCGCAGGATCACGACACCGCGGCGGCCGCGCCCGACCGAGAGTGGAACCGACCCGTTCTCCCCCAGGAAAGGACCACCATGTCGAGAGTCGTGATCGTCTCGGGCGCCTCCAGCGGCTTCGGGGCGATGACCGTCCGCGAGCTCGCCCTCGCCGGCCACCGCGTCTACGCGGGCATGCGGGCGATGGACGGCCGCAACGCCCCCGCCGCCGAGGACGCCCGCGCCTTCGCCCGCGGGCACGGCGTCGACCTCCGCCCGGTCGAGCTCGACGTCTCCGACCAGGCGTCGGTCGACGCCGCCGTCGCCCGGATCGCCGAGGAGAGCGAGCGGATCGATGTGGTGGTGCACAACGCCGGCCACATGGTCCTCGGGCCGACCGAGGCGTTCACCGTCGAGCAGCTCGCCGAGGTCTACGACGTCAACGTGCTCTCGACCCAGCGGCTCAACCACGCGGTGCTGCCGATCCTCCGCGCGCAGGAGGACGGCCTGCTCGTCTGGGTCGGCTCGTCCAGCTCCCGCGGCGGCACGCCCCCGTACCTCGGGCCGTACTTCGCGGCGAAGGCGGCGGAGGACGCGCTGGCCGTCGGCTGCGCGGTCGAGGTCGCGCGCTTCGGGATCGACACCGTCATCGTCGTCCCCGGCTCGTACACGACGGGCACCAACCACTTCGCGCACGCCGGCCGGGCCGCGCGCGCGGAGATCGCCGCCGCCTACGAGGACCGCTATCCGGGCCTGATGGACGACGTCTCGGCGCGCCTCGCAGAGCTCGCACCGGCCGACGCGGACCCGCGCGAGATCGCCGTCGAGATCACCCGCGTCGTCGGGCTGCCCCGCGGCGAGCGCCCCTTCCGCGTCGTCATCGACCCGGCCGACGACGGCGCCGCCCGCGTCTTCGCGCTCGGCGACGCGGTCCGCCGCGAGTTCTACGAGCGGATCCGGATGCAGGACCTGCTGAGCCCCGCCGACACCGACGTCCCCGCCACGACCGCAGCTCAGGGAGAGAACCGATGACCACCCAGGACCAGCCCCGCACCGCCCTCGTGACCGGAGGGTCCGGCGGTATCGGCCGCGCCGTGGTCGAGCGGCTCGCCCGCGACGGGCTCTCGGTGGCCGTGCACTACTCCGGCAACCGCGAGCGCGCCGAGGAGGTCGCGGTTGCCGCACGCAAGCACGGTGTCGAGGCCGTGGTCGTCGGCGGAGACGTCGCCGACGAGGACGCGATGGGCGCGGCCTTCGCCGCGGCGGAGGACGCGCTCGGCGGCCTCGACGTCGTGGTGAACACCGCCGGCATCATGATCCTCGGCCCCGTGGCGACCTTCGATCTCGCGGACCTCGACCGGATGCACCGCACCAACATCCGCGGCCCGTTCGTCATCGCGCAGCTCACGGCGGCCCGACTGCGACCGGGCGGGGCGATCATCACCTTCTCCACCAGCGTCACCCGAACCTCGTTCCCCGGCTACGGCCCCTACGTCGCGTCGAAGGCGGCCGTCGAGGCGCTCACGCTCGTCCTCGCCCGCGAGCTGCGCGGGAAGGACATCACCGTCAACGCCGTCGCGCCCGGACCGACCGCCACTCCCCTGTTCCTCGACGGCAAGTCGGAGGAGGACGTCGCCCGCCTCGCCGGCGCGGTGCCGCTCGAGCGCCTCGGGCAGCCCGCCGACATCGCCGAGACCGTCGCCTTCCTCGCCGGCCCCGGCCGCTGGATCAACGGCCAGGTCCTCTTCGTGAACGGCGGCCTCGCCTAGCTCGAGCAGGGACGCCGGGCCTCGATACGCCGCTCCGCGGCTCCTCGACCAGCACGACGCAGGCCCGCCCCCTCATGCTGCTCGACCAGCATCCGCAGTGCGCCCCCTCATGCTGCTCGACCAGCATCCGCAGTGCGCCCCCTCATGCTGCTCGAGTAGCGCCCGCAGGGCGCGTATCGAGATCCACCGCACCCCCACCCGCCGCCGGCTCCGCCCCGTCGTACCGCGCCCGCGCCGCCTGCACCGCCGGCAGCTGGCGGTCGGTCCAGCGCAGCAGCGCGTCGACCAGCTCGTTCAGCGTGTCCCCGATCGGCGAGATGCGGTACTCGACCGCGATCGGCCGGGTCTCGAGGACGACGCGGCTGATCATCCCGTTGCGCTCGAGCCGGCGCAGCGTCGCGGTCAGCGACTTCTGCCCCACCGCCGGAACGGCCCGCCGCAGCTCGTTGAAGCGCAGCGGCTGCTCGCAGAGCTGATCGAGCACCTGCAGCGACCACTTGTCGAGCAGCTCGTCCAGCAGCTCCCGGTGCGGAGCGTCGACCTGCAGCAGCTCCGTCACGGTGGGCGCGGCGGCGGGTGGGGCTGTACTCGGGAGGCGTGCAGACCCGCCCGCTCCTTGCCGGTCGAGCAGCGCCGAAGGCGCGTATCGAGACCCGCCCGCCCCAGCACTCAACCCCCAGCACCCCGATCAGGGTCATCCCCGATGCCGCCCCGCCCAGGACCTCCGAGAATCGACTCATGCCTTCTGCCCCGTCCCGCCCGCGCCTCGTGCGCGCCCTCCTCGTCGCCCTGGTCGGCGGCCTGCTCCTGGGCGGGCTCACCAGCCTCCTGCAGGGCTCGCTGCCCGGGCCGGTGAACTCCTTCGCCAACTCCTCGGGCGGCTGGTCGATGCTGGTCTTCGCGCTGGTGCGGCTCGGCGGCGCGCGGCCCGTGGCGGCGGCGGCGCTCGGCCTCCTGACCTTCTGGGCCCTGCTGGAGGGCTACGACCTGGTGACCGCCGCGCGCGGCTTCGGCTACTCCCCGCCCTTCACCGACGTGTTCTGGCTGCTGGCCGTGCCGGCCGGACCGATCCTCGGCGCCGCCGCCGCCCTGACGCTGCACGGCTCGACGCCCTGGCGCGTGCTCGCGGTCGCCCCGCTGTCCGGCGTCCTGATCGGCGAGGGCGTCTGGGCCCTGCAGAACGTCGCCGACACCACCAGCCCGGTCTACTGGTGGCTCGAGATCGTCCTCGGCACGGCGTTCCTCGCTCTCGCGGTCATCCGGAGGCGACCGCGGGGGCCGATCGCCCTCGCAGCCGTCGCGGTCACGGCGGCGGCCGCGCTCGCCTTCGTCGTCGTCTACTCCGTCCTGTGAGCCGCCACCGCCCCGGATCGCCCACCCGATCCCTCCCCGTCCTCGCCGCCGGCCTCGCACTCGTGCTCTCCGGGTGCGCGGCGCCGAGCGGGCCCGCCACCTCGAGTCCGCCGACGGCGCTCCCGTCGATCTCCGCCGCATCGTCTCCGGAACCCGCCCCCGTCGACGTCTCCGCCGAGCTCGCCGCCCTCGAGGCCGAGTTCGACGCGCGGATCGGCGTCAGCGCCGTCGACACCGGCAGCGGCCGGCAGGTCCTGCACCGGCAGGACGAGCGCTTCGGCTACGCGTCGAGCATCAAGGCGCTGGCCGCCGCGGAGTTCCTGCGCAGCGTCCCCGTCGGCGAGCGCGACGAGGTCGTCACCTGGACCGCGGCCGACGTCGAGGCCGCCGGCTACTCCCCGGTCACGAGCGAGAGCATCGACGGCGGGCTGCCGCTGGCGCAGCTGGCCGAGGCCGCGGTCCGCCGCAGCGACAACACGGCGCTGAACCTGGTGCTCGACCGCCTCGGCGGACCGGCCGCCCTCGACCGGGCCCTCGAGCAGCTCGGCGACACGACGACCGACGTGGTCGACGAGGAGCCCGCCCTCAACACGATCGCACCGGGCGGCACCGCGAACACCACGACTCCGGCGGCGTTCACCGCCGATCTCACCGCCGTCGCACTCGGCGAGGCCCTTCCCAGCGCGGATCGCGCGCTGCTCCTGGACTGGATGAGCGGCAACGCGACCGGCGACGCGCTGATCCGCGCGGGCGCTCCCGAGGGCTGGACGGTCGCGGACAAGTCGGGCGGAGCGGGCGGCCTCCGCAACGACATCGCCGTCGTCACGCCCCCCGGCCGCGACCCGATCGTGCTGTCCGTCCTGACCTCCCGCAACGACCCGGAGGCGGACTACGACGACGCCCTCGTCGCGCGGGCGGCCGCTGTCGTGCTGGCAGCTCTGCAGTAGCCGGACGAAGGTGAGCGGCTGTCTGCCGCTCCGACCCCCCTCGGGGTGGTGTGTCGCGCGTCCGCGAGTCCCTATCCTGACGAAGCTGGGAGGCTCCCTGAATCCTTCCACAGGCTCGGCACCCGCTCCGGAGGTTCGCCCCCGGAGGTCCGCGAGCACGCGGTTCGCCCTCCCTCGGGAAGGTCGAGAAGCGCCTACCCGACCACCCGCTGCACGGCCGCTCGGGCGTCCGCGCCGCGGCGGCGTCACCGCGGCAGTGCCGCACCCCACAGCCCGGACCGCAGCGACGCGTCCTTCGGCACCGCTCCCCGGCGCGGCACCGATCCGCCGCCCGCTTCGAGGCTCCCTCGTCGACGCGCACCGGGCGACCTCCCGCACAGCACCAGTCCCCTCCCCGCACAGCACGAGTCGATCGGACGACACCACATGCCCCCGACCACCCGCTCCAGAACCGCTCTCCCCCTCCTCCGCCGCCCCAAGGACGCCCTGCGCGTCCTGGCGATCGCCGCCGCGGTGGCGATCGGCGTCACCGGAGTGTCAATCCCGGCCGCGTCGGCCGCGGAGGGCAGCGCCTCCCACGGGCCGGACGGCACGCACTACCCCTCGGCCACCCCCGACATCCGCTCCGGTGTCGCGGACTACACCGTCGTCGACGCCGCCGCGTCCGGCTCGGCGATCCGCAAGGCCCTCGACTCGCTCACCCGCACGCAGATCGCGGAGGGAGCCGTCGTCCGGGTCGCCCCCGGTCACATCTCCGACCTGTCCGCGCTCAACGGCTACCGCAACACCGGCAGCGAGAAGGTGCTGGTCACCGCCCGCGACGGCTTCCAGTCGGTCACCGGCGGCAACTGGGCGCTGCGCTCGGTCACCGGCATCACGCTGATGCGCTTCGACATCGACTCGCTCGACGTGAAGGGCGCCACCAACGCCTCGTTCGCCTGGCTGCGGATCAACAAGAACTGGCTCGGCCTCGCCGCGTCGGCGGGCGTGCCGGTGCGCGACGTCGAGCTGATCGAGGTCGTGGTGCCGGACTCGACGGTCAAGAGCGCCGACTCCGCGCAGATCAAGGCGTTCTCGCCGGACGTGATGGGCGACGTCCTGGTCGAGGGCAGCTACCTGGCGCCGTCCTACTACGTCGACGCCGTCTACGGCGGGTCGAACCCGGCGCGACCGCACACCGACACCCTCCAGATCGAGGGCAGCGGCGTCACCGGCCAGATCACCCTCCGCGACACGGTCGTGTTCACCTCCAACAACAGCGCCGTCATCGTCGGCGGCGTCCGGAACGTGGCGTTCGAGGACTCGTTCATCGTCGGCGGCCCGCTCGCGATGAAGCGCTACCCCTTCCTGCGCGGCGGTGCCGGCTACGCCGGTGCGATCAACGGCGCGGGCAGCGTCAGCGCGATCCAGGGCACCGGAGGCGGCAACATCGACGCCTCCGACTCGATCCTCGCCGGCTCGCTCCAGCCGAAGTGGGACACCGTGACGAACACCGTCACGAACATCGCGGGCAAGACCGCCACCCGCGGCGGCTTCACGCTCGACAGCACGCTGAGCTCCATGAGCGTCGACGAGCTCGACTCGAGGACGCCCCGCCCGACCACGTCCCGCCTGGTCGGGATCTGGGACGACGTCGACACCTCGACGCCGACGCCGACGCCCACCCCGACCGCGACGCCGACGGCGACTCCCACGGCGACGCCGGAGCCGACCGCGACGCCGACGGCGACCCCGACCGCGACGCCCGAGCCGACCGCGACCCCCGAGCCGACGTCGACCCCGACGCCGACCAAGACCCCGGAGCTCCCCGCGGAGACGCCCGACGGTGAGGACGGCGGAAGCGGACCCGTCGCCGACACGACCGCCCCGAAGGTCGCGATCACCTCGCCGTCGGCCGGCGCCGTCATCAGCGGCTCGACCACCGCCACCGTCACCGCGACCGACGACACCGCCGTCACCGGCGTGGCGTTCTACCTCGGCAACCTCAAGGTCGGCGACGGCACGAAGACCGGCGGCAGCACCTGGTCGCTGACCACCAGCACCGCCGGCATGCGCGGCACCTTCCCGCTCACCGCCCGGGCGACGGACGCGGCGGGCAACGTCGCCGCGAGCGCTCCCGTGACGGTGACGCTGCGCTAGCTCCCCGCGCTCAGCCCTGAAGGGCCGGCCCCTCGGCGACGAGGCGCCGGCCCTTCGCCGTCCCCACTGATCGCGCAGCCGCGTAGCGCCCCCCCCTCATGCTGGTCGAGCAGCCGCGCAGCGGCGTATCGAGACCCACCGTCCCCAGACCCTCACCGGCCGCGGCATAGTAGAGCCCGAATCGGCGTCAGCGCCAGTGCCCCACTGACGGGGCACGTCCCGTACATTGGCCGTGGAAGCACGCCACCCCTCCCCTTTCCCTGCCGCGCTGCCTCCACCTCCCCCGTCGACTCCGACGCACCGCCGTCCCCGAACCTCCTCCGCGCACCACCCGCCCTGCTCTCCCCGCACCGACCGCCCGGACCGCACCGCCGCGGGACTCCGAGGCCCCTTCAGGAGCCCCGGACCATTCAGCGCCTCGAGGCTCCTGCCGCGCCGTGCTCCGGGCACCCCTCCCCCCGCTGCCCGACCCGATCGGAAGACACCCCATGGCACGAGCCACTCCCCCCAGGTCGTCCCCCTCCCGTCCCCTCCGCCCCGCCGCGCGCCACGCGCGCCCCCGAGCGAGGACCGCCCTCGCCCGCCTCCTCGCGATCACCGCCGCCGTCGGGATCGCCGTCGGCGCGACAGTGCTCCACGACGCACCGGCCGCCTCCGCCGCCGTCTCCGCCACGACCTCCGGGCCCGACGGCACGCACTACCCCTCGGACACCCCCGACATCCGCTCCGGGCTCCCCCGCGGCACCACCGTCGTGGACGTCGCGGCGTCGGGCCCGGCGATCCGCACCGCGCTCGACCGGCTCACCGCGAACCAGATCGCGAACGGTGCCGTCGTCCGCGTCGCCCCCGGCCGCGTCGCCGACCTCTCGGCCCTGAACGGCTACACCAACAGCGGTGCATCCAAGGTCCTGATCACCGCGCGCGACGGCTTCCGCTCGGTGACCGGCGGCGACTGGGCGCTGCGCGGAGTCACGGGCATCACGCTGATGCGCTTCGACATCGATTCGCTCGACGTCAAGGGCGCGAAGCACGCCTCCTTCGCCTGGCTCCGCATCGCCGACAACTGGCTCGGTCTCGCCGCGTCGGCGGGCCTGCCCGTGCGGGACGTCGAGCTGATCGAGGTCGTCGAACCCGACTCGACGGTCAAGAACGCCGACTCGGCCCAGATCAAGGCCTACGCTCCCGACCAGCTGAGCGACGTCCTGGTCGAGGGCGGCTACTTCGCGCCCTCCTACTACGTCGACGCGAAGTACGGCGGCAACCGTGAGCCGCGCCCGCACACCGACACCCTGCAGATCGAGGGCTCCGGGATCACCGGCCAGGTCACGCTCCGCGACACCGTGGTGTTCGCCTCCAACAACAGCGCCGTGATCATCGGCGGCGTCCGGAACGTCGCCTTCGACGAGACCCTCGTCGTCGGCGGCAGCACGGCCGCGCAGCGCTACCCGTTCCTCCGGGGCGGCGCCGGCTCCGCCGGAGCGCAGAACGGCCCCGGCAGCCTGAGCGCGATCCAGGGCTCGGGCGGCGGCAACGTCGACGCGTCCGGCTCGACCTTCATCGGCTCGCTGCAGCCCAGCTGGGACTCGGTGACGAACACGCGGACGAACCTGCCCGGCAAGACGGCGCGATCGGGCGGCTTCACCGTCGACCAGAGCCTCGGCTCGCTGACCGCCGCCGACCTCGACGCGCGCAGCCCCCGGCCCACGACCGCCTACCTCGCCGGCATCTGGGACGACGTCGACCTCCGCGGCGGCGGCAGCACCCCGGCGGCGACCGCGACTCCGAGCGCCGCGCCGACGTCGACGCCCACGACCGCCCCGGCGACTCCCGCCCCGGCACCGACGGCGAGCCCGTCCGCGCCCGACGAGCCCGAGTCGCCCGCGGAGCCCGAGACCCCCGCAGAGGACACCAGCGCCCCCGAGGTCGAGATCACCGCGCCGGAGCCCGGTGACGTGCTCGGCGGCCCGGCGACCGCCACCGTCACGGCGACCGATGACGTCGCCGTGACCGGAGTCGTGTTCCTCGTCGAGGGCGTCGAGATCGGCGACGGCGTCCAGACCGACGAGGACACCTGGTCGCTGGCCTCCGACACCGGGGGACTGCAGGGCACCTTCGCGCTCACCGCCCGGGCGACGGACGCGGCGGGCAACACGACCGAGAGCGCCCCGGTCTCCGTGACGCTGCAGTAGCGCAAGCAGACCGACGAAGGGCCGCCGTGCTGAGCGCACGGCGGCCCTTCGTCCTGCGCCCGGGCGACCCGACGGCCCGCGCCATCCGCTCCGGCGACACTGCGCAGCTGGGAGAAGGGTGTGACACTTCCTCAGGTCACCGCTTTGCTCCGCCGAGCCCCCTACAGGAGTCGCAGATGCACACACGCCCACCGCAATCCCACGGACAGCGCCGACCGAGCAGCAGGCCGCTCGACGTCGCGGCGTCCCTCGTCCTCACCGTCGGTCTGCTCGGTGCGGCCGCCCCCGTCGCCCACGCTGCCGAGACGACACCGTCGACAGCGGCAGCCGCGACGCCGGCCGCCGGCAGCACCCCGTCACCGACCGGAACCCCGTCCCCCGTCCCGCAGGTGAACGGGGGGCTCAAGACGTCGATCACGGCGACCTTCGGCGGTTCCCCCGACACGATCCTGAACGTCGGCTCGAGGGTCTACTACGAGCTCACCGCCACGAACATCACCGACGCACCCCTCCACGTGGAACTCGTCGAGTTCCCCGGCTTGGAGAACAACGTCCTTCTCGGTCCGGGTGACTCGAAGGTCTTCTCCGCGAGCACGCCCCTCGGCGGTGACTCGCTGCGCAAGGGCAGGTGGTCGGCCCCGATCGAGCTCGAGACGTGGACCACTTCGCCCTCGGAGAGGACGACGGTGACGGTCGTCTCCGACATCCCCCTCCCGAGCGCCCAGGTGGAGAAGCGCGTCCCGTCGTTCTGGGATCCGATCGTGCCGGAGCCGACCCCGACGCCCACGCCCACGCCGACGACCAGCGCGCCGGAGCCGCCGCCCCTCCCGGTGCCGACCGTCGCCACCCAGGAGATCACGGTGACCGTCACGGGGAAGTTCCTGACGGAGCCGGGTGAGCTCGTGAAGGAGGGCACTCGCGTCGAGTTCTCGCAGGACGTGAAGAACACGGGACCGGTCGACATCACGAAGGTCCTCGGTCGCGAGAAGCTCGCGGTCGGCGAGTCGTTCCACCTGACCACGACCGAGGCCGTCGTCACCGCGCAGAACCTGAAGGACGGGTTCGTGACGCCGGAGTCGGAGTCCTCCAACGAGATCCTTCCGGGCGGCACCCGGGTCATCGTGTCGGCGCCGAAGCTGCCCATCCCCGCCAAGGCTCCGGTGTCCACGGAGAAGCCGGATCTCGAGGTGAAGGTCTCCGGCACGTTCCAGGTGAAGGAGGGCGAGCCCGTCGTCGCCGGCACGAAGGTGGAGTGGGTCGCCGCGCTCACGAACACCGGGGACACCGCTCTCCGCGACGTCCAGGTCGCCGACAGCGAGAAGCTCGCCGAGCTGCCCGTCGGGAAGACCGGCGTGGTCTCCTTCGAGAGCACCGTCAGCGAGCGCGACGTGCTCGATCACTCGATCTCCGTCGCCGCTGCGGCCACGGCGATCACGCGGGACGGCTACGACTACTCGAAGCAGACCCTCGGCACCCTCGCCATACCCGCGACGACTCCTGACCCGGCCGGTCCCGACGCCCCCGCGCCGGCGGGACCCGCGTCCCCCGCTGCAGCCGGCGCCGACGCCCAGCCCGCCGCGACGCCGTCCAGCGCAGCGGCAACCCGGTCGGCCACCGAGGTCTCCACCTCCTCGAGCCGCGGTGAGGTCGCCACCTCGGCCGCAGCGGGGGCGACTCGGTCGACGGCCGGTCACCTCGCCTCCACCGGTTCCGATGCCGCCGCCGTGCTGCCCGCAGCGGGGGTCCTCGCCCTGCTCGGCGCCGCCGGCGTCTTCCTGGGCCGCCGCCGCAGGAGCCGCACCGTCACCGAGTGACGATCGTGCCGGGCCGGCGGGTCGGCACCCTCCTCCACCGACTCGGCTCCCGCGCTCAGGGAAGGGCCGCCGTGCACCCTGCACGGCGGCCCTTCTGCGCGCCCGACGACCCGACGTCCCGCGCCAGTCGATGCAGAGAGCAGACGCGACCACGCGAGCGGTGTGAGACTTTCTCGCGTCCACGTTGCTCCGCCGAGCCCCGACAGGAATCGAAGATGCTCACACCCTCACCTCGCCCGCACGGCCCGCGCCGATCGAGCAGCAGACCGCTCGACGTCGCGGCCTCCCTCGTCCTCACCGTCGGCCTGCTCGGCTCCGCCGCGCCCGCTGCCTTCGCGGCCGACGCGGCGCCGGCCGCCCAGCCTCAGGCCGCACCGTCCTCGCCGGCGACGGTCGCCGTGAAGCCCGCCCTCGAGCGGTCGGTCACCGCCGTGTTCGAGCCGTTCGACACCGGGAACCCCGGTCAGAAGGGCGTCCGGGTGAAGTACACGGTGCGCCTCAAGAACACCGGCGACGTCCCGCTGAACGTCTTCCTCAAGGAGATCCCGCAGCCCGGGAACGCACCGATCACGGTCGCCGTCGGCGAGACCAAGGACGTCACCCGGCCCTCCCTGCTCACCGATGAGGAGCTGCGCAGCGGCGTCTGGTCCTACTCCACCGCCGGAGACGCGTACGCCCCCGACGGCGCCCGCATCGACGCGAGCGTGAGCGCCACGATCCCCGTCCCCGGCGCGCAGCCGGCCACGCCGACCCCCGCACCCACGCAGCCCGCCACGCCGTCGCCGACGCAGCCCGCCACCCCTGCACCCACGTCGGCGCCGGCGGTCGAGCACCCCGCCCTCGAGCGGACGGTCACCGCCGAATTCGTGCCGATCTCCCTGTTCCCGGTGAATGAGCGAGTGAGGGTGAACTACACCGTGCATCTCACCAATAAGGGCGATGTTCCGCTGGAGGTCTCCCTCGATGGGCAGTTCTCCACTCCGGGTCCAGTCGTCCTCGCCGTCGGTGAGTCGAAGGACATCAGCGGCAGCCGGGTGTACGCCGCCATCGGTCAGAAGCTGAAGAACGGCATCTGGTCCGAAACGTTCTCCGGCTTCGCGGTGACACCCGGAGGTGCTCGCATCGATGCGACCATCAACACTTCGATCCCTCTTCCCGGCGTGACGCCCGCCACCCCGACCCCTGCGCCGACCCAGCCCGCCACGCCGACCCCTGCGCCAACGCAGCCCGCTGTGCCGAGCACGCCGACGCCCGCACCCACGGTCGCACCGGCCAGCGCCGACCCGGCCGTGACCGTCACGATCACGGGGAAGTTCCTGACGGAGCCGGGTGAGCTGGTGAAGGAGGGCACGCGTGTCCAGTTCACGTACGACGTGAAGAACACGGGCGGAGTCGATCTGAAGGACGTCCTCGGGCACAAGACGTTCAAGGTCGGCGAGTCGTTCCTGCTGAACACGACGGAAGCCGTCGTCAGTGCGCAGAACCTCAAGGACGGCTTCGTCTCGGCGCAGTCGAAGCTGGTCCGGGGAACGCTCCCGGACGGTTCGCGCGTGACGGTCTCGGCGCCGTTCGAGTACAAGCTCCCCATCCCCGAGAAGCCCCCGATCCCGGTGCCGGCGCCGGATCTGGACGTGACGATCGCCGGAACGTTCCAGGTGAAGGAGGGCGAGCCCGTCGTCGCCGGCACGACGGTGAAGTGGGTCGCCCAGCTCACCAACACCGGCAACGTCGCACTGCGCGACCTGCAGGTCTCGGACAGCGACAAGCTCGCCGAGCTGCCCGTCGGTGAGACCGGCGTGGTCTCCTTCGAGACCACCGTCACCGAGCGCGACGTCTTCAACCACTCGATCTGGGTCGCATCCCTCGCCACCGCCACGACGCCCGACGGGACCGCCTTCAGCAAGCAGACCCTCGGCACCCTCGCCATCCCCACGGTGACGCCGACTCCCACGCCGACCCCGACGCCGACGCCCAGCCCGACCGCGACCCCCACGGCGGGCCCCACTCCGGTCGGCCCCGACGTCCCGCCGAGCGGTGGCGCGGTCGCGCCTGCCGCCGGAGCGGCGAGCAGGGCGGGCAAGGAGATCGCGGTCCCGACCGCCCCCGCTGCCGCGTCGTCGTCGAAGCAGTCGACCACGGGCCACCTCGCCTCGACCGGTTCCGACGCCGCCGCCGTGCTGCCCGCCGCCGGAGTCCTCGGCCTCCTCGGCGCGATCGGCGTGCTCCTCGGCCGCCGCCGCCGGCGCAACGGCACGGCCACCGACTAGAGCTCGAACCGTCCCGGTGAGCGAGGCGAGTCAGTCGCCGAGACGGAATCGCTTCCGACGAGGGGCCGCCGTGCATCGCGCACGGCGGCCCTTCTCGTGCGTCCGCGCTGAGCGACGTGCCGCGACATCCCGGCGTGAGGCGGGAGGGGGCGATCCCAAAGCTGTGACACTTCCTCAGTCACCCTTCGTGCTCCGCCGAGTCCCCCAGGAGTTGCAGATGCTTCCACGTACGCCCACGACGCCACCATCGCGCCGATCGAGCGGTCGCCCGCTCGACGTCGCAGCGTCCCTCGCCCTGACCGTCGGCCTCCTCGGCTGCGCAGCGCCCATCGCCCAGGCGGCCGACGCGACCGCGACCACCGTCGGTGCCGACCCGGCGCCGACCGCCCTCGGTCAGTCCGCGCCGCCCGCGAGCACCACTGGAAAGCCCCCGTGGAAGGGGGCGTTCGACGTGTTCTTCCCAACAGCACCCGTCGCCGTGGGCACGAAGATCACGGTCAAGGCCCACCTCGTCAACACCGGCGCTGTCCCGCTGAAGGTGACCATCGACCCGCTTCCCCAGCCCGGCGGCGCTCCCGTCGACATCGCTCCCGGTGAGAAGAAGACCTTCATCGGCGAGTCGACCGTCACGGCGGAGGAGCTCCGCACGGGCACCTGGGCCCTCGACATCTCGATCCGATCCGTCAGCCCCGACGGCTCCGTCGACGTCACGACCTCGAATCTCCGGAAGCAGTTCCCTGCGGTCGCGCCGACCACGCCGCCCTCGCAGCCCGCCACGCCGGCTCCGGCACCGACGCAGCCCGCCACGCCGGCACCGACGTCGGCGCCTGCCGTCGAGCACCCCGCCCTCGAGCGGACGGTCACCGCTACTTTCATCCTTCAACCCACCACCGATGGAAGCGAGCCTGCCGTCGAGATCGGGTTCACGATCCACCTCAAGAACACCGGCGACGTCCCATTGAACGTGTTCCTCGACCGCTACAGCCGGCCGGGCGTTGGTCCAATCCCACTTGCGGTGGGCGAATCCAAGGACCTCGACCATGACAACGACTTCGTTGGGGTGAGCAAGCTGGCGAGCGGTTCATGGCGCTTCACTACCGGGGGGACGGCTTACACCCCGAAGGGAGCTCGCATCGATGCAGGCATCGACACCTCGATTCCTGTTCCACAAGGGATTTTGCCCGTACCGACGCCCACGCCGACGCAGCCCGCCACGCCGACTCCTGCACCGACGCAGCCCGCTGTGCCGAGCACGCCGACGCCGGGTCCTTCGATGGCGCCGGCCAGCGCCGATCCTGCGGTGACGGTGACGATCACGGGGAAGTTCCTGACGCAGCCGGGTGAGCTGGTGAAGGAGGGCACGCGTGTCGAGTTCACGTACGACGTGAAGAACACCGGCGGAGTCGATCTGAAGGACGTCCTCGGGCACAAGACGCTCAAGTTCGGCGAGTCGTTCCTGCTGAACACGACGGAGGCCGTGGTGAGTGCGCAGAACCTCAAGGACGGCTTCGTCTCGGCGCAGTCGAAGCTGGTCCGGGGCACGCTTCCGGACGGTTCGCGCGTGACGGTGTCGGCGCCGTTCGAGTACAAGCTCCCCATCCCCGAGAAGCCCCCGATCCCCGTGCCGGCGCCGGATCTGAACGTGAAGATCGCCGGAACATTCCAGGTGAAGGAGGGCGAGCCCGTGGTCGCCGGCACGAAGGTGAAGTGGGTCGCCGAGCTCACCAACACCGGCAACGTCGCACTCCGCGACCTACAGGTCTCGGACAGTGAGAAGCTCGCCGAGCTGCCCGTCGGCCAGACCGGCGTGGTCTCCTTCGAGACCACCGTCACCGAGCGCGACGTCTTCAACCACTCGATCTGGGTCGCATCACCCGCCACCGCCACGACGCCCGACGGGACCGCGTTCAGCAAGCAGACCCTCGGCACCCTCGCCATCCCCACGGTGACGCCGACCCCCGCGCCGACCCCGACCCCGACGCCCGGCCCGACGACCAGCCCGACCGCCACCCCCACGGCGGGCCCCACTCCGGTCGGCCCCGACGTCCCGCCGAGCGGCGGCGCCGCCGCGCCTCCCGCCGGAACAGCGAGTCGTGCAGGCAAGGAGATCGCGGTCCCGACCGCCGCCTCCGCCGCAGCATCGTCGTCGTCGTCGAGACAGTCGACCGCGGGTCGCCTCGCCTCGACCGGATCCGACGCCGCCGCCGTGCTCCCCGCCGCCGGAGTCCTCGGCCTCCTCGGCGCGATCGGCGTGCTCCTCGGCCGCCGCCGTCGGCGCAACGGCACCGCCACCGAGTAGTCACCACGACGAGCCGGCGGGTGATGGCGGTCACCCGCCGGCTCCTCACGTACCACCCGGATCGGGGTGGTCCTCCCCCGGACCCACCCCGCGGAGCGGGGGCAGCGAGGACTTGGGAACACGGCCTTCTCGGCCAAACAGCACATTCCGTGCCATTTTCTTCCGGCCCTCAGAACTGGCGCCATACGTTTCCCCCTGTTGCTCAGCGCACCGCTCGGTTCGACCGAGTGCCGCTGCCCCGCCGATGCTCATCGAGTTCGGACGGGAGCGGCCCGGCCGCTGCTGAGCCGCCCGGAACGCACCGCTGCGTGTCTCCGGGGCTCCTCCCCCGTGCGAGGTCCCCGGTCCGTCGCGCCTCGGAGTCCTCGACCCCCTGCGTCGGCGATCCGTCACTCCGCCCTCCGATCGAAAGACACCGCCATGTCACGCATCACCTCCGCCACCCCGTCCACCCGCCGCACCCGCGCGCTCCTCCGCTCCCTCGCGGTCACCGCCGCCATCGGGATCGCCGCCACCGGTGCCTCGTTCCAGATCGCGCCGGCCGCCTCCGCCGCTCCGGCCGCGGCCTCCGCGAGCGCCTCGACCTTCGGCCCGGACGGCACGCACTACCCCTCCGACACCCCCGACATCCGCTCCGCACTCCCCGCCGGCACGACCGTCGTCGACGTCGCGGCCTCGGGTCCCGCGATCCGCGCCGCGCTCGACGCCCTCACGCCCGGCCGGATCGCCGCCGGCGCCGTGGTCCGCGTCGCCCCGGGACGCATCCACGACCTCTCCGCGCTCGACGGCTACACGAACGACGGCCCGCTCAAGGTGCTGATCACGGCGCGCGACGGCTTCCAATCGGTGACCGGCGGCAGCTGGATGCTGAAGGGCGTCACCGGCATCACGCTGATGCGCTTCGACATCGGCTCGATCGACGTGAAGGGCGCGACGCACTCCTCATTCGCGTGGCTGCGGATCGCGAACAACTGGATCGGCCTCGCCGCCTCGTCGGGGATCCCGGTGCGCGACGTCGAGCTGCTCGAGATCGTCGAGCCGGAGTCGAAGCTCAAGAGCGGCGACTCGGCGCAGATCAAGGCCTACGCGCCGAACACGGTGAGCGACGTGCTGGTCGCGGGCGACTACATCGCGCCCTCGTACTACGTCGACAAGCAGTACGGCGGCGGCGCGAACCCTGCGCGCCCGCACACGGACAGCCTCCAGATCGAGGGCGCCGGCATCACCGGCCAGGTCACCGTCCGCGACACCGCCGTCTTCAGCTCGAACAACAGCGCGGTCATCGTCGGCGGCGTGAAGAACGTCCTCTTCGACCACGCGCTGATCGTCGGCGGCGACGTCGCCGCGCAGCGCTACCCGTTCCTCCCGGGCGGCGCCGGCTACCCCGGGGCCGTCAACGGCAAGGGCAGCGTCAGCGCGATCCAGGGCAAGGGCGGCGGCAACGTCGATGCGACCGACTCGATCTTCACCGGCTCGCTGCAGCCGGTCTGGGACACGGTCTCCGGCTCGCGGACCACCCTCACCGGCAAGGTCGCCCGGACCGGTGGCTTCTCCGTCGACACCGCTCTCAGCGCGCTGACCGCCGCCGGCCTCGACGCGCTGGCTCCGCGGCCGACAACGGCGTACCTCGGCGCCGCCTGGGACCACGTCACCGTCTCGGGCGGCACGACGACCGCGTCCGCGAAGGCCGCCACCCGCTCGGTCGCTCCGGCGCCGGCCGCGTCCGCCGCCCCGAAGTCCACCCCCGCCCCGAAGACCGCCCCGGCTCCGAAGACCACCCCGGCCCCGAAGACCACCGCGGCTCCCAAGGCGGCCACACCGGCTCCGGCGGCGCCCACCGCGAAGGCCAGCACCGCTCCGACGGCGACCGCGGCTCCCGCACCCGCCGCCACCCGGGCGCCCGCTGCCGCGAAGCCGGCTCCGAAGAAGCCCGCCGTCGACCGGACCGCCCCGGCCGTTGCGATCACCTCGCCGCGCTCCGGCGCCGTGCTCGGCGGCTCGACGACCGCCACCGTCACCGCGACGGACGATGTCGCCGTGACTCGCGTCACCTTCCTCCTCGGCGGCACCGAGGTCGGCGACGCCGCGCAGAACGCCGACGGCACCTGGTCGCTGACCACCAGCACAGCGGGCAAGCACGGGACCTTCCCGCTCGCCGCCCGCGCGACGGACGCCGCCGGCAACAGCACCGTCAGCGCCCCGGTCACCGTCACCCTGAAGTAGCCCCCACGCGGGTGGATCTCGATCCGCCCGCTGCGCGGGCTACTCGATCAGCAGGGAGGGACCCTGCCCTTGTCATGCTGGTCGAGTAGCCCGGCACGGGCGTATCGAGACCGACCCAACCCGGGGACGCCGGTCTCCTCCCGCCCTGCACAGTGCATGGCCGGGAAGCGAAGAGGTCCGCGTACCCCTGTCGCATTCGTTGACACCGGCGGCGGACCTCATTAGTGTCCCGAGTGCAGAAAAGTGTTACCGAGAACATCTGCATCCCTCGCCGACGACGTGCGCGCGTGCGGGCCCGGCGAAGAAGGGGTCCACCGCGCTCCGCGCCGGTGACCGGAGCTCCGGATCGGCCTCGTCGCCCAGCGCGAGGAACGCGTCCGGGGGCCGGACGGCATCGCTCCCGCAGGGGCCGGGGAGATCCGCCGGCGACGGCTCGACGCAGGGCTTGGCGCCCGCTCGAGCAGCGGTGCCCTCCGTTCGGGTCGGAGGGCACCGGCTCGCCCGCGCGCGCTTCGCGAGCAGGGGTCACAGCCTCGCGGCGACCGAAACACCGAAACTACTTTCTTTAACTCCCCGGGCTGGCTACGGTCGATCTCACCACCCGGAGGCCAGCGAAGACGGCTTCCTATGGGTGCGATTCACACTGCAAAGGAGCTCTCTGTGAGTAGATTTCGCAAGCTTTTCGGTCTGGCGGCAGCGGCGGCACTCGCCGCGACGCTCGTCGCCCCGACACTGCCCGCGTCCGCCGCGGGCAACACGCTCGTCGTCGATGCGGGCACGTCGATCGGACCCGTCACGCGGGTCGGCGCCGGCGGCCTGTACGCGCTTGCCACGCCGAACGACCCGGCACCGGGCCTGCTGACGCCGCTGCGCCTCAAGCAGAACACGCAGCCGGCCCCCGGAGTCGGCCAGCTCGGCAACGGAGCGACGACGCCGACCGGCGACGTGCTGAAGGTGGCCGGCACCTTCACCCGGGACGGAGCGCAGTCCTACGCGCGGATGCCCGACGTGTACCCCGACTTCCCGTACCGCTGGATCAGCTGGGCGGACTGGACGCAGAAGATCGACACGATGGTGAAGGCCCGTCTCGACGCCACCGCCACCACGAACATCAACGGCTGGGAGCTGTGGAACGAGCCCGACGGGACGTGGGACACGGCGAAGGCCGGCCCCTACCTCGACGGCTGGACCCGCACCTACCGGCAGGTCAAGCTCCAGGACACGATCACTCCGATCGTGGGCCCCAGCTACAGCCGCTACTACCCCGACCTGATGCGCTCGTTCATGGGGCGGGCGAAGGCCGACGGCACTCTGCCCGACGTCGTCGTCTGGCACGAGCTCGATGACGGGATCTACAACGACATCGACGAGCACGTCGCCGACTACCGCTCGATCGAGCGCGATCTCGGCATCTCGCCGCGGCCGATCTCCATCAACGAGTACGGCTCGCCGAGCCAGATCGACACGCCGAGCGTGGCCGCGCACTTCATCGCCCAGTTCGAGCGCACCGGGATCCACGACGCCGAGCGCGCCTACTGGTACGAGTCCGGCACCGTCGGCGGCCTAGTCTGGAACAACCGACCGACCGGCTCCTACTGGCTCTACAAGTGGTACGGCGAGATGGCCGGGAACATGCTCGCCGTCACGCCGTCCGGCGACCTGGACGGCTTCGCGTCCTACGACTCCAGCCGGAAGATCGTGAACGCGGCCTTCGGCGGCACCTTCGGCGACAACCAGGTGCAGGTGAAGGGCCTCACCGGATTCGGGACCTCGGCCAAGGTGGTCCTGAACTACACGCCCCGGTCGGGCCGCATGACCAACGTCGACGCGCCCACCACGGTGTCGACGCAGACCCTGCCGATCACGAACGGGACCGTCACCGTCCCGGTGACGAGCCAGGACTACCTCGGCGCCTACCAGCTCGTCGTCACCCCGGCGGCGGGTCCGACGACGAGCTATCAGCAGGTCTACGAGGCGGAGAACGCGACCGTCGTGAACGCCGCGCTCCTCTCCGCCGGAACGGCGTCGAACGGCGGCTACGTCGGCCGGATCGACGGCTCGTCGAACGCCCGCAGCGACAGCTTCGTCGACTTCGTCGTCGAGGTGCCGACCGCCGGCAGCTACGGGCTCGGGATCCGCTACGCCAATGGCGGGGTGAGCACCTCGACCCAGGGCCTCGCCGTCAACGGCAGCGCCTTCAGCACCGTCTCCTACCCGTCGACGGGATCATGGGGCGCCTTCGGCTCCTCCGTCTCGCGGCAGGTCGATCTGAAGGCGGGCTTCAACGTGATCCGGCTCGCGAAGGGGTCTCCCTTCTTCGCCGGCGGCTCCGGGTTCGCGGAGCTCGACAGCATCACGCTGACGCGCTGAGCGACACGGCCGTCCGGAGGCGCGTCGACGCTTCCGGACGGCCGCGGCTCACCGGTCTCGACCCCGACGGGGGGTCCCGCTCGCCCCGGATCCACGGCAGTGTTCACGGTAACAATCAGTGCGGACGAGCCGGCGTCTTCCCGCCCGGCCCTGCCATCCGGCCCGCTCCGTCCGGCGTCGTCCGGGCACTCCATCGAGGGGACACCATGCGCCGCGCTACTCAGTTCACCGGAGCCCTCTGCGGGCTCCTCCTGGCAGCGGGGCTCGTCGCCGCGCCGCACTCGGCCGTCGCCGCGCCGGCGGTGACGGCGAGCACCTCGACGCCTCCGGCCCGCGACGGGGGCGGAGTCGACTCCGCCCCCGCGGCGAGCGACGCCGTCGCAGAGCCCGGCTCGCCGTCGCTCCTCCGGGCGGCGGCCGCGCCGGCGGACTTCACCGACGTGGCGATCCCCTCCCGTGCCGACATCGTCGTGCACGAGGTGACCATCGCCCTCGTGGCGCCGCAGGGCACGACCCCGTCGTTCAGCGCGGAGGACGCGCGCCGCTCCCTCGAGCTCGTCGACGACTTCTACAACCGCGAGACCGGCGGAGCCGTGCGCTTCGAGCTCGAGCAGCTGATCGACTGGCGGAGCATCGACGAGCCGATCGGCTGCAGCGACACGGGCGGCCTGCACGACTGGATCGCCCGCACGACGGGCTGGCAGCCCGGACCGGCGCGGCACCTCGTCGCCATGGTGCCCCCGGGCGACCCCTGCCCGAACTTGGCCAACGGAGAGCAGCCGGGCGACCCGGACGACGGCGGGCGGACGTTCCAGGGCGGTCCCGACGCGATCCTGCTCGCCCACGAGCTGGGCCACAACCTCTCGCTCTTCCACGCCGCGAGTGTCCAGTGCGCCTCGTCGTGGGACGTCGCGCCCGGTGCCTCGTGCGCCCGGGAGGAGTACGGGAACCTGACCGACGTCATGGGCGACTCCTGGCTCTTCACTCCCCTCTCGGCACCGACCCTCGCGCAGCTCGGCATCCTCTCGGACACCCGGCAGCCCGTCTGCGGCGCGCCGCGGACGACCGTCATGGACACCCTGGGGGCCGGTCCGGGCACTCCTCGAGCCCTCACCTGGACCGACCCGCAGGACTCGGCGGTGCGGTACTGGGCGCAGTACAACGACAAGGCCGATCCGCGAGCGGACGGCGGCGCCTACAGCAGTCCCTGGCAGACGCCGCGGACGGTCTCCGGCGTGCAGATCCTGCGCAGCACCGGCGGCAGCGCCGAGCTGCTGCAGCGGCCCGGTGACGCGAGCGTCGGCAACGAGTTCGCCCTCGCCGGCGAGACCGTCGCCCTGAACACCGGCATGTCGCTCCGCGTGGAGGCCCTCGATGCGACGGCGCGGACGGCGACCGTCACCGTCACCGTGCCCTGCACCGAGGACGTCGGCGACATCACCCGCCGCGCCGCGGCCTCCGCGTCCTACACCTCGGGCTGGTCGTCCGTCGGGGACGCCGTCGACGGCAGGACCGGAACCGCGTGGAGCAGCTGGCCCCGCGTGGGCGAGCAGTGGCTCGGGCTCACCTGGCCGGCGACGGTGACCGTGGACAGCGCGTCGGTGCGCTTCGCCGCCGACGCGGCCGACAGCGCGCAGCAGGGCGTGATCCCGCCTCGGTCCTGGCGCGTCGACTACCTCGACGCCGCGGGCGCCTGGGTGCCGGTCGCGGGAGCGAGCCCGGCCGGCCGCGCTCGGGACGCGGTGAACACGGTCGCCTTCACCCCGGTGGCCACGACGGCCCTCCGCACGGTGTTCCAGGCCTGGGGAAGCGCGGAGTACGGAGGTTCGACCAGCGTCGCCGAGCTCAGCGCCACCGGCGTGGCCCCGATCGCCTCGCTCGTCGCCCGTGGCGCCGCGACGACCGTCGCCACCTCGTCGACGCGCGACGTCGCCGCCGGTGTGGACGTCCTCGACGCGCGCGGCCGGGCGCTCGGGGGCCGCGCCGTCTCCTTCACCCTCACCGGCCCGGCGACCTTCACCGACGGCACGAAGGCGGCGACGGTCCTCTCCGCGGCGACGGGAACGGCCGCGCTCCCCCCTCTCCGGACGGGAGCGACGACCGGCACCGTCTCGATCGCCGCCCGCGTCCCCGGGCTGCCGGCGGTGTCCCTGCCCCGCACCACGGTCGCCGCACCGCCCGCCCTGACGGCGACCGCGGCCACGCGCAAGACCCTCGGGACGGTCGTGCTCACGGTGACGGCGAAGAACACCGGCAGGACCGCGACGGAGATCACCATCGTCACCGCGTACGGCACCTCGACGATCGCAGGCGTCGCTCCGGGCGCGACGGTCTCGCGGGCGTTCGCCACCCGGCGATCCACCGTCCCGGCGGGCAGCGCACAGGTCACCGCGCAGACGGACGGCCTGCGCACGACCACCGCGGCGGCCTACCGCGGGCTGTGACCGGCGGGCGGCGATGGTCGAGCCGTGCTCGGCGGGAGCTGAGGAGCGCCGGCCCGGCCGCGACCCGGCGGGCAGCGGCTACGGATCTCCGAGCACCGCGAAGCCCAGCCGCCGGGCGGCGACGAGCACTACCGCATCGGCGGTCACGTCGCTCAGCGCCGTGTGGAAGCTCGGCCGCGGCGGGAAGGCCGGCTCCCGCTCGACGCGGCTGAACAGCGTAACGATCGGGTTGCCGGTGATCGCCGACAGGTGCCACAGCCCGTCGAGGCCGCCGAGGCGCTCCTCGATCGCCCGGGCCCAGGCCTGCGTGGCCCGCTTCGGCCCCATCTGGAGAGAGGCAGCCGCACTGTTGCGGACGGGCCACTCACCGGTGAGATCGAGGAGCGTCAGCGGACGGGACGGGCGCCAGCCCACGAGCCGCGGAGCGTTCTGCACGCGGTCGACCACCCGTCGACGCTGGTACGTCTCGCCGATCGCTGTCACGGCGTCCGTCGCGGCGTACAGGACACCGACGGTCGGGTGGTGCCCCGGAGGAGGCGGGTGCGGGTCGAAGCGCATCCCCGGCACCGGCCCGTGATGGCGCAGGGCGTCCCAGGCGCCCACGTGCTCGCCCGCGCTGCGATACACGCGCCAGAGCGATCCGGAGTACTCGCGCAGGTGCGACGGGTCGGTGACGAAGGTCGTCGGCGGGGTGAGCGGGACCTTCACGACTCGTCGAACTCGGCCAGCGCGACGAGGACCTCCCGCGGATCGCCTCCCCCGGAGAGCCACCGCACCGGGGTGACCGGCGTCTCGCCGATGAGGAGCTCCTCCTGCGGCGTGGTCATGAAGCCGAGCACGCTCGCGGGATGCATGTCGTCCGGGATCGCCTTGACGAGCGCGGGGACGCCCGGCAGCATCGGCCGCTCCCGGTCGTCGGTGAACTGCCAGGCCGGGAACCGCAGCTTCGAGCCGACCTTGAAGGCGTACAGCCCGTCCTTCGCCTTCCGGTGGCGCACGCGGGTCTCGTCGATCCTGAGTCGCGAGGCCACCTCGGCGGTGCCGAACGAGTCGACGATCGCCTGCAGCCGGGTGCGCCGCTCGAGGTCGGCGAGCTCTCCGCGCGCGACCTCCGCTTCGGCCTCGGCGAGCTCCTCCGCGGTCATCGACCCGGACTCGACGAGGAAGTCCGCCGCACCCTGGGCCAGCCCGCTGCCCGGCGACCGGTGTCGCGAGAGGAGTGCGGTCTGCTCCGTGAGGAGCGCGGCGAGCGTCTGCTCATCGCCTCCCCTGTCGCGGACGGCTCGATACAGCCCGTCCAGCCCGTCGGTCAGCTCGGGGTGGGCGACCATGGCGAGCAGCTCGGGAGAGAGCTGGACGAGAACGCCGCGGAGATGCTCGTGCACGACGTCCGGCGCGAGCTCGAGCTGGTCGGCGAGCTGAGACTCCGAGGCGCCCTGGGCGAGTCCGACGATGATCCTCAGCCGAGCCTCGAGGGCGGACTCGCTGCCGGGCCCCGTCGAACTCGTGACCGGCGGCGGACTCGTGGCGAGGTCTGTCATGGTCGTCTCCTCCTGCTCTCTGTGCACTGCTGATCCTAGTTCGGAAGCAGCATGCGCGGAGAGGTGGGGACGTCCGGCGGAGGTCGGTGGCGCGCGATGCCCGCCCGTCACCGCCGCGACGTCAGCAGCGTCCGCAGCGGTGGCGCGATCGACTCCCGGCGGAGCAGCGCGGTCGCGAGCAGGAGCAGCAGCAGCACCGAGCCGCGGACGAGGCCCTGCCAGTAGAAGGAGACGCCGAGCAGCACGAGGCCGTTGTTGATCAGGCCGAAGATCAGGACGCCGAGCACGGTGCCGAGCACGTTCGGCCGCCCGTGCGCCGAGAGCGTCGCGCCGATGAAGACCGCGCCGATCGCGTCGAGCACGTAGAGCTGGCCGCTCGCCGGCGAGTAGCCGTAGCTGCGCGAGGCGAGCGCGATGCCGGCCAGAGCGCCGATCAGCGCCGCGACGACGAACGCGGAGGCGAGCGAGATCCCGACGCGGCGGCCGGCGATGCGGGTGGCTCCGGGCTGCTCCCCCGCCGCGGTGAGCACGCGGCCCCAGCGGGTGCGGTCCAGCAGCAGCCAGACCGCGACGGCGACCGCGATCGCCAGCAGCACCGGGACGCCGATGCCGAGCACGGTCGCGTTCCCCCAGGCGGCGAAGGCGCCGGGCGTCGCCTGGCGGCGCAGGTAGATCGGCGCGCCACCGCCGGTGAGCAGCTGCTGGGCGCTGGTGCCGATGAACCAGACCGACAGGGTCGCGAGGAAGGCGCGGATCCTCAGCACGATCACCAGCACCGCGTTGACCACGCCCGCGAGCGTCCCGAAGCCGAGGCCGATCAGCACCGCGAACCAGGTCACGTAGCCGTCGGCGATCAGCGCGGTGGCGCCGAGGGCCGCGAGGTCGATCGCGATGCCGATCGAGAGGTCGATGCCGCCGGCCCGGACGACGAGCGTCATCGCGCAGGCCGCGATCAGCAGCAGCGCCCCGGCGCTCGCGACGTTGAGCAGGTTGGTCGGCGCGAAGTAGCCGGGCACGCTCGCGCCGAAGACGGCGAGCAGGAGCACGACCGCGGCGGGGGCGAGCAGGCGGACGGCGAGGGCCCGGCGGGACTCGGACACGGGCAGGGCGACGGCGGTCACGAGCGGACCCCTCTCTCGCGGAGGGCCGCGAGGCCGAGTACGAGCAGGATGAGCAGCCCCTTGATCGCGCCGACCCACTGGCTGTCGACGCCGATCAGGGTGAAGCCGTTGCCGAGCGCCGCCACGAAGACGGCGGCGAGCAGCGTGCCGCCGATGGTGACGACGAAGCGGCGCGAGAACACGACCGAGAGGTAGGCGGTGACGATGATGTCGAGCAGGATCTGGTTGCCGATCCCGGGCACGGCGGCGGCGAGGCGCGCGGCGAGCAGCAGCCCGGCGATGCCGGCGAGGAGCCCGGAGAGCAGGTAGCTGGTGAGCACGTGGCGCCAGACCGAGACACCCGCGACGCTCGCCGCGGTCGGGTTCTGGCCGACGGCGTAGCTGCGGGTGCCCCAGGAGGTCCGGCCGACGGCGAGGGCGGTCGCCACCGTGACGACGGCGAGCACCGCGACCGGCGCCGGGAGGCCGAGGACGCTGCCGCCGCGCAGCCAGTCGAAGAGCGGATCCGCGACCGGCACCTTGACGTTGTCGGTGGCGAGGAAGACGACGGAGCCGACGATCCCGGAGACGGCGAGCGTGGCGAGCAGCGGGCGGAGGCCGAGCACGACGGCCGTGCCGCTGATCGCGCCGAAGCCGACCGAGACGAGCAGGGCGAGCAGCACGGCGGGCAGTGCGCCGAGGCTCGCTGTCAGGGCGACGGCCGCGACGACGCCGGAGAGGCCGACGATCGGTCCGGAGGCGAGGTCGATGCCGCCGCGGACGACGTCGTCACCCCCGGTGATCACCACGATCGCGAGGCCGAAGCCGGCGATCGCGGGGACCACGGCCTGGATCAGGATCGTCGAGACGTTGCCGCCGGTCGCGAAGACGGGCGAGGCGGCGCTGAACACCGCGATCTCGAGGACGACGACGAGGTAGCCGATCAGGGCGAGCGCGCCGATGCCGCGGCGGCGGGCGCGCGGGGCGGCGGGCGTCTCCGCCGGGGACGCCTTCTCGGGGGGCGCGGTGGTGAGGGTCATCGGGCACTCTCCAGTGCTTCGGGGGCGACGGCGCCGGAGGCGATCGCGAGCACGCGGTCGACGCTCAGCTCGCGCCGGGGCAGCTCGGCGCGCACGGCGCCGCGGTGCAGCACGAGGACGCGGTCGGCGAGCCCGACGAGCTCCTCGAGATCGAGGGAGACGAGGAGGATGCCGGCGCCCTCGTCGACGAGCCGGTCGATGAGTGCGTAGACCGCGGCGCGGCTGCCGATGTCGACACCCGCGGTGGGCTGATCGAGGACGAGCACCCGCGAGCCGGCGGCCAGCCACTTCCCCACGGCGACCTTCTGCTGGTTGCCGCCGGAGAGCGTGCCGACCACGGCCTCCGGATCGGCGGGCCGCACGTCCAGCGCGGCGATCTGCTCGAGCGCGAGCGCCCGGTCGCGGCGGCGGCTCGGCAGCAGGCCGCCGAGGCTGATCCGCCCGAGCGACGCGATCGAGAGGTTCTCCCGGACGGTGTGCGCGAGCAGGACGCCGTCGCGGCGCCGGTCGCTCGGCACGTAGCCGCCGCCCGCGGCGACGAAGGCCCGGGCGGAGGAGGTGGCGGTGCCGGCCACGCGCACCCGGCCGCTGCGACGGGCGAGGCCGACCACGGCGTCCGCGAGCACGTCGACCCCGGAGCCGACGAGGCCGGTGACACCGACGATCTCGCCCGGGCGGACCACCAGGTCGAGGGCGTCGAGCGCGCCGGGCACGGTCAGCGCCTCGAGCTCGAGCAGCGGCGCGACGTCGGCGGCGATCACGCGGTCGGAGCGGAGCGCGAACTCCTCCACGTCGCGGCCGAGCATCAGCTCGACGATCCGGGCGCCCTGCTCGGCGTCGCCGTCGATCAGGTCGAGCCCGCCGACGTTCGCGCCGTTCCGCAGCACGACCACGCGGCTCGCGACGCGCTGCACCTCCTGGAGGTAGTGCGAGATGTAGATCACCGCGACGCCGCGCGCCTGCAGCCGGCGGATCGAGGCGAAGAGCGCCGCGACCTCCTCGGCGGCGAGCGGCGCGGTCGGCTCGTCGAGCACCAGGATCCGCGGCTCGACCAGCAGCGCGCGGGCGATCTGCAGCTGCTGCTGCTCGGCGACGGTGAGGTCGTCGACGAGGGTGCCGCCGCGGACGACGAGGCCGACCAGCTCGGCGAGCACGGCCTCGGCCGAGGTGCCCCGGCGGCGCAGCCGCTCGTGGCCGAGGTAGAGCTGCTCCGCCACGGTCAGGCGGCCGGCCAGGTGCCGGTCCTGGTGCACGACCCGGATGCCCGCCCGCTCGGCGTCGCGCGGGGCGGTGATCGCCACCGGCGCTCCGTCGATCGCGATCGAGCCGGCGTCCGCCGAGTACAGGCCGGTGAGGATCTTGATCAGCGTGGACTTGCCCGCGCCGTTCTCACCGACCAGGGCGACGACCTCGCCGCGGCCGACCGTGAGCCCGACGTCGCGCAGCACCGGGACGCCGGCGAAGGACTTGGAGATCCCCGCCATCTCGAGGGCCGGCGGCGGGACGACCGCGGGACTAGCCACCGAGACCGAGCTCCGCGGTCTTCTCGGCGATGTTCGCCTTGTCGATGAGCACCGGGGCGAAGTAGGTGGTCGGCGTGACCGCGTCCGCCTCGCCGCCGAGGAAGCGGGCCACGTTGTCGGCCGAGCCGGCGCCGATGGCGAGGTTCTGCTGCGCGACGGTCGCGGTGTAGGAGGAGTCGGGGTCGGCGATCAGGTCGAGCGCGCCCTGGTCGGCGTCGACGCCGTAGATCTTGATCTCGTCGCGGCCCGCCGCGTCGACGGCCTGCGCGGCGCCGATCTGCGGGGTGTCCCAGCAGGACCAGATCGCCGAGATCTCGCCCTTCGGGTAGCGCGAGAGGGCGTCGCCGATCTGCTGCTTCGCGTCCTCGATCGTGCCCTCGTACTTGTCCTGCAGCTCGGGCTGGAGGATCGAGATGCCCGGGTAGTCCTCGAGCACGAGCTTGAGCTCGTTGTAGCGGATGCGGCAGGGCGCGACCCCCGGGAAGCCGTTGAAGACCAGGATCTGCCCGGAGCCGCCGATGTCCTCGGCGATGGTGCGGGCGAGGGTCGAGCCGATCTGCCAGTTGTCGCTGGTGACGTTGTTCTCGGAGTACTCGGACACGTTGTCGATGGTGAACAGCGGGATGCCCGCGTCGTGCACCTCCTTCAGCGCCGGCGCGAGGGTCGTCGCGTCGCCGAGGATCACGATGATCGCGTCGGGCTTCTGGGCGACGAGGTTCTCGATGTCCGAGACGTGCTTGTCGTCCTTGGCCTCGGCCTGGGTGGCGACGACGGTGCCGCCGAGCGCCTCCACCCGGTCCTGCACCGACTGGTACACGATCCGGGAGAAGTCGTGGACGATGTCCTTCGCCGCGACGCCGACCGTCTTGCCCTCGAGGCTCGGGACGTCGGCGGTCGAGGCCGCGGCGGTGGTCGCCTCGGCGGCGGCGGCGTTCGCGGCGTTCGCGCCGGAGGACTCCTCCTTGAGCGAGCAGCCGGTGAGGACCAGCGTCGCGGCGGCGAGGAGCGCCACCGCGGAGGTGAGGGAGCGGAATCGCATGGGAGAGCCTGCTTCGGTGTGGGACGTCGGTGCGGGAGAGGGAGGCGGTGCGCCCGGAACCGTGGTGGGCCGGGCGGCGCTGCTGGCCATCGTGGCGGCGGCGCGGCGAGTCGTCACGCCCGCCGGTCATCCACCGCAACGCGGCGTCACACGGCGCAACACGGCGGCCGTTCGTTACGCCGGATTGCGCCGGCGGCGACGCGGTGTCGGCCGTCCCTCCTAGGGTCCGAAGCGCACCAGCCCCGAACCGAACGGAGTCCCATGGCGTCCCGCATCGTCCTCAACGCCTTCGACATGACCTGTGTCGGACACCAGGCGCCCGGCCTCTGGCGGCACCCCGACTCGCAGGCCGACCGCTACAACGACCTCGAGTACTGGATCGACCTCGCGAGGACGCTCGAGCGCGGCACCTTCGACGCGCTCTTCCTCGCCGACGTGCTCGGCGTCTACGACGTCTACCGCGGCTCCGTCGGCCCCGCGCTGATCGACTCCGCGCAGGTCCCCGTCAACGACCCGCTGCTGCAGATCCCCGCGATGGCCGCCGCCACGAAGCACCTCGGCTTCGGCGTCACGATCTCGCCCACCTACGAGCAGCCGTACGCCCTGGCGCGCCGGCTCTCCACGCTCGACCACCTGACCAAGGGGCGGATCGGCTGGAACGTGGTCACCTCCTACCTCGACAGTGCCGCGCAGAACCTCGGCCTCGAGCGCCAGATCCCGCACGACGAGCGCTACGACATCGCCGAGGAGTTCCTCGACGTGAGCTACAAGCTCTGGGAGGGCTCCTGGGAGGAGGGCGCGGTGCTGCGCGACCGAGAGCGCGGCGTCTTCACCGATCCGCGGAAGGTGCACCCGATCGGCCACGCCGGCACCCACTACCGCGTGCCGGGCATCCACCTCTCCGAGCCGTCGCCGCAGCGCACGCCGGTGATCTTCCAGGCGGGGGCCTCGCCGCGCGGCATCGACTTCTCGGCGAAGCACGGCGAGGCCGTCTTCATCAACGCGATCCGGCCGGAGCTGACCCGGCGGACCACGGATGCCATCCGGGACCGTGCTGAAGCCCACGGACGCCTGCGCACGGATCCGAAGATCCTGATCCTCGCGACCGTCATCGTCGCCGAGACGGACGCCGAGGCGCAGGCCAAGTACGCCGACTTCAAGACCTACTCGTCCCGGGAGGGCGCGCTCGCGTTCTACGGCGGCTGGTCGGGACTCGATCTCTCCCAGTTCCCGGCGGACGTGCCGCTGGACTACGTCGACACCGACGCGGTGCGCAGCGCCCTCTCGATCTTCACGAAGGCGGACCCGGACCGCGCCTGGACCCCGGACGACGTCGCGGAGTACCTCGGCATCGGCGGCATCGGCCCGGTGATCGTCGGCTCGCCGAGCACCGTCGCGGACGAGCTGGAGCGCTGGGTCGACGTCGCCGGGATCGACGGCTTCAACCTCGCCTACGTGGTCACCCCCGGCACCTTCGAGGACTTCGTCGACCTCGCCGTGCCCGAGCTGCGCCGGCGCGGCCGGGTCTGGGAGGAGTACGAGGGCGCGACTCTGCGCGAGTACCTCCAGGGCCCGGGCAGCGCCCGCGTGAAGGACTCGCACCCCGCCGCCGCCTACCGCGGCGCGTACACCGGCTCGCCCAGCGCCGCCGACGGACTGCCCGACAGCGTCCTCTCCGTTCTGCCCGCCCTCGACCCGGAGCCCGTCCGATGACCCAGACCGCCCCTGCCCCGACCAGCCCCGAGTCCCGCCCCGAGCGCCCGCGCTCGCACTGGGACCGCGTCGCCACCGCCGCCGAGCACGCGCACTGGGACGCCGTCGCGTCCGGCGTCGCCGCGACCCTCGCGGCCGACGTCCTCGAGCGCGACCGTGGCAACCTCGACCCGACCACCGAGCTCGAGCCGCTGCGCTCCTCGGGCCTCGTGAACCTGCTCGACCCGGCCGAGTACGGCGGTGGCGGCGCGGTCTGGAGCACGGCGTTCCGGGTGATCCGGATCCTCGCCGCCGCGGACGCCTCGCTCGCGCAGATCCTGCTGTACCACTATGTCAACTCGGCCAACATCGCCTTCTCGGCGCCGGAATCGGAGCGCGCGCGCTTCTACCGCGCGACGATCGAGGGCCGCCGGCTCTGGGGCGACTCGGTGAACCCGGTCGACCCCGACCTCGAGCTGACGCCGCGCGGCGACGGCTTCGAGCTGAACGGGCTCAAGCGCTTCTCGACCGGGGTCTCCTCGGGCGACGCGGTGCTGGTCAACGCGGTGATCTCCGGCGGCGACCGCTCCGGCGAGACGCTGACCTTCGTGCTCCCCCGCGACCGCGCGGGCATCGAGCCGCTCGGAGACTGGGACTACCTCGGCCAGCGGCAGAGCGCCTCCGGCTCGGTGCGCTTCACCGGCGTGCGGGTGGACGCGTCCGAGATCCTCGGCGCGCTCGTCGACGAGCCGTTCGCGACGCTGATCACGCCGTCGATCCAGCTCGGCTTCGGCAACCTCTACCTCGGCATCGCCCAGGGCGCGCTGGCGAAGGGGCGGGGGCTCACCCTCGGCCGGAAGAACTCCTGGTTCCTCTCCGGCGTGGAGACCTACGCGCAGGATCCGTTCGTGCGGCGCCTCTACGGCGAGCTGGTCGCGCACACGGCGGCTGCGGAGGCGCTGGCCGACCGCGTCGGCGCGCTGCACGACGCCGAGGTCGCCCGCGGGGCGGCGGTGACGGCCGAGTCGCGCGCCGCTCAGGCGATCGAGATCGCGAAGGTGAAGATCGTGACGGACGCGCTCGCGCTCGACGTGACGACCCGGATCTACGAGGCGACCGGCTCCTCCTCCGCGAAGAGCTCGATCGGGCTCGACCTCTACTGGCGCAACGTCCGCACCCATTCACTGCACGATCCCGTCGACTACAAGAAGCTCGAGGTCGGCGCGAACTACCTGACCGGCGACGTCCAGCCGCTCTCCCTGTACACATGAGCGGCACGGGATCCGAGCGCCTGGCGGAGGCGCGAGCCGCGTTCCGCCCGGTCTTCGACGAGATCGCGGCGGGCGCCGTCCAGCGCGAGCTCGACCGCGAGCTGCCCTTCGAGCCGATCGCGCGACTGCGCGCGGCCCGCTTCGGCGGTCTTCGGGTGCCGGTCGAGCACGGCGGCCGCGGGCTCACGCTCCGCGAGACCGCGTCGCTGCTGATCGAGCTGGCGAGGGCGGACTCGAACGTCGCCCAGGCGCTGCGCGGCCACTTCGCCTTCGTCGAGGACCAGCTATCCTTCCCGCCGTCGCCGGCGCGCGACGGCTGGCTGCGCCGGCTCGCGGCGGGTGAGCTGGTCGGCAACGCCTGGAGCGAGATCGGCACGGCCGCGGTCGGCGTCACGCAGACCACGCTCACCCGCCGGGGCGACGAGCTGGTCGTGAACGGCACCAAGTACTACTCCACCGGCACGATCTTCGCGGACTGGACCGACGTCGTCGTGCGCCGCGAGGACGGCACGGACACCGCCGTGGTGGTGCGCGTCGACCAGCCGGGCGTGGTCGCGACCGACGACTGGTCGGGCTTCGGCCAGCGGCTCTCGGGCAGCGGCACCACCGTCTTCACCGAGGCGCTCGTCGAGCCGGAGCACGTCTTCGCCTCGGTCCTGCGGGCGCCGCACCAGACGCCGTTCTTCCAGCTCGAGCTGCTCGCGGTGCTGGCGGGCATCGCCGCCGCGGTCGAGCGGGACGCCGTGGCGGCCGTCCGCACCCGCTCGCGGGTCTACAGCCACGGCCTGGCCGATCACGGCCGGGACGACGCGCAGATCCAGGAGGTGGTCGGTGCGATCTCGGCGATCGCCTTCGGCGCCCGGGCCGCGGTGCTGGTCGCGGCGGAGGCTGTCGGCGAGGCGGCAGTGGATCCGTCACTGGTGCCCGCGGCCGGCGCCGAGGTGTACCGGGCGCAGGTGCTGCTCACCGAGTCGGTACCGCGTGCGGCGACCCTGCTCTTCGACGCACTCGGCTCGTCCGGGGTCGCGAGGGGCGCCGCGCTCGACCGGCACTGGCGCAACGCCCGCACGGTCGGCGCGCACAATCCGGTGATCTACAAGCAGCGGATCGTCGGCGAGTGGGCGCTGAACGGCACGCCGCCGCCGCTCGCCTGGTCGATCGGCGTCGGGCGGCCGCAGGGCTGAGCCGCGGATCAGGCGTGCCGGTTCAGCGCCCCGCCTGCACCGCGTGCAGCGTCGCGTAGCGCCCGCCCGCCGCGAGCAGCTCCTCGTGGCTGCCGGTCTCGACGATCCGCCCGCGCTCGAGCACGACGATCGTGTCGGCCGAGCGGATCGTCGACAGCCGGTGCGCGACGACCAGGGTGGTGCGGCCGCGCATCAGCCGCAGCAGCGCCTCCTTGACGGCCGCCTCCGACTCCGGATCGAGCGCGCTGGTCGCCTCGTCGAGCAGGAGCACCCGTGGGTCGCGGACCAGGGCGCGGGCGATGGCGATGCGCTGGCGCTGCCCGCCGGAGAGACGGGCGCCGCGCTCGCCGACGACCGCGTCGAGGCCGTCCGGCAGCTCGCGGACGAACTCCAGGGCGTTCGCGTCGCGGAGTGCGGCGAGGATCCGCTCCTCCCCGACGCCGGTCAGCCCGTAGGCCACGTTGTCGCGGATGGAGCCCTCGAAGAGCACCGAGTCCTGCGGCACGACGGAGACGGAGCGGCGCCAGGTGCGCAGGTCGAGGGTCTCGGCGTCGACGCCGTCCAGCAGGATGCGACCGCCGCTGGGGCGGAGGAAGCCCAGCACCAGGTTGAGCATCGTCGACTTGCCGGAGCCGGAGGAGCCGACGAAGGCGACGGTCCGGCCGGGCTCGATGTCGAGATCGATGCTCCGGACGCCGACGGTGCTCGCCGCGCCGGCGCCGCTTGCGCCACCGACCCCGTCCGCGCCGTAGCGGTAGGTCACGTCCTCGAGCCGGATGCGCCCGCGCACCTGGGCCGCGCGCGCCTTGCCCTCGTTCTGCTCCAGGTCCGGGTCCTCCAGCAGCTCGCCGATCGAGCGGATCGACTCGGTGCCGCGGGCGATGACGGGCAGCAGCATCAGCAGGTTGGTCATCGCACCGGTCAGCAGCGCGAAATAGGAGCTCAGCAGCACGACCTGGCCGGGGGTGATCGGCAGCCAGCCGCTGATCGAGACCCAGGCGGCGAGCACCAGGCAGCCGATGCCGAGCAGCTGCAGGCTCACCCAGGAGAGCGAGGCGAAGCGGCCGTTCAGCAGGTCGAGGCTGTAGCCGGCCGAGCGGACGCCCTCGGCGCCGGCGGCGACCCGCGCGACCGCGGTCTGCTCGAGACCGTGCGCGCGGGTGATCGGAATGAGCGTCGCCATCTCGCCGACGCGCGCCGAGAAGTGCTCCACCTCGCGGCGGAACTGCTCGTTGCTCCGGCGCGAGCGGCGGCCCAGGAAGGCGCGCAGCAGCACCGCGAGCGGGATGGCGCAGGCGTAGACCGGGAGGAACGCGGGCACCTCGATCGCGGTCATCACGACCGCGCCGATCGCCACCATCGTCGCGGAGAGCAGCGGGTGGCCGACCTGCTGGTACATCGTCTCGATGTTCTCGACGTCGCGGACGACCTTGGTCTGCACGATCGACGAGCTGGCGCGGGAGTGGAAGCCGATGGAGAGGTTCTGCAGCCGGGCGGCGAGCGCGTTGCGGAGGTCGGTGCCGGTCTGGCGCACGGCGCTCATGTAGAGCCGGGTGTACATCACGTGGTTCGGGTAATTCTGCAGCAGCGCGAGCAGGGCGATACCGGCCCACAGCCAGAGCGTCGACTCCGGACCGCCGGCGACGACGACGTCGACGATCGCCCCAGTGACCACCGGGAGCAGCCAGAGCGGGGTGTCCTTGACCGCGAAGAACAGCACGGCGACGACCACGCGCGGGCGGTAGCGGCCGAGCAGGCGGAGGGCGGAGCGGCCGGGGTGACGGCGGTCGAGCAGCAGCGGGGCCTGCGAGGGACGGGCTTCTCTCACGAGACGGTCGACTCCGATCGGGGTGTCCGCAGCGCCTTCGGGAGCGACCGCTCCGACGGGGACGCCCTCGACGCTACCCGGGCGGCGCGGTCGTGGGCAAGCGTTTTCCTGGCTAGGGTTCTGCCGACCGATGCGCGCGGGCGAGCCGGTGCGCCAGACCCCGTGAGGATCCCGATGACCGAGCCGATGCCCCTGCGCGAGGACGCCTTCGCCGTGCCCTACTGCGATCCCGTGTTCGACGGACCGACCGACCCGGTGCTGGTCGCCGACACCCTCCGCGGCGAGTGGCGCCTGTTCTACACCCAGCGGCGCGCGACCCTCGATCTGCCCGGGGTCGAGTGGGTGCACGGCAGCGCCATCGGCGTCGCGGTGTCGAGCGACGGCGGGGCGACCTGGCAGTACCGCGGCACCGTCCCCGGCCTCGACGCCGGGCTGTCGGCCGAGCTGCCGACGCTCTGGGCGCCCGATGTCGTGCGGATCGGGGATCGCTGGCAGATGTTCGTCACCCGGATCGACGGCACCCCCGACGACTGGAGCGGGCGGGCGACGATCACGCAGTTCGAGAGCGACGACCTCGAGACCTGGCGGCTCCTCGGCGACATCGACCTCGGCTCCGAGCGGGTGATCGACGCGGCCGTCGCGCGCACCGGCGACGGGCGCCACCGGCTCTGGGCGAAGGACGAGCGGCGCGACTGCAGCACCGTCGTCGCCGTCAGCGACGATCCCGGCGACCCGGCGTCCTGGCGGCTCGAGGGCGTCGCCGTCGGCGGGCGCCCGCACGAGGGGCCGAAGGTGTTCCCGCTGGCCGGCCGGTACTGGCTGATCACGGACGAGTGGCGCGGGCTGGCCGTGCACCACTCCCCCGACGGCGTCGGCGACTGGCGGCGGCAGTCCGAGCGAGAGGGCCTGATCCTGACCGCTCCGGAGCGGCTGGACGGTGCGCCGATCGTCGCCCGGCACGCGGACGTCGTCACGCTCGACGAGGACCGCGCCCTGATCGTCTACTTCACCCACCCCGGCTGGGACGGCAGCGACCTCGCGTCGATGCCGCCGAGTGCCGCGATGCGCCGCTCGCACGTCCGCGCGGCCGTGCTCACCGTCGTCGACGGCGCGCTGCTCTGCTCCGCCGACGGCGCGCCGGTCGACTAGCCGCCCCGGGCGGCCACCCCGTGCCGGTCGAGCACCCGCCGCAGGCCGCCACCCCCTGCTGGTCGAGCAGGCGCCGCAGGCCGCCACCCCCTGCTGGTCGAGCAGGCGCCGCAGGCGGCCACCCCCTGCTGGTCGAGTAGCCGCCGCAGGCGGCGTATCGAGACCCCGCGTCCTCAGCACACCGGCTGCCGGACCCTCGCGTCCGGCAGGGCCGGATCTCGATACGCCCGCTGCGCGGGCTACTCGATCAACAAGTGCCTGCTGGTCGAGCAGACGCCGCAGGCGGCGTATCGAGACCCCGCCGCGAGCCCGGCTTGACGGGCGAGACCCCGGCACGTATTTTGGGGCAAACGCTTTCCCGAAACGTTTCATTGCAGTTCGGGGCTCGAAACGATGATGTTCTCGAAAGGACGACGATGTTCCGCTCACACAGCATGCGCTACTCGGCGGTGGCCGCCGTGGCCGTGGCCGCCCTCGCTCTGACCGGCTGCTCCGGTGGAGGCTCCGGGGCCTCCGCCACCCTGGACCCGGACGAGGAGATCACCCTCGACTACACGTTCTGGGGCAACGACGACCGCGCCGCCCGCTACGACAAGGCGATCGCCCTGTTCGAGGACGAGCACCCGAACATCACCATCAACTCGACCTTCACGGACTACCCCGGCTACTGGGAGAAGCGGCAGACCGAGGCGGCCGGCGGCGGACTGCCCGACGTGATGCAGTTCGACTACACCTACCTCCGCCAGTACGGCGACAACGGCCTGCTCGGCGACCTGTCCGAGTACTTCGGCGGCGTGGTCGATGAGACCACCATCTCCCCGGAGCTGCTCGCCACCGGCGAGCTCGACGGCGCGACCTACGCGATCCCCACCGGCTACAGCGCCTGGGCCGTCTTCCAGAACCAGGACCTCCTCGCCGCGAACGGCGTCGAGCCCTACGCCGGCGGCGGCAGCTGGGAGGACTACGCGGCCTACGTCGCCGACGTCACGGCGAAGACAGGCGGCGCCGTCTACGGCGGCACCGACTACACCGGCCGCATCCAGAACTTCGAGCTGCAGCTGCGCGCCGAGGGCAAGGAGCTGTTCACCGAGGACGGCGAGCTCGGCTTCACCGAGGACGACCTCGCCGCGTTCTGGGAGCAGGGCGACGAGATGCGCACCAGCACCGGCGTCCCGGCCGCGCGCCTCCAGGAGCTGCTGCCCAAGTCCGGCTTCGGCGCCGGCATCGCGACCAGCGAGATGAGCTGGAGCAACTTCCTCGGCGGCTACATCGGCGACAGCGGCGCCTCCGAGATCGTGATGACCGCTCCCCCGACCGCGGACGAGGGCAGCAAGGACCTCTACCAGAAGGTCGGCCTGATGCAGGCGATCTCCTCGGCGACCGAGCACCCCGAGGCTGCCGCGACCTTCCTCGACTTCCTGATCAACAGCCCCGAGGTCGGCGAGATCTTCGGCGCCACCCTCGGCATCCCCGCCTCCTCCGAGCAGCTCGCCGGCGCGAACCTCGAGGGCCCGGACAAGCAGGTCGCCGACTACCTCGACTCCGTCGAGGACCGTCTCGGCGAGGCCCCGGCCGCTCCGGTCGCCGGCTACGGCGCGATCGAGGCGAACTTCCTGGACCTCGGCACCAGCCTCGGCCTCGGCGCGGTGAGCGTCGACGAGGCGGTCCAGCAGTTCTTCGACGAGACCGACGTCACGCTCCAGAACTGACCCGGCCGCACTGATCCGGCCGCACATAACGGCTCCCCACCGCTCCCCACTGATCCCCTTCATCCAGGCCAGGAAAGGCATCACATGACGACGACGTCGACCCCCAGCGGCACCGCCGCGGACGGTCGCGTCGCGCCGATCGCCGACCGGACGAGCACTCCTCGTCCGGTCGGCCCTCAGGCGCGGCGACGCCCCAAGCGGGACACCCTGGCCGGCTACGTGTTCCTCTCGCCGTGGCTGATCGGCTTCGTCGGGCTCACGCTCGGCCCGATGCTGATGTCCCTCTACTTCTCCTTCACCGACTACAACCTCTTCCGGGCACCGGAGTGGATCGGCACCGGGAACTTCGAGCGCCTGTTCGGCGACCCGAAGTTCCTCCAGTCGGTGCAGCTCACCCTCGCCTACGTCTTCATCGGCACGCCGGTGAAGCTGGCCGCCGCTCTCGTCGTGGCGATGCTCCTCAACTACAGCGCGAAGGGCACCGGCTTCTTCCGCTCCGCCTTCTACGCGCCGTCGCTGATCGGCGCGAGCGTCAGCATCGCCATCGTCTGGCGCGCGATGTTCTCGACCGACGGACCGGTCGACTCGGGACTGCAGATCTTCGGCATCCAGATCGGCGGCTGGGTCGGCGTGCCCGCCCTGATCCTGCCGATGATGATCATCCTGGCCGTCTGGCAGTTCGGCGCCCCGATGGTGATCTTCCTGGCCGGCCTCAAGCAGGTCCCGGCCGAGCTCTACGAGGCCGCGATGGTCGACGGAGCGGGCCCCTGGCGGAAGTTCCGCAGCGTCACGCTGCCGATGCTCTCGCCGGTGATCTTCTTCAACCTGCTGCTCGAGATGATCAACGCCTTCCAGGTCTTCGCCTCGGCCTACATCATCGGCAACGGCACTGGCGGCCCGGCCGGCGCCACGAACTTCTACACGGTGTACCTCTACACCCGCGCCTTCACGAACAACCAGATGGGCTACGCCTCGGCGATGGCCTGGGTCCTCCTCCTCTTCGTCGGCGTGCTCGCCTTCGTCCTCTTCAAGACCCAGAAGAGCTGGGTGCACTACTCGGGAGACACACGATGACGACCTTCGACACCACGCTCCCCTCGGCCGACACGCAGGTGCTCACCGAGCCCGCACCCCGCCGGCGCCCGCGCCGCAAGCGCCCGAAGACCGCGACGCTGGTCTGGATCGCGGCGATGATCGTGCTCACCGCGATCGTGCTCTACCCGCTGGTCTGGATGGGCGCCGCGGCGTTCAAGCCGAACAGCGAGTTCGGCGGCCAGACCTCGCTGCTGCCGCAGAACCCGACGCTCGACAACTTCGTCAAGGTGCTCGCCGGCGTCGGCGGAGTCCCGCTCTGGCGGTTCTTCCTCAACTCGACGATCCTCGCGGTCGGCTCGGTCATCGGAGTGGTGATCTCCTCCTCGATGGCGGCCTACGCCTTCGCCCGGCTCGACTTCCGCGGCCGCCCGCTCTACTTCGCGCTGATGATCGGCACGCTGCTGCTGCCGATGCACGTCCTGCTCATCCCGCAGTACACGATCTTCCGCACCCTCGGGATGATGGACACCTACTGGCCGCTGCTGATCGGCAAGTTCCTCGCGACCGAGGCGTTCTTCGTCTTCCTGATGGTGCAGTTCATCCGCAACCTGCCCCGCGAGCTCGACGAGGCGGCGCGGATCGACGGCGCCGGCCACCTGCGGATCTTCGGCTCGATCACGATCCCGCTGATCCGCCCGGCGCTGATCACCTCGTCGATCTTCGCCTTCATCTGGAGCTGGAACGACTTCCTCGGCCCGCTGCTCTACCTGAACACGCCCGACCAGCAGCCGCTGCCGCTCGCGCTCCGCGTCTACAACGACCAGACCTCGGCGTCGGACTACGGTGCGACGATCGCGGTCTCGGTGCTCGCGCTGCTGCCGGTGCTGATCTTCTTCATCGTCTTCCAGCGCTTCCTGGTCGACGGCGTCGCCACCCAGGGTCTCAAGGGATGAGCCGCGCGTCACGGGCGCAGCGCGAGGCCCGCGCGGCCGCTGCCGACGGCACGGCGCTGCGCTGGCCGGGGGCGGCGAACCGCTTCGCGCTGTTCGCCGAGGTCCTCTTCACGGGGCTCCTCGTCACGATCCTCGCGCTGCCGCTCGTGACGCTGCCGCTCGCCCTCGCGGTCGGGGCGCGGCACCTGCGCCGCTTCGTCCTCGACGAGCCGTCCTCGCTGCGCACGGCGCTGGCGGAGGCGCGCACCGGGGTCCTGCGCTCGCTGCCGGTCGGTCTCGCGCTGCTGGCGCTGTCCGCGGTGCTCGGCCTCGACCTGCTGGTCGCCTCGACCGGCGCGCTTCCGGGGGCGACCGCGGTCGCGGTGGTCTGCGCGGCGCTCCTCGCGGCCGCGCTCGTGGTCGTGCTGACGGCGTCCGCGCTCTGGCTGCCCGACTCGCGCTGGGTCCCGCTCCTCCGCGAGGCCGCGACGCTGGCGGTCCGCGACCTGCGCGGCTCCGGGGCGCTGCTGGTGGCGCTGGTGCTCGCCGCCGTGGTCACCTGGCAGCTGGCACCCTTGGTGGTGCCGGCGCTCGGCTGCACGGTGTTCGCCGCGCTCGCGGTGCGGCTGTCGCGGACGGCGCCCGCGGCCCGCTGAGCACGACACCACGACGATCGTCTCCGCGACGATCACCACCACGACTCGACGACCACCACTCGACCAATACGACTCCACGACGACCACGGAAGGCCCACGGCTCGGATGATCCACTACGGCGGCGACTACAACCCGGAGCAGTGGGACGAGAGCGTCTGGCCGGAGGACGCGCGGCGGATGCGCGAGGCCGGCGTCACGACCGTCAGCCTGGGCATCTTCGCCTGGGCACGGATCCAGCCGGACGAGGACACCTTCGACTTCGGCTGGCTCGACCGGATCCTCGACCTGCTGCACGAGCACGGCATCGCCGTCGACCTGGCGACGGCCACGGCCTCGCCGCCGCCGTGGGCCACGAGCAGATACCCGGGCATCCTGCCGCAGGACGAGAACGGCGCGACCTTCTGGCCGGGCAGCCGCCAGGCCTACCGCCCCACCTCCCCCGACTACCGCCGGCTCGCGGCCCGGCTGGTGACGGCGATCGCCGAGCGGTACCACGACCACCCCGCGGTGGTGCTCTGGCACGTGAACAACGAGTACGCCTGCCACCTGCACCACGACTACTCCGACGACGCGGCCGCCGCGTTCCGGGTCTGGCTGGAGCGCAAGTACGACTCGATCGACGAGCTCAACCGGCGCTGGGGCACCTTCTTCTGGTCGCAGCGCTACGCGTCCTTCGCCGAGATCGTGCCGCCGCGGAAGGCGCCCTACAGCCACAACCCGGCCGGGCTGCTCGACTTCCGCCGCTTCACCTCGGACGCGCTGCTCGAGCTCTACACGATGGAGCGCGACATCCTCCGCGCCTCGGGGGCGACACAGCCGATCACGACCAACTTCATGGGCGCCTTCCCGCCGCTCGACTACTGGAAGTGGGCGGCCGAGGTCGACGTCGTCAGCGACGACAACTACGTCGATCCCGCTGACCCGGAGTCGTTCCGCACCGCCGCTTTCACCCGCGACCTGATGCGCTCGCTCAAGCCGGGCGTGCCGTGGCTGCTGATGGAGCAGGCGACCGGCGCCGTCAGCTGGCGGCCCTCCAACGCCGTGAAGGCGCCCGGGCAGATGGCCGCACTGTCGATGCAGGCCGTCGGGCGCGGCGCGGACGGCGTGCTGTTCTTCCAGTGGCGGCAGTCGCGGCGGGGCAGCGAGAAGTTCCACTCGGCGATGCTGCCGCAGGCGGGCGTCGGGACCCGCACCTGGCGCGAGGTCGTCGAGCTCGGCCGGGTGCTCGGCGCGCTGCCGGAGCTGTCGGCGGAGTCCTCCACCGGCGGAGCAACCGGCGGATCGGCCGGCGGATCGGCCGGCGGCCCGACCGGCTCCGGCGCCCGCATCGCGCTCGTCCTCGACTGGGAGAACTGGTGGGCGATCGGCAACCCCGACCACCCGGTCGTGCTCGACTTCCTGGAGCTCGTCCAGCGCTGGTACTCCGCGCTGCACCGGCAGAACCTTGCGGTCGACCTGGTGCTGCCGACGGCGGACCTCGCCGCGTACGACCTCGTGCTGCTCGCCCACTCCTACCTGCTCACCGACGCGGCGGCGGAGAACCTGACGGCGTTCGTCGAGCGCGGCGGCCGGCTGCTGGTCACCGCCTTCAGCGACGTGGTCGACGAGGACGACGCCTTCCGCGAGGGCGGCTTCCAGGTCGGGCTCCGCGAGGTGCTGGGCGTGTCGGTCCTCGAGTTCGCCGGGATCGGGGCGGCCGGCGCGGAGGTCGCCGGTGCTCCCTTCGGCGTCCTGCGCGGCGAGCTGCTGGCGGAGGAGCTCGGCGTGCTCGTCGACCCGTCCGACGAGCGGCCGGTCGAGGTCCTCGGCCGCTACTCCTCCGGACCCGCGGCGGGCACCCCGGCGCTGACCTCGCGGCGCACCGGCACGGGCACCGCGCATTACCTCGCGACGATCCCGGACGACGCGGGCATGCTCGCGCTGACCGCCTGGCTCGCCGAGCAGTCCGGCATCGCCCCCGTGCTGCAGACCGGGAGCCCCTGGGTCGAGGCGGCCCGCCGCGGCGACGTCCTCACGGTGATCAACCACGGCCAGGACCCCGTCGACGTCGCCGTCTCCGGCACCGACCTCGTCACCGGCCACCCCGTCGACACGGTGCACCTCGCCCCCTACGCCTGGACCCTCCTCCGCCCCTGACGCCCGTCCCCCTCCCCCTCTCCCCCTCCGCGAGATGCCACTTGTGCACGCTTCTACCGGCGTGTCGCGCTCACAAGTGGCATCTCGCGGGGGGCGGAGTGGGCGGCCGCGATGTCGGCGGCGACGGCGTGCAGGGCCGAGCGGACGAGGCGGGCGGCGGGATCGAGCTCGCCGGACCAGGCGACCCGCAGCGAGCGGCCCGCCCAGCGCGGGCCCGCCACCGGCACGGCGACGACGCGGCGCGGCAGGCCGGCGATCGCGAGCGCGGGAACGGTCGTGACGCCCAGGCCCGCGGCGACGAAGGCGAGGCGGCTGCTCCAGCTGTCGATCTCGGCGACCACCCGCGGCTGCGCGAGCGCCGGCCACGCGCCGAACTGCGGCTCGCCCCGCGCGCCGCGGCCGATCACCCAGTCCGCGCCCGCGAGATCGTCGACGCTCAGCTCCCGCGCGTGCGCCCACGGGTGCCGCCCGCCGACGGCGACGTGCAGCGACGCGGCCGGCAGCACCTCCGTGTCGATGCCCTCGAGGCCGTAGCCGTCGGGCTCGGCGCCGTCGGGCTCGGCGCCGTCGGGCTCGGCGCCGACCGCGACGACCGCGAGGTCGAGGCGCCCCGTGCGCAGCCGCCGCAGCTGCACGGGTGTCGAGGACTCGACCAGGACGACGTCGATCGCCGGGTGCGCCCGGGTCACCCGGGCGATCGTCTCCGGCGCGAGGTGCATCGCGGCGGTCGCGAAGGCGCCGAGGCTCACCCGCCCGAGCAACGGGCGGTCGAGGTCGGCGATCTCGCGGGCCGCGGTGTCGAGGTGGTCCAGGATCGCCGACGCGTGCCGGGCGAGGCCGAGGGCCGCCGGAGTGGGGACGACGCCGCGCGGCCCGCGCTGGAAGAGCGGCGCGCCGACCGCCTCCTCGAGCGCAGCGATCTGCTTCGAGACGGCGGACTGGGTGAAGCCGGTCTGCTCGGAGGCGCCGGTGAAGGAGCCGGTGCGCAGCACGGCGACCAGCGCGCGGAGCAGCTGCGGGGGCACGTCGAGGGTCACCGGTCCAGTATGCGCGCGGCAGTCCATGAAGGAATGTCCGCGGTGCCGATCATTCGCTTCCGGAACGGCCGCGATCCGGGGAGAGTGGCGGCATGACGACTCCGAGAACCTGGTTCCTGACCGGCACGTCCAGCGGCTTCGGCCGGCTCTGGGCCGAGGCGGCGCTCGAGCGCGGCGACCGCGTCGCGGCCACGGCCCGCGACCCCCGCAGCCTCGACGACCTCGCCGAGCGCTTCCCCGACCGCCTGCTCCCGCTCGCGCTGGACGTGACCGACCGCGCCGGCGTGCTCGCCGCGGTCGACCGCGCGGAGCGGCACTTCGGCGGGATCGACATCGTGGTGAACAACGCCGGGTACGGCCACTTCGGCATGGTCGAGGAGCTGACCGAGCGCGAGATCCGCGAGCAGCTGGAGACCAACTTCTTCGGCGCGCTCTGGGTGACCCAGGCCGCGCTCCCGGCGCTGCGCCGCTCCCGGGGCCGGCTCCTGCAGGTCACCAGCGAGGGCGGCGTGCGCGCCTTCCCCGGCATCGGCGCGTACCACGCGTCGAAGTGGGCGCTCGAGGGGCTGAGCGAGTCGCTGCGACAGGAGGTGGCGGGCTTCGGCGTCCGGATCACCTGCGTCGAGCCCGGCCCCTACGCCACCGACTGGCTCGCCCGCGGCTCGCGCCGGAGCGCCGAGCTGCCCGAGTACGCGGCGGTGCACGCGGACGGGCCGGACTTCTCCGTAGGTGACCCCTCGGCCACGAGCGCCGCGATCCTGCAGCTCGTCGACGCGGAGGACCCGCCGGCGCGGCTCATCCTGGGGACGGTCCTGCCCGCGATCGAGGAGCTCTACGCCGAGCGCCTGCGCACCTGGCGCGAGTGGGACGACGTCTCGGTGCGGGCGTTCGGCACGCCGCGGTGAGCGGCGAGGTGGAGGGTCCGCTCGGCCCGGTCCCGGGCTGGACCGGCGTCGCGGTGCGCGAGGTGGTCGATCCGCACGACCACGAGGTGACCGCGCCGGCGACCGACGCGCTGCAGCTGATCCTGGTGACCGCCGGCTCCTACCTGATCGAGAGCGCCCGACCGCACGGCCGCTGGGCGCACGGGCACGCGGCGCCGGGACGCTCGGCCGCGACGGCGCCGGGGCGCGAGATCCGTGCGGCGTGGCGCAGCACGAGCTCCGAGACGTTCCGCTCGCTGCACGTCACCGTCGCCGCGCCGCTGGTCGCCGGGGTACTGGCGGGCGTCCCCGGAGCGTCCGCCGACCGGCTCGACTTCCTCGCGGTCGGCGACGACTTCGTCCGCTCCGCGATGCTCGAGCTCGCCCGCGCCGCGCGGGCCGGAGCGCCGCCCGTGCTCGCCGACGCGGTGGGCACGGCGCTCGTCGCGCACCTGCTCGCCCTGCCGGAGCCCACCGCCGTCCCCGCGGGGCTCTCCCGGCCGCAGCTCGCCCTGGTGACCGACCACCTCGCGGCCCGGCTCGCCGACCCGGTGACCCTCGACGAGCTCGCCGCGCTGGTGCACCTCAGCCCCTTCCACTTCCTGCGCCGCTTCTCCGCCTCGACCGGCTCGACGCCGATGCGGTACCTCACCGCCCTGCGGATGGAGCACGGCCGAGACCTGCTGCGCCGCTCCGACGCCCCCGTGGCGGCGATCGCCGCGGCCTGCGGCTACGCGACGCCCGCCGCCTTCGCCGCCGCCTACCGCCGCCACCACGGCGCCAGCCCGCGCGAGCACCGGCCGCCCCGCTGACGGCGGCCGGGACGCCGGTCTCCTCCCCCTCCTCACGGGCCAGCGGCGCTCACCCGGCGAGACATCGGGACGCCTCGCCGCCTGGCGGGTGCGAAGGCGCTCCCGCCTCCCGCGCCACAGATGCGTCGAGCCGCGTCCCGGCCCGCATCCGCCACGATCGCGGGCCATCCTTCTCGCGTGATGTGCGGTGCGGACGAGGACGACGACGGCGAGGAGACGCTGTCGTCGTCGTCGCCGACGCGCCGGCCACCGCGATCGAGCGGGAGGCGACGGTGAACCCCGCGTCCGAGCGGGTCGCTCGTTCGGTGATCATCGCAGCAGGCGGCGGCGGCGTCGGAGCGATCCTGCGCAGTCTGCTTCCGCCGTTCGCCCTCGATGAACCGTTCTGGCGGGACTTCTGGAGCGGACCGCCCACCGCTGGTCTCTTCGCCGTCATCGCCGCGACGATCGCCTTCTTCCCGGCGTTCCGTTCGACACGCATCGCGCGTGAGACGGCCGCTCGCGATCAGTGGTGGAAGCGGGCGGAGTGGGCACTGCGCTTGTCGAGTTCGGCGATCCGGGCCGATCGAGAAGTCGCCAACGACGCGCTGACGGCGTTGCTGAACGAGGCGACCGAGACCGAGGCACGGATGATCTACCGGACCATCGAGAATCTGCAAGGTGACGAGGACGTGGACGCGTCGCCCGGACCTCACGAGAATCGACAGTGGAGGTGGTCGCTGTGGCGCCGGTGAGCAGAGGGACGAGCGATCTGCAGCGGAGGATCGCAGAAGGCAGGGCTGAGCCGATCAGCGACCGCGAACGAGCGCAACTCCGGGAGATGCGGGAGATCTACGTCCGCCGCTTCGGCAGGGATCCGGACGCGAGGCCCGCTGACAAGTCGAGGTAGGCGCGGCGTCACCGGCCAGCGGCGCTCACCCGGCGAGACGTCCCGCCGACGTCGAGGCGTCCTGCTCCGCGTGGACGCCTCGCCGTTCCGGATGGAGGGTGACTCGGAGTCAGGCGCCTCCCCGCGGCGAGCGACCGCGCAGCGCCAGCACGGCGGCGGCGCCGAGCATCGCGCAGCCCGCGGCGGCGACGGTCGCGGCGACGACGGTCTCGGTCCACGGCGTGGTGTCGAAGGACTGGTAGCCGGTGATCGCGGGCGCCCTGCACCGACGCGGATCCCGCGCGCCGAGGAGCGGTGACCGCCGAGCTCCGGCTCGCCGAATCTGCTCCGGCTCGTCGGAGCACGCGGGTTCCACGAGCCGAGGCGGTTCCGACGAGCCGGATGTCCGCGGGCCGGTCAGCGCCCGTCGCCCGCGGCCAGCAGCTCCCGGACCGTGCGCGGCTCGCGCCCCAGCAGGCTCGCGAGCGTCGGGTCCGTCCCCGCGAAGAAGCCGGCCGCCGCCGCCTGGTGCATGCCGAGCAGGAAGCGCGCCTGCGGCTCCGGCTGCCCGGCGGCGACGCGGCGCGCGAGCCACTCGTCGTCGCCGAGGATCCGGAACTCGATCGGCCGCCCCGCGACGTCCGCGGCGAGCTCCGCGACCTCCGCGAAGGTCGGCGCCTCGAGGGCGGTGAGGGTGACCGGTCCGTCGTGCGCCTCGTCCGCGAGCAGGAGGAGAGCGGCGGCCTCCGCCGCGTCCTCCCGCGCCGTCCAGGAGACGGGGCCGTCGGACGGCACCTCGATGACACCGGTCGAGCGCCAGTCGCCGAGGAAGAACGCGAGGCTGTGGGCGTAGAAGCCGTTCCGCAGCGAGGTCCAGGCGACTCCCGACTCCGCCAGCAGCTGCTCGGTCGCGGCGTGATCGCGGCCCGGCCCGAACGGGGTGTCCGGCGAGGCGCCCTGGTGGCTGGTGTAGAGGATGCGGCCGACCCCGGCCTCGACGGCGGCCTCGACCGCGGCGCGGTGCAGGGCCGGCGCATCGGCTCCCGGGTCGTTCGAGGAGACGAGCAGCAGCTGGTCGGCGCCCGCGAACGCGCCGGGCAGGGACGCGGAGTCGGCGTAGTCACCGCGCCGCACCACGACACCCCGGTCAGCGAAGCGCGCGGCCTTCGCGGTGTCCCGCGCGACGACGACGATCTCGGCGGCGGGCAGGGAGTCGAGGAGGTGGTCGACGGTGGCGCCGTTGAGCGCTCCGGTGGCGCCGGTGACGATGATCATGGAGGGCCTTTCGAGCGGGGACCACCGGGTATCGGTGATACTGCTCGAACGATAACCCTGGAATACCAGCGATAGCAACAGTGCGATATCGTCGATCCATGACCGCGCCCCCCACGGACACCCGAGCCCGCATCGTCGACGCGGCGGCCCGCCTCCTGCGCGAGGCCGGCCCAGCGGCCGTCACCACCCGCGGCGTCGCGGAGGCGGCCGGCCTGCAGGCTCCGGCGATCTACCGCCTCTTCGGCGACAAGGACGGCCTGCTCGAGGCGGTCGCCGAGCACGTGCTGAGCAGCTGGGTCGCCGAGAAGTCGGCCGTCGTCGAGGAGGCCGCGGCCGGCGACGTCGACCCGATCGAGGATCTCCGCGCCGGCTGGACGGCGCAGATCGAGTTCGGCCTCGCGAATCCCGCACTCTTCCGCCTGCTCAGCGACCCGGCCCGCGCGGCCGCCTCACCGGCGGCGACGTCGGGGAGGCGGGTTCTCGCGGCGCGGATCCAGCGGGTCGCGGCCGCCGGTCGCCTCCGCGTCCCTGAGGACCGCGCCGTCGGGCTGATCCAGACCGCGGGGACCGGCGTCGTGACGACCCTGCTCTCCTCCCCCGCGGCGGAGCGCGACGCGGGTCTCGCCGACGCCGCGTTCGAGGCGGTGCTCGCCGGGATCCTGACCGAGCAGCCGCCCGCCGCGGACGACGCGCCACTCGCCGCCGTCGTCGCCGTCCGCGCCCTCGCCCCGCGGCTCGCCGATCTCCGGCCGGCCGAGCGCGAGCTGCTGCGCGACTGGCTCGACCGCGTGCTCGACGGCGGCGTGCGGCGGCGGACCGCGGAGGACTGACAGGATCGCCGGGTGCCCTCCTCCGCCGCGTGCATCACCGAGCGCGACGTCGACTGGATGATCGATGACAGCGACGCGGCCGTCGTCGTCGCGACGAGCTACGGCCGGGACCCCGTGGTCGAGGTCGTGCTGGACGCCGGCCTGTCCGGCGGTCGCGAGATCCTCGCCGCCCTCGCCCCGGCGGTCTCCTCGGTGCCGGCGACACGGAGGTGCTCGTGAGCGGCGCGCGACCCGGAGGCTCGGCCGGCCGCGCGCCCGGAGCCCGCGGGCGCGAGCACGCCGTCCGAGCCGTGCTGGGCGCGATGCTGGCGCTCGTGCCGCTCGCGATCGGGGCGCTCGTCGACAGCGCGAACGGGACCGCGGCCACTCCCCTGTCGGCCGACCCGGGCTTCGTCCTCCTCGCCCTCGGCGGGCTCGCCGTCTGCGCGGCGGTGGCGAGTCTGCCCGTCGGCGCCGCGACGTACCTGCTGGACCGCCTGATCGAGCGCGTCTGGACCAGCAGCGGAGGGCGGCTCGCCGCGCAGGTCGTGGCGAACGCCCTCGTCGGCGGCGCGGCCGGCCTGCTCCTCGGCGGACTCGTCGCCCCGCTCTGGCGTCCGATCGAGCGCGCGCTCGTCTTCACCGGCCCGTGGGCGGTGGCCGCCGCCGCCCTGGTCCTCCTCTCGGCCGTCCTGCGGAGCCGCCGAGCTGCATGCTGATCGAGTAGCTCGCGCAGCGGGCGCATCGAGATCCACCGGCGTCCGAGCGTCACTCCGCCGCGTTCTCCTTCTGCGGCGGGCAGTCGCCGCCGGGCTCGGTCGCCAGCTCGAAGTGCCACATCTCGTTGCCGTAGGTCTGGCAGAGGCCGTAGTCGGCGCCGTGCTGGCTGAGCCAGCTGTCCGCGTCGGTGTAGCCGATGTCGATCGCGTCGCCGGTCACGTGCGCCGAGAGCTCCGGCGTGCTCACCCACTTCCGGGCCTCCTCGAGGCTGCCGTACTCCTGCACGGCGTCGTCGAGGAGCGCCTGCTGGTACGCGGCGCTCCGCCAGCCGGACGTGACGACCGTCTCGACGCCGTCGGCCGCCATCGCGTCGGCCGCCGCCTCGACGGCGGCCCGCAGCGCGGGGTCGAGGTTCGCGATGACCGGCAGGTGGTCGTCGTGGATCGAGACGGAGTCGCCGACGCCGAGGTAGCCGTCCTCGACGGAGCGGCCGGTGTCGCCGGACACGGTGGTGAGGCCTGCGAAGCCGCCGGAGACCTGCTCGGCGGCGGCGCAGCCGGTGAGGCCGAGTGCCGCGACGAGGAGGAGGACGCCGGCGCGGGCCCGGGTTCGCTGGTGGTGCTGACTCATGGTCGATCCCTTCTGCGGCCGCCGTTCGGATCGGCGGTGCGGGGACCACTCCACCGCGGAGGGTGTTGCGGGGGCGTAGGGCTTTTCGGAGACGCCCGCGATACACCGCGGCTCGTAGCATCGACCGCATGCGTGTGCTGGTGGTCGAGGACGAGCCTCTGATGGCGGAGGCGATCCGCGACGGGCTCCGCCTCGAGGCGATCGCCGCCGACCTCGCGTGCGACGGTGACACCGCGCTGGAGCTGCTGGGACTCACCGCCTACGACCTCGTCGTCCTCGACCGGGACATCCCGGGGCCGTCGGGCGACGAGGTCGCCGCCGCGATCGTCGCGTCCGGGAGCGGCGTCCCGATCCTGATGCTCACCGCCGCCGACCGGCTGGACGACAAGGCCTCGGGCTTCGAGCTGGGCGCCGACGACTACCTGACGAAGCCGTTCGAGCTGCGCGAGCTCGTCCTGCGCCTCCGGGCCCTGGACCGCAGGCGCGCGCGCAGCCGCCCGCCGGTGCGCGAGATCGCGGGGCTCCGCCTGGACCCGTTCCGGCGCGAGGTGCACCGCGACGGGCGCTACGTCGCGCTGACCCGCAAGCAGTTCGCCGTGCTGGAGGTCTTGATGGGCGCCGAGGGCGGCACGATCAGCGCCGAGGAGCTGCTCGAGCGGGCCTGGGACGAGAACGCGGATCCGTTCACGAACGCGGTCCGCATCACGATCTCCGCCCTCCGCAAGCGCCTCGGCGAGCCGTGGCTGATCGGCACGCTGCCGGGAGTCGGCTACCGCATCCTCACGGACGGTGCCGGCGACGAGAGCGGCGGCGGCACCCGTGGCTAGGCCGCCCGGCATCACCGCCCGCGTCCGGCTGACCCTCAGCTACGCCGGCTTCCTGCTGCTCGCCGGCGGCCTCCTGCTCACCGTCGTCTGGCTGTTCCTGCTGCGCTACATCCCCGCGGAGGCGGTGGTCGGCCCCGGCACCGACGGCACCGACGGCACCGACGGCTTCCGCCCCGGGCGCGACGACCTGCTCCGCGCCTTCACGCCCGCCGCCGTCGCCGCCCTGGCGCTCCTGCTGCTCTTCGGGGTGGTCGGCGGCTGGTTCCTGGCCGGCCGGATGCTCGCCCCGCTTCGGCGGATCACCCGCGCCACCCGCCTCGCCGCGGCCGGGGACCTCTCGCACCGGATCGCGCTCGAGGGCCGGCGGGACGAGTTCCGCGAGCTCGCCGACGGCTTCGACGCCATGCTCGAGCGGATCGAGGCGCACGACGCGGAGCAGCGGCGGTTCGCGGCGAACGCCTCGCACGAGCTGCGCACCCCGCTCGCGATCACGCGGACGCTCCTCGAGGTGGCGCGCGACGATCCGGACCGCGACGTCGACGCGCTGGTCGCCCGCCTCGGGAGCGTCAACACGAGGGCGATCGAGCTCGTCGAGGCGCTGCTGCTGCTCGGCCGCGCGGATCAGCGCTCCTTCGCCCGCGAGAGCGTGGACCTGTCGCTCCTGGCGGAGGAGGCGGTCGAGACGCTGCTGCCCCTCGCCGAGCGGGGCGGCGTCGCCCTGGAGACCGCCGGCGGCGTGGCCCGCACCTCGGGTTCGCCGGCGCTGCTGCAGCAGCTGAGCGTCAACCTGCTGCACAACGCGATCGTGCACAATCTGCCGGCGGGCGGCTGGGTGCGGCTCGGCACGAGCGTCGACGCGGGCTCCGCCGTCCTCGTGATCGAGAACTCCGGGGCGCCCCTCGACCCGCTGTCCCTCCCCGCGCTGACGGAGCCGTTCCAGCGCGGAGCCGCGCGGGTCCGCACCGAGCACGCCGGGACGGGTCTCGGCCTCGCGATCGCGGCGAGCATCGTCCGCGCTCACGGCGGCGAGCTGGACCTGACCGCACGACGCGAGGGCGGGCTCCGCGTCGCGGTGCGGCTGCCCGCGGCCTGAGTCCGCCCTGCTGGCCCCGCGCTACTGCCCGCCGCCCTGCTCCCCCGCGGCGAGCGCCGCCTGCAGCGTGCGGATGAACGCGCCGAGCGCGCCGGAGGCCAGGAGTCCCGGCCCGAGCGGACCGGACGGGTCCTCGCCGAGCAGCGGCAGGCGCGCCAGGGCCGTCCGCACCGGGGCGCTCATCCCCGCCAGCTGCCGGTCGATCTCGGCCGCGCCGCCGCGCCCCGGGTCGGCCAGCTCGGCCGCCTTCGCCGCGAACGCCGCGGCACCCAGCGCGTGCGCGCCGAGGTGCGCGACTCCGGAGGCCTGCCCCGCCGACCAGGCCGCCGCCTTCGCCGCGGGCGACGTCGCCGACTGCGACGCCCGGCCCGCCTCGAAGCGGCGCCGGATCTCCCCGGCCGCGCTCAGCTCGCCGCGGGCGAAGGCGCGTGCCCGGGCGATGCCGTCGCGGGGGCGGTCGTCGTCGGGCGCCTCCGCCTCGAAGAGCGGCAGGACCCGCTCGGCGCAGTCGGCGGCCCAGGCGGCGACGAGCCGGCGGTCCTCCTCGGTCAGGGTCTGCGGAGAGGGCATGCCAGCACTCTGGCAGACGCCCGGCGGACACTCCGGGCGCGGATCCTCCCCGGCCTCTTGTCGTGCCGCGCACTTCTGGGCAGTGTTGCCCGCATGAGCCTCTACCTCTCCTGCCCCGTCGCGAGCGTCGAGCGCGCCACCGCCTTCTACACCGCCCTCGGCTGGAGCCGGAACGAGGCGATGTCGAACGAGAACGTCGCCTGCTTCGCGATCGCGCCGGATCAGTACCTGATGCTCAGCAGCCGCGAGATGTACGCGAGCGTCGGCGGCACCGAGGAGCTGATCGGCGGTCCGGACACCCCCTCGAAGATGACCGTCTCCTTCGATCTCGGCAGCCGCGAGGCCGTCGACGAGCTGACCGAGCGCGCCGGCGCCGCGGGCGGCCGCATCGGCGACACCGACGAGTACCCCTTCATGTACCAGCGCCAGTTCGACGACCCCGACGGCTACCACTACTCCCCCTTCTGGATGAACCCCGACGCCTGACGCCCGCACCGGCGGCCGGCGAGGCGTCCTCGCACCGTCGAGACGTCCACCTGCGCCGGGACGCCTCGACCGTTCGGGGACGCCTCGACCGTTCGAGGACGCCTCGGCGCCGCCGCCGGGCATAGTGGGCACATGACTGCTGCAGCCGACGTCCTCCTCCGCGGGCCTCGGGGGCGCCGCCTCTGCTGGGAGTACGCAACGGCGGCGGACCCCGAGCTGCACACTGCGGCGTTCCTCCTCGCGCACGCCGCGGTCGGCGGCGGGGAGTCGGTCCTGATGTACGCCTCCGAGGACGGCGCGGACGCTCGCGATCTGCCGGTCCCCACTCCCGAGAGCCTCGCCGCGATGATCGCGGCGCTCCCGCCGACCCCGGCGGAGGACGACGCCGTCCGCGCCGCGTTCCGCAGGAGCGTCGACACGGCGTACTCCTGGCAGGAGCCCGACGCCGAGGACGTCCTCGCCGCACTGCCGGAGCTCCGCGCCGCGCTGCTCCCCGTCGCCGAGCGCGTGCTCGCCTCTCCGGCCGCGGCGACGTGGACGAGCCCCGCCACCCGGACTCAGTGGGCCGTCGACTGGCGCCCCGACACCGCCCGGCCGCTCCCGACCGGCACCGCCGCGCTCCTGGACGAGTGGTCCGCAGCCCGCCGCGCCGACGAGGAGCAGTCCGCCCGCGAGCGCCCGGCCGACCCGCGCGCGAGCTACTCCGGCTCGTGGTGGTCGCTCCCCCTCCGACTGCTGCGCACGCAGTCCCGGATCGAGGATCTGCTGGAGCTGGTCGAGGACGCCGCCGGACTCGACACCGCGACCGTGATCCCGGTGAGCGGCGCCGGCCGCACGCTCGAGATCGGCAGCGCCGAGGACTGGGCCGCGCTCTGCCGCGCCTTCCCCGCCGAGGTCACCGCCTCCCGCCGGCACGACTGGTACCAGGTGACCGGCGGGGAGGGCCGCTGGCTGATCCCGGACTGGCAGCGCGTCGCCGCCGAGTGGGACGCCGTCCACCTCACCGTGCTCGGCTACCTCTCGAGCGCGACCCGGCTGATCCCGGTCGACGACGGCTACTCCTCCGTGATCGCCGGTTGGGCCCCGGACAGCACCCTGTGGCTGATGGACACCGCCCGGGAATCGGACGGGCCCCGCCAGCAGTGGCGCCGGAGCGGCCGCGACCACTGGGCGCGCACCGGCTGACGGCGCGGGTTCAGCCGAGCTGCGTCAGCGCCTCCCGCAGGCGGTCGAGCGCGGCGGTGGCGAGGGCCGGCAGCTCGCCGTCCCGGCCCTCGGACCACTCGGCGAACGACTCCTTGAAGGCGAGCACCCCGAGCTCGGCGGCGGCGTCGGCGACCGCCGGGGCGACCCCGCGCTCGCGGAGGGCGTCCGCCATCGCCGTCGCCATCCCGACCTTCTTCAGCAGAGCCCGCTGCTGCAGCTCTGCGCTGGTGGCGATCACCGCCTCGAGCCGCGGCCCGAGCTCACGGTTGAAGGGCGTCATCGCGGCGGAGGCCGACACCAGCCCGGCGGCGACCGCCTGCATCGGCGTCGCCCCGGCCGGAGCCTCGCGCACCCCCTGCGCGAGCAGCGCCGAGAGCGTCTCCTGACCGGCGGCGAGCACGTCGCGCTTGTCGGGGAAGTGCCGGAAGAACGTGCTCCGGGTCAGCCCTGCCCGATCGGCGATCTGCGCCACCGTGGTCTCGTCGTAGCCCTGCTCGGTGAACAGGTGCAGAGCGGCGGAGACGAACCGCTCGCGGGCATCGGGTTCCCAGCGTGGCATGGGGAGATCCTACCGTGACGCGACACGAGTCCCATCACGGGGCTACAGTGATGGGACATCGATCTCATCACTCAGAAGGAGTCCTCCCATGCGCATCCTCCTCACCGGCGCCCCGGGCGCCATCGGCCTCGCCGTCACCGAGGATCTCGTCGCCCACGGCCACGAGGTGCTCGGTCTCGCCCGGTCGGAGTCGGCTGCCCGCCGGGTCCTCGACGCCGGCGGCGAGCCCCTCCGCGGCGAGCTCGCCGACCTGGAACTGCTGGCGGACATCGCCCGTGCCGCCGACGGCGCGATCCACCTCGCCTTCAGCAACGACTTCTCCGACCTCGAGCGCAGCATCGCGGAGGAGGGCGCGGCGATGGACGCGATCGGCGCCGCGCTCGTCGGCACCGGCAAGCCGTTCTCCCTCGTCTCGGGCACGACCTTCTCCGCCGGTGCCGTCGCGACCGAGCACGACCCGCTGACCACCACCGGCCCGGTCGGCGGCCGCGGGGTCAATGCCGCGCGGGTCCTGGGTCTGGCGGAGCAGGGCGTCCGGACGACCACCGTCCGGCTCCCCCGGTCGGTGCACGAGCGCGACGTCGCCTACGGCTTCGCCGGGCTCCTCATCCAGGCCGCGCAGCGCTCCGGAGTCTCCGCCTACGTCGGCGACGGCGGCCAGCGCTGGCCGGCCGTGCACCGTCGCGACGCGGCGTCGCTGTTCCGCCTGATGATCGAGCGGGGCGAGGCGGGGACGGCCGTGAACGCCGTCGCCGACGAGGGCGACACGATGCTCGCGATCGCCACGGTCATCGGGCGGCGCCTCGGCCTGCCCGTCGAGCAGGTGCCGGCGGAGACGTTCGGACCCCTCGGCGAGATCTTCGCGATGGACCAGCCCGCGTCGAGCGCCTGGACCCGCAGCACCTACGGCTGGGCGCCGACCCACCCGAGCCTGCTCGCGGACCTCGAGGCGGGCGACTACCCCGCCCGGAGCTGACCCCGGCCTCCGTGCGCTTCGGCGGTCGAGCGCCGCGCGTCGCCGTCCGCCCGGGCGGCGCGCAGGCCCTACCGTGGGTGGTCGGTTCCGGGGAGGGCGACGTGCGCAGTGCAGTGGTGAAGGACGGTGTCCGCAGGCGGACGCCACTGCGGGACCCGGACACCTCGTCGCGGGCGGTGATGACCCGCCGCGCCTGGTGGCTGCTCGGGCTCGGCCTGCTGATCCCCGGGTCCGCGCAGGTGCTCGCCGGCTCGCGGCGTCTCGGCCGGATCGGTCTCGCCGCGACCCTGCTGCTGTGGGCGGTCGTCGTCCTGCTGCTGCTGGCACTCCTCGTCGTCCCGTCGCTCGTCTTCTCGGTCGCCGCGCTCGACGGGACGCTGACCGTCCTGCAGGTCGTGCTGGTCGCCTGCGCCGCGCTCTGGCTCGTGCTCACCCTCGACACCCTGCGGCTCGCCCGGCTCGTGAAGCTCCGGCCGCGCGCCCGCGTCGCACTCGGGGTGGCGACGGCGCTCGCGCTGCTCGTCTCGGTCGGGTCTGCGGGCTACGGCGGCCACCTCGTCGGGATCTCCCGTGGACTGCTGTCGACGGTGTTCGGCGACGGGCCGGTGGCCGCGCCCGTCGACGGCCGCTACAACGTCCTGCTGCTGGGTGGCGACGCCGGCGAGGACCGCGCGGGGCTCCGCCCGGACAGCATCTCGGTCGCCTCGATCGACACGGCGACCGGAGCGGCGACGGTCATCGGCCTGCCGCGGAACCTCCGGAACGTGCCCTTCCCCGAGGACTCGCCGATGCACGACCTCTACCCCGACGGCTACCTGTGGCGGGGCTGCAACGTCGATCCCTGCATGCTCAACTCCATCCACACGGAGGTCGAGCTGAAGAGCCCGGAGCTGTACCCGGACGCGGTGGCGCACGGCAGCTCCCCCGGCATCGAGGCGACGCGCGACGCCGCCGAGGGCGCGCTGGGGCTGCCGATCCAGTACTACGCCTTCGTCGACATGCAGGGCTTCGCAAGCCTGATCGACGCGCTCGGCGGCATCGACGTCGACTACACCGGCGACGGCGACCTCCCCTTCGGCGGCGTCCTCGACGAGACCACCGGCGAGCTGGTCGGCGTGAACGCCTGGCTCACCCCCGGGGAGCACCACCTCGACGGCAGCAACGCGCTGGCCTACGCCCGTTCCCGCTACGGCTCGGCCGGCGGCGACTACGACCGGATGGTCCGCCAGCGCGAGGTGCAGGGCGCGATCCTCGCCCGCCTCTCCCCGGTGAACGTGCTGCTGCAGTTCCAGGGGATCGCCGACGCCGGCGCGCGCGTCGTCCGCACGGACATCCCGCAGGGCGCGCTGGGCGGCTTCCTGCAGCTCGCGCTCCGGACCCGCTCGCAGCCGATCGGCTCGGTCGAGCTGACGCCCCCGGCGGTCGACCCCGAGCATCCGGACTACGACGCGATCCACGCGTCGGTCGCCGAGGCGCTCACAGGCGGCTGACCCGCGTCCGGCGGACGCGCCGCGTAGAGCCGCCGAGCCGTGGATAGTCGACGAGCGCGATGTCGCGGGGTCGCGGTAGCGTCGGCAGTGGTGGTCAGCCCTCACCAGAGAACGGGAGAACGCCGTGAACGCCGTGAAAGCCGTGATCCATCGCCTCCGATCCCTCGCCGCAGCGCTGCGGAGCGCCGTCTCGAGGACTCCGGCCGAGCTGCCGGTCGACCCCTTCGGCGAGCCGCCGCGGGCGCCGCACGATCCGCACGCCTACCGGTCGGAGGCGTGGAAGGCGCCGTCGCCGTCCACGCTCAACTTCCACTGACCGGCGGAGCTCGATCGTGCGCGGGACGTGCGGCGCACTGGCGGTCGTTTCCGCGGTCGCGCTGCTGCTCGCCGGGTGCTCCTCGGAGCCGGAGCCGGTGCTCGTCGGAGCCACGGGCGACCTGCACGTGAGCCCCGACGGCGGCATGCTGTTCTGCGAATCGGTCATCGACACCGGCTTCGGCACGGACTGCCGCGACGGCGTCCCGACGGCGGGGATCGACCGGGCGTCTCTCGCGAGCACGCCCGGCGACACGGTCGTCCTCTCCCCCCGGGGCGAGCGGTCGACGTCCCCCGGCGGCCTCGTGCGCACCCTCGAGGACGGCACCCGGGTGTACTCGCTCTTCCTCGTCGGCACGAGGGACGCCGACGTCTTCACCGTTTCCTCGATCGGGACCGCAGACTTCACCCTCCCCGAGGAGTACCGGAAGCCGGACGTCGACGTCCCCGGCGGCTTCCTCGTCCCGGTGGTCCCGACGGGCTGACCGTCCGGGCCGGGCGAGCGCGGCGACGCCGAGCCGCGCGCCACCCCCGCACTGCGCCATGCCGGCACTGCGCCAAGATCGAGTCATGGTCGCGTCGGTCGAGGTCGTCACCCGCTCGGAGCGGTCGGTCGAGGACCTGTTCGACCGCGCGCGGAGCATCGACCTGCACACGGAGTCGCAGGCCGCGGCCGGTGAGCGGGCGGTCGGCGGAGTCGTCAGCGGCCGGATCGGCCTCGGCGAGGAGGTGACCTGGCAGGCCCGGCACTTCGGCGTCCGCCTGCGGCTGACCAGCCGGATCACCGCCTTCGACGCGCCGCACTCCTTCACGGACGAGCAGACCCGCGGCCCGTTCCGCTCCTTCCGGCACGAGCACCGCTTCGAGCCGGACGGCAGCGGCTCGGTGATGACCGACCGGCTCACCTTCCGCGCGCCATTCGGCGTCCTCGGCCGGGTCGCCGAGCGGCTCGTCCTCGCGCGCCACCTGCGCCGGCTGCTCGAGGAGCGCGGCGCGTTCCTCGCGGCCTCGCCCGCTCCGGGAGACGACCGGCGCTCGTGACGGCCGCCCGATACTCCTGCCGTTGGAGTATGGTGTCGCCCGTGCCCGAGGAGATGCGAGAGACGACCTTCTGGATCCTGACCGCGCTCGCTCTCGGGCGCCGCCACGGCTACGCGCTGCTGCAGGAGATCGAGGAGCAGTCGGAGGGCCGCGTGCGGCTGCGGGTGACCACGCTCTACGCGGCGCTCGAGCGGCTGGGGTCGGCGGGTCTGATCGCCCCCGACGGCGATGAGCGGGTCACCGGCCGCGTGCGCCGCTACTTCCGGCTGACGGACAGCGGCCGATCCGCACTCGGCGCCGAGGTCGCCCGGATGGAGGCGAGCGCCGTGCGGGCGCGGATCAACCTCGGGCTCTCGCCGTCCGCCGCGCTCTGACCCGACCACTCGACGAAGGAGAACGGCATGACGACGAACGAGGACGCGCGGCGCACCGACCGCTTCCGCCGCGCGCTGCGCTGGTACCCGGCCGCCTGGCGCGACGAGCACGGCGAGGTCCTGCTGGGGATCCTGCTCGACGAGGCCGACGACCGCGGGCACCGCGGCCCGGGCATCGGGCAGCGGATCACCCTCGCGGTCGGCGGTCTGCGCCACCGCCTCCGATCCGCTCCCGGGCGCTCTTCGTCGACGATCGTCCCCCTCGCCCTCGCCACGGCGTTCTTCGTCTTCTACGCCGTCGTCAACTGGTCCCCCCGTGTCAGCTACCCCGGTGCGATCGGACCGTTCACCAACCCCTCCTTCCTCGCCGGGGCGCTCTTCGCGATCGCCCTCGGCCTCGCCCTCGCCGCCCGGACCGGTGCCGCCCGGGTCACGGCCCTGCTCGCCTCCGGCACGGAGCTGAGCATCGCGCTCGTCGCCGCGGCGGCCGGCTGGCTCGGTCCCGATCTGTCGACGGCGGGTCCGGTGGCGGCGCTCGGCGTGCTCGCCGTCGTGCCCTGGCGCGGTCGGGTGGCGGCCGTGATGTCGGTCCTCCTGCTGGTCGGCCTGTCGGCGCTGCTGACCGCCGTCGACGCCCTCGGCGCGACGGTGCTCGCGGACGTGCCGGCCGCCCGCGTCGTCCTGCCGCTCCCCGTCATCGCCGCCGTGCTGCTCGCACTCGCCCTGGCCGCCCGCCGCGCCACCCTCCTGGAGCGGAGTCTCCCCCGCGGCGTCGGGGCGTGACGCGCGAGGCGTCCCCGAACGGTCGAGGCAGCCCGTTCCTGCGGGACGTCTCGACCGTTCCGGGACGCCTCGTGGAGGCGTGACGGCTGACCGCGGGCCGACCCGCGGCAGGGGTGCCCCGGCAGGGAGTCCCAGCCGTGCGCCCGGCGCTCCTAGCCTGGGCGGACCCGAGGAGAGGACGACGACATGGACCCGGACCCGGACCTGGACCTGGACCTGGACCTGGACGACCTGATCGCCGCGTTCGACGCGCGGCGGACGATCGAGGGCGGCTCCCCGCTGCACGCGGTCCTGCACACGGCGAGCCAGGAGGCGCTGCGCATCACCGGCGAGCTGAACAGCGGCTACCATCCGCCGGAGCGCGTGCGGGAGCTGCTGGCGGAGCTGACCGGCCGGACGATCGACGAGTCGGTGACCCTGTTCCCGCCGCTGCGCGCCGACTTCGGCCGCAACCTCCGGATCGGCGCCCAGGTCTTCATCAACTCCGGCTGCGCCTTCCAGGACCAGGGCGGCATCACGATCGGCGACGACTGCCTCATCGGGCACGACGTCGTCTTCGCGACCCTGAACCACGACCTGGATCCGTCGCGACGCGGCGACCTGCACCCCGCTCCGATCGTCGTCGGCTCCAACGTCTGGATCGGCGCGAAAGCCGTCCTGCTCGCCGGCGTCACGGTCGGCGACGACGCGGTGATCGCCGCCGCCGCGGTCGTCACGAAGGACGTCCCGGCGGGAGCGGTCGTCGTCGGCGCCCCGGCCCGCGTCGTCCGGAACGTGCGGGAGGCCGGCGCGGACGCGACGGCCTGAGGGCCCGCCCGCGGCCGGTTCCGCGCGTCACTCCGACGGGACGGCGCAGGTCTCCTCGGCGGCGGTCTGCCCGGGAGCGTCGAGCGGCTCCGGAGCGGGCTCCGCGGCGGCGGGGTCGGGTGTCGCAGGAGCGGAGGTGCCCGCCTCGACCGGCGGCGCGGGCTGCTCCTCCGCGGGCGCCGACGCGAGCACGACCGGCTCATCGTTCAGAACCTTCGCCATCAGCTCGCCGCCGAGCACCGTGTCCGGCACGACCTTGCCCGGCCGGTCCGGGTCGTCCAGCGCCGGGTACTGCACGAACACCATCTGCGCGAGATCGACGTCCTTGAGCGCCAGCGCGAGCGAGATCATCGTCGACGGGTTCGCCAGCGTGGTGGAGAGGTGCACGTTCGAGGACACCGCCTGCGCGAGTCCGTAGAGCGCGGGCACGTTCGACAGCGTGTCCGCCGAGCGGACCGTGCGCATCAGCGAGGCCAGGTACTGCTGCTGCGAGGAGATCCGGCTGAGGTCGCTCTCGTCGCCGACGCCGTGCCGGGTGCGGAGGAACGCGAGCGCGGTCGCTCCCGAGACGGTGCTCGTGCCGGCGGGGAGGTCGAGCCCGGAGTCGGTGTCGCGGATCGGCCCGGTGAGGCAGATCGGCACTCCCCCGACGGCGTTGCTCATCTCGATGACGCCGTTGAAGGAGACCCAGCCCGCGTACGGCACGGTCAGGCCGGTGAACTGCTGCACCGTGTCGTTGACGCAGGAGAGCCCGCCGGCCTCGAACGCGGAGTTCAGCGGGACGTCGGCGGTCGCCTCCGTGACCTCGCCGGTCTCCGGATCGGTGCAGGCCGGGCGGTCCAGGACGAGGTCGCGCGGGAAGCTGATCACCGTGGCGCTGCGATGGTCGGCGGAGACGTGCAGCAGGATCGTGACGTCGTTGAGCGTGCCGTCGCGGACCCCGAAGGCGTCGCCCTGCACCGCGTCGTTGTCGGTGCCCACGATGAGGACGTTGAAGCCGCCCTCGATCGCACCCAGCTGTGCGGCGCGCGGCTCCGCGGAGGGCGCGATCCCGAGGTCGACCGCGTTGCCCGCGACGTTGCTCGTGATGCTCGCGGTCGCGATCCCGACCAGGCAGGCGCCGCTCACGGCGAGGACCGCGACGGCGGCCGCAGCGCCGCGGAGCAGAGTCCGCGGTCCCGAGCGCGGCCTGAGCCGTCCGTGCCGTGCGCCACCCGTCGTCGCCATCGGTCCCCGCCACCCCCGCAGCTCGTGCCGCCGTCCGCGCGGCGCCCGGGCCAGTGTACGGAAGCGCCTCGACCGGGAGCGGACGGCGTCGCGCCGGGTAGCCTTCCCCGGTGACGACTCCGACCGCAGCGCTCGATCTCGGCTACGCACGCCTGGCGGTCGGCGCCCGGGGCCTCGTGCACGCAGCACTCGCCGCAGTCCTGGTGCCGTTCGTGCTCCTGGGCACCGCGTCCGCGATCGACCCGGGCATCGACAGCTGGAAGGACCTGCGCGTGCTGTCGCCCGCGGTGCAGTGGGCCGTGCTCGGCGCGTGGCTGCCCGTCCTGATCACGCCCGTCGTCGGGTTCGCGGTGGTCCAGCGGCTCGCGAGACCGCTGCGCTGGTGGTGGGTGACGCCCGCGATCGGTGTCCTCGCGACGCTCGTCCTGCACTTCCTGCCGTACCTCTTCTTCACGGCTCCGCCGCCCGCGATCGGCGGGTAGCGGCACCGCCTGTGCCACCGTCTGTGCCACCGCCTGTGCCACCGCCTGTGCCACCGTCGCCCGGTACGCTCGTCAGCGGATCCGAGAGGGAGGCGACCGGTGCTGGAGACGATCCTGGAGGCTCTCTCCCTCATCACGCTCCCGCTGGGGCTGCTGTTCCTGTTCGCGGCGTTCGTGGGGCTGCTGATCGACGGGCGGTGGTCGACGACGACCGCCTACCTCGAGGACGGTCCGCCGCGCGCGCTGCACTGGGTCACCCGTGCGGGCGAGGTGCGCTCGCGGCCGCTCGCCGTCGACGACCCGCTGACGCCGGTCGGCTCGGACCAGCGTGAGGTCTACTACCGCGAGGAGGACCCGGAGCGCATCCGGCTGCACCGGCGCGCGGATCCGGTGCGGGCGCTGCGGCTGACGGGCCTGATCCTGGTCGGCACCGGCGCGGTCTGCGGGATCCTGTCGACGGTGCTCGCGATCCTCGGGAGCTGAGGCCGCGGCGGTGTGCCCGGCTCACGTGCGCCGGGCTCACGTGCGCCCGGGCTTGGGTGCGCCGGACTCGGGTGCGCCGGGCTCAGGCCTCCGGACGCCGCTCGTCGTCGATCGCGCGGCGGTGAGCCTCGTCCTCGCGATCGAGGGCGGCGGCGCTCGCCGGAGTGATGACTCCGGCCCGCCGCAGCGCGCTCGTCACCGCCGCCCGGACGACGAAGTAGACCGCGACGAGGACGAGCGCGAACCAGAAGAGGTTGATCACGAGACCGGTGAGCAGGGCTCCGAAGCTGGGTTCCATGCCCTCCACGCTAACCACCGAGTCCGTCCGGAGCCGAGTGCGCCCACCCCCGAAATCGCGGCGATCCGCCGATCGACCCGTCACGAACGGCTCCCTCGGCACGTCGGCGAGAGCCGTCCGCGACGGATCGACCGCCCGCTGGGAGCGCTGCGGAGCCTCAGCGCCAGTGCGCGAGCGTCGCCTCCATCAGCAGGCGGGCCCGGGAGAGCTGCCCGCGGACCACGGTCGCGCTGACGCCGAGCTCGGCGCCGATGTCGTCGTAGCTGCGCTGCTGCAGCTGGCGGAGCTCCCAGCAGCGGCGCTGCAGCTCCGGCATCCGGCCGAGCACGGCGCGCGCCTCGGCGACGAGCGCCGCGCGCTCCGACACCGCGGTCGGGCAGTGGTCGAGCGACTCGGGCAGGTCCTGCTCCAGCTCGGCGTGGTTCTGGTGGTCGCTCGAGCGCAGCCGGTCGTAGCAGCGCCGGCGCACCGTGGTCAGCAGCCAGCCGACGATCGTCTCCCCGTCGATCACGCTGTCCATGTGCGTCCAGGCGGCGAGGAACGTCTCCTGCACCGCGTCGTCCGCCTCGCTCGAGGCGCGGAGGATGCGCAGCGCCGTCGCGCGCAGCAGAGAGGTGTGCCGGCGGACGATCTCGGCGAACGCGCCGTCGTCGCCCGAGGCCGAGCGGATGACGAGCATCCGGTCGGAGTCGGGCGGGAGCAGCGGCAGCGCGGGCGCGAGGACGGCGCGCGAGCGGCGGGCGGCAGCGGTGCCGGCGGTGGGGGCGGTGCCGGTGGCGGTGGCGGTGGCGGTGGCGGTGGCGAGCATGCGGGCTCCGGTCCGAGGTTGATGTGTACGCATGATTCGGAGCAGACCTGGGAGCGGATGGCGAGAAGGGCCGCTCTGGCGCGACACGACGGCCGGAACGTCGCCGCGCCAACGATTCTGAGCACCTGCGCAGCCGCTGCCGGTGTGGCGTCCGTTGTTGCCGGTCGAGCAGCCCGGAGGGGCGTATCTCCTTGGCAGAGGCGCTCGCACACATGCTGGTCGAGTAGCCCCGGAGGGGCGTATCGAGACCCACCGTCGCCAGCAGGGCAGCCTGCAGACCCGCCTTCCGACGCTGGTGGATGTCGATACACCCGCTCCGCGGTCCACTCGATCAGCAATGGAGGCGCCCACTCGCGCCGGGTGCGGCACGCCCGGGATCGCCTACCGCGACTTCCGCGGCGAGGTGGTGCCCTGGTGACGGCGGTGCGGTGCCGGTCCTGCGGTACCGGTCCTGCGGTAACGGTCCTCCGGTAGCGGTCCTGCGGTGCCGGTCCACCGGTAGCGCTCCTCCGGAGCCGGTCCTCCGGTGACGGTGGTCTTCCGTACGCTCGGGGGGTGCCCTCTCCTCGACCCTTCCAGCAGCGACTCCTCCGGCAGCTCGTCGGCACGCTGAGCGGCCAGCGCCCCGCCGCGCCGGTGAGCCGGCGCTCGCAGCGCGCCGTCCTCGCCGAGCAGACCGTGCGCGGCGTGCTCGAGCTGGCGGTGCGGCTCGGCGAGACCCTGCTCTCGCTGGGGTCCGCGGCGGCGGAGGTCACCGAGACCATCGAGCGGGTCTGCCGCGCCTACGGCATCGAGGTGCAGGTCGACCTCACCTTCACCTCGATCCTGGTCGTGCACGACGGGAGCGAGGACTCTCCCAGCGTGAGCGTGCTGCGTGTCGTCGCCTCCCGCAGCGCCGACTACGAGCGGCTCGCCCGCGTGACGACGCTGGTCACCGCGATCACCGACGGCTCCCCCGAGGTCCGGGTCGCCGACACCGTCGACTCGTCGACCGCGCGCGACGAGGCCCGGCAGCAGTTCGAGGACGCGCACGAGCGGCTCGACGCGATCCTCGTCCAGCCGCACCGCTACCGGCGGAGCGTCGTGACGCTCACCCTCGCGGTGATGGCCGCGGGCGTCGCGATCCTGCTCGGCGGCGGGCCGCTCATCGTCCTCCTCGCCGCGCTCACGACCGCCGCGATCGACGGCGTCAACCAGCTGCTCGGCCGCTGGGGGCTGCCCGCCTTCTTCCAGCAGATCGCCGGAGCCGCGCTCGCGACCGGAGTCGCGGTGCTGCTGCTCGCGGTCGTGCCGCAGCTGCCGGTCGAGTTCGCCGTGCTGCCGCCGGCACTGGTGGTCGCCTCCGGAGTCGTCGTGCTGCTCGCCGGGCTCTCCTTCGTCGGAGCGGCGGACGACGCCATCAACGGCTTCCCGATCACGGCCGGCGGCCGGCTGCTCGAGGTCGGGCTGCTGACGCTCGGCATCGTCGTCGGGATCGCCGCCGTGCTCGACGGCGCGCGCACCCTCGGCGTCGAGCTGGTGCTGGTCGACTCCTATGCCCGCCCCTGGCCGGCTAGCGTGCAGGTCCTCGGTGCCGGCATCGCAGCCGGGGCCTGGGCGCTCTCGTCGCACACTCCCCCGCGGCCGGCACTCGTCGCCGCTCTCACCGGCGCGGGAGCATGGGTCGCCTCCGACGCGCTGAGCGGGCTGGGCGCCGCGCCGCTGCTCGCCAGCGCCGTGCCCGCGATCGTGATCGGCCTGCTCGGCGAGACCCTGGCCGAGCGCTGGCGCGTGCCCGCCGTGGTGACCACCGCCTGCGGCATCGTGCCGCTGCTCCCCGGCCTCACCCTCTACCGCGGCGTGCTCGACCTCACCTCCGGCCGTGGCCCCGAGGGCGGGATCGAGCTGCTGCTCCAGGCGGGCATGATCGCGATCGGGCTCGCGGGCGGCGTCACCCTCGGCCGCATCGCGTACCGGCGGCTGCGCACTCCGGTCGTCCGCGCGGTGGCGCCGGTCCGGGCGCGCCGCTCCCCGCATCCGGAGTCGGCGCCGACCGCCGAGGAGCCGCTCGCGCGGACGGGCACGATGCCGATCATCAGCACGATCGGGGTGAACGAGCCGACGGAGGACGACCTCGCCGGAGGGGCCGCGGCGGCGAAGGACTGAGGCGCGTTGGCAGTGGGCGGCGTCACTCGCTGTCGATGCGGCCGATCTCGCGCCCGTCCTCGCGGAACGCCGCCCGCGCCGCCGACCAGCTGCTCTCGTCGACGCCGAGCGCCGTGCGGAGGTAGGCCGTGGTCAGCTGCTGGATTGTGGAGAGTCTCGCCGGATCCGCGTCCGTCGTCTCGGCGACCTCCTCGCCGACGATGCCGCCGAGCGAGTGCTCGCCGCCGTGCAGGGTGAGCAGGTCGGTCGCGCCCGGGCTCTGCCTGTAGGCGTCGGTGAACCAGTCCGTCCCGCGCCGGGAGAGCCGCGACTGATCGCGGTCGCCCGCGACGACGAGGGTCGGCGTGCTCAGCTGCGCGAAGGAGGGGCGGAGGAAGGGGAAGGCCGCCTGCGCGAACGGCTCGAGGTCGTCGCCGGCGACGCCTGTCGCGGCGAGGAGGACGCCGGCGCTCACCCGGCGGTCGGAGCGGTCCGGGCTGAGCGAGCCGTCCTCTCCGACGATGCGGGCGCCGAGCAGCGTCTGCGCCGTCTGCGCGCCCCAGGAGTGCCCGGCGACGGCGATGCGGCTAGAGTCGACCCGGCCGGCGAGACCGGGCACGGCCGCCTCGAGGACGTCGAGCCGGTCGAGCACGCGGGTGAGATCGGCGATCCGCTCCTCCCAGATCGTCGGGAAGACGGGATGGTCGAAGCCGAAGCCGTGACGCCTCGAGTCCAGATGCGTCGGCTGGATCACGACGAAGCCGCGCGAGGCCCAGTAGGCGGTGAGCGGCGCGTAGCCGTCGTGGTTCCAGCCGTTGCCGTGCGAGAAGAGCACGACGGGGAGGTCCGTGCCGGTCGCCGGGGCGGAGATCCGCACGGTGAGCGGAACGGGGCGGCTTGGAGCGTCGAGCTCGACGGGGGCGACCGAGACGACGGGGACTGCTTCGGGGAGTACTTCTGGGAGAGAAGTGGGGACGGTGCTGGTCATGCTGGTGCCTTCCGGTTCGCGCTCTGCGATACTGCTTGTCGGAGCGACGTTCCGCAACGATACGGAGCGTTGTTCCGTTAAGCAAGCGGAGCGTTCGGAGGAGGAGCAGCAGTGACGGATGATGGCGGCACCGGCCCGGCGGTCCCCCGCGTCGGCCGGCCTCGGCGCGACTCGCAGGCGCTGCTCGACGCGGCCGCCGCGGTCTTCGTCGAGTCCGGCGTCGACGCCCCGGTTCGCGAGATCGCGACGCGCGCCGGTGTGGGCACGGGCACGATCTACCGGCACTTCCCCACCCGGGCCGACCTCGTGGTCGCCGTCTACCGGCACCAGGTCGAGGCCTGCGCCGAGGCCGGGCCGCGACTCCTCGCCGAGAGCGACTCCCCCGAGGCGGCGCTCCGGGAGTGGCTGGCGCTGTTCGTCGACTTCCTGGTCACCAAGCACGGGCTGCCGGATGCGCTGCAGGGCGACGGCGCCGGCTCCGACGCCCTGCACGCCTTCTTCGTCGATCGGCTGGTGCCGGTCTGCGCGACGCTGCTCGAGGCGGCGATCGCGCCGGACGCCCCACCCGTCGAGGCGTACGGCCTGCTGCGCGGCATCGGCAACCTCTGCATCGGCGGCGCGGGCGACCCGCGCTACGACACGGACGCCCTCGTGCAGCTGCTCGTCACCGGTGTCCTGGCGCGCGGCGGGTCCTGAGGCGCGCGGTCCGAGGCGCCGCACCCTCAGTCGCCGAAGCGGGTCTCCTTGTGCGGGGCGCCGGTGCGGTCGTAGGTGGTCCAGACTCCGACCTGGCGCCCGCGATCGAACGACCCGCTGCGCAGGCGGGTGCCGTCCAGGCGGAACCACTCCCAGTAGCCGTGCAGCTCGCCGTCGAGCGTGGCGCCGCGAGCGCGGAGGCTGCCGTCGCGGTGCAGGACGTCCTGCGGTTCCGGGTCGGTCATCGGTCTCCTCCGCGGTCGTGCTGTCGCATGCCGCATCGTCGCACGCCGGATCGCCGCACGCCGAGCCGGCCGGCTGCGCTTGGATGGACGGATGACCGCGCTCATCGTCGCCGCCCACCCCGATCGGGACTCGCTCACCCTCGCTCTGGCCCGACGGCTCGCGGAGGAGCTGCCGCCGGCCGAGCTCGCGGATCTCGCCGCGGAGGGCTTCGACCCGCGCTTCAGTGCGGCCGACCGGCACAGCTACCGCGTCGCGGGCGAGTACCCGGCCGACGTCGCGAGCGAGCAGCGCAGGCTCGACGCCGCCGAGCACCTCGTGCTGGTCTTCCCCGTCTACTGGTGGTCGATGCCGGCGCTGCTGAAGGGCTGGATCGACCGTGTCTTCGTCAACGGCTGGGCCTTCGAGATCGACCCGGCCGACGGAATGCGCCGGAAGCTCGGCGGGCTCACCGTCCACCTCGTGCCGATCGCCGGCGACAGCGCCGGGGTGTACGAGCGGCACGGCTACGAGCAGTCCCTGCGCACCCAGATCGAGCACGGCGTCGTCGACTACTGCGGCGCCGGGCGCGGCACGACGGCCTTCGTCCACGACTCCGAGCACGAGGACGCCGCCGCCCGCGCGGCGAGCGTCGACCGCGCGGTCGCGGCCGTCGTCGCCGCGGTCCGCGGGCGTGCCCCCGCGCCGGCCGAGTAGCCGCATCGGCCGCCCTCCTTCTCGCCCTCGCCGCCCTTCGTGCCGGTCGAGCAGCCGCCTCCGGCGCCGTTCATGCTGGCCGAGCAGCCGCCTCCTGCGGCATTCATGCTGGTCGAGTAGCCCCGGAGGGGCGTATCGAGACCCGCCCAGCTCAGCACGGTGGATCTCGATACGCCCGTTCCGCGGGCTGCTCGATCAGCGTGGGGTCGCCGTCCGCAGCCGCGATGCGGGTCGTGGGCTTCATGCCGGTCGAGTAGCCGCCACCGGCGCCTCCTCTTGCTGGTCGAGGAGCCGCCACCGGCGGCTCCTCATGCTGGTCGAGTAGCCGCCTCCGGCGGCGTATCGAGACCCACCATCACCGACAGGTTCGGGAGCGAGCCTCCTCCACACTCGCGTTCCATCGACGTTGTCCCCGATCAGCCCCTGGTTCCGACCATGCTGTCGGTGCCCCCTGCTTCAATACGCGTATGTCAGAGGATGAGAACGCGGCAGCACTCGCGGAGGTGCGCGACTGCTTCACCGACGCCGCGTCCGCTGAGCGCGCCGCGTCCCCGACGCGCCTGAGAGCCGCGGAACGCATCCACCGCGGCTACCGCGTCGCCCTCACCGTCCCGGAGGCGTTCGCCCGCGGCGCCTCTCGGAGCGAGACCCGTGACCTCGTCGAGCGCTCGATCCGTGCCGAGCTCGCGGTGACGCTCGGCGTGTCCGAGCGGGAGGTCTGCCGCCGGCTCGAGACCGCGCAGATGCTGATGGAGCACCTGCCGCTCACTCGCGCCCTGCTCAGGGACGCGCGGATCCTCTGGGAGGCGGGCGAGGCGATCTGCAGGACGGCGAGCAGTCTCCCTGAGGCCTCCCGCGCTGCACTCGACGAGCGCGCGGCCGACGCCGCGCTCACGCTGACGACGACCCAGCTGCGCCGCGCCCTGAGTCGCTGGCGGGAAGAGCTGCACGAGCAGCCCCTGAGCGAGCGCCACGCCCGCGCCACGCTGGACCGCGCGGTCTGGATCACACCGGACGTCGACGGGATGGCCACCCTCTGCGTCCACGCTCCCGCGCCGGCGGTGACGGGCGCGTACGACCGGCTGCGCCGCATCGCCCGCACCCTCCGCGACGACGGCGACCCCCGCACGCTCCAGCAGCTCAGCGCCGACGCGGCCGTCGATCTCCTCTGCGACGGCGACATCGCAGGAACGACGCCCGACCCCGAGCACCAGCCGGACCCGACCTTCGCCCCCGGAGTCCGCGCCGAAGTCCGGCTGACCCTCGCCGCCTCCACCGCCGTCGGCCTGGACGACGCACCCGCGGACCTCGACGGCTACGGACCCGTCCCCGCACCGATCGCCCGCGAGCTGGTCCGCACCGCCGCCTCCTTCACCCGCGTCCTCACCGACTCCGATACCGGCGCCGTCGTCTCCGTCGGCCGCACCCACCGTGTCCCGCCGCCGCAGATGCGCCTGCACCTGCAGCTGCGGGACCAGACCTGCCGCTTCGCCGGCTGCACCCGCCCCGCCAGCACCAGCGAGGCCGACCACACCCTCGAATGGCGCAACGGCGGAGAGACCTCCCTCGAGAACCTCGTCTCGCTCTGCACCTCGCATCACCATCTGCGGCACGGCGACCAGTGGACGTACATCGGGAGCGGCGACGGGACGATCGTCTGGACGAGCCCGACCGGTCGGCGGATCAGCAACCGCCCGCCCCCGCTCCCCGGCCGACCTCCTGACCCGCCCCCACGGCCGCACTTCGTCGACGTTCCCGCCCCGTTCTGACGACAGTGGATCTCGATACGCCCGCTCAGCGGGCTACTCGATCAGCAGGCAACGCGCGCGATACAGGCGTGCGCTCCCGGCCCGCACATGCTGGTCGAGCAGACCCGGGGGGCGTATCGAGACCCGCCCAAGCCCGCACGGTGGATCTACTCGGAAGAGACGCCCGCAAAAAGGCTGGTCGAGTAGCCCCGCATTGGCGTATCGAGACCCACCCACCCCAAGGACGTCGGTCTCTTACCCGCCCTCCGCTGGCGCCGGAGGCGCCCCCTCCGCTCGATCCGCCCGCGTGGCGGGCTACTCGATCAGCATGCAGGGGCTGCCCGATCGGCACGCGTCCGGGGCGGGGGCGGCGCCGTGATCGGATCGCGACAGCCCTCGATCCGATCGGGACACCCGCCGTCGGCCTCCGCCGCGAGGCTGGATCCATGACCGACACCACCACAGTCCCCCTCCTCACGGACGACCGGCTCGCCGGCCGCACCGCCCTCGTCACCGGCTCCTCCAGCGGGCTCGGCGAGGCCATCGCCCACCGGCTCGCCTCGTCCGGCGCGCACGTCCTCGTGCACGGCCGCGACCGCGCGCGCACCGAGGCGGTCGCGCAGGCGATCACCGCGGCCGGCGGCACCGCCTCCGTGCTCGTCGCCGACCTCGGCGGCACGCCCGATGCCACCCGAGCCGTCGCCGCCGAGGCGCTGCGCCTGCTCGGCGGCCGGATCGACGTGCTCGTCAACAACGCCGGCGTCTTCCCCGTCGGCCCGACCGCCGAGCTGAGCGACGCCGACGTCGACGCACTGCTCGTCACCAACATCCGGGTCCCGCACCAGCTCGTCGGAGCGATCGCGCCGACGATGGCCGAGCGCGGCTCCGGCGTGATCATCAACATCACCTCGTGGATGGCGCGCGTCGGCACCCTCGGCACCGCCCTCTACCCGGCGACCAAGGCCGCGCTCGACCACCTGACCCGCGCCTGGGCGGCCGAGTACGGCGCGGACGGCGTGCGCGTCGTCGCGGTCGCCCCCGGCGCGACGCTCACCCCCGGCAACGCGCACGCCTCGGCGATCCTCGACGCGATGACCGCCCCGACCCCCGCCGGCCGCCCCGGCCGCCCGGACGAGATCGCCCAGGCCGTCCGCTGGCTCGCGACCGACGAGGCGTCCTACGTGCACGGCACGACCCTGCTGGTCGACGGCGGCATCGTCGGCGCGCGGCGCTGACCGCGGACCCGGGAGCGCAGGTCAGTCGACCTGCACCAGCCGGCCGGGGTGCAGCGCGGCGTCGGCGGCGGGGGTCGTCTCGTAGGCGCGGCGGTAGTCGCGGCCGAAGTGCGATGCGCTCGCGTAGCCGACGGCCGCCGCCGCGCCCGCGGCCGTCTCGCCGCGCACGAGCAGGAGGCGCCGCGCCTCGCCCAGCCGCAGCCGACGCAGGTAGCCGAGCGGCGACATCCCGGTCAGCTCGCGGAACCGCCGGGTGAGCGTCGGCACGCTCGTGCTCGCCTCCGCGGCCAGCGCGTCGAGCGTCCAGCCGTGGGCGAGCGCGCCGGTCATCGCGTCGACCGCCCGGGTCACCGCGGCCGAGCGGACGGCGGACGACGCCGACAGCAGGCGCGGCGCCTGGTCGCTCTGCAGCAGCCGGAGCACCAGCTCGCGGGACACCGCCGGCCCGAGCACCGGGATCTCCTCCGGCGCGTCCAGGAGCCGGAACAGGCGGTGCAGCGCGTCGGCGAGCTCCGGGGTGATCGTGCCGATCCGCTCAGGGATCGCGGCGGCTGGCCGGTGCGCGACGAGCCCGGCGACCTCGGCGACGAGCACCGGATCGAGGTGCCAGTTGGCCGAGACGAAGTCGCCCTGCTCGCCGGTCTCGACGACGGCCGCGATCACCGGCAGGTCGACCGGCGTGATCAGGAAGCGGCCGGCGCCCCACTGCTCGTCCGAGTCGCCGACGATCGAGCGCTTCCGGCCGGAGAGCACGAGGCTCAGCGTCGGCGGGAAGCGCGTGTAGACCAGCGAGGTCGGCGCCGTGACCCGGTGCAGCCGCAGGTCCAGCGCGGCGGCGCGCTCCGGATGCTCCAGGTGCCGGCGGGCGAGATCGGCGGCGGCAACGAGGTGCTGCCGGGTGCTCCCTGGCGCGGCGGTCACGGGCGCGGCAGCGCCGCGAGGGCGAGCTCGCCGATCTCGGCGACGCGCTCGGCGCTCCCGCCGTCGCGGGCCTGCGTCGACATCCCGGTCAGCACCGCGACGACGAAGGCGGCCGTCCGCGCCGCGTCGGTGCCGGCCGGCACATCCCCCTCGGCGATCCCCCGCTCGATGCGGGCGGCGATGACGTCCTCCATCGAACGGCGGCGCTCGGCGAGGCGCGGCTCGCTCAGCACGAAGCAGCCGGAGGGCGTGCCCGGGTCGGAGTAGCCCGCGGCGCTCGAGCGGACGACGGCGGCCAGCGCGTCCCAGGCCGTCGGGGCGTCGAGGAGCCGGGCGAGGGCGGCGTCGGCGGTGTCGGAGTAGCAGCTCGCCGCGGCACGGAAGAGCTCGTCCTTGTCGCCGAAGGCCGCGTACAGGCTCGGCGCCGAGATGCCGATCTCGCGGGTGAGCACGGCGACCGTCGTCTCGTCGTAGCCGTCGCTCCAGAAGCGGCGCATCGCCGTGTCGAGCGCCTCGTCGCGGTCGAAGCCCCTCGGTCGTCCTGCCATGCTCCGATTCTATAACAGTCGCTACGGAACGTGCTAGCGTGCGTCGCACCAGTTCTTTATCGACCATTACAGAAAGGCACTCCCATGCAGATCCAGGACTCTGTCGTGCTCGTGACCGGCGCCAACCGCGGCATCGGCGCCGAGTTCGTCCGGCAGCTGACGGCGCGCGGCGCCCGCACCGTCTACGCCGCGGCGCGCGACGCCTCGACGATCGCCGCCGCGCCGGGCGTCGTGCCGATCGCGCTCGACGTGACCGATCGGGACCGCATCGCCGAGCTCGCGGCGACCCTCGGCGACGTGTCGATCGTCGTCAACAACGCCGGCATCGCCCCCACTGTCGACTTCGTCACCGGTGACCTCGACGAGATCCGCCGCACGGTCGAGACCAACGCCTTCGCGCCGCTGATGCTCGCGCGCGCCTTCGCCGGGAGCCTCGGCCGCGCGGGCGGCGGCGCCGTGCTGAACGTGCTCTCCGTGTCGGCCTTCGTCTCGTTCCCGGGCTCGGAGTCGTACTCGATGTCCAAGGCCGCGGCCTGGAGCGTCACCGACGGCCTGCGCCTGGCCCTCGCTCCGCAGGGCACCCAGGTGCTCGGCCTGCACATGGGCCTCGTCGACACCGACATGGCCTCGTGGTCGGACGCTCCGAAGTCGAGCCCCGAGGCGATCGTGACGGCCGCCCTCGACGGCCTCGAGCGCGGCGCCGCCGAGGTCCTCGCCGACGACACCGCCCGCGCGGTGAAGCCCGGCCTCGCCCTCGACCCGGCCGAGCGCGACGCGGACGCGCTCGCCACCACCCGCTGACGCCTCATGCTGGTCGAGTAGCCGCGGGACGCGGCGTATCGAGACCCGCCGTCCCAGCAGGACAGGTCTGCAGACTCGTCCTGCTGACGCCGGTGGATCTCGATACGCCCGCTGCGCGGGCTGCTCGATCAGCATGGAACGGCCGACACGAAGAGGACGCTCCCTCCCAGGATTCGGAAGGGCGTGGCCGCCGCTTGCCATCATGCTGGTCGAGTAGCCCCGCAGGGGCGTATCGAGACCCGCCGTCACCAGCACGTCAGGTCTGCACACTCGCCCTGCCGACGCCGGGTGGAGGCGGATCCGCGATCTCCGACGCGGTGCGGCCACTGCTCCGCCTTCGCGGGAATAGAGTGGCCTCTGAGACGCAGAAGCGGAACTCCTTCCCGCACCGTCGAACCCAGGAAGGCCCCTCCATGACGCTCCCCCGCGCCGCCGCCGCACTGCTCACCTCCGCGGCCCTCCTCGCGGTCCTGGCCGGCTGCTCCGCCTCGGCACCCGCCGAGACCGCGACGGCCGAGGCCTCGAGCACGCCGACCGCGACCAGCGCGCTCTCCGGCTCGATCACCGTCTACGCCGCCGCGTCGCTGAAGGGCACCTTCACCGAGATCGCGACCGCCTTCGAGGCCGAGCACCCGGGCACCACCGTCGAGCTGACCTTCGCCGGCTCGTCCGACCTGGTGACCCAGATCACGAACGGCGCGCCGGCCGACGTCTTCGCCTCGGCCGACGAGAAGAACATGGCGAAGCTCACCGACGCTGATCTCCTCGCCGGCGACCCCGTCGACTTCGCGACCAACACCCTCGAGATCGCCGTCCCGCCGGCCAACCCCGCAGGGATCGCCTCGTTCGCCGACCTCGCCCGCGAGGGCGTGAAGACGGTCGTCTGCGCGGCCCAGGTCCCGTGCGGCGCGGCGACGGTCACCGTGGAGACCGCGACCGGCGTCGACCTCCGGCCGGTCAGCGAGGAGTCGTCGGTCACCGACGTCCTCGGCAAGGTCACCTCGGGCGAGGCCGACGCCGGCCTGGTCTACGTCACCGACGTCGCCGCCGCCGGCGACGCGGTGACCGGGATCGAGTTCCCCGAGTCGTCGCAGGCCGTGAACACCTACCCGATCGCCCCGGTCGCCGGCTCTGCGAACCCGGACCTCGCCGCCGCCTTCACCGCATACGTGGCCGGCGACGAGGGCCGCACGGTCCTCGCCGCGGCGGGCTTCGGCGCCCCCTGAGCACCCTCCCCCTCCGCCGAATCGGCTCTACGATGGCTCCCATGCCGCAGATCCGGATCAAGAACGCCGCCGACTACCTCGGCGTCAGCGACGACACCGTCCGCCGATGGATCGAGAACGGCACCCTCGCGAGCAGCAAGGACGCCTCCGGCCGCAGCGTCGTCGAGGGCCTCGACCTCGCCCGCCTCGCCCGGCAGAACGCGATCCTCCCCGTCGACCCGAGCGAGGTGGGCCGCTCGGCGCGCAACCGCTTCGTCGGCATCGTCACCGAGGTGGTCTCCGACACCGTGATGGCGCAGGTCGAGCTGCAGTGCGGCCCGCACCGCGTCGTCTCGCTGATGTCCGCCGAGGCCGTCCGCGAGCTCGGCCTCGAGCCGGGCTCGCCCGCGATCGCGATCGTCAAGGCGACGATGGTCGTGGTGGAGACGCCGAACGGGAAGGCGTGACGCGCTCGCCCGTGACCCGCTCGCCCGTGACCCGCCGGCCGGTGACGCTCTCCGCCGGAGTCCCCCGCTGGGTCGTCGCCGTCGCGGTCGTCGGCGGTGCCTTCGTGCTGCTGCCGCTGGTCGGCATCCTCACCCGCGTCGACTGGGCCGGGTTCGTCCCGCTGATCACCTCGGACTCCTCGATCGCGGCGCTCCTGCTGAGCCTGCGCACCGCCGCCGCCGCCACCGCACTCTGCCTCGTGATCGGCGTGCCGATGGCGCTGACCCTCGCGCGCACCTCCTTCCCCGGCCAGGGCCTGGTGCGCGCCCTCGTGCTGCTCCCGCTCGTGCTCCCCCCGGTGGTCGGCGGCATCGCCCTGCTCTACACCTTCGGGCGGCTCGGCCTGCTCGGCGGCGCCCTCGAGGCGCTCGGGATCCGGATCGCGTTCTCCACCACCGCGGTGATCCTCGCGCAGACCTTCGTCGCGCTGCCGTTCCTGGTGCTCAGCCTCGAGGGGGCGCTCCGCTCGGCCGGCGACCGCTACGAGAGCGTCGCCGCGACCCTCGGCGCCCGGCCCTCGACCGTGCTGCGCCGGGTCACCCTGCCCCTGATCCTGCCCGGGCTGCTCTCCGGCGCGATCCTCTCCTTCGCCCGCGCGCTCGGCGAGTTCGGCGCGACGCTGACCTTCGCCGGCAGCCTGCAGGGCGTCACCCGCACGCTGCCGCTCGAGATCTACCTGCAGCGCGAGACCGACCCGGACGCCGCGGTCGCCCTCTCGCTGGTGCTGGTCGTCGTCGCGGTCCTCGTGATCGGGCTCGCGCATCGCCGGCCGCGCGCCGCCCGAGTGGAGGCTCGCCCGTGACGCTCGAGATCGACGCGCGGCTGCACGCCCGCGGCGTCGACGTCGCGCTGCGGGTCGAGACCGGGACGACCACGGCCGTCCTCGGCCCGAACGGCGCCGGCAAGTCCACGCTCGTCGGGCTGCTCGCCGGCCTCCTCCGCGCCGACGACGGACGCGCGATCCTGGCCGGAGCGACCCTGTTCGACTCCGCCCGCCGCCTGCACCTGCCGCCGCACCGCCGCAGCGTCGCCCTGCTGGCCCAGGACCCGCTGCTGTTCCCGCACCTCAGCGTGCTCGACAACGTCGCCTTCGGCCCGCGCAGCACCGGCGCCGGCCGCTCCGCCGCGGCCGAGACCGCGCGCACCTGGCTCGAGGCCGTCGACGCCGTCGACCTCGCCGACCGCCGGCCGGCGCAGCTCTCGGGCGGGCAGGCGCAGCGGGTGGCCGTCGCCCGGGCGCTCGCTCCGAGCCCGGAGCTGCTGCTGCTCGACGAGCCGATGGCGGCGCTGGACGTCGCGGTCGCCCCGCTGCTGCGGCGGATGCTGCGCCGCGTCCTGCCCGGGCGGACCACGATCCTGATCACCCACGACGTGCTCGACGCCTACACGCTGGCCGACCGCGTCGTGGTGCTGCACGGCGGTCGGGTGATCGAGGACGGCCCCACCCACGAGGTGCTGGAGCGTCCGCAGAGCCCGTTCACCGCCGAGCTGGCGGCGCTCAATCTGCTGACGGGCACGGCGACCGGCACCGGGCTGCGGACCGACGACGGCGTGGAGCTGCGCGCGGCGGGCTCCGTCGCCGCGGGCGTGCGGGCCGCGGCCGCGTTCCGGCCCGCCTCCGTGACGGTCGCGCCGGCCCTGCCGGGGGCGCCGGGCGCGAGCCGGGTCCGCGCCCGCATCCGCGACCTCGAGCGGCGCGGCGACCTCGTGCGGGTGCGCGCCGCCGGCATCGCGGCCGACCTCTCCCCCGCACAGCTCGCCGCCCTCGGCGCGGGGATCGACGACGAGGTCGACTTCGTGATCGATCCGGAGGCGGTCGCGCTCTACCCGGCGCGCGGCGTCGCGGGAGGAGGGTAGCCCTCCGCGGCCCGCACGAGAAGGGCCCCCTCCTGCGCCCTCTCTCGCGGGTAGCTTTCAGCCATGGCGCAGCGCAGCGAGACCAGGTCCGTGCCGTCGACCGCGATCGACGTCACCGTGAACGGCGAGTCGAGAGCGGTCGAGGTCGACAACCGCACCACCCTCCTCGATCTGCTCCGGGAGCGGCTCGACCTCACCGGCTCGAAGAAGGGCTGCGATCACGGCCAGTGCGGCGCCTGCACCGTGCTGCTCGACGGACGCCGGACCAACAGCTGCCTCGTGCTGGCGGTGTCGGTCGACGGCCGCGAGGTGACCACGATCGAGGGCCTGGCCGACGGCGACGACCTGCATCCGGTGCAGCGGGCGTTCCTCGAGCGCGATGCCTACCAGTGCGGCTACTGCACCCCGGGGCAGATCTGCTCGGTGGTCGGGATGCTCGCCGAGGCGCGCGCGGGCATGCCCAGCCACGTCACCGCCGAGCTGAGCTCCGACGACGCCATGCTCGACGACGAGGTTCCCGGCGATGTCGTCCTCGACGACGAGGAGGTGCGCGAGCGGATGAGCGGCAACCTCTGCCGCTGCGGCGCCTACGCCAACATCGTGCCCGCCGTCCACGACGCGGCGGAGCACCCGAGCGAGACGGAGACCGCGCGATGAGGACCTTCGAGTACCAGCGGTCCGCGGACGTCGCCGACGCCGTGCGCCTGCTCGCCGCGTCCCCCGAGGCGAAGCCGCTCGCCGGCGGCACCAACCTCGTCGACCTGATGAAGCTCGGCGTCGAGCGCCCCGCCGCGCTGGTCGACGTCAGCCGCGTCGATTTCGGCGGCGTCGAGGAGACGGCCGAGGGCGGACTCCTGATCGGCGCGGGAGTCGCCAACAGCGACCTCGCCGCGCACCCGCTCGTCCGCCGCCGCTACCCGGCCCTCAGCCGCGCCCTGCTCGCCGGCGCCTCCGGCCAGCTGCGGAACCAGGCCTCCACCGGCGGGAACCTGCTGCAGCGCACGCGCTGCACCTCCTTCACCGACGTCTCGAAGCCGTGCAACAAGCGGGAGCCCGGCACCGGCTGCTCCGCGCTGAAGGGCGTCTCCCGCGAGCTCGCGATCCTCGGCATCGCCACCGGCGCCGACCCCGGGCACGTCTGCATCGCCACCCACCCCGGCGACATGGCCGTCGCACTCACCGCGCTCGACGCCGTGATCCGCTTCGAGACCGGCGACGGGCCGGCGAGCCTGCCGATCACCGACTTCTTCCGGCTCCCCGGCGAGCACCCCGAGCGGGACACGAACCTCCCGGCGGGTGCGCTGATCACCGCCGTCGAGCTGCCGCCGCTGCCGTTCGCCGCGACCTCCACCTACCGCAAGGCCCGCGACCGCCGCTCCTACGCCTTCGCACTCGGCTCGGTCGCTGCGGCCCTGGACGTGACCGACGGGACCGTGACCGACGTCCGCCTCGCCCTCGGCGCGGTCGCGCATGCGCCGTGGCGGGCGCGGGTCGCGGAGGACCTGCTCCGCGGCGGCCCCGCGACCGTCGAGGCGTTCACGCGTGCGGCGGAGGCGGAGCTCGCCGCCGCGACGCCGACCGAGCAGAACGCCTTCAAGGTCCCGCTGCTCACCAGGCTGATCGTCGGCGTCCTCGCCGAGCTCGCCGGATTCGACGAGGAGGTGGCGGCATGACCGCGCTGGGCACACCACTGGCCCGGCTGGAGGGCCGCGACAAGGTCACCGGCGCGGCCCGCTACGCCTTCGAGCACTCGCCGGAGGGTCTGCTGCACGCCTGGCCGGTGCAGTCGGCCGTCGCGACGGGCATGGTGCGGCGGATCGACGTCGACGCCGTGCTCGCGCTGCCCGGCGTGCACTCGGTGATCACCCCCGACTCCGCGCTTCCCCTCGAGGACGCGGACGACGGCGAGCTGCAGGTGCTGCAGTCGCACGCGGTCGCCTACCGCGGCCAGGTGATCGCGCTCGTCCTCGCCGAGACGCTCGAGACCGCCCGCGAGGCCGCCGCCGCCCTGCGCGTCGAGTACGTCGACTCCGGGACCGACGTCGTGCTCACCGAGGACCAGCCGAAGCTCTACGCGCCGGAGCAGGTCAACGCCGGCTTCCCGACCGACAGCTCCGACGGCGACGTCGACGCGGCGATCGCGGCAGCGGCTTTCTCGATCGACGCGCGCTACTCCACGCCGGCGCTGTTCAACTCGCCGATGGAGCCGCACGCCTCGGTCGTCACCTGGTCCGACGGCCGCCTCGACGTCCTCGACTCCTCGCAGGGCACGAGCTCGGTGCAGTCGACCCTGGCGACGCTGTTCTCACTCGATCCCTCCGTGATCCGGGTGCGCAGCGAGCACGTCGGTGGCGGCTTCGGCTCGAAGGGCTCGCCGCGACCGAACGTCGTGCTCGCGACGATGGCGGCCCTCCTCACCGGCCGGCCGATCAAGATCGCCTACACCCGGCAGATGATGTTCGCGCTGGCCGGCTACCGCACGCCGACGATCTCGCACGTCCGGCTCGCGGCCGATGCGGAGGGACGGCTCACCGCGATCGCGCACGAGGCCTTCTCGCACACCTCCACGATCCAGGAGTTCGCCGAGCAGACCGGTGAGGCCACCCGCCACCTCTACGCGGCGCCGAACCGACTGGTCACCCACCGGGTCGCGGCGCTCGACGTGCCGACGCCGCGCTGGATGCGCGCCCCCGGCGAGTGCCCCGGCATGTACGCGCTCGAGTCGGCGATGGACGAGCTCGCGGTCGCCGCGGGGATCGACCCCATCGAGCTGCGGGTGCGCAACGAGCCGGACGTCGATCCCGATTCGGGCTCGCCGTTCTCCAGCCGGCACTACCTCGAGTGCTTCCGCCGGGGAGCGGAGCTGTTCGGCTGGGAGGACCGCGATCCGCGGGCCGGCAGGGACCGCCGCGGCCGCTGGCTGGTCGGCACCGGGGTCGCGGGCGCCACCTACCCCGTGCTCACCTCGCCGAGCGGGGCGCGGGCCACCGCGCTGCCCGGCGGCCGCTTCGTGATCGCGGTCAACGCGACCGACATCGGCCAGGGCGCCCGCACGGTGCTCACCCAGGTCGCGGCCGACGCGCTGGGCGTGCCGGTCGACCGGATCGAGATCGTCATCGCCGACAGCGCGCTGCCGCAGGGCCCGGTCGCCGGCGGCTCCTCGGGCACCGGATCGTGGGGCTGGGCCGTCACGAAGGCCTGCCACCGCCTGCTCGCCCTGCTGGCCGACGGGCAGCCGCTGCCCCCGGAGGGCCTCGACGTCGTCGTCGACACCACGGAGGACGTCGCCGGAATGGGCGACTTCGCCCGCTACGCCTACGGCGCCCACTTCGTCGAGGCGCGGGTGGACCTCGACTCGGGCGAGATCCAGGTGCCGCGGATGCTCGGCGTCTTCGCCGCGGGCCGGATCCTCAACCCGCGCACCGCGCGCTCGCAGTTCCTCGGCGGCATGACCATGGGCCTCTCGATGGCGCTGCACGAGCACGGCGCACTCGACCCGGTGCTCGGCGACTACGCCAACCACGACTTCGCGACGTACCACGTGGCGGCGAACGCCGACGTGCTCGACCTGCGGGCGGAGTGGCTGGACGAGGAGGACCCGCACCTCACCCCGATGGGCGGCAAGGGCATCGGCGAGATCGGCAACGTGGGCACCGCCGCGGCCGTCGCCAACGCCGTCTTCCACGCCACCGGCGTCCGCGTCCGCGACCTCCCCGTGCAGCCCGACTCGCTGCTCGCCGCCCTCCCGCCCCGCTTCTGACCGTGAGCTCTCCCTCTCGGTCGGACGACTGCATGCTGATCGAACCCCGCGCAGTCGCGTCTCGTCACATGCTGGTCGAGTAGCCGCGGAGCGGCGTATCGAGACCCACCAGCGTCAGAAGACGAGTCTGCAGACCGCCCTGCTGCCGACGGCGAGTCTCGATACGCCCCTGCGGGGCTACTCGACCAGCATGATCTCGCCCCTGCGGGGCTACTCGACCAGCATGATCTCGCCCCTGCGGGGCTACTCGACCAGCATGATGTCGCCCCGCGGGGCTACTCGACCAGCATGACGGGGCGACGCCGCGTCCGTTCCCTCAGCACCGAGCCGCGGATCGACTGAGGCCCGGCAGCCGGCCGAAGGCGGCGACGACGGCGGTCGCGGCGAACGGGAGGACGGCCCCGGCGGCCGCGAGGCCGAGCCCGGGGAGTCTCGTCGCGAGCGCCAGCAGCAGGAGCAGCACCGCGCCCAGCATCAGGGTGCAGAGCGGCCGCGCGAGCAGCAGCTGCGCGGTGGTGCGCAGCTGCCAGCGCGTCCGCTCCGCGAAGTGCGCGCGGACCACCCAGAACTCCACGGCGAACACCGCGAAGAGGGCTGAGACCACGAGGAGGACACCGGTCACCGCGACGCCGAGGCCGTCGACCTCGACGCCGCCGAGGATCCGGTGGTCGACCCAGAGGACCGCGCCGACGCCGAGGAGTGCGCAGCCCGGCACGTTCGCGCGCGGGAACTCGTCGCGCCAGAACCGCGCGAACAGCGAGACGGTCTGCCGGAGCGACCACGGACCGTCCGGGTCGAGCAGCCGGGCGCGGTGCACCGCGTGCGCGGCGGCCACCGCAGGGAAGAACCCGGCGACCACCGCGCCGCGCAGCGTGAAGAGCAGCATCGCCGCCGAGACGACCAGCACGAGCAGCACGACCCGGCAGGCCGCCTCGTAGCGCTCGGCGAGCGACGCCATCAGCCCTTCACCGCCCCGACCAGCACGCCCTTGTCGAAGTAGCGCTGCAGGAACGGGTAGAGCACGAGCAGCGGCAGCGTCGAGACGATGATCACGCCGTACTTGATCTGGTCCGCGGTCTCCTGCAGCTGCTGCGCGGACTGCCCGCCGCTGCCGCCCTGGCCCGCGACCGACTGGTTCGCGAGCAGGATGCTCTGCAGCACGTTCTGCAGCGGTAGGAGCGAGGCGTCGCGGACGAAGACCAGGCCGGTGAAGTAGTCGTTCCAGTGCCCGACGAAGTAGTACAGCCCGATCACGGCGATGATCGCGGCGGAGAGCGGGAGCACGATCCGCAGAAAGAAGCCGAGGTAGGTCACCCCGTCGATGCGGGCCGCGTCGTGCAGCTCCTCGGGTATCGAGGTCTCGAAGAACGACCGGGCGATGATCAGGTTGAAGACGCTGAGGGCACCCGGGAGCACGAACACCCACATCGAGTTCAGCAGCCCGAGATCGCGGTAGAGCAGGTAGTTCGGGATCAGTCCGCCGGAGAAGAACAGCGTGACCGCGAACACCAGCAGCAGCACCCGCCGCGGACGGAACTCGGGCCGGGAGAGCGCGAACGCCGCCGGGATCGTGACGAGCAGGTTCAGCGCCGTCCCGAGGACGGCGTAGACGACGGAGTTCCGGTAGCCGTTCCAGATCCGCTCGTCCTGCAGCAGCCGCTCGTAGCCCGAGAGCCGGAACCCCTCCGGGATCAGCGTGAGCCGCCCCGAGGAGACCGCACCCGGATCGGAGAACGACGCCACCACGATGAACCAGAGCGGGTAGAGCACGGCGAGCACGACGATCGCGATCAGGAGGCCGGCGACGGCGTCGATCACCCGGTCGAGCGGCCGCTTCGGCACCGTCCGGCGCCGTCGGCGCGGCAGAAGGGGTGCGCCGCCGCCGGCTCGGGCGTCGGCGACGGCGAGGCCGCGGGTGTCCGGTGCAGGGGTCATGGACGTCCTCTCCCTCGGGGTCCAGGGGTCCCAGCGGCGGGTCGCCCCTCCGCGCTCCGACGACCCTCCGCGCTCGGAAGACCCTCCGCGCTCAGAAGACACTGGAACCCGTGGCGCGCTTGGCGAGCTGGTTGGCCACGATCAGCAGGGTGAAGTTGATCACCGTGTTGAAGAGGCCGATGGCGGTGGAGTAGGAGAACTGATTGCTGAGAATGCCGATCTTGTAGGTGTAGGTCGCGATGACCTCCGCGGAGGACAGGTTGAGCGAGTTCTGCATCAGGTAGACCTTCTCGAAGCCGACGCTCAGCACCGACCCCATGTTGAGGATGAGCAGGATGGCCGCGGTCGGCAGGATCGTGGGGATGTCGACGTAGCGGATGAGCCGGAGCCGCCCGGCGCCGTCGATCTTCGCGGCCTCGTAGAGCGACGTGTCGACGGTCGAGAGCGCGGCGAGGTAGATGATCGCGTTCCAGCCGCAGTGCTGCCAGACCTCGCTCATCCAGTAGATCGCCGAGAAGGCGTCCGGCTCGGCGAGGAGGTTCTGACCCGGCAGGAACCGGCCGAGGAGCCCGTTCTCGGGCCGCAGGAAGATGTTGATCATCGCGACGATCACCACGACCGAGATGAAGTGCGGCATGTAGGTGATCGTCTGCACGAAGCTCTTGAGGCGACCGGCGCTGATCTGGTTGATCAGCAGCGCCAGCACGATCGGGGCGACGAACCCCATCGCGAGCGTCCAGAGGCTGATCTGCACGGTGTTCAGCACGATCGTCGAGAAGAGCGGCGACTCGAAGAACTGCACGAAGTAGTCGAGGCCGACCCACTCCCCGCCGCTGAGCCCGCGCGCGGGGACGTAGGTCCGGAAGGCGAGCTGGAGCCCGTACAGCGGCACGTAGGCGAAGACGGCGGTGAAGACCAGCGCCGGCAGCACCATCAGCCAGAGCTGCCACTGGTTCCGCACGCTGCGGAGGGCGCGCAGCGGCCGGGGCGGGGCCGGGAGCGGCGCCCCCGCGGCCGGGGCGAGGGGCGCCCCGGCCGCCGACGAGTCGAGTGCCGTCCGCGTCATGACGCCGCGGTCGCGAGGTCGTAGGCCTTCTGCCAGAGCTCGACGTTCTGCACGAGGCCGATCGACTCGAGCTGGGCGACGTACTCGTCCCAGTCCTCGTCGACCCCGCCCTCCGCGATCCACTGCGACGTCTTCTGCAGCGCGTAGTTGAGCACGGCGGTGTCGTTGTTGGCGGCGGTGATCGCGTCCTCGGCGGACAGCCGGACGTAGTCGGGCATCAGGTCGCGCACGTGGTCGTAGTGCGAGTACTGCTCGGTGTAGACGTCGTCCACCTCACGGAGATCGTCGCGGTTCCAGTCCCCGTTCAGGGTGACCGAGTCGGGGATCCAGCCGGCCAGGCGGTCGGCGAGCGCCGGGTCGCGACCGTCCGCGACGGCGGCCCGGTACGCCTCGGTGACCGAGTACGTGCCGTCGCCGTCGTCCGTGACGAACTCGGGGATCGATCCGGTGAACTGCTGGATCGAGTACTTCTCGCTGTAGAGGGCGTCGACCACCTTCCACACGCACTCGTCGCCCGCCGCGGCCGCCGAGACGGCGAGCTTCCCGCCCTCGAACTCGTTGTCCGAGCCGTCCCAGACCACGTCCTCGGCGGACATGCTCGCGGAGGCGGCGGGAGCGGGCATCGCCACGTACTGGTCGCGGAGATCTCCGAAGTCGGCGAGCGACCAGCCGAAGATCAGGCCGATCTGCGCGGTCTCCCCGTCCCCCGCCTGAGCGGCGTAGTACGCCGAATCGTCCTTGGTGAGCGCGTCGGCCGGGATGAGGCCGGCCGCGAGCAGCTCGTGCAGGTACTCCACCACCCGGCGGTACTCGTCCGAGACGAGGAAGTTGGCGACCCGTCCGCCGGAGACGTGGATCCCCTGCGCCGACGGACCCTTGTTGAACGAGGTCGCGATGCCGGTGGAGTTCAGCAGCAGGAACGGGCTGTACCAGCCGAAGCCGGCCGTCTCGAGGCGGCGGACGTTGAACGGGACCTCGTCCGCCTGCCCGTTGCCGTTCGGGTCCTGCGTCTTGAACGCCTGCAGCACCGTCGTCAGCTCGTCCCAGGTCCGCGGGACCTCGAGGCCGAGGGCGTCGAGCCAGGCCCGGTTGATCATCATGTGCTGGCCGGAGCCGCGATAGCCGCTGCCGCGGGACGAGGAGAGCGAGTGGATCTCGCCCTTCTCGTTCTCGACCAGCCGGCGCGCGTCGGGCTTCTCCTCGAAGAACCGCCGCACGTTCGGCAGGTCGTCCAGGTGCGGCGCGATGTCCTCGAAGAGGCCCGGGTACTGCACCGCGTCGTTCGCGCCGACCGCCCGGAGTGCGATGTCCGGCACGTCCCCCGCGGCGAGCGAGGGGTTCTTCTGCTGGGTCCACGCGGTGTCGTCGATCGTGTTCCAGTTCACCGTGCAGCCGGTCTCCGCCGCGAGCGCCGCGGCCCAGGGGGTCTCGCCGACCGGCACCTGCGCCGTGCTCTGCGCGACGAGGACGTCGACGGCGCCGTCATCAGCGGCCGGACCGCTGTCGGTGCAGGCCGCCAGGCCCGCCGTCAGCGCGAGCGCGGTCGCTCCGGCGAGCGATCGCCGGACCAGGGTGTTCGAGACGAGGGGCATGGTGGTCTTCTCCATCGAAGGGTGAGCGGCAGGGGAACGCGGCAGCCGTGACCGTTCACGTGAACGGTCACGGACGACGAGTGCCCACACGCTAAGCTGGCGGCCGTCGACCTGTCAAGGCAGCTGTCGCCGAAGACGCGAGGCGCTGTCGCCATATGCGTGTTGCCAGACGAGACTGAGAGAAGGAGGGCCGCTGTGGACCGCTCCGGCGAACCGCCGATGCCCCCTCGTCCACCGAGAGACCTGCCGGTTCGCCGCGCCACCATCCGCGACGTCGCCCGCGAGGCCGGCGTCTCGCGGCAGACCGTGACGCGCGCGATGAACGGCATGTCCGAGATCAGCGCCGCCACCCGCGAGCGCGTGCTCGCCGTGAGCGAGGCCCTCGGCTACGTCCCCAGCCGGTTCGCCGCCAACATGGCCCGGCAGAAGAGCATCGCGGTCGGCCTCGTGATCACCTCGCTGCGGAACCCGTACTACACCGACCTCGCCGCCGACCTGCTGGAGGAGTTCGCCGTGCGCGGCTGGCAGGTCGTCGTCGTCGCCGAGACGAACGAGTCCGAGGAGCAGATCGTGGCGGACCTGGCCACCCAGGTCGACGTCATCGTCGGCTATCTCGCCCGGGAGAGCCTGGAGTCGATCCGCCGGGCGGCGCGCGGGGTGCCGGTCCTGCTGATCGAGCGAGACGACGAGCTGCCCGGCGTGCACGCCATCGCCGTGGACTTCGCACCCGGGATGCGCGCGCTGGTCGACGGGCTGCGCGAGCGCGGGGCGCGCACCATCGGGATGCTCGACCACGCCGAGCCCGACGAGTACGCCCCGAGCGCGCGCCGGCTGCGATTCGAGGAGTGCCTCGCGCCCGGCGAGGCCGCGCTCGTCGCGACCGGCGGCGACACCATCGCCGGCGGAGCCGACGCCTTCGGCGAGCTGCTGGCCGCGCACCCCGAGGTCGACGCCGTCATCGCGTTCAACGACATGATGGCGCTCGGCGCCCTGCAGCGGGCGAGCCGCCTCGGGCTCGAGGTGCCGCGCGACGTCCGCATCGCGGGGATCGACGGCCTGAGCCTGGGCGCGGCGATGCTCCCGAGCCTGACCTCGCTCACCATCGATCGCGCGCTGATCGCCCGGGCGACGGCGCTCCGGCTGGCGGAGCTGCTGTCCCCCGCCGGCGCGATCCCGGGCGGTGCGGGTGCCGCGGGTCCGATGACCGTCGTCACGCCGTGGCCGGAGTGGCGGGACAGCGCATGAGGATCACCGCTCCGGCCCCCCGCTGGCACCGGCCGCGGGAGCGCGCCCTAGCCGACGGCCGTCGGCCGGTCAACGCGGTCATCCCGATCCGCTCCGCTCCGTACGCTGAGGATCCGGGCCGAGAGGCCCCACGAGACGGGGGAACCATGCTGCAGGTGACGGTGTCCGAGCGGACGTACCTCCTCGCCGCGGACGCGACGATGGAGCGGACCAAGCAGGACGTGCTCGAGGCGATGCGCACCGCCCCGGCCTTCCTGTCCCTCACGACGGTGCTCGGCGGGCGGGTCGAGGTGCTGCTGACCGCGGCCAGCTCGGTCGTGCTCGAGCTGCACGACGAGGCCCCGCTCCCGACGGCCCCGCACGGCGACGCGGCGCCGGACTACGACGACCTCTACGGCGTCGACTACCTCTGACCCGAGGGCGTGTCGGAGGTCGGTCGTAGACTGACCTCCCCATGCGCAGACACAGCCTGACCCCGCGTCCCGACTGGCGAGCCCGCTGCGACGAGGTCGGCTTCAGCTTCTACGACCTCCCCTCGGACGGCGGCCGGCCCTACTGGAACGAGTCGGCGGCCTACGGCTTCGCGCTCGCCGAGATCGAGCTGCTCGAGACGGCGACCCAGGAGCTCTTCGACCGCTGCATGGAGGCCTGCGAGCACGTCGTCCGCACCGGCCGCCTCGCGGAGTTCGGCATCCCGGAGCGCTTCCACGAGCTGGTCCGCACCTCCTGGGACGAGGACGACCCCACGGTCTACGGGCGGTTCGACCTCGCCTACGACGGCGAGGGCGCGGTGAAGCTCCTCGAGTTCAACGCCGACACCCCGACCTCGCTGGTCGAGACGGCCGCCGCGCAGTGGCAGTGGCTGGAGGAGACGCGCGGCCCCGAGGCCGACCAGTTCAACGGCCTGCACGAGCAGCTCGTCGAGCAGTGGCGGCACCTCCGCGTCGACCGCTGGCAGCTGGACGAGGGCGCACGGCTGCACCTCGCCTCGCTGCACGACTCCGGTGACGGCGAGCTGATCGTCGAGGACGCGGACACCGTGGCCTACATGGCCGAGACCGCGGCGCAGGCGGGCTTCGACCCGAAGCTGATCTTCGTGGAGGACATCCGCTACGAGCTCGACGGCGCCGGCTTCCTCGACGCCGACGGCGAGCCGATCCGGCGGATCTTCAAGCTCTACCCCTGGGAGTGGATGCTCGGCGAGCAGTTCGGCGGGCTCCTGCTCGACCGGCGGGAGCGCACCCGCTGGGTCGAGCCGGCCTGGAAGCTGCTGCTCAGCAACAAGCAGCTGCTCGTGGTGCTCTGGGAGCTGTTCCCGGGCCATCCGAACCTGCTCCCGGCCGCCGTCGAGCCGCTCGTCGGCACGGCGCAGGTGCGCAAGCCCCGGCTCGGCCGCGAGGGCGCGAACGTCACGATCCTCGATGCCGACGGCGCGGTCGTCGCGGAGAACGGCGGCGCCTACGGCGAGGAGGGCTTCGTGCACCAGGCCCGGGCCGATCTCGCCCGGATCGACGGCCGGACGGTCGTGATCGGAAGCTGGATCGTCGGCGAGACGCCGGCCGGCATCGACGTGCGCGAGACCGGCGGACCGATCACCGGCGACCTCGCGGAGTTCGTGCCGCACTTCATCGAGGAGGGCCGGACCCCCCGCGACGAGCCCCTCTTCGGCCGCCCCGAGCACGGCCGACCCCAGGACGCGCGGGAGAACCGCCCGCAGGACGAGGAGACCCGATGACCACCCCCGACGACCACACCGAGAACCGCCCCCAGGACGCTCCGCAGGACTCCCCCGCCGGCGACCCGGGCACCACCCGCACCCGCCGCCGGTCCGGCGACGTCGGCATCAGCGGCATCGCCTCGAAGCGGCGCGGCCTCGTCATCGGCGGCGTCGTCGCCGTCGGCGTGCTCGGGCTCGCGGTCGCGCTGAACTCCGCGAACCCCTCCGCCGACGGCGTGGTCACCACCGGCGCCGACGGCCAGGACTACGTCATCCCCGAGAACGCCGAGCGCCCGGTCTACGCCAGCCGCGAGGACTGCCTGGCGGACGTCCGCGAGCAGATCGCGCAGCTGCAGGCCCAGGGCGAGGAGGTCGGCGACGATCCGGAGCAGCTCTGCGAGGCGACCGACGAGTACCGCGGGCACTACGCCGGCGGCTTCTGGGTCGGCCCGCTGATCTTCGCGTCGTCGCGCTGGAACTCGACCCGCGCCACCAGCTGGGCCCCGGTCACGAGCGGCGGCTTCGCGGCGCGCGGGGCGACCCAGCCCGACGTGGTGCAGAAGGCGCCGGCCGGAGCGACTCCCGGCTCGAAGGCCACCCTCGCGGGCGGCTTCGGCGGCACGGGCAAGTCCGGCTTCGGCTCGCACGTCGGCGGCTGAGCAGCACCTCCGAGGGGAGGCGCCTCAGCGGCGGGCGTCGCGGAGCTGGTCGAGTGCGGCCCGCACGTCGCGCCGCACGTCCTTGTCCGGGTCGCGGACCATCGAGGTCAGCGTCTGCTCGACGCTCGCCGCGAACTCGCCCTTCGCGTCGCGCCCCGAGCCGATCCCGGCGACCGCGGCGGCGACGAGCGCCCGCGCACCGGCCGCGCGGACGCGCGCGTGCTCATCGGTGGTGAGCCGCGCCAGCTTCTTCTGCCCGCCGAGGACCCGCTCGGCGCAGACCCGGGCGCACATCTCGCGCACGCGCCAGGCCGGGTTGGCCAGCCCGGCGAGGACCGCGTCGGCCGCGGTGTCGTCCCAGACGTAGAGCAGGGCGCGCGCGCCCCACAGCTCCGGCCAGTACAGCGAGGGCGCGCCCTGCAGGACGCCCGCCGCGTGCTCGCCGCCGACGGTGAGCAGGAAGGCCTCGCCCTCGTAGCCGCCGGTGAGCAGCGCGGCCGAGCGCAGGGCGACCGCGCGCTCGCCCTCGCGGGCGACCTGGGCGCGCAGGCGCTCCTCGAGCGGATCGGTGAGGGTGACGGAGGGTTCGCTGTCGGATGCCATAGCGCCACCAGCGTAGTCGGGGCGCCGTCGTCCCCGGCGAGGGGGATGCGGCCGCCCGGTCGGCGTCGCTAGCGTGCAGGGATGTCACGAATCACGCGCCACGGCGCTCCCGCGCGCTTCGGCGCCGCCGCCACCACTGCCACCGCCGCCGCCCTCCTCGTCCTCCTCGCCGGCTGCTCCTCCCCCGCCGGCAGCGACTCCGAATCCGGCAGCGACGCCGACACCATCGACACGGCCGCCGCGACCGGCGACACGATCACCGGCGACGGCTACTCCTACTCCGTGCCCGAGGGCTGGGGCACCCCCGACGCCGACCCCGCGAGCATGGGCGCGGACACCCTCGCCGCCGACCTCACCGACACCGACGGCTTCGCCGACAACGTGAACGTCGTCCTCAGCCCCGCCGGCGAGGTCTCCGCCGAGCAGGTCGAGGACGCCGGGGTCACCGAGCTCGAGAACGCCGGGGCGACCGACGTCGAGGCGAACGACCGCGTCGTCGTCGCCGGAGCCGAGTCCGCGCACCTCAGCGCGAACCTCAGCGCGTCGGGCACCAGCTACGCCGTCGAGCAGTACTACGTCACCGACGAGGGCCAGACCTACGTCGTCACCTTCTCGTTCAGCCCCACCGTGGACGACGACCAGCGCGAGGCCGTCGCCGAGTCGGTGCTCGCCTCCTGGGCCTGGGCCTGATCCTGACGTGAGCCTGCTCCGGCCGCCGCCTCAGCCGCGCGGCCGGAGCAGGAAGTCGACGTGCCCGAGCACGGACGCCGCGACGAGCGGCCGACGCCCGACGACGGGCAGGATGATCGCCCCGAGGATCGAGAGCCCGAGCTCGTCGACCGGGGCGTCGGCCGGGAGCTGCCCCGCCTCGACCGCCTTCGCGAAGCGGTCCGAGAGCGTCTGGTCGACGCCGAACGCGCGGCCCAGTCGCTCCCCCACCGCGGCGTCCTCGGCACCGGCCGCGATCAGCGAGCGGACCAGCGACGCGCCGGGCTCACTGCCCGCGAGCTCCAGGATCGGCGCGAGCCACGCCCCGAGATCGCGGCGGAGGTCGCCGGTGTCCGGGAGCTGCACCTCGATCGCGACGAGCCGGCCCTCGATCATGCAGTCCGCGATCAGCGCGCCGCGCGAGGGCCACCACCGGTAGACGGTCTGCTTGGAGACCCCGGCGTCCTTCGCGATGCCCTCCATCGTGAGGTGGTCCCAGCCGCGCTGAAGGAACAGCCGGGCGGTCGCCTCGAGGACCGACTCGCGTGCCGCGGCGCTGCGGACCGGTCCGCTCCGGTGCTCCGTCATGCGACGAGCGTACAGCGGCTCTAGACGAGACGTACCGTATGATCTAGCGACCGCTGTCGCCGCTCGCGTCTGAGCACCTCTCGATCGGACATCTCCTTGGCCTCCCTGCTGTTCCGTCTGGGCACCTTCGCCGCTCGCCGCGCCTGGGCGGTGATCGTCGCGTGGGTCGTGATCCTCGGCGTCGCGGTCGGCGCCTTCCTCGCGGTCGGCGGCACGCTCACCAACAGCTTCGACATCCCGGGCACCGCGTCCGGCGCCGTCACCGACCAGCTGGCCGAGAAGCTGCCGGACACCGCCGGCGGCACCGGCACCGTCGTCTACCGCACCGCCGACGGCTCCGCGCTGACGGCGGAGCAGGAGTCGGCGATCTCGGCGCTGGCCGCCTCCGCCGAGGACCTCGAGGGCGTCGCCGCCGTCGTCGATCCGTTCGCCGCGCGCCAGTCTCAGCTCGACGGCGCGCAGCAGCTCGCCGACGGCCGAGCGCAGCTCCAGGCCGGGAAGGAGCAGATCGACGCCGGGCAGGCCCAGCTCGACGCGGGCCAGGCCCAGCTCACGGCGGGCCAGCAGCAGCTGACCGCGGCCCGCGAGCAGGCGGTCGCCGCCGGCGCTCCGGAGCAGCAGCTCGCCGCCCTCGACGCCCAGCAGGCGCAGCTCGACACCCAGCAGGCCGAGCTCACCGCGCAGCAGTCGGCGCTCGACGCCTCGCGCACCGAGCTCGAGGCCGGCGCGGCCCCGCTCGACCAGGGCGAGGAGCTGCTCGCCCTCGCGGACGGCATCGGCGTCGTCTCGGCGGACGGCTCGACCGCCATCGTCAACGTCTCCTTCACCGAGCCGCGCCTGGAGCTCCCGGAGGAGGTCAAGCAGGGCGTCATCGACCACTTCGAGTCCGCACCGGTAGCCGGCGCCGACGTCACGTTCGCGACGGATCTCGCCCAGGGCGTGCCGCAGATCTTCGGCGTCGGCGAGGCGATCGGCCTGGTCTTCGCCGGTGTCGTCCTGATCGTGATGCTCGGCTCGCTCGTCGCCGCCGCGCTCCCGATCGTCACCGCCCTGGTCGGCGTCGGCGTCGGCGTCACCGCCTCGCTCTCCTTCTCGGGCGTCATCGACATGGCCTCGGTCACCCCGGTCCTCGGCGTGATGCTCGGCCTCGCGGTCGGCATCGACTACTCCCTCTTCATCGTCAACCGGCACCGCAAGCAGCTGCTCTCGGGCGTCGAGGTGCGCGAGTCGATCGGCCTGGCCAACGGCACCTCCGGCACCGCCGTCGTCTTCGCCGGCTCGACGGTCGTCGTCGCGCTGCTCGCCCTCAACGTCACCGGCATCCCGTTCCTCGGCCTGATGGGGACGGTCGGCGCGGTCTGCGTCGCGGTCGCCGTGCTGATCGCGGTCACGCTCGCCCCGGCGATCCTCGGCCTGCTCGGCACCCGGCTCCTGCGTAAGAAGGCCCGCTCGGCCGTCGTGCACCACGCGGCGGTGAGGACGGTCGCGCCGATGTCGACCCTGCGCGCGGTCCTCACCGTCGTCGGCACCGTCGCCGTGCTGCTCGTCATCGCGATCCCCGCGCTCTCGATGCGCCTCGGCCTGCCGGACGGCGCCAGCGAGCCCGAGGGCTCGACCAGCGCCCGCACCTTCGAGATCGTCGGCGACGAGTTCGGCGCCGGCGCGAACGGCCCCCTGCTCGTCACCGCGTCCGTCCCCGGCGGGGTCGCCGACGACGCGCTCCTCGCCACCCAGGTCGACGTCGCCCGGACGATCGCCGAGCAGGACGACGTCGTCGCCGTGGCGCCCGTCGCCGCCTCCGACGACGGCACGCTGCTCGCCTTCCAGGTGCTGCCGACCGAGGGCCCGAACAGCTCCTCGACCGAGGCCCTCGTGCAGGATCTGCGCGCGCTGCCCCCGGTGGACGACGACATCGTCCTCGGCGTCGCGGGCCAGGCGGCCACCAACATCGACATCTCCGAAGGGCTGAACGACGTCCTGCCGACCTACCTCGCGGTGGTCGTCGGCCTCTCGCTGCTGATCATGATCCTGGTGTTCCGCTCGCTGCTCGTGCCGCTGATCGCGACCGGCGGCTTCATCCTGTCGCTGTTCGCGACCTACGGGCTGATCGTCGCGGTCTTCCAGTTCGGCTGGGGCGCCGACCTGATCGGCCTGCACTCGACCGGGCCGATCCTGAGCTTCCTGCCGGTGATCCTGGTCGGCATCCTGTTCGGGCTGGCGATGGACTACCAGCTCTTCCTCGCCTCGGGGATGCGCGAGGCCTACGTGCACGGGGCGAACGCCCGCCTCGCCGTCGCGCAGGGCTTCCAGGCCGGCAAGGCGGTCGTGATCGCCGCGGCGCTGATCATGGTCGCGGTCTTCGGCGGCTTCATCTTCTCGGAGTCGACCATCATCCGCTCGATGGGCTTCGGCCTGGCCTTCGGCGTCCTGCTCGACGCGTTCGTCGTCCGGATGCTGCTGATGCCGGCGCTGATGCACCTGCTCGGCCGCTCCGCCTGGTGGCTGCCCCGCTGGCTCGACCGACTCCTGCCGGACGTCGACCTCGAGGGCGCCGCGCTCGAGCGCAGCCACCCGCACCCGCACGCCTGAGCCCCGCGGCTAGATTGGCGGGATGACTGCCGCTCCGGACTCCCGCGCCTGGCGGCGGTCGCCCGCCACGCCCGACCAGCGCCGGGCCGACGTCGCGACCGCCGCCGTGCTCTTCGGCGCCGCCGTGCTCTCGCTGGTGCTCGGCCGCGCGATCGGGCTGTTCACCGATCCCGCGTCGCCCGCGCTGAGCGCCGCGGTGCTCGCCGTCGTCATCCTCCCGCTCGCGTTCCGGCGGACGGCGCCCGTCGCGGTGCTCGCCGTCATCGGGGCCGCGTTCCTGCTGGTCGGCGAGCTGAAGGTGCCCGAGCTGACGATCAGCAACATCGCGCTGTTCATGGCGCTGTACAGCGTCGGCGCCTGGGAGCAGAACCGGACGCGGGCGGGCTGGGCGCGCGGCGTGCTGGTCGCCGTGATGGGCGTCTGGCTGCTGATCACCTTCTTCCGCGCGAGCACGCAGGACCTCGACTTCGAGGGAGCCGGGATCGGCGCGCTCACCCCGATCGCGGCCTACATGCTCCAGCAGATCCTGATCAACGTCCTCTACTTCGCCGGCGCCTGGTGGTTCGGCGACCACGCCTGGGCGTCGGCCCGCCAGCGCGCCCTCACGGACCTGCGCACCCGCCAGCTCGAGGAGGAGCAGTCGACCGTCGCCCGCCAGGCGATCACCATCGAGCGCCTGCGGATCGCGCGCGAGCTGCACGACGCGGTCGCCCACCACGTCTCGCTGATGGGGGTCCAGGCCGGAGCGGCGCGGATGCTCGTCGACGCCGACCCGGCGAAGGCGCACGAGCAGCTCCAGGCGCTGGAGGGCACCTCGCGTGCGGCGGTCGGCGAGCTCTACCAGCTGCTCGGCACTCTCCGCGACGAGGAGTCCGCGCTCGACCCGGTCACGGCCTCGCTCGATCTGGACGCGCTGCCGGCGCTGGTCGCGGACGCCGAGGCCTCGGGTCTGCGGGTTTCGCTGGAGGTGGTCGGCGAGCCCGTCGAGCTCCCTGCACTCGTGGGGCTGAACCTCTACCGCATCGCGCAGGAGTCGCTCACCAACGTCCTCAAGCACGCCGGTCCGGGCACCCGGGCGCGCGTCCACCTGCGTTACGAGGGCGACTCGGTGGAGCTCGAGGTCGTCGACGACGGACTCGGGCGCCCCGGTCCGCGCCGGCAGAGCGGGGGGCTCGGCCTGCTCGGGATGCGTGAGCGAGCGGCGACGCTCGACGGGACTCTCGAGGCGGGGGCGCGCACCGGCTCCGGCTGGGTCGTGCGCGTCGCCGTGCCCCTGGCGGTGCGGGCATGAGCGGCGGTCCGGGCGTGAGCGGCGGCACGAGCGGCATCCGCGTCGTCCTCGTCGACGACCACGCGCTGATGCGGCAGGGCATCCGCACGATCCTCTCGCTGCAGGCCGGCATCGAGGTCGTCGGCGAGGCGTCCAGCGGCGAGGAGGCCGTCGAGGTGGTCGCGCGCACCCGGCCCGACGTCGTCTGCATGGACGTGGAGATGCCCGGCATCGGCGGTCTCGAGGCGACCCGGCGGATCCTCGCGGAGCCCGGTTCGACCGTCCAGGTGCTCGTGCTGACGACCTTCGAGCGCGAGGACTACCTGCTGGCGGCCCTGGAGGCGGGCGCCAGCGGCTTCCTGCTCAAGAACTCGCCGCCGGAGCGCCTCGTCGCCGGCGTCCGCGCGATCGCCGCGGGCGACGCCCTGCTCGCGCCCGAGCTGACCCGCGCGGTGATCGAGCGCGCCGTCGCCCGCGAGCGGGACCGTGCTCCGCTCGCCGCCCCCGGCGCGGCGCCCGAGAACCTGACCGTCCGCGAGACCGAGGTGCTCCGCCTGCTCGCGCAGGGTCTCTCCAACGACGAGATCGCCGAGCTGCTGGTCGTCGGTCGCGCGACGGTCAAGACCCACGTGTCGAACGTGCTCACCAAGCTCTCCCTCCGCGACCGCGTCCAGGCCGTCGCCTTCGCCTACCGCTCCGGCCTGGTCGACCCGCGGCGGCCGCCGGAGGCTCCTCCGTCCTGAGGCGGAGACGGCCGTTCACCCCCGCGCCGGAGGTGCCGATGACGCGCCCTCCGTAGCGTGGAGGGGTCAGTCGGATCCGAGGAGGTCGCATGCTCAGCGTGCAGAACATCAGTCGCAGCTTCGGTGCCCATCGCGCCGTCGACGACGTCAGCTTCGATGTCGGGCGGGGCCGGCTCACCGGGTTCGTCGGCGGCAACGGCGCCGGCAAGACCACGACCATGCGGATGATCCTCGGCGTCCTCCGGCCGGACTCCGGCGAGGTGACCCTGGACGGCGCGCCGGTCGGCCAGGCCGCGCTGCACGGCTTCGGCTACATGCCCGAGGAGCGCGGCCTCTACCCGAAGATGGAGATCGGCGAGCAACTCGCCTACCTGGCCCGGCTGCACGGCATCGACAAGGCCACCGCCGTCCAGCGGGCGGACGACCTGCTCGAGCGCCTCGGCCTGATCGAGCGCCGCCGCGACAAGCTCGAGGCGCTCTCGCTCGGCAACCAGCAGCGCGTGCAGGTGGCGGCCGCCCTCGTGCACGACCCGGACGTGCTGATCATGGACGAGCCGTTCTCCGGGCTCGACCCGCTGGCCGTCGACGACGTCGTCACGGTCATCGCCGAGCACGCCGCCCGGGGCATCCCGGTGCTGTTCTCCTCGCACCAGCTGGACGTGGTCGAGCGGCTCTGCGACGACCTGGTGATCATCGCCGGCGGCCAGGTGAAGGCCGCGGGCGAGCGCGAGGCGCTGCGCGAGCAGTACTCCGGCGACCGCTGGTCGCTCGAGACGGACGGCGACGCGGGCTGGGTCCGCGGCGTCCCCGGTGTCGAGGTGGCGGAGCTGGCCGGCACGTCGGTGCTCTTCCATGCGGACCGGGCGGCGGCCGACGCCGTGCTGCGTTCCGCCGTCGAGCGCGGCACCGTGGCGTCGTTCCGGCCGGTGCGGCCGACCCTCGGGGAGATCTTCCGGGACATCGTGGTGAGCGCGCCTGCGGGCGCCGAGAAGAAGACGGAGGCGGTCCGATGACGACGAGCAGCACGAGGAGCGCGACCGGTGCCGGTACCGGTGCCCCGGACGGCCGGCTGAGCACCTGGGGCGCGACGCTCCTGGTCGCCGAGCGCGAGATCCTCTCCCAGATCCGGTCGAAGGCGTTCCTGGTCTCGACGGTCATCACGCTCGTGCTGGTGATCGGCGGCATCGTGCTCGGCAACGTGCTGAGCAGCCGCACCGCCGACGCGACCCCCGTCGCGGTCGTCGGCTCCGCGGCGTCCGCGCTGACCGCCGCCGACGCCCTCGACGTCACCGAGGTCGGGAGTGTCGCGGAGGCGGAGGAGCTGGTGCGCGCCGGCGACGTCGACGCCGCGCTCGTCCCGAGCGACGACGCCATCGGCTTCTCGGTGCTCGCTCTCGACGAGGCGCCGGAGGGCCTGGTCGCGGCGCTCTCCGTCAGCCCCGCGGTCGAGCTGCTCGAGCCCTCGCAGACGCCGTCGGGCCTGCGCACGCTGATCGGACTGGCGTTCGGGCTGGTGTTCATGCTCGCCGTGCTGGGCTCGGGCGCGACCATCATGCAGAACACGGTGCAGGAGAAGCAGTCGCGCATCGTCGAGATCCTGCTCGCCGCGGTGCCCGCCCGGGCGCTGCTGGCCGGCAAGATCCTCGGCAACTCGGTGATCGGCGTCGGCACGGCCGCCGCGATCGCCGCCGCGTCGGCCCTCGGCCTCGCCGTGACGGGGCAGACCGAGCTGCTCGACCTCCTCTCGGCGCCGCTGATCTGGTTCGTCGTGTTCTTCGTCTTCGGCTTCGTCCTGGTCGCGAGCGTCTTCGCGGCCGGCGCCGCGCTCGTCTCCCGCCAGGAGGACACCGGCTCGGTGATGACCCCCGCGATGATGCTCGTGATGGTGCCCTACTTCGGCGTCGTGATCTTCGGCGACAACCCGCTGGTGATGACGATCCTGTCCTACGTGCCCTTCAGCGCCCCCGTCGCGATGCCGGTGCGGCTCTTCTTCGGCGAGGCGGAGTGGTGGGAGCCGCTGGTCTCGCTCGGCCTCCTCGTCGTCGCCACCGCGGCCGTGATGGCCGTCGCCAGCCGCATCTACACCAACTCGCTGCTGCGGATGGGCTCCCGCGTCCGCCTCCGCGACGCCCTGACCGCGAGCTGACCCCGTCGCTTGCCGATCGAGCAGCCCGCGCTTCGGGCACCCCTGCTGATCGAGTAGCCCGCATCGCGGGCGTATCGAGATCCACCAGCGTCGGAACGCGAGTCTGCAGACCCGCCCTGCTGGTGGTGGCGGGTCTCGATACGCCCCTGCGGGGCTGATCGACCAGCATGGAAAAGGGCGCAGCGCGTCCTTTTCCCTCACCACCGAGAAACGAAGAGAAGGCGTCGGGAGACACAGCAAGACCCGCCTGCCCACGTGTGTGGGGCGGGTCCGCTTCTCAAGCCTGACTCAGGCGAGTGGCCGGCTCTGTACCGTGTCGCCGGAGATCGCCGGCACGGCGGACCCGCCAGATCGACTGCATCGTGCCACCGATGGGGCGGTGCCGACCGCGGTGCCCGAGACTTCGGACTTCCAGCGGATGATCGGTGCTCGGCTCCCGCCTGACACGGGCACCGGCGCGATCAGGGAGAGACGATGCCGGACGCTCGACGGGACGATGCACGATTCGAGGAGAGGGCCAGCGCCGAGCGGGGGGTGACGCGCCGGACCGCCGTGGTGGCGGCCGCGTGGACCACTCCCGTGGTCTCGGCCGCCGTGGCGGCGCCGGGCGCGGCCGCCTCCGCACCGGTCCCGGTCGACCAGGGACCCTACGTCGGGCTCTTCCTCATCCCCTGGCGTGCGGGCGAGTTCCGGATCGATCTGCGGGTGGCGCGGAGCGGCGCAGCCGGAGCCCCCGTCGTGCTCGCCGACGAGGCGAGGGTGGACATCGCGTCGGAGCACGACATCGAGAGCTGGTCCGGCGGGGTCGTCGTCGACGGCCCGCGCGCCGGGCACCTCCTGATCCCGGCCGGCGCCTACCCCTCCGGGGGGACTTACACCGGCAAGGACGGAGTGACCCTCCAGGTCGCGAGGATCGTGGGAAGCGGGTACACCAACTTCACCAGGGAACCCCGGGGACGGTTCTCCGTGACGGCGACCGTGACGCGGGGTCGCGTCCACCCGGGCACCGACCCGAAGGCGCAGACCGCGCTCGGCTTCGGGACCCAGACCGTCGGCCTCGTGAACTGAGCGGACGACGTCTCCCCCGCCCGCCGCTCGACCCCGCGCGTCGACGTCCCGGCGCCAGGTTTACCGCATCGCGCCAGCGATTCGGCGGAACCGGACAGGTGACCGACCATTGCGGCATCCGTCCCGAGTCGCGAGCCGAGGGCGCGCGGCACGACGGGTCGCGAGGAGCCGTGCGACCGGAGGGAGATCTCATGTCCGGCAGTCGTTCGGACGGTCCGGGAGTCACCCGCCGCGCCGCAATCGCGATGGCCTGCGCGGCGCCCGTCCTCGCCGCGGCGGTCGGCGCCCCCGGGGCCGCCGCAAGCGCTCCGCGACCCCTCGAGGCCGGACCGTACGTCGGTCTCTTCCTGGACTCCCTGTCCTCGGGGAACTTCATCGTCGAGCTCCGGGCGGCGCGCAGCGGGGCGTCCGGAGCCTCGGTCGAGCTCCTCAGCGACGCCCGCATGGACGTGACCACCGAGCACGACGTCGAGCACTGGTCGGAGTGGCTGGTCGTCGACCACCCGCGCTCCGCCCACCTCGTGGTCCCGGCCGGGAGCTATCGGAGCCGCGGGACGTACACGGACCGGGACGGGCGGGTGATGCAGGTGGCGTCCCTCGGCCCGGGACGGATGTACTGCGCGCTGACGCAGGTTCCCCCGGGCGGCTTCCGAGTCACGGCGACCGTGACGCGAGGCCCGGTCTCTCCCGAGACGACGGGCGAGGCTCCCGCGTTCCTCGGCCTCCCGACCCGGACGATCCTCGTCGACGTCTGAGTGCGGCGACGGCGGGTCTCGATTCGCCCCGTCGGGGCTGCTCGACCAGCGTGGGGAGCGGCTGCACCCCACGGCGGGCTGCCTCGATCCAAGCTGATCAGCCATCCGTGCTGATCGAGTAGCCCGCGCAGCGGGCGTATCGGTGATTGCCTTGGTGTGTCGCGGGGTTCTGACTCGTCTGCGTATCTGACGCCTGGCAGGGCTGTCTGGATCTCGAACTGTCGAACCCCGCGACACCGTAAGCATCCGGTCGGCTGGTCATGACTTGATAGAAGCCTGACCGTCCT